>JBBRNA010000004.1:0-259545 GCA_038230575.1 Terriglobales bacterium | reverse complement strand
GAGTCGCTTGCCTCCGCGTTCCGCAAACTATCGTCACGAAACTTGAGCATTATCCCGGTGGTCGACGAGCAGCACCTGGTCGGGATCGTCACGCTTCAGAATCTGATGCACTCCATGACATTGCTGGCAGAGAGCCGCAAGCTGCGCCGCGAAGCGCTTGACTCGTAGCTAAAGCTGTCAGCGAGCGCCGACCTCAACCTCTGATATGGTCTTCGCATACACTGCCTGCGCCGCACGAACTGCGCTTCCAAATTCCACTTTCTGCCTCGTCGTCTCGGCGATGACGTGTTCGAGCGCGCCGAGCACGCCGATCGTATCTAGATAATCGTAGTAGCCGATGTGAGCGATGCGGAAGAGCTGCCCCTTGAGTTCGGCGTTGCCGTTGGCGACAACCGCGCCAAACTGTTCGCGGAAACGTTTGCAGATACTTGTGGAATCTGCGCCTGCTGGTGCGGCTACGGCCGTTAACGCGGCGGCAGGGGCGGCGGTGGCGAATAACTTCAGTCCCAGCGCTTCGACCCCCGCCCGAGTCATCGCTGCGCACAGCTCGGCGTTATCGATGAGCGCGTCGCGTCCGGCAACGAGATTTCCGTCGCCCATCTGCCGTACATACTCGAAAGCCGATGCCATGGCCGCAAATAACGCGGTCGCCGGAGTGGAGGCGGTCTCCGCCTTTGCCGCGGACTTGCGTTCTTTGCGCAGATCGAAATAAAAGCGCGGAGACTTCGTCGTCTCCATGCGCTGCCAGGCTCGTTCGCTCACCGAACCGTAGGCCAAGCCTGGGGGAATCATCAAGGCTTTCTGCGAACCTCCGATGATGACGTCGATTCCCCACGCGTCGACATCGAGATGTGTCGTCCCGAGGCCGGTGATGGCATCCACCACGAACAGGCTGTCCGCCGCGCCACGCACCAACTTCCCGATCGCCTCAACGTCATGCCTCGCTCCGGTCGAACTCTCGGTGGCCTGCACGTAAACGCAGCGGATGTCAGGCGTGAGCTTGCTGCGCACTTCGTCGAGGGAAAAAGTCTCGCCGTAAGGGGCGGACACGGTTTCTACCGAGCATCCAAAAGCTTTTGTCAGCGCGACCCATCGCTCGCCGAATTTGCCGGCGGTCAGCACCAGCACGCGGTCGCCGGGCGAAGTCAGGTTCGAAACCGATGCCTCCATGAAACCGGTGCCCGACGAGGTCAATACCAGAACGTCGTTCGTTGTTCCGATAAAGTCCTTAACGTCCGCGAGGACTTGCTTGAATAACGCGCGGAACTCGGCAGTGCGGTGATGAGCGCCGTAGGCGGCCATCGCGGTCTGCGCTGAAGGCAGAAGAGGAGTGGGGCCGGGAGTGAAGAGTCTGTTTTTCTTGAGCATGGGTTTTGGTCTGCACTGACAGGATATGGGATGAGCGGGCGATTGGGGAAGGCGCGACGTCTCGGGCGGTCCTCTTTGATTTGACGCAAGGACGATCTTGTAGCATAACGGGCAGATTGAATGGCGAGAAACAGGGAGATGCGATGGGCGCACCAGAGAAAGACAAAATGACCTCGATTGGCCAGCCAGTGCCGGAGTTGCCGGTTGCCGATGTCGAACGCGCACAACAACATTACAGAGATGCACTCGGCTTTGAGATTGGATGGCTTTATCCGGACAAAGAGATCGGGGCTGTCTCCCGCGGCAAGACGGCGATCTTCTTCCGCAGGAGAGAGCCGCCGTTCGAGCCAGCGGTTCACTGGGTATTCGCAGAGGATATTGATGGGACGTATCGGGAACTGACGTTGTTGGGTGCGGATATCGTGGAACCTCTGGAGCGAAAACCCTGGGGACTGCGGCAGTTCACGGTGAAGGATCTGGACGGGAACGTGTTTTATTTTCACCACGACTAGGCGGTCGCAGCAGGTGTTCACAGGTCGGGGCTAGTCGCCGAAGGACCCAACTTAGTCGGTGGGCTCGCAGTTCAAGTAATCAGGATGATCACAATCATATCCGGCAAGAGAAGGGCCGTTCCACGGTTGGCATGATGCCAGAAAACGAGCGCGTCGGAGAGACGACGAGTATCTCCCATATTTTAATACTTATAAACATATGGTAAAATCTACTTTTGAATGGGACGACGAAGCACGGAGTCGCTTTTGTGGACGCGCAGGTTGCTTTTTACGACAAAAACCGTATTATCGCGCTGGATGAGGCGCATTCCGAAGATGAACCTCGGCTGTTTTCGATAGGCAAGACCCCCAAAGGCATACTCACGGTGCGGTTTACCATGCGTGGACGCAACATTCGCATTATCGGAGCGGGCAATTGGAGAAAGTGGAGCAGGTTCTATGAGAAAACGCGGCAATCTTGAAGACGCCCCGAAAGGCAAGCTCACGGTGATCAGAGACTTTCTCCCGCCGCCATCACAACTGGTGAAAAAGGCGGAAACCGTGAAAGTCACATCGGAGTTTACCCGCTCCAGCATCGATTTTTTAAAGAAGGAAGCTAGAAAAGCCAAAGTGCCCTATCAGCGCATGTTGCGGGCCCTACTTGACCGATATGTCGAACAGCACACCGCGTAACCGACTTTTGAACATGTGAAAGAGTGGCCAGGCAGTCTCGTATTTCCCCTTTTGCGGGCATAGGAGCTATTGACGACTACGATCGACAGATCATGAAGACAACAAGTCGTCCGGTTCGCGGGGCCGATTCACGAACACCAAAAACGAGTTCCGAGCAAACTTCCCGCATCGGACCGACTTCCTATCTGAACTTGCTCCGCAGATACCTGGCGCGCAGCGTTCTATAATTCTTCCATGCCGCTAATCGACCAGATACAGAAGGACATTGTCGCTGCCATGAAGGCGCGCGAGGAGCAGAAGCTTTCGACTCTGCGCATGGTGAAGTCTGCGCTCAAGAACCGTGAAATCGACAAGATGGCGCCGCTCGACGAGAAAGAGTCGCAGCAAGTTCTCTCCACGTTAATCAAGCAGCGCAAAGAATCAGTGGAGCAATTCACCAAGGGCGGACGACAGGAGATGGCCGACAAGGAAGCGTCGGAAATCAAGCTGATCGAAGCTTATCTGCCGAAGGCCGCGGGAGAAGAAGAGATTATTGCCGGAGTGCGCGCTGCCATTGCGGAGATGCAGCCCGCGCCCGCGATGAAAGACATGGGAACGGTAATGAAGGCGGTGATGGCGCGATTTGCTGCGGCTGGCTTGCGGGTCGACGGCAAAATGGTGAGCGAGGCTGTGAAGCAAGAGTTGTCGGCGAAGTAGTCAGCAGCAATCCGTGGCAGAAATGCCAAGCAGGCCTTTTGTGCTTAGCGCCAGCGTGAAAGTTGACGATACGTCACACGCGCCAGATTTGGCTGCTCAATGTGAGTCAGGAAGAGTTTGCGCAGCCCCTGCACACTGAACCTACCTTCGATGTAGGCATCATAGATATCGCTGCCAGTCAGATGTCCTAACCGTTCGATGATGTATTGATTGGTTCGAGCGCTCATCCCAGGTGATTGGAGCTCGGCTTTCCGGCTGCCACGCGCTCCGGCCGACCAGGAACCGATCATCTCGCGATGCTGCTGAAGAAACTGAACCGCATTCACGGCCTCCGCGAACTGCAGTCCGGTTTCATGTTCGAGGTCTTCGCGGGTCACGTCGAGTAACGCACACAGATCGGCGTCGCGGAAGGCCGGGCGTGCCGGATGCAAAATCCGCGATCCGAAAAACGCCAGGGCGTGTTCCAGCACGCCGATATAGAAGACATCCTCGGGATCCTGCAAGTTTTGCCCATGGCCGACGCGGGTGACGAGCACGGGCTTGCCATCTCGCCGATTCGGAAGTCCGCGACATGCCTGGTGAAGAAAACGCGTGGCATCTTCAGCGCAAGCTTCCATGTGGAATTCGCGCACATAGACTGCATTGATCGGGGCCAGATAAACGCTACCGCGTTCCCGAACCCGGCGAATGAGATTTTCGCGACTCTCGGCGGTAAATGCTTTTCGCGATAACAAACGGCGAAGTAGTGCGTCGGAAGTCCGCGAATGAACTTCGGGCATAGCGTCAACCAGCAGCTTTGGCTGGGTCGTGTTATGTGGTGAATACTTGTTGAAGCCGAGAAAGCGCACCATGCCATCGACAAGGTTGTAGAACGTGGGGCCGGCGTCGGGAGCGCCATCGTCATCCCGTCCCCAACGATCTAGACAGAGACGGTAGTTTTCGTATTTCTCGAGCGGAGTCGCGTTAAAGAGGCAGACGACATCCTCGCTTACCTGCACGGCTTCGACGCGATCGTGAGACTCCCCGGCTGCGCGCCAGTAAAGTGCGTCCACGTTCATCAGTACGGTGAATACGTGTTCTTGCGGTAAAAGTTCCTGGATCAGCGCAGGAAGGTGCTGAGGCGCGAGATGGGACTCCCCGAAGAGAACCAGTATCAGGGCATCGGGATGATCGGCACAAATTGCGGCGACTCTGTCTGCGGCGTGGCGATCGCGGGCGCCAATTTTGCGCAGATCGTCTCGCGGCATGCAATCCATGGCGTAGACCGGGACGCCCCTGTACCGCGCTGTGCAGAGCAATTCATAGAACGGATCCCAATCGTAGCCCCAATCCAAGTCGAAGCGGATGCGTTCCCGCAATTCTGCTTCGTCGATCTCGCCCCGCTGCCATTCGTCGAGAATGTGCTGGTCGCGCGAGAAAATTGTTTCAATGCCCAAAACCGTCGGGCGTCCGCGCATGTCGGAATCATCCAAAAGGGAAGCGACATAATTCTGGGAGTTCGGCAGGGCGTGGTAATCGGCGAATAGCACGATCCCTGCGCCGGCAATTTGCCGTTTTACCTCGTCAGCAGAAACCACATCCCTGTAGGTCCTGTACGCGTCATGAAAATTGCGGATGTATTTACGGAATCTGCCGCGATCGACCGTGCCGATTTTGCGTTCGACGCTGGCGAGAGCGTGCCGCTGAGCAGCACTTCTTCGGGTTCGCAGAATTCCGGTGGTAGCCATTTAAGTTTCTAACCGTACTTTGAACTTCCAAACCTTCAGTCGCTAAGTACACAAACCCCAGCGCTGCCGTTTTGACTTGCCTAATTCGCCTGCTATGCTCAGGTCTTAAGGCGCCCCTATTGGATGCCTTGGGGAGTCCTCACTCTTGCCATCTACACCAGAAAACCTTACGGTTGCGACAACTGGAGCCAGCGGATCGATACTTCTAAAAAACTTTCTACAGGCGGTGGAGCGAGATTCTAGGGTCAAGACTGTAAACTTTATTGCCAGCGACAGCGCACTGCGGGTAATGGCCGAAGAACTAAGACTAGAAGGCCGCTCCGACCTGCTTGGTAAACTCATCGACGCTCCGTCAACGAAGATCAAGCAGCAATCGAACGCCGACATCGGGGCAAACGTGGCCAGCGGGTCTTATCCAGCCGATGCCATGGTTGTCATCCCTTGCAGCGTTGGAACGCTCGGGCGGATTGCTAACGGAACCGCCTCCCGCCTCATCGAACGAGCCGCTGACGTCACTCTTAAAGAGCGTCGACCCCTGGTGCTCTGTGTCCGCGAGTCGCCCTTCAACAAGATTCATCTTCGAAACATGGCGCTTGCCGCCGACGCCGGAGCCACCATCTTTCCCGTGATCCCAACCTTCTACAACCACCCATCGACCGTCGAAGACATGTCGCGTGAGTTCGCGAACCGCGTGCTCGCGCACATAGGGTTGGTGCAGGAGAACGCCTACCATTGGGAAGGCTAAAGCCTCGTAAGCATTACGTTTGTGAAGTTCTTAAAGATCAGTGGGTTGCAAGCAACCGGCCGGCTTTGCAGGCTGCTTTTAGTGTAGGGAATGGGTAGTCACGAAGGTAGGTATCTGGGGGGCATGTACTGCGAGTTCTGCGGCCTTCTTGAACTCGCTTCAGTGCGTCGAACTAGACGCCGTTTCCCGAATTTTTTGTAGTTCCTGCCGGGCTGCGGAATTGTCTGGATGCAGCTTCAACTCAGTTCGGAAGGCGTCGCGAGCTGTGTTCTCGTCAGCCGACGCTTCGGCTATCAGGCCGAGGATGAGGTGATATCCGGGTGCCTCGGGGCTTCGAGCGACGGCCTCTCGCGCGTTGTACTTCGCCTCCGAGAGTCTCTTCATCTGCATTTTGACAAGCGCGAGATAGATGTACTGGTCAGAATCGCGATTGTCGACACGAATGGCTTGCTCGAGCGATTGCTCTGCCGCAGGCTCGTTTCCAGAGCGGTAGTAGGCAACTCCAAGATTGAAGCTTGATCGCCAGAAATTTGGATTTCGGCTAAGGACCTCTTGATAAACTGCAATCGCCCTGGCTGGTTGCCCCGTTGCGAGCAAGGCGTTTGCGAGATTATCGCGGACGGTTAGATTGTCAGGCGCCGTTACAATCCCGCGGGTGTATAGCGCAATGTCGCTCGACCATTGCCGCTGCTGGGTCAGCGTGAGTGCTACGAAGAGGACCGCTATTGCTCCGGTCGTGGCCAGGGCGGTCCCAGAGAGAGATGGCTTTGCCCGCTTTAAGCGATCCTCGAGTTCGCATAACGCTAGCGCGATAAAGATGACGTATCCCACTGACGGAAGGTAAAGATAGCGTTCGTGAACCACGTCTCCTGCCGTGAGGGCTCGAAGGTCAAAGACCGGGAGCAGTGGCAGTGTCATCAAGATTGCAGCGAGCCAAATCGGACCGAGCTGTTTCGGTTTTCGCGTCGATCCCCAGCCCCATCCGACGAGAAGCAGACATCCAGCCAGCAACAGGGGAATCCAGAAACCCCCTAGCGTCGGATGGTCCAAGTAGGCAATCGAATGAAACCCGCTGATGCCGATGGGTATGACGAGTTGCCGAAAGTAGAACCACGCCACGGAGGGCCAGGCTAAGAACATTTCTCGCCACGAAAGCGGCATCGGATGCGAGAACCCGTGCAGGGCCAGTACTCTCAGCCACAAATAGGTAAACGAAACGACGAAGTAAGAGAAAGAAAGACGGAGGGCCGGGACGAGCTGGTCCATCGCGAATTTCCCCTTAGCGATGGAGCTTTCCTTCTCCCAGAGTAGCGCAGCCGAAAAACGACCATTGGCAAAACCACGGCCGTTTCTTTGGAGAGCAGCGCGCCTGCGCAAAGAACAAGCGACACCGACAAGAAGATGTTCTTTCTGGATTCGCGCCACTTGAAAAACGCCAGCAAGCTGCCGAGAAAGAAACACGACATGAGCGAGTCGGAAACGCCGGAGATCCAGGCGACGCTTTCGATGTGCACGGGATGCACGGCAAAAAGCAGCGCTGCGATAAAGGAGACTTTTTGCTGTCCGGTAATTTTTTTCGCGAGGTTGAATACGAGGTAGGTCGCTACCACATGGCACAGCACCGTCGTAGCATGCCACCCTATCGGGTTGACGCCGAACGTTATGTAATTCAGGCGCAACCACAAAAGGACAAAGGGCCGGTAATAGTTTCCGCCCGCAGATGGATAGACGGCTCCGAGCAGATGCGAATTGAAATACTTCGGCAGATAATGCCAATCCCGCAATGCCGGATTTTTCAGGATCAGTAAAGCGTCGTCGTAGACAAACCCATAGCTCAGGGTGCTCACGTAGGCGAGCGCAGCGATCACGCAAACGGAAATTTCTTCCAGCCGCTGGCGGTAAAGCCCGGGGGCCGAGATCGGTCCAGGCACGTCTTCGAATTGGGGATGTTGACTCACGCGAAGCCGGGCGGTACGAAAACGGACCACCAAGCAAAGGTTACCGATGCAAAGAGGCGGCAACAAGTGACCGCGGTTTGCTATCCGCGGCTGGGAGGCAACGCAGAATTCTGCCGGTTGGGCCGGTTCTTCTGTGTTATGGCTCCCGTGCTTTGGTAAATAGCAACGATCCACGGAACCAGGAACGAATAGACGAGTCGCGCGCCCCATGCAAGAGGGAAGGTCTTGCGAAGGTCATTCCAGTCCAAACGAAAGGCAAAATACCCTTCGAGGACGAGGACCACTGCTAGCGGAAAAATGCTAAAGCGGATTGTGGCAACGCTTAGGATCAAAGCGAAGCAGCGGGCGATATTTCGCCAGAGCCGGCCTGATCGACCACCCAGCACCCCGTCGGTGACCGCGTAGCTGATCATCTGCTCGACGGCCGACTTGAAAGTATGACGCGGCTGGTAGGACGCCTTCGCGCCTTCGGGAAAAGCCGGAACCGCCAATTTGCGAGCTTTGGAATCGAACACGGTGTCTTCGCCAAGGAATACCGTCTCCGGGAAGCCGCCTACCTTTTCCCACAACTCTTTGCGGAAAGCCATCGACCGCGCGGTGCAAGACTTCGTAGGCGCATTCGGGTTGAGCTTCACTCCAAAAAACGGGGCTGAGGCCACGTCCCATAACGTCGATTCCTTTGGATCGATCCACGCGCCGCCAAGCGAATAGAGCGCGCTTCCATTGAGAATCGGAGCCGTTAGATTCTGGAGCCAATCGTTCCCGTGGGTGCAACCGGCGTCGGTGAATGCCACTACATCCGAAGAGGCTGCAGTCGTCGCGACATTTCTTCCTCGAGCGATGGGGCCGGGGCAGCGTTGCAGACTACAGCTCTCATCCCGGATCGCGATGAGATTAGGATATTTCAGCTTCGCCGATTCCAGACGTTCCCAGGTTCCATCGGTAGAGCCGCCGTCGACGACGATAAATTCTGCGGGAGCGAGCGTCTGCCGCATCACGCTATCCACCAATGGGTCGATGTCTTCGACCTCGTTGAGGACGGTGGCCGCCACCGTGACCTTAAGTATTTTTGGCTGATCGGTCAAAGGTGCAACAAGTGTACCCGCGAAGCGTCGAAGCAGGAGCGGGCCAGGATTCAAAAAACTGACGGCCTACAGCGGACAGCTGATAGCTAGAAAGGCACGCCACAACCGTGCCGTTGACTCCACAGGCCGATTTTTTGTAATCTGCGTTTACACCGGGAAGGAGGTGGTCGGATGATAAGTTCTGAAGGACATAGTTGTAGCATCACAAGACCAGGTGAGGTGGCTGAGTCTTAGGGCGGTTGCTCTAAGCGGAGTTCTCGAGAAACCTTTGGTCGGGTGAATCGGGAACAATCTCTCGCAAACAATCCGTGAATATGGGCTGAACAATAGTTCTGATCCGCCGGACGCTAAATGTGTCCAGCACCGGAACCAAGCGAGGGGCCACGAGAGTGACCACCTCAGTCAATCCAACACAGTCCACCGGGAACGGCCCGCATGCCAAAGGCTTGCGGGCCGTTTTCTCTTCGTACGAAATCCGTGTTGGCGAAATTTGTATGTCGGCCTTGAGTTTATTGAGACGACCGGCACTAAATTGTCGGCACGACTGTAATGCTTACCGGGTTCGTGACGGAGTAAGGCGATCCGAGAACTTGACCGACGTGAGTCGGTGAGGCGGTAAATACGTAGAGCTTCCCGGTCGTGCGGCTGATGGCGTACAGATGATTGCTCTTATCCCAAAACATCTGGTCAATCCCGTCAGTTGTCAGCAGGCCGGTATAACGAATTGCCGGTGCGCTTCCATTGAAGCGAAAAAGCTGCAGTCCTGTACTACCAGCCACCGCCAGCAGCTTGCCTGAGGGCGACGCCTTAAGATCGTTTACCGTGTTCACGCTGGTTCGCGGCATGTTTGTGTACGTGCTTTTGGTGACCAGGCTTCCGGACGTGGTTGTTGTATAGATCGCTATTTGAGGGAGACCTGCCGGTAACCAGTTGCCGTCGTTGAGTTGTTGAACCGACACCGCGACGTGGTTGCTTGAGTCGGCCGCTGCCAAGTACGTGCAATAAAAATTTCCTGCCTGCGGCGAAGGCAACGGAATTGGAGACGTTGTGAGAGTAAGCGACCCGTCACTCGCGCGGTCAAAGCCGTAAACTCCAGCCGAGAAGTGGTAGCAACTTGATCCATAGCCGGTGGAATTGTTGCCCACAAAACTGAGCGGAGTGTTGAAGATCGGGCTTGCGGCAATTGTCGCGCCGGCAAATTTGAGAGCTCCGGTAGGTTCAATCGTGAATGCCTGATAGGTATTGTTGGCGCACTGGCTGCCGTAACTGTCGACATCGTAAAGAGTCGTTCCGGTGCGATCGACAAAGAGCTGCGAGGGTCCGCCGCAGGCGGCTCCGTTGTACTGTCGAGCACTTAAACTGGCGACTTTTCGCAACGTCCCGCCCGGCTCGACCACGAAGGAAGAAATTGCGATTCCATTTGAGCCGAACAAAAATCGTCCGTCGCTTGCCATCCCGCCCCAGAAGTTTGCCTGTGGCATTGATGGCAAAGCAGTGAGAGCGCCGCGCGCACTCGACGCGAAGCCCTCCACCGTTTGTAGACTTCCGCCAGCGCCAGTCGTCACGTAAACGTATGCAACCTCGCCGGACGTTGCGAGGGTCGGCTCATCCGAAATTTGGCTGAATGCCCGTTCGACGGAAAGGGCGACGAAGAAACACAGCAAGCAAAGGACGATGTGACGCTTGGTCGGCGTGAAGAAGGGCACCATATCCATTTGATTGACTCCTGGCAGGTGCAAATTTGATGCGCGCCAGCTGTTGGAAGGTTGGCGTTTTTCTGGTTACACCGTTGACTTGAAAGGTGTCCTTAGACTTCTCACGAGGCTACCAAGGAATGGAGTCATTCCTGCTCGGCGGGCGCAAAGAAAACGAGGACTTCTAAATCCTCATCGATGTCGTAGAAACGGTGTGCCAGTTCTGCCTCCACAAAAATCACCGATCCCGCGTGCACTTCAGAATGGTCGGTGCCAACCTGCATCCGCGCTCTTCCACGAATCACGTAGTAGAGCTCATCTTCGTGGTGGGGCTTCTGCGGATCCGTGCCGCCCTTTGCGATCACGTACACGCCAGCGCTCATTGCCGGAATACGGAGAAACTCCAAGTAGCGCTTGCCCGCACTCGCGCGGCTTCTATCTAGCTCGTCGATATGGAAGAACTGCGGCATGAGAAGTGAGATTGGAAGACTGAGCGAGGAATTCTTAACCAACAGCCCCGTGAAAGAAGATTGCCGTGTACTGCTGGACTAATTCTTCGCCTGAGAGCGGCCCTTCAGGCTTGTACCACTGATAAGTCCAGTTGATCATCCCGACCAGCGCCAGCGCTGCTGCCCGCGGCGTCACAACCGAGCGCGCAGCGCGCTTGCGCTGAACATCGGCGACGAGGTGCTCGACAAAATGCAAATAATCCTTTTTCCGCGCATTGATCTGCCGGCGCAGCGTCGGAGGCAGAGGATGGTTCTCGTGCAGCATGACTGTGATTTCGCGATCCTCAGGGCTCAGGATGATCTCGATGTGCAACTTGATCAGTGTCTTCAAACGCTCTTCCACTCCCTCAAGGCTCGCAGCCTCAATGCGACGAACAACATTGATCACGCGCGCCTCGGTGATATCCAACGCGTGCGACATGATGTGGAAGAGAATTTCGTCCTTCGACTGGAAATGATGGTAGAGGCCGCCCTTGGATAGTTTGAGGGCGGCAGCTACATCGTTCATGGATGTGGCGTCGTATCCCTGCTGTTGAAACAGGCGACCAGCGGCGCGCAGAATTTCCTGGCGCGGTTCCTGACGCGGCTCACCACGGGAATCAAGAGGCGCTTCGCGAAGCATGGAGAGATGGTATCGCGGAATCGGGTTTCTGTAATAGCGGCGAAGAAACGGTTGGAGCGAGAGAGCCTTATTTATCCTCGTAAGATTTGTTTCTGATTGAAACTTAGCTGTTGTAGACTTGCCGCCTCAACGATTAGCGTTTTAAACGGAGCTCTAAGTCATAGCTCGCAGCTGATCGCTCCAATTGCGGCTAACAAACAAGTCAGGAGACAAAAGTGCGAATATGGTTATTTCGCTTCTCCAATATATTTCACCTCACAACTAGGGCTGTACTATGCGCGACATTTGCTTTTACTGCGGCCTGTCAGGCTCAGGATGCCGCTAAGATCTTCAACGCAAACTGCACCCTGTGCCATTCAACCAATGGAAGCGGCGACAGCCCTACGGGCAAGGCACTGCACGCGAAAGACCTGCGTTCGGACGAGGTCCAGAAGCAGGATGACGCAACCCTCAATGAGGTGATCACGAAAGGTAAAGGGAAGATGCCCGCTTTCGGCGCGAAAGTGAAGGCGGACGACGTCACGAAACTCGTCGCTTACGTTCGGCAACTTCCAAAGCAGAAATAAGCCGTTCGTCAGGGATGTTATTTAAGCAGCCCTCGGAGTTTAGATTGTGAACGAGGTAAGGCCTTCAGAGAACGTAAGCGTTACCTCCTTGCCCAATGAGCAGCAGGGCGGGAGTCGACGATCGTTCCTCGGAGTTTTGCTCGGGCTCGGCTCGGTATTCGTGGGCGCCTTGCTCTCGGTTCCATTGCTGCGCTTTTCTTTGTTCCCTCTTCTTCGCCGTACAACTGAACTGAAGCCGTCGACGGTCGGAGGAGTTGCGGAGTTCACTGCCTCGTCTGAACCAGTTATGCGCACGATTCAGATCGAGCTGGTGGATGGCTGGCGCAAAACTATCTCCGAAAAGGCTGTTTACATAACGAAAGACGCTCAGGGCAACTTACGGGTGCTCACCTCTGTCTGTCCGCACCTGGGGTGCACTATCCCTTGGAATAAAGATAAAAAAAAGTTCATTTGCCCCTGCCATGGGGCGACCTTCACAGCCGACGGTTCGCGCGTGAGCGGGCCGTCGCTACGGGGAATGGATTCTCTTGATACACAGGTGCAAGACGGTCAGCTCCTGGTTCGCTTCCAGTATTTCCGGCAACTGATCGCAGACCGCGAAGTGGTGGGCTAGCGCGATGCCTCTCAAGCCCGCAATTAAAAGCGCGCCATCTTCCGAAAGAGGGTCCGCGCTGTGGGGATGGTTGAACCGTCGTACCGGCATCGACGATGTCTTGCAAACCGCGCTCTACGAGCCGATTCCCGGCGGGGCACGTTTCGCCTACGTATTCGGATCGGGCCTACTCTTTATATTTATTTCACAGGTAATCACCGGAGTATTTCTCGCGCTGTACTACGTGCCTTCCGCAGATCACGCTCATACTACCGTCGCCTACATAACCAAAGTCGTGACGGCGGGATCTTTTCTCCGCAGCCTGCATGCGTACGGCGCGAGCGCGATGGTTATCGTCCTGCTGCTGCACCTATCTCAAACTTTTATTTACGGATCGTACAAAGGTAGACGCGAGATTCTGTGGCTTTCAGGATGCGTTCTCTTCGCACTCGTCCTTGGAATGGCATTTACCGGCTACCTGTTGCCATGGGACCAGCGAGCCTATTTTGCCACTGCGGTTGGAACGAATGCAGCGACCGAAATTCCTCTCATCGGCGAAAGCCTCAAGCGCCTGATGCGCGGCGGCACCGAGATGGGCACTCTCACCATTTCGCGTTTTTTTGTGGCGCACGTTTTTTTAATTCCCGCATTCATCTTTGCCCTGGTCGGATCGCATATTTTTCTCTTTCGCAAAGCCGGCGCGGCTGGCCCAGTAGACGAGAACCCAGTTGAGCCTAAACAAGATCCAGAGCTTTTCTACCCGCGTCAAGTGCTGATGGATTTATCACTGACGGCGCTGCTTATCCTCGGGCTTGGTTTGCTCTCTTTCTTCGCACCCATGCAGATTGGGCCTCCAGCGAACCCTGCGGATGCGCAGTACATTCCGCGTCCGGAGTGGTACTACCTGCCGATTTTTCAGTGGCTGAAGTATTGGCATGGGGCGGCGGCAGTCGTCGGCGTTTTGATGATCCCTACGTTGCTGGTGCTCGCGGTCGTCGCCTTACCTTTTTTCGATCGCAGCCTTGAGAGGCGGCCATGGAAGCGCCCGATTGCGATGGCTTCCTATATCTTTTTGGTTTGCGTGCTGCTTGGCCTTGGAGTTCGAAGCGAGTACGTTGATCGCCACGATTCCAGCGTGGCCCAGCAACTGGGAAAACAAAAAGCGGAAGAAAACGAATACGCCAAAAAGCCTTTTGAGCCAGAACTTTCTTCGGGCACGCTGGCGGCCGCAAATGTTGCTTTAGCTGATCCGTTGGCGGCAAAGGGGAAGGCCGTCTTCGAAGCGCAGTCGTGCAACGCTTGTCATGGCGATGGCGGGGCGGGAACGGCGGCGGCCCCGGCGCTTGCCGGCATAAAGGCGAAGTTCTCGGCTGAGCAAGTCGAGACTTTGTTCAAACATCCGACTGCCAAGATGACAGCCGGCGGGATGCCGCCCGTTGACCTTCCACCGGATGACCTAAAGGCGCTCATTGCTTACGTGCGCAGCTTGAGCTAGATGCTCGCTTAAAGGCTCAGCACAAATCAATCGATCTGCCAGCGGAAGCGCAAGACAGCAATCATTCCGAAGAGAAAAGTGAACAACAGAAGCACACCGATTGGGGCGAGCGCCGATGATAGCCCTAGCCCACGCCAAGTCATCCCGTCCATCCCTTCGATCGCCCACCGGGTCGGAACGAACAGCGCCACTTTCTGAAGCCAGGCGGGAAAAACGAACGTCGGCACCCATGCTCCGCCAAGCATGACCATGAAGAGGGTGGCCATGATTGAGTAGCCGCGCGTGGTATCGACGGTTTCGCCAAGAGCGGCGATCATCAGCCCGAATGCTGCGGTCATCAACGAGAAAGCGGCACAAACTCCGATGAAACCGAGCATGCTGCCTTGCACATGCACTCCGAAAACCAGCCGGGCAAAAGTGAAGAGAACGAACAGGATCAGCCCCGCGATCAGCGCGGCGCTCAACGTTCGGCTGCCAAGAAGCATGGTTTTAGAAAGCGGGGCGGCGCGCAATCGCTGCCAGAGCCCGGTTTGCCGCAAAGTCAGCAGTGCGATGCCGACGTCCAGCCCCATGAACAGGATGAACTGAACTCCCATCCCGCCAAATGAATGCGCGTAGCCGTTGTAGTCGACATTACGGCCGGACGTGATCGCTTCTTCTTTTGTGGAATAGGGCATGGCGAGGCCGCCCGACAATCTCTGCTGCGATGCTTGGTTCTGCGGACTCTGAAGGCGTTCGTTCCAATCCCTCACTCCGCCAAGCAGATTGCGCAGAACGCGACGATCTTCGGCGGGCATTCGCGAGTCATCGTTTAAACGGGCAATGGTCTCGTTCACCATTTCACGCCCGCGCGGCCCGGAGAACATCTCCTTGCTCACCGTTTGCATGACGGCACCGCTCAACAGGCCCTTAACCATGCTGACTTCAACGTTGTGAGAAGGATCGTAGAGAACTTCAATCTCGGGTTTGGCTGATCCGCCGAAGAGCGCCTGCCCAGCATCGCGGCCAAAATCTTTGGGGATGACCAGAGCTGCGGTGGCCTTGCCCTTGCGGACTAACTCGCGCGCGGTCTCGAGGTTCTCGGACCGTATGCTGAGAGTTTTCTCTGTGGAAAGCTGCGCGATGAGTCCGCGGGAAATGTCGCTGCCGTCCTGATCGATGGCCAGGAGAGAGACTTTGCTGGTCTCGGCATTGCCACCGTGCCCGCCAAAGAGATAGCCAAAGAAAGAGGCCAACACGATGGGGACGACAATGCTGACCATCATCGCCTTGCGATTTCCAAAAAATATCAGCAGGTCTCTTCGAACCAGAGCCAGAAATTGGATCATGATGAATCCCGCAAGCTCCTTCCCGTGAGAGTGAGGAATACGGTCTCGAGATCAGGCTGCTCGCTCGAAACGTGGTGGTAAGTATGCCCATTTTCAGAAAGCCATCGCAGCAGGCCGGGCGCGTCGCCCGAGAGATTGTGTACGCCGACTCGCAGCACATTCTGTTTCAGTTCGGCTGTTTCTATGTCGGGGAGAGCTAGTACCTGCGCCGGCTTCAATCGATCCGGCTGATCCAGTTCCACCGCGATTACATTGCTTACCGGCAGAAGTTTGTGCAGGCCTTGCAACGTGTCGTTGGCGACGACCTTTCCGTGATCGACGATGACGATGCGGTCGCAGAGTCGCTCCGCTTCTTCCATGTAGTGCGTGGTGTAGATCAAGGTCTTGCCGCGCTTCTTCAGGGTCTCCAGGTTGTCAAAAATCGCGTTTCGGCTCTGCGGATCGACTCCGACGGTAGGCTCGTCGAGCAAAAGAATTTCCGGATCGTGCAGCAGCGCGCCAGCCAGGTTCAGCCGTCGCTTCATGCCGCCGCTGAAGGTTGAAACTTTGTCGCCGGCGCGATCCGAGAGCGCGACCAGATTCAGCGCATCGTCGATTGCCGATTTCGCCTTCGCTCCGGCCAGCGAGTAGAGCGCTGCAAAAAAAGTGAGATTGTCTCGAGCGCTGAGCTCTTCATAGAGAGCCATGTCTTGCGGCACGAGGCCGATTTTGAGTTTGACCGGGTCGGTATCACTCTTCACCTTCGCGCCGTCGATCAGAACTTCACCCGAGTCGGGCTGCAACAATCCTGCGATGATCGAGACGGTGGTCGTCTTGCCAGCGCCATTCGGACCGAGCAGGCCAATGGTCTGGCCGCGGTCGGCGCTAAAGCTGATGCCGTCGACCGCGGTCAGCTTGTTGTAGCGCTTGATTAAATTTTTGACTTCAAGCATGAGGAGTAAAAAGGGAAAACTAAAATTGAGTTACAGCATACATCCGGCAAAGCGGGGCTGGGGGCCGGGCTGGTGAAAATACTTTTCTAAGAACGTCTTGTGTAACCGGTAGTCGGAGACATAAACGTCAACATTTTTTACCTGAGTCTTACCTGTTTGATTTTTTTGTCGAGGCGTCGCCTTTTTGGAATGCGGCTATCGATGGCGGTGACTTTGCTCGCTGTCTCCGAGGGAGGTTCGAGCCCGGCTCCCAGTTGCAGTACTGCTCGTCCCGGAAGTGGACGATCGTGAAATCCGACGTCTATCGCCTGGGCAACGCGCTGGCCGGCACGGTTCACGGAAACACCCGTCAGTTGCCGATAGCGAGAAAATCCTTGCCCCTCAAACCGGACCTCTTGAAGGGGATCGCGATGAGTTTGGCCCTGCTGAATTTCAGACTGCTTTTGCAAGCGAGCGATGCGCATCCGGGCGCGATCGACAACCGCAGATAATTCGCGCGCGAAGTCAGATGCTCGGCCCGCGGCCAACCTCTGTTTGGCCTTGTCAGCTGTAAACCAGGTAGGATTTCGATTCGCCTCTTGTGGCGTTTCAAGTCGCGCTACCTCGCATAAGAACACTGGGATATTCTGTGCCGGCTCGGCCGTAATAGGTTCGAGCTTCTTCTTGTTCCTGGAGATTTCCGCGGCGGCAGACGCTTTACGGAAATAGCGGGTAAACGGAATCTGCTCGATCCGCCCATGTACGCCCGCCTCTTCAAACGCCTCAAGCGCCGCCGACTGGGCATGTGTCAAACCGCGCTCAACGCCGCCTTTAGGGAAGATCCATCTTCCACTACGAGTCTGCACCAGCAGGAATTCGGGTCCGCGCTTACGCATGCGATAGCAGAGCGCTCCTACTTGTGCGCGACTCTTCGGACGGCGAACTTGCGACGCGGCGTCCGCGTTGGCCTTGGAACTCATCCGTTTAGAATGCGCGAACAACGCCGAGTCTGGCTATAGCAAAGATTGGTTCGGAAGTTCTGAAACGGTCAGCTTAATCCAAGAATGCATTTCTCGTCAGTCGCGTTTGACCGGAGGAGGTGCTGAGGGAATCCTTCTGCATACTTGCAGCCCGTGCCCTATCTTGGCGAAAGTATGGAGGCACAAGCTTCGACAGTCGGCCCTACGGGATCTCGTATTTGGAAAATTTATTTTGTCTACGCTGCAATCGTGAACTTGAAAGCGGACAAAAATCCGTTGCGGTCTATCTCTTCGCGCAGACGGTTGGAGTAAGGCCGCGCCAGAAATCTCCCGCGCAACGCATCTGTTTTTGTCCGCAATGCTCGGTGTCGCTAGCTATGGGCCCGGCCCCGGACGGCGCGCTCAATCTTGCCGCCTGGCAGATGATTCGCGATATCGTCGGAGCCGACCCGGCTTTGACCGAGGCGGCGTGGGAAAGTCTGCACGGAATCGAAGAAAGCCTTCTGCCGGCGACGGGGACTTCTGGTCCGTTGCATCCAAACCGAACAGGCCCATATCTAGAGTTCTGATAGCGCAGAGCCACGGATGCATGCGACTTCCGCGGGTCGGGTTGACACATTCGCAGGGGATCGTTAGCATTTCTGAAACCGACCGATTGGTCGGTTTTGCATTTCATCCGCGCTCAGGACCTAGTTTCACAAACAATCTTTACTCAAGGAGCCTTCCGTGGCCACAGTTTTTTATCAGAACGACGCGAATCCCTCAGCTTTGAAAGGCAAGACCATAGCCGTGTTTGGCTACGGCTCGCAGGGGCATGCGCAAGCGCAGAACCTGCGCGATAGTGGATACGACGTGATTATCGGACTCGATCCCGACCGCAAGTCGGCGAAGCAGGCGCGTGCCGATGGTATGACAGTCGTTGCTCCCGCCGAGGCTGCGAAGCGCGCTGACTGGATCCAGATTTTAACGCCTGATGAGACGCAAGCTGACTTCTACGAGTCTTCGATTAAGCCTCATCTGAAAAAAGGAAAAGTTCTCGGCTTCTCGCATGGCTTTTCTATTCATTTCAAGACTATCGTTCCGCCAAAAGATGTCGATGTGGTCATGATCGCGCCGAAGAGCCCGGGCCACCTGGTGCGCCGCGTTTATTCGCAAGGAGGAGGCGTACCGTCGCTCCTCGCTATTTATCAGGACGCGAGCAAACGCGCTCATGAGCTCGCGCTGAGTTACGCGCACGGTATCGGATCCACTCGCGCTGGAGTTTTGCAGACGACTTTCAGAGAAGAAACCGAAAGCGACTTATTTGGCGAGCAGGCGGTTTTGTGCGGAGGGCTGACTTCGCTGATGCAGAAAGGCTTTGAGACTTTGGTCGACGCCGGCTACGCCCCGGAGGTCGCTTACTTTGAGTGCGTGCACGAAGTGAAGTTGATCGTCGATCTTATCTACGAAGGCGGCTTGAGCCGCATGCGCGATTCGATTTCAAACACCGCCGAGTACGGGGACCTGACGCGCGGCGAAATGGTTGTCGGTGACGATGCGCGCAAGGCGATGAAGAAAGTTCTAAAGCAGATTCAGAGCGGGGCCTTCGCCAAAGAATGGATCAAGGAAAATAAAAAAGGCGGCAAGAAATTTGCCAAGCTGCGTGCCGCAGCCGCTAAGCATCCCATCGAAAAAGTTGGGGAACAACTGCGCGGCATGATGTCATGGCTACCCGCCGAGAAAAAGAAAGCCTCCGAAGTGAATCAATCCCCAAGAAAAGTAGTGAACGCCTAAGGCTGCAGGGGAGTTCTAGAAGTGTGAAGACGGAAGTGTGATGCGAAAGTGTGGGGACAGGCGATTCGCCCGTCCAACCGGGCGGGTCGCCCGGTTCCACACTTAACCCGTCTCCTCTCCTAGTTACAACCAACTCCATTTGTAACCGAAGTCAGAACTCCGGCTGCTGCGGTTATGTCGCGGCTGTAGCAATATCCATTGGAGTTGGAGCTGAAATAATCCTGCGCGCTCGTCTGGTTTGTATTCCCAGTAATAACGAATCCGGGAGCAAAATCCAGCGTATCGGTCGGAGTTACGCGATCGCGTACCACGCTCGAAAACGTGGTTTTCCCGTTGAGCCGATCGTTCTGATCGCGTTCATAATATTGGTTGATAGAGGTCGCTTGCGATCCGGATCCATCTGGATTGAAGAGCAAAGTGATATTCAACTTCAAGGGCCATGTCTGATGGACTGAGTCTACGAACTTTCCACCGGCGCTGAGCGTCGTCACCGCAGAATTGATGGTCGTTCCCTGGTTGATGTTCTGTTCGTAAAACGAAGATGTGATCTTGAAGTACTGATTGTTTGCAAAATTTATGTTTTCGGCGACAGTCGTCGTCACTGGTCCAGTCGAAGTATTTACGTAACCTGAAATCTCAAAATTGTGCGTTGACTTGGTAGAGACGCCTCCCTCCACGTCGCCGTTTTGCGCGGTGTGCAGATTCTCTACGATGGCGGGTGCGGGCGCGGCCAGGGTGTTTTCAGTAACCGCTCCACTGAGCTGAGTTGCGCCGGCGTCGAGATAAAGCAGCAACGACGCGGTCGCCGAGAAGTAGCTATCAGCGTTGTAGACGCTGAGCGCGATGGTGTGCGGCTGGCCATCGTCGAGCACTCCAGCGAACGGAGTCAGATTGACGCGGTACGGCACGAAGTTGAGTGCCTGCACTCCGGGGATCGGACGCCAGAGATAAGGATCGATGCCTCCGGTGTAGATCCACGGATAGACCGGCGCAACTCCGGCAGGAGTGCCGTCAATTGTAACTTCACTCTCGCGGAAGGCGGTGCCCGGGCAGCTCTGCAATTCTCC
The DNA here is from genome assembly GCA_038230575.1 of Terriglobales bacterium. Lineage (GTDB taxonomy): Bacteria > Acidobacteriota > Terriglobia > Terriglobales > Acidobacteriaceae > Acidiflorens. The sequence goes on along the minus strand of JBBRNA010000004.1, from coordinate 239,245 downwards.
GGCGACGTCGTTCGGAACGCAGGTGTACCAGAACTCGTCGTTCGACTGGCTTTGCGCGAAGACGTCGAAATAGAGACTGGAAATATTTGTGGGAAGGGTTAGAGTCTGCTCCAGTAGATCGGTGGTTGTATTCAGCCCGACAGTTCCGCCGGTTGGTCCGGCAGAGAACGCGATCACCTCGTCAGCGGTTCGCGGCGCTGTCTGATTCGGCGCTACAGGATAGAAAAGGATATCCGCCGAGCCGTGAAGCGGGCTGGTGTAGGTGGAGTTCACCACGTTACCGAGGTCGACGGTGCCGACCTGGTCAACCGTAAATATTGAACTGTAGTCGGTGAGATCGCGTTCGACGTGCCAGTGCCGCGCGACAGTATGGGATGGCTCGGCCGTCGTTCCAAAATAAATATTCGTTGGCCCGATCCAAATATTGGCAGTGCGGTCGAATTGACGGCCCTGATTGATGGAGAAATTTGCCTCAAGGATAACTTTTGCCCATGGCCCGGGGCACGCGGCCGGAGGCGCGTAATTGAAATTCTTCGGATTGAAGTCCGCAAACTTGAACTGCGAATAGAGCGTGACCTTGCACGGGGTTGTGCCTGGGCGTGGCACCGGAGGATCGGCGAAGGCCGTGTTGCCGGAGCCGATGACGAGTTGCGCCATGGCGGCTACGGACAACAGACAAAGGAATAAAAGTGTGAATGCTGATTTCATGATGCGAGAAATGGTCACAGAGCCTCCGGGAGGGTCGTCGGTCGTCCGTTGGTCGATTCGAGCGGTACTAAAGTCGTTGCGCGGCCTAAAAGCCGCAATGGGAGAGGAGTTTAGCGAGCCACGATAAATGTTGTCAAGCAATCTCGCCGAATAACCATAAATCGTAACTTATTTCTGCCGGCTGAATCTCATCGTGCATGGTTCGACGCCTGCTACCGTGGTTGCTAAGCGCGCTCGCGACACTGCTGGTAGTTGAGGCGCAGGCGAAAACGAACCATCTGTCAGGGCAAACGTCCGCATACCTCAAACGCTCCGTCTCACAGCCTGTGGATTGGTATCCCTGGGGTTCCGAAGCCTTCGCTCGCGCAAAGACCTTGAACCGTCCAGTTCTGCTCGATGTGGGGGCCGTCTGGTGCCCGTGGTGCGCGTTGATGGATCGAGACACTTATACGAACGAAGCAACCGCTCAATACATCAACCAGCATTTCGTCGCAGTGAAGGTAGACTACGATGCCGCGCCTGAACTAGTCGCCCAACTGCAACGTGCCCAGGCCCTCCTCAACCTCCCGGCTGGTTTGCCGTTAACGTCATTCATCACTCCAGAAGGCAAGCTCTACTCCGGAGCGGGATATTTGCCTTCGGAACACAAAGGTGAGAAGCAGTCGTTTTTGGAGGCAGCCGATGAAGCTCTAAAGATCTACGGCGATCAAAAAAAGATTAACGAAGAGTCTTTTCAACTGGAGGTTGGAAAATAGTCATGAAGAATCGTTTAAGGTTACTCGCAATGATTGTGATGTTGGTTGCGGCTCCGAGCTTGTTTGCTATAGATAGTCTGAAATTGAACTCAAGACTCGATTTCTCGAGCGACAGCGAGGATGGCGCTCTCATCACGGGTTCGGACGCTGACTCCGGGTTCGTTGCCGGAAAGCCAAATTACGTCATCATCTATGGCGAAGGTTGCTTCAATTCCAAGCGTCAGGCCCGGCGCACCGTGGAACTTTACAACAAATATCGATCGCAAGTGCATTTCGTGGTGGTTGACCTCGACGTCAAGCGTTCGCCGGAACAGCAGCAACTGGTCAAGGCCTACTACAAAGGCTATATTCCTCATGTCGTGGTCTTGGATCCGCAAGGCAAAGCTGTCTATAACCAATCCGGCGAAGTCGAGTCGCACGCCATTGAAGATCTTTTCAAGAAGTCAATGAGCCAGTAAATGCTGCGAATGCATTCATGAAACTGTGAACTGACTCGTGTTTTACTTGATCCAAGATTAATTATGGAACCTCGTATGGATAAAAATAAGTTTAAAAGCGTGACGCGCCGGGAGCTGCTCAAACTGACTCCGGTAATCGCGCTCGGCGCCTTCGCCGTCCCCAAATTGCGCGAGCCGCTTCTCAAAGCTGGCCTCGGCTTCAGTGACTGGGCTTCGGGATTGATGTTCCGCTCAGGCCATCTGGCGACAACATTCGAAAACGCGGAGCTCACCCCGTTTGAGAAGTTTCCCATCAACGGCTATGACGTCGAAGACCCGGAAGTTGATCTTGATAAGTGGCGACTCAACGTGACCGGAGCGGTGCAGAAGCGTGGCGAATACACGCTCGCGCAGATTCAGTCCTTTCCGAAGCAAATGCAAAACACGCGGCACGTTTGTGTGGAAGGTTGGGACGTCATCGGCAACTTCGGTGGCACGCGACTTTCTGACTTCCTTAAGTCGGTGGGCGCCGACACAACGGCGCGCTTTCTCACAATGCAGTGTGCTGACGACTATTACGAGTCTTTGGATATGGCAACGGCGCTTCATCCGCAAACCCTACTCTGCTATGAGATGTACGGGCAGCCGATCACACGCAAGCACGGAGCCCCGGTGCGCCTTAACATTCCGACGAAAGTCGGCTACAAACAGGCGAAATACCTCACCGATCTCAAAGTCACTAATGTTCTCGACAAAGTGGGTTATTGGGAAGATCAAGGTTACTCGGAGTTTTACGGCCTCTAATTTCGCGAGAAGGAAAACTAATGGCAACCCAGGCAATTTCAGTCGAAGACGCGAGGACCGGAGAAATTACCGAAGCGGTATACGAGCACCCTTTCATCGTTCGGATCTGCCATTGGGTGAACGCGGTCGCGCTCTTCGTGATGGTCGGAAGCGGAATGCAAATCTTCCGCGCCTTTCCCAGTTTCGGAGCAAAGATTCCGCAACATGATCTGCTTAACTGGCCGAAGGCGTTCGCAATTGGCGGCTGGCTGGGCGGCGCGCTGCAATGGCACTTGACCTTCATGTGGATTTATATGGCTAGCGGACTTGTTTATCTGGGTTATCAAGTCGTAAGCGGGAATTACAAGCAGGTACTCTTCACGCCGCGCGATATTCCGGGGTTATGGCCGATGATCCGCCACTATTTCTTCTTCGGTCCGAAGCCGCCAGCAACCGAAGCCTATAACGCACTTCAGAAGCAAGCTTACACATCGGCCGTGATTCTCGGAATTTTGTCAGTGCTAACTGGTTTCGCAGTATGGAAGCCGATGCAATTCTCGTGGCTGGCGGCAATGATGGGCGGTTTTCACTGGGCGCGCATCTTGCACTTCATCGTCATGTGGGCAACGCTGGCATTTCTTTTCGGACACGTCGTGATGGTCGTGCTCCACGGGTGGAATAACTTTGTGTCGATGCTGGTCGGATGGAAGAAAGATCCGGAATATCCCGTCGAGTAGCGGCGATCGCAGTTGCGATCTAGATTTGTCAAAGATAAGAGTGAGGAGCAATGCCGGCACAACCAGGTCCCCCGCTGGGAGATCAAACTCAACTCGGCGAGAGTGACAGCCGCAACGAAGCGCAACTCATTCAGCGCGTCCGCAGCGGCGAGCATGAGCTTTTCTATGAGCTGATTCGACCCTACGAGCGCCGTGTGTACGCCGCCTCGTTTGCCATCTTGCGCAATCCGGCGAATGCCGAAGATGCGGCGCAGGAAGCGCTGTTGAAGGCGCTGAAGCACATTCGGCAGTTCAGGGCGGAGTCGAAATTCAGCACGTGGCTCATCCAGATCGCAGTCAATGAGGCTCGCATGCGAAGACGAAAAGAAAATTCCGATCGAACAGAGCCGATTGCCAACGACGCAAACGAGCAGGGAGAATACAAACCGCGCGACTTCGCAGACTGGCGCGAGATTCCCTCGGAAGTCTTGGAAAGAAAGGAAGTGCGCGAGAAATTGACCGGAGCCTTGGCTTCGTTAGGACAAATTTATCGCGAAGTGTTCGTGCTCCGCGACATTCAGCAGTTGAGCATTGAAGAGACTTCAAAGACGCTCGGAATCTCGACCGCTTCGGTCAAGACGCGCTTGCTTCGGGCGCGACTCATGCTGCGGGATATGTTGGCTCCCGGTCTAGGCGGCGTGTGGTCAGGCAAGTTGTCTTTTGCGAAGGGGGAAAAACCATGGTAGTCAACTGCGAGCATGTGTGGCAGGAAATTTCGAATTACATTGACGATGACGTTGACCCCGGCCTGCGCGCTGCCATGGAAGAACACTTCAAAGAGTGCAAACATTGCACCGCCGTTTTGGATGGTACGCGCAACGTGGTGCAGCTATATGGCGATGAACGCATGTTCGAAGTTCCGTTTGGTTACAGCCAGCGAGTTCGGCGAAGACTGGAGGGGAATGTGGGTGGAAATAGACGAACCTTTCTTGGCTGGATGGTGGCAACAGCCGCGGCGATTTTCTTCGTGGGCAGTTATGAGTTAGCGCGCTCGGCAACCTCGGATCGAGAAGGGTTGAAATCGGAGCATGCCCGTTCTTCTGCGCCAATCCCGCCAGAGTTAATGGTTGTCGTAGCCGATGAAGGCAAAGTATTTCATGGAGGAGTCGCCTGCCCGTTCATCCACGACAAAGCTAAGACGAGATCGATGCCTGCGCGAGACGCGCTGCAACAAGGCTACACGCCTTGCGTACGCTGCATGAAGCAGTATGTGTAAGGAAGTCGAAGTCCGCGTTGTGGCGGGGCTCGAAAGCTGCAATTAAAACGCGGACTTCGGGGTTAACACCGTTAATTCTCCAACCTGCTCCCGTTTGATGGAGCCCCGAAGTTGGGTCGCGTGTTCCATCATCCATACTTCGGGAATGATTTCGCCAACTAGTTTTCCGTGACAGAAGAGCCTTACTACTGAGCTTTCTGAAACTACTAAGCCAACGGCCTTGGTCAGCGCACTCATGTTAGCGGCGGCGATATGGCGGCTACCCAATCCGAGCGGGACATCTACGTGGGCACCAACTGCGTCGAGATAGCGGCAGCCGGAAAGGAAAATTCCTTCATTGCTCACAACGAACCCGCCGTCGAGTTGCGCCAACTCTTTGATCGTTCCGCGGAGGCTGAGATCTGCGACATGACGCGCCGAGTACGGATGCCCCAGCAGCGGGTCCAGGATCAGGGAGCGCGACATGGCGAGCACCGCGTCTTCGTCGCCAAGCATGAAGAGCGTGCCGATGCGTCTTCCTTCGCGGCCCTCACGGGCAATTTCAACCGCCAGTTGCAGCAGCGACTCGAGAACATCGGGATCGTATTCTGTAACCTGGCAAAGAATGCTTTCAAACATTTGTGGCTCCTTTCTCGGGCTCTGGCGGCCCGCGCTGGTCGTCGGCCTAGCGCGTACGCGACGAGGTTGGGTCGGTTCTGTTGTCGACTCGGCGCACGACGCGCTTAGCAGACTTGCGCTTTCTCTCACGGGCCTGCTCTTCCATCTGATTCTTGTGGGCGTTCATGATCGCCATGATCAATCCCGGAAAACGCTTCTGAATTTCATGGCAGCGGGAGACGTTGTGCATCTCTACGCCGCGTCGTTCGCCGCGGATCAATCCGGCCTCTCGCAACGCCTTGAAATGCTGGGACAGAGTTGACTTTGGTATTGATTGGTCGCTGATCTGCAAAAAGGTCGAACAAGGTTGCGAGCAGTTGGAACTTGCGATATCGGCAAAGATGGCCGCGCGCACCGGGTCTGACAGGGCGTGCAGGATTGCCTCGACCTTTACGTCATCCATGGAGGGATGAAAGAGGGGTCTCATATTTCGATGCTACGCCCTTCAGCGCAATTGTTCAATAGTTCGTATATTCAAAACTATTGAATCTCCCCCCTGCCGCACTTCATCTGAAGCAGTGTTGATTGATTCAGGCGCGAGCTGAGAAAAGGTTTCACCAAGCAGCGCATTCATTGCGGGAAAAGCCCGCTGGAGAAGAAATTTATGGATAGGCTGAAAGGTAAAGTTGCAGTTGTAACCGGCGCATCAAAAGGCATCGGTGCCGCCATCGCTAAGTCGCTTGCCGCCGAGGGCGCGTCGGTTGTCGTCAATTATTCTTCGAGCAAAGAGGGAGCCGATACCGTGGTCTCCGCCATCACCAAAGCCGGAGGCAAGGCCGTCGCGGTTCATGGCGACGTCTCGAAGCCCGCCGAAGCGGAAGGCATCATTAATGCTGCGATAAAAAACTACGGGCGCCTGGATGTGCTGGTAAACAATTCCGGCATCTACGAGTTCGCGCCGATCGAAGCGATTACGCCGGACGCGTTTCACAAAACTTTCAACATCAACGTGCTTGGGGCCCTGCTTACGACGCAAGCCGCGGTGAAGCATCTTGGCGAAGGCGGCAGCATCATCAACATCGGGTCGATCGTCAGCCGTATTACGCCTCCGCAATCGGCGGTCTACACCGGCAGCAAAGGCGCGCTGGACGCCATCACCGGCGTGCTGGCTCGTGAACTTGGGCCTAAGAAAATTCGGGTGAACATTATCAATCCGGGCGTCGTTGAAACTGAGGGATCGCGCGCGGCTGGCTTCATCGGATCTGATTTCGAAAAGAATGCAGTCACGCAAACTCCTCTAGGCCGCACCGGCCAACCCGGAGACATCGCCTCCGTCGCCGTTTTTCTGGCCTCGAACGATTCCGCGTGGCTTACCGGCGAACAGATACTGGCCGGCGGAGGATTGCGCTAAAAGAATGACGCGTGATGCGTGGACGGGCTGTCAACGTCCGCGCAGGCAATTGGTTGAAAATTTTAAAAAGAAAACCTATGGCCGGAGCGCTGCGTTTTTTGCTCTGGCCATAATTTCTTCAGCGGCGCGTTCGCCGGATTGGATCGCGCCTTCGATGTATCCCATCCATCGCGGCGAAGTTTCGGTTCCCGCCCAGTGAATACGGCCGTGGGGCTCGCGGATGACCCTGGCAACCGTCGTCAGAATTCCCGGCGCCATGGAAGGGCCGTAGCAGCCGCGGCTCCAAGGATCAGCCGGCCAATCCTGATCTTCGTAGTCGATGGGCTTCGCGGCTTCAGGACCGAGGAAGCTTACCAGGCGCTCGACGACCGCCTTCTTGCGATCTTCCGTCGGGCGCCCGGTCCAGGCCAGCGCGTTGTGCGCTTCGATGAAACCCGAGAGCAAGCCGGGGCTTCCTTCCGCCGGCGTGAAATCACCGGATATAAATTCGCTCGGCGGCTGGTCGCTTTGCAGAATGCCGTTGAGGCCGCGCTGCCGCCAGAAGGGCTTCTCGTACGCGACCCAGTATTTGATCACTGAGCCCATGGGCATATGCTCGGCGAGAATATCGCGGTGCGGCGACAGAATCGGCTGGTAGGCGATGCGGACGGCGAGCGGCAGCGGCACCGCAACGATGGCATGGGCGCAATGCCAGGCGCCGTTGTCTGCGCGGATGGTCACACCTGAGTCGTCCTGCGCAATCGAGCGCACAGCAGTGCCGAGCACCACGGCGTCGCCTAACTCGGCCGCCATGCGGGCGGCGACCTGGTGCATGGTTTCTTTGACCGTCCACGCCTGGGCCGCATTTTCGAAACCGTAAAGCGTGTCGTAGTTGTCGCCGGAATGCAGGTAGAAGAGAAAAAATAAAAACGAAATCTGGTAGGGATCGGCGGTGAAGATGCCGCGAACGAATCCGCGCAAAAGGGCGAGGATGGCCCGGTTAGTGGTGCGAGCGACGAACCATTGGTCGGCGGTGATGTGATCGTAGTCTTCGGCGCCGGGCGTGGACCAGGGCGCGTCGAGCGGCACCTGATCGCTCAGTTTAGTCAATTCGCGAACGATGCGGTCGTATTCTGCCTGGGTTTGCGGATCGAATCCGATATTCTCGCCGCTCGCGACCAGGCGCTGGCCATCGAGTTCGGCAATATTTTTGCCGGTCTCGAACTGCGGGATCGTGTGCAGACCGTATTCCTTGATCAAGCCGAGCAGTCGGGTCTGCGTTGGCCCCACCCACATGCCGCCGACATCAATGGTGCGTCCGGCAATCTTTCCGGCTTTGACGCGGCCGCCAACCCGGTCCCTTGCTTCAAGCACGATGACCTTCTTGCCTTGCTTGCGAAGCGTGCGGGCCGCCATCAGCCCGGCGAAACCCGCCCCCACCACGACCACGTCGGCGGAACCGGCAGGGCCGGAGTGGCTATCGGTGGCGGCAGATAAGCGGTCGGTCGCAAGCAGCGATGATGCGCCTACTCCCAATAACTTCAGCGCGTCGCGCCGCGTTACCGTGGATTTCAATGTCGAATCATACTGGCTCATGAGGTCTGCCTCGAAAGAACGGTGAGGGCGAGAATTGTAGCAGGCGGGGCGGACGAGCTTACTTCGCGGTGTATTATTGCCGACGCCGTGGAATCTCTTGACCCCGCCCTTGAATATTTGCGCATTGCTGAACGCTATCGTCAGATGAGCGATGAAGAGCTGGTCGTGATTGCGGGCGAACGTGCGGAGCTGACCGATCTGGCGCAGCAGGCGCTGGCAGGAGAAGTTCAGAGCCGCGGCCTTAAAGTAGATGAGCCGCCGCAAGAGAAGTCGCCCTCTGCGATTGCGCCGCCTCCCGCATTTTTTGAACACGAGTCTCCCAAACTTAAAGATTCTTCGGAGTACGAATACGGCGTCTCTTACGACGACGATCGCAAGTTCGTAGAGTTATGCACCGTTTGGAGCCTGCGCGATGCGCTGCAGGTGCAGTCGCTTCTTGATGTGGCAGGCATTCCATTTGTGATGGGACCGGAGAAAGCTACCGGAGCAGAGGCGGTAACCTCCAATTTTTTGAACGGTGTCAAAGTGGGGATCATGCAGATTGGGCTCCCCTGGGCCGGTCCTGCCATGGGGCACTACGAGCCGGAGGATGATCCTCATGCGGAAGATGAGAAAGCACAGCAGGATGACGAAGTGTTCGTCCGTTGCCCGAGATGCCATTCGACAGAGGTGGTCTTTCAAGAGCGCGTCCACCCAGCCGCGCTAGCACAAGATGGGTCGGCCGATGAGTTCGAATGGACGTGCGACTCGTGCGGCAACAAGTGGGTGGACGATGGGATCATGCCGGAGGGGTGAGACAGGGATTGTTGTGTCGGACACACTTGTTCGCGTGTCGATAGCGGATTTGCCTAGAGGTTTGGAACGACAATCCTTAGAGCGACGGTTGTGTGGAATCCCACTCAAACGTCGCAAAAGGCGCGCCGTATGAATGGGGCACCCTCGGGTTTTTGGTTATTACGGTTGGCACCTGCAATTAAGCATTCGCGCGACGGATTGCACGCTCAGCGGCTTGGGGAAGTTTAATGGTACGAAGAATTCTTCGGGGTACAGGTAGTCATCGCAGGATTCGTCAATGACGCGAATCTGGCCATGCTTTAGCGCAATTTTATCCGGTAGAATCTGATAAATCTTGCGTATTTCCAGAGATGCGGCGTAGCCCGCGTTGCTAATGCAGATGACGAATTGTGCGTCGCGCTTCATGACTGTCCGGTTCTCATCATCCCGCTTTGTATCAGTCGAGAATGCGCTTGATCTTGTACTCTTTCGCCCCGACGCCGTGAGCTTCATACCAATGGATCTCGGCATGGCATATCGTGACCATCTTAGAATTCTAGATCGGCCAGTCCCACTCTCCGACTTCTAGACATCGATGCCCAACACGCTGATCGGCACTTGAATAGCGCTCTTGAAATGCGGCAAATACCGCTTAACTTTTTCAAAGGTTAGTGAACCTTCCCAGTTCTGTTTACATTCGGCTTTCATGAATTTTTGAAATTTTGCGGTTGTAACCACGTAGATACCAACGTCAATTTTGTCTAGTGCTGAATACGAAGAGACTTGAAATTTGAGGAGGTCGATTCCGATGAATGAGGCATGACCAAAACCCACTTCAATGCCAATTCGTTCCTTAAGAAAGTCCATCTTGGCACCCGGGTCGGCCGGGTCATCGAAAACGGTAGGTTGGCTGGTCCAGCCATGCGTAACGAACCGATCCTGTAACAGTTTGTTGAAGGCTGGGCGGGACAAGAGCGCAATATCCGGAATGGTTTCCAACAATACTTGGTCGATTTCTTCCTTGAGAGAAAGCTTACTGTTGAGGACCTGCTCGGCAAATCGAAAAGAGAATTTCTGCAATCGCAGCGAAGAAGCGGATAGCTTGAGTATTTCGCTCATAGGCACGGTCGTCTTCAACTTTCAGTTCAAATCTCTCAATTAAATGACATTTATATTTCCCAAAAGGGCGGCTCTAGTTTTGGATAGTAATTTATGCGTCTCTTTAGCCTCAATCATGCCCCACACAGCAAACAACAGACACGCCGATTCGGAAGTGACGACAGCTGAGCATTTGAGACCAATCGCGGCAAGCCAAATTATGCCAAGTGCGGCGCTAAGCATGGAGAAGGCGACCCCCAATTCGAACTTAAGTCTAAGTACAAGTGTCCGCGCATACCGACGACCGATTGGATCCTTCTGGAAGACTGTTTGAAGATAGCGCCACCAATTTTCGGTGTGCTTATTGCCGGTCCGAAAGTCAGCCCATCGATCGAGCTGAACCTCCCACCGTGCTCCGAAGTCTTCGTAGACCATCCCCGCGAAAACAATAGCGAGGAACAAAACAAATGTGGTTTCGGAGTGATTTTTTCCTGCCAGCTGTTTTAAGGAAGGGTATTGCCAAATTAGAGCGATAAGCCAAGTACTCACTCCGATAGCCCCGGGGATAAGTAAGGTGGCTAACGGGCGGAAAACATCTGTCGTGAATGCGGAGAAGAAATTGGGCATATCGATCCCTAACTGACAACAAAAAGGGCCACGGTTGTCAACGTGGCCCCCTCAGGCGGAACTTTTTTATCAGTCTTGACGAGCTCCTTGCTAGACCACTTTCATGCCACTCGCTGCGATAGGTTGCGGCACGGCTGAAGCCGTGCCCTTTCAAAATTGTCTGCGGACTGCAACACCGGAGGCGCACTTATATTAGCTGCAGCCGCTAGTGCTGCCGCAACTCATGCACTTATAGCAACTCCCGTTTCTTACCATGATGGACCCGCAGACGTGGCAGCTGGGGGCGTCTCCCATGTCGATCAGGGTGGAGAGGGCGTCGGCGGCGTGGATTTGGCCTACGCGTTGATCGCGGTTCTCGACTCCCATTGGTTGGGGGGCGGAAGCGGTGTTTGAGTTTGATTCCGCGCCTTCGGTGTTAGTAAGTGGCTGCACTCTGGGACGGATGTTGTCGAAGAGGAATTGTTGCTGGCCGGTCATGAAGCGGAGTTGGAGCCAGCGGAAGATGTAATCCATGATTGACTTGGCGAAGCCGATGTCGGGATTGCTGGACCATCCGCTTGGTTCGAAGCGGGTGTGGGCGAACTTCTCGCAGAAGAGGCGGAGAGGGACGCCGTGTTGCAGCGAGATGGAGACGGCCAGGGCGAAGCTATCCATGAGGCCGGAGACGGTGGAACCTTCTTTGGCCATCTTGACGAAGATTTCGCCGGGCTCGCCGTCGGCGTAGAGGCCGACGATGATGTAGCCTTCGTGGCCTCCGATGTTGAACTTGTGGGTGATCGACATGCGCTCGTCCTTGAGCTTGTGGCGCACGGCGCGGGGCGGGGCTTCGAGATTTTCTTCCTGCTCCTGGCTGGCGGCCGCACGCTCGACGCTACTACCGGTGCTCAGAGCGGTTTTTGATCCGGCGGCGGAGAGCGGTTGCGACTGCTTGCAGCCATCGCGGTAGACGGCAACGGCTTTCAGGCCGAGCTTCCAGGCCTGGATGTAGGCTTCGGAAATATCTTCGACGGTGGCGGCGTTCGGCAGGTTGACGGTTTTCGAGATTGCACCTGAGATGAAGGGCTGAGCGGCGGCCATCATCTTTAAGTGGCCCATGTATTGAATGGAGCGCGTGCCTTTGGCGGGCTTGAAGGAGCAATCGAATACGGCTAAGTGATCGTCTTTTACGTGGGGAGCGCCTTCGATGGTTCCGGTGGCGTCGATGTAGCTGACGATGGCGTCGGTCTGCTCGTGGGTGTAACCCAGTTTGAAGAGCGCGCTGGGCACGGTGTTATTGACGATCTTAATCATGCCTCCGCCAACTAACTTCTTGTACTTGATGAGGGCGAGGTCGGGCTCAATGCCGGTGGTGTCGCAATCCATCATGAAGCCGATGGTGCCGGTGGGAGCTAGGACGGTGACTTGCGAGTTGCGGTAGCCGTGCTTCTCGCCGTGGGAGAGAGCTTCGTCCCAGCATTGCTTGGAGGCGTCGATTAGTTGCGAGAGTTGGGCGGTCGCGGAGCTGCGCTCCGCTTGGACGGGCGAGGCGCCCGTCCCCACACTAACCGTCCCCACACGTGAACCGCCTATGTTGTTGACGCTGGCGCGGTGCATTCTGATTACATCCAAGAAGGGCTCGCGATTGATGTACCAGCCGGGGCAAGCGCCGCCTGGCATTTCTTCGGCGGTAGTAACTCCTAAGCGCGATTGCACGGTGTCAGTCACTGGAGTCAGCGGCGGGCATTGCTCAGCGATGCGAGACGACTGGAGATAGGCTTGTCCGCACATGATGGCGGTGACGCAGGAGGCGTAGTCGCGGCCGCCGTCGGAATCGTAAGGCAGTCCGGCAGCCATAAGCAGCGCGCCTAAGTTCGCGTAGCCTAAGCCCAGCGGGCGATACTCGTGCGAGTTCTTGCCGATGATTTCGGTGGGGTATCCGGCGTTGTCGACGAGAATTTCCTGGGCGGTGATGGTGATGTCGACGGCGTGACGGTAGGCTTCCACGTCAAAGGTGCCGTTGGGCGCGAACTTCAAGAGGTTGAGGCTGGCTAAGTTGCAGGCGGAGTCATCGAGGAACATGTACTCGCTGCACGGATTGCTGGCATTGATGCGCGCCGTGTTCTTTGAAGTGTGCCAGCGGTTGACGGTGGAATCGTATTGCATTCCGGGATCGCCGCACTGCCAGGTTGCTTCAGAAATTTTGCCGAGCAGGTCTTTTGCTTTGTAAGTATTTACTACGCGTCCATCGACAATGGCGCGGGTGGAGAAGTCGGTGTCGCGAGTTACTGCGATCATGAAGTCGTCGGTTACTCGAACCGAGTTATTCGCGTTCTGGAAAAAGATGGAGCTATAGGCGTCGGAGTCGGGATGCGATCCATCGTAGCCCTGGGAGACGAGGGCGTGGGCCTTGGCCTCTTCTTTACTTTTGCAATCGATGAAGTCGACGATATCCGGGTGATCGATGTTGAGGATGACCATCTTCGCGGCGCGGCGTGTTTTGCCGCCGGACTTGATGACTCCGGCAAAAGCGTCGAAGCCTTTCATGAAGCTGAGCGGACCACTGGCGGTGCCGCCGCCGCTGAGCACTTCGGTTGACGAGCGCAGGGGAGAAAGATTGGTGCCGGTGCCGGATCCCCATTTGAAGAGCATGCCTTCGGTCTTCGCCAAGGTAAGAATCGAGTCGAGCGAATCGTGGACGGAGTTGATGAAGCAGGCAGAGCATTGCGGGCGCGTATATCCGGTGGCTCCGAACTCTACTTTTGCGTCGGTGGCATTCCAGTGCCAGCTGGTGCCGTCGGAGTTGGGCTCGATGCGATCGCATCCAACGTTGAACCAGACGGGCGAATTGAAAGCGACATGCTGGCGCACTAACAGGTGGACGAGTTCGTCGTGAAATGTGGCGGCGTCTTCTTCGGTGCGGAAGTAGCCGTCTTTCTTGCCCCAGTCGCGAATGGTTTCGGCGACACGCGTGATTAACTGGCGAACACCGTTTTCGCGCTCCGGAGTACCGACCTGCCCGTGGAGATATTTCGAGGCCACGATATTGGTCGCCGTCATCGACCAATCTTTTGGAACCTCGACATTTTTCTGCTCGAAGACCACCCCACCCTTGGAGTCAGCAATCAGCGCGTCGCGAAAATCCCACTCAACCTCGGAATAAGGCGAAACTCCCGGCTTGGTAAAAAAGCGGCGGAAGGCGAGGCCCTGGGCTTTGGTGGTTTTCCTGGCGGCGGCGTTGCTGGCTGAGGTTTGGGATTTCACTTGGTCTCGCACTTCGGGCATTTCTTTCTCCTAAATTAGATGAATTGGGGCGGACGGTCGATCTTTGGTTTGGAGCGGTTTTGGAGCTGATTTCTGAAGGATTTTGCGGAATCTTGCGCTTACGGAGAGGGGTCGCCCTGCGCAATCTGACGGTAATTATGGTCGGGCAGAGCGGTAGCGAACACTTTATCGGTCGAACTGTGAGAGGGGTGAGGATCTGCCGCGCCAAAGGGTCTTGAGTCGGCGGGTTTGCACTCAATGCCGTGCCGCTCGAAAGAGGCGGCGACCAGTTCCATCAAAGTTTCCATTTGGGCTCCTATTGGCATGGGCATATTGACTTTCCACCGGAAGATTTTGGGCGATCCCACCCCAGCACAACCCGCGAGGATGGGCACCCTACGTCACCGCTAACTTTCATCCGCTACGGAGGGATGACTCCGCGAAGGATAAGACGAAAAGTCACCTCAACTTTGCGTCCGATTCCGAAGTTTTTTGTTTGCTGCTCCTTAATCGAAGGAGTCTAAAAAACTGCTCTGGGATGCTTAACGTACTCCCGCATATGGGGCCTGTCAAGACCTAAACACTACCTGTTGTAGCCCGAAAGTGGTATCGCGCTTTGCAGAGAATCAGCCTCGCCGCTAATCTGTTGATACTCCGAAGCTTGGTTATCGTTGACGGCTGGGGCGCTACGAAATCCGCACCCGATTTACTACGAGTACTCCTGGATACGAGACTTTCTTGGTTCATTTCCTGTCTGGTTTTCCACATGACGCTTGACTAATGGATTGAAGAGTTAATTTTCAAATTGCCTTCGCTCGCAGAGCTGGTTCCCGGTCACGCACGGACATCGAATTTGAAGTCAGACGCAATTTGGGAAGTAATGGGACATAGATGTCTTCGAACAGAGCTTGAGTCGTGATTCTCGTGACTCCTTCGCTCGATTCGACGACGTAGTCACCGGGGCATCCGGATTGTTCGCGACCGAGTGGGTCGACAAAACGGAACGGTTCCGTTAACTGACGAGCACGCACCAAAAAGCGGGTGCGATAGACGGTCCAATCTCCATGGAACTTCATGATGCTTTTTCTCTTGCCTGTTGCGGCGTCTGTTGGTTGATGACTTGTAAGAATTCAGAGCGAGCACTTCATCAGCGGAATGGCGTCGTTCAGTGCAGCGAATGTACGCGGGTTGCAGCGGCAGGGTCAATTACACAAGAGTTGTGCAATGGTGGAATTTCAGTCTCGCGCGCAAGCGAGCGAAGTGAGGGCATTGAGTTTGATCGCAAAAGGCTGCGCTGCCTTGACAGGCGTGAAGTTTGAGGCCTTAAAGGGGAAAATCATTTCACGCTTAAATTAATGGAGTCTGTTATTTGCACAAGGCGTTCACAGGATTCGAACAGCGTCCCCCTATTCTGGCTGCGCGTATGCAGCAATGCACTCTTCAGATAAACTAACTTTCACTTCCATGGAAAAGCACACAGATCTCAAACTTCACAGCCGTCAAATCACGGATGGACGCGATCAAGCGCCGGCGCGCGCCATGTACAAAGCGATCGGCTTCACCGATGCCGATCTGGCGAAGCCATTGATCGCCGTCGCCAATACCTGGATCGAGACCATGCCCTGCAATTTTCACCTGCGACGGCTGTCGGCGAAGGTGAAGGAGGGAATTCGAGCGGCAGGCGGCACTCCGATGGAGTTCAATACCATCGCAATTTCTGATGGTGAAACCATGGGCACCGAAGGGATGAAAGCGTCTCTCGTGAGCCGCGAGCTGATTGCCGATTCGATCGAGCTCGTATGCCGGGGACAACTGTTTGACGCCGTTGTCTGCGTTGTCGGTTGCGACAAGACGATTCCCGCTGCGGCCATGGCTCTGGCTCGGATGAATCTTCCGGGCCTGGTGCTTTATGGCGGGACGATTGCCCCAGGCAAATTCAAGGGCAAAGACGTGACGATTCAAGATGTATTTGAGGCGGTGGGAGCGAACGCGGCGGGCAAAATGAGCGACGCTGATTTGCTGGCGCTCGAGAATGTCGCATGTCCCGGAGCGGGGGCGTGCGGCGGGCAGTACACCGCCAACACCATGAGCACAGTGATGGAGTTGATCGGGCTGTCTCCCATGGGCTTTAACGGCGTACCGGCGATGGATGCGCGAAAAGACGATGTCTCGTTCCGCTGCGGTGAAGTCGTCATGAATCTCTTGAGGAGCGGAATCAAGCCGGCCGACATTCTGACGCATGCCGCATTCGAGAATGCGATAGCCGGCGTTGCCGCCACGGGCGGCTCGACGAATGCGGTTCTCCATTTGCTTGCCATCTCGCGCGAGATGGGCTTGCCACTTCAGATTGACGACTTTCAGCGCGTGAGCGAGCGAACTCCCTTGCTGGCCGATTTAAAGCCTGCCGGAAAATACGTTGCCGCTGATGTTGATGCTGCGGGTGGTATTCAATTGATTGCCAAGCGCCTTTTAGAAGGAAAGTTCATTGACGGTTCGACGATGACGGTTACGGGCAAGAGCTTAGCTGAAGAAGCGAGCGCCGCGAAAGAGACGCCGGGCCAGCAAGTGATTGCGCCGCTTAGCAAACCATTGAAGGCAACCGGCGGCCTCGTCATCTTGAAAGGCAATCTTGCTCCGGGTGGTGGAGTCGTGAAGATGAGTGGGCATGAGCGCGGCTCGCATAGTGGTCCGGCGCGCGTCTTCGACTCCGAAGAAGCGGCGATGAAGGCCGTCACCAGCAAGCAAATTAAAGCCGGAGACGTTGTCGTGATTCGTTACGAAGGGCCGAAGGGTGGGCCCGGCATGCGCGAGATGTTGAGCGTGACTGCAGCGATCGTTGGCGAAGGATTGGGCGAGAGTGTGGCGCTTCTTACGGACGGCCGGTTCAGTGGAGCGACCCGAGGCTTGATGGTCGGGCATGTTGCTCCGGAAGCGGCGCTGGGTGGCCCGATTGCTGCGATTCGCGAAGGGGACAAGATCACCATCGATACGAAGACGAGGAAGCTGGATATTGAAATCTCAGACGCTGAGATAGAACGCCGCATGGCGGAATGGAAGGCTCCAGCGCCGCGATATAAGACCGGAGTGTTCGCGAAGTATGCCGCACTGGTGACGTCGGCGTCGGAAGGCGCGATTACGATTGCCAGGGAACAAAAGTGATAGTGCTACCCCTGTGGTGGGGAGTGGCGCAGGTCCTTCGCTTCGCACAGGATGACAACCCTTATGACGTTAGAAGTGCGGGAGGGGAGTTCCGCTCAAAGACGCTGAAACCATCTTGCCTGCGTAGGCCACGTCTGCCGAGAGCGAACTTGTGAAGGGCAATGAGGCGCGCCAGTTGGCGGGTGCCTCGGCATGGACGCCGGAGAACACGACGAAGCCCTTGCCTGATTGACCTTCCACGATTGCGGGCGTGCCATCGGGAAATTTCGCTACGACTGATCCCCAGCCTGAGAGTTGCGGGCCATCCTGCCAATACACATCCAGCGGCGGTCCACTCGGAAAGGTGAGCGTCACCGGCTCGATGTGGATGCCTTTGCTCTCGTCCGCATAAAAATTGAAGGACACGCCGCCGGTCAGATTGACGCCGTTGTAGATGGAGTAGGCTCCGAAGAAAGCACCGGCACAGATTCCCAGATAGTGAGTGCCGTACTGCTGCACTGCGCCGCGAATATTCGACGCGACGGCGGCAGACAGATTTTGGCCGATGGTAATCGAGTTTCCGCCTGGAACGATGATCAGCTTGTAACCTGCAAGTTGCTGTTCGCTGAGGGCCTCGATTTGGGCGGAATTGGCGGTGTTGTAGCCGATACTCAAATTGCTGAGCACTCCTTCAACAGCGGAGACGTCGGAGGATGTGCCTGTTCCGTTGAACAAAAGGACGGGCTGTGAGGCGGCGATAGCGGGGAGCAGAGGGAGCGCTGGCGTAACCGCTGCTAATTGGCTGCTGGAATGGGATCCGCAGCCCGTCAGGAGTAACACCGCAAGGGAAATAAGAATCGGAGTAATAAGTTCGAATAAACGATGAAAACGCAAGCTAAAACCGCCTAGGGGTTATCCATCTATATTCCATCTACCTGTCGCAAAGAAGTCAAGCGGGCCAAGTGCCAAACCCCAGTGTTAGCAATCTTTTTACAACTCGCCGCTCAAACGATCGTGGCTATAGCTTCATAGCCTGCCATTATTTAGACTTCTGTTTCCATTAAAGGAGAGGTCATGATGAAGTCGATCGTCCGTTTTCTCGCTATTTTAGGAGCGTTGCTGCTGGTGGGGATCGTCGTCTCCCTGGTGTTGTTCGTCGGCTCCAAAGGGACGGTGCCGTCGAAGACGATTCTTGAGGCCAATTTCGAGCAGACGCTGCTGGAGAATGTGCCGGACACTCCCACCGCGAAGTTGATGACGAGCGAAAAGCAGACGCTGCGCGATGTGATTGATGCGATCGACCGTGGCGGGACCGATGACCGCGTGGTCGGTCTGGTCGCTAAGATTGGGGCCGCTCCGTTAGGGATGGCGCAGACCCAGGAAATCAGGGATGCCGTCCAACGTTTCAGATCGCACAAGAAATTTGCGATCGCCTATTCCGAAACTTTCGGGGAGTTTGGTCCGGGCAACGGCTCGTACTATCTGGCGACGGCGTTCGATCACATTTACCTGCAGCCCTCGGGAGATATTGGCCTGACCGGCATCATCATGGAGACGCCGTTCGTGAAAGGTACGCTGGCAAAACTTGGCGTGACTTTTCACGGCGACCATCGTTACGAATACAAAAACGCTCTCAACTCTCTCACCGAAACGAAATACACCGCGCCCCATAAAGAAGCGATGACCGCGGTCATGACTTCATGGTTCAACCAGATGAAGGATGGAATCTGCGGGGCTCGTCAGATAGCTCCGGACAAGTTTCAGGCGATCGTGGATGCCGGTCCTTATCTGGGTAAGGAGGCGGTGGCTGCAAAGTTAGTTGATGGTGTTGCCTACCGCGATGAAGTTTATGGGCTGGTAAAAAATCAAGGCGGCAGCGGGTCAGAACTGCTCTATCTGGACAAATATCTCGACCGAGCGGGGCGCCCGCACGATCGCGGCAAGACGGTCGCGCTCGTCTTCGGCGTAGGTGGAGTGACTCGCGGCAGGAGCGACTTTGATCCTGTGCAGGGGACTCAGAATATGGGATCCGACACGGTGGCGGGGGCGATCCGGGCGGCGGTTGATGATAAGAGCGTCAAGGCGATTTTGTTTCGCGTCGATAGTCCGGGCGGCTCGTATGTTGCATCCGACACGATTTGGCGCGAAGTGCTTCGGTCGCGTCAGGCGGGCAAGCCGGTGATTGTTTCGATGGGCAACCTCGCGGGCTCGGGCGGATATTTTGTCGCCATGGGGGCCGACAAAATTGTGGCCGAACCAGGCACCATTACCGCTTCGATCGGAGTGCTCGGCGGAAAGATGCTGACCAGCGGCTTGTGGGACAAAGTCGGCCTGTCGTGGGACGAGGTTCATCAGGGCCAGAACGCGACCATGTTTACCGGTACGCAAGATTATTCACCGGCGGAATGGTCGCGTTTTCAGGCGTGGCTCGACCGTGTTTACGTTGATTTCACGAGCAAAGTTGCCGACGGGCGCAGGCTTCCTAAAGAAAAAGTTTTGGAAATTGCCAAAGGGCGAATCTGGTCGGGACTTGATGCCAAAAATCTCGGGTTGGTCGATGAACTCGGCGGTTATGACACGGCTCTGCGTCTGACGAAGAAAGCAATCAATGTTTCGGATGGAGAAGAGGTGAAGCTCGTCGTGTTTCCGCGAGAGAAATCGTTGCTGCAAACTTTCATGAAACGCAACGGCGCGGATAGCAGTGACAAGGAAGCAGTGGGTCAGACGCTGGCGCGAATCCTGGATGAAGTGCGTCCGGTTGCGCGGGAACTGGATGCGTTGGGCGTCGAGAGCGAAAATCGCGATCAGGATGAAGTGCTGCAAATGCCGCCGATAAAAAATATTCCGTAGAGACGCGGTTTGCCGCGTCTTGTTGGCGGCGTGTAGACCGGCTGCAGTGGAGTGATAGTGGGAGCGAATATAACGGCGGGGTTATTCGACGTGGCGGGGGGAGACGCGGCTAGCCGCGTCTCTACAGCGATCGCACGATTAGGCTACGGTGGGTGTGCGACTGGGGCTAGGCGCCTAGCTTTTTGACTTCTTCGTTGTAGTACGGCGGTAGAGGATTGACCATTCTTCGGAGCCTTCGATGATTGTGCGGCGCTGGCTCTCGATTTTTTGGCTGGGCGGCCTGGTCGATGCGGGCCTCCTGCATCAGGAGGGCTTCAAGAATTTTGCGAACCTCGAGGCGGGTGGTGTTGCGATCTTCTTGCGCGGGAACTGGATGCGTTGGGCGTCGAGAGCGAAAATCGCGATCAGGATGAAGTGCTGCAAATGCCGCCGATAAGAGCTATTCCGTAGAGACGCGGTTTGCCGCGTCTTGTTGGCGGCGTGTCGACCGGCTGCAGTGGAGTGATAGTGGGAGCGAGTATAAACGCGGGGTTAATCGACGTGGCGGGGGAGACGCGGCTAGCCGCGTCTCTACAGCGATCGCACGATTAGGCTACGGTGGGTGTGCGACTGGGGCTAGGCGCCTAGCTTTTTGACTTCTTCGTTGTAGTACTTGCGGTAGAGGATTGACCATTCTTCGGAGCCTTCGATGATTGTGCGGCGCTGGCTCTCGATTTTTTGGCGAGCGGCCTGGTCGATGCGGGCCTCCTGCATCAGGAGGGCTTCAAGAATTTTGCGAACCTCGAGGCGGATGGTGTTGCGATCTTCGATGAACTCGACTTCATCCATGTCAGCGACGGCGTCGGTGACGACGTGGGCGAGTTTATTAACTTTGTCGCGGCTTAATCGCACTGTGGTGGCGTCCTCCGGGGACAGAGCCAATCTTTAAACCTAACCATTGAAACTTACTAACACGCTCGAAAACGAAGGATCCTACAAAACGGCTTTGTACTTTTTGCTCAGCTCGGTCTTGACCTTGCGAAACATTTCCTGATAGTTCGCGCCGCTCTTTTGCATTTCGTCAGAATAAGCTTCAAGAATGACGCGCACCTCGTCATTGATGCGGTCTTCGAGCGCCAGTTCATCGAGAAGGGCGGCGTGCACCTTCTCGGTCAAAGCGGGCACCGCCTTGGTCTCGATAAGACCGCTGGCCAACAATTTTTTGGATACCTCGCGGGACAGATAGCCCACGTATTCTTTCGAAAAGAGCATGATGGAAAACGATGTCGAGTGAAGAAAAAGTTTATCACAGGGGTAAGCGCCGAGGCGGGCGGCGCGCGAAGTAATGCAGATCGAGTGCCGAGTTTGGAGGTTGCGGCGTGATCGATGCAGCGCTCCAGATTTGGCGGCCAGCTAAAAGAAGCCGTACAATAAAGAACTTATGTCTCCGCATCCAGACGATCTTACGGGCCTGAAAGATGACATGACCGCCTTCATCGAAGGCTTGGGCATGCGTCGGTTTTTTGGCTACGTCGAGTGTGAAGAGGTTCCCAGCGTTTTGTGGGACACGGAGCACAATCCGGATGGCTGGAAGGATTTTGTAGAACTCGCCAAGGCTACGGGCGCGTCGTTTCTGACTATGCATTCCTGGGCGCTCGAGCGAGAAGAATTCGATCAACTGTCGGAACGGCTGGTAGAAGGCGAGTTCAGCAGCGAAGATGACGTTGAAGAAGGCCGGTGGTTGAAGACCTACCTTGGCAAAACCGGCTTCGTGCAACTCGGTTGGGCTTACCAGGGATGTATGTTTGTTTTTGAAGCTGGCACGGAGTGGTACGGACATTACCAGCACTTGCGCGAACTCTCCGACGACGCTGGTGGGTTCATGATCGACGAGCCCGGGACCGACGAAGAGCGCTAGGTTCCTGTCTCATCACAGACGGTGCCGCAGGCTGACCGCAGAAGCGTTGCGAATATTTCTCGTACAATCATCCAACCTAATCCCTGCGATGCGATGGATTTCTAAGCCGCTGAATTCTCCAAAGGCGCGAGTGTTGGCGGCTGCGCTTCGCGATTCCAAACTGAAAATTTCTCCCGCGTCTCTGTCTGCGGCGTCACTGGATGTGCTCGCGGACCTGCTGGTTGGCAGGGGGATCGACGAGCCTGAGGCCGCTCTGAAATTCCTGTCGCCATCGCTCGCTGACCTTCACGACCCGTTACAGATGAGCGGCATGAAAGTCGCCCTCGATCGGGTCGAAGCGGCGATCGAGCGCAAAGAGAAAATTCTTATCTACGGCGATTATGACGTCGACGGCACTACGGCAATCGTCATCCTCAAAACCGCCATCGAGCTTTGCGGAGGCGCGGCTGATTTTCATGTGCCGCACCGGATTCGTGAAGGTTACGGCATGCGCGACGAGGTGATCGAACGCGCGGCGGCGGATGGCGTGCGGCTGATTATCAGTGTCGATACGGGTATCCGCGCTTTCGATGCCGCTGATACCGCGCGGCGCACCGGGGTAGACCTGATCGTCACCGACCACCACCTTCCCGGCGTGGATGGAGTTCCGCAGGCGCTGGTGGTGGTGAACCCGAACCAGAATGGATGCGACTATCCTTGCAAACACCTTTGCGGAGCAGGGGTGGCGTTCAAGCTGGCGCAAGGGTTGATGCAGCGGAGACTCGATTCTAAAGACCAGTCGCGGCTGTTGATGTCGTTCATGAAAGTTGTGGCCATCGCAACCATCGCCGATGCCGTGCCGTTGCTGGGCGAGAACCGCGTCTTCGCGAAGCTCGGGCTCGAAGGCTTGCGGCGTCCGGTAAATGTGGGACTGCGTGCGCTGCTTGAAGTTGCGAAACTTGGAGACGGGCGGACTTTGTCGTCGACCGAGGTAGCCTTTCGCATTGCTCCGCGGCTCAACGCCGCCGGTCGCATGGACGTTGCCCGTGACGTGGTCGATCTATTTAACGAGAAAGATATTGGACGAGCCATGGCGATGGCGGAACGACTGGACAAATTAAATGCCGAGCGTCAGGAAGAAGAACGCCGCATCATGGACAGCATCGAGCAGCGCCTCGATGCCGATCCGGCATTGCGCGAGGCGTATTGCATTGTGCTCGACGGAGAAGGGTGGCATCGCGGCGTAATTGGTATCACCGCTTCGCGGGTCGTGGAGCGCCATGGCCGGCCAACGCTGATCATCTCGCGTGAGGGCGAGGAAGCGCATGGTTCGGGAAGATCGATTCATGCGTTTCATCTACTGCATGCGATCGAATCGTGTCCGGAATTATTCTCGCGTTATGGCGGGCACGCACATGCCGTTGGCTTCTCCCTGCCCAGTGCGAACGTCGAAAAGCTACGCGAGCACCTGGACGGCTATGCGCGATCTCACCTAACCCCGGCGGACTTTGAGCCGCAACTTGAATTTGATCGGGAACTGTCGCTGCGAGAGGTGACGCCAGAGTTACACCAATCGCTGCTTTTGCTCGAGCCGTTCGGAATGGGCAACGACGAGCCAGTATTTACAGCGCGCGGAGTGCGGTTGATGGCGCCTCCGCAGGCGGTAAAAGATAAGCATGTGAGATTGCGAGTGGCGCATGCTGCGAGTAGCCCGGCAGCGGCGGCCGGTGGCGGAGATTACACTCCGCGTTGCCATCCAGATTCTTCAGTTCTTACAAAAGAGCAAGCAGTCGCAACGGTTGAGGCGCCATCGTGGCGCGATAACCTGGCTTTCAAGGCGATGGGTTGGAGGCTGCGCGAAACTTGCGACCAGCAGCGACTGTTGGCAGGCGATCGTTTGGATATAGCATTCTCGCTGGGGATGAATGACCACCCTGAATTCGGCGGCCTTGAGTTAACGCTTCAAGATGTGTTCCGAAGCCGGTAATTCGGTCGCCTCCGCCACCACGACTGATTGTTTTGACAAGATGACCGCCCAGTCTTATAGTGCCGGGACTATGAGCGAAACCTTTTTTTGTAACAAATGCGGAGCACAGAACGCTGCGGGAGCGCAGTTCTGCAACCGGTGCGGCGAACCGACGAATGCGGGAGCGCCGGTCGGGTCACCCTTGGCTGCCACTCCAGCCGGTTCTGATCCCGCCACAGGGTCTACCTTTGCCAGTCCCGGGGCGAGTGAACCTTCTTCTTTGCCTCCGGCGGCTGGTACGACCTATTCCGCGCCACCCCAGCAATATTCTGGTTACGCGGCGGGCGGGGTCCGCTACGGCGGGTTTTGGATTCGGGTGCTCGCTACGATTATCGATTCGGTTATTCTGCGCGTGGTTGTCGCTCCTATCGGCCTCATCTTCGGAGGCCTCGGGATCGCCAGCCGGATGTCCGGACATCCGCATCGTGGGTTAGCCATTCTCGGAGGTGGACTTGTTTCCATTTTCTTATTCTTCGGTTCATGGCTGTATTCCGCGCTTTTGGAAAGCTCGTCCTATCAGGCGACTCTCGGAAAGATGATCCTGGGCATGAAAGTTACCGACCTTGCCGGGAATCGCATCTCGTTTGAGCGCGCTACTGGACGCCATTTCGCAAAGATCCTCTCGGCTATGATTCTTGGCATCGGCTTTCTCATGGTTGCTTTCACGGAGAGAAAACAGGGGCTGCACGACATTCTTGCGGGAACTGTTGTGCGGCGCTCTTAAGATTTTTTCACGACCATGACAGTTTTTTTAAGTCTAAGTTGACTCACAGACATCAGACTGCGAGTGACTTAACCTGCGTCACCGCGGGCGAGATTGCCGTCGCCGTCGCGCTACACTGAACTCAGATGGCCTCTCAAGTCTCACGACTGCGACGCACGTTTGCGTGGGGTGCGATCCTGATGATCGCTATCGTTGCGGGGATGTTCTTCTACGCGCGCTGGCGGCTCTCGAGAGTCGTGCGTGATGTGCCCGCGAAGATTGGGCTGAATATTCAGCAGACGGCCGAGGGCTTTTCCATTTCCAAGTCGTACGAAGGGCGCACGCAGTTCACGGTCAGCGCCTCGAAGGCGGTCCAGTTCAAAGAGGGCGGGCGCGCCGATCTCCATCAGGTGAAGATCATTGTCTACGGCAAGGATGCCTCTCGCTTTGATCGCATCACGGGCGACAATTTCGAATATGATCCCGCCTCCGGAAACGTCACAGCCAAGGGCACTGTTCTCATTGACCTCGAGGCGAACCCCGAGGGCGGCCATCAACACGATCAATCGGCGCCGGCGGAGGGCAGGAAGTCGGTTCACGTGGAGAGCGACGGGCTGACGTTCAACCGAAACACCGGCAACGCTCATACCGCTGGGCAGGTCGTGTTTGAAACGCCTCAAGCACATGGCTCGTCGGTCGGCATGGATTACGCTGCAGATAGCGGGACGATGAAACTTTTATCCGCGATTGCAATAGACGTTCGCGGCACTAAGGCAATTCACCTCACCGCGGATCAGGGGAGCATTTTGAAAGAGCCCCGGGAAATCCTGCTTTCGAAGATGCATGTGGTGAAAGAACAGCAAGATATCCGATCGAATCAGGCAATGTTTCTGCTGCGCCCCGATAACACCGTTGAGCGCATTGTGGCAGAGGGGGACGTGGAGGGCGACTTCCATGGACAAACCGAAACGCACGCGCGCTCCGACCGGGCTGAACTTCTTCTAAGCGGTTCGCGCAATCTGGTGAGCAGCGCCGTAATGAGCGGCAACGTCAAGCTGACGTCGTTCGGGGAACAGCCTGCAGACGGATCTGCCGGCCGAGTAATTTTGCAATTTGCCGGGAAGCAGGTTCTACAGAAAGTGCGTGCGGAAGGCGGGGTTCGCCTGGAACAAAAGAGGAACACAGATTCGGCAGCGAAGCTGGTTCATGCGTCTGCGCACAATTCCAGCGGCACAGAAAATGCGCCACAGGACATCGAGATGACCGCGCCGACGATGGACTTCTTCGTCAAAGGTGGTCGAATCCTGGAGCGAGCCGTCACCAGCGGACCACCGAAAATCCTCATCACGCAACCTGCTTCGAACCAGAGAACCGAAGTGACAGCAGGAACGTTCGTGGCAAAGTTCACATCGAAGAACCGCATTTCAACTTTGCACGGTGAGCCCGACGCGAGGATCGTTGGCAGCCCGATCGAGGCGGGACCGCCCGCGAATAACAAAGGCGCCGAGCAGCCGGGAAGAGATAAGGCAGGGAACGATGCCCTGGCGCGAGGGAAGTCAGCCAGTTCGCAAAATCAAGTCTCTTCCAGCCAGAAGCTCGATGTCGTTTTCGCGCCTGCAGGCGGCATCCAATCGATCACGCAAGCGGTGGAAGTCGCTTATGTCGATGGGTCGGAGAAAGCGTGGGGTCAACGCGGGACCTACGACGTCACGTCTCAGGTACTGCAATTAACGGGATCGCCCCGGATCGTCGATAACGGAATGACGACGACGGCGCAGTCGATGCGGATGAATCGCTCGACCGGTGAGGCGTTGGCCGAGGGGAACGTGAAGAGCACGTATTCCGATCTCAAGGTTCAGCCGGATGGAGCAATGCTGTCATCCTCTGATCCCATTCACGTGACCAGCCGTACGATGACTGCGCACCGCGCTTCGGGGATAGCTTTATACAGCGGAAATGCCCGGCTCTGGCAAAACGCAAACGTAGTTCAGGCGCCGACGATCGAGTTTGATCGCGATCACCGATCTTTGGTCGCGCAGGCAGGCGAGGCGGAGGCCAACGGGACGGATAAGGCCAGAGCGGCTCAGCCGGTGTCGACAGTTCTTGTGCAGGTGGACAAGAAAGGAAACGTCAACCCCGTCAATGTCACTTCGAACCGTCTCACCTATACAGATGCCGAGAGGAAGATTTTCCTGGATGGAGGCGTGACGGCGAAGGGTGCGGATGCGACCGTGACCTCGAAGGAGATGACGGTTTACCTCGTACCGAGAAGCCAGTCCGAGATAAAGCCCGGAAATGGGACGCCGGGCCAAGTCGACCGTATCATCGCCCAGGAGCAGGTTGTGATCACCCAGCCAACCCGCCACGGCAACGGCGAGAATCTGACCTACACGTCAGCCGACGACAAGTTTGTGCTGACGGGAAATTCGCCTAGCATTTTTGATGCCGAACACGGCAAAACCAGTGGCGATTCGTTGACTTTCTATAGACTGGATGATAGGGTGCTCGTAGAAGGCAGACAAACGTCCCCGGCGGTCACTCGGACGCAAGTGGCACGATAAATGCATACGCTGGCCACCGACGACATCAGCAAATCCTACCGTGGTCGTCGAGTAGTGAACGGGGTCAGCCTTCAGGTCGAACAGGGCGAAGTCGTCGGCTTGTTGGGACCGAACGGTGCCGGAAAAACCACGTCGTTTTATTCCATCGTTGGCCTCGTCCCCCCAGATTCGGGCCGGGTTCTGTTCGACGATAAGGACATCACTGCCGTCCCTATGTACTTGCGGGCGCGGCAGTTCGGCATCAGCTACCTGCCGCAGGAAGCCTCCGTTTTCCGCAAGTTGACGGTGGAAGAAAACATTCTGGCGGTGTTGGAAGTCCAGCCGATTTCGTGGCATGAGCGCCGTGAAAAGGCCGAGAAGTTGATCGACCAGCTCGGACTTGAACACATACGGCTAAACCGGGGATACGCGCTTTCTGGTGGAGAGCGGCGCAGGGTGGAGATTGCCAGATCACTCTGTATCAATCCAACCTTCATTTTGCTCGACGAACCGTTCTCAGGAATCGACCCGATCGCGGTGTTGGATTTACAGAAGATCATCTCGGACTTGCGTGCGAGTGGGATTGGAATCCTGATTACTGACCATAACGTACGCGAGACGCTGTCGGTAACCGATCGCGCCTACATCATCAACGAAGGCCGGATATTTCGTTCGGGAACGCCAGAGGAACTCGGGGGAGACCCGGAAGTACGGCGCGTATATCTGGGCGAGAGTTTTTCGTTGGTTTAATGCCGGTGATTCACCATCCCGAGCGAAGCGAGGGGCGGGCATTTGACACCTATGAGGCGGGACCTTCCCAAATGCAAGATCAAGAGCGTGAATCAAGTTACCAGCGCGTGGGCGCACTGTCCTTTCGTGTACTCACAATCTACCTAGGTGCATGAGAAGCTATTTTTCAAACACCTGTGGTCGGGGTGGCGAACGGCAAATTTTTAGTGGGGAACAATGGTTCTTCTTCAACACCGGTTAAACGTTAAGTTATCCCAGCGTCAGATTCTGACGCCGGGTCTCGTGCAGATGGTGTCGGTGCTCGCGCTGAATAAGCTCGAACTTAAGGACATGATCAACGCCGAGATGGTAGAGAACCCGGTGCTGGAGGAATTAGAAGACTCGATCCCGATGCTCGACGATGTCGGGCGCCAGGAAGAGGAACGCGACCGCATCGCCGCCAAGGCGACCTCGGATGAAGCGACGCCGGTTGCGGACGAAAAGAAGGACCCGTTCGAAGAGATCGATTTTGGATCGTTCTTTCAGGAATATCTCGATCCCGGATATCGCAGCTCGGGAGAGATGGAAGAAATCGACCGCCCAAGCTTCGAAAATTTTCTTTCCAAACCGGGCAATTTGAGCGACCACTTGCTGTGGCAGCTGGGAGCGATCTCGGTTCGCACTCCGGTCCACCAAGCCGCAGAGTTGATCATTGGGAATCTCAACGAAGAAGGCTACCTGATCGCGAGCGATGAAGAACTGCTCGGTATCGCCCCGGTGGCGACTCCGGAGGCGGATCTTGAAGTTGCCGCCAAGATCGTTGGCGAGGCAGAAGCCCTTGGTCTGTCGGTTGACGCCGCCGGCGATGTTCCCGACTCGGAAGGCGGAGTTACCAGCTCAGATTTGGAACATTTCAACCGTCATGACTCAGGGATCGTGCCCGACGATCTGCTGGACGCGGTTGGACTGGGACTGGCGGAAACAATCGAGGGGAATGGGTCTCTTGCCGATTCGCATGCCGCGCTAATAGGCGGCACCGCTCCACGCTCCAATCACTTGCAGGAGTTATCCGGCGCAGTGAAAGCTCCTGCCAATGGGGTATCTGCGGCGGTCGGGTTGGGCACAGCGGCGGCGCGAGCGAAGGCTCCGATCCCCGCCGTGAATTTCACGGTTACCGATTTACATGAGGCGCTCGAAGTCGTTCGCCAATTCGACCCGCAGGGCATTGCGTGCCGCGATCTCCGCGAGTGTCTGCTGTACCAGCTTCGCTACCATCTGGAGCAGTTGCAGCTGAATCGCAACAGCGGTGGTGTGGACGAACAGGTCATCGTCATCAAGGATGCGATAGCGGTTGTTGACCAGCACCTGCGTGCGGTCACCCTGAAACAGTTTAAAGAGATTGCCCGAACCATCGGGCGTCCTGTCGAAGCGGTTCAGACGGCGTTGGAGTTCGTGCGGACGCTCGATCCGCGGCCGGGCTTGCGTTACAACAAGGTTCCGGCACGGCTGATCGAGCCGGATGTGGCGTTCGTAAAGCACGGCGACGAGTGGCTGATCATCATGAACGATGAGGATATGCCACAGTTGCGCTTAAACCCAACTTACAAAAAGTTGCTCACTCGTGACGGCAACGACCGAGACACCCGCAACTACGTCAAAGATCGCTACAAGTCTGCGATTCAGCTGATCAAGAATATCGAGCAACGCAAACAGACGATCACGAAGGTTTGCTACTCGATTGTCGCGCGGCAGCAGGACTTTTTGGAGCGTGGCATCGATCATCTGAAGCCGATGATGATTAAAGAAGTTGCGGAAGAGATTGGAGTGCATCCTTCGACGGTGAGCCGCGCGGTGGCGAACAAATACGTTCATACTCCGCAAGGCGTCTTTGAGCTTCGCTATTTCTTCTCGGAGAGCGTGCAGGGGCCTGAGGGCGGCGGAACGTCGCTCCTCATTTTGAAGCGCCGGGTGAAGAAGCTGATTGAAGAGGAAGACCCGAGCCGTCCGCTAACCGACGAGCAAATTACCCGCATTCTGCAGTCGCAAGGGATTCAAGTGACGCGGCGCACGGTTGCGAAATACCGCGAAGACATGAAGATTCCCAGCACGCACCAGCGACGAGTGAAGAAATAAGCTTCTGGGCGACATAGGCTCGGCATACGAAAGCGGTGCCATCTGAGTGTCATCACCTTGCAAAATAGAATCTGGCTGTAGAGACGCGGTTTGCCGCGTCTCCCGCCCCGCCTTCGCCCGGGATCGGGAGAGAGACGGGGCAAGCCCCGCCTCTACAGCGAGATTTGAGCGTCATGCGGCGCGACATCGGGAAGTGCCATGAGTAGGAATAAACATTCTGTTGAACATCACGACACTCACTTCAGGAATCTCGTGATAATAATTAAATGTGACTTCTGATTTCGCTGCTCAGGAGGACTCTCGATGCAAGTGGATTACACCGCCCGGAAGTTCGAACTTACTCCCAACATCCGCAAAGAAGTTGAAACCGGCCTTAATAAAATACGCAAAATTCTGGGTGACCGCTTCGAGACCAAAGTGATTTTGGCGGTCGAGAAGCGCCGCCATAAAGCGGAAATAACGATTAATCCTCCAAACGGGCCAATCGTCGCGCTGGCGCAAACGAATGACATGTCGTCAGCGGTGGGCGAAGCTTTGGATCACCTCCACAAACAGGCGCTGCGCTATAAGACGCGATGGCTGAGCAAGAAGCGCAAGGCTGTCAAGAAACTCGAGGGCCAATCGATGGAGACGACGTACGAAGCGGCCATCGGCCTTCCAGAGTCTGCGACAGTTTCGATCACGGTACACAAATTCCCTTCTATCGCACGCACCACGGAGGTGCACCTGGTGCATGCCAGAGACTCGGTGGCGCTGCGCCCAATGACGTTGGAAGAGGCGATCAAGGAAGCGCACTTCCGCGATCGCGATGTCTTCATTTTTAGGGATCCTAAGGGGACATTGCTAGTGTTGCACCGCACCCGTGACGGAAAGATGGAACTGATCGAAGCTCCGTAAGAATAAGGTTGCGAGCGGGGAGGTCGTGGTTCTTTGCTTCCTCGTTGGTCTCCGCCGGGACTAAACTCCGCTGGTCGCTTCCTGGGCCCACTGTAGAGCCTGCCACCAGCGAGTCGCGACGTCTTGGTCGGACAGGTTTAGCTGGTGGGCGAGTGCGGACGATTCCGCCCATTTGCCAGACTCACAGGCGAGCATGAGCTGATAAACGGGTTGCAGCTTGCTTTTCTGCCCCAGCAGGACTGCTTTGGTTTCCTTCTCGACGGGCAGCTGTTGCAGCAAGACGTCCATACTGACCTCAAGAATGGCGTCCATCACGGAGAGCAAGCCAACCAGAAACAGATCGCCGTTGGATGGGACACGATCGGATAATAACTCGCAGAAGCGGGCGCGGGTCAGGCCCATCAAAATAAGCTCGCTGCACGTTTGCTCAGCCGCACCGACGGCAACGACGAGGCGAATCCATCGGCGCATTTCACGCTCGCCCAGAATGGCCATGGCGTGGCGAAGAGAAGTGATTTCGAGCGCCATGCCGAATACGGGCGAGTTCAGATACCGAAGCAGGCGATAGGAAATCGACGCTTCCTGTTTCAGCATTCTTTCAAGTTCAAGTACGTTAATTTCGGGCCGTGACACCATCTCGAGCAGGCGCACGTAGTGAAGCTGGCTTGCCGGAACCTCCCGCCCGGTCACGAGTTCAGGTTTGCAGAAAAAATATCCCTGGAAGTAGGAGAACCCCATCTCGGATGCCTGCTGGAATTCCTGCGGAGTTTCTATTTTCTCGGCGAGCATCTTGCACTTCGGCGATGAAAAGCGCCGCATCATGGCTGCGCGCTCCTCGGGCCGCGTTGCGCGCAAGTCAATTTTTATGATGTCGGCGTATTCGGCCAGCGGGATACGTGGATCGTTGGGCGCGAAGTCGTCCAAGGCGATGAGGTATCCGGAAGCTTTGAGGCGCTTGCAGGCGGCGACGACCCTATCCTCCGGTTCGACGGTCTCAAGAATCTCAGCCACCGCCTGGGGTGGAGGCAAGAGCGTAATCAGATCTTTGAATAAAACTTCGCGCGTGCAATTCACGAAGGCGCGACGGTTATCGCAGAGAGTGGTAATTCCGAAGAGCAACGAACTATCCAAAGTCGATCGTGCGGCGATTTCTGGATCCGCGTTGAAGTAGTCCTCCACTCCATTGCGAAACAAAATTTCGTATCCGAAGACGTTCTGTGCACGATCTAGTATGGGCTGGCGGGCGACGAAGCGCTGGCCGGGCAAGGAAAGCGTTTCTTTCGCAGGCGAGGGTTTCACATTCACTATATCGGCGTGCCGCGAGAGGAACTTGAAAGAGAGTGCGGGCAAGTTTGGTACTGTGCGATACGAAGAAAACAATCGTCTTCGCGATCTGAAGACAAGCAGTGAAGGTATGAGAGGTGACGGACGTGTGGAAAACTAAGGTCACTCCGCCCTTGCGCATTCAACGCATTCATGAGTAACATCAAAGTGTTCCCGATGGTTTGCCTTCCAGGCCAGCCGTTCGCGCCATAACAACTCCAGGCGCCTAGCTAAAAAGTATTGGATATCGTTCTCGAAATAGCACCCAACCGATGCGGAGTTTGGCCTGTCGGTTACAGAATTAAAGGCACGCAAGTTCGCGTTTGCGATTGCCCAACTCCACGTGTGACCGGTGGACCACAGGCGAGGACGAGCAGCCAGGGCCAAGTAATTTTAAAGGGAACCGTGTTTCAGAAATTTAGTTCATCAAATAGCTTCGAAGAATTGCAAAGAGAAAAACTATGAGCGCAGGACCTGCAGGACCTGGACGTCCCTCCCCGGGTGGAGGGAGACACAAGCGGCGCCGTGGACGGCGTCCGCCAAAACGAGCGGCGGGCGGCCCGATGGGTCGCGATCGTCAGGAACATCAGGGTATTTTCACCGCTCCGATGGACCACAGTTATCGCGCCAACATGAATGGCAATAACGGCAACGGCAGCCGGGGTCCGCGACGAGGAGGCTTCTCGTCCTCGTATCCGGTCGGCGATCCCGAACCTCTTCCGGCCCTCAAGGTAGACGCTGCATCGCGCGTCTTTGCGTTCGTGGAAGACCTATTCTTCCTGAGCAAGATTCAAGACACGGGACGCAAGATGAACGTGAAGGTTGAGTTCGTCAAAACCGATAAAGAATTGGCCGAGAAAATGAAGGCCAGTGGAGTGGAACATCCCGCTCTCATCATCTTCGATTTGAACAACGCCAATGCCAAGCCTTTGACGCTGATCCCAAAACTGAAAACTAAATTTAAAAAAGGGACCTCGATTATTGGTTTCCTGTCGCATGTGCAGGGAGACTTGAAGGCGAAGGCGCACGACGTTGGTTGCGACATGGTGCTGCCGCGCTCGGCGTTCTCTCAGAACTTACCCCAGTTGCTGCGGCGCCATGGCGCGTTGGAAGCTGAGAGCGGCGGGGCCGACTAAGTTTTTCAGGTAGACGTAAAGTTCCTGGCAGAGTGGCGGTACAAGCTGCGTGTCCCTGATACAATTTTGCGGTGTTCCCTCTGAAATTGTCAGCACTAACGGCGTTCGTCGCCATGGCTGCGCTTGCCTTTTCGCAGCAGGCGCCGTCAAATCCGCAACAACCTCCCGTCAAAGTGAACGTGATCAACGTTTGTACTCCATCCGCCGAGGATCAAAAAGAATTGACTTCGTCGCTGGCAAAGGTTCCGTCCAAACCGACTTTTGGCAAGGACTACGAAGTGGCGCGAGGGCACTCGACACTCGACGAGAACACCCCGGTTCCAGGCATGGAGAAGCTGCCCGCCGGAGCAATCACAGCCTCCGATTGGGTTCGCGTGCGAAAGGAATTTCCTAACGCCCTGTTCTTCAGCAACGTTCAGTATTCCTTCAGCCTCGATGCTAAAAATATGGTCGAGACGCTGGTATTGCGGGTGCGCGACCCAAAAGAGCTGATGCAGATTTCGATTGAAGACAGTGCCTCAACGGTAGTTTCGGCGGCGTCGATGTTGTCGACGAGTACTCCGGTATCACGCGTCAAGCTGGAACGATTCGGCAAAAGTTCGGTGGTTCTGGCGCGATGCTCGGGAGGCGAGGGGAATCCTACGGTTGACCAAAGCGTGTATGACCCGATTTTCCACGCCGCTTCTTCGATTATGGAGCGGTATCGCGACGCGCTTAGTGCCCGAAAGATGGTGCCTGGGGAATTGGCAAGACTTGGTGCAGGGACGTCGAAAAAGCCGCAGGGCGCTGGCAACAAGAGTCAGTAGCGAGGATCTGAGGGACTCGCTATTCAGCCCTGAAGCGAAATCAATTTTTCCGAATCTAAGCACTGAGATCTTTTTTACTGCTCACTCACGACTATGGATATACGCAACGTCATAATTATCGGCTCGGGATGCGCCGGCCACACAGCCGCACTCTACACCGCGCGTGCCAACCTGAAGCCGCTGGTGATCGAAGGTCATGAGCCGGGCGGACAGCTGGGCCTGACCACATTGGTGGAAAATTTTCCTGGATTTCCTGAAGGCATTCAGGGCCCCGAGTTGATCGAGAACATGCGCAAGCAGGCGTCGCGGTTCGGCGCCGAATATCACATGGGGCATCTGGTTAAGGCTGATCTCAGCAAGCGCCCGATTGAGCTGACCTTTGGTAAAGAAACGATTCAGACTCGCTCGCTGATTATTGCGAGTGGCGCGTCAGCGCGATGGCTGGGGCTTCCGAGCGAACATGCCTTGATCGGTCATGGAGTATCCTCGTGCGCCACCTGCGACGGCTTCTTTTTCTCAGGAAAAGAAATTGCCGTTATCGGCGGCGGCGATTCCGCAATGGAAGAAGCGACGTTCCTGACGCGCTTTGCAAGCAAGGTGACGCTCATTCACCGGCGCGAAGAATTTCGCGCTTCGAAAATCATGCTGGATCGAGCCCGCGCTAATCCGAAGGTTGAGTTTATGACCGATACGGTCGTCGATGAAGTCCTCGATGTGAGCAAGAAAGAAGTGACGGCTCTTCGACTACGCAATCTGAAAAGCGGTGCCAGTTGGGATTTCCCGACCAGCGCCATGTTTCTTGGTATCGGCCATGTTCCAAATGCGAAAATGTTCGATGGCCAACTCGACACCGACGCCGACGGATACTTGATTACAAAGAATAACGTCATGACGAAAATGCCCGGAGTTTTTGCCTGCGGGGACGTGCAGGACCGCCGCTACCGCCAGGCAATTACGGCCGCCGGTTCCGGCTGCATGGCCGCGCTGGAAGTGGAAAAATTCCTGGAAGAAGAAGGCCACTGAGAGTCGTAGTCTGGGTCTGGGCCTCAAGCTTTGGTGTGGCCGGGCGCCTCGCCCGTCCAATCGAGCGAGGCTCAGCACACTATCACTGCGACAGGGTAGTAGCTGGAGTAATCTGCGCCTGCACAATCCTGTCGTAAATCCAAAGCGCTAGCGCTGTGGCTAATCCCACCGCAGTGACCGTCCACCAGATGCGGGCCGGTTGATGGGCCACTTCTCCAAAGTGGTGAACGAGGGTCCCGCCAAACCACCCACCAATCAGCGATCCGACACCAATTGGCAGGAACGCGAAACCCATGTAACTGCCTTGCTGCCCGGGCGGCGCGAGCCGGGAAATATATTCGTAGTAACGCGGAGCCTGAATGATCTCTCCGATCGCGAGCACGAAAAGCGAGAGGATCGCCCCTCCGATCGTAGGGCGAAGGGCGAGGATGATCCACGAGATTGAGGTGATCATGGTGCCGAGGATCAGAGCCTGAAACGCTGGTATCTTGCGCGTGAAGTAATTGATCGCGAGCGTCAGGCAGATCACGGTGAGCCCGTCGGTAACCAGGATAATTTCAACATCGGCAGTGGAGTTGATGTAGCCGTGA
Source organism: Terriglobales bacterium (assembly GCA_038230575.1). Taxonomy (GTDB): domain Bacteria; phylum Acidobacteriota; class Terriglobia; order Terriglobales; family Acidobacteriaceae; genus Acidiflorens. The sequence goes on along the minus strand of JBBRNA010000004.1, from coordinate 203,478 downwards.
ATGTATCCCGGCAGGCTAAGGTACTGCTGCCAGAAGACGACCCAATATCCGGAGAAGAGAACCAGAAACCACATAAAGCGGCTGATGCCAGCGAGGACGGCCACAAGGAAGACGCACCAGATCCACCACGGCACACTGTATTGGGGATAGACCAGCAGCGCGATTCGCAGGACGAGCGCAATCAGCAGGGTGGGGAGAACAAGTTTATAGTTCCCGACCACGAGGCAAAAGTTTCGAGCAACGGTCGCGATTGAGGGGGGAGGCGCGTCTCCGGCCTTGCGCGGTTCGCGAAAAAATAAGATGACGACAAAAAACATCGCGAAAACGGCCATAGCAGCGACGCGATAGACGTTCTCGACCCCCAGATGGCGGTGGGCCCAGGAAGCGAAGTAGGGGCCGAGCGCTCCGCCGATGTTGACCATGGTGTAGTAAATCGAATAGCCAATCGAGCGAACGTTTTCTTTGGATGCGCGCGCCGTGGTGCCGACGACGCAGGGCTTGACCATCGATACTCCGAGCGCCGGCAAAATCAGAATGCATCCGACGAAGAGGCCGAGGGGCAGCGCGTTGCGAACCGGGGCGAGCCATGATGCCCCGATCGATCCGATGAGGAAGTAGGCCGCGCCCAGGATGAGATAGGCCAGCGAGAGAGCGCGCCGGAAGCCGAGTTTGTCGGCCGCAGCTCCTCCGAAAATGGCCAGGAACCAAACCATGCCGCCGAACAGGCCGGTTAGGGTTCCGGTCTGCTCGGTTGAAAAATTTAATTTTTCCTGCAGGTAGAGCGCGAGCGAGGCGAAGGCGGCGTAGTAAGACAGCCGCTCAAAAATCTCGGTGATGTTGGCGACCCAGAATGGCCGCTCGAATCCGGTGCGAATTTCTTCAAGACGTTGAGAAAAGCTCAAGGCTAATTCCGATCGTTAGAAATGTGTGGAGAGGTCGCCCTCGCCCGCTCGCTCTATCTTCTATCGCAACCGCGCGTAAACGTCCGGCTATGATGACCGCAACGCGAAGCACTTTATTCCGGCTGGATTCGCCGGAGGCAATAGTAACGGAGGAACGGGATACCTTCCAAAGATTTGCTGAAAGCAATCGGTGGAGAACTGAGGTTTGAGAAGGCCTCTCATTTTCGAGTTTCTAGACGCGGCTTGCGGCTTCTTCGCGGGGCGGGGGAGACGGGGCTAGCCCCGTCTCTACAGCGGGGAGTTGCGAGTGCCGAAGATTGCGGTGCCTATGCGCACGCAGGTTGATCCTTCTTCGATTGCGACTTCGAAATCGTGCGACATGCCGATCGAGAGCGTGGCCATCTGAACTCTTTCCAGTTTGCGGGCTGCGATGGTGTCGCGGATATTGCGCAGCATCTGGAAATAGGGACGGGATGCTTGCGGATCTTCGGCATACGGCGGGACCGTCATCAGGCCATTAATCTGCAAATTTGGCCAGTGCTTTGCGCGCTGTAAGAGGTTTTCGAGTTCGGCGGAGTCGGAAGCGACTCCGGTTTTTGCTTGCTCGCCGCCGACGTTGATTTCGATCAGCACTGGCAATGTCTTGCCGAAGCTTTGCGCGGCGGAGTTTAGCTTCTCGGCCATTCGTACGGAATCGAGGGTATCGATCGCGCTAAAAAGTTCGGCAGCTTTTGCTGTTTTATTGGTCTGGAGGTGACCGATCAAGTGCCAGGCTGCGTCGGGCAAGTCAGCGAGATGCTGCAACTTGGCGGAAAATTCCTGCACGCGATTCTCGCCGAAGGTCCGCAGGCCGACGCTGTAGGCTTCGCGAATGCTGGCGGCTGGAAAAGTCTTGCTTACCGCCATGAGCGCGATCTCTTCGAGGCTGCGGTGGACGCGGCGGGCGGCTGTTGCGATTCGCTCTTGGACTTGGGCAATATTTTCTGCGATTGACATGGGAATGAAGGGCGACTCCAGCAGCGCCTGGCTTTGCTCGGCTGGACGGGTTGGGTCGGCCGTCCCCCCACTCGCCGGTTTCCAATGAGCACAAGCTAAGAGCCGACTTTCTCTTCGGCTACATCATGCCTACTGGTGGGGCGGGTTCGTTTGGATCGCCGGAGCTTGTCAGCGGAATTCTGATCATGATCGCGGCCAGAACGGCCATCACGAAGAGTCCGAATAAGTATGACGGGTTGGCAAAGATTTGTGGGATGGCCCAGTTGCGGGCTTTGGCAACGGCGACGATTCCGGCCCAGACAAGTCCCATCAATGATTCGCCGACGATCAATCCGGATGCGGTGAGAACGCCGGCATTTTCAACTCGCGCCATCTGTGCGGAATTAAAGCCGCGGCGCTTCGCAAGATAATCGCCGAGCGCGCGGAAGACTCCACCTAAAAATATTGCGAAGGTTGTCTCGAACGGGAGGTACATTCCGACAGCGACCAGCATCGGGCTTCGTACCTGCATCATGATCATGCCGATGCCCATGAAGATGCCGACGACCACCAGCGGCCATGGCATGTTGCCGCCAACGACTCCCACGGCGAGGGTGGCCATGAGCCCGGCTTGCGGGGCGGCCAGTTCGCGGCTTCCGAATCCGAATGATTTGTTGAGTAAGGCGAGCGGAAAATACATCACTAGACTCGCCACGACCACGGCTATCAGTTCCGCGGCTTGGATTTTTCGCGGAGTTCCGCCGAGGATGTAACCCACCTTGAAATCCTGCAACAATTCGCCGGCGACGGCGGAGGAAACGCAAACTACTGCTGCCACACTTAAAACTGCCAGCACTCCCGACGTTCCGGAGACGCCGAGCGACACCATGAGCAGGGCTGCGATGAGCAATGTAGAAAGGGTCAGACCTGAGATTGGATTGTTCGACGATCCGATGAAGCCGACGAGATTGCCGGACACCGTGGCAAAGAAGAATCCGACGATGATCATGACTACGGCGGCTAAGATCGCGGGTGCGAACAGTCCGGTCATATGGATGTAGAGCGCTGACATGGCGATAAACATCAGCGCGATCAATCCGAATACCGCCTTTGAACTCATGTACTGCTCGGTGCGCGAAAGCTCGGCGCGCTGGGCCGCTGTTTGACGGAGGTCGCTGATCGCCTTACCGAAGCCGGCGGTCAGACTTTTGCCCATCTTGAATAATGTGTAAGCCGCGCCGACGAGCATGCCTCCAACTGCGATCGGACGCACGACAAACTTCCAGACGGAAATCGCCATGGTCGTCCAGTCATCTGGCGTGTCGGCGGGAAGATATTGCTTGAGCTGCGGACCGAGGAAATAAATCAGGAGTGGAACCATCAAGCCCCAGGCGAGCACGCCACCGGCAAACTGAATCGACGCAAGACGCAAGCCGATGATGTAACCGACGCCGAGATAGGCTGGGCTGACGCTGGGCGCGGCGAAGGTGCTGGTTCCTCCGGCGGCGACAATGTTTTTAGTTCCGGAAAGGCCAAGGCGAACTTCACTGCGTCCCAAGCTTCCGACGGGGAAATGAAAGTCTTTGCCAGCGGCGAAGAGGCCGAAGCTGCCGAGGATGTAGACGATGCCGCCGACGCCGATGTTCCAGAAAAGATATTTGGCTGCTTGTGCGCCGCGCTGGCCGGCTTTATGGATTTCAGAGGCCGCAACCGATTCGGGGAATGGAAGTTCGGGATCTTCCACCATGACTCGCCGCACCAGCGAGATGAAAAGGACGCCGAGAATGCTTCCGACCATGATGAGCGCGGTCGATTTCCAGTAGGAATCGAAGGACCAGAACGACGGCCAGACTCCGGCGAGAACGAATGCTGGAAGGGTAAAGATTGCTCCGGCGGCTACCGATTCGCCGATGGAGCCAGCGGTTCGAGCGATATTTTCTTCGAGGAGAGATCCCTTCCATGCTCGCAATACTGCCATCGAAATCACGGCGGCAGGATAGGTGGCGGCGATGGTGATGCCGGCACGCAGTCCGAGATAGGCATTGGCGGCACCGAGAATGACCGTCAGGAACAGGCCGAGGAAAATGGCCCGGAAGGTCAGTTCCTTCATCTCCATGTTCTCTGGAACATAGGGTCGATGCTTGCGATTTACGTCGGGCGCATCGCCCGCGGGAGTACTCATGAGGGCCTCTTGGGGTAGCCGAATTTCATTACCAGTTCATACTACGGGACGGCGCACCTTACCACGCCGTCATGCTGGTTTACAAGCGTCGCCCCATAGGGGATCGCCTTCGCCACGGAAGGTGCGCGGGACGCGTTTTTCAGCGGACGTGCAACGGTAGTGAATTTGTGGCCGGGCAACATTTTCTGGAGTAGAATCCTGCGTAAGTAGAGCAAGTGTGGTTGTCAAGGGGGTATCTGTGACTCCATCGGCCAGACCCAATCGGAGCCGGTTTTCCGGCGAGTTTCAATGCAGCGGATGCGGTGGCAGAAAAGCGTATCGCTCGCACCCGCGCGGCTTCTTCGAAAAATACGCGCTTCCCGTCCTTATGCTTCGTCCGGCAAGATGTGAAGGCTGCGATCTTCGCGGATACGTATCGCGCGGTACGTATGTTTACGAACGAACCGCGTCCACGCCTGCGTTGACCCAAAGCAGGCAGCCCGCTGGTTCGGACACGCGCGTTGCGTAGCGCATCACGCCGCAGCTATACTGAACGCAGCAGGGCCCGGCGAAGCGTCGAGTCTTCTCGGGTGTGGAGGCCGTCTTCAGCAGTAGCAGTTCTGGGTTTCGAATACGGGCAGCCCAGGGCCAAGCGGCGAATCGTCCATTGCCGGATGCTTCGGCAAAGCACAGATTCGTTGGCTTAGCCAAGCGCGCGGCTGCGACCATCTTTTTCACATTCTTCCCTGACGATTGCCGAATCTGTAGCGCCCCTCTCCTCGAAGTTTCCCGCCTTCCAGTTTGCAAAAGTTGCATTGATGCCATCCATCCGCTTGCGGGAGAATACTGCGCGGTATGCGGGGAAGGGCTGCATCGCCAGTCCCTGAGAACAGAAACAACCGACGCCTCACCAGCGCCCTCGGAGGCGCGCTGCGCGCTTTGCCAGCGAACAGACCCGCCGTTCGAGCGCGCCGTCGCGTATGGCAGTTACGACGGGCCACTTCGAGATTTGGTTCACTTGCTGAAGTTTCAGGCGATTCGCCCGGCTGCCGGAATTTTGGGCCGGATGCTGGCGGAAACCATCGCCAAGCCGACAATGCCGGTTGGGAAAATCGCCGTCGTGCCGGTGCCGCTGCATTCGCGGAAGCACAGACAACGCGGCTTCAATCAGGCGGAGACAATTACCCGAGTTGCGTTGAAGGATGTCGGGAGCCGGAATCGATTTGAGCTGTGCACGGGAATATTGGCCCGGCGTCGCGAGACCGGCAGCCAGATCGGGCTCACGCGCCACCAGCGACGCGAGAACCTGCGCGGGGCGTTTGTGGTTACGGATCCAACGCGGATTGCCAAGCGCGACATCTTACTGATTGATGACGTGTTCACCACGGGTACGACCGCGGCCGAGTGCGCCACGGTGCTGCTTCGCGCGGGAGCGGCGAGAGTGTGGGTGGCTACGGTTGCTCGTACTTTGAAGCTGTATCACACGGAGTTGTTTTTTGTTCCGCGGAATGATCTGGAAGATGAGGCTGAAGGCGAGCGACGAGAGTTCGCGGACGATACAGTCAAGACAGTGAGCGCATAGGGGCGCGGGGATAAAGATCATGTCGTTGCGAATGCACAATTACGGTGGCGCTACGCGGTCGCACTTTCCCCCGTCCATGCTCACTGCGGGCATCCACCAGGAGAGCGACGGCCACGCGCTGCATCAGCCGGTGTTGGTGCTGAACGCGTCTTACGAGCCAATCAACGTCTGTGCCGCCCGTCGTGCGATCGTTCTGGTATTGAAGGGTGTCGCGATGACGGAAGAAGAGAATGGCCACTTTCTGCACGCCGCTCGAGTCGCGATGCGGGTGCCGTCGGTCATTCGATTGTTGGAGTATCGCCGCATTCCGCATCAGTCGCGGGCACTGTCGCGAAAGAACATTCTGCTGCGCGACCGCAACACTTGCCAGTATTGCAGCGAGGCGTTGCCGTCCGGTGAGCTCACGCTTGACCACGTCATCCCGCGATCGCGCGGTGGGCTATCGACTTGGGAAAATCTTGTGGCGTGTTGCCACTCCTGCAATCGACGTAAGGGAAATCAGCTTCCGCACGAGGCCAACATGAAGCCCTCGCGTGAACCTCGCTCATTCAACCTGCATACCAGTCGCCACATCATGCGCCTCATGGGGCACTCGGACGATAAGTGGCGAAAGTACTTGTTCTACTGAGGTCGAGCTTTTGCTTGTGAGCGCGGTGCCCCGACGCTGCCATCTATCTTTCCCCACACTGCTGGCAACACAGGTTAGAACGCCTTGCAGCGGCGCAAATGCTACGATCCGCGTCGGGGTCCTTCGACTTCTTGAGTCTTGCGCTGTTGCGCAAGACTCATTTCGCTCAGGATGACAAAGTTGAAAAACGATGACAACTTTGGCAATGATTATTGCGGTTTCTGTGGGGGCGGAGCCGGGGGCGTCTGGTCTGCCGGTTTTTGCGGCTCGCTGCTGTCATCTTCTCCGGGCTTCGGTGGAGCTTTCTTTACTTCCTGCCCGTCGTAGATGATCTTTGATTTCGCACCGAAGCGGCGATAATTTGTGTACTTGATAATTTCGCGGATCTTTATTCCTCCGCTGGAAAACTGGAGGGTATCTTCAGCCCGGGTGTAGGTCGGAAACCAATACTGCCCGTCAATCTGTTCGCGCCAGGTGGTGAACTTGGGAAACAAGTTTTCGTTGCCCTTTTTCTTCTTGATATCGGGTACGGTCTTGCCGTAGGTTTCCACAATTTGGAAGTCATGATCGTCGACCCAGATCCGACCCTGAAAATATCTCTTTTTCCCGACAATCTGTTTCGGAGCAACATCGAAGACGTAAGTGTTTAATTCGTCCTGCTTTTGTTGGCCAATGTAAATAATGTCGTACTCGCCGATTTCGTCGGAAGTCAAGACGAACGGCAGTCGATTTTCTATATCGTCGAAATCTTCCTGAGTCATGCTGATCCGCTGCAACGATTGTTGCGGAGCGAATACCACGCTTTTGGTTTTGCGTCCTTTGTCGTCGAAGGTCACGTCGAAGACTTGCTGGTAGGTTCCGTCTGGAGTGTCGCCGTCGAGCGTCATCACTTTGACATCCTGACGGTAGGTGTATTGGTCGCGCGCCTCCTTGAATTCTTTTTCTTTCGTGGAAAAACGCTTGATGAGTTCCGGGACCGAGATTCCCTTGGGCTCTGACTTGTCGAGCTCTCCTTGTTGCGCGAATGCGCTCGAAGTGACTAGTAGCAACGGCAGAGAAGCGCAAAGGAGGAAGGCGAAAGATATAGAAGCAGATAGGGGCTTGCGCGCAAGCTGGAATCTCATAGGCACTATTTTAGCGAAAAGCGACGCGGGACGAAAAGAGACGCGAACGACCAGATGAACAACGGCAGCCTCCACCCTCAGAGTTGCCGTGCAAACAACTCTTGGACGAGGGTGGAAGACTGCAGTTCTGCCTATCTAATTCGATGCACGAGCAGGCGAAAAGAAAGCGAGATTTACTTTTCTTTACTCTTTCCTCTTTGATTTTTTACTCCAGGTTCGTCGATCAAGGTTGGTTACACTCTCCTCAAAATCCGCTCCTAATAGAAATCCACTATTTCGCGTGAGGCGGCGCCGAATTCTTCATCGCCATCTCCATCGCCCATTCAACCAGCCCCGGGAACAACTGATAAAGTTTGATGACGGGAATCATCGTCCAAGGCACAATCACCTCTCGCTTGCCCGCTCGATAGCCGCGATAGGTGGCCTCGGCGACCCTCTCCGCGGTGACTCCCTTTACCTGTTTCGGACGGACATTGCCTTGGCGGTTCGCCACCACATGTTCGCCAAAGCCAGTTTGCACATAGCCCGGGCAAACGGTCAGCACGTTAATGTGATCGCCACGCAACTCCAGACGCGCGCCTTTGCCAATCGCGTTCATCGCAGATTTGCTGGCGGAGTAAATCGCCATGAATGGTACCGGAAGGTGCCCGGCGACGCTCGAGATGTTAATGATGGCCCCACCTCCGTTGCTTCTCATCGCCGGCACGACTGCCTGCATCGACGTAATCGCTCCGAAGAGATTGGTTTCGAATAACTCGCGGAGCGCGGCCGGCTCGGCGTCGGCGACCGTGTCACGGATCCCCACGCCGGCGTTATTTACCCAAACATCCACGCGCCCGAAGTTATGTAAGGTCAGGGCAAGCGCTCGATCGATCTCCTCGCGCTGGCGAACATCGCAAGACATGGCGAGCGTCCGGTCGAGCGAGCCAAGCCGCTGGCGGGCCGCCTCAGATCGAGCGGCATCGCGCGACAGGAGCACGACTCTTGCGCCCTGCACGAGAAATACTTTGGCGATCGCCTCGCCGATCCCCATGGAAGCCCCGGTTACGACTACAACTTTTCCGTCCATCTCCATGGCGACTCTTGTATCGCGTGAGACAAGACAAGTCAATGTGATGCGAGGCGGCGAGATGCTAGTGCTGGCGTTTTATTGTTGAGAATGCGCCATTATGCACCGGGAACGAAGGTTGGCTTTATGGCGTAGACTTGAGCACAGTGGAGGCCTTCTGATTTTGTTGTTGCCCATCTTTCCGCTTGAACTGGTGCTGCTGCCTGGCGTGCCGCTGCCTCTACACATCTTCGAACCGCGCTATCAAGAGATGATCGGCGAGTGCCTGGAGCAGAAAAAGCCTTTCGGAATCGTGCGCGCTTCGTCCGATGGGGTGGCGGATGTTGGCTGCACGGCGGAAATTATGTCGGTCACCAAGAAATATGACGATGGCCGTATGGACATTCTGGCGCGCGGAGTCGAGCGCTTCGAAGTGATCGAAGTCAATGAGGACCGATCGTTTCTGCAAGCCGAAATCTCGGTTATGGAAGATGAACCGGATAAGCCGCCGACGGAAATGGTGACGCAAGCGGTCCGCCTGCATGCCGAGATCGCCAAACTGGCGGGAGAAGATCCTTCAGGACCGGAAGAAGATGCTCGTAATCTGTCGTTCCTGTTGGCGGGCTCGCTGCCACTCGATCTCGATTTCAAGCAGAGTCTGCTGGCGACTCTTTCCGAGGCGAAGCGCCTTGAGGCCGTGGTGCAATATCTGCAGGCGGTTTTGCCGGGGCTGCGGAGAGCGGCAAAAGCGCGCTGGAATTAGGCGCATGCGCGCGTTTCAAGGCCCAACATTGCATCTTCCACCCGTACCGTGGCATCTTTATTGACATGCCTCAGATTCAGATTCCGTCGCCCCTACGGCAGTATTCCGGCAAACAATCCAGCGTTGACGTGCCCGCGAGCACCGTTGGCGAAGCGCTCACCGGCCTTATCACCCAGCATCCGGAGCTGAAGCGTCATCTTTATAACGACGAAGGCAAGCTGCGAGCGTTCGTCAACGTTTACGTTAACGACGAAGACATGCGGTACTTGCAGAAGGAAGCCACTACGTTAAAAGACGGTGATACCATTTCGATCGTGCCATCGATCGCGGGTGGATGCGATGCTGCGCAATTGACGGCCAATTAGCGCCGAGTTCTGTTAGCGCGCTTGCCCAATTTAATTTAAGGAATTTATGTCTACCCTGACTGAGGTTAACCCTAAAATCGCTGGCCCTGACTCGACGCTCAGCAATGACGAGATCCTGCGCTACTCGCGGCATCTCATCATGCCCGAAGTCGGCATGGAGGGTCAGCAGAAGCTGAAAGCTGCGAAGGTTCTCTGCATCGGGGCCGGCGGCCTCGGGTCTCCGCTCGCACTTTACTTGACTGCCGCTGGCGTGGGCACGCTCGGCATCGTTGACTTCGACGTGGTCGATTACACCAACCTGCAACGTCAAATCATCCACACTACGGCTGATGTTGGCCGCAAGAAACTCGATTCGGCCGCTGATAAGTTGAAGGCGATCAATCCGTTCGTAAATCTGAGAACTTTTGATACCAGGTTGTCGAGCGAGAATGCTTTGGAGTTGTTCCGCGATTTCGACTTCATTGCTGACGGCACGGATAACTTTCCCACGCGCTATCTGGTGAACGACGCCTGCGTGCTGACGGGTAAGCCGAACATTTACGGTTCGATCTTTCGCTTCGAGGGGCAGGCAAGCGTTTTTGCGACAGAAAACGGTCCGTGTTACCGATGCCTGTATCCGGAACCACCGCCTCCCGGACTTGTGCCCTCGTGTGCTGAGGGCGGAGTGCTCGGCATTCTGCCAGGCTTGGTTGGAGTGATACAGGCGACCGAGACTATCAAGATGATTCTCGGCCAAGGCGACCCGCTGATCGGGCGGCTATTACTCGTCGATGCGTTAGGGATGAAGTTCCGCGAGCTTAAATTACGCAAGAATCCCGATTGCCCAGCGTGCGGCACTCACCGCACGGTCACGAAGCTGATTGATTACGACCAATTTTGCGGTATTCGCGGGGTGGAAGCTCCAGCCGCGACGGAAGGAAAAATGTCAGAAATTTCGGTCGAAGAGCTCAAGAAGAAACTCGACAACAAAGAAGATGTTTTTATACTCGACGTGCGCGAGCCGCACGAATACCAGATTTGTAATTTGAACGGACACTTGATTCCGCTTGGCGATCTACCGAAGCGATTGGGGGAGCTCGATTCCAGCCGTGAGATCGTAGCTCATTGCAAGATGGGCGGTCGCAGCGCTAAGGCAGTGGCGTTATTGCAGCAGTCGGGATTTAAGAAGGTCAGTAACTTGACCGGAGGGATTACTGCGTGGGCGGAGCGGGTTGATACGAAGATGCCTAAGTATTAAGACAAACTCCATATCACGTAAGGGTCAGAAACCGCCCTTTCCTGATTCTTTTAGCGCTGCACCGACGACGGCGATGCGGGAGTTTGGCTGTTCCGAAGTTTCTCGGTGTCCCTTACCAGTTGCTTAACGCACCTGTCAGCCGCATCAGCGGCAGGCCCTTTGTATTTTGCGCCTTTACTCTCTTGAATCACCGTCCAAATCACATCTCCATCTGGGTTGACTAGACGTAAAGAGACTTTCGCCTCATGGATCGTCTCCGTATTCGCGGATGAATCTCGAATGCCAGTTGCCCCGTTCCTGCCGCCCACGGCTGTTCCCTCAGAATACGCGTGAAGTTCCTGAGAGCTCCGCTCCGTTGCAACTCCTTTCATGACTGCGTCGGCTCGCTCACGATTCTCGGTCACTTTGAACTGGCCAGTGCCGACCAACGCGGAGACGACCATTGACTGAACCTCACGAGAGGTTGCGTCGTCACCGAAGCTCTCAACATATATGCGCCTGACATCTGATAACGTAGTGATTCCGGGATCAGCTTTGCGTCCCGTTTGACCATCCGGAGGCTTAACCTGCGAGAAGTTCATTGCGGGCAACATGGTTAACAGTAATGCAAAAAATAGGCGACGCATTCCTACATTCCACCCATACCACTTTTGCGAGCCTCGTCATCCTGAAAGTCGACCTTCTTTCCCGTTCTTGCTTCAAGAGTCGCGATCGTCGTGCGCACGATACCCTTTCCAAGTTCGAGCACTGCCGCGTGCTGCTTGTCCTGCGCGTCTTTCCACCCAACGGTCAAAAAATGTTTCCGTTTATGGGAGAGAAGGAGCCAAGGACTTATCGTCAGGGCGAGCCCTAGTCTGCGACCTGCCTTCTGTCCGTACTCCAAGTCATCTATCTGATCGTAGGGTATCTCTAACTGCCCACCCTTATACTCAAAAACGAACCTTTTTTCGTCTCGTGCGGACGAGCGCCCGTCGGTCCCCTCTTTTATTTGGTTCTCGGTGCCCCCGATGTAAGAAGTTTTGTCGCTACCGAGCCCAGCCATCGCCATAACATCGAATGCTAAAATGCAAGCCAAGACCAGCCCTATTGCTTTTTTCATTTGACCTCCTAAGTTCAGTCCATCGCCGAACGGAGGGAACTATAGACCAGTCTTATTAACAACACAATTGACTAGCGTGGATACAAAGATAAGACCCCGCGTTATATCGATCTTGCTCAAAAACAAATGGGAGTGCTGTGCGCACTCCCATTTTCTACGCCAGTAATATAAGGCTATTTTCCGCCGCTCATTTCTGCCTTCTCTGTTGCGCCAATCGCCAGAGCGAACTTCTTTCCTGCGAAACGCACTTCTGAAACCGATGCCTTGCCGTCCGCGCGGTCTACGACTGCGGAATCAAAGCCAGCGGTCTCACTTAGCGGAACAATCTTGGCCGCTGTTTTTATCACTTCTTTCTTGCCTTGCATGAAACTCACTTGTACGTCCGAGCCCGAGCCGTTCCATCGCACCTGATACTCGCCAGGGGCAAGTTGCTGACCTGCGACGTCGACTCTTTCGCGGATGATGAGCGAGCCTTTATTACCTGCAAAAGCAGCTGATGTGAGAAGTACCGCCACTCCGAGAACCACGATCTTTGTCCAGTTGTTCGCGTTGAATTTCATAAGCTCCTTCGCTTTCTGCCCGGGGTTAGCCGGTAAGGGCGGCTGGTGATGGTTGGCCCGACGGAGGGCTTGCATTTTTGTCGCGAGGTCTTACAATGCGCATGTCAGGGTGACGCAAAAAGACGCGGGCTCATACTCGTGCTTTTTACCGGACCCGGCGCATCCAGGGCCGCCAAACCATGCGTGCGCCAGTCCTGTCACCCTGCAATTTCTTAGCAGACGAGATAGAGCTTCGTCTCGACTATGTGGTTCGCTTCAAGATACGAATCTCGAGTTGAGTAAGTTCCGAACTTTTCTTATCAACCCAGCTTCTTGCGAGCATGCGTGTTTGACGCGCTGCCTTAGCTCGCGTTAGCAACTTGAAGGTTTAAGTTCCATTCACAGCGGCGGGATGTTTTGTTGCGGCTTGTTGTTTTATCTCCACCAGGGCGACGTAACGCCGATGCGACTTGTGGTGGGTGAGTTAGTGTGGGGAATTACGGTGCGGTGTGCGAATCCCTCTCTGAGCTGATGCAGCATTCAGCGGGTATAAGGCCCTTCGACTGCGCGGCGACATCGCTTCGCGAACGTTGCAGCTTTGCTCAGGATGACAAAGTGTTATGAAGTGCTTAGCTGATTGTTAAAACAATTTTGCCGTAATTCTTGCCTTCTTTTATTAGCGTGTAGGCATCTTGGGCTTGCTCGAGATGGAAAACTTTGCCGATTACGGGATGGAGTTGGCCGGCAGCAATCCATTCCGATAGTTTTTTCCACGCTAATAGCATCAGGGGCTGGTTCGCGCTGAGGTATGACAACCACAAGCCGTGGACGCTTGCGCCTTTTGTGTAGAGGGTGCGAGTGTCCAGGGAAGGAGTTTCTCCAGTGGCGGCGCCGTAAACCACTACGCGCCCGAAATCGTTCAGGCACTTTACACTTTTTGTGACGTGCTCTCCGCCTAGCATTTCGAAGACCGCATCAACTCCTTTGCCGCTGGTCATCTCTTTAATCGCGTCGACATAATCGCGCTGCTTGTAATTGATTCCGTGCTGCAGGCCAAGCTCACGAACTTTAGCAAGCTTCTCTTCAGAGGACGAGGTCCCATACATTTCAATTCCGAGGATTTTGCCGATCTGCACGGCTGCGGTGCCTACGCCGCCAGCGACGGCGTGAATCAGAACTCGCGGACGATGGCTCGTGTCTGGACTCTTAAGGGGGCGCTCGCCATTTAGTTCGAGCAACCCGGCCTTCCAGTAGGCGAAGCAGGCGGTAAAAAAATTTACCGGGAATGCGGCGCCCTGTTCAGCGGTCCAATTTTCCGGGATCGGCCATAGCAGATTTCGATTGGCGACGGTTTGCTCGGCGAACGCAGCCCATTGCGTGTAACCCATGACGCGGCGCCCGCGGCCACCGTCGCCGGCCAGTTCGACTCCGGCGAACTCGCGTCCCGCGGTCAATGGGGGAGTGGGAGTTCCGGCATAGCCGCCTTGCGCGGTCATCAAATCTGCGAAGTTGAGTCCCCCGGCTTCGACGTTCACGGTGGTTTGCTCGGAGTTGGGCTGGGGCGGGGGTACCTGCCGTATTTCCAGGACTTCGGGGCCGCCGAGACGTGTGATGACAAGTGCTTTCATGGGCCGAGTTTAACAGGGCGGCAGATTTCAAACGTTGGTTCGCGCGCGCCGGTATTGGCATCTATAATGAAATCGAGTTTCCGATCCTCGCGCGCCTCTTGACTGTAATGGCGGCGGGGACGAGGGTTTCGCGGCGAAGAGTCGCGCGATCCGAGGGTGCGAATGGAAATGTTCGCGCCTCCCGAGTTGGAAAGGAAACGCTCGCCGGGTCACTCCTGCCTGTGTTTCTCTCCAGATCAGTGCTTTAGCTGTCCATGCCCATGCCTTTACCGCTGACCGACAATTTCGGGCGATCGATTCACGATCTTCGTATTTCCATTACCGACCGCTGCAACTACAAGTGTGTCTATTGCCGGACGGGTAATAACGGCGCGGCCTACGCGGAGCTTCCATTCGAGGATTATCTGCGCATGGCGCGAATCCTGGTCGGGTTGGGGATCACAAAGGTTCGGCTTACTGGCGGCGAGCCCCTGCTGCGCAAAGGCATCATCGAGTTTGTGCGAGATCTGTCGAAGCTGCGCACCATCGAAGGTAAAAAGCCCGAAATTGCGCTGACCACCAACGGCCATTTGCTTGCCGAAATGGCACAGCCGTTGAAAGAAGCTGGCCTTGATCGAGTCACCGTCAGCATGGATGCAGTCGACGCCGAGCGTTTTGCGCGGATCACGCGCGTGCCAAACGGGTTCGAGAGCGTGCTGGCGGGCGTGCGCGCCTCGCGCAAGGCAGACCTTGACCCGCTAAAGATCAATTGCGTTTTGCTGCGCGGCTTTAATGAAGATCAGATCGTGAACTTCGGCAAGTTTTCCCGCGAAGAAAATGTGGTCGTGCGATTTATCGAGTTCATGCCGCTGGAAGAAGATCGCGTTTGGACTCCAGAAATCGTCGTTACGCTCGATGAAATTCTATTGCGCATGGCGGAATTTATGCCGCTCGAAGAGATTCCGCATGAGAAGAGCGAGACCGCTCGCCGCTACCGCTTTGCGGACGGAGTGGGCGAGATCGGCATCATCGCTCCGGTTTCTCACCCTTTTTGCGGACACTGCAGCCGGATTCGGATTACCTCCGACGGCAAGCTGCGGACTTGTCTCTTCTCGGTATGGGATCACGATTTGCACCAACTTATGCGGCGCGGCGCAAGCGATGAGAAGCTCGAAGAATTTATTTTGAATGTCGTCCAGAAGAAAGAAGAGCGGCACCACATCGGAGAGCCCGGCTTCGTTCCCGCATCGCGAACGATGGTCCACATCGGCGGCTGAGTTTACGCGCCTGGGCAACGTACCGTTCCTCGCGAGGTAATCCGACTATGGTGTTACCTTCGCTAAGTTTGGCCGAAGTTCGTTAACAAAAGCTAAAGTCTTCCTGCTATCCGCCGATCTACCCATTTTGGGGGAATGAACATGGCTGTCTCGGCTATCAGTTCGGCTAATGCGAAGTCCACGCAGACGTCTCCGCCGGTTGCATCGGCTAGCAAGGCGCAACAAGCGCAGGCTTCTTCAAAGCCACAAG
Organism: Terriglobales bacterium; assembly: GCA_038230575.1. GTDB lineage: Bacteria > Acidobacteriota > Terriglobia > Terriglobales > Acidobacteriaceae > Acidiflorens. Next base: position 187,921 of record JBBRNA010000004.1, on the reverse strand, counting down.
CGCCCACTACAAAGCCACAAGCTCCCGCAACCGACACAGTGAAGATAAGCACCGCCGCCAAAGCACTGCAGGAGTTGACTGAGAGTTCCGCCCAAACCTCAAAGGAAGCGGCTTCGGGCGATACGCAGGCCCAACGCCTGCTGACCAAAGAAAGCGCGAAATAAAACAAATTTTCAGGGCGGCCCGATATCGTCTCCGCGGGCCGCCAGGGTGGCACACCCCCGGCGTGTCGTTGGGGCCGTGTGGCCGATTCATGGATTGTGTGCGGAAGCCTTAGTAAAACGAATCGTACTTCGTGACCGTCCACCCGGAATCCTTCTTCTCTTCGGTGACCGAAAAAAGATCCTTGTAGGTTGAGTCGTGACTGGCAGTGTTGTAGCGCTCGCCTTTGTAATACAGGATCACAAGCGGCGGAGCGTCTTCCCATTCCACCAGGTTCCATGAGAGCAGCGGATGCTGCGCTTCCGAATTGCAGACGAAGTCGGCGCGCTTTTTGCGGTAGTCTTTTTCCCACTGCGCTAAAAGCTTACGGCAGTTGCCGTCCCGCATTTCTGCGACAAAACTGCCGGCAGTTCTTTCAATCGTCCGATCGCGAAACGGGTTCATGGTGATACTGATTGGCATTTTAGTAAGCGGGTCCCGTTCTTGAGAGCGCGACAGGACCGGCGGCTGTGTGCTCAGCCAATAGAGGTAGCCAAAAAATACGATTAGCAGCAGGGCAGCTGAGCCAAGGGCAATCGCAAGATGGGTCTTCGATACCTGCATCAGCAATAAGTTTGGCAAGCGGCAGGGGGTTCGGCAAGATTACTTCCGCGCGTGGCGAGACCGGGAGTTCGCAGACGCGCCGAGTGCTCTAATGGAGTGCTGGTGACGAGAAGTGTGGGGCCGGGCAACCCCGCCCGTCCGGTCGGGCGAGTCGCCCGGCCCAGCACACCCACCGTTCTTCGAGCAGTCTTGCGACTCCACATTGTCAGCCGCGCCAGCCAACGACTTTGGCTTGGCGGTGGTTTGTGTTTTCCATATGGGGGGCGTATATTTGTAGCTGAATACTGTTGTGTAGCAATTTTCAGGACTGTCGAAGCACACCAGTGGGCGAAAGCCCACTTTTTCGTTGGAGCTTGGAAGGTTTCCTGAGGCAATCGTGGTTTCCCGGGTGTAAATCGCTGAAAACATGGCATTTGATCTGGACAAGATCCGGCAGATCGCGGAGCGAGTGGCGGGCTCAGGCGGGCTGGAAGTGGTCGAAGTGGAAGTGTGCGGAGCAGGCAAGCACCGTACGCTGCGGGTATTTATCGACCGTCCGGGAGCGACTCCAGCGGCAGATCGTCCGGATGGGGTAACGCATGAAGATTGCGTAAATTTCAGCCGAGAATTCGGCACGATCGTGGACGTAGAGGATGCGTCTTCAAGCGGATCGTATTTGCTTGAAGTGTCGTCTCCGGGGCTTGATCGTAAGTTGACGAAGGCGGCGGATTTCGAGCGTTTTCGAGGCCAGCGCGTCAAATTGATGACACGCGAGCCGGTGAATAACAACCGCCACTTTGAGGGGAAGCTGGAGAGCTTCGAGAACGGCAAGCTGATTTTGGACCTAAGCGCGGCGCGAAAGAAGAAGATGCGGCCGAAAGAAGGCGACGCGTCCAAGGTCGAAGTTGAATTTAGGAACGTAGAAAAAGCAAACCTCGTTCCTGAAATTCCGGGTTCCTGAAATTCCGGGTTCCTGAAATATCTGATTAATGAAGTTTAGTGGCTGAACGTTCTTTTAATTAAGTTTTGCGAATTCGGCATTTGGAATTCCTATGGCAAGTGAGCTTTACAACATTATCGAAGGGGTCAGCCGGGAAAAGGGCATTGATCCGAAGATTGTAGTCACCGCGGTTGAGGACGCGATCGTCGTCGCAACCCGAAAGTACTACAAGACGCAGGAGAACCTGCGCGCCGTCCTGGATAAGGACAGCGGCAAGATTAATGCCTATGCGGTGAAGTCGATCGTCGAAGGCCCGGAGCAGGTCGAAGATCCAAATCTACAGGTCACGGTGGAGCAGGCGCGGAAGCTTGACCCGAGTGCGGAAGCGGGCGGCGAAATTCTTATCCCGAAAGTGACGGAGGGAATTCTCGGACGCATTGCCGCGCAACTGGCCAAGCAAGTCATCTTTCAAAAGGTGCGCGAGGCCGAGCGCGATACGGTTTACAACGAGTACATCGGGCATGTGAATGAGATCGTCAATGCGACCGTGAAAAGACTTGAAGGTCCAGACGTCATTCTCGATATCGGCAAGGCAGAAGCCCGCATGGGGCGCAAGGAGCAATCGCGCCTGGAATCGTTTGCGGTTGGTGAGCGCATTCGCGTGGTGATTGCGCGGGTCGAGAAAGCAGTGAAGGGCCCGGGAGTGATTGCGTCGCGGTCGGCGCCGGAATTGGTGCAGCATCTCTTCCAGACGGAAGTGCCGGAAATCTACGACGGAACCGTGGTGATTCGCGCGATTGCGCGTGAAGCGGGAGAACGAACCAAGATCGCGGTCATGTCGAAAGACAAAGACGTCGACGCGGTCGGCGCCTGCGTTGGAATGAAAGGCATGCGTGTGCAGTCGATCATCCGCGAGTTGCGCGGTGAAAAGATTGACATCATCGAGTATCACGAAGATGCGGTTACATTCGCCGAGAAAGCGTTGCAACCGGCGAAGGTGAGCCGCGTGACGATTGTCGATGCGACCGACAAGCATCTCGAAGTCGTGGTCGACGATACCCAGCTTTCGCTTGCCATTGGCAAGAAGGGGCAGAACGTGCGACTCGCCGCGAAACTGCTGGGCTGGAAGATCGACATCAAGAGCGAAGAAGAAAAGCGCCAGGAAGTGGAGCAGCAGATGTCGGCGCTCGTCACTCAGACGGTCACTCCGCTGGAGTTGGTCACCGGTTTGGGCGAAGGACTGGTCGAGAAGCTAAAGGAAGCTGGCGTGAATACGGTGGAGTCATTGGCTGACATGACACCGGAGCAGTTGGAAGCTATTGAAGGTATTGGCCCAAAAACAGTGGAAAAAATCAGTATTGCGGTCAATAATTACTTCGCCGGACTGGATGGAGGCGAAGCTTTGCCTGAGGCTCCAGCGGAAGGCGCGGAACTTGCGCCGGAAGCGGGCTTCAGCGAAGAGTTGGCAACCGAAGGAACGGTTGAGGCGGATGCCTTAGCCGGAGAGTCTGCGGAAGCATCGCCAGCAGAAGAGGGCGCCGAGGTCGCGACGGAACAAGGTTCGTCCGAAGAAGCTTCATCCGAAGAAGCTGCGACCGAAGAAGAAGCGCCGCACCAAACGCCGGACGACAAGCACGAGACGAAGATCTAGGATTATCAGCTGGCGAGTTCGGAATCACACTCGAACCGCATGCGCGACGCTCGCCAGAAAAAGCTGAATTTGATCGACTGGATAATGATCGATACAAAATTTCGCGAGGTTAACATGCGCGCTTAGATACACGACATCAGCAACACAGAATAGGACACGATAAGCGGATGAGTAAGATTCGAATCAACGATCTGGCCCGTGAGTTAGAAGTCAAAAGCAGGGAAATTCTTGACACTCTGACGACGGTCGGTGTTACCGAAAAAAAGACGCACTCCAGCTCACTGGAAGACCACGAAGCGGATTTGGTGCGCAAACATCTGCGTGGCCGCTCCGACGCAGCACCAACCTCGTCGCGAACGTCGCGCCCTTCGTCTGGTGACGACGGCATCAAGACAAAGATCGACTTGTCGAATATTTCGCGCCCTGGCGATGTGCTGCGTGCCATCACGCAGCAAAAGGGAGCGGCGGAAACGCCTGCCGCGCGCCCGGTCGTAAAGGCAGCGCCTCCGGCTCCTGCAGCCGAGACCAAGACTGCTGCCCCTGCGGCGTCCGCGACTCCGGCCGCGCCGAAAGCCATTCCGCCGAAGCCAGTGGCTGAAGCTCCGCAAGCTACGCCGCCTTCCGCGCCGCGCATGGTGACTCCTGCGTCGGTGGCTGCCACATATCGTCCGCCGTCGGTGGTTGTGATTCCGCCGAAAGCTCCTGTGGCTCCGCCAGCTTCGAGCGCGCCGACAACACCGGCCGCGAGTACGACCCCTCCGGCAATCGCGATACCGCCTCGTCCAGCAGCGCCGGCCGGGCAAGCTACGACGGCGCCTCCAGCGTCCGCGCAATCGGCTTCGCCAGCCAACGTCGCTCAGATGCCTGCGCAGCCAGCAAGGCCTGCGGCGCCAGTAGCGCCACCGCCGCGAATGATCATGCCCCAGACGGGGCCGCGACCTGTGTACAAAGCTCCAGCGCCGCGTCCGGTCGCGCCAGGGGCGATTTCGCGCCCAGCTCCAGGGCGTCCAGTCCCGGGTCAACCAATTTTCCAGCGCACGCCACGACCGATGGTGCCGGGACAAGCGCGTCCGCCGCTGCGTCCGGGTGAACGTCGTCCGATGCACCCCACCCGAGTGGCACCTGCGGGATCTCGCCCACTAGGCGTAGGTCCGGGTGCTGGCGTGGGAATGCCGCCCCCGGGGTCGACGCGTCCGGGAAGCCGTCCGGGCGGCCCATCTCGCCGGCCTGGTCAAAGATATGTCCCGCGTGGAGTGAAGGAAGGCCCGATGAAGGGCTATACGCCTCCGCCACGCATGATGGTGAGCAACGAGCCCGCGCCGATTACGCGCAACATCACGATCACCGAAGGAATCTCGGTAAAAGATTTGGCGGAGAAGCTGGGGATTCGCGCGAAAGACGTAATCGCGCGACTCGTAGTGCGAGGAGTATTCGCGACCATCAACCAGACGCTCGATGCTGAACTCGCGAGCGAAATGGCGCGCTTTTTTGGAGCGGATACAGAAGTCATCACGTTCGAAGAGCAGGCCGCGAAAGATACGACCGAGGCCTCCGAAAGCAGCGAAGAAGGCGCAGAAGCGATTCCGCGTCCGCCCGTTGTCACCATCATGGGCCACGTCGATCACGGCAAAACGACACTACTCGACTCGATCCGTTCTACCAACGTTGCCGGTGGTGAAGCAGGTGGCATCACGCAGCACATCGGTGCTTACAAAGTTGCGATTACCGACAAGACTTCGCCAGCGTTCGGGCGCGAAATCGTGTTCCTGGATACGCCTGGTCACGAGGCCTTCACCCGCATGCGTTCGCGCGGAGCGAAGGCAACCGATATTGTCGTTCTGGTAACGGCAGCCGACGACGGCGTCATGCCGCAAACGATCGAAGCCATCGATCACGCGCACGCGGCGGAAGTGCCGATCATCGTTGCGGTCAACAAAATCGATAAGCCGGGCGCGCTGCCGGAGCGAGTCAAGAAACAACTCGCCGACCGCGGGCTGGTTCCAGAAGAGTGGGGCGGCAAAACTGTGTTCGTGGATGTTTCCGCTAAGCAGAAGACGAACCTCAACCTGCTGATGGAAATGATTTGTCTCACGGCCGATTTGCAGGAACTCAAAGCTACTCCCGGACGCGCAGCGAGCGGCCTGGTGCTTGAAGCAAAACTCGATCGCGGCCGCGGACCGGTGGGCACGATCCTGGTGCAAAACGGCACTCTGCACGCCGGAGATAACTTTGTCGTCGGCAACGTTTACGGCAAAGTGCGCGCGATGTTTGACGATCGTAGCAAGCCTCTGAAAGATGCCGGGCCATCGACGCCGGTCGAGATCATTGGCTTGGAAGGACTGCCGCAGGCTGGAGATCAGTTCGTCGTAGTTACCGACCGCGAGAAGGCACGTGATATTTCCGAATACCGCGAGCAGAAATTCCGCGAAGCAACTCTAGCGAAGAGTTCGCGAGTCTCGCTTGAAGGCCTTGCCGAGCAGTTGAAGACGGCGGGTATGAAGGAACTGAACGTTATCCTGAAAGCCGACGTGCAGGGTTCGGTCGAAGTGCTGGGCGATTTGCTTGGCAGACTCTCGAACGAAAAAGTACGCCTGAAGCTTTTGCGCTCGGGAATTGGCGCGATCACCGAAACCGACATACTTCTGGCATCCGCGTCGAACGCGGTAGTCATCGGCTTCAACGTGCGCCCAGAACGCAAGGCGCAAGAACTGGCGGATCAGGAGAAGGTCGACATTCGCTTGCACTCAATCATTTATGAGTTGCAGGACGAGATCAAGCGCGCCATGACCGGCTTGCTTGAGCCGACCATCAAAGAGACCTATCAAGGACGCGCGATCGTGCAGGAAACCTTCCGCATTCCGAAGGTGGGGACGATAGCCGGTTGCCGCGTTGCCGATGGATCGATCAAGCGCGACAACGAAGTTCGATTGCTGCGCGACGACGTAGTCGTATTCAAGGGCAAGATCGGATCGCTGCGCCGCTTCAAAGACGATGCTTCGCAAGTCACGAGCGGCATGGAGTGCGGTATATCCATCGCGAATTACGGCGACATCAAAGCGGGAGATGTGATCGAAGCGTTTATCACCGAGAGAATCGCGGCTGAAGCGATCAAATAGAGGCGCGATCCAGGCTTACAGGCGCGTTGAAGGTTCGTATCAGGATATCGCTTTCGCGATGCTGTAGACATACATGTCTCGAAGGCCCCTTTAGGGGCTGATGACTGAACGACGCGGACGCAAGCGCTAAAGCGCAATCGGTGGCGGGGCGTTTTTGGCACGACTAAACGTCGTGCCCTTCCCGTTTTCTACGCAACGAAGAAGCCGCCGGCATCGCGCCGGCGGCTTTGTCGTTTCGTGATGACCCATGCGGAGTTTGTTCGCGGCAAACTGCAGATCCACTCGCTTCGCTCGGGATGACAATTTCACAACTGCAGATCCACTCGCTTCGCTCGGGATGACAATTTCACAACTGCAGATCCACTCGCTTCGCTCGGGATGACAATTTCACAACTGCAGATCCACTCGCTTCGCTTGGGATGACAATTTCACAACTGCAGATCCACTCGCTTCGCTCGGGATGACAATTTCACGACTGCAGATCCACTCGCTTCACTCGGGATGACAATTTCACTAAAGGTCGAGCGGGACTACTGGCTCGCCTGTTGCGCGAAGGCTCCGCCAACGTTCGAGTCTTCTTCCACCATTACTCCCGTATTCGGAGAACTCAAGTAGAAGACGATTCCGGGCGTCGACGTGGTTACGTTGTTGACCACTACTGTCACCCGTCCATTGGCACTGACTTGATAGGTGGCGGTGGTGCCGAGCGACCCTACTATCCCCGGAGGATTGCTCGGCAGGAACGAGTTCGAGACCTGACCCCAATTCAAAACCCCAGCAGTTGTGGGCAAAAAGACCCCGGTGCGGTCTTTGAAACCGCCGCCATCGAAGCCGTCCATCGTGAAGGCAGCTTGCGCGGTGAGAGCGCTGAAGGGGGCGCCAGTCTGGAGCGTGTAGGTTCCGTCCTCGACTCCCGTGGAGCTGCTCACGAGGAAGAAGGCGCGAGAATTGTTCACCATCCAGAAAATCTGCGGGCCAATCGTACCGCTCGAGAGAGTTAAGTTCAGGACGCCGCGACCGCTGGCAGCAAGCGTGTAACTTCCACCGGTGACGTTCACGCCGGAATTTAACGCTGTATCTTCGACGAAATCGACGGTTCCAGCGGTGATGCCGCCGGCACCATCGGTCGTGAAGACTCCGGCCGAATGTACGCCGCCCGCGCCGCTGACGCCCGTATCGCCAGAGCTGCCGAAGACGTAAGAAGATCCGGCAGCGAGGGTTGCGAGCGAGAAGGTTCCAGTCTGCGCTTCCGCCGAACCGATCTCGAGCGAGCCCACGTTCGACATGAAGTCAAACTTTCCGGCATTCACGACGTAGTAGTTCAACGAGGTCCCGTCGCTGAGTGTGAACGATCCTCGACCGCTCGAATCGGGAGTGCTCATGCCCACCGAAGTCGATATCGCCACGTTGGTCGATGTAAGGCCGATATCCAAAAGATCTTCGGTTCCGGAGATTACCCCGGCGGCGATATTCATTTCCCCTACGCGGGAGCTGTTGCTGAGCCGGTGCGATTTGAACACGTAGGTTCCTGACGGGGTGGCGGAAGTGGTGCCCTGGAGCTCGCCATAGCCGGACGACGTCGCGCCTCCGTCCTGCTCCATTACGTAAAAACGGCTGTCGTCGATCATGGTGATGGCGTAGCTGGAACCGCCAATGCTCAAAGTTCCGGTGCCGTCGCCGGAGATGGTATAGGTGCCCGCTTCCGGCAAAGTCGTGGGAGTCAGAAATTGGCCGGCCTGATTAAAGTCATCGACCGTGACACTGACGTTTCCTGCGCCGTCGGCGGAGAAAATGATGGTTTCAGAAAATGCGGCGGTCGAAGTTCCGGAGGATGTAACGCCAGTCCCGGTTTGCGCGATGATGTACTGCCCCTTCAAGCTGGAACGACTAAAGTTTCCAGTGGTAGGAATGTTCCCGCTGCTGCCACTGGAGCCACAACTGGATGTGAAGAGCACGCCGGCAAGGGCGGCCAATGGAATCAACCCGCGACGGGTCCAAGTCAGGCAAGCAAAGGTATTCATTTGGAGAGCTCCTGTTTCTTTCTTAGGATGCGCTAACCCTGAAGTTTACGAGAAGTTTTACAGAAATTTACGACAGCAGGTGTGTAAGAAATGGTTCAGAGTTGTTTGAGTCCAGCAGGTCTCGGGGCGGACCCGATTGGCCCTTCCCGTCGAGAAGCCACCCACATCCATACTCTGTAACCCAGTAACACAGCCAGACCGAAGCCATATGCGTAAGGCTGGCGCTTATCAGCTTTGACCAGCCAGATGAAGTGGATGACTCCGAGAATTGCCGAGACATAGATCAACCGATGCAGACGCTGCCAATTCTTGCCCCCGAGTTTGCGAATTGACCAGGTTGTCGAGGTTAAAGCCAGAGGCACCAGGAGGGTGAACGCGGCAAAGCCGACGGTAATAAATGGCCGCTTGTAGATATCCTTCACAATCTCGTGGGTGTCGAAAAATTTGTCCAGCCAGATGTAGGTTGTGAAATGCAGAGTTGCGTAGAAGAAGGCGAATAGCCCAATCATGCGACGAAGTCCGATAAGCCAATACTGCCGGGTAATCCGCCGCAGCGGGGTGATGGATAGGGTCAATAGCAGAAAGATGAGGGTCCACTGGCCGGTCGAGTGAGTGATGATCTCGATCGGGTTTGCGCCCAAGCCGCCGTGGAAGGCCTGCCACCCGAGAGAGATTGGAGGAAGCAGGGCGCCGAAGAAACACGCGACTTTAGCGTGGCGCAGGTTCATTAATTTTCAAATTGTAATTTGTAATTTGTAATTTAAAAAAGACTCGAGATGGATCGCGGCCATGGATTGAACTCTTCAAATTGCAAATCAGAAATCAAAAATTACAAATCTTCTAGAAGTTTTTTTTCAGGTCCATCCCCGAATAGAGGCTTGCCACCTGATCATATCCATTGAACATAAGAGTTGGGCGTTTCAAGAACTCTCCCAGTCGCCGCTCTTTCGACTGGGTCCAGCGGGGGTGATCCACGTTGGGATTCACGTTTGCATAGAAACCGTATTCGTTCGGAGCGTTCTGCTGCCAGGAGTTGTAGGGCTGGTCGCCAGTAAAGCGAATCCGCACGATTGATTTTGCGCTCTTGAACCCGTATTTCCACGGAAGCACGACGCGCAACGGAGCGCCGTCCTGATTCGGAAGCACCTCTCCATACATGCCGAAACACAAGAGCGCGAGGGGATGCATGGCTTCATCCATGCGCAGGCCTTCGACATAGGGCCACTTTAATACGCCGACGTGCTGGCCGGGCATTTGCTTCGGATCGAGGAGCGTAGTGAATTCCACATATTTTGCTTTCGGACTCGGGTCGCAGCGCTTGATCAGTTCACTCAAGGAATACCCGACCCATGGAACCACAATCGACCATCCTTCGACGCAGCGGTGCCGATAGATACGCTCCTCTGGAGCGGCCATTTTGATAATTGCGTCGACATCGAGCACTTGTTTCTTTTTGACGGCTCCATCGATGGTGACAGTCCAGGGGCGCGTCTTAAAATTCTTGGCCAAGTTCGCAGGCTCGTATTTATCGGTGGAGAATTCATAGAAGTTGTTGTAGTTGCTCACGTCTTTAAAGGGCGTTTGCTTTTCGCTGGTGCTGAATGAGCTCTTTTGCACTCCATCAATTTTTATATTTGCGCTGGCAGTCAGCGCCGGGTCAGCGAGGTTTCGGAAGGCTACGCCGGTTACAGCCGCCGCGCCGGCTAGAGCCGCTCCGGCAAGGAAGTTTCTGCGGTTGAAATATGTCGCTTCAGGCGTGATTTCAGAGGAAGGAATGTCGTCGGATTTGCGAAGTAGCATCGGTTGATCACCTGAACATTTAGATGCGATGGCCGCGGGGACGTAATAGGAACGCGAAAGCGGTGCTCTGCGGATTGGACTTTCAGAGCAGTGAAAAGTTTCGGGGATATACCGTTCGGCGAACGGGTTTCTGAACTATTGGGATGCGGATTTGGCGATTGACTTGGTAGTCGACCTGGCGCGCAGCACATCGCGCACCTTCTTCGCCAGATTTTGCAGGGTGAAGGGTTTTTGCAGGAAAGCGATAGCTGGCCCGACCGCTCCCTGGGTCACGACGGCGTCTTCGGTGTAGCCGGATAGGTAGAGCACGCTGATGCCGGGGCGTAGTATCAGAAGTCGTTTGGAAAGTTCACGGCCGCCCATCCCGGGCATCATGACGTCGGTGATGAGAATATCGATGTTGTCTTTGAAGGAGTCTGCCACTTGCAGTCCAGACTCTCCGTTCTCGGCCTCAAGCACCTTGTACCCGCGAGCCAGCAGCGTGAGCTTGACTAATTCGCGGACCGACTCTTCATCTTCCACCAGCAAAACCGTTTCAGAGCCGCCTGCTTCGGGCTGATGGGGCGCAGGCGGAACGACCTCAGACGCATCGTCGACTCGGGGCAAGTACACATAAAAAGTTGAGCCGGCTCCAGGCTCACTTTGAACGAAAACGTAGCCGTTGCTTTGCTTAACGATTCCGTAGACCGTCGAGAGTCCGAGACCTGTGCCTTTGCCCTTCTCTTTCGTCGTAAAAAACGGCTCGAAGACGCGTGACTGCGTGTCTTTGTCCATGCCGACACCAGTGTCGGTCACGGATAATACCGCGTAACGCCCGGGAAGGATGAAACGGTGTTCGCGAAAGTTTGGCCGCACCGTGATGTCGGCGCTCTTAACGGTAAGTTTTCCGCCATCAGGCATCGCGTCTTTCGCATTGACGACCAGGTTCATGACGACCTGTTCGAGTTGCCCGGCATCGGCTCGTGTATGTCCAGTATCCGGCGCGAGATGGGTGACGAGTTCAATGTTCTCGCCGATCAGCGGACGAAGCAGCCGCTCCATGTCGCTGATTACGGTGTTGACGTCTACGACTCGTAGTTCGAGCAGTTGTTTTCGGCTGAAGGCCAACAATTGTCTAGTAAGGGTTGCGGCCCGATCGGCGGCTTGCTGGATGGACTCTACGTTACTGTGCAAGTCGCTGCCTTTTTCCATTCGCTCAAGCAGAACTTCGGTATACCCGTTAATGACCATCAGCAGGTTGTTGAAGTCATGAGCGACGCCGCCGGCGAGGCGTCCTACCGCATCCATTTTCTGCGCCTGCCGAAGCTGTTCTTCGAGCTGGCGCCGGTCAGTGATGTCTTCGGCGATGAGCTCCAAAACTTCTTCGGGCTCATCGCTCAGCGATGAAGCGCAGCCGCTGAGCCGGACGATAATGACGCGTCCGTCTTTCCTCTTCCATTGCACTTCTACGCCATTGAGAGTGCCCGTGCGGCGATAGTGCTCTGCGAGTCGATCGAGCCCGAGCGGATTCACGAAGACATCGGTGCGCGCGTTGGTTTTAAGGAGCGCCTCGACCGAGCCTTGGCCCAGCATGTTGATCAAAGCAGGGTTGACGTCAAGAAATCGCCCGCCGAGAGTGCAGCGGCAGATGCCAAATGCGGCGCTCAAGATCAGAGATCGGGAGCGAGCCTCCGAGCGGCGCAGTGCTTCTTCGTTACGTTTGTGCTCGATCGCGGCGGCCAACTGTTGCGAAACGAACTTCAGTATTTCCTTATCGCGTTCTCCGAACCGTGTGTTCTGGCTGTAGCTCTGGACGACCAACACGCCGATACAGACAGCGCCGTGTTTTAGGGGAACCCCCAGCCAGTCCACGGCAGGAGCCCCAATCAATTCGACCTCACCTTTTCGCACCAGTTCCGCAAAGACGGAGGGCGTGGTCAACAGCGGCTCACCGGATCGCAAGACATACTCCGTGAGCCCCCGCCCTAAAGGCTTGGGCGTTGGGGTCCCATCTTCGTCGTCGACGAAGTAGGGAAAACTGAGCAACTGCGATTGCGGGTCGTAGAGCGAAATGTAAAAATTGCGCGCATTCATCAACTGCCCAAGGATGTTGTGAATGGCTGCGAAAAATTGTTGCAGGTCCTCGGCGGACTGGCTGCGAGCCGCAATCGCATAAAGCGCAGCATTCAGTTCCTCGGCGCGCTTCTGTTCTGTGATGTCACGGTACGAAGCGTAGGACCCGGCGCTCTCTCCGTTGAGCGTGATCGAGGAGGTTGATAATAAGACTTCGATCAGGGAGCCGTCTTTTCGCTGGCGGCGTGTCTCAAGCGTAATTTTTTTCTCACTCTTGATGCCTTCACCGATCCAGGCCGTTTCGGTGTAACGATCCGGCGGGACGATCATGTGGTCGAGTCGTTTGCCGAGAACTTCACTGGCAGTGAAGCCGAAAAGCTGGGTGAACTCGCTGTTGATGCGAAGAATTTTTCGATCAGCGTCAACGATGCTGATAGCTTCTGGCGCATTTTCGATAATCTGGTCGAAATAGGCTTTAACGTCGCTTATTTGGTCGAATTGTTGGGGCCCGCTCGAAGCTTTTTCGCCGCCGGTGTCAACGGGTATGGTGCCGGCCAGCGAACCGCCATGCTCCTTTTCGACAATGGACGTGTGCGTGAGGATCTGCGACCCGCTCTGCGTGAGGGATTGCCCTAGGCTCTTCAACCTCAGCGGCTCAATCGATCGGTCCGCAGGCGTACCGTCCTCACCCATACAGTCCTTTCCCTCAATGCACCTGGGAGATGGTAAGCGGCCCGCGATGTTGCGGAAAGTTACGCCAGTAATTGAATTTTCGGGATTCTGTTTAAGTTTTACGGGACATTCGAAAGCACAACGCAGACCTGGCGGAGAGCCAGTCTTTGCGGCTCGGTGACCACAAGAAATTCGAGGCCGCAGCGCAGACCTTCGCAGTAACGCACGACCGCTCGTACCTTTACGACATGAGGAGGTATTGGGACGGCAAATTCGAGCGAAACGACTTCGCCCATCTGTAAGCTTCCACTCAGTGTCGCGCCAAGTCCGTCCTGCGCGAGTTCGCTCGTGCGTCCCCATAGCGTGGTGGTCACGCCCTCGCGGAACACCGAAGCTTGAATCCGTGTATCGAAGCGGTACCGCGGAAAACGCCGCTGACGTCCTGTGGATGACCGCTTGTCGTTGCTCAAAGTGCTTCCCCCGGCGTTGCCTAACCCTCCGCATCTTACACGGCGTGTTTTCTGGAGATAGGAAATTGTGGGGATCGCGACTTCTGCTGGCTACTGAAAATCTTCGCTTCCTGAGCGAAGAGGGCATGCATCTTGCGCCGCGACTTGCACAGATAATTTGCTTCGCCTAATCGTGGACCCTCGCTGCCGGGAGACGGGGCGAGCCCCGTCTCTACAATGGGAGTGTGCTTGAAAATTTTGGGTTGACTCTAGAGGCTGCTTGTTGACGATTCTTGCAAGCATGGCTTTGACTGATATGGGCGTGCCGTCTGGCGCGTCTGTTCATCGCAGATAACGGTCGATCTGGTCGGCCGATGTAAAGCTGCGTAAAGGGTGGTGACAGATGTTGCGGCCGAAGATAACATCGTAAAGAACGCCGATTGTTCCATTCCGCGATCCTGCTTTATCCGATCACCTTTTATGGCTTATCGCTCTAATGCGGCCGAGGCGTGGTACCAAGAGCCGAACCCTGCCGCCGAACCGGAGGGGAGCCAGTCGATTCCACCCCTTGAACTCCTCCCGCCAGCCAGCCTCACGCAGCCCCTTTGGCGATCGTTGATCGGCAATCTGCGGGACACGCTGGCGCCCGCCAAATTCCCGCCGTTGCTGCTCACTTCAAGGCCGGTCGCGGTCGGCATGGCTCTGGGAGATAGGTTGCGGCTGCCGTGGTTTCGCACCGTGTTCACCAACATTGGGGATGTCTTATCGCCAGAATCGTTGCCGCCGCTCGAACTTGAATCGAGGCCAGTGGATGTCGGCGAGCTAATCACCGATCAACTGAGCCATTTCTGGTGGGGGTCGCTCTTGCGTAGCCTTGCTGACCGTGTGGCTCCGGAATCTTTGCCCTCTCTCGAGCTGACGGCGAAGCCGGTGAATGACATTATTCCGAAATCGTGGATACTGTTGCCGCTGTGGTCGGAAGTGGTCGATACGCCGAAGGTGTTCTATCCGGACAAGCCGAAATCAGTTGAGGGAGTGAGGCCGCTTTCGGTGCAGGCGCCTGAAGCAATTGCTCCGAAGGTGGAAAGGGTGCCCGCAGAACCGACAGCTGCGGATTTGGTCCGCGACATCCGGCGCTCCCGAATTCGTCAGCGCATCTGGATCGGCTTGGCCGCCGCTCAGGTGGCCTACATGGTTCTGGCCGTGGCCGGCAAGTTGTAACTTTGAAAGGGTGGGGACGGACGACTCTCCCGTCCAGTGCGAGCAGGTCACCCGCACAAACCCGACCACAATCCCACCCACGCGATCCAGGGCTGCAGAAGAAATCCGTTCGAGATCCTAACGAAGGCCTACCCAACCCTCCGCAATCACCATGGAGTTGCCGGGATTGCGCGAGTCGTACTTCACCGATGTAGGAACGCCTAAACGGCATGAGTGCAGGTTGATCCACTGCCGCAGGTAAGTGACGTCCTGCGAAGCCTCGTAAGAGACGCCAGCTACGTCATATTGGTAGATCAGCATGGTCGCGGGACGATTTAACGGGTTGGTAATTTCCTGGACGTCGATTACGGTGCCGTCGGTGATACGACCAATTGTTTTTAGCCAGGTGCGTCGCTCGAGTTCTATCTGGTTCGCATCTTTAGGCTTGCGGCGCAACATAGCGTAGCTGGCGAGAGCCAGTCCAATCGAGCCTATTGCAATCGAATAAAGGCGAATCGAAATCATTCGGGTTGTGGAGCCAATGTTGTGGAGCCGGAAATAATTCTAGTTCAGAATATGCTCGAAGCTCTGTGGACGCCAAGGGCACCAAGGTGCGGGAAATTTTTCCGAAGCAGTGGACAGATTTGTGGGGGTGGTGTTTCGGTAATTGGTAGCGCTGGCATCTTGCCGGCTGGCCTGGCGGCGTCTCGCCGCCAGCGCGGTGGGCGAGACGCCCACCGGACAGCCGCCGAGGACGGCGGCGCTACGAAAAGCGCTACGAAAAGCGCTACGAAAAGCGTTACAAAAGCGCTGTAGAAGCGGCTGAGAAGTCAGCGTGGCTCGCTTCGGCGGCGGTAGTAGATGTTGAACTCGAATCCGGAATTGGGTGGAAAGATCTCGGCTATTTTGCGCAGGCGCTCCGCCATGGCTGCGGGTGCGAGCAGAGGATAGTCGCGTTCGCGCAGATCGTAATAATCCACGTCAAGATAGAGCGATAGCAGGTAGATGGAGATCGCGTCGGCGAAGGCGGCTGAAAGATATTCGTTTTTGAATTTCTCGGCATCAGGGCCGTGGGCTGTTGCGAACTTACGCGCCTCCCAGGCATCGAGCGAAGTCTCACCTCGCACTCCAGACTCGACCTGCTGCCAGGCCAGCTCGGAGAAATTGTGGGAGACGCCGGCCTTTTCAACCAACGCATGTCCGACGTTGATGTAGAACTCGAACGCCACAGAAAATTTGTCTTCCATCAGGCGCGTTGAGATGAAGACACACTGCGCATCGCCGAGATTCAGGTTGCGGTGGCAGACCGCGTTATCGCTGAGCGCGACGTCGTAGCGATCGGCGATGACCGTATCTTCGCCTTGCGTGACGGTGAGCGGAACGAAATAGTAGGCCTTGCGGTTGAGAGCGGACGCGACGGGCGTTGGGACAGCGGCGATCATGCGGTCCAGGTCCGCTTCCGCGATCGTGATCTCGCCGGAACGCGCGTAGCAGATGCCGTTAGGAGCCTGTGAAACCGGGTTATTCTGCACGATTTCCGCAGGACTGCGTGTGATCGCGGAGGCCGCTTGCGACATGGCGTTATTGTAGCTCACCCCTAACCAGATGATTACCCACTTGGGCTTGCGCGCGAATCGCCTCACCGCCCTCGCTCGCCGGCAAATTCATGTAGCCTAGAAAGCATGGCGGACGCAATGGGTAGCAAGCCCAGGTGGATTGGAATTCCGGTGCGGGCCCTTGCCATGACATTTCTTTTTACGGTCCTGACGTTTGCAATTGCCCTACTCCTGAGCATCCTCGGGACGGTCGTTTATTCCCAGGTCAAGCATGCAGCGCCAAATCTTACCTTTGCTTATCGGCATATAGCTTTTCCGGTCGCGATTGCGGCAGGTTTGGTCGTGCTGATGTTGTCGTTCGGCATGGAAATTCGAAACTATCGTCAACGCAAGACTCTCGAAGAAATCGAACGATCAAGTTAGGTACGTGCAGGGCGGATATTTCTGATCCGTTTTTTCTATTTTTTAACGCAACGCGAAACTACTCTGACCAGTAGAGACACCGACGGTCGAAAATGGGCGACGGAAAATAAAACCAAATTCAAAGGCGGGCGGGGGACGAGAGCGTCCGCCGCACACAAATCATTTATAATCTCTGCAAGGTCCGTGGCGGCTTCGTGCAAGTCGCCGCAGTTTTTTGCCTCAGGATTTTTCCACAAACCTATTCTCTGAAATTGCTGACGTTTTCATGCGGTGAAATTCTGTCTAGAATTTCCCCTTGCCAGACGGTACCAATCTGGTTACTATGCACAAATCTTTTCTCGCGGCCTGATGCGGCACCCGGCCTTGGAATTGATCAAGTCGCTCAATTATGAATATCGGCGAGACCATTCGAAGTTTCCGGCTCCAACGCAGCATGTCCCAGGGAGACATCGAAAAGCGCACCGGCTTATTGCGCTGTTATCTTTCCCGGGTTGAGAACGGCCACACCATTCCTTCGCTGGACACGCTCTCAAAGATCGCTGGCGCGATGGATCTTGCGTTGTCGCAGTTTTTCTCCGAAGGAAACAGCAACGGCCACAAAGGATTGCCGCAACTCTCCGACGATGAAGTGCGCTTCCTCAGCCAGATACGCCGCTATTCGACAAATTTGAACGATAGTGACCGCAAGTTGGTTCTAGCCATGGTCAAGAAAATGGCTTCGAACATGTCTAAGTAGCCTTGCACTCAACATTTTTTATTTGTCAGTGTTAAAGATGTCGGCTTCCGCTTTCCACTCTCCGCTTTTTTGTTTCTTCCACACCACTACATACTTACCGGGAATCGTTGCAGGCGTTCCCTGGGCGTCATTCAGCGTTAGTGCGAAAGTTCCCACGTCATAGGCGACGTCTTTCGATTTAGAGACCTCGATTTTCGTTGGCGCGAAATGAAGCGAGAATCCTGGCTTGGCCATCAGCTGCGTCCACAGCTCCAGAATCTTTTCTTTGCCGGTTGCGATTGGTGAATTGAAAGGTAAGGCAGATGCTGTGTCCGAATAGAAGGAGGCGCATTTCGCCGCGTCCCTCGTTTCGGCCGCTTGCGACCAAGCCTTGTCCAGATCGCGGATTGTCTGTTCGTCATTGGTTGCGGCGTGGGCGATCACGGATATAAAGCCAACCACTGCGATGGCCGTTGCCAAAACCAGAAGTGACTTAAGCCTTGAAGTCATGGGCGAGCCTCCTGAATAATCGGCTGGATTATACCCCGGCCAAGGGCATGGCGACAGGATTGCGCGGCGTCACGAGGGCGCCTTTTGGCCGCTGCGAAGCTCCGATTACTCGCCCTCCCCCAAACTTTCGTACTATGCCTGAAGTGTCCGCCGGGAACCTCGCCTTCCCCACGTCATGCCCGTACTCTATGGACTGGGGAAAGATCGTGACTACTGACGAAGAATTGAATCTGCTCGATCAACAACTGCGCCGGTTGAAGATCGAGTATGAAATATTCTTTAACAATCCTTCCAAGCGACCGCCCACCGACATTGAGTGGAAGGTGGTATCGCTGGTCCGCAAATTCAGCGACAGTAAGAGGCTGAGCTTCTCCCAGCGCTTTCGCTATAACGAGATGGCGCAGCGTTATGCCATCCAAGGCGACCTCTGGCGCAAGAAAATGCGAATTCGGGAAGAAGGATACCGCCGCCCCGCCGATGCGATCTTGTCGGTGCAAGGCGTCCGCCTCACGGAGAGGGAGCCACAACATAATCCGGTGTACGGCCTCAGCTTAAAAAATTCGTCAGACGCAAATGGAAGCGAGGGCGAGGTGAAGCCCTTCGCCATGAATGTTTCCGGAGGCACGATCGAGCGCGATCAGGTGGCATCGCTCTATAAAGCCCTGAGTGAGGCTAAGCAAAAGTCTGGAGAAAGAGTGTCTGGCAACCTGGATTCGTTCGCCGCCTTTGTGAAGAAGAAGACCAGTGAAATCCAGCAGAAGCACGGCTGCGAGACAGTGGTTTACTCGGTCGAAATGCAAGACGGCGTCGCCAAGCTAAAAGCCAAGGCGAAATCGTAAGCGAATCGGAACTGATAGCTGATAGCTGCAAGCTGACAGCTGACAGCCAACAGCTAAGCCCCAACCTCCCTTCCAACTGCTAAAATTTCCCTTCACCACTTCACTTGCCAAGGGAAAAAATGTCTAAAGTTCAGCGCGCTATTCTCAGTGTCACCGACAAATCTGGATTGGTAGAATTTGCGCGCAAGCTTGCGGCGCTGAACGTTGAACTGGTCTCTACCGGTGGCACCGCCAAGCTGCTGCGCGAATCCGGCATTGCGGTGAAAGACATATCCGAGCTCACCGGATTCCCCGAAATGCTGGATGGGCGGGTCAAGACGTTGCATCCCAAAGTGCATGGAGGGATTCTCCACCGCCGCGAAGACAGCGGACATCGGGCTGCGGTCGCCGAGCACGGCATTCCTGCGATCGACATGGTCGTCGTCAATCTTTACGCGTTTGAAAAGACGGCGGCGAAGGCTGGAGTTCAATTCGAGGAGATCATCGAAAATATCGACATCGGCGGCCCCTCGATGATTCGATCGGCGGCGAAGAACTTTCAGGACGTTGCCGTGGTGACGTCGTCGGCAGACTATGCGGCGATCGCGGAAGAATTGTCCCGCTCGGACGGGGCGCTTTCCAAAGAGACGAAGTGGAGGCTGGCGCAGAAAGCATTTGCCACGACGGCGGCCTATGATTCTGCGATTGCTTCGACGCTGGAACGCATGGGAGACAGATCGGAGTCGTCCTCATCGCAAAGCAGCGCCGCGTTTCCCAAAACTTTGCGGCTTCAATTCGAAAAAGTAATGGACCTCCGTTACGGAGAGAATCCGCACCAGAAAGCGGCGATGTATGCCGACAACTCGGGAGTGGGGGTAGCGCACGCGCGCCAGATTCAGGGCAAAGAGCTTTCGTATAACAATCTCGTTGATCTGCAGGCGGCATGGGATTTGGCTCAGGAATTCGAAGAGACGGTGTGCGCGATTATCAAACACACCAATCCTTGCGGAGTCGCGACGGGCAAGACTCTTGCCGAAGCTTACGAACGTGCGCTGGAGTGCGATCCGGTATCGGCCTTCGGGGGTGTGATCGGGGTCAACCGCACCATTGACGCTGCCGCGGCGACCGAGATGGCGAAGCTCTTTCTCGAAGTAATCGCCGCCCCGGCGTTCGACGAAGGTGCGAAGGCGGCGTTTGCCTCGAAGAAGAATCTCAGGCTGGTCGAGGTGCCGGCGGCCGAGCAGCCTTGGGTCTTGAAAAATATCTCCGGCGGAATGCTGGTGCAGGATTCGGACTCGCACAAGCTCTCCGAAGCCGATCAAAAAGTTGTGACCAAGCGCCAGCCCACTCCGGAAGAAAAGCGAGCGTTACTCTTCGCCTGGAAGGTTTGCAAGCACGTGAAATCGAACGCGATCCTTTACGCGCGCGAAGGGCAAACCGTGGGCGTCGGAGCAGGACAAATGAGCCGAGTCGACTCCTGCAAAGTCGGCGCCATGAAAGCCCAACTTCCGCTAAAGGGCACGGTCGCAGCCTCGGATGCCTTTTTCCCTTTCCCGGACGGGATCGAAGAGATCGCTAAAGCGGGGGCTACGGCGATTATTCAGCCCGGCGGTTCGGTCCGCGATCAGGAAGTGATTGAGGCTGCCGACCGCCTCGGCATGGCGATGATCTTCACCGGGGTAAGGCACTTCCGCCACTAGACTCGCTGGCATGCAGCAGGGCTGCCTTTACTATTATTTACAATCTGTCTCCGGAGTGCCTGTACTTCTGTTGTTCACGCTGACTACAGCTTTCCCGCGCCTGGAGCCTGAGCAAGGGTAGAATAAAGAGAAGGCTTTGGCTGTGTCTTGGGCATCAAAACGAAGTGTGGTTGGACTTTCTGGATCTCTGGATTTTTCATGACAAAAAAGTTTTTCTCGGTTGCCACTCCTCTTATCGCCTCTCTTTTAGGTTCGCAGATGCTGTTTGCCCAGGATCAAGTTCAAGTTCCGGCCAAAAATAGCAATAAAGATAAGCAGGAAAAGTCCACGTCCGCTCCAGAAACCGCGGCCCCGGCGCAATCTTCCGCAAAAGGCAAAACGGATAAAGCCGCGGCTTATTATCATTTCGCCCTCGCCCACATGTACGAGGAGCAGGTCGCCACCTATGGACGCAGCGAGCTGGCAAACAAGGCGATCGAAGAGTATCGAGCTGCGATCGACGCCGATCCAACGTCAGCTTACTTGACGTCAGGCTTAGCGGAACTCTACGCAAAGACAGGGCGCATCCGCGACGCCGTTGTCGAGGCGCAAGACATCATCAAGAAGAACCCCGGCAACCTAGAGGCCCGGCGCCTGCTGGGCAGAATTTATCTGCGCTCCTTAGGAGACATGCAGGCAGGCAACGGCTCGCAGAGCGTGCTCAAACTTGCCATCGAGCAGTACGAGCAGATCGTGAAGCTGCAGCCCGATAGCATGGATGACCATCTGCTCCTCGGGCGCCTTTACCGGCTCAATAACGATCTGCAAAAAGCTGAGGGAGAATTCAAGACTGCGGTGAAACTTGATCCGCAATCGGAAGAAGCAGTTACGACGCTCGCCTATTTGTACAACGAACTTGGCGATACGGCGCGAGCCTCGCAGGTGCTCAGTTCCGTCCCCAATCCGCAGCGTTCAGCCAAACTCTATTCGGCGCTTGGATACACCTACGAGCAGCAGAAGGAATATAAGAAAGCGATCGACTCTTACCGTCACGCCATCGAGCAGGACCGGGACAATCTCGATGCGATTCGCGGCCTGGCACAGAACCTGCTGAACGACGGCCAAGCCGACGCCGCCCTCGAACAATACAAAGTCATTGCCGATGCGAATCCCGAAGACGCGCAAACTTACGTTCGAATTGCGGAGATTTATCGCAAGCAGGGTAAGTTCGATCTGGCGCTTGAGAATCTGAAGAAGGCCGAGTCCATGGTGCAGGACTCGTTTGAAGTTCCTTACAACATCGCAGCCATTTATCAGGCGCAAGGCCGGTATGACGAAGCGGTTCCGATCATGCGCGATTTGCTGAAAAAATCGGAAAAGGCTGAGGGCAAATATTCGGCGGGAGAAAAGAGCAATCGCGCCGTGTTTCTGGAAAGGCTCGGTACTATCTACCGGGACCAGGCGAATTATCCGGCAGCGATTGAGCCCTTCCGCGAAATCGTAGCTCTCGGCGGAGACGACAACGTCGAGCGCGGATACCAGCAGATCATCGACACCTGGCGAGAGGCCAAAGAATGGCAGAAGGCGACCGATGCGGCGCAAGAAGCGGTGCAAAAGCTGCCAAACAGCCGTGATCTGAAAATGGTACTCGCGGCGCAACAGGCCGACATGGGCCAGGCGGACGCCGCAATCAAAGAAGTCCGCGCGATGTTGAAAAACAACAACAGCGCCGAAGACCGTCAGGTGTATATCACGCTGGCGCAGATGTTCACACGACTGCGCCGCTTCAATGAAGCCGAACAGGCGCTCGACAAAGCCGAACAACTATCGACCAAGCCGGATGACAAAGAGTATGTGTGGTTCCTGCGAGGTTCAACCTTCGAGCGCGACAAACATTATGCGGAAGCCGAAGTGCAGTTTAAAAAAGTGCTCTCGAGCGATCCGGATCACGCTTCTGCGCTGAACTATCTCGGCTACATGCTGGCTGATCAGAACATGAAGCTCGACGAAGCAGTCGGCTTTATTAAGCATGCCGTTTCTTTGGATCCTTCCAATGGCGCCTATCTGGATTCGCTCGGCTGGGCCTACTTCCGACAGGGTAAATACGAACTCGCGGAAGACAATCTGTTGAAAGCTTCGCAGAAAATTAACACCGATCCAACGGTGCATGATCACCTCGGCGATCTGTATCAGAAGACCGGGCGCCTGAAGCTGGCGGCCACCAACTGGGAACGCGCTCTGACCGAGTGGAATCGCACCATTGCTGCCGAGGTGGATCCGGCTGACCAGGCGCGAGTGCAGAAAAAGCTGGATTCAGCCAAGATGAAGCTCGCGAAAGAAGAAGGCGCCAAGTAGTTTTAGGCATTCGTAGTTCAGGGAGTCATTTCAACTATTGTTCATCCGCTTGTCATCCTGAGCGGAGCGAAGGACCTCTGCAAATGGGGTCTGCTGCGCTGCCAGCGAGTTGCAAAGGTCCTTCGCTCCGCTCAGGATGACAGCTGCAATTTATGGTTCTGCTTCCCGCAGGTTTCCTATCGTCTGCAATCCCGCAAATCTGAAAGATAGTAAACTTTTCTCATGTTGGCCGATTACGCGGTGCGCGTTGAACAATCCCGCGGGCGGCGCCATCGCGAGACGCAACATCCTTACCGGAACGATTTCCAGCGTGACCGGGATCGCGTTGTCCACGCTCGGGCTTTTCGTCGGTTGGAAGCCAAAACTCAGGTGTTTACGCGGCGCTATTCTGACCACTTTCGCAATCGTCTGACTCACACTATCGAGGTCGCGCAGATTTCTCGCACCATCGCGGCGCAGCTTGGCCTGAACACCGACTTGGCAGAGGCGCTCGCGCTGGTTCACGATTTGGGGCATCCGCCGTTTGGCCACTCGGGAGAAAAGGCCCTCGATGGAATCATGCGCCAGCACGGGTTGCGGTTCGATCACAACCTGCATGCCTTGCGCATTGTGGAAGATTTCGAGCTACGCTATGCGGCATTTCGCGGACTGAATCTCACGTTTGAAGTCCGCGAGGGGATCATCAAGCATTCTCATGATTACGATCCTAAAAAGCACCCGGAGCTGGTTGAATATCTGCTCAATCTACGGCCTCCACTGGAAGCGCAACTTATCGATCTCACCGACGAAATCGCTTACAACACCGCCGACCTGGACGACGGCTACGAAGCACATTTATTGGCGATCGATCAGATCGCTGATAGCTCGGAGCTCTTCAAGCGTCACTATGAAGAGGCGAAGCGTCGTTATCCGGACGCCGCCGAGAAGTTGGTTTTCAATGAAGCGCTGAAAAGTATTTTCGATGTTTTCGTCGGCGACTTGATCACGAATACGCGGGAGCGAGTGCAATTTGCGAAGGTGCATTCGGTCGAAGACGTGCGCCAATATCAGGAGCGGATTGCGGCATTCAGCGCGCCCGTCGAGGAGCAGCGGCGAGGGCTCAAGGAATTTTTATACGAAAATCTCTATTACAGTCCCGGACTTGCCAGCGAGAAGGAAGACGCGGAGCGCATTACCAAAGAGCTTTTCGCGCACTGGATGGAAGAGCCCGACGACTTGCCGCGCAATTACCGCGAGAAGCCCGGCCCAGATTCGCTGCCCCGCGTGATTTGCGACTACATCGCTGGAATGACGGACCCGTTTATTTATCAGCAGTATGAGAAGTATTGCTAGCCAGTAAGAAAATGGAAACTGTTGTTTTTCCGCAGGCCTGCCTGCCGCAGCGGCTAAAGCCGGCGGACAAGTGCTCCGTTTTGCGGCATGCCTGAAGGCATGCCCTGATACGAACCGCTTCTAGGTAATGCCTGATACGAACCGCTTCTAGATAATGCCCTGATACGAACCGCTTCTAGATAATGCCTGATACGAACCGCTTCTAGATAATAGCTAGGCTACAACTAGATCGCAGCTTCGGATCTTCTGCTATCTCTGGTACGTAGCGCGTCTTACTTCTCCGTGTGTAAAACGTTCTACTTCTGATACGTGACCCGATAGATCACGCCTGCTGAGTCATCGCTGATGTACATTGACCCATCGGTGGCGACAGCGATGCCGACCGGACGTCCCATCCATCTCTGCTTCTTTGTCTCACCGGGTGCGAGCCATCCGGTGATGAAATCTTCTGCTCCATTCTGCGGCTGACCTTGCCCGTCAAGCTTGACGCGCACGATCTTGTATCCCGTCGGTACGCTGCGATTCCAAGAGCCATGGAAGGCGACGAAAATGTTGTTCTGATATTCGGCAGGGAATTGCGAACCCTCGTAAAACGCCAATCCGAGCGGAGCTGAGTGCGCCTGCATTTGCACTTTTGGGCCGGTCACGCTTTGGCAGCGATTGTCGCCAGGTTTGGTGAAGTTTGAATCCGGAATGTGATCGCCGTAACAGTAAGGCCATCCGAAGTCGCCGCCATTTTTGCCTAGATCGAAAATTACTTCGGGCGGCAAATCGTCGCCGAGGAGGTCGCGCCCATTGACCGTGACCCAGATTGAATCTGTCTTCGGATTTTCCGCGATGCCGACCGCGTTCCGCAGTCCTTTCGCGAAAATTCTCATGCCGGAGCCATCGGGATTAAACTCCATGACGGCGGCGCGGCGCGGATCTTTTTCGATGCAGACGTTGCAAGACGAGCCAGCGGATACGTACATTTTGCCGCCGTGAAAAACTATGCTGCGCGAGGAGTGCCCGCCAGATCCGGGGAGATCGGACAGTTTTTTCGGGTTGGTCGCCCGCAGGTTCGTCTCGTCCCAATCGTAGCGAACCACCTTGTCGTTTTCGGCGACAAAGAGTTTGCCTTCGTTGAAAGCTAACCCATGAGGCTCGTTCAGTCCCTCTAAAAATTTCACTTCTTTCGTCGCCTTGCCGGTGTGCTGGGGATCGGGAAATGCTGCGACGCGGCCTTCGCCGGATTCGCTTACGAGCAAAACTCCGCCTGGGCTGAAGATCATCATGCGCGGCCCGTCGACATCCTTCGCAAACACGTCGATGTGAAAACCGGATGGGGCCTTCAGTTGGCTGAGATCGAACTTGGTATTTGCAGCAAAAACGGGGTTGGCGGCACCGAAAAATGACGAAATCAGAAGAAGTGAAAGGCCTAAAGTGAAGGAAGACGGACCATATTTGGACATGCCTTAGTGGATGATTTCTGGCAGTCCGCAGACCCCAATTCTGGAATTATTAAATGCTGTAGGCACTTTTTATATCGAAAGTCGCTAAATATTACCGTTTCGTGGGGTTGGCAGGTACCGCCCTCTATACCATAAAACTTTGAAAGGAAAAGACTTAGTACAAAACAACAGGTATAATGATTTTGGCACCTAAACTGTACTGTAGAGGGTGCGGCTGAAGTCTATGCCCAGAGTTTTACCGAGTTCAAGGGCAACTGCGGCGTCGGCGTTTGCCTTCCAAACAAGTGGCACCGGTTACCGACGCAATCAATCGCGCTGCAAAGCGCGGAGAGTGGAAACCACTCACCACCTGGAGGCAGTCTAAAATGAAAAATCGCTCGCTCTTCGTCCTAACGCTGGCTGGAACACTCGCCCTGCCGGTTTTTGCCCAAGATAGTTCCACCGCTCCGGCGCAAACAACTACCCAAACCACGCAAACGACGACCACGACCGAAGCAGGCACTGGCAAGCAGCCGCTGCAGCCTGAAGCGCGGGAGGGATTTTGGGGACGTGTGAATCCGTTCGCCCGCAAGAAATATGTGGCGCGTCAGACGGAGCCGATCCGCAACCGCATTAACGAACTCGATGAGCTGACATCCTCGAACGGGAAGTCGATTAAAGACACAGATTCGCGCGCGCAACAGGGAATTCAGTTGGCATCCACCAAGGCCAACGAGGCCGACCAGCACGCAATCGAGGCGGGCAACAAAGCGCAGGCGGCGCAGCAGACCGCGCAACAGGCCAACACTCGCCTTACGACGGTCGAGCAGGTCGTTACAAATATCGATCAATACCAGCCTTCGACCCAGACTGAAATTATCTTCAAGTCGGGGCAGACGGTATTGAGCCAGAACGCCAAGAACGCACTCGATGAAATGGCGACGCCGTTGAAGACCCAGCGTGGCTACGTGGTCGAAGTGCAAGGCTTCTCGTCGGGCAAGGGACAGATTGCGATCGCGAATTCGCAGAAAATGGCGGAATCGGTCGTTCGCTACCTCGTCTTGAACCATGACATTCCTGTGTACCGCATTTATCTGGTTGGCATGGGGAATGCTCCTGCACCAACCACCACGGCGAGCACGGAAGGAAAACCGAAACGCATCACCGGCGGGCGCGTCGAAATCAGCCTGCTCAAGAACAACCTCGAGCAACTTGCCTCGTCCGGTAGCGCTCCAACTGCAACTCCGAATCAGTAATAGCGTTAAGCGCCTCCTGGAAAGCCTCTCGCGAAAGCGAGGGGCTTTTTTTCGCAACCGAAAAGTTCCGCTGGCGGCACAGCAAGATGAAGATCATCGTGATATTCTCCGCTGATTATGGAGAGTCTCTACGTTGCCCACACATCGTCGCCGGCGGGTCCGCTGAGTTTGACGGCATCGTCCAAGGGTTTGGTGCGGCTGGAATTTGAGACGCGGATGCGAAGCATTCCGGGCGCAAAGATAGTGGAGTCTAGATCAGCGCTCGGGCCATATCTCGACGAGCTTGACCAATATTTCAGGGGCGAGCGTCGCGAATTTTCTCTGCCGCTCGATCTTCGCGGGACGACATTCCAGTTAGCGTGCTGGAACGCATTGCTCAGGATTCCGTACGGGGAAACTCGGACCTATGCTGAAATCGCACGAGCTATTGGCCATCCCACCGCTTTCCGCGCGGTTGGCATGGCGAACAATCGAAATCCGATCGCGATTATCGTTCCTTGCCACCGCGTGATTGCCTCCAGTGGATCGCTTTGCGGCTATGGCGGCGGCCTCGACATCAAGAGCAAATTGCTGGAACTCGAAGGCGCAACCCTGGGAGCGCCTTGCCTTCCGCTAGCCATCGGCGCATAATCGCGCCCACTGGTGGTTCCATGGTTAGCCATGTCGATTACTCGGTTCGCGTGTCGGGCAATATAGGAGACGTATTCACTGCGTTTTTGAGCCATGAACGCCTGCTTCATCGCGGAGTCTACGCTGAGGCTTCGTGGATCGAAGGCGAACCGTGGCAGGTCGGCAGCCGGGCACGATATGTGGTGATCAAACCGGTTCCATCGACCATTGCGGCCGTAGTCACCGTCTTCAACCCGCCTCGACATCTCTCCGTCATAAATCATGGATTGGGCATTACGGTCGAACAGAATGTCTATTTCGCCACGGATAGTGGAGGCGGAACTCGAGTGCGCATGACGATGGAATTTCTGGGCGATTCGCCGGTGCTCACGCAAAGAGAAGTTCTGACCGCTCTCGAATTTGTTACTCATGACATGCTCGATAATTTAGTTGGATTCTGCCGGAAGCTCGCGGCCGGCGCCTAGCGCGAGCACTGCTTGCAGCGCTGTTTGCTGTACACTAGCCGCCATTGTCTGGCGGCATTTCGTTCTCTGCCTTACACACTTCATGGCGAAAGCAAAATCCTCATCTGAAATTGCTGTGCGCAAGGCTGGCCTGTTTTATTTTGTTTTCGTAATGTTCTCCTACACTACTGGAGGACCCTTCGGCTTAGAGAGCATGGTCAACCTGAGCGGGCCTGGGATGACTTTGCTCTACTTGTTGATCCTGCCTTTTTTCTTAAGCATACCGGTGTCGCTTGTCTCCGCTGAGCTGACGACCGCGATGCCGGTGGAAGGCGGCTTCTATCGATGGACGCGTGCCGCATTCGGAGATTTCTGGGGATTTTTGGCGGGCTGGTGGAATTGGACAGCGTCGTTCTTGCTTGGAGGATCTTACGCTGTTCTCTTTACGGATTATCTCGCTTTTTATTTCCCGCAGATCGCGGGGTGGAAACATTGGCTGGTTTCTTTCGTTTTGATTGCCGTGATCACGTGGGTCAATATTCTTGGCATTCAGATGGTGGGGAAGTTCGCCACTGCGCTAGAACTATTCATGTTCATTCCGGTGGTCGCCATGGTGGTGCTCGGACTCTCGCATTGGCAGCACAATCCATTTGTGCCGCTGGTGCCGCCACACCAGGCGTTCTCCAAGGTCTTTGGAGTTGGGCTGGCGCTGGGTATTTGGCTTTACTCCGGCTATGAGCAGCTTTCGAGTGTCGCCGAGGATGTTGAGAATCCTCAACGCACCTACCCGCGTGCGCTGGCGATGGTGATTCCGCTATCGATCGCGACGTATTTTTTGCCGCCATTCGCGGCGCTCGCGGCGCTCGGCAACTGGCAGCAATGGCACGATGGATACTTTTCGACCGCAGCACTTCTGATCGGCGGCGCGTGGCTTGGACACTTGATGACGGTTGGAGCCATGGTTGGAAATGTTGCGCTGCTTAACAGCACCATGCTGACGGCGACTCCCATGCCGTTCACGCTGGCTGAAGATGGCTATCTGCCGAAATTTCTCACGCAGCGGCATCCGCGTTACGGCACGCGCTGGATTGCGATTTTAATCTCGGCCGCAATCTACGCTTCGCTCGCGCTAAACTCTCTCGGCGAGTTGATCAGCATCTATGTTTGGTTGCGAGCTGCGACCACTGTGATGACGGTTCTTTCGGCGTGGGGGTTGCGGCGCAAGCGCCCTGACCTGCCGCGCGGATTTATCATCCCCGGCGGCAATCTGGGATTGCTGTACGTAGTCGCGATGCCGATTGCTATGACCTACGTGGTTCTGCGTTACAGTGATCCTGTGGCGCTGCGCTGGGGACCGTGGGCGCTGGGCGCTGGCCCGGTCGTTTATTTTGTGGTGAAGTGGCTCGGCAGGCGAAAGGCGAATCCGCCAACGCAGCCATAGGGTAAAGCGCGCGCCGGCTTTATAGAAACCCGATGTGGCGATTCAAATCTGGTATTCGAGGACCAAGTGCGTCAAACCATTCGCGAGCTGAGCCGGGAAATTCGAGATCGCTCGATCTCTCCCGTGGAGTTGACGCACGAGTGCCTCAAGCGCATCGAGAAGCTGAATCCTGTGTTGAACGCCTTCATCACTGTCACCGCCGAGTCGGCGCTGGAACAGGCGCGGATTGCGGAACGCGAGATTTATCGCGGCGATTATCTGGGATCTCTCCACGGTATTCCTATCGGGCTCAAGGACATTATCGATGTCGCTGGGGTTCCAACTACCGCGGCGAGCGTTCTATTTGCTGACCGCATTCCCAAAGAAGATGCGCAAGTCGTGCGCCGGCTGCGCTGCGCGGGAGCCATCATTCTGGGGAAACAGAATCTTCACGAATTTGCCTACGGCGGCAGTTCGATGATCAGTAAATTTGGCGAGGTGCATAATCCGTGGAACGCCGAATACATTGCCGGCGGCTCTTCTGGCGGCGGGGCGGCTAGCGTGGCGACAGATATGGGATTCGGTGCAGTTGGCACCGACACTGCAGGGTCGATTCGTCTGCCGGCAGCTTTTTGCGGGCTCGTTGGACTTAAGCCGACTTATGGGCGGGTTAGCACACGAGGCGTCGTGCCGCTCTCTTCTTCGTACGATCACGTCGGGCCGATCGCGAATACAGTCTACGACGCGACTTTGATGGTGCAGGCCATGTCGGATTACGATTCCGGCGATCCGTGTGCTGGAAGGCCTGCTCCGAGCCTAATGTCGGCCTTTGACCAGCCTCCAACCAACCTTCGCGTGGGCGTGCTGCGCAAATTTTTCTTCGACGACGTTGACTCCGAGATTGCTGCTGCCGTCGAAGCGGCTATCAAAGTTTTCGCCGGTCTGCGCGCTGAGATTCGAGAATTTGAGGTCGAAGTGCCTACCGATCGCACACTGGCGAGCGCCGAAGCTTTTGCTTATCACAAGACTTACGTCGAAAATTCGCCGGAGCTTTACCAGCCGGCGACGCTTGAGCGCATTCGTTCCGGAGCCAACATTTCCGCGAACGACGCCCTTCGGGCGAGTCGGGAACTTCAGGCCAGTCGTTTTGCAATCCAGGAAATATTCAGAGACGTTGACGTGTTGCTGACGCCGACTGTTCCGATTCCTCCGCCGGCGATCGAGGAATTGCGCCAGCATCCAGAGCAGTTGCGTCCGAAAGAATTACTGCTGCTGCGGAATACGCGGCCATTCAACGTCTGGGGGATTCCGACGATCTCGGTTCCCTGCGGGTTTACCAAAGCAGGGATGCCGATCGGGCTCCAACTTGCTGCGGCGCCCTGGCGCGGTGTTGTTCTGCTGCAGGCCGCTCACGCCTATGAGCAGGCTACTGCATGGCACAACAAGAGGGCCGACGTCTCTAAGCTCGTGAGATAAAAAAGCGGGTGAGGCGAAGAGGATTTAGAAACCCTGCTGCGGCTGGATTCCCTTCGATTCAACACATTCGTACGTGCGTCCTGCGGCAAGATTCTTGAATTCTTCTGTTGCGCCGCTCGGCCAAGAAATGACCAGACGGTCAATGCGGTCGAGTTTTCCCAAGCCAAAAGTCACCGGCAATTCGGACTGCGAGAGATAGCTCGATCCGCCCTTCACCGTTCGCGACTGGGTAGAGGTTTCATAAAATATTTTCAGGGAGGCGCCGATTGCGTCGCGATTCGACTTGGTGCCGACGAGGCGAAAACGAATGCTGCGGTTCGCAGAGGTCTGATCGTTGCGATAGAGATACGCGGGGCCGTCATTGGTTGTGATCAAAAGATCCTGATCGCCGTCGCGGTCGAAATCGCCATACGCCAGGCCCCGCGCGACTTTTGGCTGGCTGAAGCCACCTCCTAATTCAGCTGCAACATCGACGAATGAACCTTTGCCGCGGTTCAGGAAAAGTTGCGGCGGCTGAGCGTATCCGGTGCCGTTGACGTTGACATTGCGCACGGTGTCATCGATGTGTCCGTTCACGACGGCGAGGTCGAGCAATCCATCCAAGTCGGCATCGAAAAAAGCGCAGCCAAAGCCTAATTTGTCTTTTGAAGCGAGCCCAACGCCGCTTTGCAAAGCCACGTCGGCGAAACCTCCGGCGTCGGTGGCTCGATAAAGGCCGATCATCTCGTTGTCGAAATTCGTGATTGCTACACCTGCCCTGCCCGAGTTCTCAAAGTCGCCGACATCGACGCCCATCCCGGCGCGCGCTCGCCCCTCAGCGGAAAAAGCGATGCCCGCATCGACAGCCGCATCTTTGAAGGTACCGTTGCGTTGATTCTTGTAGAGCTTGTTCGGTTGGGTATCGTTGGTGACGAGGAGGTCGGGCCAGCCGTCGCGATCGTAATCAAGCATCGCAACGCCGAGAGATTTGGAACTGCTATCGAAAATTCCGCTGGAGGCAGTGACATCTTCAAAGGTTCCGTTGCCTCGGTTGTGAAACAGCCAGCAGGTCTCGCCGCGATATGCCTCAGGCGTGCAATAGGATTTGCGTTTGCCGTCGGGGCTACAGAAGACATCGTGATCAGGCGACCACTTCACGTAGTTGCAGACAAATAAATCCAAGAGCCCGTCGCGATCAAAATCGAACCATAGCGCAGATGTACTCATCGCTTGGCGTCCCGCCAATCCGGTGGCCTTGGTGACGTCGATAAAAGTTCCTTTGCCGGTATTTTTGAAGAGGCGATTCTGGCCGACGCAGGTAATCAGGATGTCGGGGAAGCCGTCATTGTCGTAGTCCCCGACGGCGACGCCCATGCCATACATCTCCACATCCAAGCCGGCGGAGCGTGTTACGTCGGTGAACGTGCCGTTTCGATTATTCCGGTATAGCGTTAAGGAATTCGTTTCGGATTTATGTTCTCGTTTATGGCCCGGCCAGTCGGCGCTGTTCACTAGAAGGATGTCTTGCCAACCGTCGCGGTCGTAATCGAGAAATGCGCAGCCCGCGCCGAGCGTCTCGGGGAGCAGTTTGCCTCCATACGCGCCGCTGTTGTGATGGAAGTTGATTCCAGCTTGAGCAGTAACATCGGCGAAGCGAAAGCCCGGATTCACGGTCGGGGACTCAGCGTACGAGCAGTTCGAGAGGAGATGAGGCAGGAGCAGGGTTGAGCCCAGGCTGGCAATTCCAGCATCCAGGAAATCACGGCGAGTGAATTCGTTAGAGCCGACAGATTTCCGGCGACCAAGGCGATTCACGGAAGATTAACCAAACCATTCCGAATCGCATAGACGACAAGTTCGGCCGCTTTGTGAATCCCCAAAGCCTCCATCATATTTGCGCGATGGACGGCTACGGTGTTGGCGCTCAGATCGAGAACGGCCGCGATTTCTTTGTTCGACTTGCCATCCACGATCATCTGCAGAACTTCAAGTTCACGCGGAGTCAGTGCCGCGTGGCGCTTGCCTTTTAATGGCTCAGGGCGCTTGAGTTGAGAATCAAGCACGGTTTCACCTTTCACCACACGACGAATCGCTGCGCCCAACTCCAGGTCCACAGCACTTTTTAAAACATACCCACGCGCACCGGCATCGAGCGCCTGGCGGACGAGAGTTTCTTCCGGGTGCATGCTTAACATTAAAACCAACGCCTTCTCGTTGGCCGCCAGGATCTTGCGGGTCGCATCGAGGCCGTTGATTCCCGGCATAGCGCAGTCCATGACGATGACTTTCGGCTGCAGCTTTTCCGCGAGCGTGATGGCTTCGGCTCCATCGCTGCCTTCTCCGACAACCTCGATGTCTTCTTCGTCTTCGAGAATGCGGCGGAAACCGCGCCGGACGAGGGCATGGTCATCCACTAATAGAACAGAAATTTTTTCAGCCATTTGAGACGAGTTTCTCCCGCTGTGCCTTGAGACGAACCGTGGTGCCGGTACCGCCTGCTTCCGGATGCGCAAATTCGATGTCGCCGCCCAATAATTCTGCCCGCTCCCGCATCGCCACCAAGCCAATTCCTTGTTTGGTTGCGCTCGATTCGAAACCTTTCCCGTGATCTTCGACCTCAACCACCAATGCATCTTCCAGAAATTGCAATCGCACCCATGCCTCAGAGGCTCCGGAGTGCCGCGTCACATTATTCAGCGCTTCCTGGACGACGCGATATACGTGAATTGCGGAATCGCCGTCGATCGGAAACGGGACGCCTGATTTTTCATAGAATACGTGAAGGCCCGCCTGGCGTTCCAGCACCGGTAAGTACCAGTCGAGCGTACTCTCCAGTCCAGTCTCTTCGAGCATCACGGGATGCAATGCCTGCGAGAGGCTGCGAACTTTTTCCAGCGAGTCTTGAGCGATCTCGCAGACCTCGCGTAACTCTGTGCGGAGCGCCGAACCTTCGGGAGCGTGTTTTCCGGCGCGAGTCAGCATGGCTCCGACCGCGGTCAAAATCTGTCCAAATTCATCGTGCAACTCTCGCGAAATGTGGCGGAGCGTCGATTCCTGAGTTGAGATCAGCTTCTGGGCGAGTTCGCTGCGCTGCTCGGAGAGCGTTGCGAGCCGGGCAAAGAGTTTCCGGTTAGACCGGATGAGATAGAGGCTGGTAAACAGAATGGCCAGCAGCGTTGCGGTCAGGAACAAATAGACTTGCCGCTGCACGCGGCGATAAATCTGCGCGATCCGCTGGGCGGCCTGCTCTTCGCCTTCGTTATTTTGTACCAGAAAACGCGAGACGGCGGTGCTCAATGCCTCCTGCCGGGCGCGCAGTGAAATCCGAATCTGCGTTCTGGCTTCATCCTGCCTGGAATTGCGGGCTAGAGCGAAGATGCGATCGGCGGCGTCCCAAAACTGGCTTACTGAATTTTTTAAATACTGCTCCTGTTCGGCTGTCCGATTTACGGGAGCGGCTTGCTCCTCGCGGCGGAGGGCGTCGTCGAGATCGGTGCGCACGCGCTGGAATTGTGCCGACCATGCCGTGAGCGGGTAAGGCTCGTCATTGTCGAGCATGTCGCGCATGGCGAGGCCGAGAGAGTTCAGGTCGTTCTGGATTCGCAGCAGTTGCAGCGAGTCTCTCCGATTGCGGTCGACAAGATTGTCCTGCAATTCGCGGAGGCCGGAAATTTGCCGCGTGATGTAGCCGGAATAACTTATGACAGCGGCGAGCGTGATGATCAGGCCCAGAAAGAGCCCGCGAGTGGGCGACTTCGGACTGCTCGGCGTCCTCGGTGTTCTCAAACTGGAGTCGGGCGATCGCGGCACCTCACGAGAATACAGCGCTCCGGCGGATGGAACCAACGGCGCTCGGGGTTGCGTCGGCGACAGCAGGCTATTTGGCAAGGGAGTTCAGCGATGCGATCAATTCAGAGTCTTATCGAGTGCAGCTTTTAATTCATCGGACTTGAAACCGAAAGGGCCCGGCTTCGACTTGTAAGCCACGCGGCCTTTGGCATCGATCAGATAAAGGCGATCGGGCCATCCGGTGTAAGCCTGCTCGGTCGAGTTTCCGAATTCGTCGATGACGGCGGGAATCTTGATGCCCAGTTTCCGCACGCAGGCTCCGGCCACCATGGCGCGTTCCGCTTCATCCTTCGGACTCGCCAGTACGACCTGATCTTTTATATTGCTTTCCATCTGCCACACGTCGCTGGGGTGGGCTTCGGTGATGTAGACCACCAGGAAGCTAACTTTGTTGCCGTATTGATCGCTCAGTTTGTTGAGGGCGGGAACCTCCCGCCGGAAGGGCGGTCAAGTGTAGCTTCCGAAGATGAGGCAAACCGGCTTGCCCTGCGCGGTCAGCTTCGATAGTTGAACCGAATCACTCTTGTCGAGTTTCGTGAGCGAAAAATCGGGAGCGGCGTCGCCAACGCTCAACTCGCCGGAGCGAGCTTTTGTCCAGAGGCTCTCGAAGGGAAAAGCGAGGAACGCCACCGGCCCGGGCAGTTTCTTCATGAAGCGCGCGAATGTCTCTGGCGGCTTCTGCATGACGCGGTAGAGTGCGACGCAGCCAAGAACCCAGGTTAGGGCGAGCACGAGCAATAGACTGATTAATATTTTCTTCAAGTGCGTAGCCTCTTTACGATCTGGGGTCTCCGGAAACGGCAGACTTTAGGTCCGGAAATTATTGTGCAGGCGAGGGGGCTGGGCAATAGTTGGAAAGTAGTAGTGCGCCGAGTTCAAGAGGCAACGGCAAGAAGTTTATTGCTGGGGCGCGTAATAACCGCGGCGGGTGCGGACTTGTAGATCTTTCTTCAGGGTGGTGATTTCGATTGAGTGAAAACGCCCGTCAGCATCGAAGTCGGAGGGCTTGTAGGAAACGGCATACTGGCTGCGCAGTTCCTCTTCAATCGCGGCGAAAGAATGGGTGATGTCTTTCATCTTGAAGGGAAAAAATGCACGCCCGCCAGTGGCATTGGAGAGCTCTTCCAAAACTTTGTCGCCGCGTAATATCAGCCCGCTGTCGTCGGTGGAGATGGCATAGATCAGCACTTCGGCCCGCTGGGCCATTTCGATCGCCTGAGCGCGGGTGTGATCGCTCTGGTTATCTTCCCCGTCACTCAAGATCACGATCGCTTTGCGAATCGGATGCTCGGAGTGCTCTCGCAGCAACTTGTCCTTGCAAGCCTTATATACCGCATCGTAGAGAGCCGTGCCGCCGCCATTGTTCATTTTCTGGACGCCCGCGGCTAGAAGCGGGACCTGGTCGGTGAAATCCTGAGTGATTCGGCTGTCTTTGTTAAACGCGACCACGAAGGCGCGGTCGTAGCGCGGACGAATCATGTGCTGCAAAAATCCGGTTGCTGCTCCTTTTTCGAAAGCGAAACGGCTGGAAACGGAACCGCTGACATCGACCAAAAGGCCCATTTCAATAGGAAGATCCGTCTCGCGCCGGAAGTTCACAATATTGTCGACCGGTTTGTGATCATCGATGATCGAAAAGTCGTTCTGATTAAGATTGCGGACGAACTTGCCGTGCCGGTCAGTAGCGATGAAGAGCAAGTTGACTTCATCGACCCGCTTCTTAATGGTGATGATGGGTTCGTCGGAGTCAACGTCGGCCGTGTTGTTGCTACTGACATCGACTACAGCCGCAGCGCTTGCCTTATTGGAGACAGCGACAGCCGGAGACGCGTTCACGTAAGAATTGGTTTGACCGAAGAGGCTCGCGCTCAGCACGCAGGCAAGAACTAAGGCCAGAAGCGCGGGAAGGCCGAAATCAAGACACGCTGCCACGAATTGTTTGCGTTTCGCCATTCGTTTCATTCTTGCGAGTCGCGATGCGTCGACTTGCGGATTACCTGGAGGCCCTGAATGCCGGAACGCTCACTACATTCGATGCACGATCGGGGCCGAAGGCGCTCACGCAGTGAGCCAACTAAACTCTAGGCTCTCGTGTGGTTACCTCCAAGTTACAAAAGGTGTACGCAACTGGTGCAGGGATTAACCCTTCGCGGCTCAGGAAGTTGTCTCGGCTCGGAAGCACTGCTTTTCGTGGGGGCCGATGCGAGCCAGTTTCGCGTACCGAATTCCAGCCGTCTACGGGGCTGCCTTTAGAATATTTTTCCTGCCGTCGCTGATTCTCAGTGAATAAAGTGCCTCGGTGACTTCGGCTTTCGAAGTCACAGGTTCGGTGGGATAATCGGCTGGCACGATATTCGTCTCAATTCCGTCGCGACGCGGAGAACAGCTAATGCATTTCGAACAGTTCTACCTCACCTGTCTCTCACACGCCTCCTACCTGATCGGCTCGGCGGGCGAGGCGGCCGTGGTCGATCCTCAGCGGGATGTGGATATTTATCTCAAGGCGGCGGAGGAGAAGAACTTAAAAATTCGGCATATTTTTGAGACCCACTTGCATGCTGACTTCGTCTCCGGGCACAAAGAGCTAGCGGCGCGCACCGGAGCCACAATTTACATCGGCGCACAAGCCGACGCCGGGTTTCCGCATATTCCTCTGACCGATGGTTCGGAGGTGCAAGTCGGCTCGCTCAAGATACGTGCGCTTGAAACACCGGGCCATACGCCGGAAAGCGTTTGCCTTGTGATTATCGACAACGAGAATGCGACGAATGGCAGAGGCGAGACTCCGTCGGCAGTGCTGACAGGAGACACACTGTTCATCGGCGACGTCGGGCGTCCCGATCTTTCAAAGAAGCACACGCCGCAGCAACTTGCAGGACTTCTCTATGACAGCCTGCACAACAAGTTGATGACGCTGCCGGATTCGGTCGCGGTTTATCCTGCGCATGGCGCCGGATCGCTCTGTGGGCGGAGCATGCGGGCCGAGAAGTCATCTACGATTGGAACCGAGCGGCTGACGAATCACGCATTGCAAATTCCCAGTCGCGACGAATTTATCGTTCAGGTGACAACCAACCTTCCAGCGCGTCCCGATTATTTTCTCGAGGACGCGGAGATCAATCGCTCCGGGGCTCCAAACCTTCAAGAATTGCCGCCGCTGACTGCTCTCTCGCCGCAAGAAGTCGGCGAGCTTTTGTCGCGGCACGCGAACGTGCTCGATGTTCGATCGAACGAAGAGTATTCGGCCGGACACGTTCCCGGATCGATCAATATAGCGCTCGCGGGCCAATTCGCATCTTGGGCAGGCGGAATTTTTGGCATTCACTCGAAGCCAGTTTTGATCGGGGCCTCCGACGCGCAGGTTGAAGAAGCGCGATTGCGGATGGCTCGTGTCGGGATCGAAGAGGTGCGCGGCTACCTTCGAGGCGGTGTGGAGGCATGGCAGGAGGCTGGCCTGCCCCTGGCCGAGACGGCGAGTATTTCCGCGGAGGAACTGAACCGTCAGTTCGCAGACGGCACGATCCGCGCGCAAGACATTCTCGACGTTCGCCGCGAAGGCGAGTGGCAGGCTGGGCACATCCCTGGAGTCGAATGCACACCGCTCGACGAATTCGCCCTAGGGTTGCCGGAGATTGGCGCCTCGCATCCGGTTGCGGTCCACTGCAAGGGCGGCTACCGCAGCATGATTGCCTGCGGGCTGCTCGAGCGCGCGGGCCACAGGAACGTCATGAATGTAACCGGAGGGTTTGACGCCTGGCACGCTGCGAAACTTCCTGAGGCAGCGGAGCAACTCGTCAAGGCATGATGCACCGTGCGATGCGCGGTCTCGGATCCCTTCTCTTGCTTTGCTCGGTGAGTGTCGCTGCTACAAATTCCGGTGTATCTCCGTCCGAGGCTGTCGACAAACTTTTTTCGTTCATTGGACCTCGAGATCCTGGCTGCGCGGTGCTCGTGATCAAGCGCGGCGAGCGGGTCTTCGCCAAAGGCTACGGTATCGCGGATTTGCGAGACTTAGCACCCATCATCCCTGAGACAAATTTCAGACTGGCGTCGTTGACCAAGCAATTTACGGCTATGTCAATCATGCTGCTGGTGCACGATGGAAAGCTGCGCTACGACGAACGTTTAAGCGATGTATTCCCTGATTTTCCCGCGTATGGGAAGGCGATCACCATTCGTCAGATGCTGAATCACAGTTCTGGCCTGATCGATTACGAAGACATCATGGACAAGCAATACGCGGGGATTGCCGATGACAAAATCCCGCAAATTAAAGATGCTGGTGTTCTCGACTTGCTCAAGCGGCAATCGACGACGAAGTTCACGCCAGGGAGTTTCTGGTCCTACAGCAACTCTGGATATGTGGTGCTGGCAATGGTCGTCGAAAAGCGCTCCGGGATGGACTTCGGAGACTTTCTGAAGCGCCGCATTTTCGCGCCGCTCGAGATGGAAAATTCGATCGCGTATGAGAAGGGCAAAAACAACGTCTCCCATCGAGCTTTCGGCAATACCCAGACTTCTGGTGTTTGGAAGCAGACGGACCAAAGCTCGACCTCGGCAACGCTCGGCGATGGCGGAATTTACACCTCTTTAGACGATCTGGAAAAGTGGGATCGCGCTCTCTCTGAGCACACACTGGTGTCAGAAAAAGAAATGCAGCCGGCGCTGACTGCGGCAGCAATGCCACATGGCGCTCCTATGCAGCAGCCCAATGGCAGCGTTGCGCCGCGCTACGGCTTTGGGTGGTTCCTTGATCCCTATCGCGGTCATCGCCGGTTTGCGCATTACGGCGAGACGATGGGATTTCGCAACTCGATCCAACGCTTCCCTGATGACCATCTGACCGTGGTCGTATTATCGAACCGCGCTGAGGTGGACGCTCCCTCTTTTGCGCAAAAGGTGGCTGACCTATATCTCAAACAAGATCAGTCGCATGAAACCGGGAAAACTTCCGAAAAGCATGGACAACATTAGATAAAACTCCGCACGAAAACCGGAAACATCCCATCCTCGCCTGTTTCTTCCCCCGTCTCTCATACCGTTTCCTGGCCGCCGGGAGACGGGGCGAGCCCCGTCTCTACAAAATGGGTTGTTTCGGTTGATTATGGGACTGTGAGCAGATGAGTCCGCTCCCGAGTGGGACGAGGCCGTCGCAAGCAAGCTCTAACTGTAGAGACGCGGTTCTCCGCGTCTCCCCACCCGGTTGCCTCTACAACACAGCCTTGCGCGGACGTACAACACCCTTGAGTAACCTACCGTAACACGGACCTCCGTGCGATTCTCTATCTGACGTTAGCAGGCTGTCGTTAAAG
This sequence comes from Terriglobales bacterium, assembly GCA_038230575.1. Lineage (GTDB taxonomy): Bacteria > Acidobacteriota > Terriglobia > Terriglobales > Acidobacteriaceae > Acidiflorens. The sequence goes on along the minus strand of JBBRNA010000004.1, from coordinate 148,093 downwards.
CCTTAACGACCGCAACCTCGGGGCGACTCCCAACTGTGGTGCGGAACTCAAAGCGAGGTTTACATGTTGCAGTCTCCGGATCCTAAGTTCAATCAAAATGCAGCGCCTGCCAACAGCTATGCCCCGGTGAAGTCGGCCGCATCGATCGATCAGGCAACCATCGGACGTTCGCTGGTGATCAAGGGCGAAATCTCTGGTTCAGAAGCGTTGTTCATCGATGGCAAGGTGGAAGGTTCACTCAACTTCCCTGATAACCGCGTGACCGTCGGCCGCAATGGAATCGTTGCTGCCAGCATCAACGCGAAAGAAGTTGTGATCATGGGCAAGGTGCAGGGTAACGTTCAGTGCGCCGATCGCCTGGATATTCGCAGCGAAGGCGTACTCGCCGGCGATGTCATCACCCATCGCATCAGCGTCGAAGAGGGCGCGATGATCAAGGGTGGCGTGGAAGTTCGCAGCCCGGAAAAGAAAGACCAAAAATCTCAAGCTCAGAATCAAAGCAAGCAAGAAGCCCCGAAGGCTGTGGCCGCGGCGGCGGGAAACTAGTCGTTTCTGCGAGCTAGGATTCGTTCATCGACGTTCGTTAACCGACGTGCGTACAACAAGAAAAGAGGGACCGGCAAAACTTGCCCGTCCCTCTAAATTTTTGTTGGGAGCAGGTGGAATAGAGAACGATCCCGAATTAGTCTTTTGCTCCAACTGGGGGAAAGGTCTTTATTGCGCTTGCGGGGTCATGTCTTGCCCCTTGCTCTTTGTTTGTAGAGCGACGTGCATGCGGATCATTTTCTCCAGTTGTTTGGACGGTTTAGTGGAGTCCGGCCCTCGGAGCATTCCGAAAACGTTGCGTCCAACCTGCACCGGAGTCAGAACTAGCCCCCAAGGGAACCCCCACCATCCGAAAATCAGTGACAGTGCGGCATCACCGAGCTGACTCTTTCTGCCACAGTCGCGACAGGAAATTTGTGGCGTGCTCTTCCAGGATGTCAGCAAAATGGCGGACCAAATCTGGTGGTGAACGTGGACGTCAACCGGGCCTGAACCTCCACATTTCCGACAAAGGCCCTGATGAGTGCGAAGCAATGCTTCAGAGATCAAATGGTCAGGTATCTGCCGCGACAGTGCGATCGTTGCGCCTTGCGCGCTGCAGCGGGCGTTACAGAAGCGTTGGTCACCCTTACGCTTCCCCCCAAAGAGGATCCTGGACTCACAGTAGTCGCACCTACTCATACTTGGTTCCTTACCTGAATAGAACAGGCTCTGGCGACGCAATGTTTAGCGACAGTTAAGGCGACGACGGACAAATCGAGCGGCTAAGTATAACCTTGTCTGCGGGAATGCGACTAGTTACTCTTCGGGTGTCCGGCGAAGTGGAAATGTGCCATGGTCACCAAGGTGCCGGACAGGGGGCTTACACAGAATAAAGTCCGCCTTACTGGACTTTGGACGGGGCGACCTCGCCGCCGGGAGACGGGGCTAGCCCCGTCTCTACAGTTAGGTTTGAGTTATTGTGTTGGATTGGACGCGTTCTTACTATGTCGCCTCTACTAGAGGCGACGGTTTATTCGTAGGTGAAGTTCAACTTATCCAGATAGACCGAGTATGGAGACTGCTTGGAATTTCCGTCCATCTGGTAGTTGACCGTCACGCCGTACCATCCCGGAGCGGCTCCTGGTTCGTAGTATTGATTAATGGTGTGGGTTTCGCCGTTCAGGGTGATCGATTGGTAGAGCAGCTTGTTGTCCGAGGTGCGCTGGACCTGGAGTATCAGGTGATTCCATGCATTGTTGATTGGATGGCATGGTATTCCGGTCGGAGTCCAGTGGGCAGTTACGTTGTTCCACACATCCCATTCATTGCCACCTGCGACGCGGCATTCGTGTCCCCAGATGAAACCCAGGCCGCCGAAGAATTGATTGATGTCAAACTCGACTGCCTGCGAGAGGTCAAGGCTGGAAGAGTAGAAATATACGTCGTAAGTGAAGTTGTGGAGACTTGGAACGAGAGTCTTATCTTTGTCGGGCAAGCCTTGTGAGGAGAATGCTCCGATCAGGTGATTATTGAACAGAGCGTCGGAGTAGATTGCCGTCCCGCCAACGTCGAACTTCGCTGCCGATCCGCTCATCGATGGCGTTCCGATGCCTTGTTTCATGGCATAGGTGATTCCGTCGCAGGGCGAAGGCGAGCAATCGATAAAGCTTGGCGGGCCTTGGCCGTATTGACCCCAGGAAGTATTTTGCTGAAGGTTAGTAAATGACTTCGCAGTGCCACTGCTACCGCCGCTTCCGCCGCCGCCGGTGCTGACGGGGTTCGCCACGGCGATCAGGGAGACCTGCTGCTTTGACAATCCCTTTGAATCTGAGACGGCGATATTAAAGTTGAAATTGCCGGCCGAAGTCGGAGTTCCGGCGAGCTTGCCGTTGCTTGAACTCAGGTGGACTCCTGAAGGCAACTCGCCTGAAGCTAACTTGAAGGCGTAAGGCGCCGTGCCACCGCTAACGCTCAAGGTCGCATTGTAGGGCGTTCCCACGGTCCCGACCGCGGGTAGCGGCAGCACGGAAAGACTGGAGGCTGAGGTCGATTGATTTGCGCTGGCCGGGGAAGAAATTGCGCCGCACGAGGAAAGCCAGAGTGACGACGTCACCAATACAAACACTGCTACGCAGCGCAACACATTTATGCGATTTGCAAACTTCCCTTGCACAGAAACGCTTCGACCGTATGACATCTTTCACCTCAGGAATGGGGCTTTCATGAGGACTTCTACATCTGTCCTTGACCGAACTTTAGCCACAGGGAGGTTAACGGGAAAGGTAACTGATGTCTTGAGACTCCCGGAGGACATTGTCCCTGCGGTCATCTGGCACGAGGCTGATCAGCCATGCGGTAATGTTTGAGGTATTAGCAATACGATTAATAAAATGAGTGTGGTGAGTTTCACCAAACTCCTCTATCCTTCCTGTTTCGCATCTGAGAGTGCTTGTCCGGTCGAAACACCCGCACATCGCTCGCCCGCGTGTTATCCGTCAGAGGAAGGCAGAATGATCAAGAAAGACCCGAAAGAGAGTAAGGAAGACCCCGCGAAGTCCGAAGGCCCGATTTCAACCCGCACCGAACAGAAGCAGGTGGAGGAGCGCCTAGCCATTGGTCCGCAAGTTGTTTACGAGACGATTCGGCGCGAAGGCGAAGAAGAGTTGCAGCGGACAGCCTCGTCGCTTTCGTGGTCGGCGCTGGCGGCGGGGTTGTCCATGGGATTCTCATTCATCATGGAAGGCATAATGAGATCGCATCTTCCGGATGAACCTTGGCGCCCCCTCATTACAAAGTTCGGCTACTGCATCGGTTTTCTGATCGTAGTTCTGGGGCGACAGCAGCTATTTACTGAAAATACGTTAACCGTAGTGTTACCGCTCTTGATAAGAAAAGATTTCAACACCTTCTGGCGTCTGCTGCGCCTGTGGGCAGTAGTGCTGAGTTCGAATCTCTTCGGTACTTTTCTTTTCGCGTTGGTTCTGGCAAAGGTCGGTATTTTTAACGTGCATGTGGAACAGGCTTTCACCCAGATTGGACTTGAGCACATGGGAGCAGGTTTCGGGATCGTAATCGTGCGCGCCATTTTCGCCGGGCAGTTGCTTGCCTTGATGGTGTGGCTGCTTCCTGGCGCGGACTCCGCGCGCGTTAGCATCATCATCCTGATCACCTACTTGATCGGAATCAGCGGTTTCAATCACATCATCGCTGGATCAACCACAATGTTTTATCTGATCGCGATTCACTCGCTTTCATGGGGGGCCTATCTAACCCAGTTTTTTCTGCCCACTTTGCTCGGGAACGTTATCGGGGGAGTGTCGCTCGTGGCTGCGCTCGGACATGCGCAGGTTGTGAATCGGAAAGAACCAAAGGCCGAACGCCAGCGATAACCGCATTGTGCGTCGAAGGCCGCCAAGGTGTCATAGCCTGTTGCCTTTTGCATCCGAGCTTTTTGCGGAACTCTGGGTGCCACGCCAGCCGCATCGCGACGTTGGCAAAAATATTTTTCTCGCAGGAAAGAAAATAATGTCTGCTTTCTGCAGGCTCGCACGTCTTAGAGGTGAAAGCAGCTAGAGTGGCGCTTCGGCGCCATCAATTTCAATCCCAGGAGACAACAATGAGTGAATTCACATATCTATTTCGTGGTGGCAATCCCGGCACCTCGCCAGAGCAGATGCAAAAGACGATGGAAAAGTGGATGACATGGTTCAAGGAACTTGGCGCAAAGGGCCACATTAAAGATCCCGGACATCCGCTGGAGCGCACTGGTAAGGTTGTTAAAGGCAAGCAGAAAATGGTGAACGATGGCCCCTACGCTGAAGCGAAAGATTTGATCGGCGGCTACACGTTGATCGAAGCGAAGGACATCGATCAAGCTGTCGAACTTGCCAAGGGCTGCCCGATTCTTGAGGTGGACGGTTCGGTTGAAGTTCGTCCCGTGCAACAGCTAAGCATGTAATGGAACCGGCCGACCATCTTTTCCGGCACGAGGCGGGGCGAATGGTCGCCGTGCTGACTCGGATCTTCGGAGTACACAATCTGGCGCTGGCAGAAGACGTCGTGCAAGACGCCTTCTGCCGGGCGCTAGAGGTCTGGAAGTTCCGGGGCGTGCCTGAAAATCCTTCGGCCTGGCTGATGGCGACCGCTAAGAATTGCGCGCTCGACGCCGTCCGCCGCCAGCGCACCGCCCGCACCTACGCTCCTGAAATTGGCCGGCTGCTCGATAGTGAGTGGACGCGCGTGCAAGCCGTGAACGAATATTTCGAGCCGGGCGCCATCAAAGATGATCAGATGAGGATGATTTTCTCCTGCTGCCAGCCACGCTTGGCTGAAGAGGCGCAGGTTGCGCTCGTGCTGCACATTCTTTGCGGGTTCAGCGTCGACGAAGTTGCGAACGCATTCGTGAGCACGCATTCCGCCATGGAAAAACGGATCACGCGCGCAAAGAAAACTCTGGCCGCATCGAAAAAACTGTTCGACATCACACCCCCGTCCGAATTCTCGTTGCGTTTGCCTGCGGTTCAGCGCGCTCTCTACCTGCTCTTCAACGAGGGATATCACGGAGCGTCGCCGGAATCCGCGATACGGGCGGAGCTGTGTCACGAGGCGATGCGTCTGGTTGCCATGCTTCTGCAGCACCCGCGGGGCGCGACACCCGCAACTTACGCCCTGGCCGCGCTGATGTGTCTGAGCACAGCGCGTTTGCCGGGGCGAATGGACGCCGACGGCAACTTGAACGCGCTCCATGATCAAGACCGATCGTTGTGGGACCAGCAACTGGTCGACGAAGGCCGGAGATTGCTAGAGCTGTCAGCCAGCGGCGGCAAGGTGAGCGAATATCATCTGGAAGCCGCGATCGCTTCCGTTCATGCCGACGCTACCCACACCGAAGGAACCGACTGGGCAAAAATCGTTTCGCTTTATGACACGCTAATGACGATCCGCCCATCGCCGATCATTGCGCTGAATCGCGCAATCGCAGTGGCACAGAAGGATGGCCCCGAGCGTGGAGTCGCAGAGCTTAGCCGAATCGCCGACCACGAGCGTCTGTCGCGTTATCCGTTTTACTTTGCGGCCATGGGCGAACTCGAGATGCGTAGGGGAAATCGAGAAGCGGCGCGGGGACATTTCAGTTCGGCGCTGGAAGTTGCGAGAAATCCTATGGAGAGACGTTTTTTGGAGCAGCGACTGAAAGAAGCGGAGTGAGCTTAACGACCAGACTCCTGCTGTTTGTCCATGCCGCGTCGTGTGGGCAGGATTTGATAAGTAATGATGATTGGGGTGATTGGTAGGCCCGAATGGACTCGAACCATCGACCTCCTCCGTGTCAGGGAGGCGCTCTAACCAACTGAGCTACGGGCCTACATTAGGATGGCTTCGCTTTTAATTCTACTGGCGACGGATGATTACGGCAATGTTTCGCCCGAGTGAAACCTGTTGCGGCGCGGCAATCCGGTTGCGGCCTCTTAAAACTTTTTCGCCGCATTTCGGTCAATGCGTCGTCCGTTCGACGTTACAGTAGTAGTGAAAAATCTTTTTAATTTGAGGAGTTGTATCTATGCGATGCATGGTCATTGTCAAAGCCACGAAAGAATCGGAAGCGGGCGAGATGCCGAAGCAGGAATTAATGGCGGCGATGGGGAAGTTCAACGAAGAGCTGATGGAGGCTGGCATTCTGCTGGCGGCAGATGGGCTGCATCCGACATCAAAGGGCAAACGGGTCAAGTTTTCCGGTAGCAAGCGCACCGTGACGGACGGCCCCTTCAGCGAAACGAATGAGCTGATCGCTGGTTACTGGATCTGGCAGGTGAAGTCGATGGAAGAAGCTGTGGAGTGGGTGAAGAAATGTCCTAATCCGCATGATGGAGACAGCGAGATTGAGATCCGTCGGGTGTTCGAGGCTGAAGATTTCGGTCCGGAGTTCACTCCTGATTTGCGGCGAAAGGAAGAACTTTTGCGGGCTCAGATCGAGACTAAGAAATAATTCAGCGGCTTTGCATTCGATGCTCGCAGCAATCGAGTTAAATTTATGAGTGCAAAATGCGCGGGCCGAGGATCGCTGAGTGTACAGCTTTGCTTGGCGCTCGTGCGTGTGCGGTGCAAATCCGTTAGACTGGATGCCGGTAAAAGAGCACAAAACGAGGGACATTATTGGCGCATGGTGTGCATCGCGCCCTTCATTTAGGTGTCCTTACTGGAACTTCAGCGACAGGAAGGTCAGTCATGCCAATCGAAACCGATGCGGCTGTAACCGAACAAAAGAGTGCCCGAGAAAAGACGCCGGGCGCTGAGCAATCCAAAGCTCGCGTTCTCGCAAACTACATCAACGGACGTTGGGCTCCAGCTCAAGCTTCTGGGCACGTCGATGTGACCAATCCTGCCAGCGGCGAGATATTGGCTAGAGTTCCGCTTTCGGGAGTTGCTGAAATCGAGGCGGCGGTTGCAGCGGCAAGTGCCGCGCTGCCCGATTGGCGCGGCCGATCGGTTGGCGAACGCACCGACTTTATTTTTGCCCTGCGGGAGAAATTCCGGCAGCGCATTGACGAAATTGCGCAGTCGATAACGCGCGAAGGGGGCAAGGTTTTGTCAGATGCCCGCGCCGAGGTCACGCGCTCGATTGAAGTGCTGGAAGTTGCGTGCTCCGCGCCGATGACGATGCAGGGCCGCATTCTGGAAGGCGTGTCCCGCGGCATCAACACAGAAACGATTCGGCAGGCGGTTGGCGTTTGCGCGGCGATTACGCCATTTAATTTTCCGGCGATGGTGCCGATGTGGTTCTTGCCTTTTGCCATCGTTTACGGAAACACATTTATCTTGAAGCCTTCCGAGCAGGTTCCGCTCACCTCGGAATTGATCGTCAAAATTCTGGAGGAGATCGGGCTGCCTCCGGGCGTGGTTAACGTTGTGCATGGCGGTCACGATGCGGTCAACGCCATCCTCGATAGCCCTGGCATTCGCGCTGTCTCGTTCGTCGGTTCGGTCAACACGGCGAAATACATTTACCGGCGCGCGGCTGAGAAGGGTAAGCGGGTGCAGGCCTTGGGCGGTGCGAAGAACTACATGGTCGTCATGCCTGATGCGGTTGTCGATAAGACGGTGTCGAACGTTTTAGGCAGCGCATTTGGCAATGCCGGGCAGCGATGCATGGCGGGCTCGGTTATGGTGACGGTTGGAGCTGCGGAGAAAGCAATCATGGGACGTTTAAAAGACGAAGCCCAAAAGTTGATTGCCGGCGAGGGCACGAACCCCAAAGCGAGCCTGGGGCCGGTGATTTCGAGCGCGGCCTGCGATCGAATTCACGAGTCAATCGAGACCGGAATTAAAGAAGGTGCGGAGTTGCTGGTGGATGGCCGGCACCCGAAGGGAACCCCGGCTGGCGGCAATTTTGTCGGTCCGACGATTCTGAATAACGTGAAACCGGAAATGCACGTCTGTCGCGATGAAATATTTGGCCCGGTATTGTCTGTGATGCACGTAGATACGCTTGAGGAAGCAATCGCGCTCATCAACAGCGACCCGCGCGGCAACGGTACCTCGATCTTCACCGAAAATGGAGCAGCGGTGCGCGAGTTCAGCCGTCGCATCGAGGTCGGTATGGTCGGTGTGAACATTGGCGTCGCGGCATCACCCGCGTACTTTCCGTTCTCTGGATGGAAGGATTCCTTCTTCGGCGACCTGCACGTGCACGGGTGGGACGCGGTTGAATTCTTCACGCGCAAGAAAACTGTTACCTCACGATATTTTTCGGCGGGCGAGACTGGAAAGTATTTTGTGGAGCAGGGCGACAAACACTAACCGCTCGGTGTGTCGTCACTGTAGGTTGGGGGACGACTACGGCTGCGAGTAGAGCGCACGCTTTAAAAATTCCCCGGCTCCGGCCCGTCCGGTAAACTTCTCTCCGTCAACCACGACTTTGCCGCGTGATACGACTACATCCGGCATTCCCGTGACTTGTATTCCTTCAAACATCGAGTAGTCGACGCGCATGTGATGGGTTTTAGCGCTGATGGTGTGTTTGCGATTCGGATCAAAGATGACCAGATCGGCGTCGCTGCCCACGGCAATCGTGCCCTTGCGCGGATACAGGCCGAAGAGTTTGGCGGGAGTTGTAGAAACTAATTCGACGAAGCGATTTACGCTGAATCGCCCTGCCGCTACGCCTCCTGAATAGATAAGGCTCATGCGGTGCTCGATGCCGGGGCCGCCGTTCGGAATTTTTGTGAAGTCATCGAGCCCTAATTCTTTTTGCTCTTTGAAGCAGAAGGGGCAATGATCGGTCGAGACCACTTGCAAGTGGTCGGTCTTGAGCCCGTTCCATAATTTCTCCTGGTGCCACTTCTCGCGCAGCGGGGGAGTGAAGACATACTTCGCGGCTTCAAAGCCCGGGGCGTCCATATTTTCCAGCGACAAATAAAGATATTGCGGGCAAGTCTCAGCATAGACTGGCAGTCCTCTGTCGCGAGCCTCTCTAACTTTTTCGAGCGCCTCGTTGCAACTCAGGTGGACGATATACAGAGGCGCTCCGGCCATCTCGGCGAGCGCGATGGCGCGCGACACAGCTTCTGCTTCGGCCGTCGTTGGACGGGTCAGGGCGTGGTACTTCGGCGCCTTCTTTCCCTCCGCGAGCGCCTGTTGAACGATCACATCGATCGCGCCCCCGTTTTCCGCGTGCATGCAGACTAGTCCGCCATTTTTCGATGTGGTGCGAAGAGTTTTAAAAATGCTCGCGTCATCGAGCATGAAAACGCCGGGATACGCCATGAACAACTTGAAGCTGGTGACGCCTTCGCGAATGAGAGCATTCATCTCGTCGAGTTGCGCGTCGGCAAGGTCGGTGATGATGCAGTGAAATGCATAGTCGCACACTGCTTTGCCGGAGGCTTTCTGCATCCAGGCATCAAAGGCGGTGCGCAGGGTCTGGCCCTTGTATTGAATGGCGAAATCGATCAGCGTCGTTGTGCCGCCGAAAGCTGCAGCCCGCGTGCCGGTTTCGAAGTCGTCCGCGCTGGTGGTACCGCCGAAAGGCATGTCGAGATGCGTGTGCACGTCGATTCCGCCGGGGAGAACGTACCTGCCGGCAGCATCGATCACCTTGGTAGCGTTCTCTCGCGGCAGGTTTTGACCGACGGCCGAAATTTTCCCGTCGCGGATGGCTACGTCGCTGGTGTAAGTGTCGGTGGCGGTCGCAACGAGACCGTTGGCGATGATGGTGTCGAAGCCCATGAGCGATCTTCTCCTGTGCGCGGCGAACAACAGATTTTATGCTATACCTTTAGAAAATTGCGGTTGCTCGAATTGTGATGTTTGGGTCGGTCGCCTTCGAGCGAATCGGCGCTAAAGAGAAAGCTGGGAGACTCGATGAAGTTCGGAATCACAATCAAGCCCGATATGTCGGTAGAGCGAATCGTCGCGTTGACGCGGCAAGCGGAAGCGTGCGGTTTCGAATATGGATGGATTTTCGACTCGCATGTGCTCTGGCTCGAGCCGTATCCCATGCTTACGCTCATGGCGACGAACACGAAGAAGATGCGGCTCGGCACATGCGTTACTAATCCTGCCACCCGGGACGTTACGGTGACGTCAAGCTTGTTCGCGACTTTGAACCTGATTTCCGGCGGACGCATGCAGCTTGGTATCGGACGAGGCGACAGCTCCCGGCGCGTGCTTGGGAAAAAGCCGGTCACTTCGGCGCAACTCGAGGATGCGGTGCAAGCCTTTCGCAGCCTCACCGGCGGCAAGGAAACAGAATATGACGGCCGAAAGGCGCGCCTGACCTGGGCTAGCGGCGGGGTTCCTCCGGTGTGGGTTGCGGGATACGGGCCTAAAGTCCTTGATCTTGCCGGGCGCATCGCTGACGGAGTGATTCTGCAATTCGCCGACCCCGACCTCATCGAATGGTGCGTGAGTTTTGTTAAGAAGGGAGCCGAGGCGGCAGGGCGGGATCCGAAGAAAATCGAAATCATGGCAGCTGCGCCGGTCTGGCTTTCAGAAAACGTTGAAGTCGGAAGAGAGCACGTGCGCTGGTTTCCAGCGCTGGTGTCGAACCACGTCGTCGACCTCGTGTCGCGCTACAAGCCGGAAGAACTTCCGCCCGCGTTGACTTCATACGTACGTGATCGCGGTTCGTACGATTATCTGCATCATTGCGAGGTTGACAGCAGTAATCGAAATTTCGTGACTGATGAAGTCACGGACCGCTTCTGTCTGCTCGGCGATGCGGATGCACACATCAAGAAGATTCGCCGGCTGGCGCAGGCCGGGGTAACGCAATTCAACATCTATCTGATGTGTGGTGACGAAGAGGACACGCTGGAAAAATATAAGAAAGAAGTTCTACCCGCGTTCAGATCCTAGAGCTTAGTGGACGAATGGAATCAGGTGCCAGGAATTGCGGCGATATTCGCGAAACGATTCTCCAAATTCCAGCTCCAGCAGACTTTCTTCCTGACGCATTCGCATGCCGATGAAAAGCAGCGCGGCGATCGTGATTGGCAAAGCTAACATGCTTTTGAAAACAAGAGCGAAGCCTGGTCCAGCTAAAAGCAGGCTGAGATAGAGGGGATGCCGGATGACCCGGTAGATGCCCGAGTTGACCAGTCGATGGCCTTCTTGCAACGTGACGTAAGCGCTGAATTGCCTTCCAAGTGTCGCCATCGCGAACAAACGAATTGCGATTCCAAGTACGCAGAGCGACAGGCCCACGTACCGCAAGATTTCTCCGCCATCCAATTTGAGAATGCCCTTTTGATCCGAGAAGGGAAGAAACCACACGAGAATAAACGACGCGATCGCCAGCACCATCAATGTTGCTGATTGAGTTCCCACCGGCAACCGCCCCCGGCGAAGGGGATTTGTGTCGACCCTCAATATCGTGGCTACGCCCGCGCTCCCGACGAGAAGCAAAACTAAAATTGTTCGAGACCGATCAGAGAAAAAGCCGCTGAGGTTGCCGATTCCCCATCCCATGAACATCGTGAGCAGAAATGCGGTCAGTGAAGAAAGCAATATCAAAAATCGGCGCAACATAGTGGAGGCGAGAGCCTCGCTTCCAGCATCTCATATCACGACCTGCCATCGCCTCGGCGCAGTCCTGTCATTTATGATTGCCGCCCACCCAAGGAGAATTTAATGACGCTTCCCACTCCAAAGATTAGCGAGCCACCCATACCTATGGGCTGTTTGACTATGTTGTTTCTGCTGCCGTTGTGGATGATCTTGATTCTGCGAAAGAGGTGGGTTGAAAGGGTAGGAACGGGAAACCCTATCGAAGATTGCTCAAGCCTTGGCTGACATTGCCTTCTGTGTTGCACTCAAGTGTTTCCTTCGCTTCAAAACCTGCAAGCAATCGCCGTCGATACGAGTGTTCACATCTTCATCCATCATCTTGAAAACGACTTCGTCCGGAAGGCTCTTGCGATATGGCCGGTCTTCGGTGAGCGCCTGATATATATCGGCTACGCAGAGAATTCGCGCGGTCAAGGGCAACTCGGCTGCGGTGAGGTTGTCAGGGTACCCCTTACCGTCGAGGCGTTCATGATGAGCGCCCGCAACGAAAGCCAAGTGTTGAAAGCCTGATATCAGGCGCAGAATCGATCGCGTGTATGCCGGATGCGCTTTCATCGTCTTCCACTCATTCTCGTCTAACTTGCCAGGCTTCTCGAGGATTGCATTCGACACGCTTAACTTTCCGATGTCGTGAAGCAGGGCAGCACGCCGTACCATGTTGATGGTGACGGGATCGAGGCTGAGACCTTCCGCAATTTCTACTGCCGCGTTCGCAACGCCCAGCGAGTGATGGAAAGTGTAAGGCGACTTGGCGTCGATGACTTCGGCAAAAGCGGCGCAGATGCTGTCGATGCGTTCGTTTGAAGCGGGAATCGCCGCACCCGGCTCCATCGCGAGAACATGATCGCGAACTCCCGGTGACATCATGGTCTCCCACAGCGATCTTTCATGCTCGAGCTCTCCGACAATTCGGGCGAGGTCAGGATCAAACCAGGTTCCGCTCCGTTCCTGAACTGACGCGACTCCGGCGGCCACGCCCCGGTCGGATGCGAGAGCCTCGACGGTTTGGCTGACGTTCATGATGCGAGCGAGCAGGGGGATTTCTTCTCCCCGCAGATGATCAGGATAGCCGCCGCCATTCCAATGCTCATCGAGCGAGTGAATTGCCGCAGCGGTAGGTTCACTCAGTCCAATTTTCCGGGCGATGGTCGCGCCACGCTCACAACGCGCGCCAATCATCTCAGCATTGTTGCGCGACTGATTGATGCCAACGACCACGGCGCGCACGAGCTTGCTAGGAATCGAGTGGCCGGGAAGAACGTTGCGCATGAGATAGCGAAAGCCGGAAACGGACGGCCTCGTCCAGTCTTCGAACTTTACTTCCCGCTTGGCCTGTATGTCGTCAGAGCCAAGAATCTGGCACATTCGCGAGGCGTTGGTGCTACAACCGGCGTCTTTCAAGAGCAGGGCGTAATAGAGGTCAGAGCGTTGTTCGGCGGGCAGTTGCAGATGCTCGGCAATTCGCATCCCGATCAGGCAGCTGCGAACTGCGTGCCCCATGGGCTGCCCTTCGGTGAGATCGAGCGCGAATGATAGCGCCGAGACGACATCGGAAAGTCGGATGGTCTCGGCAGAACATGCTTCGAACATTGAATATGCGCCGCGGCAAAGACCCTAAGTATCGAACGACGGCGTATATCTATTTTTGGCTAGGCGGGCTGCCAGCGCAAGATAACATCGGTCACCTTACATTCGGTGACGCGGCCGCTTGGGATTGACCGAAGACTTCCGCAGAAGTGGCTAGGAGCGCTTGTTCTGGCCTGATAAACCCATGAACGCGTAGTAGACCACAAACGCAACTGCGAATCCCACAAACCAGGAATAGCTGTACAAAATATGCAAGGATGGCACGACGAGTCCGACCAGGGCGGTGCCGGCACCTAAAGCGAGAGCGAGGACGGCAAGCCAGTTGAAGCCGCGCGAGTATTCGTAGGCTCCGCCGCGAAGATAAAGGTCGTCGACCAGAAGCACCCTTCGCCGGATCACGAAATAGTCACAGATCATGATGCCCGCGACTGGGCCGAGGAAGGCGGCGTAGCCGCCAAGCCATCCAAAAATAAATGTGCCGTAGTCGGAGAGCAGCTTCCAGGGCATCAACGCAATTCCCATGAAGCAGGTGATGATGCCGCCGGTGCGGAAATTAATTTTTCGCGGCCACAGGTTGGAGAAATCATTTGCCGGAGAGACAACGTTGGCCCCGATATTCACGTTGAGCGTCGCCAGGAGAATCGCGAGCAGAGAAATGACGACTGCAACCGGCGAATGGAAGCGGCTTAGCAACTGTACCGGGTCCCAGATTGCGGTGCCGTAGATTACGACGGTTGCCGACGTCACCAGAATTCCAATCAGCGAATATAACGTCATGGTTGTGGGGATGGCGAGCGCCTGGCCGATCACCTGTTGGCGCTGGCTGCGCGCGAAGCGGGTGAAGTCGGGAATGTTCAGCGAGACTGTAGCCCAAAAACCGACCGTTCCGTTGAGCGCGGGAATGAGGAATTTTAAAAAGTCGGAGAACGTCAGAAATCGCGATGGGGCCGACAGCATGGGCCCGAAGCCTCCTGCCGATTTGTAAGCCCAGCCTAAAAGCAGAAGTCCGACGACCAGCAAGACAGGAGCGCTGATGCCCTGCAAAAATCTGATGTACTCGATTCCCTTCAGAATAACCAGCAGATTGATCAGCCAGAACGCCATGAAGCAGATCGCCGCGCCGTGCGCTACGTGTCCCCACGACGGCGCGAGTGTCATGATCAGCGTGTTGATCGCCTCGCCGCCAATCCAGGTCTGGATGCCGAACCATCCGCAAGCGACTAGAGCGCGCAGCACGGCGGCAAAGTTTGCGCCGAGAACTCCAAAAGAAGCGCGAGCCAGCACCGGGAACGGAATGCCGTAACGCGCGCCCGGATGCGAGTTGAGAAGCATTGGAATGAGGACGATGGTGTTGCCGAGAAATACGGTGGCCACCGCCTGCTTCCAGTTCATCCCGCCCTGAATCAGGCTGGCGGCCAGCATGTAGGTGAGGATGTTGACCGACATCGACACCCACAGGGCCGCGAAGTTGTAAGTGCCCCAGGTGCGGCGCTCGGGAGTTGCGGGCGCGAGATCTTCGTTGTAGAGCGGGCTGGACTCGATGCGAGAGGTTTGCGACATGAAAGTATTTGATGAGTAACGCTAAATCACATTGTCGTCTTGAACGCAGTCGAAAGAGCCATTGCACCGCAACGTCTTCATCGGTCTTTCAGGGAATTCGCACTGTGCATCGAGAGAACTCCCTGCAACCGCGGAAATACTGCGAGCGCTGCCGGGGTCCTTCGACTCCGCGTGTCGATCCTCTTCGCGGATCGGCACTCTGGGCTCAGGATGACATAACTTATAAAGATGACAATGACAAAACCTAGTCCGCCGCGGCTTGGCCCGTTTGCGTCGTCAGCGCGCTGTACGTCTCCGGACGCCGGTCGCGATAGAACTGCCAAACTCTGCGCACTTCCTGAATTACGTCGAGATCGAGGTCGGCGACCAGCAATTCATCTTTTGTGCGGCTGGCTTGCGCGATGATCTTTCCACGCGGATTACAGAAATAGCTCTTGCCGTAGAATTCGCCGATGTTCCATGGTTTTTCTCGTCCAACCCGATTGATTGCTCCCACAAAGTAGCCGTTGGCGGCGGCGTGGGCGGGTTGTTCCAACTCCCAAAGATATTCAGAAAGGCCCGCAACCGTGGCCGAAGGATTGAACACGATCTCGGCGCCATTCAGACCTAAGACCCGAGCGCCTTCAGGAAAATGTCGGTCGTAGCAGATGTAGACTCCGACGCGAGCGTACTTTGTTTCGAAGACCGGGTAGCCCATATCGCCGGGCGTGAAATAAAATTTCTCCCAAAAACCCGGGTGTACGTGCGGAATGTGGTGCTTGCGATATTTGCCCAGGTATTTGCCGTCGGCATCGATCACGGCTGCGGTGTTGAAATACAGGCCCGGCATTTGCTCTTCGTAAATCGGGACGACGATCACCATGTTGTGCTTGGCGGCAAGTTTCTGCATCAGCTTTGTCGTCGGACCGTCAGGAACGCGCTCGGTCATGTCGTACCAGCGAATGTCTTGTTCAGCGCAAAAATAGGGGCCGTAGAAGAGTTCTTGCAGGCAGAGAATCTTCACTTTCTTTTTTGCTGCCTGCTCGATCATCTTCAGGTGCTTGTCGATCATGGCCTTCTTGATCTCGGCGAGCGGACGACCGCCTGCGATCCCGCAACTCGCCTGAATCAGACCGCAGCGCACATTTCGCGACATGGAAAACCTCCGGGAGAGGCTAAATATAGCAGACACTTTCTGTAGAGACGCGGTTCTCCGCGTCTCCCGTGTGTGTCGTGGCGGCGTGTAACGCTCGGGTTTCGCTGCGTCTGCCGCCCGCGGCCGGTGGTGGGAGACGGGGCTAAGCCCCGTCTCTACAGCAGAGAGTTGAATAGACTTTCTTTCCCGCGGCGGCACGATGGCTAGGATAACAAGGCGCTGAGCTTGTCATTCTGGGCGAAGGAACGAATCGAGCTTAGAAGACGATCCCAAACTCTTGTATCCCGAGCCGCAAGCGAGGGATCTGCAGGTGGCGGCACACTGCAGATCCCTCGCTTGCGCTCGGGATGACAATCTCTACTGGGATAACTATATCGATCCCGATTTCGATTCCGATTGCTTGTCGGATGAGAATTGCCGTTGGTATGAAGGACCATTGGCCAAAAAAAGCCGGGCAGCTTTCGTCGCCCGGCGTTTCATCAGGACTCTGAGGTTAGTGCGTGAAGGTAAAGTTCAATCCCGTCGCGAGTTGCAGATCGTTCTTTTTCGTGCCACCGGGAGGGTCGCTGACATAGATGTCGGCAAACGAATTCTGCCATCCGAACCACTTGTTGATCTTGGTCACGGTACCGAGGTTGAACGTTCCGCGATACTCGCCGGTATGGGTTAGATCGGGGTAGAACAAGAGGCCCTGCGTCAGCACTGTTCCCTTACCAAACTTATGGACGAAAGAATCGCCGAGGGTGAGGCCCGCCAGGCTGTGCGTGACCGCCGCGACTTCCGTCGGAGGGGTGGTCGCGAGCACGAACGATGAATAGCTCTCATGCGTATAGTTCGCCCCGGCCAGCAGGTCAAGGACCGTGGCATCGTTCTTGATCACGTGGACGCCGAGGCCGCCGCCGAAGATGGCTCTCAGATCGAGGTATTGCAGACCGTCATGATAGAAGTCTCCGTTGACGAACACAAACAGACGCTTCGCCAGATCGTGGTCGTAGCGTACGCCACCACCGACGGCATTTGCGGTCGTGTGCGGGGTTGCTGTCGGCAGATCGTTCGCGGCGTAGATCGAGGTCTCGTAGAGGAGCAGTTTGTCGTGAAAGCCGGTGCGAACTGCGTTGAACGCGATATTCAGGTTCTTGGTTTCGCTATTTCCGCGGGTCAGCGCGAATCCGAGGTTCAGGCCGCCGTTCCAGCCTTCCAATAAGCCCGGACGCAGGCTTTTTTCGTAGGCTTGCTGCGCATCGGAGCTGCGTACCATGGTCACGGTCGATCGCGGTGCTTCAACCGGGCCGCTCTTTGTTTCCACCGTCACGCGGTCGCCTTCGACATTGACTTTCTCTCCGGCAACGGTCTTGCCGCCAAGCCCAACCGTGATATTTGTGCTGGAAGTGATGGACTGGATGGCGTCAAACTTCAGCGTGACATCCCCGGCATAGTCGGTTTTCAACACGACTTCTTTGCCGTCTGACTTCTTGATGGAGCCGGTCAAGCGATCGCCATTCTTGAGCACGACTTGATCGGCTAATGCCGGGATCGCGACCAGCAAGAGCAACACTGCTCCGAAATTATTGCGCACAAAATCCTCCTGGGTGATTGTTAGATAGAATGAAGATTCTGCTAGAAGGTTGCAAACGCCCTGGCAGATAGAAGCGGCTAAGGATCGCGATCGTTCTGATGCGCGACTCAAACGAAACGAAATTAAGCTTTGTTCTCCGGATTGTTCTCCGGCGTAATGATTGGCCTGGTTTCGGGCTGGGGAACGGGCAAAGGCGCAACTGGCGGCTTGACCTCCGTTTTGGCTTCGGCAACCTTGGTCTCGTCGGTCTTCATGCCTTCTTTGAGGGCACGGATACCGTCACCAATGCCTTTGCCCAATTCGGGAAGCTTTTTTGGCCCAAAAACCAGCAACGCGATAAAAAAGATGATCAGCAGATGCATGGGTTGAAAAAGTCCTTCAAACATAGTCCCTCCCGTAAATCCAACGAACCGGCGGCCCATCTGGCTCGCCTACAGTGTACCCCAACTAACCAGCCCGACTCCGTGGGGACACTTCAGTTCGGGCCCAAAGCGGCAATCGAACAGCCCTTACCCATGTCCTTTTGAATTACTTCCGTGACCTTTTGGAGTGACCGCGGTCAGGCTATTTTGGATGCAAGGCAATCGAGCGGCTAGTCTGTCGCGACCCGCCGGAGGTTTCGTGAAAAATTGCGTTTTGGGCCCGCTTTTGGTACTCCTATCGGCAGGTTTCTCGCTCGCTGAGCCGCTTGCGGCCTCGACCAAATGCGATCCGGTTTTTTGGTGGCTAGCGGGGGGAGTTTCCAGCGCGCGAATCCAGCGCCTCGCACAAGCGACCGACACTACCCAACAAATCAGCTGCCGCCCTGCATCGGAGTGCAGTCGAGCCCTGTTAAAAGCGGGAGCAGACGCGGCGTTGATCGAAAGCCTGTCTCATTCGACATCGAAATCGTCTGTGGCAAAGACCAGCATCGATGGCTCCTGTTCCGGATCGAGTGTCGCGGCTCAAGTCGCGATTCTGGTTCATCAGAAAAAATACGACCTTGCTGAAGAGAAACTGCGCAGTCTGGTGAATGCCGAAACAACTGGTTCTGTCACGTCAGATCAGGATCTTGCCTTCATCCATTTCGCGCTGGGAACGATTCTCCGCAGGCAGGACCGATTCAATGAGGCTCTGGATGAATTCACGGAATCCTCTCGCCTGGTGCCCGGTTCGCCTGAGACTCACAACGAGCTCTCTTACGTCTTCTACAAGACGGATGACTCTGATGCCGCGCTCGCAGAGGCTCGCACGGCACTAAGTATGGACCCGGCCAACGCCGCTGCCTACCGCGCCCTCGGCCTCGCATTCTATGCCGATGGACACTATGACGCCGCAATTCACGCCTTCAACGAGGCGTTGACCCGCGAACCAGAAGGTTCGCTCGCCAATGCGGACGTCTATTTCGATATGGGGTTGACTCACCGCGATCAGGGCGACCTGCGCCGCGCGACCATCGCCTATCGTCACGCCCTGGCGCTCCGCGCAGACTTCTGGGAGGCGCACAGCAATCTTGGCGTCGTCTTGCACGATCAAGGCAAGCTTGATGAAGCGATCGCCGAATATCGTACCGCGAAACGCTTGAACCCCACCGAAGCCAGCGTCCGCAACAATCTTGGAAATACGCTTTGCGATAAGGAAGATTTCGACAGCGCGATTACCGAGTTCAAAGACCTATTTCACCAGAATCCAGAGTGGGACGGAGGGCACAACTGCCTCGCCCGCGCTTACATGTCGAAACGTGACTACCCGTCTGCCGTCAAGGAGTTGAAGGCATCGATCGTCGCCAATCCAACGGGAGCGGCTGAATATCGTGTGCTCGGGCAGGCATTGCTCCTGCAAGGTAAAGATCAGGACGCGCTGGACGCGCTCCGACACGCTGTTTCGCTGAACCCTGACTCCAGCCTGGGCCACCATTACCTCGGCACCGCCTTCGTCAATACGCAACAGATGGAGGAGGCGGAGAAGGAATTTCGCGAGGCGCTTCGTCTGGAGCCGAGCGCGCAAAATCACTATTCTCTGGCCGCTTGTCTGATGGCTCTGAACCACTACGAGGATGCGCTGGGCGAGTTCGAGATCGCCTCCCGCATGGACCCGAGTGAGAACCTTTACCGGGCTCGCATGGAGGAGGTCGTTCGCTTAATCGGCAGCGACAAGTAAGGGTAAAAACACTTTTGGACACTGTTGCAGGGTGAACTGACGTACGTCGTAACAAAGAACAAACCAACTTAAGATAACGATCAACGGCGCGGCAATTTCCTTTAGAGACCGAACCGAAGCAGCGTCCGGGGGGACGAAAACATGGCAAGCACCGGCACCAAGCAAGCTTTTGAAAAGACGGCAGACTCGGTTTCGGCGCCAGCGTCGGAGCACCGCGCCGCTCAGTTGCCTGCTGCGAGAATGGATTCAACCGTCGAGCGGAGGGCTTCCGGCTATGGCTTGCCCTGTTTGCGCTGCCATGCATACTATCCGGCCGACATGAATGCTTGCCCGATCTGCAAGACTTCGGAACGCGTGTCGCCGACCGCACCGGTCATGCACAGCATGGGTCCGGCGGAGGAAGCGGTAGCGACCGTAAATAATCCCCAGCTCGATGACGAGCGGGAACGCTTTTTGAAGGAACTCAAGAACCAGGCCTTTGCGTCGCACACCCAGATAGATCCGGTTGCGACATTTCGCTGCGTTCTCGATCACCAGCACGATGATTCCACCGAGCCCGCAGCCGTGTGCCATAGTTGCTACAGCGATGCGAAGCAGCAGGTGGATCGCATGGAAGCTGCGTTTTATATGGATCCGAAGGAAGCCGCGCAGATTGTTTACGACGCGGTGTGGTCCGATACGTCCGACAGCAACAAGACCTATCTGAACGCGGCAAACGCTCTGCTTACGGAGTTGAAGAAGCGCGCCGGGATGGGCCTGCTGATGAGCAGCCACCAGACGCTAACCCACTAATTCGGCAGACCGTTAATCCACCTGCGCTCGCTGATGCGGATGCAACTTTCCGCGTGTAGAGTCATCTTATTGTCTGAGCGGAGACAATCAAGATGACTGAAAAGACTACCGAAAACGTTACTGCCAACACTACTGACAACAGCGAAAAAATCAGCAAGACCGACGCCGAATGGCGTCAGCAACTCACCCCTGAGCAATATCAGGTAGCGCGCGGAAGCGGCACCGAGCGCGCTTTCACCGGCAAATACTGGAACCAGCACGACGACGGCACCTACCACTGCGTGTGCTGTGGCGCGCTGTTGTTCGGCTCGGACACGAAGTTTGATTCCGGCACGGGATGGCCAAGCTTCTTCGCCGCCGCCGACCGCAAGAACGTCGTTGAGCACACCGACACCAGTTACGGCATGAAGCGGGTAGAAGCCCGCTGCGCCCGCTGTGATGCCCACCTGGGCCATGTTTTTCCGGACGGTCCGGGACCGACCGGACTGCGCTACTGCATGAACTCAGCGTCTCTCGATTTCAAGCCTAAGCAGTAAATTCGTTTTTCAGAGGAACGCGTGGCCCATTCAAGCCGGTTTTCGGCTTGAGTGGGGGATGCTAGGGTGGCTCGCCTGGAATTTTGAATTTGTTGGCGGCATCATGAAGCTCCCTGGTGCAGTCTGCGAATAGGGCGTTATGCCGTATGCAGGTCGCTTTGGCAGCGGCGAAACTCGGGCAGATCCGCGGGAAAGTTTACAGAACGATTGACGCCGTCGTGTAGGCTGAATGGACCAAGAAGGCGGACGAAACATATGGCATCGGTCTTGATCACGGGAACGAGCAAGGGAATCGGGTTGGCGACGGCCCTGGCATTTGGACGCGCCGGCTACAAAGTTTTCGCAACCATGCGCAATCCGTCCGCGTCGTCCAAGCTCGCGGAGACAGCCGCCGAAGAGAAGCTAGACATCGCCATCTCAGCGCTCGATGTCGACTCGGATGACTCGGTGCGCGACGGCATCGCGGCGATCCTGAAGCACGGCCCCATAGATGTACTGGTAAACAACGCCGGCGTAGAGACCGTAGGCTCGGTCGAGGAAACCCCGCTCGCCGAGTTTCGTTCCATCATGGAGACCAACTACTTCGGCGTCGTCCGCTGTGTGCAGGCGGTGGCGAAGCAGATGCGTGAGCGGCAGAGCGGCTGCATCATCAACGTCAGCTCAGTCGCAGGGCGAATTGCTGCGCCGCCGTTTGCCGCGTATTGCGCGTCCAAATGGGCGCTGGAGGCGATGACCGAGACGCTGGCCGGAGAGATGAAAACCTTTGGCGTGCGGGTTGCGCTGGTGGAGCCGGGAATCATCGACACCGCCATGGCGCAGCGGATCAGCAAGGCAGAGAAGAGCTCTGCCTACCGTCAGAGCGAGCGCTATGCCTCGTTGTTTGCAGGTGCCTTGCAGGAGCAAAGACCGCCGACGATCATATCCGGCAAAATCCTGGAGATTGCCCAGAATGGGACATGGACACTGCGGCATATCGTAGGGCCGGGCGCAGCCGAAATCGTGGCACTTCACAACGGGATGACAGACGAGGAGGCAGTAAGCTGGAATGCGGCGGATGATGAGACCTACTTCGCCCGCTTCAGCTAGGTTAACCGCTGCTCTTTCAGCTTCTGCGCTGCGGTCTCCGCAAAGGCGGGTGGCCAACTTCGAACGGCCCAAGTATAACCCGACCGCCTGGCTTTAAGCTTAAAGCCAAAACAACTGGAGGCTTGCTCGGTTCGAATCGATCATGTCCCCGGACTTTGAGTTTTCTCCAACCA
The DNA here is from genome assembly GCA_038230575.1 of Terriglobales bacterium. Classification (GTDB taxonomy): domain Bacteria; phylum Acidobacteriota; class Terriglobia; order Terriglobales; family Acidobacteriaceae; genus Acidiflorens. The sequence goes on along the minus strand of JBBRNA010000004.1, from coordinate 125,917 downwards.
GTTTTACCGACGTTTGCTCCGCCGGGGCGTGCGCCTCGTTGCTTCCCAAGTGACAACGACGTGGCAACAGGGTAGGCAGACCTCAAAACTTCTGCATTCAGTAAACGCCGTTTTTACTGTTGCTTGAGCTTGGTGGCGGCGGTAGGACTCGAACCTACGACCTACGGATTATGAGACCGTCGCTCTAGCCACCTGAGCTACGCCGCCACGATGAAAGCAAATGATTTGAACCATGTCACCGCAGTTATCTTAAGTAAATTTAGAACATTTCGCTATTGTGTGCACGTCAACGGGGATTGGCATGTCACCGCAGGGAAAGTTCGGTTTCTCAAAGGCACATGGTGTTTAAAGTATCGCATAACTGAGAATGGCAGGCGAGGTTTCGAAGCCGAGCGATTGTGTTATGGAAGTGGAGAACAAGATGACATGTTTCGCTCGGGGCGAGGCGATCATCGAATCGGAATACTTCTAATCAGCTACACGTCGCACCACTAGCACAGAAGCGGCGACGATTTTCGTCAGTTCATTTGGTGGAATTGCTTTTTTAGTGACGCTTAATTGCAGGGGGCAAATCGGGGCCCGCAAAGGCAAACGAGAAGGTGTCGCCTTTGCGAACGTTGGTTACCAGAACAGGGCGAAAGCAAACGATACACGTGCCGCCCGAACGGCGAACACAGGGATAGACTATTCCGGCTGAACCCAATTGCAGAAGCTCGGCCGCAAGGGCCTGGGATCTGACATAGGTGGTGGGAGACAGACAATTTGCCTGTTTGCTATCTCGAACGTCATGGAAATCGGCGTGGAAATCTGCGATGTAGTCCACGTAGTCGTGAAGGTCTTCTTTTTCCCATTTGGTTTCTTGTAGCCAGATTTGCCGATGATGGGCTACTTCTGCCTGCGAGGTTTCTAGTTCAAATCCTGCGTACCACGCACCGCGATCCGCAGAGTTGAAGCGTGACCCGCCCGGTGCGGGATGACAAAAGGCTGCGTTGATGATCCGGTATGAGCGGATTCCAAAGACAAGCTCTCTAACGTCAATACCTTGCGCGAGTCCGGATTCCGCTAAAAGCCGATCATTCGTGGCATTATCCAGTTCGAATATGGTTTCGAGAACGTCTGCGTCATCGGTAAGGCGGCTAAGAACGGACACGCCTCCGTCGGCAAATTGAGCGGGAATCAATCGGTGCGTGTCGCGTTGATCGATTGGAACGGTGAAAGGCAACACCGTTATCTGCCGCCGCGCCTGCTGTCGAGCAAGCGACGAACCTCCAACATCCGAGGGATTCCGCCTTCGATCAACGACGAAAGAGGCGGCGCATTTTTGAACATTGGATTGCTGTTCGGTCGCGAAACCCAGGCATTCGCCAGTTCTTCGCTAAACAGAATGTTCAGCGCTTTGAAAATGCCGATGAGCAGCGACACTCGAGTAAGCTCGTCGTAAGTCAAGACGCCTTTCTGACTTTTCTTCAGATCGTGAAATCTTCCATGGGAAATGCCTCCCAACAACGATCGGGCATCTTCGTTCCGAAGATCCCACTTTTGAGCAATACGTAGGGCCGCTTCCACGGCACCCCGACTCAGCTTTTGGCGGGTATGGGCGTCGCTTAGGTCAGGCAACTTTCTTCGATCCAGCCTGAGGTCAGCGGCGATGCTTTGCGAGGACATTTGAAAAGCTCCTAATCAGTACATAATTATATCCAAATTAGTACGTTTATCAAAGTGAAATTGCATACCGTGCATTCCGTTCCTTAAGTGGCTCTTAATGAGTAAGTTAGCAACGTGGTTGAACGGGAAGATCCGATTTTCAGCTTGTGGCTCATCTCTTCAATCGAATTTTGCTGCCGGACTGTCGATCCGTTGCACGCCATACGACGCATTGGTCCGCGTGGCTTTGCATCGGCGTGTCTCCGTGCGACACTCTACCGATGTATTTGCCAGAGTGCGCGGAATGAAAGTTATTGCCGTGATACCAGCGCGGCTTGCCTCCACCCGCCTGCCGCGAAAGATGCTGCGCGAGATTGCCGGAGTGCCGCTGCTGGCACGCGTTTATCAGGGCGTGCAAAAGTGTGCTGCGCTCGACGGGGTTATCGTCGCGACGGACTCGGACGAGATCATGCACTTTTGCCGGGAGCAGGGTTTCACCGTCCGCATGACCTCGAAGGCGCACAAGTCGGGCACGGAACGTGTTCACGAAATTTCAGAGTCGGTATTAGCAGATATTTATTTGAATGTGCAGGGTGACGAGCCGCTGACGCGCCCAGAGCATATTGAGGCGCTGATCGCGGTAATGAACGGCGCCTGGGTTGACGTGGGAACGCTGATGACTCCGGCGGCAGAGGTTGACGTTAAGAATCCGAGCGCGGTCAAAGTCGTGATGGATATGTCCGGCCGGGCGCTTTATTTTTCGCGCGCGACGATTCCGCATGATCGCGACGGTGTGGGGGCGCGGTACTTCAAGCACCTTGGTTTTTATGGATATCGTAAAGATGCGCTGGATAAATTTGTGGCCTGGCCGGAGTCGGCATTGGAGCGAACCGAACGACTGGAGCAGTTGCGATTTCTAGATCATGGAGTAGCGATTTACGTTGGGGAAACTCCGTTTGATACGGTGGGAGTTGATACCGAGGAGGATCTGCGGCGGGTGGAAGAAATTCTGAGAAACAAGTTGTAATTTGCGATTGGTAATTTGTAATTTATTTCCGTTATGACCGTAACTTTTTCGTGTTGAGCAAATAAGCGGTGCGAACTCATGTATCGCCTTCCTGCAGGCGAGTTGCATAGGTCCTTCGCTCGGCGCAGGATGACAAATCTTATATAGGCAGATATTTAGTTAGCAAACTTGCGCTCTGACTTTGCCCACTTCTCGGCGGCCGAGACTCGCTTGGTGACGGCGGGATGGGAGTGGAGCAGCCATTCCACCCAGGGGGATGGAGTTTTTTCTGACAGATTCTGTTGGGCCAGTTTGTTCATTGAGGTGATGAAGGGCTCGACGGTTGCGACTGATTTGAAACAGTAGCGGTCGGCTTGGCGCTCGTTGAAACGCGAGTAGGCGTTGAGCAGCGGCATCAGTACCAGCGACAGCACGGTCGAAACCAGAATCAGGAGCGGGAGGTTTGCGAAATCGGATATCGTCTCGAACATGTTTTTGCGCTCGACCGCGTAGCGCAGCACTTCGTTCGCCAGAAAAAATCCTAAAAGCGTGACGGCGGCCTGCACGAAAATACTTTTGAAGATGTGACGGTGTACGTGGTGCCCAAGTTCGTGAGCCAGTACCGCCTCGATCTCGTCGTCGGAGTAGTTATCAAGAAGTGTGTCGGCCAGGATGATGCGGCGTGTGGCTCCGAGGCCAGTGAGAGCGGCGTTGGCTTTCTTACTCTTTTCGGAGAGATGCCACTTGTAGACGCCGCGCACGCGCGTTCCGGCACGCTCGCTCAAGACGATCAGACGTCGCTTAAGTTCTTCGTTTTCCAGCGGCTCGAATTTGTAAAAGATGGGGAAGAGCACGACCGGCGCGACCTGAGCGAGCAGAACCATCAGCCCAAGAAACAGTGCCCAGGCGTAAATCCACCAACGCTCCTGCGCGTTTCGCATGAGGGTATAGATCAGCTCGGCCACCACCGTGGCCGCAACCAGCCCGATGAGAAACCCTTTCACTTCATCCCAAAGCCACGAAGCTAATTTTTGGTTGGAGAGGTTGTAGCAGTGCTCCAAGCGAAATTCGTAAAACTCAAGCGGGAAGCCAATTGCCTTGCTGATCAGCATCAGCATCGCGACGTAGAAAAAAAGGGCCAGCGAGTAGTGTTGGGATGCGCCGCTTTCCGCGAGATCGCGCAGCGTTCCCGACCAGCCTGTGGCCAATAAGACAACCAGGAGACCAAAGCCAACGGCCACGTCAGCGACTCCGAGCCAGCGCTTGGTGCGGTTGTATTGGCGAGACTCGGCGGAATCAGGACTAGGGCCGGTTAAAACCGCGGTGTTGTCGGGAGCGGAAATCATCGGAATCGGTGGTACTGCTCTATCATCTTACCCCGCCCACCGGTTCGCCGGAACACCAAGGTCTGTGCGCTGCGACCGAGAATGCTGCTGCCGAACGGTTAGGCTTGGCGGACGAAGCGCTCACCGCTCTCAAGAATTTCCTCGACCAACGCAGGAGTGGCTGCTTCGGCGTAGCAACGCAGGAGCGGTTCGGTGCCGGAGGCGCGAAGTAGAACCCAGGGATCGGCGCCTGTGCCATTTTTGGGAGCGTCGAGATAGCTCTTCAATCCGTCGCGGTTTTCTTTCCGCAAAATATTGTATGCGCCAATCTTTTTGGTCTGCGGATCTGACGCCCGGCGAATGGCGCCGTTCTTGATGTCGTCGGAGATATGCAGGTCGCGCCGCCCATAGTAGTGCGCGCCGTATTCGCGCTGAAGATCGGCAACCAAATGGCCGAGCGCTTTTTTTTCTTCCGCCATCACATTCGCGAGCAGGAGCGCGTTTAGAATGCCATCGCGCTCGGGTAGAAAGCGACTGTAACCGATGCCGCCGGATTCTTCTCCGCCAATCAGGATTTCGTGTTCCATCATGAGATCGGCAATGTATTTGAAACCGATAGAAGTTTCGTGCAGTTTTCGCCCGTGTTTGGCTGCGATGCGATCGAGCATGCCAGTTGTGTTAAAGGCGCGTACGACGTCTCCTGGCCATTTTTTGCGCACGAGAAGCCAGTTCAACAGAACCGACATGCACTTGTGCGAATCGACGAAGCTGCCATCTTCGGCAACGGCCCCGATGCGGTCGGCGTCGCCATCGCTAGCGAGGCCGGCGTGGCATTTTTCTTTCACGACCGTCTCTTGCAGCATTGCGATGTGCGGTGAGATTGGTTCCGGATTAATCCCGGGAAAGAGCGGGTTCACTTCCTGGCGGATGGCAACGTAGTCGATGCCATTCTTTTCGAAAATCTTTGGAATAACACCGCGCCCAGAGCCGTACATGGCGTCGATCGCAAATTTAAACTTCGCATCGCGAATAATTCCGAGGTCCGCAAATTTTGTTATTGCTTCAACGTAGGCAGGCTTTAGATCAACCTCTTCGATGTCCGCGGCGGCACCGCTCTTGGGCGCTCGCGGGGAGGCCATTTCGAGCTCGATCGCCTTCATGATCGCAGGAGTGGCGGAGCCTCCAAACTTGCCTTTGAATTTAACGCCGTTCCAGTTCCACGGATTGTGGCTGGAGGTGACCATGACTCCTCCAGCCGCGCCAAACTTCTTGACGTTGAATGACACGGCGGGAGTGGGAACGTAGTCGCTCGCAAGCTTCACCGGAATGCCGGCTGCGGCGATAACCTCGGCGACGACTCGGGCGGCGCGGTCAGACAAGAAGCGCGTGTCGTAGCCGACGATGATGCCTTGTTTCGGGTCTTCATTCTTGAGCACGTAGCTCGCGATCGCGGATGCGACGCGTCGCACGTTGTCGAAGGTGAAGTCGTCGGCGATTAATCCACGCCAGCCGTCGGTACCAAATTTAATGTCTGTCATGAATGTTTTGGGAACGAAATCGATATCAGACTAGCTTATGCAGTTTTTTCTCGTCCAGGTGCTTGACCACTTTGCCGACATCCTGCGACTGGTCTAGCGTCGTGATAAGCAAAGCGTCGTCGGTTTCGACGATCACAAGATTGCTCACTCCGACTAGAGCCACGAACTTTCTTGGAGCATGAACGTAATTATTTGTCGCGTTATGAGTAAAACTTCCGGATGCTGACATGGGCGTGCCATCAGCCGGGTTCGTCTTGGCGACGTGGTGCTCATGGAGCGCGGTCCAAGAGCCGAGGTCGTTCCATCCGAAGTCAGAAGGCAGGCAGAATATTTTCGATTGCGCTTCTCCCTTGGCAGAGCGCGGTTCAAGAACGGCGTAATCGATGCTGATGTTCTCGCACTTCGGATAGAGCTTACGAAAAGTCGCTGCGAACTTCGTCGTGCCGTAGGCGGCGGCGATCTGTTCAAGCAGGGGAGCGGTGTTCGGCAGATGCTCGCGCAAAGCATTGGCGAGAGTGTCCGCGCGCCACAAGAACATGCCGCTGTTCCAGTAAAAATTTCCTGCGTCCACAAACTGCTTTGCGCGGTTCAGGTCGGGCTTCTCGGTGAAGCGACGAACGCTCAGGGATGAAGATCCACTCGATGGCGCGCCCGCTTCGATGTATCCGTAGCCGGTTTCAGGCCGTGTCGGCTTGATGCCGAGAACGACGATATTGTCCCCGGCGGCGGCAATCTCAACGCCGCGAGCGAGCGTGGCGCGATAGGCGTCAGGGTTCGCGATGACGTGGTCTGACGGGAATAGTCCGAGAACTGCTTCAAGATCGTGGCGGAGCAGAAGAAATGCCGCCAACCCGATCGCGGGGGCCGTGTTGCGCGCGGCCGGTTCGGCAATGATTTGCTTGGATGAGAGTTTCGGTAGTTGACGTCCAATCGCGGCTCGCAGATCGTCATTGGTGATGATCCAGAAGCGGCGCGGCGCGGCCATGGGGGTGAGGCGCGCAACCGTCTGCTGAATCATGGTTTGCTTGCCGTCAAGCGCCAGCAACTGCTTGGCGCGGCGTTTGCGGCTAAGGGGCCAGAAGCGCGTTCCCCTTCCGCCGGCGAGAATTACAGGGTAAAAGTGTTGGTTCGTCTTCACTGTTAGAGAAGCCTATCACTGGCGTCGTTGTCGGCAAAGCGACGACGGTAATCGGGTGATTGCGGTCGGGCGTCGTACGTAGAAGGGAAAGCCTTGCGAAGCTGTGGATCAGATGCGGGTCGCGGGCTCCGGGATTTCGCCGGCAGGGATGCTCGCTTTTAAAAATTCGACGGCCCACTGCGGGCGGACCGTGAAATTCTGTACGGCGGACGGAACGACGACCGCGTCGCCTTTCGTCAGCGTCACCGGATCGCGTCCTTGTACTTCCACGACCCCGCAACCCTCGACAGCAACCAGAATTTGGACGGATGTCTTGCCGCCGTGATCTTTGCCTGCGGCATGGGTCGTAAAGACGTGGGGTTCTTTCAACTCGAAGAGGTCAACGGCGAAGTAAGGAGCTGCGATCATCGAAGAATGCCGGCTCTTGCCACCATGAATCGAGGCAGGCGCAGGCCGAATCGCCTTGCCCGAAGCCGTTTTTTCCTTAACTGAATCAAGTCCACGTTCGAGATGAAGCGGACGCGGGCGACCGTAGTCGTAGAGACGGAATGTCGTATCCGATTGCTGCTGCGTCTCAACGATGACCGCCCCCGGCCCGAGCGTGTGCACCGTGCCACCAGCGACGTAAATCATCTCGCCCTGGTAAACGTTGATCCAATTGAGCAATTCTTCAGCACGATTCTCGTAGATCGATTGCTCGAATTGAGCAGTCGTCACGCCAGGTTTGAGTCCAAGCGCAATTTGTGAGCCCGGTTTGGCATGAGCGACGTACCAACATTCGGTCTTGCCCCAGGGCTCCGAAAATCGCTGCGCGGTCGCGTCGTCCGGATGAACTTGCACCGATAGCTTTTCTTCCGGGAATAAAAATTTGAGCAGAAGAGGAAATCGCTGCGGATCGCGCGCGGCTGTGCCCACGAGTTCGGTGCCAAACTCCTGGCTAAGTTGAGAGAGAGACTTCTTGGCCAACGGCCCGTTGGTGACGGTGCAGTTATCCCCAGTCAACCAGGCTTCGCCGATGCGCTCATTGAATTTTGCGTTGGGATAAATGGCGGAGAGATCGAGCGTGCCCCAAGGGCGCGGGTCGAAGGCGGGAGACATCAGGAAAGGGTAGAGTTGCGTCATTCGAGGTAAAAGCCTATCCCCTGATTTGCGCGGGTCGAGAAGTTGACAAAAGCGGGTCCTTCGCTTCGCTCAGGATGACAAATACTTATTGACTCCAATGTAGCCCTTAAAAACCACTCCATGGGAACCAGTTCGTGTTAATCCTATCGCTGCGGCTGCTGTGTTTATAGATGCCCGAAGTACTCAGCCATTCGCTGTAGAGCCTTTTCGATATTCTCGCGTGTGGTCGCATATGAAATTCTGACGTGGTCCGTAGTCCCGAACCCTTCGCCCGCAACGGTTGCGACGTGAGCGGTGTGCAGGAGGCCGTGGGCGATATCTGCAGCACACGTCACTCCACTCTTCCCAAAGAAGCCGGAAACATTGGGATAGGCATAGAATGCACCCTCCGGCATGGTGCACTTGATTCCGGGAATCGCGCGCAATCCCATCACGATCTGATCGCGGAGCGTGATGTATTCTGCGCGCATGTCCGCGACGCACTCCTGCGATCCCATCAGCGCGGCGACGGCTGCCTTCTGCACGATCGACGTTGGATTAGAAGTCGACTGGCTTTGCAGTTTCTGTACTGCGCCGATCACTTTAGAAGGACCGAGAGTGAATCCCATCCGCCATCCGGTCATGGCATACGTTTTCGACAACGACCCGACCACCAGAAACCGATCGCGATATTCGCTCAGCGATCCGACGGAAAAGCTTTTGCCCGTGTAATTGAGGTAGACGTAGCACTCGTCCGAAATGACCCAGATTCCGCGTTCATGCGCCAACCGCACAATTGACGTCATGTCTTCAGGACTGATGACAGCCCCCGACGGATTCGACGGCGAATTCAGAATAATGAGTTTAGTTTTCGGAGTGATCAGCCGCTCCACCATCTGCGAGGTGACGCGGAAGCCTTGCGACTCGTCGGCTTCGAGCAGCACGCAGTCGCCACCGGCGTAGCGAACCATATCTTTGAACGACACCCAATAAGGAACCGGCAGGATGACTTCGTCTCCGTGATCGACAAGAACAGAAATCACGTTGAAGAGCGCGTGCTTGCCGCCGGTGGACGCGCAGGTCTCATCGCGGGTGTAGTCAGACCTGAAATCAGCGGCGTGGCGTGCGCGGATCGCATCTTTCAGTTCGGTCGTCCCGCCGACCGCGGTGTACTTTGAAAAGTTGCCGACGATGGCGGCGATTGCGGCATCCTTCACATGCTGCGGCGTTGAGAAGTGGGGCTCACCGGCCGTCATGTCGACGACGTCGATTCCTTGTTGCCGAAGCTTGTCGGCCTCCGCTACTGCCGCCATGGTGGCGGAGGGCTCAATACGGTTGATGCGCGCGGTCAAACGAACGGGATGGGTCACGGATGTCACAGTGGAGCTCATAGTGATTTTATTTCTTCCTTCTTTTCGACCGGGTTCTGGAGGCACCCACGTCGGGATCTTGGCCATCTGAGAACTTGTGAGCGACATCCATTTTCTCACGAAGTTTCTGCAGTACCAGTTCTGGAACAAGGCACTCGATCGATCCGCCAAGCTTTGCCACTTCGCGCACCAAGCGTGAACTCAGGTAAGAATATTTAGCGGCTGGCATCATGAACACAGTTTCCAGCCCAGGCTGAAGTTTGCGGTTCATCAAGGCCATCTGCAATTCATATTCGTAATCACTGATGGCGCGAATGCCGCGCAGGATGGCGCTAGCCTCTACCTGAAGCGCATAGTCCACGGTCAGTCCATCGAAGGTATCGACCGAGACGTTATCGAAATGTGAGGTGATTTCCTCCAGCATCTTGCGCCGGTCCGACACGCTGAAAAGCGGGTCTTTATCAGGATTGCGCAGGATTGCGACCACCAGTTCGTCAAATATTTTGCTGCCACGCTCGATGAGATCAAAGTGGCCGTTGGTTGGGGGATCGAACGATCCGGGATAGATGGCTTTAATCCGCTTCAAGGGGCCTCGGGGACGATAAGTTCGGAAGTCCAAACGAAAGAGGATTGTATGCGGGCGCTGGCGGAGTTAGCAATCGCAGGATTAAGAGCGCTGGTGGGGCACTCCGACCAGCCTGGCGTCCTGAGCGAAGCGAAGGAGCTATGCAATTGCCGGCAGTGTTGCCGACGCACGCAAGTTGCACAGGTCTTTCGCTTCGCTCAGGATGACAATTTCCTTAATGCTAACGCCGTGCGGCGGGTGCCTTGGCCGCTTCACTGGCTGAAGGCATGGTGGTCACACGCCCCTGCGTGCCAGTCGCTTGCGCCGGAACAACTGTTGGCGCGGGAGCCGGCGCCGAAGGAATCAGGCCGAGAGCCTTGCGCACTTCAGTGTCAAGCCTGGCCAGCGTATCTTTATTTTCTTTAAGGAAGGCGCGGGCGTTCTCGCGCCCCTGGCCGATGCGCTCTCCTTTGTAGCTAAACCACGAGCCGGACTTCTCGAGAATATTGTTATTGACCGCCAAATCGAGCAGGTCGCCTTCACGGGAAATTCCTTCACCATAAAGAATGTCGAACTCAGCCTCACGGAAAGGAGCGGCCACTTTATTCTTGACGACTTTGACGCGGGTGCGGGAGCCGGTGACTACGTCACCATCTTTGATGGCAGCAATGCGGCGGATGTCGATTCGCACGGAGGAATAAAACTTGAGCGCGCGTCCCCCGGTGGTCGTCTCCGGATTGCCAAACATGACGCCAATCTTCTCGCGGATCTGGTTGATGAAGATCAGGCAGGTACGCGATTTGGCTACCGTGCCGGTCAATTTACGCAGCGCCTGCGACATCAGTCGCGCCTGCAATCCCATGTGGCTGTCGCCCATTTCGCCGTCGAGTTCGGCTTTCGGGACGAGCGCGGCCACCGAGTCGACTACGAGAACGTCGATTGAGTTCGAACGCACCAAGGCTTCCGTAATTTCGAGCGCCTGCTCACCGTAGTCGGGCTGCGAGACGAGCAAGTTGTCGACGTCTACGCCCAATTTTTTGGCGTAGCCGGGATCGAGCGCGTGCTCAGCATCGACGAAAGCAGCCATGCCTCCGCCCTTTTGCGCTTCGGCGATCACCTGCAGCGCAATTGTCGTCTTGCCGGAGGATTCCGGGCCAAAGATTTCAACCACGCGCCCGCGCGGAACGCCTCCCACGCCTAGCGCGGCGTCAAACGAGATCGCGCCCGTCGAGATCACCGCAATGGGGACGATCGCTTCCTTTGATCCCAGCCGCATGATCGACCCTTTGCCAAACTGCTTTTCGATTTGTGAAAGGGCAAGCTCGATTGCCTTTACACGCTCATCTGCTCGGTTGCTGCGCTCGTCGGCCATGAATGACTGCTCCTGTTATATGAATCTGGGATCGGAAAACGAATCTTTGTAGCCTACAACGTAGCCTACACCGCCGGGCTGGAGCGGAAAGTGCGGGCTGTCACATTGAGTTGGGTCAGTTTAGCACAAAGCGAATAAAAGGCGAATCGAGATATTGACATAGATGGTTCGGCGCGGCGTGCTGGGCAGGCGACGGACCAGATTGAGTTTACTTGCTAGACTGCCCACATGAGTAAAGTGAAAAAGGCCAAGCCCAACGTAAAAATAAACGACGAAATGAGCGACCGCGACGAGCGCGATCATGAAGATCACGACCGCGGCGGCATCACCGGCGGGCCATCGCTCTACCTTGTCGCGACGCCGATTGGCAATCTCGAAGACATCACGCTGCGCGCGATCCGGGTGCTTAAAGAAGTCGATCTCATTGCCTGCGAGGACACGCGGCAGACGCTGAAACTGCTCAGTCATTACGGTATCCAGACGCGCCTCGTCAGCTATCACGAGCATAACGAGATGACAAAGGCCGCTGAACTCGTTGTGAATCTTGAGGGCGGGGCAAAGATCGCCTTGGTCACGGATGCGGGCATGCCCGGCATCTCCGACCCCGGTTTTCGGCTGATTACGTTGGCGATTCGCCATCATGTGCCGGTGATTCCGATTCCGGGCGCATCGGCGTTCCTTGCTGCTCTCGTCGCGAGCGGACTGCCAACGGATTCGTTCCGTTTCAGCGGATTTCTTCCCTCGAAGGCGGGACAGCGCCGCAAACTTTTGGAGAGCTTCAAGACTTCTCCTCGCACCCAGGTGTTTTACGAAGCGCCCCATCGCTTGCTCGAGACTTTGTCCGATGTAGTCGGTGTGCTCGGGGAAGACCGCCACGTGGTTGTCGCCCGAGAGGTCACCAAGATTCATGAAGAGTTTCTGCGCGGGCGCGCCAGCGACGTACTTCAACAATTTGAAGCGCGCGGCAGCGTAAGGGGCGAGATCACGCTGCTGATCGCCAAGGCAGAAGAGGGCTCGGTTCAGGCGGCATCCGAGGCGGTTAGCCTGGGCCAGCGCGTGCGCGACATCATGAAAGAAGACAAAACCGATGAAAAGGCGGCGTTGAAAAAAGTGGCCAAAGAGCGCGGCATCGGAAAAAGCGAAGCTTACCGCGAGTGGCAGCAAAGCAAGTAAAGCCGGACTTGAACAGAAGTTTTTGATTTGCGCCGGTCTGCGGTATTCTCACCTGTCGAATGCCCGAAGAGACTTCCATCCAGTCGGATACTCCTGATTCGCTGATGCTGTTCGGTTTCTGGTATCGTGCATTGCCATCGAACCAACTCAGCCGCGGCGAACTGGCCAAGACCATGTTGCTGGAGCAACCGCTGGTCATTGGCCGTGACCAGCAAGGCAAAGCTTTTGCCCTTCGGGATGCTTGCCCGCACCGCGGCATGCCGCTCTCCTGCGGAAACTTTGAAGGCAAGCAGGTCGAGTGCTCGTATCACGGATGGAAATTCGACGCCCACTCCGGCCAGTGCCAGCTGATCCCGTCGCTCGTCCCTGAACAGACTCTAAAAGTGGACCGCATTTACGCTGGCAGCTACGAGTGCGAGGAGCTCGACGACTTTGTCTGGGTGTTCATTCCTGATCTCGGGCCGTCGTCGGCCGGGTTCACCAAGCGCCTGCCCGCGCCTGACGCTGCTCCGGAAATTCCGAAATTCAGCGAGGGATATAAGCTCGCTTATCTCACCGCAGATCTGCCGTGCTCGGTCGATCACGGCATCATTGGATTGATGGATCCGGCTCACGGGCCGTTTGTGCATCAGGCGTGGTGGTGGCGATCGCAAAAGTCGATTCACGAAAAGCAAAAGAATTTTGAGCCAATTCCGTATGGATTCCGCATGAGCGCGCATACGCCTAGCTCAAACAGCGCTCCGTACAAGCTTTTGCGGATGTACGCCGACGCCGACTCGATTACTACGACTATCGATTTTGTTTTGCCTAACTTGCGGTCTGAGGTAATTCGCGCGGGGAAATACTGGTTCTCGAGCCTGACGACTGTCACCCCCATCACGCGTAACCAGTGCCGCATTGACGTTGTTGCCGCCTGGAATTTATTTCGCTGGATGCCCTTCGGGCCGGAACTGCTCAAGTTCGTGTTCGCGAAATTCGTGGAGCAGGATCGCTTGACGATGGATCAACAATCCGAAGGCTTGAAGCACAACCCGCACCTGATGTTGATCGATGACGCCGATCGTCCGGCAAAATGGTATTTCGGGTTGAAGAACGCGATGCTCGAGATGAAGAGGAACGGCGGGGAGTTTCGCCATCCGATGGCGGGGGCAGTTACTTTGAAGTGGAGAAGCTGACACTCCAGAGCTGTCGAACTACCAAATGATTTTGAGGCCGCGGTAGAGCTTGAATTTCTCGTCCGGCGTCACAATCGGAATTTCTTCCCAGATTGCCTGCGCGATCAGTTGACGGTCGAAAAGATCGCCGTGGTGAAGCGGCAGATTGAAAAGCGTCAGGGCATGGTCACCGTTGTATGGCAAAACGCGAATGTTCAGTTCTTGCAAGACTTGCCGCAGAGCCGATGCGGCAAAATCGAACTTACCCAAAGAAGCCTTGATTGCGATCTCAGAAATAGAGATGGCGCTGAACTCTAATAAATTGGCTGGGTGGCTTATAACGGCAGTCGCGCGCTTACCGAGTCGTGCCGGAGATTCAACCGCAAAAATCAGCGCCGCCGTATCGAGAAGCAGGCGCAACTAGCGGCGCCCTGACAGGAGTTCATCGACTTCAGCGTCCGACATTGGTTTCCACCAGTCCTGGTCGATAACGCGGATTTTTCCCTTCAGCGTGCCCAGGGCTCTTTTTTTAAGTGCCAGCTTGTGCGTGCGCACGATGTCAACGACAGGGACTCCACGGCGGCAGATCGTGACCGGCTCTCCGCTTTCGGCGGCTTTGATCAGTTCAGGAAGCTTGTTTCTTGGCGTCGGCCACGCTGACTTGCATGTCCATGATGATAGCCATCCCAAATAGCTATGGCAAGAAATGGAGGCTATATCAAGCGTGGTCGCCCTGGCCTGCAACCAGCCAATCCAGCGCCTCTTCGCGCGTCTTGAATGTCACCGTCTCACGCTGCGAGAAGAAGTGGAAGTTTTCCATCAGGGCGTGGGGAATGTGTTCGGCCCCGATCCAGGCCGATTTCTTTACGAAGGGGCGGTCGAGCGTCAGCGTTTCCTTGATCTTCATCGCCACGCCGTGATCGATTTCGGCGGCTTCGAAATCGGCCAGGATGAACACCGAATTGGGGTCATGTTGTGCGACCGTAGTTTTTACCTGATCTAACAAGGGAATCATTTCAAGCGCGGTGGCTCGCGAAAAATCCAGCAACAGGACGCGCGTATTCTTATGATCGATAAATCTGATTCGCTCTTCCATGTCTGCCCGCTTCCTCCGTTTTCTCTAGCCCAAGAGTGATTCGACAACGGCGTAAACTTCTCCCAGCGCGGAGTCGAGCGCGGCGGCATCTTTACCGCCGGCCTCTGCAAGATCCGGGCGCCCGCCGCCTTTTCCGCCAACTTTCTGCGCTATTGGAGCGATGACTTTGCCGGCCTGCACGCGGTTCGTGAGGTCTTTGGTCACGCCGACGATTAGCGAGACGCTTCCGTTCGCCGCGGAGCCCAGCACGATTACGCCAGAGCCAAGCTTGTCACGAAGTTGATCAACCAAGGTTCGCATTTGCGCGCGCTCGAGATTATCGACGCGATGCGCCAGCACTTTGATGCCGCGAACTTCTTTTATTTTCTCGCCGATGTTCGCCGTGCTTGAGGATGCGGACTTCATCCGAGCCTGGTCAAGTTCGCGTGTCAGCCGTTTGATTTCGGTATCTTTCTTTTCTAGTTCTGTCCGCAGCGCTTCCGCTGGAGACGAGATCTCTTGAGTTGAAGCGGAAGAAGCAACCGAGTCGAGCGACGGTGCACCATCCTTTCGCGATTTTTGCGAATGGGTAGACCCGACCAAGCTCGCCACAACGCCCTCCAGTTCGTGATCTTTGCGGAAGTGCTTGAGCGACCCTTCGCCGGTCACGGCCTCGATACGGCGCACGCCCGATGAAACGCTGCCTTCCTTCAAAATCTTGATGAGGCCGATTTCGCCGGTTTGCCCGGTGTGCGTGCCGCCGCACAGCTCGGTGGAAAAATCTCCGATCTTGATGACGCGCACCTTGTCGCCATACTTTTCTCCGAACAGCGCCATGGCGTGATACTCGTTGATGGCAACGTCGATCGGTACGTTCTCAATGACCTCGACGCGCTCGTTGCCTAAGACCTCTTTATTGATCAAATCTTCAATATCTCGCAGTTCTTCTTCGGCGACTCCGGTGAAGTGCGAAAAATCGAAGCGCAGATGATTGGGAGCAACGAGCGATCCCGCCTGCTTCACATGCTTGCCCAGAACTTCGCGCAGGCCTGCCTGTAAAAGATGGGTCGCGGTGTGATTGCGCATGGTGGAGGCGCGGACGTTTGTGTCAACCACCGCGTCGATTTTTTGGCCGACACGAATCGACTGCTTCGCGATCACCTGATGCGCCCGCACGCCTTGCAGCGGGTAGTAGCATCCGGTCACATCGGCAACGACGGTGTTGTGATCGTCAGAGTAGAAACGCCCGCGGTCGCCAACCTGCCCGCCAGACTCGGCGTAGAAGGGCGTGTGATCGAGAATGATTTCGCCTTGATCGCCCGAGTTCAGTTCCTGCGCGCCTTGTCCAGCTTTGATGATGGCCAGCACTTCGCAGTTGTCGGAGCGGGTCTGGCGATAGCCTTCGAACTCTGACTTTGGAAGTTGCTGGTAGGCGGGATTGGCGGTTTGTTTGGCTGCGCCTTTCCAGGATGCGCGGGCGAGAGCCTTCTGTTCCTCCATGGCGCGCTCGAATCCGACGGCATCAATTTCAACGTCTTGGTCGCGACATGCGTCCACGATGAAATCTAACGGAAGCCCGAAAGTGTCGTAAAGGCGAAACGAGCTAGTGCCACTTAACTCCAGTCGAACGGGCAGTTGGCGGAGGAACTCAACAGCGAATTTGCTGCCGACCAGTGTATTTGCTACAGCCGCTTTTTGGGCGTCGGCAGCGGTGGGTACCAAATCTCTCCAAACCTCGTCGGCCATGGCAGAGTTGTTGGGTAAGCCCCTATCACCCTCGAATAAAACGATGTTGTCCGCCAGTTCTCGTCTCCAGGTAGCTTCGATGGATTCCTCGAGCGCATGGAGGCCGACGTTCATGGAGTGTTCAAAACGCTTTTCCTCTGCTTCGATCACTCGCGAAACTCGCTTAACGCTGTCGTTTAACTCCGGGTATGAAACTTGCATGAGGTCGCATACCGCGAAAGCCATATCATGTAGGAAAGGCTTCGTTTGCCCGAGTCGTCTTCCGTGAGTGATCGCGCGTCGAATAATTTTACGGAGGACGTATCCCCGACCGTCGTTCCAAGGTGTCACTCCGTCGGAGATCAGGAAGGTGGCTGCGCGCGAGTGGTCGGCGATGACTCGGAGAGATGCCGCCGATTTTGACGCCGAGCGGTGCTCGGCTTGGACGGGCGAGGCGCCCGCCCCCACACTGGCTTTGCCTTTGCTCGCTTCTGGGGTGCGCGTCAATTCTGCTGCTCGCTTGATCAGCGGTGTAAATAAATCAGTGTCGTAGTTCGAGATCACGCCTTGCAGCACTGCCGCAATCCTCTCCAGGCCCATTCCAGTGTCAATCGACGGCTTGGGCAGGGGGTTCAACTTACCGTTCGCATCGCGATCAAACTGCATGAAGACGAGGTTCCATAGCTCGACATAGCGTCCGCACTCGCATCCGAACGTGCAATCGGTGTGGCCCTGATCGCTCGCGATCACGCCCATGTCGTAGTGGATTTCGCTGCACGGGCCGCAGGGCCCGGTGTCGCCCATCTGCCAAAAATTATCTTTCGCGCCAAACTCGAAAATGCGATCTTTCGCGACTCCCTCAGCCAGCCAGAGATCGTAAGCTTCGGCGTCGCGCGGAACTCCGTTCTCGCCTTTGAAAATCGTCACGTACAACTTTGATTTTTCGATTCCGAACCACTGCGGCGAGGTAATCAGTTCCCAAGCGTATGCCACAGCGTCTTTCTTGAAGTAATCGCCAAACGAGAAATTGCCGAGCATCTCGAAGAAGGTGTGGTGGCGGTTGGTGAAGCCTACGTTCTCGAGATCGTTGTGCTTGCCGCCGGCGCGCACGCACTTCTGCGAAGTGGTTGCCTTGTTGTAATCGCGCTTTTCGAGGCCGAGGAAGACATCTTTGAACTGGTTCATGCCCGCGTTGGTGAAGAGCAGCGTGGGATCGTTTGCCGGAACGAGCGAGGACGAATGCACCTTCCGGTGGCCTTTCTCGAAGAAAAAGTCGAGAAACTTCGCGCGAATTTCGGAGCCAGTGAGTTTTTTATCCAAGTGATAAGCCAATGTGTGCGAGTTCAAATTCTAAACGATCTGGAGGGAGAGCAGAGATGGAATGCGATCAGGATGACGTTGGGCCTTAAAGCAAACGAAAAGGACGGGCATTGTGCCCGTCCTTGATCCCGCAAACGATTCTGGAGCGATTCTGCAAACACTACAACAATGTGCCGACGAAGGGCGGATCTATCATCCGTCCGGAGTGCGATTCAGCGACTGCGTCTCAGCTACTGCTTCATATCGTCTTTTGTAGTTTCGGCTCCGTCTTTAATTGCGTGGCCGGTCTTCTTGGTTCCTTTTTTCACCGCATGACCGGTGTCGTGAGCGGCGTCGCCGGTTTTGACGGCTGCTTTCTTAGTCGCATGGCCGGTTTTGTGCGCGCCCGTGTCAACGGCGTCGCCAGTCTTCTCGGCAGCCTTCTTGGTGGCGTGGCCTGTTTTCTTGGCCGCAACTTTGGTCGCATGCCCGGCGTCTTCGGCGTCGCTTTTCACGGTTTCCTGGCCGAAAGAAAGCAGGGAGAGAGATAGCAATGCTGCTGTGAGCGTCAAGCTGAACTTCATTTTCATGGTGCCTCCGGAGGATTTGAACACTGGTTCCGCTGCAAAGTTCTATCAGAGAGATTGTAGTGGCGCAAGGGAAGCCCGCCCAAGGCTATTTTACTTATTGGTAACCTTTACGACGCTTCGCTTTCAAATTCGGAAATGATTTCCTCGTCCACGTCCCACTTTTTGAGGATGGCGAAGATCGTGCGCGAGCCGAATCCTGCGCGGGTGAGGTTGCGGTAGATCCGGGCAGCCTTTTTCTTATCCCTGTCTTTTGGCTTAGGGATTCGCTTGCGCCGCAGGTACTCCCGAGCAAGCGTTTCTTCCTTCACATTCTCGTAGCCCGCTCCGACTGCCTTCTCGATGACATCGCCATGAACACCCTTAACTTTAAGATCGTTGACGACGCGCATCCTGCCGAATTTTTCGTTATCGCGACGGTAGGACGTGAAAGCGGCCGCGTATTTCGCGTCGTTCAGATAGCCCTGGTCTTTCAGCCGGACGACGATGAGTTCAACGAGCGTCTTCCCGAACTCGGTATCTGCTTCGACGCGGTTCCGCAGCAGACGTTTGAGTTCGGCAACGGAACGCATGCGCCGTCCGAGCGCACCGATCGCGTAGTCGTAGAGTTCAGCTTCGGTGAAGAGCTTTTTGGGACGTCCGAATGCCATTCTATACCATAGCTCCGAACTCAGCCCGAGCGACAGCCCCAAAAGTTCTTTAAAAAGTTGGCTATTTTGTCGGCGTCGGTGGAGCAGGACTTGGAGTGGTTGCGGTTGGTTGCGAACCCGCGGGCGCTGGGGCGGCGGCAGGAGTAACCAACACCGTTTTGGCCGCGGACGGCAACTTGTCGGCATTAGCTAGGAGCAGCGCGATTTGCCACATCTGCGTTTCGGTCAATGACTTGCTGAATCCCGGCATTCCGGTGAGGCGAATGCCGTTGAAGATCTTCCAATATGTCTCGCCCGCTTCGTCGTCGGTCACGCCCTTGCCTTCGAGAAGCACCGGCGGATGCGGGTACATTCCGGCAGCGATCGCCGTTTTTGGAGAGAGCGGAACGCCGTGACAGACGGCGCAATTCTGCTTGTAGAGGTCGGCTCCGGCAACGTAATTCGGCTCAGTGGCCGGCACGGGAACGTTTTTCGGCATCTCTTTCTTTATGCGCGCATTCAGCGCCTTATGTGCGAAATAGCTTTCGAAAGGCATGTCAGAATCGGTGACGGCGACGGGAGCGCTCCCCGAGACGAAATATAAAAAGCCGAATAGTGGGACAAGAACTAAACCGAGAACCAACCCGCCAACAAATTTCACAGTTTACCCTGCCTTTCTGGAGGTATTAATTTAACATCCCTAAACAGCATCGTGACGAGTTTAATCTGCATCCAAATTTTAATAGACTCAGTAACTAGCTTGTGATTTCCAGGAGATAATGACGACCTTATGAGAATCGCGAGCGCTGCGAGCGCTTTCCCCCAGCACTACTATTCACAAGAAATGTTGCTGGCCGCCCTCCAGGAATACTGGGGCGAAAAGGTCGAAAATCCGAATGTATTGCGCCGCTTGCACCGCCACGTCGGGGTCGACGGGCGCTATCTGGCGCTTCCCAAAGAAGAATATGTGAAGATGCGGACCTGGGGCGAAGCCAATCATCACTGGATTCGCACCGCTAAAGAACTGGGCGAAAAAGCTGTCACCAGCGCCTTGGCGATCGCCGGCTTGCACGGACGTAATCTAGGCGCGTTTTTTTTTGCTTCAGTCACCGGCATTAGCAGTCCGTCGATCGATGCGCTGCTTATCAACCAGATGGGCTTGTGCCGGAACATTCGCCGCGTGCCGATTTTCGGTCTCGGTTGCGTCGCAGGAGCGGCTGCAATTTCTCGAGCAGCTGACTATGTCCGCGCTTATCCAGACCAGGTCGCACTCGTTCTCTCTGTAGAGCTGTGCTCCCTGACCTTGCAACGCGAAGACGTATCGATGGCGAATATGATCTCCGCCGGATTGTTCGGTGACGGCGCGGCCGCCGTAATTGTGACCGGAGACGAGTGTGGAGAATCTGGCCCGAAGATTCTCGGCACGCGATCAGTTTTCTATCCCAATACCGAAGAGATGATGGGATGGGACATTACGGAAAAGGGCTTTCGGATCGTGCTTTCTCGGGATATTCCAGATTTAGTTCGAAAAAATCTGGCGCACGATCTCGACGGTTTCCTAGCCGAGCGCGGGCTCACACGCGCCAACATCAAGAGCTGGGCTTTGCACACGGGCGGCCCGAAGATTCTTGAAGCGACGGCCGACGCGCTTGAACTCAAAGACGGTCAACTCGATGTTTCATGGGACTGCCTTCGTCGCACCGGCAACCTCTCTTCTGCCTCGGTGCTGGTCGTGCTCGAAGAGGTCATGAAGAATCGGCGTCCAGAGCCTGGAACGCTCGGATTGCTCGCGGCCATGGGGCCGGGCTTCTGCGCCGAATTCGTTCTGCTGGAATGGTGATCCTGACGCCTTAGCGGCGACACCTCTGAAACTTAACTTGGTCCCGCCAAGCGCCGGACCATTGCTCCTCGAATGTTATGCCCGACATTTTCAAAAATTCGTGGGACGTTTTTGTAGTTGGTGGAGGGCC
Organism: Terriglobales bacterium; assembly: GCA_038230575.1. Classification (GTDB taxonomy): domain Bacteria; phylum Acidobacteriota; class Terriglobia; order Terriglobales; family Acidobacteriaceae; genus Acidiflorens. The sequence continues at coordinate 105,246 of JBBRNA010000004.1, read as the reverse complement.
AGCGGGGCTGGCTACTGCCATCGCCGCGCGTGGCCACGGTCTGAGCGTACTGGTTGCGGACGGCGCTATTCCGCCAATCGACAAATCCTGTGGCGAAGGGCTTATGCCCGACGGGGTTTTGGCGCTGGGTGCTCTTGGCATTCCGATTCCTGAAGATAAGGGGTACCCGTTCCGAGGCATTCGATTTGTGAACGAGGGCGCAATCGCGGAGGCCCCATTTCCGCGAGGCACAGCATACGGAATTCGGCGCACGTATCTCCACGGAGCGATGGCGGAACATGCTGCCGCGTGTGGGGTTCGCACGCTATGGCAGGCCGCTGTCACCGGACTTCATCCTGAAGGAGTGATGGTCGCTGGTGAACCGGTTCGTGCGCGCTGGGTGGTCGGGGCGGATGGCACCAGTTCACGCGTTAGAGGTTGGGCAAACTTGAATCCGCGCAAATCGGGCGCCGAAGAGAGTAAGAAATTGCGGTTCGCGTTTCGGAGACATTATCGCGTTACGCCGTGGACTGACTACATGGAGTTGCACTGGGGGGAGAATTGCCAGGTATATGTAACTCCAGTCAGCAAAGAAGAAGTGTGCGTGGCGCTGATCTCGTACGATCCGAAATTGCGGCTGGAGAAGGCGCTTGCTGAGTTTCCAGAACTTAGCGCTCATTTACAGGATGCTACATTCACTTCCACTGAACGCGGAGCGATTACAGTCACTCGCCGCCTGAGCCGCGTCTACCGGGACCGAACCGCGCTTATCGGCGACGCTTCGGGCGGAGTCGATGCCATTACGGGTGAAGGGCTCTGCCTGACATTTCGCCAGGCCGCATTGTTAGGAGAGTGCCTAGCGAGCGGAGATCTGACGCGTTATCAACGCGGCCATCACGCGCTCGGCCGCCGTCCGGCGCTCATGTCGCACATGATGCTCTTCATGGCCAAGCACCCTCAAATACGAAAGCGGACCATGCAGGTGTTCGAGAGCAATCCCAGCGCGTTTGCGGGAATGCTGGCAATGCACGTTGGCGAAGGTTCCGCACGCAGTCACCTATCAAACGGACTCGCCATGGGATGGCAACTCCTCCGAGCGTAGGTTTGAGTAGCGCCGCCGTCCCGGCGGCCGTCCGGTGGGCGTCTTGCCCACGACGCTTTGGCGTCTTAATCTACCGCTTTGACGTCTCGCCCACCGCGCTGTTGTCTTCACCCATCGCTGCCATTAGCTTCTTCTGCCGCGCTGGGGGCGAGACGCCTCCAGGGCAGCCGGCGGGGCGCCGGCGCTACACAAATCAGGCAGCTTTAATTTGCGTGCTGGATATTTCTGCGAGCTTCCGATCAGAGGCGTGTTGAATGACGGAATTCACCTCTCCGCCAATCAGGAAAGCGAAGCCGGTTACGTAGAACCAGAGGAGCAAAATTATCACCCCTCCTAGCGACCCGTAGACTGCGCTGTAAGAGCCGCTGAAGTGCAGGTACAGGCGCAACAGCCCGGAAGCTCCCAGCCACAAGGCCACTCCAACCGCCGATCCCGGCGAGATCCAATGCCAGCGGCGAACTTTGTGATTGGGAGCAAAGAAGTAGACGAGCGCAAAGCTGGTCATGATGAAGCCGACCGATAGCATGGTTTGCACAACCTTCCATCCGGTCACGAAGAGATGACTCAGACCCATGCGATTGCCTAAGACTTCGGCTACATATCCTCCAGCCAAAACCAACAACAAGGCGCCCGTCATCAGAAAAATAATGGCGAGCGTGAGGGCCAATGAAATCGAGCGAATCTTTAGCCAGGAGCGAGTCTCGCGTAGCTGGTAAGCGACGTTGAGCGTATAGATCAACTGTGTCGTGCCACTGGAGCCGGCAATCAAGGCGAGCACGAGGCCTGTCGTGATCTTGCCGCCGCCTCCGCTCTGCATGACCTGGTTCAACGTCGTTGCAATCATGTCGTAGGCAAGCGAGGGAATCACTTGTCCGAGGTAGTTAAACAGATCGGCGCGAAGTTCAAGCTTCCGGCCGGCGAACAGCCCGAACAGCGCCATCAATACCAAAAGCAGAGGGAACGCCGCGACCAGAAAGTTGTAGGCCAGTTCGTAGGCCCGGTTATCGAGATCATCGTTGAGAGTTTCCGTCCACACCTGCTTCGCCAACGGCCACCAGCGCAGACCTCCCAGACGCCACAGCGATTCCGGACGGCCCTTAGGTGAGCGTTCGGGAAGGACATTTTTAGCGCTGAGGACGGAATCCACCATAGAGGCAGCACTTTGATCTTAATGGATTATGGAAGGTTGTCAGCGGGACGAAGGCTGGGATGAGATTTTATTTTCTTTGTGCAGGCGTGTCGGCGGTGTACGCAGGCAACTTCGGCCATCGCGCTGGCGGCGAGACGCCGCCAGGACAGCCGGCAGGATGCCGGCGCTACCTAGAAGCTGGTGTGGAAGCGGCCTTCCATCGAGATGCCGCCAGTTTCTTTGCGAGCTGCGCTCACCGACCAGCGCTTGCTAAGCCGATAGTCACCTTGCACCACTTCGCTACCCGGTTGGGAAACGTCGGTCGAAAATGTGAACAGAAAATTCCTCGTGACTCTTTGTTGTAGCGCCACGCGAGCCGAAGGATTCTGATTGTTGCCACCGATGAGGGGATCGATTTGCAAACTGGAAAGTCCTGCCAATCTCTGTACGCCGCCGCTAACTTGACCGGCAGCTTGGGAGGCGATCATTGAATCGGTGCTCTGGCTGGCGGCGGCTTGCTGTGTCGTCTTTCCAGTCGCGAGCAGGTTGACGATGTCAGCCGTTGCCAATGGCGGATCAGAAGAATAAGACGTAGTGAGCTTCTCAAAAGGACCACGTAAGTTAAGCACCAGATTGTATTGCGAAACCGTAGTACCGACTGAGACGTTCAGAACCGGGTGCGTCTGATAAGGGTCGTCGAACGTAATAATGCCGCGCTGCAATTCGTAACGCACGTTACGGTAGAAAAGTTCTCCCGAGCTAAGATCGGTACGGCCGGTGATGATGGGAACGGCGGCTGTGCCTCCGACATGAAAATTGGCGTTGCCTTCCAGACTCACCTGCGAACTGTTCGCGCTCAAACTTTCCTTAGAGAGCAATGCGATTGACAGATTGATCGACTCGGCAAAGCCCGGCTGTGCTGGCGGCGCATTGTCGCCGCTGAATTGGTCAGCGAACGTGGATAGGTCAAAATCAGGCGTGAATGAGAGCGAGTCGATCAGCACACGTCCGCTTAAGACGGAGGACTCATTGGTGCCCGTCAAAGCGAGGTTGCCGTCCAGAACAGTTCGCAGGCCATTCGGATAGCGCAGGCGAACCGATTGTGCCTGCATCGCTACGTTGAATTGCAACGGCTTGTACGTCATGGAACCAGCGGCTGTCAGTTGACCTCCGCCGACCTGTCCGCTTAATCCAGCGAGTTGCACGCGCTCGTTGTCGACGTTCAGACTTCCGTTTAGTTTCTCCACTCCAAGCGGCGCACCCGCCTGAATTACCGAGACGTCATGCAGTTGCACCTGTCCATTTACGTTTGGGTGGTCTGCCGTTCCGGACGTCTTGACATCGAGCGTAACGTTTCCCGAACTTCGAATATCAGCCGAGAGCATTTGCAGGGCTCGCATATTTACAGAGCCTTGCGCTTCGAATGATGGCGCGGCGTTGCCTGTGAGCGGGACCGTTCCGTGAAATCGAAGGGAGGTGTCAGTACCCTCAATTTCCGCTGGAAGCACGGTGATGACGGACCTGGCATACTCCACGTGGATCGGCCCCTTCGAGCCGATCTGATAATTTTGGTAGCTCGCGTTGAGGGTCGGAATGGTTAGGTCGGCCCGAATCTGCGATGGATCTTTCAAAGGCCCAGCCAGCCGAGCGTGGAATTCTGTCTGCCCTTTTACGCCCTCGGAAAGATTTGGTAAATAAAGAGCGAGCAAAACGTCGAGCGGCAGCGCGGCGGTATCGAGCGATGCCTCGGTGTAATAGCCGCCTTCGAGATTCACTTTGCCGTGGGCCTGTACGGATGCATCGAGTACCAGCGAGTTCAAATTGAAATCCGCCTGCTTGTCCGCGACTTTCAACTGCGCCTTGACTCCAAAGACCGATTTGTCGCGCAACGTCAGTTTCGGTAGTTGAACGGTAGCTGTCAGTTGCGGATTATCGATGGTTCCGGAACCGCTGGCGGAGGCGCTTAGATATCCATAGAGCAACAGGTTTCGATCGTGCACATACCGCAGTCTCTGCAGGCTCAGGGACGATATGTCGAAATTCATGCTGTATCGTTTCGTTTCCGGGGCGAACGAAAAGTATGCGGTGGCTGCGCCGGCCGGGATCGCTACGTCCAACGAAGTTTGAATGGCCTCGTGATCGGCGCTGAACTTCATGGCGAAATTCTGCAACTGCTCGTCATAGGCTCGCCCGTGCGCGATTTTCAACGTGCCGGAGCCCTGAGGGTTGAGCTGCGACCCGCTGAACGAGAATCCCGCGGATATGTCGCCGGAAACAGGGTAGTGCGAGTTGAAGAGCTGTTGCAGGTCCGTGATCGAGACTTGCTGCACCGACATCGTTGCCTTGATCGGGTTCGAAGGAAGATAGGCCCAGTTATGCAAGCCCAAAGTGGCGTTGAAAGTTGCTCGACCCGTCCTCGCGTTGACGAGGGATCCTTCCGTGATCGTCACTCCGTCTGGAGTTGCTTCGAAGTTGCCTTGCAGACTTCGCCACTGGCTCCCTTGAACAACGAAATTCTCGGCGGAAATTTCTCCGTCGATGTCCGGATTTTTCATTGACCCATGGACGGTTGCGGCGAGAGTCGCTGAGCCAGAGATTGACGAGGGAGTGGCGCCTGGCTTGAAAGCGTTGATCAAGGCTGAGAGCTTTTGCAGATCGCTGGTCGTGGCATGAACACGTAAGTTCGAGCGCCGGCTCACCTCCCCTTGCGCCGTAATTCGAGTTGCAGGAAGATTCAGCACCGTGTCGTGAAGGCCGATCGTTCCCTTCGCACCGTCATAAGTGACGTGAACCACTCCGTCGATGGGCACTTTGCGGGAGGATTGCGCGCCTGCCTTGATGTCCTCGGCTGAGGTCCGCAAGCTGAGATCCGAAGTGGCGCGCAGGTTGTTGATGTTGCCAGTCCAGGATAGGTCGGAGGTGCCGTCAACCGTGCTCAGGAGCGAAACCTGTTTTAGTTCGGGGCGCCCTAGAATTTGCTGCGCCGCATGTAGCGAAATATTTCGGAACGTCGTGCGCATCTGCGTGGACGGCGTTGCATCGAGATGCTGCACTTCAGCGTCTGCTCGGATCGTGCCTCCTAAAGCCTCGAGGCCGATTCCGTTTGTGCGGAGAGAAGCGTTGGCGAGATGGTAGTTGCCGTGTAACCGGCGCACTTCAATTCGCTCTTTCGTGACAACGGCTGAAAGCGCATCGCTCAGCAGCACTCCGTCCGTGGTTACGGTGCGAAGCAGCGAAGGCGCGTTGAGCTTTGGAATGCTGATCTTGCCAACCAACGTCACGTCGCCTGCCGGATTAACACCTTGAGATAACGCCGCGAAATCCTGAGTATGCACACGAAGTTTGTAATCGCCCGCGATGCTCGGATCGCTGTAATTGGTTAGCTGTAGATTGAGCGCGCCGGTCGAAGCGCCCACCGCCACGTTCGCATGGTCGAGGCTGAGAGTGGAGGCTGTTGCCTTGAAGTTCGCGCGTAAGTTGTGAGGAAGTACTGCGAGTTGTGCGTATTTTAAATGGCCGTCGTCGTAAGCGATGGTTCCGTAATAACTCGGAGTACCAGAATCAAAGTGCGCATTCAGGTCGAGATGGTGGAGATCGGCGACGAGCGGAGTTTTTTTGTCATCATAGTTAAGCTCGCCATTTACGATCTGGAAATGGCCGACCGCTAGCTGAAAAACGTTTGTGCTGGGTTGATCTCCCGGCTTCGCGGCGGGTGGATTAGGAAGGTTTGTTGCTCCGGTCTGATTGGTGCGCATGTAAATGACGGGATGCCCGAGGACAACATTGTTGAGGTTGAACTGCTGGTGCAGGAGCGATTGAATCGTGACCCCGACGCTGAGGTTTTCGAGCTGCAAAAGCGGCGGCTGCCCGGCCTGCTCGTTTCCGTGGATTTTGACATCGAAAAGATGAATTTGGAGAGGACGCAAGCTGAGATCGAGCGCCCGAATTTCACTCTTGCCGCCGGTTGCCTCGTCCGTGGCCTGCGTAACCTTCCGGATCGCTATTTGCTGAAATCGGTCCGATTTCAAGAAAAGATAGGCGCCAGCGATCGCAAGAATGACGAGCGTCAGTAAGCCTGCGAACACCCAACCAACAATGTCTCGCCACTTCATTGCCACTGCGGAACTCCTTAAAACGCCTGGCCCAGAGTGATGAAGAACTGGGTCGATTTGATGCCAGGCACTGGGTTTAAATTTCTTCCGATGTCAATCCGAATTGGCCCGATCGGCGTGGAATAGCGCAAGCCTACGCCCACGGTGTTGCTGTAATTATCGACAAAATTATTGAGGTTGATGGCGCTGTAAACGTTTCCACCATCGTAGAAGACAACTCCACCGAGGGGCTTCATTATTTTGAGCGGAAATCGCGCCTCGGAATTCAATATGAAAAGTTGACGGCCGCCAACCGGGACGGTCACGTTGACGCATCCAGTCTGATTGGAAAGCACGTTGCAGAAAGGAACCAGGCGTTGCGGTCCGGCTTCGTCGATCGGAAATCCGCGAAGAGAAGTTCCTCCACCAGAGTAAAAGAGCTGGCTCGTGGGGACGAAACTCCCGGCAAAAGGAGAGGCAAGGCCGACCCGAATGCTGTTGGCGAAAACCACTGAATGCAGTTCTTTGTAATAAGCGTACTGGGCAAACAACTTGGCGAGGTTCGCGCTCGACCCGAAAGCTTTCGGGGTGATTCCGAGATTGATCGTCGCAAATGTTCCGCGATGAGCGTCCAGCGGTTTGTCGCGCGTATCTTGAATCAAGGTACCGGAGAGCGTGGAGAGGCGCACATTTCGGTCTTGCGGAAGAACCAGTTCGGGCACCAGAAGATGCGATAACAGCGTCTTGTTAAAATCGTACCGCAGCTGCAACCGCGTACTGTGCTTTCGGCTGATAACTTTCTCGACTTGAAAAGATAGATCACCCAAACCAGCGGTAAACAGAGGGTTTTCGCTCGTTCTCTCGACGGAGAAACTGGCGAGTGAACTCCACTGTGATCCGAGAAATCGAGGTTGGGTGTAGGTCGAGATGAATCGTTGATCAAGTCGAGCCAGTACGATCGTGCCGCTAGCGGTCTCGCCCAATCCGCGCACATTGCGGCGCGTGTATTCAATCGACCCCAGGGGACTGGCGAAGGTAGCCTCGCTCTGTGCGAGTTTGTTCTTGCCCAACTCGACGGGCGGAAGTCCGGGCACCGCGACGGTGCCCGAGGGAACGTTGCCGCCACGCCGTGCCACCTCAAAGCCGAATCCATAAGTGAGATCGTTCCGCTTCGCCTCGTGGACTTTTACCAGAACTTGCTCGTCGGTCTGGTCGGTGATCGGCTTCTCTGGACCAACGCTCGACCAATCGAAAACGTTCAAGTCATATAGACGACTCTCGGCTTCGAGGAGCTCGCCTTTGCGCATCGGAGCTTCGACCGGAACTTTGGCCATTTTAGCGATCAGATCGACGCGGGTATTTTTTTGCCCCAAATAAAGGATGCTGTTTACGGTGACGACCTGCCGTTCGTCGATGCCGTAAGCGACGATCACCCGGTGGAGATCGTCGGAGCGGCGAGTGATAGTCGCTTTCACCTCGGCGTTTAAATATCCGCGATTAAGATACGTCGCCGTGATTCGATTGCGATCTTCAGAGAGGCGGCGAGGCGAGTACGGGCCTCCACTCCGAAGTTGAAAGCCTACGGGGGCGGCCAGTTCATTTTCAGGGACACTGATGTTGCCCGTAATTTGAACATTGTCGACCAGCGTTTGCTGACCCTCAACGATCTCGAAGTTGATTCTTAACTTCAGCTCATCTGGGACGACCCTCGAGCTTACTTTGACCGATTCGTATCCCTTGTCACGGTAAATCGCCTCCAGATTGGAGACGCTCTGCTTCAATAATTTTGGGCTGACGCCTCCGTGAGACCAAAGGTGCGAGCGCTTGACGGTCACTTGCGCCATCAAGTCCTGATCCGAAATTTGACGGTTGCCGCTAAAAGTTATGCCTTCGACCTTGTGCTTCTTGCCACGATCGATCTGGTAAACCACGAGAATCTGATCGTCTTTCTTCTGGAAGTCGATGTTGACCTTCGCGTCCGAATATCCCTTCTTTTGAAAAAAGTCGATTAGGTTTTGTTGCCCTTCCTCAACCAGATCGCGATCAATCGTTCCTTCCGAATAAATCGGGATCAGCCGTTTCAGTTGACGATTTGCCAGGAATGGGATGGGGGAGAGTTTCGCACCCTGCGCCTTGACATTCACGATCGGCCCGAGTTCGATCTTGAAAGAAACGTCGACGCGATTATTCTCTGGATGAAAAACAGGAGGGTTTTGTTTGACCGAACTGGCGAGCCTGCGTTGCTGAGACAAGCGAAGCTTGATTAAAGCAGTGGCAGCCTTCAATCGATCGGCGTTGTAGGGTCTGCCGGGTTTGAGCAACGCGCCTGTGAGTCGCGCTCGAAGAGATCGCACCGTGTGCAAAAGGGTAGCTGTTTCCGGTTGATCGGGGCCTTCAATGCTTACCTTGTCCACGCGCGCTTGCTTGCCCAGAGTTACCGCGAAGGCGATGTTGACCAACTGATGCGCATCATCTATTTCGGCGTGCGACCGAACCGTGGCGCGGAAGTATCCATTTGTCTTTAGGAATTCTTGCAGCGCCTGTTCAGAGAGAGGAAGGCGATCGGAATCGTAAGGGTCTTCATCCGCCAGATCGACGACCTCCATCAAACGCGTATATGAGAATTGCTTGATTGCTCCAGGAAAATCCAGAACGCCGAGGTAGTAGGCCGGCTCCAGCAGAAAATCAAGCCGCAATCCTGACGGGTTCGGCACCACCTCCACATTTACCTTGGGGAAATTTCCCATTCGCTGAAGTGCGCGAATCGAGTCCTCCACTTGTGATTGCGAGTAGGGCTCATGAACTTTTTGGACCAGGACGGCGCGCAGCGGGGCCAAGTCGCGGTGGGGATTGCCGATGAGATCGATGGCGTCGACATTCTGTCCGTCATACACTGCCTGCGGGCGCAAGGTGTTCATTTGTGCGGAAGCGGAAGCCGCAATCACGGTCACCAGAAAAAGAGCCAGACGCAGAGTTGTGAGACAGCTCTTGGCTGCGGAGGCACATCCCTCGACCGGCCTCGTTTTAAAAGAAATTTTAGAACTCCCAGAGAAACTTACAAGTCAACTCTGATGCTACAGGACTAGAGTGGCGTTGGCCCCGTTTTTCAGGAGTGAGCGCACGATGGAAAGGTTCGCGGCGTGCGCCTCTTAATTGTGTGTACAGCGTTCTACGGATTGGGACTTGAGGACACTCCATCTATTGTTCAAAGACCGCGACTTCGTCAATCGCTCAGTACTGAACAAGATCCCCTTAGCGTTCGAAAGGCGCGTATGCCCTCCTTGTGGAAGTTTGGTGGCCTCAACACGGTCGAGTTAGGAAAACGCACCTTTAAAAAATTCGGCGAAGATGAGCTGGTTACACGTTCGGCCGCCTTGTCGTACTACTTCATCCTCGCCCTTTTCCCGATGTTTCTTTTCCTTCTGTCGCTGATCGGACTCTTTGCTGGGCCAAATTCAGAATTACGCCAGTCTATTCTGAATGCGCTAAGCCAGATGGCGCCGGGATCGGCATCGAGTTTGATTCAGAGCGTGATCACTGAGACGACGAAAGCAAGCAGTGGACTAAAAGTTGGCGCCGGTATTTTGGGTGCGCTGTGGGCGGCATCTGCGGGAATGAGCGCGGTTGTAGTTTCTTTGAACGTAGTTCATAAAGTGACCGAAACGCGCCCGTGGTGGAAGCAGAAGCTCACCGCCATCGCTCTCACGGTCGCGTTGGCGGCGCTGGTAATCGTCGCTCTGACTTTAGTCCTGTACGGGGGCAAAATTGGGGAGCTGATCGCAACCCAGTTTGGGCTCGGTGACTTGTTCACCAACGTTTGGGCGGTGGTGCAGTGGGTGTTGCCGTTGATTGCGATGTTCGTGTCGTTCTCGGTGGTTTACTACTTTGCGCCGAATATCAAGGGCGGTTGGCATTGGGTAACTCCGGGAGCCGCGCTTGGCGTGATTCTCTGGCTCGTCGCCTCGTTGGGATTTCGCGCCTATTTACACTTCTTCAATTCATACAGCGCCACCTACGGATCGCTCGGTGCCGTCGTGATTTTGCTCCTTTGGCTTTTCATCACGGGCTTCGCCATCTTGATCGGAGCAGAATTGAATTGGATCATCGAGGCAGCGGATAAGGGTGAGATTGCGGAGAGTGACACGGCTCAAGTGCAGCGCCGGGCTGCGTAAGGGCGCGTCGGTCATTCTCAGGGCTCGCGATATGATGGGTGACCATGAAATTTTGTTACTTCCAACATCAAGGACGGGCCGAAGCCGGCTTGGTCGAATCGGTCGCTGGCAAAGAGTCGATCACAAGAGTTCTTCCTGCGTTGCCAGGGTTTGGCTCGGTTGGAGAAAACGGCCCTAGCCGTGGCATTACTCCGATCGCATTGAATGAAGCCGAACTTCTATCGCCTGCGCAACCATCGAAGATCGTCTGTGTCGGACGCAATTACAGCGATCACGCTGCGGAGTTGGGAAATGAAGTTCCCAAAGAGCCACTGCTGTTTTTGAAGCCGCCATCTTCGCTGATTGGCTCGGGCGGAACGATTGTGCGTCCAAAAGTTTCTGAGCGCACCGACTATGAGGGCGAACTGGGAATCGTGATCGGTAAGCGGTGCCATAAGCTCGCGTCCGGCGAAGATGTTCGACCGTATATTCTCGGATACACCATCGTCAACGACTTCACCGCGCGAGATTTGCAGAGAATCGACAGCCAATGGACCCGAGGCAAAGGGCACGACACCTTTTGTCCGGTGGGACCACTTGTGACGGATGAAATCGATCCGTGGGCGGGAATAACGGTAGAAACCCATGTGAACGGCACGCTCAAGCAGCACGGCAATACGAAGGATTTTATCTTCTCGATCGAAACTATTATTCGATATATCACTGCCTTCATGACGCTAATGCCGGGGGACCTCATTCCCACCGGAACCCCGGCGGGAGTCGGCGCGGCGGTTGCGGGGGATGTGATTGAGGTGAGCGTCGCCGGCATCGGCGTTTTGCGAAATCCGGTTGCAGACGAGTAAACATTTGGTTGCGGCAGCTTCCTGCTGCGCTTAGACTTAGCTGGCACCTGACAGTTTTTAAGTTTTCAGCCCACGCTCCTGAAAACCGAAAAGAAGACCGATGACGGAACTTCTGCTTTCGCGTGGAAGGAGAATTTGTGGCTCAAGCCCTCAGCACCGGTAGTGTCATTTTTGACGTTCTTTCCGCGGACGAAACATCCTTTCTCAACGAGTGGTTCAACGACATTCGCTTATCAAAGCACAATACCGCAATGATTGCGGAATCGGACCTGCGACAGCAGTGCTCAAAGTTCTTGCGGGCGTTTCAGAGCGGACTTCAATCTGGCAATGTGGGCAAGCCATTCGACCCGCAATGGGATGACCTCCGCGGCCTTCTGGCCGACGTGTCGAAGAGCCGCGCGATGCAGGGCTTTACGGTCGCCGAGATCGCAGCCTTTATCTTCTCTTTCAAGAAACCGCTCTTTCATCGGCTGAGAGAAGCTAAGCAGGAACCGCAGGTACTGGCTTCGCAAATCTGGGAAGCGACCGAACTTCTCGATGGTTTCGGGCTTTACGCCACGGAGTCGTGGCTGGAAACGCGGGAAGAGGTCATCCGACGGCACCAGGAAGATATGCTGGAACTCTCCACCCCCGTGATCAAGCTCTGGCACAGTATTCTCGCTCTGCCGCTCATCGGAACTCTCGACAGCGCCCGCACTCAAGTGGTGATGGAATCTTTGCTTAGCGCGATCGTCGAAAACAACGCCAGGGTGGCGATTCTTGATATCACTGGCGTCGCAACCGTTGATACCGTCATCGCGCAGCACTTACTGAAGACGGTCACCGCGGCTCGCCTGATGGGTGCCGAGTGCATTATTAGTGGCATCCGTCCTCAAATTGCCCAGACCATCGTTCACCTGGGGATCAATTTGGCCGACATAACGACCAAAGCGACCCTTAGAGACGCTTTTGCGTTGGCTCTTGAGCGGACTGGCCAGTCGATCACATCGGAGCGAGCGCCTCTCAAAAGCCGGGATCAGCGTTAGAAATGTTCGGCACCGTACGTTTTTTTACACTAACCCCTGTTACGTTTATAATCCGGGGTCGCCCAGCGAACAATGCGTCATCGCTGGACGCCGCATCTCCAACATATTGCGCTTTGTCTAGTGCGCTTCAGGAGCGAGACGATGGATAAGGGACTTCAGAGTCGGGCGTCGAGTTTGGGAGAAATACTCGCCAAGGATGAGTCCGCCCTCCTGGCAGACTGGCTAAAAGAGATGAGCGGCGGCACGCGCCGCGGCGATCTCATAAAAGAATCTGAACTGCGCAGCCAAAGCGCACTGTTTTTGAAATTGTTTCGACAGGGCGCCGATTCAGCTGATTCCGACATTGACGCTGCCCCGTGGCAGCCGATGCGAGAACTGATGAGCGAAATTTCTCGAAGCCGGGCGCAACAAGGATTCACGCCGACGGAAACAGCCACGTTCGTGCTGTCATTTAAGAAGCCCCTCTTTAAAGCGGTTCGAACTCAGTTCGGAAACGACGCGAACGCGCTGGCCTCTGAACTTTGGAGCGCCACCGAGTTGCTGGATTCTCTCGGTCTTTTCACGATCGAGACCTATCTCAAGACGCGCGAAGAGGTCATCCGTCGCCAGCAGGAAGAGATGCTTGAACTCTCGACTCCTGTGGTCAAGCTGTGGGACGGCATTCTTGCGCTTCCGATCATCGGCACGCTCGATAGCGCGCGGACCCAGGTCGTGATGGAGACCCTGCTCGAAAATATTGTTAAGACGAATTCGAAAGTTGCAATTATCGATATCACCGGCGTTCCGACAGTCGATACGGTCGTCGCGCAACACTTGTTGAAAACCGTGACCGCTGCCCGTTTAATGGGCGCTGACTGCATTATCAGCGGTGTTCGCCCGCAAATCGCGCAGACTATTGTGCATCTTGGAATCAATCTCCTGGATGTCACTACCAAAGCCACGCTCTCCGATGCATTCCGCCTCGCGCTGCAGCGATCTGGATTGTCATTGGGACATACATCGAGCCCTACAGCACAAAAAACCGCTTAGGATAACTTTTGGAAAAGATACCGATTCTCCGAATGGGAGACTTTCTCCTCGTCACCATTCAAGTCGACATGCATGACCGGCTGGCGATGGCTCTGCAGGATGACTTGACGCAGAAAATTAGCGAGACGAGCGCCCGTGGCGTGCTGATCGACATTTCGACGCTCGAGATCGTGGACTCATTTATTGGTCGAATGCTGGGCAACATCGCGGCGATGTCGCGGGTGCTCGATGCGCAAACGGTAGTCGTCGGAATGCAGCCCGCCGTTGCCATCACTTTGGTCGAATTAGGAATGTCTCTGCCCGGGGTGCGTACCGCGCTCAATGTAGATGCCGGAATGGAGTTGCTGCGCGAGTCGCTGAACGGCCACAAGGGTAACCAATATGGCAGTAGTTTCTAGCGAGACGATTCCAGTTTCGTCGGAGCCAGATATTGTTGTCGTACGGCGCCGGGTGCGCGAAACCGCCGCGCACATTGGTTTGAGCCTCGTCGATCAGACGAAGGTGGTCACCGCCGCCAGCGAGTTGGCCCGAAATACGCTAATTTACGGCGGGGGCGGCGCGATGCAACTCGAGAGTCTGAACGGTCCCCGCCTGGGCGTCCGTCTGACTTTCAGTGACAACGGCCCGGGTATTCCTGACATCCAACTAGCACTTCGGGACGGTTTTACGACCGGTTCTGGGCTCGGGCTCGGCCTGGGCGGCACCAAGCGCCTGGTCAACGAGTTTGAAATCGCCTCCAAGGTTGGCGAAGGGACAAAAATCGTTATCACGAGGTGGAAGTAGTGCTGCTGGACCCCCGATGATCATTCAAGTCAGTGATGCCAGTCACGCCGGAGAGGCTCGACGCCAGGCAGCAGTTTATTCAGAACAACTCAGCTTTGAAGAGCGTCCGCGTGGAGCGCTGGCTATTGTTGTCACGGAAATTGTCAGCAACGTAGTGAAGCACGCCGGTTCCGGCACTGTGATTCTGGAATCTTTCGGGACCGGGGCGGAGAGCGGCGTTCGAATCATGGCGCTCGACAAAGGCGCTGGTATCAAAGATCTGACCGCTGCTCTCGAAGATGGCCACTCAACCGCCGGTACGGCCGGAAATGGCTTAGGGGCGATCAAGCGACTCTCGGACGTGTTTGATATTTATACCGTTCCGGGAGCGGGCACTGCGGTTCTCGCAGAAGTCTGGTCGAGCAACAAAATTTCAAGGCACGCCTCGGGGCTAGACGTCGGCGTCGTGTCCATCCCGATTAAGGGCGAGCAAGTTTGCGGAGACGGATGGGGCGCGAAAGAAACGTCTGATGCCATCCTGCTTATGGTCGTCGATGGATTGGGGCACGGAGTTCTTGCTGCGGAAGCAGCCCGTGAAGCCGAGCGAGTGTTTGCCGGATCGCGAACTGGCTCGCCCGCTGTTATCTTGCAAGACGCCCACGACGCACTCAGAAAAACTCGTGGCGCCGCCATGGCCGTGGCTTCCCTGAATCTTGAGCGCGGAATCATGACATTCGCCGGGGTGGGAAATATCGCCGCCTCCATCGTCGCACCCGGAACCAGCCGCGGGATGGCTTCGCACAACGGCACGGTCGGACATCAACTTCACAAAGTTCAGGAATTCACCTTCCCATGGGCAAAGCAGAGCATGTTGATCATGCACTCCGACGGCCTCAATACCAGGTGGGACTTAAAGCCTTATCCCGGGATATGGAGCCGGCATCCTGCGCTGATGGCAGGATTGTTGTTCCGCGATTTTTCCCGAGAGCGGGACGACGTGACCACCCTCGTCGCCAAAAATCGGCAAGATGCGGGCGGCTCATGCAACTAAAGCTCATCACCATGGAAATTCGCTTCGAGCACGACGTGGTGCTCGCTCGGCAACGCGCTCGCTCTATCTCAGCCTTTCTCAAATTTGACGTCCAAGACCAAACACGTATTGCGACGGCCGTTTCTGAGATTGCGCGCAATTGCTTCGAGTACGGCGGTGGAGGATTAGTCGAATTCAGATACGACAGCAGCGCTGAAAGGATGTTTATCGTCACGATCAAAGACAAGGGACGGGGCATCCCGAATCTAGACGAAATTCTGGGCGGCAAATATGTCTCGAAGACCGGCATGGGCGTTGGCATGATCGGTGCCAAAAGATTGATGGACAAATTTGAAGTAGCGAGCGAGACGGGCAAGGGCACCGTCGTGACCCTCGGGAAAGCAATCCCGCTAAAGTTCTCAAAGCTCAGTGACGCGGAACTGAACACTTTTCTAGGAACGATCGAAAGCAAACGCTCGGAAAATCCTTACGAAGAGCTGGAACACCAGAACAAAGAGCTGATGCGCACTCTGGAAGAATTGCGTGCCCGTCAAAACGAGCTCGCGCAGCTCAATCGGGAGCTCGATGAAACCAATCGAGGAGTGGTGGCGTTGTACGCTGAACTCAACGACAAGGCCGACTTTTTGCAACGCGCTTCTGAACTCAAGAGTCACTTTCTCTCTAACATGAGCCATGAGTTCAGAACGCCGCTGAATTCGGTACTCGCGCTCAGCCAGATTTTGCTTGATCGGATGGACGGCGATCTCAATTCTGAACAGGAAAAACAGGTCAACTTCATTCGCCGCTCGGCCCAGGATCTTACCGATCTCGTGAACGATTTGCTTGATCTGGCAAAAGTCGAAGCAGGCAAGGTCACAATCCGCCCCGCCGCGTTTAGCGTGGACACTCTGTTCGCCGCTTTGCGCGGCATGTTGCGGCCGCTCCTGTCGCAGAATTCTTCGGTCTCGCTGGTATTTGAGGATCCGGACGAAATTCCCGAGATGTTCAACGACGAAGGAAAAGTCTCGCAGATACTTCGCAATTTTATTTCTAACGCTCTGAAGTTTACGGAGCGTGGCGAAGTTCGAGTCTCCGCCCGGACTGGGCACGACAATACCGTGGTGTTCGCCGTGGCCGATACTGGAATCGGAATCAGCGCAGAAAATAGGGAGCGCATTTTTGAAGAGTGGACGCAGGTCGAAGGCAAGCTGCAAAAGATGGCGAAAGGAACCGGCTTGGGCCTTCCGCTTTCGCGCAGACTGGCCCAGTTGCTCGGCGGAAACGTTTACGTGAATAGCGAAGTCGGAGTCGGCTCGACGTTTTTTGTGTCCGTCCCCGTACGCTTTAATGGGGAAATTGACGCCGCTTATGTCCCGGACGTGCGCCACGAATTGGACGGTTCGAAGCTTCCGGTATTGGTTGTGGAAGACAATCGTGAAGCACTCTTCATCTATGAAAAGTATCTGAAGGGAACTGAATTCCAGGTTGTCCCGGCCCGCGATCTGAAAGAAGCGCGCAGTGCTTTGCAGGAATTTAACCCGGTTGCGATCATCCTCGACGTTCTTCTCCAGGGCGAGCATTCGTGGAACCTGCTCCAGGATTTGAAAAAGAATCCTGCTACCAAAGACATTCCGGTTCTGGTTGTGACTGTGGTGGAGAACCAGCATAAGGCGCTAGAGCTTGGAGCCTCCGCCTTCCACTCGAAGCCAATCGACCGAGGATGGCTCTTGAAGCAACTGCAGAGCACACTCAAGCGAAGCAGCGAACATATCCTCATCATCGACGACGACGAGGTTTCGCGATACCTGTTGAAGGGCGCACTCGCTAACAGCGGGTATAGATTGCTCGAAGCGAGCGGCGGCAAAGAAGGCATTCGAATGGCCAAGGAAGTCATACCGAGGTTGATTATTCTGGATATCTCCATGCCTGATTTGAGCGGCTTTGAGGTGCTTGATATCCTCAAACAAGAGCCCGAAACGAGACAGATTCCGGTCATTATTCATTCCTCTCGGAATCTGACCGAAGCTGAGAGATTCCAGCTAAAGGCGGCGGCTGATATCGTGCCTAAGGATACGGGATCGCGTGAAAGGGCAGAAGCAAGGATTGCCGAAGCCATGTCTCGGGCGGGTTTGCCCGCCGGCAACCGTGTTACAAATGAAATGCGTGCTTAAAGGGAATTTTTAGTTTTTATTCGATGAATCAAAAGGAATCAGTCCCGCAGAATGTCACCATCCTCACCGTGGATGACAATGACGCGTTGCGTTACTCACTATCCCGCACACTGCGGAGCGGGGGTTATAACGTCACTGAGGCCCGTAATGGATCGGAGGCGTTGCGCCTTGCCGACGAGCTGCCGGACCTGATCACCCTCGACCTCAATCTCCCCGACATCGACGGTTTCGAAGTCTGCCGACGATTGAAATCGAATCCGCAAACCGCTCATATTCCGATCCTGCACATCTCAGCCACATTCGTCGACCCAGAGCATCGTGTTCGAGGACTGGACGGCGGAGCCGACGCCTACCTTGCCGAGCCCGTCTCCGGCAATGAATTGCTGGCCACGGTAGGTGCTTTGCTTCGAATGAAACAGGCCGAACGCGAGGCGCGCTTGCAGGGTGCCGAGGCAGAACTAGCAAGACAGGAATTAAAAAAGGCCCACGACGAACTAGAGCACCGCGTCCGCGAGCGAACCGCAGAACTCGCCGCCAAGACGGAAGAGATCCGCGAGTTGACCGGGCGTCTCTTGAAATCTCAAGATGACGAGCGCAGACGGCTCGCCCGCGAACTCCACGACAGCACCGGACAGATGCTGGCCGCGATGAAAATTAATCTCGACATCGTGTCTGCAAAGACCAACGGTGTTGACTCGGAGACAAAAGGCTTAGTAGCCGATGCCGTGGCTCTGACGGAAGAGATGAGTCGCCAGCTTCGGACAATGTCTTACCTGCTGCACCCGCCTCTGCTAGACGAAACCGGATTGCAATCGGCTTTGAGTTGGTACACCGAGGGATTTGCACTTCGCAGCGGCATTAAAGTGGAGTTAGAAGTTAGCCCGGAGATTCATCGTCTTCCCCCGGAGTTGGAAATCGCACTCTTTCGCGTGGTGCAGGAATCGTTAACGAATATCCATCGCCATTCAAAGAGTACGACCGCTGTGATACGCCTGCTATCCACTCCAAACGAGGTTCAGGTCGAAATTATCGATACGGGAAGGCGATCTCCTGATATGCCTCTGGGGAAGAAATTCAGGCCGGGAGTCGGAATCATGGGAATGCAGGAACGCATGAGGCAGATTGGCGGAGCTTTCAGCATAGCCGCCAGCGAAGAAGGCACCACGATTCGAGCCAGCGCGCCGCTGAAGACTTCAGACCGCCCGGAAGCGAAAACGAACTGATCGTTGAGCGAAGATCGTTGAAGCGAAGTTTGTTAAGAGAAGACTTTGGAATGCAGACCTGTTCGTCATCCCACCTTAACCGCCAGCATCGAAATTGATCCGCCATCCACGCCCTCTACCGGAAAAGTGATCTGATCGCGCTCCTGCTGACTTGCGAGCACATACAACAGCGGTAAGTAATGATCCGGTGTCGGGATCGCTAGCTTCGCTTCCGGCCCAAGCCGCTCGTAGTCGATCAGTGGACCAACTTCTCGCGCCGCCATCATCTCTTTCGCTTGCTGCTCGAAATGCACTGCCCAGTCATAGGGGTCGGGCAGGTGGCGTCCCCAGGCGTATGCGTGGAGATTGTGAACGAGGTTGCCGCTCCCAACGATCAACACGCCCTCGTCTCGGAGAGGCGCCAACTTCCGCCCGAGTTCGTAGTGAAAAGACGCCGGCTGCGTCTCATCGATGCTCAACTGAACGATGGGGATATCGGCAGCCGGATAAACGTGCCTGAGAACCGACCACGTGCCATGATCGAATCCCCAAGAGCTGTCGAACGTGACTTCCAGCGGCTTCAGCATGTGCTGGACTCGGCGTGCCAGTTCAGGATCTCCGGGTGCCGGATAGTGAACCTGGTACAGTTCGCGTGGGAAGCCACCAAAATCGTGGATGGTTCGCGGAGCGGTGCTGACGGTCACGCCAGTTTCTGGAACAAACCAGTGTGCGGAGATGGCGAGAATCGCTTTTGGGCGAGGAATTGCTAGTCCGATTCTTCGCCACGCCTCGGTGTACTCGTTTTGCAACAAGGCGTTCATCGGATTGCCATGGCCAAAAAATATAGCCGGCAACGTCTCAGGCATAAGCCAAATCTAGTGGACCTTGCCGTCGATGTCCATCAGCTTGAAATCGCCCAGGTTCAGTTCCCGAACTCCCGTTTCGATCTTTGACCGGTCGCCGATCACGACCCAAATCAAGTTGTCGGGGCGAATAACGTCTTTTGCTGCGGCATTCACGTCGTCGGTCTTGAGCGCTCGCACTTTTCCGGCATAGGTGTTGTAGTAATCGTCGGGAAGACCGAACTGCACCAGATCAACGAGCGCCAGCGTCAACGATTCCAGGGTTTCGCGAGATCCGGGTAGCTTGAGAATTTCGTTGGCCTGAATTTTTGACAACTCTTCTTCGCTTATACGTCTGTCGCCGACGATTCCGCGAAATTCCTTCTGCATCTCAGATAAAGCTTCTTTACTTTTATCCGTCTGCACCGGCGCGATTGCATAAAACGGACGCTGCGATCGGGCGTCACGCAGCACTGTCCTTGCACCGTACGTCCAATGTTTCTCTTCGCGGAGATTCATATTCAGACGCGCCCCAAACATTCCGCCCAGCGCGTTGTTCATGGCTTCGATCGCAATCTCCTGAGGATTTGCGCGCGGCGGAGCCACGACAGCCGCAACCAGCACAGACTGCTGCGATCCCGGTTTGTCGATCAGGTAGACCGCGGGCTTTTCCGCAACAGAAACGGTCTTCAAATTCTTTACCGGCGGAGTTCCATTCTTCCATCCGCCGAAAAGCTTCTCCAGTTTCGGTGTGATCTCTGCCATGGTTGTGTCCCCGACAATGACCATGGTGGAATTGCCCGGCTGTAGCCAGCTCTCGTGGAACTTGACCAGGTCTTCCCGTGTCAGCTTCGCCACGCTTGCTTTTGTCCCGGAACCGGTCAACGGATTCGCGTAGGGATGGCCATTCCCGTATAGCAACTCAGGCACAACGCGCATGGCCAGGAGCGCAGGAGTGTTCTGTTCGCGATCGATTCCGGCGAGAGCCAACTTCTGCTCGCGCTTTACATCTTTTTCCGGAAAAGACGGATGCAGGATGACATCGGCAAATAATTCAAGCGACGGATCGAGTTTTGTCGTCAACGCGGAAAGACTGAGGAAAGAAAGGTCGAGGTTCGATGTCCCTTTAAGCGTTGCGCCGAGAGAATCAAGCTCGTCGCTTATGGTCAGCGCATCACGCGTGCGCGTTCCATCGGTCAAGACCAGCATCGCAAGATTTGCGGTACCCGGGGAGGTCGATGCATCTGACGCGAAGCCGGCGTCAGAAGCGAGAGTGAAATCTACCAAGGGAACATCGTGCCGCTCGGCGAGCAGAATCTTCAGTCCGTTCGACAATGTGGCGCGCTGTATTTTCGGCAGCTTCAACTCAGGCGGCGTTCCCGTCTCTGGCGCTTTGCTGCGATCGGCAGCGGCCGCATTGGTGTATTCGGGATACGGGTCGACCTCGAGGATGTAGACGCCATCGGAAAGCCAGCGCTGAGCTGCCAGCTTCAAATCTTCGGCAGTAGCATGTCGAACGCGTTCCAAAGAAAGCTTGTAAGCGTCGGGACTTCCGAGAAAAACCTGGTTTTGCGCCAGGCGGTCAGACTTTCCGCCGAAACCCCCGATGCGTTCGACGCCGCGGATAAAGTTCGCCTGATACTGCGTCTTGACGCGCTGCATCTCCTCCGGCGTTGGCCCGTTCTTTATGAAGCGAGCCAGTTCTTCATCCAAAGCTTTTTCGACAGCAGCCACATCTCCTTTTGGCTTCGCCGTGGCGCGAATCATGAACTGGCCGCCGATTTCACGCAGATCAACCGTCGCCGAAGCGTCGGTCGCAATCTGGTCTTCGTAGACCAAACGCTTGTAGAGGCGCGATGACTTGCCTACACTCAAGCAGTCGCTTACCAGATCCAGATAATCTGCATCGGCGGTGCCGTATTCCGGAACGTTCCAGACCTTGTAAATGCGGGCCTGCGGAACGCGATCCTGCACAATCTGGCGGTGCGTTCCTGACATCTTCGCGATCCACTTCTCCTGATGTGTAACCGGAGGCCCTGCCGGAATATCCCCAAAATATTTCGTGACCTTCTCGCGAGCCGTCTTCACGTCGATATCGCCGGCCAGAACAATGACCACGTTGGATGGCCCGTAGTAAGTCTTGAACCACTCCTTCACGTCGGTCATCGATGCGGCGTCGAGGTCTGCCATCTCGCCAATCGTCGTCCACGAATAGGGATGGCCTACGGGATACGTGTTCTGGGTCAGCAACTGGCGTGTCACGCCGTAGGGTTGATTCTCACCCTGCCGCTTTTCGTTTTGCACGACGCCACGCTGCAGATCGAGTGTCTTCTGGTCGAGTGCGCCAAGCAGGTGGCCCATACGGTCGGATTCCATCCATAGCGTGAAATCGACGGCGGAAGTTGGGACGTTCTCGAAGTAGTTCGTGCGATCGGGATTGGTGGTGCCGTTGAGATCGGTAGCGCCGATTCGTTCCATGGCGTCGATATACCGCCCGGACGAATGCTCGCTGCCGCCAAACATGAGGTGCTCGAACAGGTGAGCGAACCCTGTCTTGCCGAGCTTCTCATTCTTGGAGCCGACGTGATACCACGTGTTGATGGCCACAATCGGGGCTTTATGGTCTTCATGCACGATTACGGTTAGGCCGTTGTCGAGCACGAAGCGCTCGTATGGAATGTCGATACCTTTTGACGTGTCTTCGGATCGTAGGAGTGCTTTGGTTGGAGCGGCGCTTGCCATCGCCGTGATCATAAGCAATGCGATCAGTAATTTCAGCTTCACCTTCGACCTCCGACACGCTTTGGTAACTAGCTGTGCAGTTTCGCCTCTTGCCGCTCAGCGCAGTGGGAGGGTTGAGTGGTTAGACTACCCAAAAGAAAAATAGTTTATACCTCGTGTTGGGTTTTTCTTTTGGCTCTCCGCGGCGCGACAGGCGCCGGTGCCTGCTTGCTGAGTGCTATCCTTTATCAGGCCCTGCTATCAGGCTCTGCCGCACAGATTGATTTCATAGAGTCCCCATAAAATGCAGAACTCAAATATTACTGACGAAAACGCCACCCATCCGGAAACCGATACAACAACCGATTTGAGCTTAAAGGCTCCAGAAGAGCGCGCCTTCGAGGCCTCACCCGAATCGACCTCATCCGAATCGACATCGACCGAATCTTCCACCGAATCGTTCAAGGACATCTTTTCGGAATATGAGCAGACCCGTGCCCGAAAGCCGGATGGCGGCTCCCAGCGCCGTGATGGCACCGTTATTTCAGTCACCGCGGATTCCGTGATTCTCGATATTGGGTTCAAGACGGAAGGGATTTTGCCGCTGACGGCATTTCCGGCTGACAAGCCGCCAAAGCCGGGGGAAGTGCTGCAGGTTACGGTAAAAGGGCGTGACCCAGAAGGTTATTACGAATTGACACGCGGCAAGGTGGAGCGGCCCACCGATTGGACCTCTTTGCAGAAAGCTTTCGACGAGAAAGCTACGATCGTAGGTACTGTCACTGGAGTCGTGAAAGGAGGCCTCAGCGTTGACGTTGGCGTTCGCGCGTTTATGCCAGCATCGCGCAGCGGCACGCACGACGCGGCGGAACTCGCGAAATTGGTGGAGCAGGAAATTCGTTGTCGAATTATCAAGCTCGATGTCGACGATGAAGACGTGGTGGTTGATCGCAGGGCGGTCGCGGAAGAGGAAGAACGGGGCGGCAAGGCTCGCCGCTTTAGCGAACTGCAAGAAGGCGATATGGTGCACGGAGTGGTCCGCAGCCTGACTGACTACGGTGCTTTTGTGGAGATCGGCGGTGCCGATGCGCTGCTTCACGTGGGCGAAATTTCCTGGCGTCGGGTCGCGAAGCCTTCCGATGTGCTCGCAGCAGGTCAGCAAATCGAAGCGAAAATCATCAAAATTGACTCCGACAAGCACCGGATCGCGATCAGCATGAAGCAGCTTCAGCCGCATCCATGGGAGGCTGTCGCCGAAAAATATAAGGCCGGTGAGCGAGTGAAAGGAACAGTCAGCCGCTTGGCTGACTTTGGTGCCTTCGTCGAAATCGAGCCCGGTATCGAGGGATTGATTCACATCTCGGAGATGTCGTGGGCGAAGCGCGTGCGCACTCCGAAAGATGTCGTGAAGCAAGGCGAGACGGTGGAAGCCGTAATTTTAAACGTCAATGCGGCGGAACGGCGCATGTCGCTCGGGCTCAAGCAAACCCTGGGTGACCCGTGGGCGGTCGTTCCGGAAAAGTTCGCACCCGGCACTGTGATCGAAGGACCGGTGACGAGCATCACCAAGTTTGGCGGGTTCGTGCAACTGGCGGAAGGTATTGAAGGCATGATCCACGTCAGTGAGATCAGCGCCGAGAAACGCATTAATCATCCGCAGGAAGTGTTGAGGGTGGGGCAGGTCGTAAAAGCGCAAGTGATCGCGATTGACACCGAGAAGCGGACGATTCGCCTGAGCATGAAGCAACTTGTGCCCAGCGGCCTTGACGAGTATCTAGCTGAACATAAAGAAGGAGACGTTGTTAGCGGGAGATTGCTGGAGATCTCGGGCGACCGGGCGCGGGTTGAGTTGGGCGAAGGAGTCGTCGCTTCGAGCCGCATCTCCCGGGAAAAGAAGCAGAGTAAGGTCGCGAGTGAACCGGTGCAGGCAGCGAAGGCTGACCTATCTTCCCTGGGATCGATGCTGCAGGCGCGATGGAAAAGCGGTCCCCCCGCGGAAGAGGCGAAGCCAGAGTCATTGCGGGCGGGACAGATATCGAAGTTTAAGATTACGAAGCTTGATGTTGCGGGAAAAAAGATCGAGTTGGAACTGGCTTAGGGCTCGGGCAGACGATACGCAGGAGATCCTTCGCTCCGCTCAGGATGACAAAGCCACTTGATTAGCGAGGTTCTTCGCTTCGCTCAGGATGACAAGTGCTTTTCGCTAGCGGCCAGAGTTGACCATCATTAACGCGAAAAGCGCAGGCAGATAAAAGATCGTAGCTCGCAGCAACCTGCGGGCTGGAGCTTTTGACGCGGAAGCCGTCGCGGGCAGTTGCGGATAATACATTCCCATCGATACGCGGAAGAGCGCTGCACCCATCAAAACCGCGCCGATCAAATACCATCGTCCGGCCATTCCCAGGGCGACTGGCATCAAGCTCACCGGAATCAGAATCGCGGAATAGGCCAGGATGCGCCAGATTGTCGACTTCCCGTCGGACTCGACAACGGGCAGCATTCGAATATCGCCTTGCGCATAATCTTCGCGATAGAGCCACGCAATTGACAAAAAATGGGGGAATTGCCAGACGAACATGATGGCAAACAGGATCAAAGCCTCGATCTCGATGCGATTGCGCACCGCTGTCCATCCTAAAACTACCGGCATTGCTCCCGGGAATGCGCCAACAAAAGTGCAGATCGGGGAGATCTTTTTCAGGGGAGTATAGGCGGCGAGATAGACCAGAGCGGTGAGGAAAACGAGCAGACCAGTTAGTAAGTTGGCGTAAATCGCAAGATAGGCTGAGCCGCCTAGAGTTAGCCCCAATCCGACAGTGATTGCGTGGGCCTTGCTCATGCGGCCTGCGGGCAGTGGGCGGAGGGCAGTACGTCGCATCCGCGCGTCGACTGACGATTCTAGAACCTCATTCAAGGCCGCAGTGCCGCTCGAAACCAACGCGATTCCAAAAAGCGCTTCGAATAATCCCAGCGACAATGAAGATACGCCCGTGCGATGTGCGCCGAAGAAATAGCCGCACCAAGCGGTAAGCACGATTAAGGTTGTAATCCGCGCCTTAGTAAGCTCGGCATAATCGCGCAGCAAAGATGATATTTTTTGTAACATGAACCCCACACTTACTTATTATTTACCATGCGCCTTGATCGAAACAGCAGCGCCGAGCAAGATATTACGCCCCGGACAAAATTCTTCCCAGGCTCGCCTTTAGCCTTGAACAAACGATGCTCGCATCTGATTGAGCATCTTGGCAACTATTATCTGCATTCGCCGTCATTGCCCGGTTCCAGGAGAGGACGAAACTGTGAAGGTCTCCGGAGGATCAAAATAGCACTGATGCCAGAGCGCGGCGTCGGATAATGTACCCGCCTTCCAGGCTCGGACGGTTGGAAGCGTAGCGGCGATCATTCCGCCGTCCACCGAATCGAAGATCAAAACAATACCGGCTAAGTCCGGACTCTTGGCGGCCAGATCTGCATAGTTTTTCTCCAGCAAAGACTTGGTGTACTCCAACTTGGCCTGCGGTCCCGAATCCGCACTCTTCTCCTGAATCTTTTGCACTGAAATGATTTTCACGTTCTTTCCTCGCAGAGGCGCCCAGTCACCGGGGAAGGGAGCCGTTTCTTCCCTCGACACCTGAAATAAATCGGCAACGACGCCGGCGCCATTACTGGCGGTCTTTGGAACGTCCGAGATTCCCTCAGGCATCTCCAGGCTTGTGCGCCAGATCCAGCCGCGAGATAAGCCCGAAATGCGGACGTGTACCCAGTCGGCATTGAAATCGAGCATCTCGAATTCGTCTTGCGCAGTCGCCAAGAATAGGGCTTTGCCGCTCAGGCTAGGAGTGGCCACGACCGGCGTCCCGGATTTTTTGATCGCGACCAGATTTTTAGGATGCGCCTGATTTTTGAGCACTTCCTCAAGCGCTGCCGCTTGCGCCTGCAAAGTGTTTCCGGCCCCGCCTGGCTGGCGCGCCGCGCTCTTCGTTTCCGCTAGTTGATCCCTGGAAAGACCGGCTGAGGGAGACGATGAACCGAAAGGATCCGACTTGCCTGGGCGGGGCGTAGGTGCTGAAACCGCTGACGCATCGCTCCCATGATTGCCACTTCTCGGTGAGGCAGTCTTGCCGTCTGTTGAGTTTGATCCTGGCTGGCGAGCTGAGTTGCTGAATTCGGAGCTTGATGCGCTGTCGGCGGCGGTCACGTTGGCAGCATTGCCAACCACGTCAGAAATCTGATCCAGGAGATCGGACTCTAGCCGCCCGTTTGAAGTCAGCAACTGATAGCCCGATCGTCCAGGACTTTTATCCGGAAACCAGGCCGTCACTTTCGTGGTCACCCGAACGGTCGAACCCCCACCCGCGGCCGAGACGATTTGTACGGACGATTGGTAATAGCCCCGTTGGTAGCGAGATAGCGGGTGTTGCCCCTCAACCGCAAATCCGTCCAGCGCCGGGAGCCTTCCACTCATGGAAGCCTGCAACTCTTTTAGAGCCTTTTCAATTTTTGCTTTTGGCATCGCAAAAGTGCGTTCCACGGGCGCTGACTGGGCAGTACGGGCCGCTGGCTGTGCCGCGTTCTGTGCCGTCGAAACGGGCACCAACAGCCATAATCCCAGAATCAAGCTGAGCGAGAAAAGGCTGCGTGAGAGGATTTTAGACATAGTCATCGCGTCTCTTCGTCATCGCGTCTCTTCCAACTGATCGCGGCGGAGCCATCCGTGTTGCCCGTCGTGAGTCTCGACGCCATACCAGTAGCGAGTTGAAATGAGAATCAAAACTTCAGCGCCCGGATCGAGCGAGGTAAGCGTGCTAGCAGTGCGGAAAGGCGCTGATTTGAGAGGCGCTCCCGGTTGTTTCACCAAGCGTTGCACTTCGCGACGCAGATCCGCAATGTGTTGCTCAAGAGATATGCCCGATTCAAGCTCAGGGTTATCTGGTGCGGGAGCCGGAACCTTAGCAGGTTCGTTCGATTCAGAACCGGCTGCCGGCGTGCTCAACACGGTGGTTTCGGCGTTCACGCCAAACTTCTGTTTGGCGGCACGCTCTTGCTTTGCTTCCAAGGCCTCTGCAGTTTCTTTTTTCAGGAGTGCCACAGCTTGGAGGCGGTCCTGAATGTCTTTGTATTCGCTCCCTTCCACCGAGCCGTTTGACTGGTGAATGGCGTGGCGGAAATCCTCGACATAGATCGCGTTTATGCGCAGCACAGTGTTGCTCTCCCCTTGCGGTTGCACTACGTAGCGCACCGCGAGGGTGCCAGTGTCATTCGTGTTTTTGAAATTTAAGGGATTGAGAGCGTGTGCCCGCACCTTGTAGAAGACTCTGCCGCCTTCAGTCCATGCTGGGAACGCAGAGGTAGATGCGGCTGCAGTCGCCCCGCCGATGAATTCGTCTTTGTTGTATTCCTTGGTACCGCGAATGAGGGTGTTTTGCGCTACCTCCTCGACGACTGGGACGACTTCAGCCTCCGGAGAGGGAATGTTCACGATCAATCCTTCGCCGTATTGCAAAACTTCTTTTTCTTTTGCCGCAGCAAGCCAAGGCATAGCTACCGACAATAGAAAAGCGACAGCTACGACCAGAGATCGGAGCTGCGGTGGTGGGATAAGTTTTGCTCGATTGAACACTGCCACTTTCATTCTGATGCCGAGTTTCATACGCTTCATCTCCTGCTGTCAACCGGGCCAGACGGAGGTATGACCTACGGTCTCTGTCTCGTAGCGAACCAAGATGTAAATTAATTGTAAAAAAAAATTCGCCAAACTCTTGCAACTGAGTAGCCGCAGTAGTAGTATCCAGCCGCTGGGGCAGTGGTCAGACCACTTTACAATTGCCTGAATTGGCGCGATAAATCATTGGCAACGAAGGTCTAAGCCGCAACTGCGACATCCACTCGAGCCACGCCGGCACAAAATTGTCTATTCGAAAATCTATGAACCAGTCTGAGGAGTTCAGCATGCGTATGTGGGCGCAATCTCATGTCTGTTTGACGTTGCAGCGATTTGCGGCAACTTTGGCATTGCTCTGGTTGATGGTCGGTGCAAGTCAGCCGGCCCACGCGTTCCCGGCATTTGCCAGGAAATATGGCTTGCGCTGCTCGGCTTGCCATGAAAGCTGGCCGATGCTCAACTATTTTGGCCAGAAGTTTAAGGACAACGGCTACCAGTTGATGAATGATCGCGATGCACCGATCTGGCAGAATCCGGGATATTGGCCTATCGCGTTTCGATTCACCCCATTCTTCAGTCGCGAGAGCAACAACCGCGTGGCGCTCGATGACCCGACGACCGGACTTCCTGGAGAGCGAAAGATCACGACCACCGGCTTTGGTTACGGCGGTCTGGACATTCTCACCGGTGGCACACTCGAGAAAAACATATCGTTCCTGTTTGTTCCGTCGTCCGACGAGACCGGTGCTTTTCACTTTGAGTCTGCGAACGTACGGTTTGACAACGTTTTAAACAGCCCGTGGTTGAATTTCAAGGTAGGCAAATTCGAACTGGACAGCTTCATCTCTGAAAAGCGCGAACTAACGCTTTCAGCCAGCGGAGCAGCCTACCAACTATTCCACTTCATCCCAGTTGGCGACGGCAATATATTCGGCCAGATTGGAGATAACCAGCTCGGTGCCGAATGGATGGGCCACTCCGCCAACGACCGCACTCGGCTTTCCATCGCCGCGTTAAGTTCGGTGGATGGTAGCCCGGACCTACCCTATGGGCAGAATTCTTACACCTGGTTCCTGGCTGGCAGTCAGGCGTTTGGTGCTGGCAAATTAGGCGTGCAGCGAGTCGGCGGCTACGCCATGGTCGGTCAGGCCCCCACCGCGTACTACACCAGCGGAGGAGCTGCACAACCTGGGACGGGAATCGGGAACAAAGACTTCAGTCGTTATGGCTTCGAGGGTCTGTTCTACCTCGGCAGCAAACTTGACTTCCAGGTCTTCACCCAGCACGGTTCCGACAGTGCGTGGTTCGGACAAGGCTACGGCGATATTCTCAACGGTGCTTTGAACAACGCGCCTGGGTCTGGAACGACGCTGCCGGCCGGCTCTCGTCGTCCGACTTGGAATGGAGCTTTTGTTGAAACCCACGTCGTCTACAGTCCACAGTTCACCATCTTCCAGCGTTCCGAGTGGGTTCGAATGTCGCAGCAGTCGACGCCGGGAACGCCCTCAAACTTGGGTGATATCGATAATTACGTAATTGGATATCGGTACAACCCGTTTATGACGAGCCGCGCGGGATTCGCTTTTCATAACGAGTTCTCTTGGCTCCGGCAACGGGGAACGTCGCCTGTGAGCTTTTCTGATTTGTCTACCAATAGCTTGATGTTTGGATTCGATTTCGCTTACTAGAAAATCGATGTGCATCAAGGAAACTCGTAGGCTGATGTTTAGGAGACGCAAAATGAAAGTCGCTAAGTCAATCTGTCGCGGAGCCCGAGTTCTAGGGTTTGTTTTGGCGGGAACTTTTACGCTGTGGGCGCAGGATGCGCCGGATGTCGGTCCCAAAGGGGGGGTCCCGTTAAGGTCGGTTGAGAGCCATATCGGCGACCTTACCGGACACGCAGGCGCGGGTAAAACTGACTATCGCCGCTACTGTGCGGGTTGCCACGGGGATTACGGCGACGCTAATGGCGAAAACGCGCCGTGGCTTGAGCCGAAACCGCGCGACTTCACCATGGCTACCTTTAAGTGCCGCTCTACCCCGACCGGAACACTACCTACCGACCAGGATCTTTACGATACGCTCGGTCGCGGCCTGACTAATTCAAACATGCCGATCTGGAACACCTTCTCGCCTCAACAGCGCGCGGACTTAGTTGCTTACATCAAGATCTTCTCGCCGCGTTGGGAGAAAGAGAAGTCGGGACAGGCTATTCAGATTCCGGCTGAACCTCCTGTCACAATGGAAAGCATTTCTCATGGCAAGGCTTTATTTACGAAGCTGGAATGCTGGAAGTGTCACGGTCCTCATGGTGAAGGCGATGGCCCTTCGGCAGCGACGCTAACCGATAGCAAAGATCAGCCAATCCGACCGTATAACTTTGCTCTGGGAAAGGACGACTCCAGGTTTAAGTGCGGCGGCACTAATCGCGATATCTACCGAATTTTCATGACCGGTGTCGATGGAACCCCGATGCCGTCGTTTGCTGATGTCATCCAACCGAACGACGCCTGGGATCTGGTTCATTTCCTGCGCACGCTGCAGGTTCACCGCCATGGAAAAGAGACCGAAGTTCTATCAGCTGCGCACGGGGTGATTCCGGCGTATGTGGATAAGAACCCACCGCCCGCCACCCCGCCTCCTGCCGAAAATAAGGCACCCGGCGGAGGGCAGGAGTAGACTTTTTAAGGACCGAACACTTGAAGGAGGAAGCACTCTAATGCGCACTAAGAAAACATTGTTAGTTTTTTCAACGTTGCTTATGAGTTCGTCACTCATGTTCGCCGGCTCAGTTACCGGCAAGGTGACTTACACGGGCACGCCGGCCAAGCAAAAACCGATCGATATGTCGAAGGAGCCGAGCTGCGCCAAGCAGCACGCTACCCAGATTACGGGCGAGACAGTAGTGACCGGCGCTAACAACGCACTGGAGAACGTAGTTGTCTACGTATCTGCCGGAGCAAACGACGAGGGTAAAGTTCCGAGCCAGTCTGTCGCCTACGATCAAAAAGGCTGCCAATATGTTCCTCACGTGCTTCCGATGCACACGGGACAGGAACTGAAGATCAGCAATGACGATCAGACCTCGCACAACATCCATCCGTTGGCGAAAGTGAATCAGGAATGGAACAAGTCGCAGCCGCCCGGAACTCCGCCAATCACGCAGAAGTATGAAAAGGAAGAGTTCATCTCGGTAAAGTGCAATATCCATCCGTGGATGCACGGTTACTTCGTAGTGCTGAAAACCAATCATTATGACGTGAGCAAGGGCGGTGGAGAATTCAAATTGCCTGATTTGCCTCCCGGCAAGTACACGCTAACCGCCTGGCATGAGGATTACGGTACGCAAACTGCCGAAGTCACCATCACCGGAAACGAATCAAAAGACGTAAACTTCACCTTCAAGGCGAAAGCCTACTAAGCAATCTGGCGGCGGAAGATAAGTCTCTCCGCCGCCTTCTCTTTTTATAGTAGAAATTTTGTTGGAGGCTGTATGGCGAAGCTGTTTGCGGTCACCATCTTCGTAATCGCGATTCTGTCCGCGATACCCATTCTGCGGCACACTTGGGTGGCGCCGGAGGATATCTCGACGCACGGGGCGTTGATCGACGAGCAGATGTCCGAGACCATGGCCGAGGCGGGTATTTCGTTTCTGGTCGCACAATTTGTGCTCGGTTTCTTCATCTGGAAGTTCTCCGATCGTCCGGCAGATGCCAAAATCACCAAGTTTCCCGGCGGTGCTAAGGGCTTGGTCATCGCCGCGATCTTGGTCGTGGGTATTGAAGTTATGGCGCTGGGAATTTTCGGTGTTAAGGCGTGGGCCAATGTATACCTGACTCCTCCAGGGCCGGATGCGATGCCGGTTCAAGTGCAGGCAGGTCAATTCGCGTTCTATTTCCGTTATCCCGGTCCAGATAAGAAATTTGGCGGCATTCACCCCGAAATGATTAACGAGGGAACGCAGAACACTTTTGGTCTGGATCCCGAACACGACGTCGACGCAAGGGACGATATTGTGGCGGCCGAGATGGCCATCCCAGTCAATAAGGAAATTCACCTTCTTATGCACGCTAAGGATGTGGGTCACTCATTTTATGTGCGAGAGTTGCGTGTGCAGCAGGACTTCGTGCCGGGTCTAGACGTGACGCTGCATTTCACGGCGACTAAGGTCGGCAAATATGAAATTGTCTGTACTCAGTTGTGCGGACTCGGCCATTACAACATGAAGGCGTATCTTGAGGTCATGTCGCAGCCGGACTTTGACGCATGGCTTAAACAACAGGCTGGACAATAGTTTTCGTCCGCATCAAGCGGTGATTTGAATTATCTCCCGAGGTGGGTTCTATGCACGACACGTCAGTCCACGCGGCAGCACATCACGGTCCTCCGACAACCTTTATTCGGAAGCATGTATTCAGCCTCGATCATAAGGTCATTGGCAAACAGTATTACGCGCTGGCGCTGGTGGCCGCGTATATCGGGATGTTCCTCTCCTGGCTGATGCGCATTCACCTCGCGTGGACGAACGCCGCCATCCCGGGCCTGCAACTACTGTCGCAGAGTGGCGCTCCGGGCGGCGTTATGACGCCCGAGTACTACCTGCAGTTGATGACCATGCACGGAACCATCATGGTCTTCTTCGTGCTCACGACGGCGCCGTTCGCGGCGTTTGGCAATTATTTTCTTCCGATACAAGTTGGCGCGGAAGATATGCCCTTCCCACACTTCAACATGATGTCGTTCTGGGTGACCTTTACGGCATTCCTGTTCTTGATGGCATCGTTCTTCGTGGGCGACGGCCCGACGCTCGGCGGATGGACGCAATATGCTCCGCTGAACGCGGTTGGCTCGGTTGCCGGTCCTGGTCAGGGTAGCGGCGTCGTGCTTTGGGCGATTTCAATCGGATTGTTCTGCGTAGGCCAACTGCTCGGCGCACTAAATTTCATTACTACGACTCTTGACCTTCGGGTTAAGGGCATGAGCTTGATGCGATTACCGCTGAGCGCATGGGCCTGGTTCATCACCTCTTGCATGGGACTCACCGCTTTCGCAGTCCTGATGCCCGCCTGCATTCTCCTAATTCTCGACCACGTTGCCGGCACGAGTTTCTTCGTCCCATCCGGCACGGTGATGAACGATCAGATCCTGCCTCACTCAGGCGGATCGACCCTCTTATGGCAGCATTTGTTCTGGTTCTTCGGGCATCCCGAGGTTTACATTGCGATCGTGCCGGGATTGGGAATCGTGTCGCACGTCCTGATCGCCAACATGCGACGCCAGATGCTCAGCCAGCGAGTGCTTATCTATTCGATGGGAGCGTTGGCCATTCTCAGCTACATGGTCTACGGCCACCACATGTTTGTCAGCGGCATGAATCCTTTTTCGTCCCTGGCTTTCTCATTTCCGACGCTTGTCATTACAATTCCGTCGACAATCGTCGTGCTGATCTGGACTTTCAGCTTGTACGGGTCCCGGCTACGAATCAACTCGGCGTCGCTATTTGCTCTGGGCTTCATTTCCATGTTCGTGAGCGGCGGCGTTAGCGGATTCTTTCTCGCTCAGCCCTCAATCGACAT
This sequence comes from Terriglobales bacterium, assembly GCA_038230575.1. Taxonomy (GTDB): domain Bacteria; phylum Acidobacteriota; class Terriglobia; order Terriglobales; family Acidobacteriaceae; genus Acidiflorens. The sequence goes on along the minus strand of JBBRNA010000004.1, from coordinate 71,908 downwards.
CATGCTGCACGCGACTTATTTCGTCGTCGGGCACTTCCATCTGGTTATGGGAGTCGCTGCGATGTTCGGCATTTATGCCGGCACGTACTTCTGGTTCCCGAAGATGGCGGGCAGAATGATGAATGAAACGCTGGGTAAGATTCATTTCTGGCTCAGCTTCGTAGGCGCCTATTGTGTGTTCATGCCCTTTCACTATCTGGGAATGGCTGGAAACATACGCCGTTATTCGTCTTTCGTCGATGACTTCATGCAGCCCTTGATTCCGGTGCATCGCTTTATCACGGTCGCCGCCCTGATTACCGGCTTCGCGCAGCTGATATTCCTCTACAACCTGATCTACAGCCGCTTCCGCGGACCGATTGCGTCGCAGAATCCGTGGGAAGCGACTTCGCTCGAGTGGAGCACGCCCACGCCCGTGCCGTGGAACAACTTTGATAAGCACCCGATCGTGTATCACGATCCTTACCAATATGGAGTGAAGAGTTCAGTTGGCGATTACGTCATGCAAACCTCGCCGGAGCAGGTTGAAACCGAACACGACGAGAAATAGCTGATGACGGTATTCGTCAATGGAGTGCAGTGAGTATGGCAACAACAGTTCACGAACCGCCGCAAATCGATTCAGACCGACAGCACGACGAACGACCCGACCATGGGAATGGAAACGGGGGCTGGAAGAACATTGTCCCGGCGGATGGCGATTCGCGGGTGATGACGGAGTATTCTCCCCCACCTTCCTCCACCGCGATCTGGGTATTTTTATTTGCGGTGACGATGATGTTTGCGGCTTTCAGCAGCGCCTTGATCGTCCGCAAGGGCTCATCGATGGACTGGCAGGGTTTCACGCTGCCGTCCATCTTGTACTTCAATACTCTTCTGTTGATAGCCAGCAGCGTGACGTTGGAAGTGGCCCGCCGTCGCATCGGAAAATTCATGAACGGGCTGCGACTGAGTTCCGAACAACCGGCAAAATGGCTCTATATCACCTTGGGGCTAGGCTTGCTCTTCGTTGTCGGTCAGTACGTCGCATGGCGGCAACTGAGTGCGCAGGGCCTTTATCTTGCTACGAACCCCAGCAGTTCTTTCTTCTATTTGCTGACCGCAGTGCATGCGATTCACGTTTTAGGTGGACTGGGCGCGCTCCTTTACGTGATGAACAAGCTGGATAAGAAGACGTTGCGGCGTAACACCATGGTCGCGACTTCGCGTTATTGGCACTTTATGGGTGTGCTGTGGATTTATCTGATCGTTTTGCTGCGGATCAAACTTTAACGGACGATTATCAGGAGGCACCGTGAGTCAAGCGGATTTAACCATGGAAGGTCACTCAGCCGCAGCTCCAATGGCGGGTCCGATCTTTTCCATTCCCAGCAAAAAGTTTGCGATGTGGTTGTTCATCATCGCGGACACGATGACTTTTGCCGCCTGCCTGGTCGCTTACGGGTTCCTGCGAAACGGCGCTCCCAACTGGCCGCGGCCCTTTCATAGCATCACGAACGTCGCCATCATGACGTTTATTCTGCTTACGAGCAGCTTGACGATGCTGATCGGTATGCGGGCTTCGCGAGCGGGTGATAAGCCGAAGGCGTTCCTTTGGATCATGATCACTGCTGTGCTTGGCATCGTCTTTGCCATGCTTCACATTCGCGAGTGGATGGGTCTGATCGGTGAAGGCATGACGATGTTCAAGAACCCTTGGGGTACGGGGTTGTTTGGTTCGGCATTCTTCAGCATCACCGGCCTTCACCTTACGCACGTCGTCAGTGGAATTATCGCCTTGCTCGCGGTTGGGTTGCGATATAAGAGCGGACGTTACAACGCCGACGATATTGAGGTTGTAGGGCTTTACTGGCACTTCGTTGACCTGGTTTGGATGTTTGTCGTGCCGCTGGTTTATTTGCTGAACCTGACTCACTAGAGGAAGACTGACGGAGCTTATCTTATGGCGAATCCTGTTGAAGTCCGCAAAACCGGCAACCCTGAAGCGCATACCACTCCTGGCATTGGCAAGGATGTGATTGTCTACGTCTGCTTGTTGGTTTTGGCGGGCGTCCAGTTCATGATGGCTTACCAGAACCTGACCGTGTCTCAGATGTTCACGCGCATGCTATTCGTGGCCACAATCGAGGCAAGTCTGGCGGTGTTGTTCTTTATGCATCTTTATTCGGAGAAGCGGGCGTTCTTGATTTTTGTGATCGTCTTCACGGTCTCTATCTTATTGGGAATGCAGTACGGCTGGACCGACAGCAATCGTATGGTCGATGGCGCCCCCTACTCACAGGTGAAGTAAATGTCGATGAATCGGCGACTTAAAGCTCCAATAGTAATTGCGGTCGCACTCTTTGTTTTGGCGCTCCTCGGCGGCCCTCCCCACGCATACTCGCAAAGTTGCGCTCTTTGTTACACGCAAGCGGCATCGGCTGGAAAGCGCATGATCGAAGCGCTACAGAGCGGCATTCTCATCCTCATCGTTCCACCGACTTTTCTGTCTGTCTGCATGGTCTTTATTCTGCGCCACAAGCGTAACCAGTTCCGGCAGGACGAAGCGGAACCGACCAGCAAGTGGTAAACGTCTGCGAGACCTTTCGACCCTGTTTCCAATTTAATTAATGGCAATTGCTCGGAGGTGGAGCTCCGGCGAATCTTGCCTTGATCCAACTTATCTGGTCGGCGGTTGAAGCGCTGATGGCTCCGCTTGAGTCAAGATTCGGATACTTCAACAATAGAACGTGATCTCCGAAGCGACACAAATCAGTGAAGTTTTTGGCGGTAATATCCTTGCCGGCAGAGCGGTCCTGTTCTCCGCTGATTACCAGCAAAGGCACCTTGGCGGGCTTCGCGGACGCATTTGCCAATCCCGTTACTGCGATGCTGCCCATTAATGATGAGTCGGCCAGATCGCTCTCGGCGACCGCAGTCGCCGCTGCCGCTCCCTGAAAGGCACCTACCGCGATCCACTTGCGACCAATCTCTTTGACCGCGATTCTTGCGGCCACAACGGAGTAGACGAGATCGAGGGCGTTCGCGTGAGCGTCAACGACCGGATTGCCAGCATTGACGCCGAGGCCGGCATAATCCGTGGCCACAACGGCATAGCCGAGGTTGGCATACATTGCGAGCAATGGGCCGACCCCAAGATTCTTCATCAATGACGGGGCGGATTGACGAGACATTCCCTTAAATTCGTGTGCCCATGCAATCACCGGCCAGCCTCCGGCCGGAGGCTTACCGTCTGGAATGAGTACTACCGCCGAAACGGCGAGATCTTCGTCCCTCAAGGTGCGCGAGTGATAAAGAAGGCGAAATGCAGATATCTCGTATGGCAAGCTGTACTGATTGGTCGGCTCCGAACGTATTAACTCTCCCGGCTTGTTTGGAGGGAGCGGACGAGGAATATCGTAGAACTGAGTTAGGGCAAGAGAGTTTGATGGATGCGCTGGTTTAATCGTTTTATCGCTCTGACTGGGCGCGAAACTAGTTAGGCCGAGGATGGCCCACAGCGGGAGAGTTATACGCAAACGGGAAATCCTTTGCGTGTTCCTTGACACGAAAGTGCAGAGCTTGCTCATAGAGTATTTTGAGAGTGGTATCATCCTGCCATGGCAAATAATCTGATTGATTCAGTTGTGAAACAACTAAACAATGAACGGACGCGGCTTGAGAACGAGCTTCATCGCGTAAGTGCGGCTCTCACGACCTTCGGGCACGTGTATGTACACGGTAAGAAGCAAAGCTCTGCTCGTCCGGCTACCGCCGGAAAGAAGAGAACGATCTCAGCAGCAGGACGCAAGCGAATCGCTGATGCGCAAAGAGCTCGTTGGGCAAAAGTGAGAGCAGCTAAAAAGCGTAAGTAATTTGATTGGGTGGGTAGAGCCTGCTTCTACCCGCAGTTTTCACGTTAGACGACGTATCTTTGTGAGACTGCCGGCTCCGTCGCTCCTACAACTTCTTCTACAAACCTTGCGAACTCGCTCACGTCTTCTTCCGTCGTGTCGAAAGAACACATCCAACGGACAATTGATTCCTCTTCGCTCCAGACATAAAAGAAGTACCGTTCCTGGATCTTGGCAATGGCATGCTGGGGGATTTTTGCGAACACTCCGTTCGCCTCTACCGGATAGACGATGCTCACTCCTGCAATCCGCTCCACCGCCCTCTTAAGCAGCTGCGCCATCTTATTCGCATGCTCGGCATTCCGGCGCCAAAGTTCGTTCGTCAACAGCGCTTCCATTTGAACTGAGAGAAAGCGCATCTTCGAGGCAAGTTGCATGCCCTGTTTACGAATAAAAAGAAAATCCTGAGCGAATTCGGGATGAAAAAACACGACCGCCTCAACTCCCATAAGTCCGTTCTTCGTCCCGCCAAAAGAAAGCACATCGACGCCCAGGTCGCGTGTCGCCTGGCGAAGTGACATGCCTTGCGCGGCGACCGCGTTTGAAATTCGAGCGCCGTCCATATGAAGAAACATATTGCGCTCATGGACGAAACTGGCAAGGGCCTCAACTTCCGCAGGCCTGTAGATGGTGCCCATCTCGGTTGACTGCGTGATAGACACGACCCGCGGCTGCACGTGATGTTGATCGCCGATTCCGTGGTAAGCCCGCGCAACCGTCTCCAGCTCCAATTTTCCATTAGGCGCCGGCAAGGGAACCAGTTTGCACCCCGTAAACCGTTCAGGCGCCCCGCATTCGTCTGTATAAATATGAGACAGCTCGGGACAAAGGACAGCGTGGTGGGGTCGGGTCAGCGCCTGAAGACTTAAGGTGTTGGCGGCTGTTCCGTTGAAAACAAAAAATACCTTGATATCGTCGCCGAACTCCGCGCGAAACTTTGCCACCGCAGCTTCCGTGTAGGGGTCATCGCCGTAACCCACAGCATGCCCCTCATTAGCCCGTTGCACCGCCTCCAGCACCTCTGGATGCACCACCGCATTGTTGTCGCTGGCAAAGCTTCTCGAAGGCTTTAAGGCAGAACGATTCATGACAGAACAATGTAGCAGAAGTACAATCGAAAAATTGTTTGGAGCGTCTGAGCTTCGCGCTGTATCTATATTTATGCTTTAGTATTGCAGCGAACGCAGTCGCCTCGAAAGAGAGAATGGGTGTAGCGTCAGCCTTACTCAGAGTTGAAAAAAAGGTATGTCTCGACATTATATGAAGTCAGCTTCGATCGCCCTTGCCAGTGTTTTTCTGGCCTTGTTGTTAACCACCGCTTGCGGAAGCAGCAAGGAAGCAAAAGGTGGCCCGCCGCCACAAGCCATGCCGGTAAAGGTTTTAACGACCAAGTCGGAAAAGGTCAACGACTCGACCGATTATGTGGCCACGCTAAAATCACGAGATTCGGCCGTCGTGATGCCGCAGGTCGAGGGCATCATTACGCAGATCTTCGTCCACTCAGGAGAGCGGGTTGCGGCCGGCGCGCCCATGATGCAGATCGACCCCCAGAAGCAGGCGGCGACCCTGAAGAGTCAGGAGAGCGCTACGATTGCGCAGCAGGCGCAGATGAAATTGGCGCAACAGAGCTATCAACGCACCAAGGGTCTGGCGGACGCTGGAGTTGTGAGCAAACAGGAACTCGACCAAGCAAAGGCCAATCTGGATGCCTCCCAGGCGCAAATGAACTCATTGAGCGCACAAGCGAATGAGCAGACCGTGCAGTTGCATTACTACAAAGTGGTGGCGCCGCGTGCTGGCATTGTCGGTGATGTTCCGGTTCGTGTCGGCGACCGCGTGGTGACAACGACCAACCTGACCACCGTCGATCGTCCGGGTAGCCTTGAAGCGTATATCTATGTACCGATCGAGAAGGCTTCGCAGCTTAAGGCCAATGTCCCGGTGCAGATTGTCGATGGCGCGGGAAAATTGCTTGCCTCAAGCAAAATAACCTTCATTTCGCCGCAAGTTGATAACGCAACCCAATCAATATTGGTAAAAGCGACAATCGCTAATTCAAACGACAGTTTGCGGACCTCCCAGTTCATTCGGGCCCGAGTGATTTGGGGCAGCGGCGATAAGCCAGTGGTCCCGATTCTAGCCGTCTCGCGAATTGGCGGAACTTATTTCGCTTTTGTCGCAGAGTCTGATCAAAAGGGTGGATACGTAGCTCACCAGAAAGCTCTACAGATCGGCCAAATCGTCGGCAACGATTATGTGGTGAATGACGGCGTGAAGCCGGGCGACAAAGTTGTCGTTTCGGGAACGCAATTCTTAATTGATGGCGTCCCAGTAGTTCCGCAAGAAAGCACCAGCTAGCGATCAAACTTCTCGAGTAATCCCAGCTATTTGCCAAGCTCGGGGGATAGCAGTCTTTTTCTTATGGTTGATTTTTTTATTCATCGCCCGGTGTTTTCCACCGTCTGCGCACTCCTCATCATTCTCGCGGGCGCGGTGTGTATTCCTACCCTGCCGATCGCACAGTTCCCGACTCTTGCGCCGCCGCAGGTTGGCGTAACGGCGGTCTACAACGGAGCCAGTTCGCAGACGGTTGAGTCTGCCGTGACGACACCGCTTGAGCAGCAGATCAACGGCGCTGAGGGGATGAAGTACGTCACCTCGTCGAGCACCAATGCCGGGGTCAGTTCGGTGACTGCAACATTCGATATCTCGCGCGATCCGGATCTCGCGACAGTCGATATTGAGAATCGCGTAAACACCGCTGCCGGGCGGCTTCCCGCGGCCGTAAAACAGATTGGTATTACGGTGCAGAAGACCTCACAGAACTTCGTCTTTGGTGCCGGAGTATTCTCTGAACCGCAAGATCGTTACACCACGCTCTTCATGAGCAACTACCTCGACGTTTACGTGCGCGATACGTTGAAGCGTGTGCCGGGAGTTTCGGATGTGCTCATTTTTGGCGAGCGCAAGTTTTCCATGCGCCTCTGGCTCGACCCGGTACGCATGGCCGGCCGGTCGCTTACAGCCGATGACGTCGTTAGCGCCCTGAGCGAGCAGAACCTCGAAGTTGCGGCCGGACAGGTTGGAGCCCAGCCAGCGATGCCCGGGCAGGACTATCAGATCAGCGTGCGCGTCGTTGGCCGTCTGTCAGAGGCAGCTCAATTTGACGACATTATTCTTAAGAGCAATGCTGACGGCACGCTAGTCCGCTTAAAAGATGTTGGCCATGCTGAACTCGGCGCTGAAGATTATTCGACCGATCTTGACTATAACGGACGCGATGCGGTTGGCATTGGTGTTACCCAACTCTCGACCGCCAATGCCCTTGACGTCCATCGCAAGTGTCTTGTGGAACTTGCCCGGCTAGCCAAGCATTTCCCCCCGGGGATGAAATATGAAGTCGCGTTCGATACGACCGATGCGGTCAGCGAGTCGATTCGCGACGTAGTTACGACTTTGGGCACGGCCATCTTCCTCGTTATTCTGGTCATCTTCATTTTTCTCGAGGACTGGCGCTCCACGATTATTCCAGCGGTTACGATTCCGGTTTCGCTGATTGGAACGTTTGCATTCGTTAAGCTGCTCGGTTTTTCCATCAATACCTTGACGTTGTTTGGAATCACCTTGGCAACCGGCCTCGTCGTTGATGACGCGATCGTCGTGATCGAAAACATAGAGCGACACTTGCAAGAGGGCGAGACCGATCCTCTAAAAGCCTCCGTCGATGCGATGAAGGAAGTCACCAGCGCCGTCATCGCGACCTCGCTCGTGCTCGTCGCCGTATTCGTGCCGGTAGCGTTCTTCCCCGGGACGACTGGAATTCTCTTTCGCCAGTTCGCTTTGACGATCGCGTTCTCGATCGCCATCTCGGCTTTCAATACACTCACTCTTACCCCCGCTCTCTCTGCTTTACTCCTTAGCCACAAGGATGAAGACAAGAAGAAGAACATCCTCTTCCGCTTTATCGATCGGATCTTAGGAGCGGTGACGAATGGTTATGTTCACGCCCTTCGCTTGGTCTTACGCTTCGAGGTCGTGGCGCTTATCGTTTTCGCGGTTTGTCTCGGTCTGGTTTACGTAGTCTTCCAACACGTTCCACAGGGCTTCGTCCCCACCGAAGATCAGGGATACCTCATTGTGGCGATCCAGGCTCCGAGCGGCGCGTCTTTGGACTACACGCGACAAATCGGCAAGCAGGTGACGGCCATCACCAAAAATATTCCTGAGATTTTTGGCACATTTGCGATCGCCGGCTTCAGTTTCGGAGGAGCCACGGCTAACTCAGGCATCGTCTTCCTTACGCTTCAGCCCTACGAGAAACGCAAAGGCAAGGACCACACCGCGGCTTCCATTATTAACCGGCTTCGCGGGCCGTTATTCGGCATCTCCGGAGCCTTCGTCATCCCCTTCGAGCCCCCGGCCGTTCAGGGGCTGGGGCAATTCGGCGGCTTCCAATATGAACTACTGGACCAAGCTACCCATACTCTTGCTGATCTCGATAAGACAACGCACGACCTCATTCGCGCTGCAGGAGGCCGTCCGGACAAGGATTTGACCGGGCTCTTTTCCACCTACACCGCAAACGATCCGCAATACGTCGTGACGATTGATCGAGAAAAGGCGAAGAGCCTGCACGTGCAGTTGGGGCAGATCACGGACACGCTCGGCGTCCTCATGGGCTCGGCGTATATCAACGACTTCGATTTCAATAATCGGTCGTACAGGGTTTACGTACAAGCCGACAAGCAGTTCCGTTCGCATCCGCAGGATATCGGCCAGTACTACGCCCGCTCCGATAGTGGGTCGATGGTTCCGCTGGCGAATTTAGTGACCGTGACGCAAACTGCCGCTCCGCAAGTAATCAATCACTACAACCTTTTCCGCTCGTCTGAAATCAACGGATCAGCGGCGCCCGGGTTCAGCTCAGGCCAAGCCATTGATGCCATGCAGCAGACCTCGGCAAAAGTGCTACCGCAGGGGTACACCTACGAGTGGTCAGGATTGTCATTGGAAGAACTAGCCTCCGGCTCGACGACGCTGATCCTTTTCGGGTTGGGGACATTAGTCGTCTACCTGACACTTTCGGCGCAATATGAGAGCTTTGTGCTTCCATTCATCATCTTGCTCGCCGTACCGATGGCGTTGCTGGGTGCCCTCGGAGCGCAGTGGCTGCGCAGTCAGCAGAACGACGTTTATTGTCAGGTCGGATTGGTCATGCTGGTCGGTTTGTCCGCGAAGAACGCGATTTTAATTGTGGAATTTGCGGAGCAACTAAGAAAGCAAGGCAAGCCTTTACTTGAAGCTGCGATCGAATCGGCCCAGCTTCGTCTGCGCCCCATTCTGATGACCTCCCTTGCCTTCATTCTCGGCGTCGTTCCGCTAGTGACCGCGAGCGGTGCTGGCGAAAACGGGCGTCATTCTGTCGGAACCACGGTGTTCGGCGGCATGGCGGTTAGCACCATCCTGAATCTGTTCTTCATTCCCGCCCTATACCTCTTGATCGAAGGAATCCGTGAGCGGTGGAGCAAGCCCAAGCCTGAAGTTCGAACGGCCCTCAACCCTTCAAAGAGCTAGCGGCCGATTACTGCCGCTAGCCCTATGCCTTAACAGGCAACTCTCCCGCCGCATCGCGCGTCTGAAAAGACTCTATTTCGTGGATTCTCGTGCAATACCGTGTTCATTGAATAAAAATATGGATTGAGGTGACACCGATGAAAAAAATGCCGGTTGTGGCTTTCGCTTTGTGTTTCTTTTTGCTTTCAGCATTCGTGGCCGTGGCAAGTCCCGCTCCCCAAAATAACCAGCAGATGAGCGCGGCGAGCCCTAAGAGCATTGATCGTATCTACCACGAGGTACGACATGAACTCGTGATGCTCCCGTTTTACGGGGTGTTCGATAATCTTTCGTACAAAGTAGATCCAGATGGCACCGTGACCTTGCTCGGGCAGGTTTCCCGTCCGACGCTCAAGTCGGACGCCGAAAATTCGGTGAAGCGCATCGAGGGCGTGGAAAGGGTGGTAAATAATATCGAGGTGCTGCCGACCTCCATGAACGACGACCGAATTCGACGAGCAGCCTATCGTTCCATCTACGGCAACGACGTCCTGAGCCAGTATCAGATGCGCGCAGTCCCGCCCATTCACATCATCGTCAACAATGGCAAAATCACGCTTGAAGGCGTTGTCTCCCGCGATATGGATAAGCAGATCGCCGGGGTGCAAGCCAATACTGTCCAAGGCGCCTTCTCGGTAACTAATAATCTGGTGGTGGAAGACTCGGGCAAAGACGACAAGAAAAAGTAAGTCACAGGCAGAGCGGCGTCGATTGCTGCGGCGACGCCGCGTGTCTTCATCATAGTGCGCACTTCCACCCTCGCAGTTGTGTCGCTTCCGCAATCTACAATTAGAATATGCAACCGACAGTGGATGCGGCCGAAATCGAACGCGCGGAGCATCTCTTGCGCGAGGGCGGCCTCGTCGCCTTCCCCACGGAAACCGTGTATGGACTCGGAGCAAATGCTCTCAATATTGAAGCCGTGGCGAGGATTTATTCGGTAAAGCGGCGGCCGCCGACTAGTCCTCTAATCGTTCACGTTGACTCGATCGAAATGGCGCAAGGGCTGGTGAAATGGAATGAAGCAGCGGAGCGTTTGGCACAAAAGTTTTGGCCGGGTCCGCTCACGCTGGTTCTGGAGAAAGAGGGCAAGGGCTTGGCGATTCCTGCGATGGTAAGTGCCAACTTGCCGACCATCGGAATTCGCGTGCCTGCTCATCCGGTGGCACGCGCTTTGATCAAGGCGTCAAATTTACCGCTTGCGGCTCCAAGCGCCAATCGTTTCTCTCAGATATCCCCAACTACAGCAGAGCACGTTCGACAGGGATTGGGCAGCGAAGTAGACATGATTCTTGACGGCGGGCCTTGCGGGGTCGGCATCGAGTCGACTGTAATCTCGCTAGCTGGAGGTCGCCCCGCGTTGCTACGCCCCGGGGGAGTGTCAAGAACGGCATTGGAAGACCTCATCGGCCCGCTAGGATCATCACAAGAAGGCGCTGCTGCATGGCATGCGTCGCCTGGCATGCATCCCAAGCACTACAGCCCCCGCACGCCCCTCTTTCTAGTTACGGAGGGGAGAGTGCCAGACTCGGGGCGCGGAATCTACCTTCAGTTAAGCACGGAACCCACACGTGTCGACATCGATGTATATCGAATGCCCCTAACTCCGACCGAGTACGCCACACGGCTTTACATTGTGCTTCATGACTCCGACAACGGAACTTATAGTTGGATAGCGGTCGAACGTCCACCTGAGAGCGACGCCTGGGAGGCGGTCCTAGATCGTCTTACACGAGCTGCCTCAGGCTGATAACTAGAGCAGCCCGTATGTTATTAGACTGTTGTTAGTCCCGACATACAATTTGCCGTTCGCAACCACGATATTTGCAAAGTGGGGCGCATCAGGAATCAAATCGCGTTTATTCGCCGCTGCCGTGCTTGTGTAGATCTTCACCAGCGACTTCGCATCGAAGGCAAGAAGAATAGAGCCAGTCATTTGCCAGAGCACTGCGTTGGTGGTCCCGTTCGCTGAAATAATTGGAGAATGGCCTTGCGTAGTGTCTTTGGACTGCACGAGCGGCGTCTTCGCCAGCAGGCCCTGATTCAATCCCAACGCCTTGATTGGAGAGCCTGCGCCCGAGGTATAGACAGTGTGGTTGAAGTAGACGAGTGCTCCCGTCTCTTTTGCGAACGTGGTCAATTCCTGCACGATCTGCGAGTCAACGCCGGGGCATCCACCGCAGAAATTGCCTAAGTCATCGCGGTTCAAAAGATAAAGAGTGCCTTCTTTTCCGACTGCGATCATTAAATGAGGGCGCTTGCCCGGTTGGTCTGGAAGCACTAATACGGGTTCGGCAAAATCCAGATCGTGATTTTCCAAGTACAGCTCATTCAAAGGAGTGAACCAGTCCTGTAAGTTTAGAGAATTGCCTATCTGGGATAACTTAATCACTGACTGACCGAATTTGGAACCAGCAACGAAGTCACCGTCGGCCGTCGTGCCGTAGATATCGCCTACATTGTCGGAAGATAAGCCGCCTCCGCGCTGCCATATCGCTGCGGCCGAACCAGAGGGCTCATCGTCGAACGCTCCTTCCCGCTGAAGGGTTGAGGCTTCGTACGAGATGACCCAACCTTGTTCTTTGCCGCCCCGGCATCCGTTCGAACCGAAGGCGATGTAGAGGTGGGCATTTTCCAATAGCAGCGCCGGGCGGTTGACCTGCATGTAATCTTTGAAGATATTGTTCACGCCGCCAAATGGAAATGAAGCTGCGATCACCATCGGACTATTCTTCCGTTCCAGACCCGTCTTCACGTCCAGAGCATGGATTCGGTGAACATAATCGCTGTGTTCGTATGTTTTAGCGACCACGAAGATAGTTCCGGCCACGGGATCAATGACCGGCGTTGACACGATGCCTATCCGTCCATTTTGTAGTGGGCTGGCAGCCCTGCAGACTGATTGGAACTGGCGTTGCCCCGTTGACCAGGAAGCTTCGATGCCATAACGGCTGTGCGTTGCTGCCCTTGGAGTTGTCGGCGTCAAAAGCAAAGACGCTGTCATGCATGGTCGCCACGTAAACGACGTTGTGAGTCCCCTTGCCCGGAATCGGAACATCAGGGAGATAGAGAGCTTGGCCGACTACTGCTCCGTCCAAGGGGCGAGTGAACAACTTTCCAAAATTAGCGGTATTAACGTTATGCGGCGTCAAAATCATTTCCCTGGCATTCACGCCGGTGCGAGCGTTGTCGTAGTGCCAGGTGGTTACGGGAGTTTGAGTGAAGCCTTTTGGAAGAAAAACCGACAGGAAAAAAATGAAAAACAGGATGACCCTAGAGCGGAGTACCACTGCAATCACAAATCCTCCAACAGAAACGGGCGAAGGTGGTGAGCAAACATGACGATCCTACACATATGCTTCTATAAAAGAGCGTACTGCTCAGACATTTCATAGGATCTTGCTTGAGAACTTTAGGTGAGCTTCGATTCCGGCACTCTTACCCGGATGGTTTGGGGAACCGACCGCAACTTAGCCAGCAACTCATCATCGCAATCCCGATTGATGTCGTAAATTGCATAACCGATGGCTCCCCGGGTGTCGAGAACTTGTCGGTCAATATTGATGCCTCTATCAGCCAAAATGTCGTTTATCGCCCGCAAAGTTCCTGGAATATTGTGATGGATGTGCAGCAAGCGATGTGACCCGGGTTCGTACTCTAAGTGACATTGGGGAAGGTTGACGCTTAGGAGCGAGTTGCCGGTCTTGAAATATTCGACCATGCGAGAGGATACGAACTGACCGATGTTCTGCTGCGCCTCTTCGGTGCTGCCGCCTATGTGCGGCGTCAAAATCACGTTGGGAAGGCCGCGAAGCGGACTGACAAAGTTAGCACCACTTTCCGGTTCCTTCGGAAAGACGTCAACTGCTGCCCCTGACAGCCTACCGCTTTTCAGGTGGGTTGCCAGCGCCTCATGGTCTACCACAAACCCTCGGCTAAGGTTGATCAGGCAGGCGCCGGGCTTCATCGCCTGGAACTCGTCTTCGCCGAATAAATCCTGGTTTTGGCTCTTGCCATCCACGTGCATGGTTATGACGTCCGCGGTCGCAAGCAGTTCTCGGAAACTGACCGGCCGTGCGTTGCCGCGGGCGAGCACGTGCGATACGTCGCTGAAGATGACGCGCATGCCTAAGGCCTCTGCCAGGTCGGAGACCTGCGAGCCGATCTTGCCGTAACCGACGATCCCAAGAGTTAGACCTCTCACTTCGTGCGATCCGGCTGCAGATTTGTTCCACACTCCGGCGTGCAACTGGGTGCTGGCCTCGAAGGTCCGGCGCATAAGAAGGATGATCTCGCCCATAGCGAGCTCGGCCACGGATCGACTGTTGGAATGTGGATCGTTGAAGACCGCGATTCCGCGTTCGCTGGAGGCATTCCGATCGATTTTGTCGACTCCGATGCAAAAGGCTCCGACTGAAACCAGGCCCGGGGCTGCGTCGAGGACCGCCGCCGTGATGTGCGTCTTGGAGCGGACACCGAGGATGGCCGTACCGGGAATTTTTTCTATCAGTTCACGCTCATCGAGCGCTCCCTTTAGCGACTGCACCTCAAAGCCGGCCTCCTCAAATTGAGACGCGGCAGCGCCGCTGATATTTTCCAGCAGTAAAACCTTCAAATGTCCTCCGAAGCCCCTACGAGAAAGGTAGTGAGCATTATAAAGGCGGATCGCAGACGCACCCGGCACGGATTGATTGCGATGTGCAAATATAGATGGGCGCAGGCAACCGGCCTAGTCCAGCGTGAATCTTTCCAACCGACCCGGACATCAGTAAACCTTTGGAGGAATAAAAAATGCCGCACGAGCTGCCCCCCCTGCCGTACGACTACACGGCGCTGGAACCTACCATCGATGAAAAGACGATGCATCTGCATCACGATATGCACCACGCTGCCTATGTGAAGAACCTAAATGCGGCGCTGGACAAGCATCCTGAGCTGCACTCGAAGAGCGCGGAAGATTTAATTCGAGACTTGAATTCCGTCCCGGAAGACATTCGTAGCGCCGTCCGCAATAATGGCGGCGGTCACGTAAACCACACCATGTTCTGGAACATCATGAAACCGAAAGGTGGCGGGGAGCCGAATGGCCCGATCGCCGATGCTATCAAGAAGAGCTTTGGGGACTTCAAAACGCTTCAGGAAAAGTTCAACGCTGCCGGAGTTGCTCAATTTGGCAGCGGATGGGTTTGGCTGGTGGGCGATGCAAGCGGAGTGAAGATCCTTTCTACCCCCAACCAGGACAACCCGATTTCGCAGGGTATGAATCCGATCTTCGGCAACGATGTTTGGGAGCACGCCTATTATCTGAAGTACAACAACAAGCGTCCCGATTACCTGGCCGCGTGGTGGAACGTCATCAACTGGGAAGAGGTCAACAAGCGCTTCCAGTCGTCACACAAGAAGTAGCAGCATTAGCGACGCCCTGATGTGGCGCGGACTTTACGTTCGCGCCACATGGTTTGTTCTCTTCCCGCTTTCCCTTTCCGCTATAATTTCGCACCTATGGCTCTTGCCTCCGCCACACGACTAGGTCCCTACGAAATCGTTGCTCCGATTGGAGCCGGTGGGATGGGGGAAGTGTATCGGGCTAAGGACACGCGCCTGGGGCGGGATGTAGCCCTTAAAATCCTTCCCGAATCTTTTGCCCGAGAGCCTGATCGCCTGCGCCGTTTTGAGCAAGAGGCGCGAGCGGTAGCTGCCCTGAATCATCCCAATATTCTTGCTATCCACGACATTGGCCAGCACAACGAAGTCCCGTTTCTCGTCTCAGAACTGTTGGAAGGCGAGAGCCTGCGCGCAAGTTTAGATCGCGGCCCGCTTTCTCAGCGCAAGACAGTTGAATACGGAGTTCAGATCGCACACGGCCTGGCTGCGGCGCATGAGAAGGGCATCGTTCATCGCGACCTTAAGCCGGAGAATATCTTCGTCACCAAAGACGGACGCATCAAAATTCTCGACTTCGGACTAGCCAAACTGGCTCAGCTGGCGGGCGCCGGAGCGGAAGATGTAACCCTTGGGTCGCACACTGCCGCCGGCGTGGTGATGGGGACGGCGAGCTACATGGCGCCCGAACAGGTTCGGGGCGACGGCTCCGATGCACGGACGGACATCTTCGCGTTCGGAGCCGTGTTGTACGAGATGTTGTCAGGCGTACGCGCCTTCCGTCGTGATACTGCCGCCGAGACGATGACTGCGGTCCTGAAAGATGATCCGCCGGAGATATCGACTCTCATTCGGATGGTTTCGCCCACCCTTGAGCGCATCATCCGGCGCTGCCTGGAAAAAAGTCCGGAGCAGAGATTTCAGTCGGCTCGCGACTTGTCGTTTGCGTTGAGCGCACTTTCTGGATCTGAAACCAGCGCAGCGGCCCGCGTCTCTGAGGCATCCCCGGCGCTTCGGCGCGTACCGCTTCTCCTGTGGCTTGGCGTGCCTCTCGCCCTGGCTGCGGTGGCTGCCCTGACGTGGATCATCGCCCGCCGGCCGCCCGCGATGACGCGTATGGAATTTTCACTCTCGGTCCCCGAAGAGATGAGCATCAGTCACATGGCCCTTTCGCGAGATGGCACGATGCTTGTATTTGTTTCGCCCGAAGAGAAATCAGCCTTGCCGATGCTTTTTGTGCAGCGCATCGGTTCTCCCAGCGTCATGCTTCTCCAAGGAACTCAAAATGCGAGCTATCCGTTCTGGTCTCCGGATGGCACGCACGTCGCTTTTTTCGCCAATGGAAAACTACAGAAAATAGCCATCGCCGGAGGTACTCCTCAGTCCCTCGCTAACACTCTTTCAGCACGCGGCGGCGCCTGGGGCAGCCGCGACGTCATTGTTTATGCTCCGGATGCAGGAAGTGGGCTGTGGCGAATAAACGCCGATGGCACTGGCAGTGCCCCCCTAATGCACGGCCGCAGCGACGAAGAAAAGCGGGTTTCGACAAT
Source organism: Terriglobales bacterium (assembly GCA_038230575.1). Classification (GTDB taxonomy): domain Bacteria; phylum Acidobacteriota; class Terriglobia; order Terriglobales; family Acidobacteriaceae; genus Acidiflorens. Next base: position 55,470 of record JBBRNA010000004.1, on the reverse strand, counting down.
GCGTTGGCCTGTATTTCTGGACGACGGCAGCACCTTCCTATTCTGGGCGGGCAATTTTGGCGATATTAAAAACGATCAGATCAGTGGCATCTACGTCGCTTCGCTCGACGCTAAGGAAAAAAAGCTGGTTACACTGTGCCATTCAAATTTTGGTTTCGACTCGCATAATCTTTACTACGCCGATGACCAGCGGCAATTGGTCAGTGTGCCGTTCGATGCTTCCAGCGGAAAAGTAGCGGGGCGCACAACCGTGCTCGCAAATAACGTCGGGTTTCAGCCGTCCACGTACTGGGCAGCCCTTGCAGTTGGAAGCAACGGCACCGTTATTTACAACACCGGCGTGGGAGCTGCGCTCTCGGTGCTGACTTGGATGGACAGATCAGGCAAGGTGCTGGGGAAAATAGGCGAAGCTTCCGTGGTTGCGAACCCAACGCTGTCACCGGAAGACAGTCGCGTTGCCGTCGACATCACAGATCTCAAAACGAATAACGTCGACGTGTGGCTCTTAAGCACGAGAGGAACTGGCAACGCGCGATTCACCTTTGATCCAGTGGAAGAAGTCGCTGGAGTCTGGTCGCGGGATGGATCCAAGGTGGCGTACCGGTCGATCTTCAGCAGTGGCACTACAATTTTTTCCAAGCGGGCGAATGGGTTGGAGCCTGAAAAGCCGCTGGTGCAGGGTCAGACGCTCGATGACATTATCCCGAACTCGTGGTCGGCGGACGGCCAGCAGCTTTTGTGCACGACGCAAAGCGCAACACGGTGGTCGCTTGCTTTGCTGCCCTCTACAGGTGGCAGGCCTAAGCCGTTTCTGCCCGACTCGAAGGCGAATGAAAGCAATGGCCAGATTTCTCCAGATGGAAAATGGGTGGCTTACGCGTCAGACGAGTCTGGCAGTTGGGAGATCTACGTGACCTCTTTCCCTGGCGTCGTAGGGAAGTGGCAAGTGTCTCGCGGCGGTGGCACCGAGCCGCGCTGGCGGGGCGACAGCAAGGAAATTTACTACATCGGATCAAATGGAATGCTGATGGCGGTTCCGGTAAATAGCGACGCCGGTTTTACGACGGCGACTCCGATGCCGATGTTTCAGATCCAAGGGCGGGCGCCGATTTCAAGCACTGACGTATTTACTTATGATGTTGCGAAAGACGGGCAACGTTTTCTGGTAAACCACTATGTCAGCCCCGAGCACATACCGCCTCTGACCATTCTGCTGAATACGCCCGCAGCTAACTAGCACTTCGATGCGCGACTAGTGAAAGCCAACCGCCTCCATCGCAGCCATTGCTTCCGGGTTTTTCATGAAAGTGTTCCAAACAAAACCACTGCGATGGTTTTCCGCCATCAACATCGTGATGCCTACGTCGATGCCGATCACCTGCGGATCGTACCAGCCTGAAAGCGGATTGAAGGCGTCGACAAACCCGTACCTCTGATACGCCTTCGGGAACCAGTTTTGGATATTACGTAGTACTTCGATACATTCCGAGGCAAGGAACGGAATCGACCCTCCCGCAGCGCAAGGAACGATTGAACCGTCGATCGGCCCCATCGGCGGCGCGCCACCCCAGACCACGTATCCATTTTGCGAATCGGATGCGGTGATGCCCCAGAGCTTGTCGGAATAGTCAGAAAACTGGCTGCCCAGCGACGCCGCACAAAAAAGTTTGTGCGCCTGGGTCGCCATCACAGAATTATCGAAATAATTGGCATAGGCGTCCTGCTTGCCGCGGAAATTGAACCACGCATGCGAGAACTGGTGAATAAAGAGCGGCGCGATGGTGTTGGTGATATACGTCAGGTCTTGAAAAGTGAGCGTGGGGCGGGAAATTTCCTTCCAGGAATCTGCCGGGATTTTCTTTACCGGAGCGCCGATGGCCAGCAGATAGAGCATCATCAGTTCGGAATAGGTATCCCAGTGCGCGTTGAGAAATCCATTTTCCGGCGTCCATCCCATCGAAAAAGTGGATTTGCCGTTCAGCATCCAAGGCCAGTCGATGCGTTGATAGATTTCGGTCGCCAGGTCGATGACTTTTTGATCCTGAAAATGCTGGCGTGCGGTCAGAACGCCGCAGAGAAGAATTGCGGTGTCGATCGATGAAAGTTCGCACTCGTACGCTCGCTGGCCGGAATTGATGTCGACGAAATGATAGAAGAAGCCGTTGTGGTGCGGCATTTCGTTCAGCAGGAAGTTTAGCGTGGTTTGGGCGCGAGCCAGAAGAGCGGTGCTGGACATGTAGCCACGCTCGTCCGCAATGCAAAGGGCGGTAAGACCAAAGCCGGTCGCCGCCACGCTCGAAACAATGTGGCTATCGATTCCGTTGGCGAGAGCGCGGTCTTTGACTTGGCCGGTGGTGGGGCTGGCTTGCTCCCAAAAATAGAGGAAGGCGGCCCGTTCGACGGCATCGAGAAAAGCGTCGTCATCCAGATCCTTGAGTCCGGAGGCTTCACGAGTTTTTGACTCTCCACACGAGACACTGAGCAGCGACGAGCCCAGAAGCGGGGAGATCAGAATCGTCTTGCCCAACCGTGCCAGCAACTCACGGCGGGTCAAATGGCTGATTGGAGGAGAAAACCTCATCAAAAATAAGAACGTTAAGACGCCCGCCTAACCTATCTCAAACACATCTGCGCGTTTTGCAAGTGCTGTTAAAACTTTTGAACAATAGAGGCACCGATCCAACGGGCCCTTCCCAATTTCGTTATTAATTTGTCACCCCCAACGAAATAGGGATCCGCATTTTCGCCGCTGCAAGCTGCAAATCCCTCACTTCGCTCGGGATGACAACCCTTGCAATGTAAGGTGCAAGTGAAGGTTATTTAATTGTAACCACAACCAACCCGTCCGCCGGAACTTCCAGCGTCAACTCGTTTCCCTTCAAACGCCTGGTTTCTGGAGCCTGCAACTCTGCGGCCTGCTGCAGCGATTTGATCTGCTGCGGCGTCGGGTAATGCGGCTGCCCCATCTGCTCGTATGCCGGATGCACGTCTCCATGATCGCGATCGACCCTCGAAATTGAAACCTTCTTTGCGAAGAGATGCTCGAAACGCAAATGAATCGTCTTCGCTGATCCAGCCTGATCAAGGGGCACCAAATTCCACGCCGCGATAACAAGTGGAGCATCTCTCGAGCCGCTCTTTACACGAGTCACCAGGATGGATGGATCATCGACCGTAATCCGCTCATCCCCCAGATCGTGCAAAATCTCAAATGCGTTGAACGCCGGCTTCGGAATATTATCGGCGGCCAGCAATCCAAAGCCTCCGTAGAAGGGCTGTTTTACAACTCCCTGCTCTTCGAATACGTCCGAGAACGACCAGTACGACATCATCTCCGTCAGGCCGTCGCACTGGCGAATGGTGTTTGCCAGCCATGGGCCCATGTAGATCGCATCGGTCACGTTCGGCTCGTTGAAATAGCTGGCGTTGTATTCCGTCCAGATGAGCGGCAGGGTAGGCATGCTCGATGCGCTGATCTGATCATGAACCTTCTTCACCGCGCGGCACACCATCTGGTCGCGCGGAATCTGTTCGTCGGTTTTGAAAACATCCTGGGCTTTATCGTTGCCGTAGACATGCGAGGAAACGAAGTCCACCGGCACTTTTTGCTCGGCACAGTGCTGAATAAAAGCGTCGGCCCAGGCGGCCTGCGCCGTCGATGGGCCACCGACGCGCAGCCTGGAATTGACCTGCTTCAGCGCGCGAGCTGTGTGATCGTAGAGCTCCCAGTACGTTTCCTGTCGTGGCTCGCCCGCCCAAAAATCAAGGTTCGGCTCGTTCCACACTTCGAAATACCACTTCGAAACTTCGTCGATTCCGTAACGTTCAATCAAATGCTTGCTGAACTGAGTGATGAGATCGTCCCACTTGCCATAATCTTTTGGAGGCGAAATATTCATCTTGTACCAGAAAGGATGGATCGCTTCTTTAGCCGCAAGCTTTTTCGGCATGAAGCTCAGCTCGACAAACGGACGCACGCCGCTGGCGAGGAGTCCATCGTAGATCTGATCGAGATAAGAAAAGTTGTATTGTGCAACTCCCTTGTCGTCCTCGTCGTAGATCCCGACCTCGTCGTGGAAGATGGCATGGAAGCGGATGTAATCGAACCCGGTGATGTTTTTCACTTCATGCAGATCGCGGCGATAGCTTTCACGCAGAGCCAGGATGGCACGACCTGAGCCAAACATCTTCTCCCAGTAATGCGGGAAGGGATGGCCGGGCGCAGCGGCGTCGATGACGATGACGTTGGAATCGGCTGAGACCTTCGAAGCGTCAGCGACGGACGACGCGCCGGCGGCGTCTGTAGCCTGGGCCGAAGCAGGGTGTCGCGATATTACAAGGATGAGAAGAGCGAGCAGAAAAAACCGCGCTTTGCTTCGCATTGAATGATCCTCAAAAGAAAATGGACGGCGGTTGTTATCTTAACCCGCCGTCCGAGATAGTTCGCAGCAACTAGAAGCTGAAGCGCCCTTGAAGTTCCAGCACGCGTCCGGCGAGGCCGGTGGAGGCGGTGCCGAAGAGTGGGTTCGCTACCGGAATGACACTGCCGTTCGGCAGGGTTGTGTTGAAATAGCTGACCACCGTGGATGACGTTCCAAAAGTGAAGGGAGCCAGGTTCAGCTTGTTGAAGACGTTATATGCCGTCATGCGCAATTCAATCTTCGCTGCTTCGCCGGTGAACTTCATGTTCGGAAGTCCGAACTGCTTGGCGATGCTAAAGTCGACATCCTGATATCGCGGTCCGCGGAAACTATTGCGACCTACTCCAGGAGGAACCGGCGTTGTACCGCTTGTCCTAAGGTTGAAGTACGGGTTGGAGGTGGTTGGTCCAGCACTCGCCAAAGCGGGAAAATTGCTAGACGTGGGCGGTAAAAACGACGAATTGTCGTAGTTGGTGCCAGCGTTGCCATTGTAGCCAGCTGGTCTGACTGGACCGAAGCAGTTGGCATTCCCCAGGACGATACAATTATTTTGTGCCACCGGAGTCCACGGGAAGCCAGAGTGGTATTGGAAGATGCCATTCACCTGCCACCCTCCAACAATTTTCCCTATTGCGTCTTTGCGGCTTCGGAAGATCGGCAATTCCCAAAGCGCAAACGCTCGGAAATTATGAGTAGCATCGTAGTCCGACGGGCTGCGTTCCGTTCGGTCATCGATCGGATATGTCTGGTTCGTGACGAAGCCAGGTCCCTCTGCTGAAGTTTGATCAATCGACTTGCTGAAAGTGTAAAGAGTATTGAACGACACGCCGTGCTTGAACTTATGCTCCAACTGCGCATTCAGAGCGTTGAAGCTGGTGTTGGTATCTGGTGTAAAGTCAAACACCGCTGAAAGATTCGGGTTCTGAGTCGCGTAGAAATAGTTTAAATTCCTGATCCTTAAAAGGTGATGGCCGGCGCTTCCCTGATATCCAAGCGTGAACGTCCAGTCTTGAGGCAACGCATACTGTATTTGCATCGAGTAAAGATAGACGTAGGGCGTGGGCATAGTAGTCTGGGTAGCGTAAATGCTCGGAGAGTTGTACCCAGGGGCCACAATGGGTAAGCCAGAGGCTGGGTCGATGGGAGTAATCAAAGCGGGGTTGGCCGGATAGCTCTGCGGATTATTGCTTGTACCCAAATTAACCGCAATTTGGCCATTGAAAAACGGATTAGAGGGACCGGCGCAACAGATGCCATAATTGGCTACATAAGGCGGGTTGTTGCGGGTATTGTCGAAAGTGTTATTGTCGAAGCGATCGAATGCAAGCCCGAAGCCTCCGCGTAGAACAAGCTTGTTGTTATACGTCGAGGGGCTCCATGCAAAGCCTAGCCGGGGCCCGAAGTTTTTCCAGTTCGACTTCCACATTTTGCTGGGATTCGTGACCGTTCCGTTAACCAGCCCGTTGATTGGATCATTAGAAGGAACGAAATTGGACAAATGTCCTTTTGCTTCTGTCGGTGGAGCGTAATATTCCCAACGCATGCCGAGGTTTAGCGTCAGGTTAGGCTTAACCTTCCAGTCGTTCTGCGCGAACAATCCATAGTTAGTTGTTCGGAAGTATTGTGGCCGGGTTGTGGGCGCTCCTCCGGTTAGAGGATTTACATCGATCCCCTCGAAGACGGGCGCGCCGTTGGCGAAATTCCAGGGGCCAACGAAGGAATAGACAGGCCGCGAGCCACCGATCAAAGAATCGTTATCCTGTTCACGGCTAACCTCGAACCCAAACTTGAAGGCTTTATTCCCGACAACTTTAGATAGCACATCACGAAATGAAAAAGTGTTTTGCGCCAGGATTCCAGGAGACGTGTCACCCTGCGCAGCTCCGAACATAAGGCGTTGGCCGCCAGGCAGCGGCAAACCCTCGATTCCCGCGCGCGGAATGGCAAAGTTGACTTGCGGATTTGAAGTCACTCCGTTGTATCCATAGCGCGTGAAGTTGACTCGCGCTTCGTTGAGCGTGCTCGCGTTGATAGTTCGAACCCATGACAAAAACCCGCTCGGGCTAAAGCTCTTTGTGCCGAAGTCGGCGTTCGGTCGACCTTGCGCTCCGCTATCCGCAGCGATGGTTTTGTAGAAAGTCAAAAAAGTGTTCGCAGATATCAAGTTCTTGCCGGAATTGTAGTCGACCCGAATGTTGTACTGGTCGCCCTGGGTTGTGGCAGGAAGCGCGATTTGCGCATATTGAATATCAGGAACTCCGTCCAGTCCACCGCCAGTACCGCTGCTGGGGTCGTACGTGCCGTAAGTGCCGACTGGAGATCCGATATCCAATCCTCCATTCACCGCGGCGCAGTTGCCCGGCACGAAGAGAGCGCACGAGGAAGGCAAAATCTGCGCGATGCGGGGGGCTGTGCCGGGCTGCGAGAGGATGGTTGCGATGGGTGTGCCGCCGCGAGCAGCAATCACGGCAGCAATATATTGCGGAGTTTCGACGAAATTATTTTCGAACGTCGTGTTCTTCGCGCGCAATCCTTCGTAATTGAAAAAGAAGAAGAGCTTGTCTTTAACGATCGGACCGCCGATGGTGCCAGCGAACTGCTTGAAGTTGTCGTCGTCTCGCACGAACGGGTTCAGGCCAACCCCAACGTTGTAGCCGGCAAATTTGTTATATGCGTTGAAATTCGGATCGTGATATTCGAATATGCCGCCGCCGTGAAACGAGTTCGTTCCACCCTTGGTCACGGTCTTGATGTGCGCGCCAGAGCTCCGTCCGTCGGAAGCATCGTAGTCGTTGGATAGAACCGTAATCTGCTGCACAGACTCAACGCTCGGAGTGATGACCGCAGCGCCGCCCCATTCCAGGCTGTTCACGCTAACGCCATCGACCAGATAGTCGTTCGATGTAACGCGCTGTCCGTTGGCGCTGATGGGCTGCTGGTTTTCGACCTGGAAGATGGCCGCGCTGGAACCGCCGGGCCCGGCAGAGCCACTGACCGCACCTGAGCCGTTAGGAAATCCAGCCGAGCGACCGTCGCCGAACCGGGCACCGTCGCCAAATACGCCCGGCGACAAGCGCAAAAGCTCGTAAGGGTCACGATTGACCGCCGGGAGGCTCTGGACTTCAACCGTAGAGAGCGTGCCTTGAATCGTGGCGTCTTCGGTCTGCAATCCCTCGGTAGTGTCAGTGACGGTCACGGTTTCGGTGGCCGAGCCGGTTTCTACCGTTACGTCCCCCGACGCCGCTGTTTCTGCGCTCACGTCGATGGTTTTGCTACTCTTCTTGAAATTGCCAGCTTCGACTGTTACCTCATACTGACCCGGAGGAAGGCCGGTGATGCGATAGAATCCGCTATCTCCGGTGACCGCGTTGTGCGCCACAGCGGTGGCCTTGTTGGTGACGGTGACGTTTGCGCCGCTGATCACCGCGCCGCTCTTATCGGTTACCGTGCCTGCGACGCTGGCTCCAAATTGCGCGAATGCGGCTGAAGTGAGAACAAAAAGGAATGCTGAGAGCAGAAGCGCTCGCACGGGGCTCGAAACGGACATGAATTGCCTCCAAGGTACGGTTGATCGGACTAATTGCGAAGTTTCTCGTTCGGAAATGCGTTGTACGCGTAACTGATTAAAGGATTGCGGTAGGAGGTTATTCAGAAAGCCATAGGAATGCTTTAAGAGACTTCTGAAAAGCATAGATGAAAAATATAGTTTGACTTCGCGCGTTCTAATCTTGTAACTCCAATGCTCGAAACCTAAATTATCAAGTTTGGCGTGCATATCGAGGCTTAATCGGGCCTGCACTGCTCAATTTTTTCGGGTGGCATCCCATAGTTGCTAAGCATGACTCAATGGTTGCCTGACGCAATCTAAGGCTGGATACCGGGCAGCTATCGGAGATAATGTGTATTCGCAAAACCATATTTAATCGGGCGGGCGATCCTGGGGGAATTGCATGAGATGGCTTTTGATCTTTCTTACTGTGTTGGGAATCGTCGCTTCGTCGCTAGCTTTGCGCGAGCACTATCGAACAGACACTTCTCCTTGCAAGATCAACGAGCGCTGGGATTGCGGGATTGTGAATCATAGTCCCTACGCGGTTCTGGGAGGGGTCCCGGTGGCGGTGATCGGGATCGTTGGCTACGTGCTATTAGGCGGTCTCGCGTTCCGGCGAGCTTATCGCTTCATGTTGGCGGCGGCTTTAGGTGGGTTGGCTTTTGCGCTCTATCTTGCGCATATTGAGTCGGCGGTGTTGGGAGTCTGGTGCATTTACTGCGTGATCTCACTCGGCGTCATCTCGCTGATCACGCTGCTAGCCTTGGTAGCTGTGATTGCAAATTTTACGCGGAGAGCGGATCCTGCTGCGTGAGGGTTGGTCTTCCGAAAACTGACGGATTGCACAACCTTGGGAGTCTGCCGATACTGTTCTCGTACCTTACCAATTCCTTCTGTAGCCATGCGCCGGCAAGCCAGAGACAGCGGAACACGTGGCGATAAACGCGCGCGTCCTGTCGCGCGAAGCCCGCGTCGTGTCTTTATCGTGGCCGTGCCCCCGGTCCGGATGCTTGACGTGTTCGGTCCAGCCGAAGTGTTCAGCGACGCGAATCGTTTGCATGGCGGAGAGCCGGCCTACGAAGTCAACATCATTTCGTCGGGAGCGGAACGCGATGTGCCAAGGCAAATAGGCACGCCGCTGAATGCTGATCAGACTTATCGAGAATGCCATGGCCCGATCGATACATTACTGGTTGCCGGGTACGACAGTCTTCAAGATATCCGCTTTGAGCCGGATTTTCTGAACTGGCTCAAGGAACAGAGTGGAAGGAGCCGGCGCTTCGGTTCGGTTTGTACGGGAGCATTGGTACTGGCTGCCGCTGGATTGCTCGATGGGCGGCGCGCGACCACCCACTGGCACTGGTGCGACGGGCTCGCACGAGACTACCCACTGGTTAAAGTCGAACGCGACCCCATCTATGTCCGAGACGGCAACTGTTACACGTCCGCAGGAGTTACCGCTGGTATCGATCTTGCGCTTGCCTTGGTGGAAGAAGATCTAGGCAGATCGGTTGCCCTCAAAATTGCACAAGTGATGGTCGTGTTTCTTCGGCGCGCTGGCGGCCAATCTCAGTTTAGTACGACTCTTGCAGCCCAGACCCGTGAGAACCGACAGTTGGGCGACCTGCTTGCATGGCTCCCAGATAACCTCCGGAGCGAACTCTCGATTGAGAGTCTGGCACGGCGCGCCGCCATGAGTCCGCGCAACTTCGCTCGTTTGTTTCAACAAGAAGTGGGCAAAACACCAGCGAAGTACCTTGAGGATCTTCGTCTCGAATCTGCCCGACGTCAGTTTGAATTGACGGCACTGACTCTTGATGAAGTCGCGGATGCCAGTGGCTTCGCCAGTGCGGAAACGCTCCGGCGCATGTTCAGGCGTCGCCTGGGAGTTACACCTGGCCAATACAGAGCGTCTTTCGGACGACGCGGCGTTCACTAACCTTCTCTTTCTCGATTTTTCGCTGGGTCTTCTGGCGGAAAGTATCACTTTGGCAGAAATCGTGGGTTCGTTGTCAGCCCTTGCTCTTACGACAAACATCGTCGCGTCCTAGACTAAAAAAGTAAGAAGTGACGGACAGCCCGAACGGAAGTCCGTCCCTCAAGGGAGAACCGATCATGCCTTTGATTCAACTGAAGGTCGAGGAGGATTCCATGCCGACCGTGAAGAAGCTCGTCAGAAACCTCACCGGGGCCACGGAATCGCTTGGGGAAACGGAGATGGTTTCTAATACCTGGCCAGATCTTGAAGAAGTTTTTACGGACGAAGGGGAGATTGGCGGGCTGGCCATGACGACGGACGCGATCCGCGCCCTTGTCGCAGGCGAATAAACAAAACACTGGAGGCAGGCATGAGCACAATGACAACCGCACCTGAAATTGATGGCCTGAAAGCCTGGCTGAAAGAAACGTGGATGGCCGGAGACTACGACCGCTTCTCGCGCTATATGGAGCAGGGCGCACGCGTTTTCTACGAACGACTTGATGTGCCGGCGGGCTGCCGCCTGCTTGATGTGGCCTGTGGCTCCGGTCAGGTCGCGCTATGGGCGGCACGCGACGGAGCGAACGTCACCGGCGTAGACATTGCGCCGAACCTGGTGCAGCGCGCTCAGAACCGCGCGGACGCCGAAGGGCTCAAGGCTCGGTTCATTGAAGCTGACGCTGAAGGGCTTCCGTTTGAAGAGGAAAGTTTCGACGTCGTAGTCAGTCTGGTCGGAGCCATGTTTGCTCCGCGGCCAGAGTTTGTAGCCCGAGAACTGCTGCGAGTGTGCAGTCCGGGCGGCACTATCGCCATGGGAAATTGGACGCGCCAAGGGTTTGTGGGACAAATGTTCCAAACCTTCGCCAGGTTCATCGCTCCCTCGGGCATGCCGGCACCGGTGTTGTGGGGTGACGAAGCAGTGGTGCGCGAGCGGTTAGGCCATGGAGTATCCGAACTTAAAATGACTCGGCGCCAATATACCTTTACCTACCCATTCCCGCCGGCGGACGTCGTCGAATTCTTCCGTCAGTTTTATGGGCCCACTAATCGGGCCTTTGCTGCGCTCGATGAAACCGCCGCGCGAAAGCTTCGCGACGAACTGGAAGCATTGTGGTCCGCGCACAATCGCGGAGGAGATGAACTCACTGTTGTCTTGTCGGAGTATCTTGAAGTGGTCGCGGTGAAAGCCTGAGGTTGAGGAGCTCCGAAAATCTCAACGATCGTTCGAAACACATAGTAAGGAGATATAACTTATGACTCTAATGCGTCCGGACCCATCTTTTTACCCTTCAGCGGGGATGGCGATGAAAGCCCCCGCAGAACGTCTCGCCTACGTCGCGCTGCTCAACGTTGGCAAAACTGGAAAGCGCGACGCTATGGGCGTCGTTGACCTCGATCCGAAATCCTCCGGGTACGGCTCGCTTGTGGGGCAGGTGGATTTTCCCCATGACGATAACGAGTTGCACCACTTCGGATGGAATGCGTGCAGTGCGTGCCTCTGCCCGCAAAGCCCGCATCCACACATGGAGCGTCGCTACCTGATCGTGCCAGGTATCGGATCGTCTCGGATCCACATCCTGGACACGAAGCCGAATCCACTGCAGCCCAAAATTGTGAAGGTGATTGAGCCCGAAGAGTTCATCAGGAAAACCGGCTATACCGCACCCCACACATTTCATTGTGGACCAGACGGCGTTTATGGGAGCGCTCTCGGATCGCCCAGCGGAGACGGCCCTGGTGGCATTTTTCTGATGGACGCGAACACGTTTGAGCTGAAGGGGCCTTGGGAGCAGGATCGTGGCCCGCAGGAATTGGCCTACGACTTCTGGTGGCACCTGGGGCACGATACGATGATCACTTCCGAGTGGGGCACGCCCAACATGGTGAAAAATGGCGTCAACCCCGAGTTGCTGCTGGGCGGAAAGTACGGCCACAAACTTCACATCTGGGACTTGGACAAGCGCCGCCATGTACAGGAAATTGACCTCGGTGCGGAGCAGCAGATGGTGCTCGAACTCCGGCCTTCGCACGATCCGAACAAGACATTTGGGTTCGCCGGCGTGGTCGTTTCGCTCAAGGATCTTTCCGCTTCGATCTGGGTGTGGTACCGCGAAGAGGGTGGCAAGAACGCGAAGTGGGCCGCCCGCAAGATCATTGAAATACCAGCGGAGGCTGCTGACCCGGCAAAATTGCCGTCATTCTTGCCGGGTTTCAAAGCGGTGCCGCCGTTAGTGACAGATATCAACCTATCCCTTGACGATCGATTCCTCTACGTCTCCTGCTGGGCGACCGGTGAATTCATCCAGTACGACGTTAGCGATCCGTTTAACCCGAAGAAGACTGGGTCCGTTCATCTCGGGGGTATCGTGCGCCGCGCAGCTCACCCAAGCAAGCCCAATCAGCCGCTCAATGGTGGTCCGCAGATGGTTGAGATCAGCCGCGACGGCAGGCGGGTCTATTTCACCAACTCGCTCTATTCTCCGTGGGACGAGCAGTTTTATCCCGATGGCCTAAAGAGTTGGATGGCAAAAGTCGACGTAGATCCGAAGGGAGGAATGAAGCTCGATGAAAAATTCTTCGTCGAGTTCGACGGGCTGAGTGCGCACCAGGTGCGGCTGGATGGCGGGGACGCCTCATCCGATTCCTACTGCTACTCGGAAACAAAATGATGCACGCCGAGATGAGCTCGACGGCGTTGTGGCTGATGCTGCTCCTCGGCGCCTACCACGGAGTCAACCCGGGGATGGGGTGGCTCTTCGCGGTGGCGCTGGGGATGCAGGAGCGAAAGGGGAGTGCCGTGGCGAAGGCGCTTTGCCCCATCGCGCTTGGCCACGCGTTGTCTATCGGCGCCGTGGTTCTGACTGCGGCGTTTCTCGGCATGGCTCTGCCGCGGGATGCGATCCGCTATCCCGTCGCTGCAATTCTGTGCGGGCTCGGAATCTTCTCGCTGGTTTGCCACTATCACCCGCGCTGGGTACGCATGCAGGTGGGCTTCCGAGACCTGACTATCTGGTCTTTTCTGATGGCCTCGGCGCACGGCGCGGGGTTGATGGTGCTGCCGGTGCTGCTGGGGAGCAGCACGGTCGAAGCGGCAGGCCAACTGTCAGGTCACCACCACGGAGCCATGGCCGCCAGTTCTTGGGCGGCGCTGCTCGCAACCGCGGTGCATACGATGGCTTACCTTGTAGTCACGGGGCTCATCGCGTGGGTGGTTTACAGCAAAGTCGGCCTCGCGGTTCTTCGCAAAGCATGGCTGAACCTCCACCTGGTTTGGGCTGCTGCCCTCGTCGTCACCGGCTTGATCACTCTGCTGATGTAGCCTTTTTCAAAATTTGCAACGTCAAGGCGACGACAGAACGGGAAAGAAGCGCTCGGGACAGAGCTCTGGAACTAAGTGGACCTACGCACGGTTCAGAGCACGATCCCCGACGGATTACGGGGCCTGCCGGGCAAGGCAAATTCTGCCCGGCTAATGGGCTCTCACCCTACGCAAACAGTCCCGCGTCAATCGGTGATCCTCTATTCGTAGCGCAGGCTCTCGATTGGATCCATCCGGGAAGCCCTCACGGCAGGGATCATTCCGCTCAGAATGCCGACTACTCCAAGAATCCCTGTGGCAACTGCAAGGCTGACCAGGTTGATATGCAGATGGATGTCCCCGGCTTCGAGGTTTTCGCCGAAGGCACTCATTAGAGGAAGGGCTCCAACCCCCCAAGAGATGAGATAGGCGATTGCAATGCCAGCCACTCCTCCGGCAAAGGTGATCGCCATCGCTTCGGCCAGAAACTGAAACAGGATGTGATTTCTCTGCGCCCCAAGAGCCTTTTCGACCCCGATCTCACGCGTGCGCTGTTGGACCGATACGAGCATGATGTTCATCAGCCCGATGCCGCCAATTCCCAGGGTGAGTGCTCCGATGAATGCGAGCAGGACTTTCAGCGAAGTGGTTACGACCGTGAACTCATCAAAATCTTGCTTGAAATCGGCGATGAAAATAGCGCGCTTATCGTCGGGACGAAAGTTGTGATGACCGGCCAGTACGCTTCTTACGACGCGGGCTAATTGCTGATGGTCCTGCGCTTCGTAGTCCATGAAGAGGCCGCTGATGTATTGCGTATCGTAGAGGTCCCCCATCGCCGTAAAAGGAATAGTCACCAGAACATTGTCATTGTCGTCGCCGCCCTGAACTTTGTGCCGATAAACTCCAATCACTTTAAAGCTCACGCCATTGACACGGATGTTCTGCCCGATAGGTTGCTCTCCTGAGAACAGACGGCGTTTGGCTTCATCTCCGATCACCACGACTCGGGCGTGCTCAAGCTCATCTTGCTCGCTCATTGCGCGCCCACTGGCTATATCGAATCCGCGAATGCGTTGATACACGGGGAAAACACCAATTAAGGAAAGGTTTGTGAAAGTCCGCGTGTCGTGCTGGATAGTTGAACCCCTCTTGTCAAAGAATGGAGTGACGCCCTTCACCATGGGCACTTCGTTGCGGATATAGTCGACGTCCGCCAGTTTGAGGCGCACTTCGGAGCCGGCCTTTGCGCCGCCGGCCTGAAGAGACGTTCGTCCAGGAAAAGCACCGATCACATCGGTTCCCCATGAGCTGAAAATCAGACCGATTGCTCGTTCAAAGCCCGAACCGAAGGCGAGCAGGATAACAACGGTTGCGATTCCCCACGCCATTCCGAGCATGGTGAGAACGGTGCGGCGGCGGTTGTGTTGCATGGCGCCATAAGCTTCTCGCAATAGGTCGCTGGTCATGATGAATCCTCTATTTCTTGATCTTTTACTCTTGCCGAAGGGCTTCTACCGGTTCGAGCATCGCGGCTTTTCGTGCGGGGTAAAGGCCGGCAATGATTCCGGCCAGAGCCAGCGAGAGAACCGCTCCAATCGCGGATGCTGGAATGATCTTCGGAGTGTCGAAACCTTGCGGCAATTGCACTCCGGAGAGCAGACGAATCACCAGCATCGCGCCGCCTACTCCTACGGCACCGCTGAGCAATGTGAGAAACGCGCCCTCGATAAAGAATTGAAACAGGATGCTGCGATTCGTGGCGCCGAGCGCCTTACGTAGTCCGATTTCGCGAGTGCGTTCCGTGACGGCAACCAGCATGATGTTTACGATACCGATCGCGCCGAGCGCCAGGGTTACGAGGCCGACTCCACCCAAGAACCAATCCATGGCGGTAAAGATCTTTCCCATCAACTTCTGGTTCTTCACCGTGTCCCACTCCTCCCACGTGTCCGAACCCGACGGGTCGAAGCCGCCGTGGTTGCGAGCAACGATAGAGTGCAGCTCAGCTTTCGCAGTCTCATTCTCGTCGAAAGTGCGAGGCTGGTAGTTAATAAACGTGACCGCGTTGCCCTGCTGCGAATTGTCACCATTGAGCGGGAACAATTCACGCATGGTGTTGAACGGAATAAAAATGCGGATGTTGGTGGCGTTGTGCTCTTCGTGCCCGATCATGGAGAGAACTCCGACGACCTGGAACTGCACCCCATTCAGCAAGATGGTATTGCCGACTGCTGGGCGGCCCGGAAACATATTGCGCGTCATCTCGCGCCCCAATATGCAGACGCGCCGCCGCTGCTCATCGTCATCGTTGTTGATCCAACGACCGACTGCAAGCGGGATTGTTCGCACGTGGTCGTAGATCGGCGGTACCCCGGAGACCTGTCCGCTGGTGCTGGTGTAGTCACTGACGGCACGAATATCGTCACGCGCGATTACGGGAGAAATATTGATCGCTAATCGTGATTGAGATTTGATGGCTAGGTAATCGTCGTAATTAAGGTTGAACCATTTCATCGAACTGAAGCTGCCCTCAACTGCGGGAGCACGTCCGCCAAAAAAGAAAATAATATTCTTGCCGAAAGTTTCGAGTTGCTTGCGATTGCCATTACGGAAGCCTTCGCCGACGCCAGCGAGAAGAAGCAGCGAGCCGACTCCCCACGCGATTCCAAACATGGTCAGAAACGATCGCAGCTTATGAGCCCACAGAGTGCGTAGAGTTTGCGCGAAGGTGTCGAGAAGCATGCGCATGGTGCCACCTCAGAGAACTTACGGATTAAGAGAAGTTTCGGTTCCGTAGCCTTTTACTTCGACTGTGGGAAGCGGTAAGAGTGAGCGGAAGAGTTGAGTTTATTGGACAGGAGAGGGCGACCGCGAAGACACAACAGCACAAAATTGTTAAGGCTTTGAGTTTCGTTTCTGGTTATCGTGCAGTTTCCATGACACCTGCCGCATCATCCCCACCAGGACGTCGGCATCGTTGGCGATCAGCGTCATTCGTCGCACTAAACGGCGTAACTTTTCTTCCGATGCCACGGCGCGAGGTTTGATGTATTCGCTTTCTCGCAAAATCTCGAGCAGGATTTGCGTCAGCCGTTCGACCTCGGCAGAATCGGCAATTTTGTCTTTCTTGCGTACCGATTCTTTTTTCGGACTTGCGATGCTCTCTGGCTTCGACGCCGTGGATCGAACAAGTTCATAAAGGCACACGGCCACGGCTTGCCCGAGGTTCATTGAGCCGTGCTCTTCGCGAGTTGGAATGCGCATCAGCCAATGACAGTGACTCATTTCATCGTTCGAGAGCCCGTAACGCTCTGAGCCGAACAGAAGTGCGACGGGACCATTTTGAAGTTGCTGTTTGATCGCGCGCCCCTTCGCATCCAGACTGTAAACGTGGTGCTGCAAATCCCGGCGGTCCGCTACAGTTGTGCCAATCACCAATTTGCAATCCGCGACGGCGGAGCCGACATCGTCGAATTGCTCTGCCCGGGAGAGCAATTCGGCCGCCCCGACCGCCGATCGGGCTTCTCTAAATGCCGGCTCGTACGGATGAACCACGCGCATATGAGTCACACCAAAGTTGCTCATCGCCCTCGCGGCGGCACCAATATTCAGCGGATTTCTGGTCGCGGCCAGAACCACTCGAAGGTTGTCTAGAGTACGTTTCATTCAGCTCCGTTTATTTGGTGTAATCCGTTGTCAGACATCATTTTACGGCCTGAGACGGCGGCCGTGGCTGGGCTTCAATTCGGCTGGAACCGCTGCGACTTCTGAGGCCTCCTAGCATCTAATCATCAGTGCTACGATAGATGGCTGCACGCTAAAGCGCTGCACCGGCATCAGTCGAAATTTTTGGAGGAATAATGGGAAGCAACGGAACCGTCGAGGTCACCGACGCAAATTTTGATGCAGATGTATTAAAGTCCGACACGCCAGTATTGGTAGATTTCTGGGCGTCGTGGTGCGGTCCTTGTCGCGCCATCGCACCGATTGTCGAGGAACTCGCCGGCCAATATCAAGGCAAAGTTAAAGTCGGCAAGATGGATGTGGACCGGAACGGCGCGACCCCGATGCGCTACAAAGTCACGGGCATACCGACGCTGCTTGTGTTCAAGAATGGGCAGGTTGTGGAGCAGTTGGTTGGATATCGATCCAAGGACGATATCCAGAAGGCTTTGGATCGTCACATCGGTTGAGAATGAATGAAGTTTAGCGAGCCGCCTCGCCTGAGGCGGCTTTCTTTTTGCTTACGATCCGCTTCTCATTCTTCGAAGAATGCGCTTCTGCAGTATTTTGCCTATTCCGTCTTGCGCTTTAGTAAATAGATCGCAGGTGTGTTTGACGCGAACACGGTAGCGGTATCGGTTTTGGCCTGAATCGACGGTTCATCCAGCCGCGATACCGCGGTCACTTCATAATTGGAAGCTGAAAATTGGCGCAGCCAAGCGAGGAATGAATACGCCTGCGGCGCTCTCTCTCGGTCTTCTCCCCATGAGTCGGGAACATCCACATACACCAGATACTCGGGTTGATTCGTCGCTACTTCCCTCATTAATTCCTGTTGCATGCGGTCGGTATACTTCTGCCGCACGATCAGGCTGTACATATAAAGATATCCAGTCGCGGAATGACGCTGAGCGTAAAAATAGATTTCAGGCTCCGAACCTAGCACCGCGATGCGGGCTGCTGGCGGCGAGTGTTGGCGGAGGTAGTCGCCGATTTTCATTGCCGAGAAATATGGGTTTGCGCCGTAGGTTGTTTTCATCGCGGAGGCCGGATCGAGGGAAAAATAAAAAGCGTGTTGAGCCAAAACCGAGAGTGCGACGACAACTGCAAAGACGGTCGCCGGAATGTATTTGAATCTGCGCATCTCTGATTCGGCGATCGCCTCGATCGATGCAGCAACCGCGACTCCAACCAGCAGAGCGGCTACTGGAAGTAAAAGAATAAAGTAGTGAGGACGAAAGTACGCTCCAGGGCAGAGTGCCACAACTGAAAATAGAAGGAATGGAGCGGTGAAGTTCAGGTGTCGTCGAGCATGCTGGTTCCAAAGTACAGCAGTTAAGCCAACCAAAGCGACCAGCCAGACGACTGAGTTTGCGCGAAGTACCGCCCCGTAATTCTCGAGGAATGCGTGTACACCTCGGCGCAGGCCCATTTTCGAGTATTCGCCTGCATACGTTACGGTCCAAAACCAAAACTGATGGAACACTCCGAGGTGATAGAGCAGCGCGCAGGTGACGACGTAGGGCAGCAGGAACCCGGCGGCCAAAATAATCACGCCGGCAGCAAGCTGGTTTATCGGTCGAAGCTGCCGTCGCTGCTCCAGAAATAAATAACAAAAGCAAAAGAGCGCAAAGAAAACGCCGTGCTGCTTCATCAGGAAAGCTATACCGCAAAAAAATCCGCTCGCGAAAAATAGCCAGTGCGTCTGAGAGCGCAAGCCTTGTAGCAAAAGCAGAATTCCGCACAGGGCGGCGAGGATAACAAAATGCGTTGCGTGCGCCTCGAATCCCATCACGCTAGGATTAGCGGCTAACAACGAGAAGCTTGCGGCGGCGCCCAGGCCGGCCATGCTCCCAAAAAGAGTCGAAGCTAAAAAGTACATAAGAAGCGAAGAGAAAGCCGTGATAGCTATAAGCCCGAGATGGATTCCGGTTGGAGTTTGTCCAAAGACCGCGAGCACCACCGCGTAAGCGGCATAAATGCCGGGCAGTTTCAGGTTATAGGCCAACTGATATGGCGGAATTCCCTGAAGCATGAGCTGGCCAGAATACGCATACTCGCCTTCATCCCGCTCGAGGGGCATGGAGCGGAGCCGGTACCGAATCGCTCCGAAGAGAAGAGTAATCAGTAGCAGAGTGCAGATGACGAGGGGTGATGGGAGATGGATACTGGAGCGAGCTATTGAGACGCTCTGTGAATTTTTCAGGGCACCGACTCCAGTTTGCCCGATTGGCTGGAGAGAGTCGATGGCGTCTCGGTCTGTCATCTACGCTGAAAAATATAATACCTGCATGGGGCGCCCCAATGCTGCCACGTTGCCGTGTAGACAGGCACCTCGGCCACTAGATCATAGTTCGAATTGAGGTAATCGCGCATCCAGTTAAAGATTTTCATCTTCGGTTCCGTTGCGTCCCACTCCGGGAGCCATCCCCAAGTCAATTGGTTATCGTTTACGACCAGCAACTTTGGTTTCGAGGTTTCCACCTGGCGCATCATTTCGTTCTGCATGCGCAAGGCAAATTTCTGCTTCTCCATCAGTGGAAACATGTAGATATAGCCGGTCGCGGAACGACGCCCGGAATAAAAATAAATTTCGGGCTCGGAACCTAAGATAGCGACGCTGTCTTGATCCGACGTGTGATTCTTGACGTAGTCAGCGACGACCACGGCTTCCGGGAACCCATGGCCGCTGTGCATCTCACGATTGACCATGTCGGGGCTCATCTCGAAGAGATATTTTCTCTGTCCGTAGAGTGCCGAAAAATACGATATTACAAAAACAGCAACCGGAATCCAGAGGACCGCGTTCGAAAAATGGTGTTCTTCAAGATATTCGTGTGCTGCACTGATTCCAATTCCTGCGAGCATGGCAACGACTGGCAGCATTACCAGAAAATAATGGGGCCTGAAGTAGAGGCCAGGAATGACCGCCAAAGTTGAAAATAAAGCAAAACTCAGGACGAATGCCCGGTGCTTGCGTCCTCGGCGATCCCAAAAAAGCGCCGTTATGCCGAAAGCAGCCATGAGCCAGAAAACCGTCGGTCGTGGAACCCAAGGCAGGATGTTCTTAAGAAGTTTCATCCCTTGAGAAGTCCTTAGGATCTTTTCGTATTCAGCGCCGTAGTTTATGGTCCAAAACCAGAACTGGCTGAAAACACCAGCACGCCAGATGTAGGCGCAGGTGATAAGAAACGGAACTATCACACCCGCCGCCAATATCGCTATGCCCTCGGCCATTCTTCGCCAGTTAGCGGTGTGCTTCCACTCGCTCCAGGCCCAAAACAAGCCGGCAAAAATCGCGAACAAGATTCCGTGCTGCTTCATCAGGAAGGCGAGGCCAAAGCACGCGCCGCTGAAGAATAAGGTTGTTTTCTTTTGTGTGTCGATGGCACTTAGGAGAAGAAAGATTCCAGCTAAGGCTGTCAGGGCGATGAAGTGAGTAGCGTGCCCATCCAGTGACATCGTCGAGAGACGATTGGCAAGCAGGGTGTAAGAGCCAACAGCAACCGTCGCCGCGAGTAGTCCGAAGAGCCTTCGAGTAAGAAGGAATAGCAGCAGCGTATTACAAAGCAATACGACTAACATGCCGATGCGAATGCCTTCAGTAGTCTGGCCGAAGACAGCCATAAGAACGGCATAAGCCGCGTAAGTGCCCGGCAGTTTCATGTTGTAAGCCAATTGATAGGGCGGAATTCCCTGGAGCATCAACTGACCTGCGTATGCGTATTCTCCCTCGTCACGTTCCAAGGGAGCGGTTCTTAAATGTATCCGGATGAAGGAAAAAACCACGACAACTACAACCAGCGCGGCATAGCAGAAATATTGGAGCCGGTAATTTTCGCGAGGAGCTCTAACATCTTGTCCGAAACGTTCTGGCGCCAGAGCGTCGACATTGGCTACCGCATGCAGATCATCCAGATCGCGTATCTGAGGCGTGTCGACGACCTCTTCGGTCAAGTCCGCCGCACTTCTGAAAATTATGTTCTGGCTTTGTCGCATTTGGGAGTCATTAGTTCTAGCTCGCAGTCGATGATCTTGTCTCGCTGGATTGCTAACAGGTGGGAAGTCTAATTTTGGAAACGAACTCGTAACATCGTCGTCCCTATGGTATTTCTCTCTCCGAGTATATAAATTCTATCAGACCGAGCACCGCATACGAACTGTCAGATTCCGATACGCAAAAAACGTAAAGCGCGTTACGACTCCGACCCGAAGTGTGTACCTTGCAGAGCTTTTCCAAGTCACCTTGAAAGCGAGTGAGCTGGAATTCGTGTGAAATCTGACGTTGGTTAAGATTCCCGGGTGTTCACTTTGGTTGGATGGCGTTACTCAGATGTGCAGTGGAAAGCGAGGAAGGGAGTGCGGTTCGTCCGGTCGGGACGATAAACTCTGCTTTTCCGGACCGCTTGATCAATATTTGCGGAGTACGCCGATGACCCTGCCTTGAATTTCGACAGAAGCGGCCGGGACAATAATCGGAGCCATGGTCGCATTCGATGGTTGTAACCGTACGTTCTCGCCTTCGCGAAAAAATCGCTTCAGGGTGGCGTCGGAGGCGTCAATCAGTGCGACCACGATGTCTCCGTTATGAGCGGTTTTGGTTTTCTCGACGAGAACGTAATCGCCGTCGAGAATCGCCTCGTCTTGCATCGACTCCCCTCGGACTTCGAGCACAAACACTTCTTTGGAGCGAACAAAGTCGGCTAGCGAGATAGTCTCGCTGTGCTCCACTGCTTCGATGGGGCGTCCCGCCGCGATTCTGCCGACCAGCGGCAGCACGACTCCCGTGTTCACCGACATCGACTGCTTCAACTTTCCCTTGGGGGGCACGAGATCAATAGAGCGACTCCGGTTATAGTCGCGGGTCAATAATCCCTTTTTTTCAAGGTTGGTGACGTGTTTATGGACAGTCGCCAGGGAACTTAGCCCCATCCCTTCCTTAATTTCTTCAAACGATGGGGAGAACTGCTTCTCAACCACGAAGCGCGAAATGAAATCGTAGAGTTCGCGTTGACGCCGGGTGATCGCCATGAGCGCAGCATAGGCGAACGGATAGCGAATGTCAACTTCCTACATAAAAAAGCCCACTTCTGCCGTTCGAAAGCAAGCAGAAGTGGGAAATTGCGGTGGCAAACTCTCAGATTTCAGGCTGCCGGCTTCTTGAAATCCTCAGCACGACCGTCCAAATCTAAATCGCCGTCTGGATCTACGACTTTTGATTCATCGCGTCCTGTGAGAGTGTCAGGCCGATTCTGCTGAACTGTCTCAGCCCCGAAAGGAGTTTCGCGACTCCCGGTACGCTCGCGATAGTTTCGTAAAACTTCGCCGCGCAACTGGACGCGACGATCTTGTAGTCGGCTGGTTGACTCTTCGTCGATATCTTCTGCGGCGAATCCTTTTTCGTCAACCAAATCGACGTCGACGTCGCTTAACATTTCATCTTGCGACGTGGCGCCATCTCGCGACTCCATCTCTTCAAACCCCTCTACGCGCAGATCGCCGCCGGCATCCTGAAGAATCTCTCTTGCCTCCTCAGTCCGCGCCCCTGTCACCGTTATCAAGGCACCGCCTTGAGCGATCCCGCGATAATAGTGGTCACCCCGATGTTGATCCCAGTTCATACCAGAAGTTGAGTCGCGATAATCGACGTCATCCGCCGAATCACCGGAGAAGAAGTGCTTCAACTTCTCCCACATGCTTTCGGAATGACCCTGGTTGGAATCGTCATAAGCAACTTGACCGTCGGCGGTGACCGCTTCGCTCGGATCAGAGGCGATGCCGGTAGAAGAACTGATGCCGTTGGTCTTGTCCACAAGTCCAATTTCACTGGAGGTGTAGCCAGCCTCTTTCATTTCCGAGATGGCCCTGAAAGCGTCTTCGCGTACACGAAAAAAGGCGACCACTCGATCGCTTGACATATAGAGGTTTGAGACGGGGGATTGCGATGCCATAGATGCTCCTTCATTTGTTAAGTGAAAAGCTAAAGCGTGACTGCGTCGATTCTTTACTTAAGCGGCCCTGCTGGCAGAAAATTTATCTGACGCGTCTGAGCCGTGCTGCTTCACCATCTTGTTGTAGTTGCCCATAATCAGGAACGGAGCGGCCCACTGACCGATGAACAAAGCCAAATGTTCTTTTTTAGCGAATTTCAGTATCAGCGAAGCTGCCATTGAACCGATGGCAAGGCCAAGAAACACACTGGAAGGAATTTGTGCAGTCTTCCGTTCAATCGCGCCGGTGAATGAATCTTCGTGAGCCTGCCCTTTTTGTACACGCGTTTCCATAGAAATTTCTCCAAATGATGAGTTCGATTTGATTCCCTGAGTTGCCAGGGCTTAACACTAAGACGCGTCGCTGGGAGCGACAATCAGGTGGGCGGGGTACTTCCGGCGCAGAAGTCACCTACAGCTAGGGGGATAGCAGTTAGGAATGAAGCGAATCACCGGAACGGGCGCTCAGAGCGTAGTTGCGAGGCTCCGCCCAATCGCGGGCCTACTGTGCGGTCACGCCTTTTAGAAACGAATAATAAAAATCGACTCCGCGGGCGAACGACTCGACGCCGATACGCTCGTCCTTACCATGAGCCCTGACGTCGTCGCGATCATACTGTTCACCCGATACGCCGTAAGTCGGCATACCGGCGGCGTTGGTGTATACGCCATCGGAAGCGCCGGTGCTCATGCTCGGCAGTACGGGAATTCCCGGCCACATCTGGGTGACTACCTTTTCGAGCGGTTCGAACACTTCTTTTCGCGGAGGTGGGGGCAGGAAGCTATGTCGCTCGGAGCCGTGATCCATGAGGACATTGGTGTTTTCGCGGAATTGTATTTTCACTTTTGGATCGTCGACCGCCTTCTCCAGCGCCAACCGGATCTCCTCTAGCGAGTGCCCGGGTTCGATGCGACAGTTTACGTTAGCCTGCGCCATTTGCGGCAGGGCGTTGTTGGCGTGGCCTCCGCTCAGGCGAGTTGCCACGCAGGTTGTGTGCATAGTCGAGTTATCCATGGGATCCTTGGAAAGCCGCGCAACCGCCTGCATATCGGGAGGATTTTTCAGAATCGCGGCGAGGTCGGCCGCACGTTCTCCCTTCGCCATTTTTACCTGCCGCTCATAAAACGCGCGCGTGATGTTGTTAAGTTCAAAAGGGAACTGGTAGCGCTCGATGCGCGTGAGCGCGTTTGCCACCGCGTAGATCGCGTTCTCGGGCCGAGGAAGCGAGCTATGCCCACCGGGGTTGGTAGCGGTCAGCACAAAGTCGCCGTACAGCTTTTCTGTAGCGTCCACCTCCATCATCAGCGGCTTGCCATGGTCGGCGAGAACTCCGCCGCCGTCGTGGTTGAGCACGAATTCGGCATCAACCAGGTCGCGATGATTCTTGAGCAACCAGTCGACACCGTTTGAAGTACCGCCTTCTTCGTCGGCGGTGAGGGCTAGAACGATGTCACGGCTGGGCACGTAATTTTCTTTCTTCATGCGAATCAATGTGGCCGACATGATGGCGTCGCCATCTTTCATGTCACTCGTGCCCCGGCCGTAGTAGTAGCCGTCTTTCTCGACGAACTGAAATGGATCGGTCGTCCAATCCTCGCGGCGTGCTTCGACAACGTCGAGGTGGCCGATGAGCAGCACGGGCTTATGCTTGTCTGATCCGTGAAGGCGGACTACAACATTTTTCTTGCGGTCATTGGGCCCGAGAATCTTAATATCGCTTTCCGCAAAGCCGGCATCGCGGAATCTGGCGGCCATCGCTTCCGCCGCCGCCGTTACGCTGCCTACGGAATCGGTGGTGTTGATCTCGATCAGCTGCTTGAAGATTTCGACGGCGAGCTTCCGCGTTGCTGGGTCTGGAGGCGCGACCAGTTGCGCGTTCACTGAGACGGTCAAGACGGCGCAAACTACCATCCCGGCTAAACTCTGTAATGATTTCAAGTTGATCCCCTCGCTTTTGTGGGCAGCTATGCAAACAGCAATCGAACGCTGAAAGTAACAGATCGCTCGATGAAAGCCAAAGCCAAAGCCAGCTATTGCGAGGAAACTAGCGACGCGAGGGGTTGACGTCGGGGCCGAGCTAACGGCAGGAGGCCGAAGCTTCGGTGGAGTGAACCGGTTTCAATTCTTCGTGATTTCGCTGCCGCTGCTTGCGCCTGTTCCATAAAGGAGCAAGGATGCTCGATTGAAGGACTTCCGATTCTGCCGCAATCCAATCTTCTAATGCGCGCCCTTCAACCTGGCCGCGCTCGACGTAGAGCTGCCCAGCCCGGAGCCGTATCTTGCGCTCCAGCATTTCAACCATCAATTTTCGACGTTTGTGACTTCTGGTTAAGCTGTCCACTTCAAAAACCCCACAATCTTTCCTGTCTATTTGACTATTCTAACCGGCAAAACGTTACTAATTGTTTAATACAGGAGTTACCGAAGTACTGTCCCGAAGATCGGACGAAAGTATGACCAAATATGCCCCAATACGCGAATGGTAATCTAAGAGAATTCGATGACCGTTCTTGAATTTACTCTGATCGTGGCCATGGTCTCCTTTGTAGCCGGGCTTTTAGGGTCGCTCACGGGTTTGGGCGGTGGGGTAGTGCTCGTGCCCCTGCTCACGATTCTGTTTCATGTCGACATCCGCTATGCGATCGGGGCCTCGCTGGTCTCGGTGATCGCCACTTCGTCAGGGGCGGCGGCCTCCTACGTGAAGGAAGGGTTTTCTAACATTCGTATTGGGATGTTCCTTGAAATTGCGACGACCTTTGGGGCGCTCGCGGGAGCGTTCCTGGCGACGCGTATTCCGACGCAGGCGCTGGCAATTATCTTCGGCGCAGTTCTTCTGTACTCGGCATACTATTCGCGAAAAGTGCGCCCGCCAGCTGAGCGGGAGTTGCCGCCTGATCAGCTCGCGACCCGGTTGCGGTTGAACGGAAGCTTTCCAGATCTCGACGGTCCTCGCAAGTACAACGTGCAGAATGTCCCGACAGGTTTCAGCCTGATGTTTGGGGCTGGCGCTCTTTCGGGATTACTTGGGATTGGTTCGGGGGCCGTGAAGGTGCTGGCGATGGACCAGGCGATGCGAATTCCGTTCAAAGTCTCGACGACCACCAGCAACTTCATGATCGGCGTCACGGCGGCGGCGAGTGCCGGCGTCTATCTGAGCCGGGGATACGTCGATCCTGGGTTATCGATGCCGGTGATGCTGGGAGTGTTGGCCGGATCGCTGCTTGGGAGCCGCATCTTGATCAAGGCTGAGACAAAATCGCTGCGCGTGGTTTTCAGCGTCGTCATTCTCGTGCTGGGGTTGCAAATGCTCTACCAAGGAATCTTCGGACACATCTGACGAGTATGACGACTCCCTCATCTTCGGACCCTAAAGCCACGGCATTCCGTCCGCAGCCGTGGAGAGACCATCGCATTGAAGTCATCATCGGGGAGTTGTTGCGCGCCGGTGTCATGCTTTCGGCCGCTATCGTTCTGCTCGGTGCGAGCATTTACCTGTGGCGGCACGGACGCGAGCACGCCGATTACCGTGTGTTTCAGGGCGAGCCATTCGATTTTCGCACCATACAGGGAGTTCTCAGGAGCGTGATCTACGGCCGTGGGCGAGGGCTTATTCAATTGGGATTATTGGTTCTTATCGCCACGCCGATTGCCCGCGTGTTTTTTTCAGTCATTGGCTTTTGGATCGAGCGCGATCGCCTCTACATTATCTGCACGCTGATTGTTCTGGCTGTTTTGCTATTCAGCTTTATCGGCACTGGCATCGGCTTGTAGTGGCCGAATCATTTTCGCCGTGGTGATTGCCTGGCCAACGTGCCGTTGTGTGTGATCCGCGACGTGTACGAGCAGGCCGCCCAGCGTAGTGGGCAATTTTCTTTTTCCAACACAACGCGCTTCTTCAAGATTTGAGCCAGCCAGCGCGCGCACCCTGGAGGCAGAATTCTCGAGCGCCGTGGCGAGCTCTCTCAAGAGTTGTTCTCGTGCCGCACCATCAGAGTCTTCATCTCGCAGCATTGCCAGCTGCGCGCCGCTCAAATCTTTTCCCTCCGCGTAAGTCAAAAGGCGATCGAGGCTGCGCGCGATGTGCCGCATTTGAAATGCAACCGACGACATCCCAGAGGGACGTAAGTTTATCTCTTCCTCGGAAAGGTCAAAGCACCACTTGCGAAGATCTTCGTCCGCCAGTTGAAGAGCGTGCAGTACGGCACGTCCAACCGCTGGGACATCGGTTAACGTTCCACGTAACCATGGCTCAGGGGCGTCATCAAGCGAGGATTGAATCATCCAACCGTTTCCTGCGGAAGTCGGCAACATGCTGCACAAAAGCCGTGATCAGGGGATGCGGCTTCTTTTCTGTGGACGAAAGCTGCGGTTGAAACAGCGTCGCAATGTAGAACAAGTGGGCCGGAGATTCAATGGCTCGGCACTCTTCGTTGGCGCCGCGGGCGACGATTGGGAAACCAGCTTCCATCGCCATCCACTCAAACTCAGGGTTCATTTCGTAATTGCAGAAAAACTCTTCTTCAATCGTCTCCTTCGCATAATAAGAAGCGATGTAGGAGCCGGGCCGTAATCGGATCTGATTTATTTTTCCCGATAGCTTTGGCGCGTTTTTGTCGCGGCTCGGAATCGCGCAAGAGACCGGATAGATGACGATATTTTTGGCAGCGGGATCTTCCTCCGCAGTGGTCGCGTCCGGAACTCCGATCACGTTTCTGGCGCATTCAATCAGCGTGTACTGAAAACCGCCGCATGTGGCGAGAAATGGACGATTGCGCGTCCGGGCGAATTGAATCCCGGCAAGCATCCCGTCGAAACTCTTGTAAGGGCTGCCTGCCGACGCCCACAAACCGTCGCACGCGTCCAATTTAGAGATGGCGCTCGGTTCAAGTAATGATGGTGTCGGGAGCCAGACTGACTCCACCGTGATTTCGAGCTCGCGAGCGGTGTGCTGAATGGCGTCGTTGGTCGCGTGATGAGACCGAAATTCGGGGTTGAAATCGCCGACAATCCCTATCCGAACCGGTTCGGTCACAAGAGATATTCTAAATTAGGGCTACGTCCCTCGGCGTTGAGCACTTAGCTACCCGCATTCAGAGATTTGCTAGAGAGAGATTCGGAGTTGGAGCGCCAGCATGTAGAGCCCGAGCGCAGTGATCGCAGCTCCTCCCCAGACCATGCCGACAGATTTCCAGCCAAGCGAGCCGATTAATTCTTTCTGGCTTCGGCAGGAGATTACAAAGGTGGAATCTTTGTCGGCTTTCATTAAGACGACCGGCGGTTTGAGGTTGAACGAAGATGGGGGGTTATGGCCGTTGAGTGAATCGGAGTTCGGGCCGCGCTGGTCGAGGGCGCTCATTTTTCCTGCCAGCGAGTCTGGTGGAGCGTTGGTTTCGACAGCCACCGCCTGAAATGGCACTCCGGCGACCGACCAGGCCTCGGGCTTGGTGATGCCTGCCCGCATCAAGGCTGCCGCAATCTTCCCTTGCTGCGTCATGTCCTTGGCGCTGGAGGCGGGAGCGCCGCCATAAAGCTTGATGACTTCGGGCTCTTTACCGCGGCTAGGTGAGGAAGTAGCGTTCAGCGGCGCTCGAATTTCTCTCGGACGCACTTCAATCCCGGGATTTTCGGTGACAGTTCCCGTGATGAAAAGCGAATCGTCAGGCTTGATAAGAAATTCCTCGATGCGAAGTGGCCGATCATTGGCAACGTTGTGCCGGGATAGAAACGCGCTGACGCGAAGCGGTACGTCATCCGAAGAGGAAAATATCGAAGTGACAAATTCCTCGCAGACGTCACGGTCCAGATCAAGGTCTGCGCCAAGCGGTTCGATCAGCATCTGTCCGGTTGTGTCATCGACGAAGAAAGGCAAGTGCAGCGTTTCGTCGGCCGCTTTTTGCCAAATTTTCTTTCCATCCGGCCTCTGCCATGCGATCACTCGATAAAGGAAACACGCTTTCCCGCTGATCGGCGCAGGTACGGTGTTTGGGCCGGCGGTTCGACCATTGATTTCCACCAGGGCAAGCGCTGCGTTTTGAATTGTCGAGGTCGGCGTCGAAAAAACCTGCCGTTTGCGCAAAAGGAATTGAAATCCGACGAAAGCAAAATATAGACCGCCGATGATCGCGACCGATGACAGGAGCGTCAGGTAATCGAACGTTATGTGGACAGCGATGAGGGCAGGCACAGTTCTTTCCGCGATAACGAGCACATCGGCACAGGTAGCGCTGCTTAAGGATATGAAGGGAGTTCAAGCGGGGCACGGGAAAACTGCTCGGGTTTGCTTACTGAGGTAAGTAACCATTACTGAGGGAACGGAGTTTGCGGCGCGCCATTCAAGGCGCGTTTGCCACAAGGCTGCGCTACGCAGTGACGGTACGAGACTTCAGGATCTCGACGACGGCGGCAATGGCTGCTTCCACCTCCGCGTCGGTGTTGTAGAAGTGAGGAGAGAAGCGCACACCCGCCTTCGGTCTGTAGTCGACAATGACGTCGCGGGCAAGTAACTCGCGGCTCACTTGTTGCGAATCCGGCATGTCGATAGAAACGGTGCCTCCACGCTGCTCTGGGTTGCGAGGAGAATTGACTCGCCATCCATGCTGGTCGGCAAGTTCAATCAAGCGGCGCGTCATGCGCTTCGATTTCTCCCGAATTTTATCTACGCCGACTTCGCGGATGATCTTGATTCCGGGATGGGCTGCCTCAATCGTGGCAATTTGGGTTGTCCCATTCATGAAGCGGTAGGGTGGTTCAGAGTAGCGGGTGGGCCCGATCGCAAATTCGAACGCGTTTTCGTGAGCGAACCATCCGGTAAATTTCGGTTCCAGCTTCTTGCCGAGGTCGGGCCGAACATAAAGGTAAGCGACGCCGGGGCCCCCGCACAGCCACTTCAGAACGCCACCGCAAGCGAAATCCACGTTAAGGGCTTGTACATCAACCGGTACGGTCCCGAGCGACTGGAAAGTATCAAGAACAACGTAGGCGCCTACGCTATGGGCTTTGTCGATGATCGCTTTCGCATCCTGTATATAGGCACTGCGAAAAATAACGTGGGATATGGGAACGATCAGAGTCTGTTCATCGATGGCGTCGAGCAGGCGTTCGGTCGGAACAGTGATGCCGTCATCCGTCTTCACCATGTGGACCTGCGCGCCGTTCGAGCGCTGCGCCTCCCAGAAATACATGACGGAGGGAAAATTCATGTCGCTGTATACGACCTTGTTGCGCTTACCGGTAAAGTCAAAGCAAGAGGCGACGACGGCCTCGCATGTTGTGACGTTCTGGTGGATCGAAACCGAATTCTCCGGCGCATTCATCAACGCACCCAGGTCGTTGGCCACTTCGAGCGCCAGCATCCACCAGCGTTCTTCCCAGGCTCGCACTCCGCGTGTCGCCCAGGTATCGGCAAACCCTTGCAGCGCGCCGTAGACAGCTTGCGGCATCGCGCCTAGCGAATTCGAAATCATGTAATTGGTGCGTTCCAGAATTGGAAATTGGGAGCGATAACGGAGAAGTTCGTCGGACTGGGACATGGATTTATTGTAATCCGCGAATAGTCGTCCTCTGAACTAAGTGAGAAAAGCCGTCCCTGCTAATTGTCATCCCGAACGAAGTGAGGGATCGTAAGGTTGCGGGTCACCGACCCACTGCGGATCCCTCACTTCGTTCGGGATGACAAAACCGAGAGGCAGGGAGCACCTGGTTGTTGTCCTAGCGCGAGCAACTTCTTGAGCGACGCTTCAGTACGCCCAATAGGGGCCAACTCCGCCCGGTGTGGTTTGCCCTTCGATCGCCGTATAGACGTTGCGGCCGTAAAAGAACGGCAGACCCCAGTCGAATCCCGAAAGAGTATTGGGTCCAGCCAATTGACCGAACGCTGTCGCGGTACTGTTCTGAAACAAGGCATCGGCATTGGCGACGCTGAAATTGACGGTGCCGCTTCCAACTCCGCCTGCCCCCTGATTCACGGCAGAAAGGTTCTGAGTGGTGACCGGACAATAGAAAAACGAAGCGTCAGTGCAAGTAGGAATTCCATCAATCGCAGTCGTAAGGAAGAAAAGCCCGTTTGAGCCACTGTCGATGAAACTTGTGGGGTATGCCTGGTTCTTGTAAGTGGTGGTGAAATCGAACCTGTTATCGGTCGGATAAACGGTCGCAGATCCCAAAGCGTTATTTGCTCGCGTCCCGATCCCAAAAATCAACGAGCCCGAGAGGGTTGTTTGAGGTGTGCTGGCGGCTGGCAGCTCGATGATGACGCCATTGTTGTCTCCGGAGAAAAGAATTACCGGGTTCACCACCTGCTTGGCGAGCGGTTCGCCAGTCACGACGCAGCCGGAAGTTGGGCACTCGAAGTAGAGGCTGGGATTTTGAACGCCAGTAGATACGCATGCGTTACCGCAATCCTGAGCGTATGGGCCCACTCCTAGAATGCCATTTGAGCCGAGCTGGGAAAGAGTGTTCTCCGCCGTGCCTTGATTAGAGCAAGCAGTAGGAACCGGGAAGTCAGTCGCGCTGATGACCTGGACGGGGACTGAGCTGGCTTTTTCCCCGCTCATTTCAACATCCGCAGTTTGCACCGGGCCCCAGGTGTATCCGCTCACAAAGGGAAGGCACTCGACCACTGGGTTGCTGTCGGCGGCGGTCTGCTGAGGAAGTGTCACGCCGGTCAGAGCAGAGGAAAGAATGCGCAATCCTGATGAACCGGTATCGACAAGAATCCCGTCAACCGTCTGGCATGTGGTCGTGCCCGGAGTGCATACAGTCACGCTGGTGAAGGCGCCGTTCGCATAATTTCCCGCAGGTCCGGCATTTACAGCAATCGCCTGCACGTTAGAACCTGTGGGCGGTGGAACCACGTTAGTGGCAGCGGGCGTGGAACTGTGGCCGCCGCATCCTACTGCGAAAACAAGCGCCGCGGCAGCGAGCGGCGCGCCGAACTTATTTGCTGTAAGCATCCTCAATCTCGCCCTCGCCCACTTGCTAAGTTTGAGCCTCGTCATTGAATCGACTCCGGGGTGACTCCGTTTGGCAGGAGCGAGGGAATGTACGCGTGTCCGTTGAATGAGCGAATGTGTCCGCCCGAGTGCATCACAAATTCGGGCTGATGGATGACCAACGGCTTGCGCCCGGCATGCGAGTTGACTTGCGTCTCTGCGGCTTGCCGGTAGTTCTCAAAATAATTAGCCAAAATCTGCCGCATATCGGGAGGCCAAGGCCCCTGCCACGCGACGCCGAAAACTTGCCCCGAGGACGAAACGTATTCGCGGACAGTGATTCCGGTCGGCGCTTTGATCTCGTGAACGGAAAAGGCTGCCGACTGGATGATTCGGCGCTCGCCCTGCATGTGGGCCTGATCAGCGTCGACAGAAGTCGATTCTTCCCCGAGCCCGGCAAAGGCGGGCAAACTCACAAAAAGGGCAACCGTGAGAACCGTTGCCCACAGCGCTGACCGTACGAGCGATGCACCGCTACGTTTCAATAGGGAAGCCTTCACAGATACTCCTTCGGATGATTTGCTCGAGATCGATCTTCTTACAGTTAGAACCCCTCGGAGGCTAGTGTGTCGCAAAAACAAATCGAGGGCACGAATCGAAAGTTCACTGAACTCGAAGATCGAGCAGACATCGGCCCGCTGGATGACACAAATCTTGTGTGTTTTAAGTTAGATCGAAGGCGAGGTTTTCAGGTTGCCCGCGTAGATATTGAGATTTGTAAACGTAGCGCCGCCGTCCCGGCGGCTGTCCGGCGGGCGTCCTCGCCCGCCGTGTGGCAATTCCCGACGCTGAGGGCGGGTCGCCCTCAGGACAGCCGGCAGGATGCCGGCGCTACGCAAAACCAATGCTTTACAGCTTCATACGTCAGCTAAGCTGCCGGCTTCTTTCTACTGGTTCGCTCCGCTCCTGAGGATCGGGCGGAGTGTTTGCCGCTTAAGGCTGCCAACAGTTGCTTGCCGTCTGGAGTGCCTAGCCCGGTGCAGGCATCCCACCCTTTGCTTGCTCCGAATGATCCGTTGTTGCCGTCTGTCACATCATTAAAGCCTGCGGCCTCAACCGCGTCGGAATAGATGCGCGGGTTCAGGTAGCCCACCGGCTTGCCTAGTTGCTGGTTCAGCAAAGCCACCAGACCGGCCCAAAGGGGAGCCACTGCGCTCGTGCCTCCGAAGACGGTGCTTTTGCCATCGACCAGGATGTTGTATCCGGTCGCCGGATCGGCATCACCCGCAACGTCGGGAACGCCTCGGCCGCCTTTTTGTCCTGACGGAACCGGAACGTCGAAGCCGTCTTGCCACGAGGGCAGCCGGAAGAAGTTGCTGACTCCGCCTCCGGTGGCTCCGCCGTTCGGTTGCTCGTTCCAGACCGACTCCTTCACGATCCGGCCATTCGTGGCCTGGAGCGTGGTGCCGCCGCAGCCAAGCGCGAAAGGGCTCGATGCGGGGAAGTCTACGTGGTCTTGGCCGTCGTTCACTCCGTCGGACGAACCGTTGTCGCCGGAAGCAACACACACGGTCACTCCCATAGCGGCGGCGGATTGAAACGCCTCGTCGAAGTTGGTGAGAGCCTGCGACGTCCAGTTCGATTCGGACGACCCCCAACTGATCGAGATGACGGAAGGTTTATTCGTCTTATCGTGGACCGCGGTGGTGATGGCATCCAGGAATCCGCGATCGGTATTAGGAGCGAAATAGACAGCTATTTTCGCCGCTGGCGCAATCGCGCCGGCGATTTCGATGTCGAGCATGACCTCGCCATCAGCACTATCAGGCGTCGTGGGACTGTTCGTCCCTCCATCGACCGGTATCGAGATGACCTGCGGGGTCTTGAGGTTCAGCGACTTGAAATAATTGTTCAGGTCATCGAGGCGAAAGCCTCCGCCGAGCTCAATGATTCCGATGCATTGGTCAGTGCCGTCGCCTTTTGGGTAGTCGTAGATATTTGCTACTTCATTTGGATCGTGAGACGCCGTTGCGGTATGCGCCTTGATTCCTGCGGCATCAGGCAAGCGGCGGAAATGAGGCTCGGCCTGGGGACGGTCGTCGAGTCCGAACACGCCTGTGATGATGCCCTCAAGTTCGGTTGGCACGCTGATTTCCCCGGCGCGTCCGCGGAAATTACCTTTGGGATGGCTGTACTCCTTCAGTTCCACGTGGAAGGCTTTTTGCAGGTTGCTGACGGTGCCACGTAAAACCACTGTGCGGCGGGCGAGTTCTGTCCCGGTGTGACGGATGGTGAGGCTATATTCGCTTGCGAACCTTGTGACCTTTTCCAGGTCCGAAGGGTCCGCGCCGTGTTCACTTTCGAAGGCCTCTCGGGTCATGTGTTCGAAGGCAGGTTGTTGTAAACGGTTGGGTAATTGTTCGTGACTGGCCATCGACTTCGGACGAAGACGCAATGAGATTTCAACGGTTTGATCCGGGTGCGAATTATGGATAAGCCGGGCACCCCGGACGGGATGACGTTCACTGCCTGAAAGTGTGCTGAATTTTGTTGCGGGATTCAAGGAGGCTCCTTTCGTCCTGGAGGAACAGAGCGGTCGGGGAACTGGGCGATTGGGAGATCGCGCGGGCTAGAAAATTACGGGTCGTCCCGCCGTTCAGATGATTCCAAGACTGGGTTCAAGATAGCAATGGTGGGAGAGTGAACTCAAGGCGCATTTAGGGAAATGCGTTGATTTGCAGTGAAACTGTTCCCGTTGTGGGATTGTCTGAAGGTAGAGCTCAGGAAGTGGATCCGCAAGGCCTAGCGGAATCAACGATTTACTTGCGTTCATCCGCTTGCGAATTTGCGCTTGAGCGTAGCAAAAAATAGAGCCCGGTGAGGACGAGCAGGAAAGTGACTCCGGCGATGAGGTTGACGCGGGAATCAAACCAGGTTTTCCCGATCGCGGCGAGCACGACTATCAAGCCGACGATCGAGCCCCACTTCCCAAGCGGAGACCGGGCGGGAATCTCCGAAACTTGAGCGTTGCTCATGCGGCGGCGAAAGTTGATGTGCGCCGCAAGTGAAACAATCCAGGAAAGCATCATGCCGAAAAAGGCTCCGCGAAGAATGTATTCGAAGGCTTTAGCAGGAGCCCAATGCTCGAGGGCGAGCGCGACTAAAATCCCATACGAGGAAACGAGAAGCGCAAGGGTAGGCGTGCCCTTTGCACTTAAACGCCCCAGAATGCGGGGAGCCCATCCCGTGCGCGCGAGCGAGAAGAGCATTCGCGATGAGATGTAGAGCGCGGCATTCGCTCCGGATAGAGCTGCCGTAAGCACGACGAAGTTCATGAAGTGCGATGCGCCTGCAATGTGCACCGAGCGGAAGACGGTGACGAACGGACTTTCGGTAACGCCAGCGCGATTCCAGGGCATGATGCCGACGAGAATCGTGATCGCCCCAAGATAAAGCGCCGTCAGGGTCAGAAAAGTCGCGCGGACGGCGCTGGCAATCGCTTTGGCGGAACTCGATTCACCTGAGGCTACGGCCACAAACTCAACTCCGCCAAAGGTGTAAATGGCGAATGTGATGGCGAGCAGGGGGGCGCCGAATCCAAGCGGGAAGAAGCCCCCGTGCGAAGTGTATTGCGGGGTCGCTCTGCCGCTCACCAGCAAGACCGCGCCCAGGATCACGAAGATAGCGATCACCGCGACCTTGATCATGGCGAACCAGAATTCGAAGCGCCCGTAGCTGTGGACGCTTAGAAAATTCACCGCCAGTAGAAAGGCCGAAAACGCGAAGACCCAGATAACCGCGTTGACCCGCGGAAACCATAGCTGCATGTAGGTTGCGGAGGCAACCATTTCCGCGCCGATCGAAACCGCGATGGCCAGCCAGTATCCGGCGCGCGAGATGAACCCAGCCCATTGGTTGAGATAAAGGTCGCCGTACACCCCAAACGATCCGGCAGCGGGATGGGAACTGGCGAGTTCGCCTAA
Organism: Terriglobales bacterium; assembly: GCA_038230575.1. Classification (GTDB taxonomy): domain Bacteria; phylum Acidobacteriota; class Terriglobia; order Terriglobales; family Acidobacteriaceae; genus Acidiflorens. The sequence continues at coordinate 19,593 of JBBRNA010000004.1, read as the reverse complement.
AGCCAGAGCGACAGTCCAACTGATGAAAGCGGCGAGCACAAAGCTCAGGATCACAGCAGGCCCAGCCAACTCAATGGCGGCCGCTGTGCCCAGAAGAAGGCCGGTTCCGATCGAGCCGCCTACCGCCACCATTGTCATCTGTCCAGCGGTTAGTTGGTGGCGAAGTCCGTCTTCATTGCTGGCAGGCTGGGCTGTGAATGAGGGCATTTGGCTCGTACCCGTATATCAGACGATGGGCGGTTGGTCGGCAAGAAAACGTAAGAGCTCGGCAGATAGGGGACTTATAGGATTCACGTCTTCTACTCCGGCAGCCCGAGTTTGTGCATCAAGTCTTTATAGCGTGGGTCGGAACGTAATGGATCGAAGACAGGCAAGCGGATGATAATGATCAACTCCACGTCTTCATCGGCGTAGGCTTTGTCGAGATACTGAAATGCCTGGTCGTACTCCCGGTTGGCGGCGTAGGCCAGCGCGACTTGCCCGGAGTGAAGAGATCCCTTGATGGCCTGCGCGCATTGAATGTAGCCTTTCCCGTCGGGGGTCGAATCGAGGGGAACCGGCAAGTGCTTACACATCTCGTCCACTGCCTCAGGAAAGCGACCGCTGGCTGCGTAATACTGTGCGAGTTTGAAACGGTTCGGGCGAAAGTTGGGATCGCGCTCGACAACTTTCTGAAATTGCGCAAGCGCTTCGGGGCCGCGGTGCATCACCTCCATGAGCACTGCATAATTAGCATTCACGATGGAAGAAAGTGGGTCAAGCGACAAGGCGGTCCGGTACTCCTTCTCTGCCTCTGCGACCCGCTTTTGAGGGACAAGATAATCAAGGGCGTAAAAATAGTGAGCAGTCGCGTTGTTCGGATTCAGCTCAATCGCGCGCAGATATTCTGCCTGAGCTTCCGACCACTTGCCCATGATCGCGAGTGCGGGACCATGAGCGCCGTGCGCCTCGGAGAGAGAAGGGTCGAGTTCCAGGGCCTTGCGCGACGCTTCTTCCGATAATCGATTGCCCTGCTTCGAAGTGAAACCAATATCCACCTGGGCGGCCAGGAAATATGCGTCTGCCAGACCGGTGTAGGCCAAGGCGTAGTTGGGATCGGCTGCGATCGCCTGTTGGAACAGTTCGATGCTCTTCTTTAAGCCCGCCGGCGTACGGCCGTACCAAAGCTGGCGTCCCTCGAGATAGAGCCGGTAAGCCTCGGGATTTGCCGCCGCCGAACGGCCGAGGCGCTGCTGATTGTCTCCCGTAAGTTGAATACGCAGCTTGGTCGAAATGTCACGCGTGATGTCCCCTTGAATCTGGGTGATGTCGGCGAGTTTGCGGACGTACTGGTTTCCCCAAAGCTCTGTGCCGTCGGCGGCGTTCACGAGATCGGCATCGATACCCAATTGGTCGTCACGACGCGTGATGCGGCCGGTGAGCACGGCATCCACCTTTAGAGACTGGCCAATCTTGCTGGGGTCTTCCTCTTTGCCCTTGAAGCGAAAGACAGTGCTGCGCGCCATGACCTTGATGTCTGGCAGTTGCGAGAGCGTGCTGATCAGGCTCTCAGTCAAGCCATCGCTCAGGTACTCGTTGTTGGAATCGCTTGTGGCGTTGACGAAGGGCAGCACGGCAATTGAACTAACCTTTCTGGTGTGAGTTTTGCCGTTGAGGAAATAAAAGCTTGCAGCTGCGGCAAACACAAGCAACGTAGCAACGACGCCCGCGATTAAATATCGCTTCGATCCGATCGAGTTCGGCGGAAGAGCGACGGAAGAGGAAGAACTCACGGGCGCCGCGCTTCCAGATGAAGAAGTGGCAGGCGGAACATTTGCAGACGATGCTGAACCCACTTCGGAACCCGTGCCGGACAAGACGCTCGACGAGCGTCTGGAATCAAAATCCCGCTTCAGACGCGCTAGATCGGTCCGGAGGTCGGCGGCATTCTGGTATCGCAGGTTGCGATCTTTTTCTAAGGCCTTGTTGACGATGCGGTCGAATTCCAGCGGCAGATCAGGATTTAGTCGTAGGGTCGGGACGGGCGCGGCGTCGAGAATCGCTTTGAATATCTCGGCTGAACTTCCGCCGCGAAAAGGCAGCGTCCCGGTCCCCATCTCGTAGAGGACCACGCCGAACGAGAAGAGATCGCTGCGGGCATCCATATCTTTCGCGCGCGCCTGCTCTGGAGACATGTAAGCGACCGTGCCCAGCGTCGATCCTGGGCTCGTCAGGTGTTCTTCCATGGTGGCCGCTCCACCCATCGTCGGGGCGCCGGTAGCAGGACCTTCATTCCCAGTAGGGAGAGCCTTGGCCAAACCGAAATCGAGGATCTTGGCATGGCCGCGCTTGGTCACGAAGATATTCGCGGGCTTGATGTCGCGGTGGACGATCCCCTGCGAGTGCGCCGCGTCGAGACCGTCCGCCATTTCAATCGCCAGCGAAAGCAAGGTCTCGTTCTCCAGATGCTGTCCGGCACGCTCACCCGCAATTACGTGGCGAAGCGTCACCCCGTCCAAAAATTCCATGGCAATGAATGTCTGATCGCCATGTTTGCCGATATCGTAGATCGTGCAGATATTTGGATGGTTTAGCGCGGAGGCGGCACGCGCCTCGCGGCGAAAGCGCTCTAACGCTAGCGGGTCACTCGCAACGTTATCGGGCAGGAACTTAAGCGCCACAAAACGACCGAGTTCCGTATCCTCGGCCTTGTAAACAATTCCCATGCCTCCGCCGCCAAGTTTTTCGACGATGCGATAGCGCGCAATGGTTTGTCCGATCATGGCGTCGCGCAATGTTAGGCGGGATGTAGGAGTGAGTCAATAAAATCGGCGTTTTCCACCGAAGAACCACGAGTGTCGGTTTCGATGGCTGTCCTTGATTTTTAACCTTCACAAGAGCTCAACTCTGTCGAGGATCAGTTGAGGCTGTTTTCAAACTCGATGGGAGTATCATCATGCCGCAGTCTTTCCGCAAAAGGCGCGCGACATCCGCTGGCGTTCGTCCGCGCTGCAATCTATTCGCGCAAATCGAGTGCGATGCGAGCCGGAACGACCAGCCGTTTGGCGGGATTTCAGCAGCCACGTTTTTCTGTAGGAGGTTCATCAATGAAACGCTTGCGTTTTCTGGTGTTAGGTTTACTCGCTGCCTCTCTGTGTTTCGCGCAAAATCCAGCTGGCTCCGAAGCCGCTCCATACAAGAATACGAGTCAGCCGGTCGAGCAACGTGTGCAAGATCTCTTAGGACGCATGACATTGCAGGAAAAAGTCGCCATGTTGAGCGGCGCAGACTGGATGCAGAGTGTTCCTAATCAACGGCTCGGCATCCCCTCGATAAAAATGGCGGATGGCCCGATCGGAATACGGTCTTGGGCGGGACCTTCGGCGAAGACCGGAGGGATGAAGTCGAAAGAGCAAGTCACAACCACTGCTTTCCCTGCCGGCGTGGCCATGGCTGCTACATGGGACACAGACTTGGTGCGGCAGCAAGGGCAAGTGATCGGACAGGAAGTGAAAGCTCTTGGGCGCGATATGATTCTCGGCCCAACCGTGAATATCAATCGCACTCCGCTGTGGGGCCGAAATTTTGAAGGTTACGGCGAAGACCCATACCTCGCCGGACAGATGGCGGTCGCTTACATTAAAGGAGTTCAGGGCGAAGGCGTGATTGCGACGGTGAAACACTTTGACGCCAACAACCAGGAATTCGAAAGGCACCGCATCAACGCAATTGTTGATGAGCGCACGCTGAACGAAATCTACCTGCCAGCGTTCAAAGCAGCGGTGCAACAGGGCGGAGTCTGGTCGGTGATGTCCGCTTACAACAAACTGAACGGCGTCTACTGCGCTGAAGATCCTTATCTGCTGACCGATACTCTGCGCCACCTGTGGGGTTTTAAGGGCTTCGTCGTTTCCGATTGGGGAAGTACGTACAGCACGGCGGCGACCGTCAATGCAGGTATGGATTTGGAGATGCCGGGCGGCCCTCCGATGAAGGAGTGGATCACGGAGCCGAGCTCGACCGAGGCCGGCAATAGCGGCGGGTGGCTCGTTCCAGAGAAAGTTCTGGTCGAGGTGAAAGCAGGGAAGATATCCGCAAGCACGATTGACGAGAATGTCGGGCGCATCCTGCGCATCATGTTTGCGAGCGGTCAGTTTGATAAACCACATTCTGCGTCCAGCGAAATCGATACAGCCGAGCAGAAAGCGGTAGCGCGCAAGGCAGCCGATGAGAGCATTGTCCTGCTGAAAAATGATGGCGATTTGCTGCCTCTTGACCCGACCAGAATTCATTCCCTGGCGGTAATCGGGCCGAACGCCGCAACTGCCAGAACCGGCGGCGGTGGCAGTTCCCTCGTCGTCCCGAAATATTCAGTATCGCCGCTGAAAGGCATTCAGGATCGCGCTGGCGAGCGAGTTAAGGTGACTTACGCCCTCGGTGTCTCTATGGCAGGAGAAGACTCCGCCAAAGATATCGCCGGAGCCCGCAAGCAGCTGATCGAACAAGCCGTGCGGGTTGCGTCTTCCGCGGACGCTGCCCTTATCGTGGTCGGGCGATCTGCAACCATCGAATCGGAGGACTTTGACATCAAGTCGCTCGATTTGCCGGCAGGGCAAGACGAACTAATCGAAGCCGTGGCCAAGGCCAACAAAAATACAGTCGTAGTCATCAACGCCGGCGGCCCCGTGAATATGAGTCGCTGGATCGGTCAGGTGCCTGCGCTCCTCGATATGTGGTACGGCGGACAAGAGGGTGGCAACGCCATCGCGGACGTTCTATTTGGCGAAGCAAATCCCTCGGGAAAACTTCCTGTCTCTTTTGTGAAAACGTTGAAGGACTCTCCATCATACGGACACTATCCCGGCGAAAATCTTCAAGTGAAATATGCCGAAGGCATTTACGTGGGATATCGATATTTCGACAAAGAAAAGATTGAGCCGCTCTTTCCATTCGGCTACGGCCTTTCTTACACGAAGTTCGATTACAGCGATCTGAAAATGTCGACGGACAAAGTTGCGCCAGGACAAGCGATTGAAGTCACTGCGACTGTGCGCAACAGCGGATCCCGCGCAGGCGCAGAGGTTGTCGAACTCTACATTCACGATGCGCACTCGAAAGTCGATCGGCCGATTCAAGAGCTGAAAGGTTTTCGCCGTGTTGACTTGGCCGCAGGAGCAACCCAAGCTGTAACCTTCACGATCGACCCGGGTGCGATGTCTTACTACAGTACCGAGAAGAAAGACTGGGTGGCAGAGCCGGGACAATTCGAGGTGCGGGTGGGGTCTTCGTCTCGCGACATCAAGCTGAAAGGGTCGTTTGCGCTCGGGCAGTAAAGAACCTTGGACACGGACCTGGTCGGCCGGATCGCAAGTACCTACAGCTTTACAAACGTTTTTAACCACAGAGGACACCGGGTTCACAGGGTAGAGGCTCTATTGGCCGGATTTTACCCTCGTATTTCAATTCCACAGCTTTGCTTCCTCTTGGGCCCGGCTCAAATCGGGAAGTACCGGCCCGTTCCATGACCTTCGTAATCGGAAGGTCGGCGAACGCGTTGCTGGCCTGACGCGCGAATCCTAGAATCAAGTCGGAACCACTGTTGAACCGACCCATGCCTGAAGCTCCCAATCGTGCCGAAATCGCCCGCCGGGTGGACAAAGCGGAGAAATTGCTCCAAAAGGGCAAGACGGCCGACGCCCTAACCGAATATCTGCAAATCCTTGAAAGCGATAGGCAAAACGACAATGTCAGGCAGATGGCCGCAGACCTTTGTTTGTCGTTAAATCGGGGGGCGCAGGCGGTCCAGTTGTTAGGCGATCTATTTGACAGGCAGGTGTCGGCAGCCGATGCGACACGGGCCAGCCTGACTTACAAAAAGCTAGCTCGCTACGCGAACCCTACCTGGGAACAGAAAATACGGTTTGGGCAGTTACTCGAGCAATCCAATAAAAAGCTCGCGATCGGGACGTACGAGAACGCGCTTGAAGAATTGCAGAAGCAAGGTCGCAAGGAAGAATCGCTGCTGGTATTGCATCGCATCGTCAATCTCGAACCTTCGCAGTCGAACCAGATGCGGATGGCCGAGCTCGCTGCCGAACTCGGCGAACACACCGTGGCATCCAAGGCGTTCTTGCAGTTAGCGCAACTGGCAGAAGCAAATGGGGGAACCGGCGGCCCGTGGTTTGAACGCGCTTACTCTGAAAATCCAACCGATGCCAGCATCGCGCTCGCCTACGGCAAGAGTCTGCTTACGCGCGGCGAAGCCGGAGCAGCTATTTTTATTTTCGAGCCTCTCGTTCACGCCGGCGACTCTTCGCCTGAGTTAAAAGACCTCTATTCGCAGGCACTCCTCGCCGCGGATCGTTGTGTTGAGAGTGAGCCGCTAATCTGGCAATTGTTCGAACAGAATCCGGCGCGCATGCATCAGGTCGTAAACCTGATAGGCAAGATGATCGACTCCGAGCTCGACGCCGAAGCGGTTGAACTGGCACGGAAACTCGAAGCTTTCCAACGCCGGCGAGGCGAGCGTAGGTCGTTTATCACGACCATGCAGGAGTTGCTGGCAACACACCGGCCTTCGGCGGAAATGCTGGAGTTTTTGGCTGAGCTATTCAACGCAACCAATCGCGAGAGCGATTACGCGCAGGCGCTGCTTAAACTGTTCGATCTCTACTGCTCGAAGCACGATTATCAAAAGGCCGGCGAGTGCCTTGATCGCGCGGCGGAAGTTGATCCTTACGAGCCGGGCCATCACAAGCGGCTCGAATCTTTGCGCGGAAAAATCGACGATCAGCGCTTCGATGTGATCTCGTCACGATTCAGTCCGCAGAAAAAAGAAGCAGAGCGGCAGCAGTCGGTCAAGCTTCAGGAACCGACTTTGGGAGCAGCCGCGCTGCAAGACCTGATGCTGCAAGCGGAAATTCTTGTGCAGTACGGTATGAAGTCCAAAGCGGTGGAGCGCCTGCAGCGCATTCAGGAACTCTTTCCTCGCGAAGAGGAACGTAATCAGGAACTGCAGAAGCTATATATCGCTGCGGGAGTCGAGCCCAAGTATTCGAAGGCGCCTGCTCCTACGACGCCTGCTCCGACCTCACTCGGCGAACCTGTCGCGGTGCAGGCTGCTCCAGTGGCAGCGGCTCAAGCCCAGCCGAGCGATATTGCCGACGTCAGTAGCCTCGCCAAAGTCGCCGAAATCACGCGCAAACTTTACCACCAGGGCAATGCGGAAGGCGTGTTGAAAACTGCCGCGAACGAAATTGGCGCGAACTGGAAAGCGTCTCGCTGCATCGCAGCATTAAGAAAGCCCGGCCTGCCGCCATCGAGCGTGCAGGAATACCACATGGAAGGCATGATCACTCCGAGTTCGTCTGCGCTCGTGAGCCTGGTTGAACCTTTGCAGGATCTCGCGGTTGCCCGTGGAACCGTCACCATCGCTGATGCGCAGAATGCTCCGGAACTGGTCAGTGTTCGCGGAGCCCTTGAAGAATTGCAGATCGAGTCGGTGTTGGCCTTACCGCTGACGGAAGGGAACGATCAAATCGGCGTCCTGATCCTGACCCAGAATAAGAGCCGCCACTGGCAGCCATCAGAAGTGTTGGTGATACGCACCCTGAGTGATCAAGTGTTGATTGCTCTCAACAACGCCGGGTTGCGACGGTTGGTCAAGAATCTTTCCGTTACCGACGAAAAATCTGGGCTGCTCAAGCGCGCGTCCTATCTCGATCTCTTGCAGGCTGAAATTCGGCGGGGGTTACAGCAGGGAACATCCGTTACCGTATTGCTCATGAAGTTTGGCAAGCGCAGCGCGCTGGTGCGCGAATATGGAGAACAGGCCGTGAGTGCGGTGATGGAACAGATTGGTCAATTATTCTCGGGCAACATCCGCTCGAATGACCTGGCGTTTCGGTATGAACCGACGACTGTCGCACTGGTCCTGGGCGACACGGGCGAAAAAGAATCGTTGCTTGCAGTCGAGAAGTTGAAGCGGTTGTTGCGCGAAGTTCGCTTCCCGGGAAAGGCTGAAAGCGTCGAGTTCAACGCTGGACTCGCGCAGGCCGTAATGCGTCAACATTTCGATCCGATTGATATCGTCACAGAAGTTGCCAATCGTGCCGACCAAGCGATGGAAATGGCCGCTGCACTAGGGGCGGGAGAAGTTGTCAGCCAGCCTCCGCAGTTTGCTGCGGCTGCAGCGATGGCCTAGCGGGAAATTTGTAATTTGCGATTGGTGATCTGTAATTTCTTACCCTCTTGTACGTTTGAACTCCCAATTACAATCGCCTTGCAACTTCTTCCCTCCTGATAAACTCACAGGTTGACCCCTGTCAGCGCACTCTTCCTGATAAGTTGGACTCATGTTGAAGCCTGGAGACATCGCAATTGTCAGCGCGGCTCGAACGCCTTTTGGCCGTTACTGCGGAAAAATCAAGGATTACACGGCGCAGGAATTAGGAGCGGTCGCGGCTAAGGCTGCGATCGAGCGCTCCGGCGTTGCGCCTGAACACTTCGAGCATGCCGTGTTTGGAAATGCACAGCAGACTTCGGGCGACGCGCTCTATGGAGCGCGGCACGTCGGGCTGCGCGCCGGGCTTCCGATTGAAACCCCTGCGCTAACGGTGAACCGGCTTTGCGGATCGGGAATGCAGGCGATTGTCAGCGCGGCACAGATGATTCAGACGGAAGAAGCGAAAATAGTTCTCGCAGGCGGGATGGAATCGATGTCGCAAGCTCCATTTTGCATTCGCGGGCGCGATGGATTTACGCTGGCTCCGGGCGGCAAGCTGGAAGACTCTCTGATGGTGGCGCTGCTCGATTCATACTGCGGACTGTACATGGCGAACACCGCCGAGCTGTATGGCGAGCAGCAGGGCATAACACGGCAGGCGCAAGATGAGTTTGCACTGCGCTCGCAGCAGAAAGCTGACGAGGCCTACAAGGCGGGACGTCTTCAGGAAGAACTGACGCCGGTGCCGCTGCGCAACGCGAAAGGCGAAGCTACGGGCGAGTCGCTGACCGAAGACGATCACCGGCGTCCGCAAACCACGATGGAAGGCCTGGCGAAACTTCGGGCGGCGTTTGGAAAAAACGGCACAGTCACGGCCGGAAACGCGAGTGGAATCGTCGATGGTGCGGCGGCGGTTGTTGTGATGTCGCTTGATCAGGCGCAGCGGCGAAACGTCAATCCCATGGGAAGAATTGTTAACTGGGGAATTGCGGGCGTCGATCCAAAGTTGATGGGCCGCGGACCGGTGCCGGCAACGAAACTAGCGCTGCAGCGAGCGGGGCTTACTCTTGATTACATCGATCTCATCGAAGTGAACGAAGCCTTCGCGGCGCAGTATCTGGCGGTCGAAAAAGAGTTGGGGCTGGATCGTGAGAAAGTCAACGTCAATGGTGGAGCGATCGCGCTGGGGCATCCTTTGGGCGCGACTGGAACGCGGCTCGTGATTACGCTGCTCTACGAATTGCGGCGGCGGAAGAAGAAGTACGGGTTGGCTACGGCGTGTATCGGTGGGGGGCAAGGGATTGCGATGGTGGTGGAGAGCTTTCAGTAGCCCGAATCGCGGTGGATAGATGGCGAGAAGAATTCTTTAACCACGGGGTACACAGAGGAACACGGAGGCTTATTAGTGCGAACAGCGTGTTTTGTTCCTCCGTGCTCCCTGTGTACCCTGTGGTTAAAAAAAGGAAAGTCATGGAAATTAAAAAAGTTGGCGTTCTAGGGTGCGGTCTGATGGGCTCAGAATCGATAAGTCGCTTGCGAAGTTTGCCGAACATTGCGATGGTGGTGGAGAGCTTTCAGTAGCCCGAATCGCGGTGGATAGATGGCGAGAAGAATTCTTTAACCACGGGGTACACAGAGGAACACGGAGGCTTATTAGTGCGAACAGCAAGTTTTGTTCCTCCGTGCTCCCCTGTGCACTCTGTGGTTAAAGCTGTGCACTCTGTGGTTAAAAAGGACTGTTATGGAAATTAAAAAAGTTGGCGTTCTAGGGTGCGGACTGATGGGCTCAGGCATTGCGCAGGTCTGTGCCACTGCGGGCTTCGACGTAACCGTGCTCGAAGTAGAGCAGAAATATCTCGACAAGGGCTTTGCCGGAATAGATAAGTCGCTTGCGAAATTTGCCGAACGGCTGGTCGAGAAGGGTGGCATTACTCCGCAGCAGAAAGACGAGATTCGGGCGCGGCTCAAGGGGACAACGAAGCGCGAAGACATGGCCGATTGCGACATTGTCATTGAAGCCATCATCGAGAATGTGGAAGAGAAAAAGAAGATGTACGGGTCGATCGACTCCATCGTCAAGAAAGACGCCATCTTTGCGTCGAATACTTCTTCGATCTCGGTGACCGAACTGCTCACAGCGGTGAAGCGGCCGGAGCGCTTTGTCGGGCTACATTTTTTCAATCCCGTGCCGCTGATGAAGCTGGTCGAAGTGGTGAAGACGATTGCGACTGCGCCCGATGTGTACGACGCGGCTTACGAGTTTGCAAAAAAGCTCGGCAAAGTTCCCGTGCGTACATCAGACAAAACCGGATTTATCGTGAATCGTCTACTGGTGCCGTATCTGCTCGATGCGATCCGCGCTTATGAAGAAGGCGTCGGGTCAATTGAGGATATCGATAACGCGATGAAGCTTGGCTGTGGCTATCCGATGGGGCCGTTCACTCTGCTCGATTTTGTTGGACTCGATACGACTTACTACATCACGCACGTAATGTATGACGAATTCAAGGAGCGTCGCTTCGCTTCTCCTCCGTTGCTGAAGCGTCTGGTAATGGCGGGATGGTATGGGAAGAAGTCGGGCAAAGGATTCTATGATTACGCGAACCCGGAGAAGCCGGTGGCGGGAAAGTTCTGATCCTAAATCTCTTTAACCACGGTCATTTTTCGCGAAGTCGAAGGACCCCATACAGGTAGCGGCGAGATGAACTTCGAAAGGCGTTTCTACGACGGGCGCGGAAAGAGAATTCCCGGCAGTGCCGCTGGTGATAAAAAATTATGAATTTCGAAAACATACTTCTCGAAAAGAAAAACTCAATCGCCTACGTTACCGTCAACCGCCCAAAAGTATTAAACGCGCTCAGCCTCGCCACGATAGAAGAGTTGCGAGTGGCGTTTCATGACATCAAAAACGACGTCGAGACTCGTGTTGCCATCCTGACCGGCTCTGGCGAGAAGGCGTTTGTTGCGGGAGCAGACATTGGCGAGCTTGCGCAGCAGGACGCGGTAAGCGGAAAGAAGTACGCCGTCCGCGGTCAGAATGTTTTTAACTTGATTGAGAATCTGGGCAAGCCCGTGATTGCATGTATAAACGGGTTTGCTCTTGGCGGCGGATGCGAGCTCGCTCTTGCCTGCACCATGCGGCTTGCGAGCGACAGTGCGAAGCTTGGCCAGCCTGAGGTAAAGCTCGGCATTCTTCCGGGATATGGCGGGTCCCAGCGCCTGCCGCGGCTTGTCGGTAAGGGAATCGCGATGCAGATCATTCTTGGCGGCGAAATGATTACGGCGCAAGAGGCGCATCGCATTGGGCTGGTGAATGAAGTTACGTCGGTCGCGGAGTTAATTCCTCGCGCCGAGGCAATTGCTGCAAAAATTATCGCCAATGGCCCGCTGGCGGTGCAATATGCGATGGAAGCGGTCAATCGCGGCATGGATATGTCGCTCGCGGACGGCCAATTTCTTGAGGCGACGCTGTTTGGAATTTGCTGCGCTACAGAAGATAAAAAAGAAGGCACGCGCGCGTTCCTGGAAAAGCGCGCAGCGGCATTCAAGGGAAAATAAATTGTAGAGACGGGGCTTGCCCCGTCTCCCGCCACCGGCTGCAGGGACGGAGACGCGGCGAACCGCGTCTCTACATGAGGATTTTTTACGAAGTCCAGAATAAAAATTGAAAAGGTGCCTCCGCCCGCGATCCCGGCTATTGAGGGTGGGTTAAGCGCGGACGGGAAGCGGTTTGCGATCGTCGTCTCCCGCTTCAATTCGTTTATTACGGAGCGGCTTTTTCTCAGCGCTCACGACGGGTTGGTTCGGTCTGGCGCAAAACCCGACGACATCGCACTGGTTCGGGTTCCGGGAGCATTCGAAATCCCTTCGGCTGCCCGGATGTTGGCGGAGACGAAGAAATACGATGCGATCTTGTGCATCGGGTGCCTGCTGCGAGGGGACACCGCGCATTACGACGTCATCGTCAACGAAGTCACACGCGGCATCGGGCAGTCGGCACAGGAGACAGGAATTCCTCACGCGTTCGGCGTTCTTACTTGCGAGACGCTCGATCAGGCGATTGATCGCGCCGGCTTGAAAATGGGGAATAAGGGTCTTGAAGCGGCGATGGCGGCGATTGAGATGGCGAATCTTAAGGGAGCTATCGGCTCTCAGCTTTCAGCCGTCAGTAAAAGCGTTTCTCAACCGGCTGCCGCGCGTCACCCTAAAACGCGTAATCCTAAAAAAAATTCAGCGCCTTCGTCGGCGAAAAGAAAGCCTCGATCCTGATCTCTCCGTACGACCTCCTGTAGACTGTTGGTCAACCTCTCATCGCAACGATTTCACTGACGGCTGAGAGCAGATAGCTGAAAGCCCCCATGGGCACTCGACGCAAATCCCGCGAACTCGTTCTGCAAATGCTCTTCCAGTCGGACATGGGCAAGCAGACGCCGGACGTTGTCCGCTCTACGTTTTGGGCGGAGCGGGACAATGTAGATGAGGATGTGCGCGGATTCGCCGACGATTTGTTTCGTACCGCAATCGACAAAATGCCTGAGATCGATGAGTTGATCGGCAAACACACGCAGCACTGGCGTATGGAACGCATGGCCGCGGTCGACCGCAACGTGTTGCGGGGAGCGGTAGCGGAGTTGCTCGCGTATCCCGCGACTCCTCGCGCGGTGGTGATCAATGAAGCGCTGGAGATTGCGCGCAAGTTCTCCACGCCCGAGTCGGTGCAGTTTATTAATGGAGTGCTGGACAGCGTGGGCAAAGAAGTAGGAACGTAAAGGGCTGTCAGCTCTCGGCTGTCAGCTACCCGTCAAGTCTCCAATCAAACTCCGACGTGACACCGGAAGCAATCAGCGGCGCACGGAAACCAGGCCGCCATTTTCCTTCAATTTTTCATCACTGCGGTTTCACCGCGATCAGGTTCGGTAGGCAGAGTGGAGCGTTCGTGCCCTGGTTGTTGCACATGTTGGGATTGTTGTTTTGATTGATGTTGACGTATGGCACCTGCTGCAAGTCGCCCTGACTAATAGTGTTCACAATGTGTACGGAACCCGCAGTACATGTCACGCCATCGCTCGCGTACTGATCGCAGGCGGCGACGTAAACCTGACTGCCGTCGGTCGATACCGAGGCGGAGAGTGGATTCGGATTGCCTACCAGAGGGATTGAAGTGGTAGTTCCGTTGGCAACGTCGAACATCAGTACTGCCGGAAGTTTGCTTCCAACGATGATCATCTTCGAACCGTCTCGCACGAGTTGCGCTTCGATCGGCACGAAGTTTCCCTGACCGAGATTGTAAGACGGACCCTGGCTGAAGCTTTGCAGATCCGGCGGATTGCAGGTGAGTTGAATGGGAGTGTTAGGTTGGGTCACCGGCAACGGTACCTGAGTGAATTTGGCGGTCAGCAAGTCCACGTTAGGCGGCTCAAGAGCCAGCACGGGCTGCGTTAAACCTTGTGGATCCGCTTGCACCGCAGGCGATGGAAAAATCCGGTAGGGAGTGGCGGAAGTCGCGACCGTTCCAATGTTGACGCTGGCAACAGTTGGCAATGCGCAGGTCGAATAGGCCGAGATCGCGCTGGGGGGCGTGCCGGCGACGTAAGCGAAGCTTCCATCCGCAGAGAACTTTACATCGCTAGCCGTGGTCGCGATTGGGACCGAGCTCAAGGCATCCACCGTCGAATAGACGTACATCTTTCCCGTGTCGGTCAAAATGAAAAGCTTCAACTGATCAGGAGAAAAAGCAGCCGCCGTGGCGGTTTCGCCCGGGATGATGAGGTCAGTTATCGAAGCCGTCGCGGAACCGGCGTTGTAGATATACACCTGGCTGGGGGACGAAATCGTGTCAGAGATCACGACCAGTTTGCCATCATTCGAAATCGTCAGAACCTTGCCACACAGCGAAACGTTGCACGGTTGGGTTTGGCCAGAGACTTCGGAAACAGACGAGCTAGTTGAGGAGGCATCCAGGAACATCAAGCCTTGATCGCTTCCAAGATAAAGGCGCGCCGAAGACTGGTGGTTAAACAAGAGTGAGTTCGGAGTGCGCGGTACGCTGACAATAGAGGTAATCGGATTCACCCCCGGGGCGACCGTGAACAGGGCACTGGTGCACCCGACTGCGCCGTTACAGCCCGTGGTGGCTACAAAAGCGGTGTAGGTCGGAGGGGTTGCAGTAGAGGTTACATCGACAGAGATCGCTCCAAAGCCAGTTTGACCGTTGGGCAATGTTCCGTCGCTCGCGTAGACCGGCAGCGCAGGCTGAATTCCTATGTCGCATGAAGGCGGTGTGCATGATGCGGTGAGGGTTGCGCCGCCCACGTTGTTGCGCGTGCTAGCGCTGTTGGCGCCGGAACTGGTAGTCATCGCACCGAAGGTAGCAACCTCTGGATTTGTCGTGCTCCAGGTAAGAGGGGGATTGGGGATCAGGTTGTTCAGAGTATCGACCACCGTCGCAGTGACGTTCACTCCACCACCGGCATTCACACTCACCGTATTTCCGGCTTGACCTTGTCCTCCGACCTGAAGCCGGATATATCGAACCAGGCAAGTCGTGAACGGCAACGGACTGCTCGTCGTTCCGCCAACTGTCGCGAACACCTGCGTGATGCCTGGCGATTTCGCGGTAGCCACAACCTGATTTGGAAGAAGAGTTGTAGAAGTTGTAGACAGTGAGACGACGCCGCTATTCGTGAAGGACCAGTTCATGGGACCGACGGTATTGGTGATGTCGACATTTCCGCTGAAAGCGATCCCTTGATATTGGAATGTCTGGTTCTGCGAAAAACAGTCAAATTGGGGCGCGATACCCGCAGCCGGCTTGATCTGAATATTTTCGATGTGGCGGTGCACATAAACTGTGGTTGGCTGGCTGCTTACTCCGTTAATCACCGCGGTGACAATCGCGATGCCGGGCGTTCCCGGACTGCACAAAGTAGCTGTCGGATCAAAACTGCCGGCGCAAGAGGCTCCATTGCTTGCGACGGATAATGGAGCTGGAGAGTTCGGCGATCCGCTTGTTACCAAATATTGAAGGCTCCCACCCACGGTCGCTGTGCCATTGGCATTTCTGCCGATAGCGCTAAAAACCAGGGTCCCACCCACGTCGAGCGAGAGAGTACCCCCCGGGTTGAGGCTCACGCTTTGAATGGTCGCATTCCCTGGATTGGCGCTGTTTTTACCGAGACAGCCGGTTAGGGTTGCGAGCGAGACGAGCGTCAGCACTGTGGCAAAACGGGGACCGCAAAGGAACATGAACCCTCCTCGTATCCGCTGAGTGCGCCGACACGAGCGAAATCTGTTGATACGCAAAACTGTGAGTGTAGAGGGTAAGTCTGAAGGTTTCAAGGTCGCGCGCCTCTCCTTGTAGGTCGTCATGAATAATAAATGCAGCCTCGAACAGTGATCCGAATCCAACTTGGAGTGACCATGGTCGTCGCCGTGCTGCTTTTGCGATTTCTTTTTCGTTCGATGCGCGGCAGAGTGGTTGACGATGTGCAGAGCGGTTGTTATTATTAAACGGTTCCGCGAGTAAAGTCTGGCTTGCCTGTAGTGCGGCTGTTCTGTTGGATGCGCAACCTGCGCTGTCGACGGGCTTCCGAAGAACCTTGGCTGAGTCGAAGAAGCAAACACCCGATGATGATTGAGGTCGGGATTACCCTCGCTGAAACGTCCTGCGAAAACCGTCGCGCCCGAAAAGTTGGGTCACGCGAGGCTATGTAGGAGAGAGCAGACGAAACGGAGCGTCTCCGAAGCCTGAAGTAGAGGCAAGGCGTGGCGTCACCGTCGTCGGCGTTTAGTCGAGCAGCAAGAGATTTATTTCTCGCCGGCATTCGTGCCCGGGAGAGTATGGCTGGGCGTGCAGCCTGTGCCAGACCGAAGACGGGAAGGCCTTGTGTCTTCTTTTAATGAGTCTTCGGACCGTGAGTCTTCAGAATCAAGCAGTAAACAATAGTATTGCGACGCGGTGTTCCGCGTTTGGAGTGGCGAGAGTGCCTACTTTTAATCAGTTAGTGAAATTCGGCCGCAAGCGCACGAATTACAAGACGGCGAGTCCGGCGCTGCAATCATGCCCGCAGAAGCGCGGTGTATGTACGCGCGTATATACGCAAACGCCGAAAAAGCCGAACTCGGCGCTGCGTAAAGTTGCTCGCGTGCGCTTGACGAATGGGATTGAAGTTACCACCTACATTCCAGGCGTTGGCCATAACTTGCAGGAGCACTCGATTGTGCTCATCCGCGGCGGCCGCGTGAAGGATTTGCCAGGCGTCCGTTATCACGTTGTTCGAGGAACGCTTGATGCAACCGGCGTGAACGGCCGTAATCAGAGCCGCTCAAAGTACGGCACGAAGCGCGCCAAGAAAGCATAAAAATTTTCTGTAGAGACGCGGCTTGTCGCGTCTCACGGCTCCAGCAAGAAGCTGAGGGCCAGGAACTGGAAGCGAGAAATGCCAAGAAAAGGACACACTCCGAAGCGCACAGTGGATGCCGATCCAATCTATGGTTCGGATCTGGTGACGAAGTTCATCAACTCGATGATGTGGCAGGGCAAGAAGTCGACTGCCGAAGGCATCTTCTATAAGTCACTCGAGAAGTTGAAGGAAAAAGGCGGCGACGAGGCCTTGAAGCTTTTCACCAAGGCAGTCGAGAACGCGAAGCCTCTGCTGGAAGTGAAGACGCGACGCGTCGGCGGCGCGAACTACCAGGTGCCGATCGAGGTTGGTCCTGACCGCAGAACGTCGCTTGCCATCCGTTGGCTCGTGAGCTACGCGCGCGGACGCGGTGAAAAAGGAATGATCGACAAGTTGACGAATGAGTTGCTCGATGCCTCGAACGGCAAGGGCGCGGCGATCAAGAAAAAAGAAGACGTACACCGTATGGCGGAAGCGAACAAGGCGTTCGCGCATTACCGCTGGTAGGTCAGCTACTAGCTTCTGGCTATTAGCCAACAGCAAATGGTTTTTAAGATTTGAGCCCAGAAAGAGATAGTCGTGCCTAGAACAGTTCCATTAGAGCGTTGCAGAAATATCGGCATCATGGCCCACATCGACGCGGGTAAAACCACGACGACGGAGCGCATCCTGTTTTATACGGGAAAGACGCACCGCATCGGCGAGGTACATGAAGGCACTGCCACCATGGACTGGATGGAGCAGGAGCAGGAGCGCGGCATCACGATCACTTCCGCTGCAACGACCTGCACCTGGCGCGACATTCGCATCAACATCATTGATACTCCGGGCCACGTGGATTTTACGGCCGAAGTCGAACGATCGTTGCGCGTTCTTGATGGCGCTGTGGCAGTATTCGACGCCGTGCATGGCGTGCAGCCGCAGTCCGAAAAAGTCTGGCGACAGGCTGATAAGTACGGCGTTCCTCGCATTTGCTTCATCAACAAAATTGACAAGATGGGTGCTGATTTCGAGCATGCCGTCGATACCATCCGCAAGCGCCTCAACGCAAAGCCCGTCGCGATTCAGATTCCCATCGGACAAGAAGACAAGTTTCGCGGCGTGGTCGATCTCGTCGAAATGAAGGCGATCGTCTGGAACGATGAAACCATGGGCGCCGAGTATGTGACGGAGCCAATCCCCGCAGAACTGCAGAAGAAAGCGGATGCCTTCCATACCCAGCTGGTCGAAACCGTTGCTGAGAACGACGACGATATTCTGCATAAATTTCTCGAAGGCGAAACAATTTCAGCGGCGGAGCTTAAGAAGTCGCTGCGGAAATCGACGATTGCATTAAAACTCTTCCCGGTCGTCGTAGGCACGTCATTTAAAAACAAGGGTGTGCAGCCGCTGCTCGATGCAGTGGTTGATTACCTGCCTTCGCCGCTTGACACGAAAGAAACTCATGGCCTGGATCCGGATAACGGAAAAGATTTAGCCCGCAAAGCTGATGACAAGGAGCCATTTTCGGCTTTGGCCTTCAAGATTATGGCCGATCCCTTTGTTGGCCAGTTGACATTTATCCGCGTTTACTCCGGACAATTGAAATCCAGCGAATCCGTTCTGAATTCGCGCACGCAGAAGCATGAGCGCATTGGCCGCCTTTTGAAGATGCATGCCAATAAGCGCGAAGACATCCAGGAAATTCTGGCTGGCGACATTTGCGCTGTTGTTGGTCTGCGCAATGTCAGCACTGGCGACACCATCTGCGACGAGAAGCATCCCATCACGCTTGAGTCAATTTCTTTCGCGGTACCGGTGATCTCGGTCGCGGTTGAACCTAAAACGAAAGCGGATCAGGAAAAGATGGGCATGGCGCTAGCCAAGTTGGCCCAGGAAGATCCTACGTTCAAGGTTCACACCGATCCCGACTCCGGGCAGACCATCATCAGCGGCATGGGCGAGTTGCACCTTGAAATCATCGTCGACCGAATGATGCGCGAATACAAGGTCGAAGCGAACGTTGGCAAGCCGCAGGTGGCGTACCGCGAGACGATTCGCAAGCACGCGGAAGCCGAAGGCAAGTACATCCGGCAGACCGGTGGCAAAGGCCAGTACGGTCACGCGAAAATTTATCTCGATCCGCAGCCGCCGGGCATGGGCTACGAGTTCGTCAACGACGTTACGGGCGGATCGGTGCCTAAGGAATTTATCAAGCCGATCGATCAGGGGATTCGCGAAGCTCTTGAAGGCGGAATTCTGGCTGGCTATCCCATGGTTGACGTGAAGGCGACTCTTTACGACGGCAGTTACCACGACGTCGATTCCAACGAAATGGCGTTCAAGATTGCCGGATCGATGGCTTTCAAAGAGGCGGCCCGCAAGGCTTCTCCGGTGCTATTGGAGCC
The DNA here is from genome assembly GCA_038230575.1 of Terriglobales bacterium. Classification (GTDB taxonomy): domain Bacteria; phylum Acidobacteriota; class Terriglobia; order Terriglobales; family Acidobacteriaceae; genus Acidiflorens. The sequence goes on along the minus strand of JBBRNA010000004.1, from coordinate 601 downwards.
GGTGATGGCGGTCGAAGTTGTGACTCCCGAAGATTACGCAGGAACGATCATGGGCGACCTGAGTTCGCGCCGCGGTCGCATCGAAGGCATGGAGCACCTGGCCGGTTCGCAAGTGATCAAGGCCATTGTTCCGCTGGCGGAAATGTTTGGCTACGCGACCCACATGCGTTCGTCAACCCAGGGTCGCGCCGAGTATTCAATGCATTTTGCGCGCTACGAAGAAGCTCCGCGTCATGTGGCCGAAGAAATTATAGCCAAGATGCAGGGCAAGCCAGCCGCGAGATGACTGGACGGACTGCGGTTCGTCGTCGATCGCAGATTGTGGACGACGGATGGCCGGCAGGTTGATTTTGAAGCGGCCTTTCGGGGCGGCCGTTTAAGTCCCGAAGGGACGAACTAATTTAGCCCAGGGCGTTAGCCCTGGGTAACCGTAAGCAGAACACAGGTCCCGTAGGGACGGCACAACTGGACGCGGGGAATGCTTCCGCGGCACACGGAGCTGGAAGAAAAATGGCGAAAGAAAAGTTTGATCGGAATAAGCCGCACTGCAACGTAGGGACAATTGGTCACATTGACCATGGCAAGACCACGTTGACGGCGG
>JBBRNA010000003.1:0-271361 GCA_038230575.1 Terriglobales bacterium | reverse complement strand
TGCCCTCTGTGGTTTACGCCGTTGACGTTTCCCCCCGTGTTCTCTGTGCCCTCTGTGGTTTACGCCGTTGACGTTTCCCCCCCCCGTGTTCTCTGTGCCCTCTGTGGTTTACGCCGTTGACGTGCGCACGACGACTTCGCTCAGGGGCCATCAGACCCAGCCTTCCGCGCCGCAATGCCATCAGTTCTTGAAGGGAATTAGGATTTGCGTTCGCCGTCCCAGTGGGAGGCGCCGTTATCTGGAATTTTCTGCAAGGCCTCGACGAGTATGCGTCGCAGGCGATACCGGCTGTCGAGATCCATGCTGACGAATTCGAAGCCGATTTCATTCACCCGGGCGCGGCGCAGAAGAACTTCGCCTTTGATCTTTTTGACACCGACCGAGATTTCCACGTGAGCTTCTGAGCCGACACGCAGATTATCGCTGCGCGTGCCCATTCCGCCGCCGAGGCTCATTTCGCGCATCACGATGTTTGACTTTCCCCAGGAGCTGGAAAGAGATGCGGAAAGGGTGCGCGGCAGAATAATGCGCTCGTAGCGCCGCTGACGAACCCAGGGGCAGCCCGGAGCTGAATCCAGAGGAGCAATCGCGATCTCGCTTGCCTCAAGCCCGCTTTCCGCCAACGCCTGCGTTCCGTAGCGCGGATCGATCTTGGCCAGGGCCTGAATGGCGGCGATTCTCAATTCGCGATGCTGACTGTAACCAAAAAACTTTTTGTCGTCGACGATCATGCGAAGAACCGGAACCGCCTCAGGATCGCGCAACCGGCCAAGCGACTCTACCGCTTTCAGTTGCACGAATGCCGGGCGATTCTGCGCCTCTCCAGCCGAGGCTAGCGTGATCAGGTTGGAGCCCGCCGTGCGGTCCTGGCTCATTCCGATCTCGTCGATTGCCTCAGGAAGAATGAGCGGATCAAGCAATTCCAGAAGTTCGACGATAGTTCTGCCACGGTCAGGTGCGGCGCCGTAAGCGATCTGGCGGACGATAACGTCCTGGTAGAAGCGATTGAATTCCCCCATGCGGCCGGGGAGCAGCTCCAGCATCTCGGTAACTGCGAGGCGGCTCAAAAGCCCAACGGTCGAGGCGGCTTGACGCGGCTGCCCGGTGCGCAAGATATCACGCAAGTCGTCGACACCAACTTGGCCTAGCTCACCTACCAATTCGACGATGCGGTCGCACTCCACTCGGCGCTGAGCGCGGAAGAAGCGATCGGCAAGGTGTTCCACGGAATGTCTGGGGAGTTGTTGCAGCACGTTCACCAGATCTTCCGCCACCACGTCGCTGTTAATTGCCTCTTCGATAATTTCGGGAAGGCGATTCTCGATGCCTACGCGTGAGCGTAAATCGCGAGCCAGCGCCGGGCGCTGATCGGCGATGCGGTCGAGCGAGATGCAGAGTTCAGCCATCGCCTTATACTTTTTTCGGCTGGATGCCTCTTGCCCGAAGCGCGCAAAAGCAGCGCTTAACAAGCTCTGAATTTCCTGGTCAGTCTCTTCAACGATTCTTTCTGCGATCGAAGCGATGGTGTTGGGCATCACCTCGTCGGGCGCCGTTGCAAACAGGTCGGCCAGTTGAGCCAACCCGATCGCCGACTTACGCCGGGGGTCCGCTTCTTTGGAATCGATTCCGCTGCAGTAATTGGCCAGGATCTGCGAGGCGATCTCGTTATCGTCGCGCTCGAACAGAAGCTCGACGAACTGACGAATATTCCTGGGAGGCACACAGGCAGCTTCATTCGAAAGCAACACGCTTCTCTTGCCTGCCTCCGGAATTTCAGCCCAGAACATGCGGTCGAGAATGTCGGCGTGAGATTCGACCATGACGCCGGCCTTCGACAATTTATCTTCCTGAACGCGCAGAATCTGACGCAGGGTATCCATCTGCCGACTCATGTGCTCCATCATGTCGTGGACAGCATTTACTTTGACGTCCCCACGCTGAAAGCGGTCGAGGGCAAACTTGATGGCCATGTTCTCCGCTGCCTTCATCAGTAGCGGAGTGTCGCCGGTGCTGTCCGAAGACATGGCGGCATTTTGGGCGGCAAGACCTTCGAGCAATTGCGCAAGATTTACTTTGGCGCTGGCGGGTGCATTGCTCAATTCGGCAGCGAGATTCTCCTGCGAAACGTTCGGATCGTGCATGGCCTGCCCGAAATGCGTGAGCAGGCGAATCGTTTGGACAACCTCTTCTTCCTGTAGCGGAACCACCCCGCCCGTCCATTGCGTGGCTGGTGCCGCAGCCATCGCGGCTGCGCCTGCGGGAATCGCAACCGATGGAACGCTACCGAGCGGCGCGCCGCCCTGAACTCCACCGCCTCCAGAAGACGCGCCTTGCGCCGCGGCGATCAACTGCAAAAGCTTCTGCGGATCATTGAGCCACTGCTTGAATTCCGGGCCGAGCGATTGCGCGGCTAATTGTGCCGCAATCGAAACTTCGCCGGTTGTCGGATCGGCCGCAATAAATTTAACTTCATTGATTCGGATCGAAGAATCTTTTCGATCGCCGAGGCTTTCCTTTATGCTCTTGGCGAAGTCCTGCGCCTTCGATCCACCTAAGGCAAAGGCGCGGACGAGACAGGTAAAGTCTTCAAGCGTGACTTTGCTCGAAAACATGATGCTGGAAAGGCCTGCTGCCGTAAGCAATTGCGCAAAGGTGCGCTCTGCCTGCCCCGTCTCGAGCGGGATTCCATCCAAAAGCAATTTGTTATCTGAGACGCCGAGCAGAAAGCCGGTGTCGCCGCCCTTAGGCAGCGCCTGTTGAAGTTCTGCCCAGGTAGTCTGGAACTGCCCTTCGGTGCGCTTATGCGTGACTCCATAAAGCCGGGTGTACTTAATGAGAATATTAAGGCTGTGGAGAAACGAGCGGGCCGACGAATTACGGCTGGCATCAGTTTGAGTCGCGGGGATGATGGCACAGCCTCCTCTCGCCTAAGTGAGCGCAGACAACAGCCTAAGCGGGAACTACTGCCAATGCACGATTACGGAGGTAATTGAACAGCGAAGAACGCGACTCTCCGGGTACACCGAGGTTCAAGCACTTCAGGTCGTCCGCGATACACTGTTGTCGCGCGCAGGTACGTCTTTTGCTAAATCAGCGAGATAACGCATTGAAAATTCGCACCTTACTATTCGGCTCTTTGCGAGAACTCATCGGAAAACAGGGCGATACGCTTGAACTCAAGAAGGGCGCGACTGCCGCCGAGGTGCTATCGCATTATTCGCAGATTGAGCCGCGATTTGCCATGTTCGCTTCATCCCTCGCGATTTCGGTCAATCACGAATACGCTTTGCCGGATCAAGTTTTGAGTGATGGTGACGAGGTAGGTTTGCTTCCGCCAGTAAGCGGTGGATCCGAAAATGAAGCACTCCCGAAAACCGATGCGCAATTTGTGGGCGAGGTACGCATAGTCCGCGAGGCGATTCACTCGCAGGCGATTCTCGCCCGAGCCAGGCACTCATCCGACGGGGCTGCGGTGATGTTTGATGGCGTCGTGCGCGACAACACCCGCGGGCGGCGCACCCTCTATCTGGATTACGAAGCCTACGAACCGATGGCCTTGAAGCAGATGGAGAGTCTCGCAGCAGAAGCCCGACAACGCTTCGAAGTTCGATCGGCCTCGATCATCCACCGCATCGGCCGCCTGGAAATCGGAGAAACAAGCGTTCTGATTGTCGTTGCTGCCGCCCATCGGGGCGCGTCGTTTGACGCCTGCCGCTGGATCATCGACACGTTGAAAAAAACCGTTCCCATCTGGAAAAAAGAATATTTTGAAGATGGAGCTGTCTGGGCCGACGGGGAGCCATTCCCAGAAGAAATTCGGCGGCCGGGAGGCAAAGCAAGCGGGAGCGCGCATCCAACCGATTAATTCTTCTATGCACACGGCTGAAAAAGCTTCTCGAGACTCGAGTGATAAACGGAGAAACGATAGGTATTCAGCCGCCCCCAATCAAAGTGGCGATGGATGGAATCGCTCCATTCAACTCGCGTTCTTCGGGCTTGCGATCGCCACCTGTATCGTTGTTTTCGGCGCCGCGCCGGTAAAGGCCCAGGATTCCGAAGGCACCCTGAAGGTCGACGTCAAGCTGGTCAATGTTTTTGTCACCGTTACGGACGCGAGCGGTGCGCCGGTTCCCAGCCTGAAGAAGGAAAATTTCATTCTCAAGGAAGACGGCCACGATCAGAAGATCGCCATCTTTGCCAAAGAATCGTCGCTGCCGCTGTCGATTGTGCTAGCAGTGGATACCAGTCTCAGCACCCGAAAAGATTTGCCCCTCGAGCTAATCTCGGCACGCAAGTTCGCTCATGCCATCGTCCGCCCTGAGGACGGCCTCGCGCTGTATAAGTTCAGCGAAGAAGTCAACGAAATCGTGCCCTTCACCTCTGATTTGAAAAGGATCGACTCCGGAATTGACCGCATTCGTAACGGCTCCGCAACCGCACTCTACGACGCCGTTTACCTCAGTTCTCAGGCGCTCAGTCGTCGGCAGGGAAGAAAAGTCATGGTTGTGATCACCGATGGCGGCGACACGGTCAGCCAGACGAAGTATCCAGAAGCGCTCCGCGCCGCCCAGGAGTCGGAGGCGATCATCTATAGCGTCATCATCGTCCCCATCGAAGCAAGCGCCGGCCGAGATACCGGAGGCGAGCACGCCCTCATTCAAATTTCTTCCGACACCGGCGGCAAGTATTACTACGCGACTTCCCTCGCACAACTTGATGACGCCTTCCGCCGAATCAGCGAGGAACTTCGTACGCAATATTTGCTCTCTTACTATCCGTCGCAGCGTTTTTCAGACTCCGAATTCCGCCAACTTCATGTCGATCTGGCTAACCCTCCGGCGGGCGGTCCTTACCAGTCCCACTACCGGGCCGGCTACTACACCCACAAAGGTTCCTTCTAAGATTTGTATGGAAAGCCGCGGCAAGCTGGGTCTCGCAATATGCTCACTGTTGCCTCTCCAAAGCAACTTTACACTCCGCACCCCGCGAGGCATTACCCCGTGTTCCCCTGTGTACCCTGTGGTTTAAAGGTTTGTGCATCGCTAAACAACCGAAACTTTTGGACGGTTGACTGAAGTCGAACTAAAACACATACATCGCGCCACTGAGCGCGGCGCATCTAGTAAACTGTCTATTCACTTTCAGTCAAAAATCAGTCGGTAGGAACCAAGACCCGAAGAAGCCAAAGCGCTTCCAGTTCTGCTTGAGGTTTTGCTCCCAGGAGATTCCATTTGTTTGATTGGTCTGGCTATTGTCTTCGTCGTGCTGCTTTCATCGCGTTTCTGGTTTGTGCCCTGTTTCCGCTGTCGATTTGGGCTCAGGATGAAACTCCCGAGAATCCGACCACAGGCACGATTCAAGGCACGCTGCGCGACGACGATGGAGCTCCGGTCGAGGGCGCCAGAATTCTCTTCAGTTCTCAGGCCGCGGATACCAAGGGCGTGACTCGCTCGGGCAAAGATGGAGTCTATCAATCTGAGCCGGTGCCCCCCGGAACCTATCTCTTACGAATCGAAGGTCCGGACAAATTGCCCGTCGAGACCACAGTCACAGTTGTGGCTGGCGCCGCCGCGAAGGCCGACTTCAGATTGGAATGGATCAATCCCGGACCCGCGCGCTTGGAAAGCAAGTTTGCCGGAACTTCTCCCGATGGACTGCCGATCAACGGAAGAAATTACCTGAGCGCCGGCCAGCTTGAGCCCGGCGTTCAAGTCGTAGACGGAAGGATTTTAGATCCGAGCAAGAGCGGCATTCAGTCGCTCTCCATCAATAGCACCCGAGGGCGCACGACACATTACGACTTCGACGAAGTCGAAGTAATGGACGAGACCCGCGGCGCGTCGATCATGAATCTGCCCGCCGAGAGCATCCGAGAGGTCATTGTCTCGCGTGCGACTCCAGAATTATTTCAGTCGTTGAATGCCACCGGGGCGGTCAGGGTCAGCACGCGTCAGGGTGGCGATGAGTGGCATGGCAATCTGTTCGGCCAGTTTCGGGAGCAGGCACTTGGGCTAGCGGGCTTTCCTTCGCACGACGACTATAGCCGCCAGCAATACGGATTTGGAGCGGGCGGAGCCTTGATTCCGAGCAAAGCATTTTTGTTCGTAGCTGGTGAGCGAACGAAACAGGATGGCTTGCTGCCCACTCTGCTTGGGTTTCCGGCCTTGAGCGGAACAAACTCGCAGAGCGCGTATTTCCGGGAAAACACGTTTACCGCGCGCCTCGACTATATCTTCAGCGACAACACGAAGGGGTTCGCCCGCTTCAGTTACGACAATGCAAACGAAATCGGTCCGGCCTATAGCCAGTCCAATTTTCGGAATCAATTGAATGTTCCGGCAGCCGTAGTAGGGCTTGATTGGAACCGAGGCAGGTTTGTGAACAGCGCGCGCTTCGGATACCAGAAGATGGTCGACGCCATTAATCCTGCCGTGGCTGATTCCCTGATCGTCCCCGGCGCACCGTTTCACATTCAACTTGGTTCGTATTCGTTGGGTCCGAGCATCGCTGGGCCCCGCCAAACCATCCAGCGCGATCTTTTCGGAAGATACGATGGCAGCACGATTTACAAATTGAATCACACCATCCGCTTTGGCGCGGCCATCCACCGCATTTCCCAGGGAGACTATTACGCGCCTGGAAATTTCGGCCCCTCGGTAACCAGTTCGAACGGTCTGGCGACGATCAACGCAATCAATAGCGATCCGTCTCTGGTGGCCCTGATTGCCGGCGACCCGCGCGGCGCCGCCGACAATCCACTCAACTTTCCCGTCGGCACCTTCACCATCTTCAACGGCTTAGGCAGCTTCAGCGAGAAGTCCGCCTTCAATCGCTCGACTGGCGGGCACTTTGATACCCGCATAGAAGGCTATCTCGGTAATTCCTTCAACCTGCGTCCGAACTTAAACATCAGTTTGGGAGTCAATTACGTCCTCGACAGCGGGCGTACGGATAACGATATTGCGGCCGCGCCCTGTTCAGCGATCAACACCGCCATTGTCACCGCGCCGCCATGCACCACCGGCCTGATTCTCGATCAATTTGGATTTCTTCCTCAATATGGCGCCGGTGCGAGCCGCACGCTGGGAGTTCCTCCCTACCGTCCGGGAAAGAATTTTGCCCCGCAGGCCGGTATCGCCTGGGATCCGGGTCACAACGGACGAACTGTCGTGAGAGCGAGCGGCGGTTTGTTCTATGACAATTTTCTCTTCCAGAATTCGTATCAAGATCGCATCAACCGCCTGTCGACCGGTCAGTACAATCGCAGCCTGACTTTGTGCCCGACCGGATCGGTGCTCTTCCCGAACGCTGCCGTGGTCAGCCAGAGTGACGGCTTGGACATTGCAACGCAGATTTGCGGCCAGGCTTTGGGGGCGACTCTAACCGGAACTCAGGGCCCGGCTACGGTTTCCAATGCTATCCAGGACTTGCAGTCTCAGTTTTTGGCCGCGCAGGCTGGAGTAACTGGAGGGCCTAACGTTTATTCCCTGACCAACAGCCTGGCTAACTTTGGAGGTTTGCTGGCTCCTGATTACAAGACACCCCGGGTTGTTCACATGGCGTTCGGGTTGCAGCGCCAGGTCAGCGAACGCACCTCATTCTCGGCTGACTACGTGCGCGAGATCGGAACCCAATTTCCGCTAGGCATCGATACCAATCGCGCTGGCAGCGCGCAGTATCTTACCGACGGTGGCAACGTTAATCCTCTCGGAAATACCTTTAACGCCGAACTGTCCGCAATCAATGCAACCCTGGCGGCGAACTCAGCCTCAGCCGGATGCGCTCCTGCGCTCTTTGCAGGAAGCAGTTCGCAAGGCGCCGTCAGCTGTTACTTAGCCAATGTTCCGGGAGCCAGCATCACTGATTTTGCCCGCCACGGTCTTGATTCCTCAAACGCTTTTTGCGGTCCCTTCCCCTGTTCCGTTCTCGGCAAGCAGCAAGCCGCGTTCGGCGGGGCGAACCCCGCGGTTGGCTCGAATATCATGTATTTTCCCAGCGGAAAGTCCGAGTATCAGGGTGTTCAGCTGTCGTTAAAAACATCCAGCGCCGTCAATCCCGCCCGGCGAGTCCGTCGTTTCGACGCTTCGCTCGATTACTCCTTCTCCCGTTACCGCACAAATATCGCTGAGCCGGACGGTTCGGGCGGGGATTATTCGATACTCACCGTCGCCCAGGATTACAACCGTCCCCACCTCCGACACTATGGCTCGTCAGGGCTCGACCGCACCCATCAACTCGCCTTCACTTCAACGGCAGATCTGCCGTATCGTCTGCGGCTCTCGATGATCGCGCACCTGGCCTCGCCCTTGCCACTCAGCGTCTACATTCCTCAGCAGGATGGAGGCGGCGTGGCGGGTGAGATTTTTCGTAGCGACGTAACCGGCGATGGCACCGTCGGCGACTTGCTCCCGAACACATCGATTGGAAGCACCGGAAAGTATTCGACGAGCACTCTGAATAAAGTAATTGCGTCCTACGACGGAACCTTTGGGGGCAAGCTCACGCCCGCCGGCCAGGTACTCAGCGGCAGCGGGCTCTTCACCGGCCAACAACTCGTGTCTCTTGGAGCTTATTCCCCATTGATCCCGTCTCTCCCCGGCCACTTCGCCCAGTCAACGTGGCTCAAAACCATGGACCTGCGCCTGATTTGGCCGTATCAAGTCAGCGAACGGATAAAGATCGAACCGACAGTCTCGATCTTCAACGTGTTCAATTGGGCAAATTTCGGAGGTCCGGGCAATCAGTTGAGCGGTGTTCTCAACGGCGCCCCGGGTACGTCGCTCAACAACGCCAGCTCGGCAGGGAATTGTGGAAATTCAACGACTTTCTGTAGCGCCCGTCAGGATAGAATTCTGCCCGGTTCAGGAACTTACGGAAACGGCGCCCCCCGACAGATGGAATTCGGCCTCCGCGTCACCTTCTAATTGCAATTTGTTTCGCTCGTGTAGGGCGGACACTCCTGTCCGCCCTCGTGCGCCAAAAATGCAGCCATCGTTAAGAACTAAGCAGCGCGTGGCAAAGTCTGGTTCGCGGCCCGCAAAGGATGCTCGTTAAACCCCTTGACCGAAAAAATTCCCAGCGCAATGAAAAGCACAAGCACAATTCCCTGAGCGATCTTGAACGGCCCCTCCGATTGAGTCGGCGCGAGCGCTCGAAGCGACGGAACTTTCTCGAACAATTGCACGACCAGCACAAAACAATTCAGATACAAGGCGAACACGGAACTGATCACGTAAGTTCGTCTCCACCCACCCTCAAGATGTCGTGCATAACGCGCGTAGGTGGCGATTGCCAGCACAACCAACGAGATCGCGCCGATCACGATGCCTGGAGTCACTCCGTGGAAGGGGAAGAAATATCCGGAGATGCTCGTTGCCGTGGTCGTAGCAAGAAAGAGCGCGGCAATGTGCTTCAGACCTTTTCCTGCGATAAACCCGTAAACCAGAAACAGGCCGGAAAAAATGCCGATCAAACTAATGATTGTGTGTACAAAAGTTAAAGGGGTCATGCCGAGAATCATGGGGGAGCCTCCTGTTGGGAATCCGAGGATATTACGCCCGCTGAAAGGAAATTGCCAGAGAATCGAACCGGGACGCCGGGTTTCGCCGACATCGCTCAGGCGTTCAGCAGAAGAGAACTGGCAAGATGGTCAGAGGCTAGCGAAAAACTGGTGCGCCCGGAGAGATTCGAACTCCCGGCCTGTTGCTCCGGAGGCAACCGCTCTATCCAGCTGAGCTACGGGCGCGTAATGGAAGTGTACATCGTGCGGGCTGACTGCCTCAATATTCAAGATCTTCGTGGCCGCAGCAGTCGTCAGCTGGGTGGGCGTCGTCCCTGCAAACCTCTTTAAGCACAGGGTACACAGACGAGCACAGGGTAACCCGTTTGCCCTCGCAGGTTATATTCGCATTGTCGTACTCACCTCCGTACGCGCGCGTCATGCCTCTCTGGACGTTCGCTTTCCCCTGTGTTCCTCTGTGTACCCTGTGGTTAATGGTGTTTGCCGAGCAGCCTAACGGCCGCCGACAGTCCAAAAATGTTGTTTTTGGTGACGATCAGCCTTCGACTTCGGCCAGAGAGCGCTTGCGCTTGTTCGATTGCAAAACTTTCTTTCTCAATCGCAGCGATTTCGGAGTGACCTCGACATACTCGTCGTCGGCGATAAATTCGATCGCCTGTTCGAGGTTCAGGTTGCGATAGGGAACCAGCCGTATCGCTTCATCTGACGTTGAGGCTCGCATATTCGTAAGCTTCTTCTCGCGAACGATGTTCACATCGAGATCGGTATCTTTCGCGTTCTCCCCGATAATCATGCCTTCGTAGACATCGGTGCCCGGGCCTGAGAAAAGCGTGCCACGCTCTTGCAGGTTGTAGAGGGCATAAGAAGTGGTAACCCCGCCGCGATCGGCGATCAAAGCCCCCGTCGGACGATGCGGAATCTCCCCCTGCCACTCAATATATCCGTCGAATAATGCGTTCATGACGATCGTTCCGCGTGTGTCGGTAAGCAGTGTGCTGCGCAAGCCAATCAAACCGCGGCTGGGCACGCGAAACTCAACCCGCACGCGGCCATAGCCGTGATTGTGCATGTTCGCGACTTCGCCTTTACGCGACCCAACATGTTCCATGACTACGCCAACAAATTCTTCGGGAACATCGACCGTCAGGTGCTCGACCGGCTCCATCAATTTTCCGTCGATGCGTTTTGTGACGATCTCAGGCTTTCCCACCATCAGCTCGTAGCCCTCGCGCCGCATCATTTCGATCAAGATCGAGAGCTGGAGTTCCCCGCGGCCCAGGACTTTAAACGAATCCGTGCTTCCAGTCTCTTCCATGCGAAGCGAGACGTTCGTCAGCAGTTCTTTTACCAAGCGCTCACGCAAGTTGCGCGAAGTAACAAAGTTGCCTTCGCGTCCGCAAAAAGGAGAGGTATTGATCGTGAAAAGCATCGCGATCGTCGGTTCGTCGATGACGATCGGAGGCAAAGGCGTCGGATTTTCGGCGCTGGTAATGGTTTCGCCAATCGTGATGCCCTCGACTCCCGCCACCGCAATGATGTCGCCAAGCGAAGTTTCGGTGATGTCGGTGCGCTTCAGCCCCGAAAAGCTGAAGAGCTTCGTGATTTTCGTCTTCTGGAATGACCCGTCGCGCTTGGCGATGGCAACATCTTCACCGGTTTTCATCGTCCCCGAGAAGACGCGTGCGATCGCGAGGCGGCCAAGGTAGTCACTGTAATCGAGGTTCGCAACCAGAATCTGCAGCGGACCGTCCTTATCACCCTGCGGAGCAGGAATGGTATCGACAATGGCCTCGAACAGCGGCCGCAGGTCTTCGCCGTGCGAACCCTGATGGACGGCGGCAGTCCCGGCCTTGGCATTCGTGTAAAGCACCGGAAAGTCCAGCTGATCCTCTTTCGCGTCAAGATCGATAAAGAGGTCGTAAACCTCGTTCAGGACCTCCTGCGGACGCGCGTCAGGCCGGTCAATCTTATTAATCACGAGGATCGGCTTGAGATTCGCTTCCAGAGCTTTGCTCAGGACGTAGCGAGTCTGCGGCAGAGGCCCTTCGCTCGCGTCAACGAGAAGCATGACGCCATCGACCATCTTCAAAGCGCGCTCAACCTCGCCACCAAAGTCGGAGTGGCCCGGCGTGTCGACGATATTGATCTTGATGCCACCAAAGAACACGGACGTGTTCTTGGCAAGAATGGTGATCCCACGTTCGCGCTCCAAATCATTGGAGTCCATGACGCGCTCGGCCACCGTTTCATTGTCGCGGAACGTGCCGCTCTGGCGGAGCAAGGCATCGACGAGCGTCGTCTTGCCATGGTCAACGTGGGCAATAATTGCGATGTTGCGGATACTTTTATTCAGATTGAAACCTCAGTTGTTCCCTGTACGGGCCTTCTACTACTTTACTATGCCCGCCGTGTTCTCACTTTTGGAACTCGGTGAAGACGATCCAGTGCGGGCCACTCAATCTGGGAAACTTTCAATAAAGACACCTTTTGCACACGAATCGTCTCAAAAGATCGAAAGTGCGAACTTACCAGACAACAGCACAAGCTCTGTTAGCACCCTAACCTACACACAGACCCAGAGACGCAGAACATCGCGCCCCAAGGCGCTACTTTCCTGGGAGCAATGAGAGTTGGACCTCTCATGGAGGCGGCGCCACTGATGTTTCACAAAACTTCCCTCACCATCTCTATCCGCAGCGCGGTCTGCTGTCTGTTTCTGCCTTCCGCCGTGTGGGGGCAAACGTTCGTGTCCCATCAACCTGATGCCAGACCAACCCTTGCAAACATCAAGCTCGACGATCTTCCCCGATTTGTAACACCCACTCCCGCACCGGTTCTCGCGTCGACTCGCGGAGAGATTTTTGTTCCCATTGGCACTCCAATCCAGCTGCAACTGGATAAAACCATCTCTTCCGCCAGGGCGAAACGCGGAGATCGCCTCGATTTCATCGTTTCTAAAAATGTCGAGGTCGGTGGCTTTACCGTCATCGAAGCCGACTCGGTTGCAAGCGGTTCGGTCGTTAGCGTCAAACGTACGCGCATGCTCGGCATCGGAGGGAAACTCGTCATTCAGCTGGATTCCGTCAATCTGGTCACAGGCGAACCTCTTGGCCTCACTGCAAGCAGAATGGTCAAGGGTAGTTCGCGCACGAAACTGATGTTGGCAGAGATGTTGGCAACCGGTTTGTCGTACCTTCCGGCAGCGCCCGTGTTCCTGCTCTCTCATGGAATTGACAGCACCCTCCTCAAAGGGATGGAAGTTACCGCGCACACATCCAGCAACGTGACCTTGCCGACCGCAAATCTAGTGGCAGCCAAAGGAGAGCGGTCAGAGCTTAGCCAGTTGATTCACTTCCTGCCGCCCCGCGCCGTTGACGCTCAGGGGCGCGACGGCGACATGCTCAATCTCGCCTTCGTGGCCAGGCAATCCGAACTGGAAGAAGCCTTCGCGCGCTCGGGATGGGTCAAGACAGAAAAGACCAAATTCCCCGCATTCTGGCATCTCGCGATCCAGCGCATGCATTATGCCAAGCTGCCCATGCGCGCCCTCTACGTCTTTGGACGAACCCAGGACTACTCCTACGCTCTGCCCGATTCGAAGTCCGTAGTCGCAAAGCGTCACCATATCCGCATCTGGAAAACCGACTACAGCGTCGACGGAACCACAATCTGGGTAGGCGCGGCGACCTACGATGTGGCACTGCAATGGCAGTTCAGAAAGCTGCGAGTGTTCCACCGCATCGATCCCAAAATTGATGCCGAGCGCGACTTTATCGCCGGCAGGTTAGCGGAAACCAACCTGGTTTCTCGCCAGGAATACTTAAGCTGCGCGAGCCCAGTTTTTAAAGGCGAAACCGCCACTGGCGGTGCGTACTATTCGGATAGCCGAATGCTGCTGGTAGAACTGGATTCACAACGGTTAAAATCGGAGCCGTCCCTAGTTGCCAATCCACAGTCATCCCCGGAACCTCTGGAGAAAAGCATTACCCCAGCGGCCGCGATGTTGAATGCAACCCGTTGATTCAAGGGAAGGCCAGAAGATGCCTACAAAAGATTCGGAAATGCGTAATCAAAGGGAAGGGCACGGCTTTAGCCGTGCCAATCTGAGGATTTAACCCGGCTTCCAGCCGCTGAGGGCCTCCATCGCTTTTCCCCATCGATCCGAGACTTCATTCAACCTGAGTCGTCGCCAGATCCGCCCGCGTTCTCAGCCGATACCAAATCACAATCGCCCCCAGCGAAAATAAAAAAATTATCGTCGAAATCGCGTTGATCTCCGGAGTGATCCCTCGTCGCATCCGTCCCCATATCTCCAGAGGCAGCGTGTTGTCGCGGCCGATCAGGAAAAAGCTCACAGCGATTTCATCCATCGAAAGCGTGAAGATCAAAAGCGCCGCGCCGATGATCGACAGCTTGAGATTGGGCACGGTGATGCGCCAGAACGTCTGCCAGTAATTTGCTCCCAGATCTAACGAAGCCTCTTCCTGAGCGCGGTTCAGCTTTTGCAGCCCGGCAAAAACTTCGGTGGTCGCAACCGAGATGAGCGCAGTACCGTGTCCGAGAATGATGGTCATCAGGCTAAGTTTCACATTCGCGATGCGAAACAGCATCAGCAGCGAAAGCCCGGTGATGATCCCGGGAAGAATGAGCGGCAAGAGAACCAGTCGGCGAAACAGCGCTTTTCCGGGAAACTGCGCGCGATCAAGAGCCAGCGCGGCCGGAATTCCAAACGTCAATGCAATCAGCATGGCTGCGGCGGCCACGATTAGGCTATTGAGAACCGAATCCCAGATAGGTCCGTCAGTGAAGAGAATGCGATACCAATTCAGTGTGAGATCGCGTGGAGGGAAGCCCCCGACCCCTTGTCCGTTAAAGGAATAGAGAATGAGGATAGCGATGGGCAGATAAAGAAATGCAAAGACGGCCAGCGCGTGCGCGGTAAGTAAACCGGAGCCTGCATTTCGCGGCGTATTCTCTGAATTTTGGTTCATGAACTGATTCGGCCCTCAATCCTCTACTTGCTGTTATGAGAAGCTCCACTTCTTCTCCAGCCGTTCCGAAAAGAAAATTAAACCCAACACCAGTGCCAGCATGCACAACGCTATCGCCGCACCCAATGGCCAGTTGTAGGCCGCGCCGAACAAACTCACTACAATATTCGAAATCATGATGCCGCTCGGGCCTCCGAGCAGCAGCGGAGCCAGGAAATCTCCGAGGCTCAGAACGAAAGCAAAAGTCGCTCCCGCCAGCAATCCGGGAATCGATAAAGGAAGTATGACTCGCCAGAATGTCTGCCGCGGCGTGGCTCCAAGATCGTGAGAAGCCTCGATCAGATTGCGCGGAATGTGCTCGAGCGAAGCGTAGATGGGAAGAAACGCGAACGGCGTGTAGATGTGGGTCAACGTCAATACCACCGCAAACGGGCTGTAGAGCAGGAAGTCCAGCGGATGACTTGTGAGGTGGACATACTGAAGCATCGTATTCAGCACGCCGTCCGTCCCCAGGATCGTCTTCCACGCATAAGCGCGAACCAGGTAGCTCACCCACAGCGGAATGATGACAAGTTGGTAGTAGAGATCTTTTTTCTTGCCTGCCTGAAACGAAAGAAAGTACGCGAGCGGGTAGCCGAGAAGAAGGGAGAAGAATGTTACGCGAGCAGCGATCCACATGGATCGCAAAAGCGTCTGCCAGTAAACCGGCTTGCTCACCAACTCTTTGTAGTTGTCGAACGTCCAGGAATGGACGATAGCCTGCGATTCGGAGACCGACCAGAAGCTATAGCAGAACATCAGTAAGTAAGGCACCAGCAGAAATACGGCTACCCATACCAGCGGAGGGACGGTGACCGCGGTGCGATACGCGCGAGAGAACATTAGCCCTCAACCTTGGCAGTTGGAGTAACGGGATCGCTTGCCGGAAGCTCTGAGTTGCGAACGGCGACGGCGTCGGCAGGCGTGAATTCGAATTCCAACGGACCCTTCGGCAGATCGCGACTCGAAGTCCGGACGTTGAGCATTAATCCACCGTCGGTCTCGACGCGAAGCAGTTCAGTCGACCCGTGAAAAGATTGGTCGCGTAGTTTCGCTCGAAAGCGAACGCTGGTCGCCGCTTTTGCCGGGCCAATGGCCGGCGGCGTGATCTTCGCCACTCGAATGCATTCAGGACGAAGCGAAAAAAGTGCCACGCCATCGGGCTGCGAAACGGACCAGGTAAGCCGGTCGCACATGGCGGAATTGCCGAGAACGTCGGCATGCAAGAGGTTCGTGTGACCGATGAATTGCGCAACGTACGAAGTTGCCGGACGGCTGTAGATCTCGCGAGGAGCGGCAATCTGCTCGAGTTCTCCCCCGCGAAGAAGCGCGATGCGGTCGGACATCACCATCGCTTCATCCTGATCATGCGTGACAAAGATGAATGTGATCCCGACTTCACGCTGCAGCGCTTTTAATTCGACTTGCATCTGGCGTCGCAAATTGGCGTCGAGCGCGGAGAGCGGCTCATCCAGCAACAGCAGTTTCGGGCGGTTCACCAGCGCGCGAGCGAGAGCGATGCGTTGCTGCTGTCCGCCGCTGATTTTCGACGGCTTGGATTTTGCGAACGCCGACATCTTGACTTTGTTGAGCGCCTCTTCAACGCGCGTCTTGATCTCGTCGGCCGGGCGCTTAGCGATCGCCAGCCCGTAGCCAACGTTTTGCTCCACCGTCATGTGCGGGAAGAGAGCATAGTGCTGAAAAACAGTATTCACTCGACGGCGATAGGGAGGCTGCGTGTCGAGACGTTCTTCCGCCATCCAGACTTCGCCCGAAGTTGCCTGTTCGAATCCCGCGAGGATGCGAAGCAGTGTGGTCTTTCCAGAACCGCTCTCGCCAAGAATAGTGAGGAACTCGCCCTCCGCAATCTCTAACGAGATGTCGCGCAGGACAACGTTCTTGCCGAAAGTTTTGGCGACGGAGCGGATCGAAAGCAACACACTCGAACTCGCCGACGCAAGAGGCACAACCGCGGGTTCAGAAGTCGTCGTCATGTGAGGTGTCGCCAGCGTTTCCGCCGCAAACAGGGCGGCAACCGAGAAAGTCAGCGCTCGCTACTGCGTCGCTTTTACTTCGTTCCAGATCTCGTTGTATTTAGCCCGCCGCGGAACATTCTGCCAGAAGTAAAGTCTCTTCTGGTAGTTGTCGACATCGTCGAGGTGCAGGCTCTTCTGTTCGTCCGGCGTCATGAACTGCGCCGCATGCGGATTCGCGGGCGTGTACCCCGTAACATCTGTGACTTTCTTCTGGGTTTGAGCCTGAATCATGAATTCGAGAAATTTATACGCCAGTTCTTTGTTCTCGCTTCCGGCGGTGATCATCAAGTGGTCGATCCAGCCGGTTGTGTTTTCTTTCGGAATCGTCTCTCCCACCGGAAAGTTGCTCTTGCGAAGCTGGTTGGTCATCAGCGGCCAGCCCATGGCCATGACGACTTCGTGATTCTGAAACAGATTCGTCAGCTCTCCGCCGGTTGACCACATCTTGCGGATATTCGGCTTCAACGCAATCAGCTTTTTCTTCACTGCCTCAAGCTCGGAATCTGTGAGGTTGTAAAGATGAGCGGGGTCGGGCTTGTCATAACCGAGCACTTGCGCCGCCATGTAGACGGTCGAAAGATCGTCCCACACCGAAACTTTGCCCTTAAGCTTTGTGTCCCACATCGCGTTCCAGCTTGCTGGCGGCTGCGGGAACGCCGTCGTGTCGTAAATCAACGGATCCGGTCCCCACATAAAAGGAACGCCGTAAACGTCGCCCTTAACGCGAACCAGTGGCAAGGTGGTGAGTTGCGGAGAAAGCTGCGCGTAACTCGGCAGCTTGCCTAAATCGAGCGGCGCCGCTAAAGACGAAGTTGCGATCATCGTAGCCACGTCGCTCGACGGAGAGATCACATCGTAGTTACCCGAACTCCCGCCGCGAAGCTTGGCCACCAGTTCGTCGCTCGATCCCATATACGACGCAGAAACTTTGCAGTGGTTTTGCTCTTCAAAAGCCTTGACGTAAGAGGCGTCGGCGTACCCCTCCCACACCAGCAGGTTCAGTGTCGGAGCTTTCTTGGCGCACGACCCGCAGAGAGCGGCTAGCGTCATGAGTGCCAGCACTCCACAGATTTTTACGGACAATGATTCTTGCCGCGATCGTTGCCGCGGCGAAAGTTGCTTATTCGTCATTTCTTTTCCGTCGCGCTGGTACCGGAAGCTCCCGCAGGCCAATTCGGCGATTGATAAACAATCTTTCCTCCGACCATAGTAAAGAGGACTTCTGTTTTATCGATTTGAGAGGGCTCAATCTTAAACAGATCTTGATCGAGCAAAATGAAGTCGGCGAGTTTTCCCGGCTCCAGCGAGCCTTCAGTTTTTTCCCGCCGTCCAGCAAACGCCGCGCCCAAAGTGTAAGCGTGAATCGTGTCTTCCAAACTCAGTCGTTGCCGCGGAACAAATCCTTCCGCCGGCTGCCCGTCGTGCGTCTGCCTGGTCACCGCCGTCTGCACGCCCTTCCACGGATTCAGCGTAACCACAGGCCAGTCGCTGCCAAATGCGAGCGCCCCACCTTTATCCTGGATGCTGTGCCAGACCCACGGTCGCGACGCACGCTCCGGTCCGATATTGCGAGCCCAAATGTTTAACGTGTCGTCATCGGGATAGGAATGCAGCGGCTGCATGCTGGCAATGACTCCGAGCTTCCCGAACCGATCGATATCCACCGCGCTGATGGTCTCAATATGCTCAATGCGCGGGCGGGCGTCTTTGGTTTTGTTGACCTGCGCGGCGTTCTGGTAAGCGTCCAAAGCGAGACGCACCGCTTTATCGCCGATGGCATGAGTGAAAATTTGCAGCCCGCGCGAATCGATGTTGGCGATATTGGCCTTGTATGTTTCCGGATCCCAGAAAAGTTTTCCACTCTGCGAGGGATCATCTGAATAAGGCTCAAGCATCGCCGCGGTATGTGCCTCGACCACCCCGTCGAGCATCGTTTTCACCGCGCCCCCCGCGATCCACTTATCGGCCGGAGGGTATTGCCGCCTCGCACTCTCAATCAGCTCGATCGATTTCGGCGTCAGCCCCGGAGGGTCGAGAAAATAAGCGACATAAAAACGTAAGGTCAATTCATCCTTCTTGCGCAACTCGTCATACAAGTCGAGATATTCGAAGTCCTGCCCCGCACTATGGACGCGCACCAAGCCGACGCGATTCGCTTCGTGAATTCCTTTTCGCAAGGCATCGAGCCGCTCATCGCGAGTCGGCACCGGAGTCTTCGATCCCACCAGATCCCCGGCAGCCTCTTTCAAAGCTCCGGTCGCTTCGCCTTTTTCGTCGCGAACAATTTTTCCGTTGCGAGGGTCGGGTGTATTGCGGTCGATGCCCGCCATGGCAAGCGCTTTACTGTTAGCCCACGAGCTATGCCCGTCGAATGCCACCAGGTAAACAGGCCGATCAGGCACGACGTCGTCGAGAATTTTCTTATTAGGAAGCGCGCTCGGGCCGAATGTCGGGTAAGTCCAGCCCATCCCCTGTATCCAGGGCTCATTCGGATGAGTTTCAGCATAGGCTTTTACCCTCTTCTGGATTTCGGCGACCGTTCCGGCCTCGTTAAGATCAACGCGCGTCAGGCCAAGTGACCCGTCCATGAAATGAATGTGGCAGTCGACAAAGCCCGGCAGCAGCAATCGATGTCCGGCGTCGATAACTTTTGTGGAAGGGCCGCGAAGCGCGTCGATCTTCCTGGCGTCTCCAACAGCGACAATCTGATCGCCACGAACCGCGAGTGCCTCGGCCCACTTCTGCTGGGGGTTCACCGTATAGATCCGCGCATTGGTGACGATAACGTCGGCGGGTTGCGAGGCCGACTGCGCTGCGGCACCGCTAGAAAGCGGCAAGACAAGAGCGACGAACCATCCAGCCGCGAACCATAAGGAAGTGAAACGCGAAGGCCTCGAAGTCATAGTCTCCTTAGTCAGTGCCATTACTCAGAACGTCGGCGGCGTGTTGACCCACAATAGCCAGGTCTCACCGCGTCCGGGATTTTTCCAGTGATGCGGTGTTGCGCTCTCGAAATAAAAGCTGTCGCCACGTTTCAGATGGTACTCTTCGCCGTCGAGGGCGATTTTAAGTTCTCCGCGAAGCACAAATATAAATTCTTCGCCCTCATGCGAATACGACTCTCCGCTTCCGGCTTTTGGAGCGATACGAAACAGATGCGGCTCCATCACCTTGTTGCCCCAGGCAAGCAATTCCATGCGCACGCCGGGGCCAGCCTCAAGCACTTTACGCTTCGGAGCTCGCACCAATCGAGTATTCAGTTCCGTAGCATCGAAAAAATCAAGGATGTTGGTCTTGTAGTAGCGTGCTAGCCTTCGCAATGTTCCGACGGAGGCGGTCATTTGCGAGCGCTCAAGGGCACTGAGAAAGCCAACCGAAATTCCGGCGGCGCCGGCCACTTCCGCGAGACTGAGTTTGCGCTGGGTCCGCAAGCGGCGCAAGCGCAGGCCGATCCCAGCCCCATTCGCCGGAGCCGCTTCGATCGCACCTTCGCGCTTCAGCATCTGCACGATGGCGGCCGCATTCAAGCCGCGTACTTTGCGCAGGTAGCGCGCTTTCTTGAGCACGCGCACGTCGTCTTGCGTATACAACCGATAGCGACTCTCGGTCCTTTGCGGACGAGTGAGCCCGAGATTCTCCCATCCGCGGATCGCCGACTGCGAGATCCCAACCATGCGAGCCACGTCGCCGATTTTGAGATAGGACTGCGTTGCGCTCGACATAATTGCTGGTTGTGCCTATAGGTCGCTCTTTAAATCACGCTTTTCCGCTTGACAGAGGACGGGGAAGTCTCTAACCTTGCGCGATTATAGCAAGGTTACTGTTTCCTGCAAGCTGCACTGAATCCAAAATTGAGCCCCAGATATTTGGAGGAACCCGCATGATGCCGTCGCTGAAAATGTCAAGGATGTCCGCCTATGCTGCCGTCATAGTTTGTGTGCTTTTCGTCTCGGCGCACTCGTTTGCCCAGAGCACTGGCGGCCGAATCTTAGGGCGCGTAGCGGATTCGAGCGGCGCGGTTCTTTCGGGCGTAAAAATCACCGCCCAGAATGATGCCAACGGCACGGCGCGCGACACTCAGACGAACACAAACGGGGATTACGTTTTTCCGGAAATCGCGGTCGGTACTTACACCCTGACGTTTGACTTATCCGGCTTCAAGACGGACATCAGAAAAAATGTCACTCTCGACATCAGCCAGGTCATCACCCTGAACATGACGATGCAGGTGGGGACAAGCAAGGAAGTCGTCGAAGTGACGTCTGAAGCCCCCCTGGTCGATACGACAAGCACCCAACTGGGCGCCGTGGTCAATGACCGTGCCGTAAGCCAGCTCCCATTGAACGCTCGCGACACGTACCAGTTTCTGCAATTGCAGCCCGGTGTCATGTCCACAGTTGGATCCAGCAATTCGATTGTTTATGGAAGCGACCGCGCTGGTGCAGTCTCAGTCAACGGAGGCCGCGGACGCTCCAACAATTTCAGTGTCAACGGCGGCGACGCTAACGATCAGTTTGTGAACCTGCCGACCGTCCAGCCTTCTCCTGACAGCATTGAGGAATTCCGGGTACTCACCAATACTTTCGACGCCGAGTATGGCCGCAACTCCGGCTCGGTAGTGAACGTGGTAACGAAGTCAGGCACCAATAGCTTTCACGGAAATCTCTACGAGTTCTTCCGCAATACGAAGCTGAATGCGAACCCCTACTGCCTGACGTCAATCGATGGCATTGCGTGCGACAAGCCGCAATTCAATCAGAACCAGTTTGGCGGAACCTTCGGAGGTCCGATCAGGAAAGACAAGACCTTCTTCTTCACTTCTTATGAAGGGCGTCGCATTCGCCAGGGAATTCCGTCTCCACTGGTAAACGTTCCGACCGCTTCTGAGCGACCCAGCGCCACGCAGCCTTTTGCTGATTTTTCGTCAGAGTCGCCATTCGCCGGCACTTTGACCGATGCTTTTGCGCTGAACCAGCGGCCCAACTGTACGACTGCGCTCGGACCAGCGCCTACAATTCCTGATGGCCAACTGTATTCCGACCTGTTTCCCGGCAACATCATCCCGCTAGGTTGTCTGAGTGCCACCGCGGTCGATCTACTTCAGTATGTGCCGACCCCAAACAATAATTCTGGGACGTTGGTCACGACGCCTGTTCAACCCACCCGCGGCGATCAGTTTACGGTCAAGATCGATCATCGGATCAACTCGAAACAGAACCTCAGTGCCTACTACTATTTCGACGACCACCATGTCGTTTCACCATTTGCGCAATTCCAGGCTGCTGGCGCCAACGTCCCCGGATTCGGATCGACCACCAACGAGCGCTTCCAGCAGTGGAACATCAGTCATACGTGGACCATTAACAATACGACCGTCAACGAATTTCGTTTCAACTATAACCGTGAAGCGCAGCGGACTTTCCAGCAGCCGGTGCGAACTTCCACAGTACAAAACTCCTGCCCTCCAGCCCCCTCATGGCTGACTAGCGCTCTCGGGCCGGTCCCGTGCTTCTCGGATGGGACATCGGCCAACGCGCTGGGAATTCATCCGAATCTCGGCGCCAACATCGAAGGACTTCCTTTCATCCAGCTGAGCGGAGGATTCACCATTGGCAATAACGGTGAAGGCTCCGTGCCGCAGGTCGGAAATTCCTTCCAGTGGTCGGATAGTCTGAGCAAAGTAATCGGGAACCATTCACTCAAGGTTGGAATCGATCTTCGTCGGCAACGCTTTGACCAGACCCTTTACTTCGATGTCAACGGTGAATTCTTCGTCGACGGTACATCCACAAATAGCACCGTTGGAGATACCGTCTTCTCCGATTTCCTTCTCGGATTTCCCGGCTCGTACGGTCAAGGTTCCGCGCAAGTCGAGAATGTCCGAAGCACGGGATTGTATCTCTACGCCCAGGACAGCTGGAAAATCAAACCTAACCTGACTTTGAATTACGGCCTGCGCTGGGAACTCAATACCCCTCTTGCCGACGTCAGCAAGCATGTGCAAACCTTCCGCCCCGGCCAGACGAGCACGGTTTATCCCTGCGAAAACACAGTGAACACCGACTGCTCATCTATGACACCGGTGGGTCTTGTTGTGGCGGGAGATGCGGGAGTTCCAACTGCGCTCACCCAGACCTATTACAAAGCTTTCGCTCCGCGGGTCGGAATTGCATGGAGCCCGGGCACCTCGGGTAAGACGAGCATAAAGGCGGGATGGGGTCTCTTCTACAATCCGATCGAGCAGCTGGTGCTGGAACAGTTCAGCGCCGAGCCTCCCTTTGGCGGAAGTTCGTTTCCATTTAACACCATGCTCGACACGCCCTTTCAAGATCAGAGTGGAACGTTTACCTATCCTAACCCTTTCGGACTGCCCGAACTCTCAGGTCACAATGGCATACTGGATCCACCGCGCGGCCAGCCTGTCGACTGGGGTTTGTTCCGGCCCATTACCTTGTTCGGTCAGTTTCAACCGCACCTCAGAAGTCAATATTCCGCGCAATACAACCTGACCATCGAGCGCGAGTTGACTAAAGATTTGAAGCTGCAGGTAGGCTACGTCGGCTCTCAAGGGCATCGTCTTCTGGCGACTCGCGATGTCAACTACGGGAATCCCCAGACATGCTTGGATTTGACGGCGCTGGCGGCAGCGTATCCCGGAGACGGTAGTTCCAATGCCTCGGGCGCCGGTATCGGCACGGATTGCGGCCAATACTTCGCGGACTCCGTCTTTTCGGTGCCGACCAAAGCCTACAACGCGAACGGGAACCTGGTTAATGTGGTGGCCCCTCCTGGCGGCTTTCACGTTCCGTACGGTCCGAACGGTCCGACGGTAATTCCCGCAGGATCGCCTATCAGTAGCGTCGCGCCAGGCGGCCTAACCCTTGTGGGTTTGCGGCGCTATTCCTCGCCGCAGTGCGACCCATTCAGCGGCACGGGTTGCCCCGGCGACGGAATACCGGTTTTCAGCAGTATCTTTACGCAGGATACGATTGCGAGTTCGGCCTACAATTCATTGCAGGCTTCGCTCGATAAACGATTTGCGCATGGCCTGCAATTCACCGCCGCTTACACCTTCAGCAAATCTTTCGATCAGGCATCGAGCTTCGAAGGCATCTTGAATCCGATCGATCCTCGCCTTAGCCGGTCCCTTTCAAGCTTCGATGCACGACACCGCGTCGTTATGAGCTATTACTGGGATCTCCCCGTCCAGCACTACGATGGACTCAAAGGCAAGGTCCTCAATGGATGGTCGCTCTCCGGAATCACGACCTTCCAAACCGGGTTCCCGATTCGTATCACCTCCGTGGCAGATAATGAGCTGATGTATAGTTTCGACTTCGAACTGCCAGGCGAACCTGCGCAAATCGGACCGTTCCGCACCCTGAAACCGCAGAACAACGGCAACTACTACTTCGACCCAAACAGCTTCACCGAGAATGCTTCGGACAGCAGCAAGCCGTTGTGTAGCGTCACGCCGTCCTTCGGTTGTTATCAACCGTCATTGTTCGGAACTCAAGGTACTGCCCGCCGCACGATCTGCTGCGGCCCGCACATCAGCGAGACAGACTTCGCGATCTTGAAGACCATTCAACTCTCGGAAACCAGGCATGTTGATTTCCGCGCCGAGTTCTTCAACCTCTTCAATCACACCCAGTTCTTCAATCCGGATGGCAACACTTCGGACGGCTCGCAGTTTGGCCAGGTCACGCAGACCAAAGACCCACGCCTCGTCCAGTTTGCTTTGAAATTCTTCTTCTGAGTTGAAGTGTAGAATAGTTGTGAACAGCTCTATCCCCGGGCGGCTCACCCCGTCCGGGCCTAATCTAATGGCCAATCTGGCCTGAGCATCCTTGGAGAATCACGATGTACCCCGCACTCAAAAAAGAGCTCGAAACATTCGAGCGCCGCACTCCGAAGTCCGCCGAAGCGCACAAGAAAAACCTGAAGCGCCTGCCGCTAGGCGTCGCCAGCAACTATCGCGCTTATGACCCGTATCCCATCTTCGTTTCTGAAGCTTCCGGCAGCAAGTTCCGCGATTTGGATGGCAACGAATATCTCGACCACAACCTTTGCTTCGGTACGCTCATGGCGGGCCATTCGCATCCTGCCGTCATTAAGGCTGTCGAAAGCCGCCTGCACAAGGGCACTGCTTACGGCATGCCCCACAATATGGAATGGGAACTCGCGGAAGAAGTCTGCACCCGCTTCCCGGTCGAGATGTGCCGCTTTGGCAATAGCGGTACAGAAGCGACCATGCATACCATTCGTCTGGCCCGCGCTGCCACCGGACGCGACAAGATCATCAAATTCGAAGGCGGTTATCACGGGCTGCACGATGCCGCGCTCGTCAGCGTAAAGCCCCATCCTCCCGCCGACGACTTCGGTGACATCAAAAATCCGAAACCGATTCCGGGTGGCGGAGGCGTACCGAAAGCCAGCATCGCCAACGTTCAGATCGCGACTTTCAATGATCTTGAAACCGTTGAGCGCCGCTTCAAAGAAAATCCAAACGAAATCGCCGCGATCATTCTCGAGCCCATCATGATGAACGTCGGGCTTTGCATGCCGGAGAAGGGCTTCCTTGAAGGCCTGCGCTCTCTGTGCGATAAGCACGGCGCTTTGTTGATCTTCGACGAAGTGAAGACTGGCGCAAAGCTGTGCTGGGGCGGAGCTTCCGAATACTTCGGCGTTGCCCCCGACATGATTTGTCTCGCGAAGTCGATTGGTGGAGGCTTTCCGCTGGCCGCATTCGGTGCGCACAAAAGGGTGATGAGTCTGATCTCGGACCACAAAGTATTCCACGGCGGTACCTACAATACGAATCCGATTTCGATGGCTGCAGGCATCGCGACGTTCCGCGAAGTGCTCACCCGCGAGAACTACAAGCTGATCGACAAACTGAGCAAGAAGCTGGTCGAGGGCTACAGAAAAACAGTCGCGAAAGCCGGCATCCAGGGCTACATCGCCGAAGCCGGAGCGAACGGCGCTCTGATGTTCTATCCGAAAGAGATTCGTAACTACCGCGACTGGCTCACCATCGACGTTGATCTGTGGCGCCAATACTGGTTCGCGATGGTGAATCGCGGCGTAATGTGCCAGCCGTACTGGTGGGATGAGCAGTGGACGATCTCAGTCCAGCACACCGAAGCCGACATCGACCAGCACCTGGCCGCTTTTGCCGACGTTGCCGATTCAATCGCAACCGCTCAGCATGAGCGCATGGGTGCGGTGGCGGCGCACTAACCCATCGTTGGGTGACGGTTCAGGTTAAGAGTTCCTCCGTGAAACCCTGTGCCCTCCGTGGTTAAAGCTTTTCCCTAACCACGGAGCACACAGGGACGAACTTCCCCATGGCCGACAACGACGCCAATCAGCCGCACCTGAAGCGCGTCTTAGGACGCTTCGATCTGGTGCTGCTGTTTGTCGTCGCCGTTTTCAATCTGAACGTCGTTCCCAGCATCGCCGCGAACGGTGGGGTCACAGTCTGGCTGTGGATGATCTCGCTGCTGCTGTTCTTCTGGCCGCAGGGAATCGCCGTGATTGAGTTGGCCCATCGTTATCCGGGAGAAGGCGGCGTTTACCTCTGGGCGAAAGAAGTCTTCGGAGACTTCCACGGATTTCTCTCCGGCTGGTGTTATTGGACGAACAACATGCTCTATGTCCCGACAGTGATGCTGTATTTCGTCGGTGTAACCGTCTTCGCTCTCGGACCGGGCCACGTCGGGCTAGCCGACAACAAGACCTTTGCCATGTCGGCATCGCTAGGACTCTTGGTGCTGCTGACCGTCATCAATATTGTTGGCCTTGGAGTAGGGAAGTGGTTGAACAATCTCGGAGCGATCGGCACATTTATCGCCGCGGCGGTTCTGATCGGACTCGGGATCACGATCGTCTCCCGTTTCGGAGTAAATGTTACGGCTTCTGACTTTCGTGTTCCTGCTGATCCCCGGTTTGTGTTGAATTCTTTCGGCGTGATTTGCTTTGGGCTGGTGGGTCTCGAACTTGCATCCGTGATGGGAGACGAAATTCAGGATCCTCAGAAGACCCTTCCCGGCGCGGTCGCGTGGGGCGGAGTCGTTTCCGGCCTTCTGTACATTGGAGCAACGCTGACACTACTTGTCGCCGTCGGCAAAAACGACATCAGCGTGCTGCAAGGCATCGTGCAGGCCGTCAGCCACATGGCGGCAAAAGTTGGTGTCGCGTGGATCGTCACGCCCTTCGCCCTTATGCTCAGCCTCTCCATCGCCGGCATCGGTTCGGCATGGATGGGCGGCTCGGCGCGAATCCCATTCGTCGCGGGACTAGATTCCTACATGCCAAGTTGGCTCGGGAAAGTTCATCCGAAATATCGGACGCCTCATGCCGCGCTCATCGTGCAAGCCGTCGTGTCACTAGTCCTGATCGTCATCAATTTTTATGCCTCCGGCGGCGTGCAAGAGGCGTTTCAAACGATGCTGTCACTGGCCGTTGTCCTGCAGTTGGTGCCGTTCTTGTATGTGTTTGCCGCGTTGCTCAAGTTTGCTCTAAAAGGCGACATGGCGGGCGCGCGTTACAGCCGCGGCACCTTGATATTCGCCGGATTCAGCGGCTTCGTAACCACCGCTCTCGGCATAGCCCTCGCCTTTTTCCCGGCGAAGCAAATCACTTCGGTGTGGAAGTACGAAGCCAAGATGTTCGGCTTTACGTTATTTTTCCTGGCGCTGGCGGCATTTTTCTTTTTTGTTTATGGCCGTTTGAAAGTGCCGCAACCCGCGCGAGTTTGATTGCGCAGCGATAGCCAATTATTGGAGGAATTATGCCTGCCGGAATCAAAGATGATGTTAAGACTGACGCCAAGACATACGAGATGTTGATCAACGGCGAGTGGGTCGCAAGCAAGAGCAACAAGACTTTCCCCGTTTACGATCCATCGACAGAAGAGGTCATCGCACGAGTTCCAGAGGCGGGTCCCGATGACGTAAATAGCGCGGTCGCGGCCGCGAAAGCGGCGTTTGAAGAAGGTCCGTGGGCGACGACGACAGCGCAGGAACGTGGACGCGTCTTATTCCGCCTCGCCGAAAAAGTACGCCAGAATCTACCCATGCTTGCGGAACTGGAATGCCGCAACTCCGGCAAGCCCATCGTCGAAGCCGAATTCGACATCAACGACGTGGCAACCTGCTTCGAGTATTACGGAGGCATGGCAACAAAAGTCGTGGGCTATGTAAATCCCGTGCCTGACAACGCCATGAGCCTCTCGCTCAAAGAGCCCATGGGTGTAGCCGGGCAAATCATCCCGTGGAATTATCCGCTCACCATGGCGGCGTGGAAATTGGCACCCGCATTGGCCGCCGGATGCACCTGTGTTTTAAAACCAGCCGAGCAAACTCCGTTGACCGTACTCGAAATGGCGAAATGGTTTGACGAAATCGGATTGCCGAAAGGCGTCGTCAATGTCGTCACCGGCTTCGGAGAGACTTGCGGTTCGCCGCTCGTCAAACATCCCGACGTAAACAAGATTGCGTTTACCGGATCGGCGAGCGTCGGCAAGATCATCGTGAAAGAAGCTGCAGACACGGTAAAGCGCGTGACCCTCGAACTCGGCGGCAAATCTCCAAACATATTTTTCGCCGACGCCGATTTCGAAGCCGCTATCGATGGAGCTCTCTTCGGCGTCTTCATCAACCAGGGCGAAGTCTGCTCCGCCGGAAGCCGAATTCTCGTTCAGAAATCAATCTACAAGAAGTTTGTAGAAGCCATGGCAGAGAAGGCCAAGACCATCAAAGTCGGCCCGCCTCTCGATCGCGATACGAAGATGGGTGCGTTAATCTCCAAAGAGCAGTATGACCGCGTGCGCTCCTACCTTGAAATCGGCAAGAAAGAGGCCAAACTCGCCGCCGGTGGAGACCGAGTGACCCAGTTCGACAAGGGCTACTACGTCCAACCGACGATCTTCTACGACATCGATAACAGCGCCCGCATCGCCCGCGAAGAAATCTTCGGCCCGGTCGCCGCTGTCATCCCCTTCGAAGACGAAAAAGATGCCATCAAGATTGCCAACGATTCTCCCTACGGCTTAGCCGCAGCCGTATGGACGCGCGATATCTTCAAGGCCATGCGCGCTGTTAAGGCGTTGCGTGTAGGGATCGTATGGGTAAATCACATGCAACCCACCTACGTCGAGGCGCCATGGGGAGGCTACAAGCAATCCGGATTCGGCCGTGAACTTGGACCGTGGGGAATCGAGGAATATCTTGAAACCAAGCAGGTCTACATCAACCTGAACGAAGCTCCCATCGGCTGGTACTAAGACCGCTTTGAATCGTGAAGAACGACGACTGTGAAAAATGAGCCACTGTGAAGAACGAGCCACTGTAAAGAATGAGTCACTGTAAAAAATGAGAAGAGCACTATGACGACGATCAAATTACGCACGCCAATCCCCGGACCGCGCAGTCAGGCGCTCATGAAACGCCGCAATGATTCAGTTGCGGTCGGCGTCTTCCACGCCACGCCCATCTTTGTTGCCAAGTCGGAAGGCGCCACCATCGAAGACGCAGACGGCAATCAGTTCATCGATTTTGCCGGGGGCATCGGCTGCCTCAACACCGGACATCGTGCACCTGCCGTCATCGACGCACTCCGCAAGCAACTCGATCTCTTCCTTCACACCAGCATCAATGTGCTGCCTTACGAGTCCTACGTCGCGGTCTGTGAAAAGCTGAATGCGCTGGTTCCTATTAAAGGCGCAAAAAAGACAGTGCTGCTGAACACCGGAGCCGAAGCGGTCGAGAATGCCATCAAGATCGCCCGCTTCTACACCAAGCGTCCCGCCATCATTTGTTTTGAAGATGCATTCCACGGCCGCACTTACATGGCGATGGCCGCGACCAGCAAAACGCATCCCTACAAGGCTGGGTTCGAACCGTTTCCCGGCGACGTCTACCGCATTCCTTACGCCTATTGCTACCGCTGCTCGTACTCTTTGAAATATCCATCATGCGAGGTGCATTGCGCTCGCCATCTAGAAGACACATTTAAGCGAGTAGTCGCCGCCGAATCCGTCGCGGCAATCGTCGTCGAACCCATTCTCGGCGAAGGCGGATTTGTCACGCCTCCACCAGAGTTCTACCCCAAGCTCGGCGAAATCTGCCGCAAATACGGAATCCTTCTAATCGCCGACGAAGTCCAAACCGGCTTTGGACGCACCGGCGCGATGTTCGCGAGCGAACGCCTCGGGCTCGACCCCGACCTCGTAACTATGGCGAAGTCCTTAACCGGTGGCTTGCCGATGGGCGCTGTCACCGGACGCGCTGAAATCATGGATGCGCCCGGCGTCGGCCAGCTCGGCGGAACCTTCGGCGGCAACCCGATGGCCTGCGAAGCGGCTCTGGCAGTCCTGGAAACACTCGACAAAGACAATCTCTGCGAGCGTGCGAACCTGCTCGGTGAACGCTTTCGGAGGCGTGCCGCCAAGTGGCAAGCGCAATGGGAATTAGTCGGCGAAGTGCGGGGCCTTGGTGCGATGCAGGCGCTGGAACTTGTCCGCTCGAAGTCCTCTCGCCAGCCGGCCGACAAAGAGACGAAAGCAGTCTCGCAATATTGCTACGAGCACGGGCTGATTACGATCACGGCCGGCTCGTACAGCAACGTCATACGCCTTCTTATGCCCCTGGTGATTACCGACGGGCAGATGGATGAGGCGATGGACGTTCTAGAAGCCGCTCTGGCACAGGTTGCGGAGAAGAAGCCCGAATTGACCGCCCAACTGTCATAATTTACAAAGACGACTCATAAAAGCCGACCCAGCAAGCACGACCGGCAACAAAGCTCGCCCAAAAAGATTCGCCCAACAGGAAGTGTTTCGCCATGTCTACCTCAATCGAAGAAGCAAAGCGCCGCGCAAAATCCAAGCCGGCCAAACCAGTTCTAACCCCGACCTTGGACGGCGCTGATGCCATCGTCAAAACAGCAAGAGTAAGGGCTCCTCTCGCGCCGGACGACGGCGAAGGCATGTCTGGCCCGGAAATGGTCGAACTGACCAAGAAGCACACTCTCTTCGAGTGGTCGGCGCAGTCGAAAGTCGATCCCATCCCTGTCTCGCACGCAAAAGGTATTTTCTTCTGGACGCCAGAAGGGAAGCGCTTTATCGACTTCAACAGCCAACTCATGTCGGTAAATATCGGGCATGGAGACGAGCGTGTGGTGCGCGCGATCAGCGAGCAGGTCGCGGTCCTGGCGTACGCCAATCCGTTTATGGCGACGGAAGCGCGCGCCCGCCTTGGGGCAAAGCTTGCCGAAATAACGCCGGGCGATATCGACACATTTTTTTTCACCAATGCGGGCGCAGAAGCGAACGAAAACGCCATCAAGATCGCGCGCTTCTTTACCGGACGCCATAAGATTATGGCCCGCTACCGCTCCTATCACGGAGCAACTGCAGGCGCCATCAGCCTCACCGGCGATCCGCGACGCTGGGCCGTCGAGCCCGGAATGCCCGGCGTAGTCCGGGTTCTCGACCCCTACCACGGCATCGAACGCGGATGGGATTCCGCCGCCGATTCTCTGGCCATGATCGAGGAAACGATTCAACTCGAAGGCTCCCACACGATTGCCGCTTTCATTCTCGAGCCCGTGGTTGGAACCAACGGCATTCTTATTCCGCCCGATGGCTACCTCGAAGGCATACGCAAGCTGTGCGATAAATATGGAATCCTGATGATCGCCGACGAAGTAATGTCCGGCTTCGGACGCACCGGTAAGTGGTTTGCCGTCGACCACTGGAACGTTGTCCCAGACCTCATAACCATGGCGAAGGGACTTACTTCGAGTTATCTGCCCCTAGGCGCCGTAGGAATGCGTCAACATATCGCCAGGCACTTTGACGACAAAGTTTTCTATGGAGGCTTGACCTACAACAGCCATCCCATGGGATGCACCGCCGCCCTCGCCACCATTCGCGTCTACGAAGAAGACAACCTAATCGAGTGCTCGCGCAAGACCGGCGAGATCATGAAAAAGCTCGGGGCCGAAATGCAGGCCAAACACAAGTCGGTCGGCGCGGTGCGCTCCATCGGACTTTTCGGGATTTTCGAGTTGATCAGGAACCGCACCACGCGCGAACCGATGGCGCCCTTTAACGGGACATCCGAAGAGATGGCAGCTCTCGGCAGATTCTTCCGCGAGAACGGCCTATACACATTCGTCCGCTGGAATACGTTCTTCACGAACCCGCCGCTCTGCATCAGCGAAGAGCACCTGCGAGAGGCTTTTGCCATCATCGATAAAGGATTAGAAATAACCGACAAAGCCGTCAAAGACTAAGAAAGGCAAAGCTGAAAGCTGAAAGCTGAGAGCTGAGAGCTGAAAGCTGAGAGCTGAAAGCTGAGAGCTGAAAGCTGAGAGCTGAAAGCTGAAAGCTGAGAGCTGAGAGCCCTTTCAGTTGTATGGAAAGACTCGAAACCCACCCTACCGCCAGGATCGCTGCTGACGATCGTAAGTCGAGATAACCATCGGTGCTTGGTGCGCCGACGTCGCATGAGCATTAATCGAGGTAGCGGCCTGCGTCCGCAGATTGCCGCCTTTGGCCGTGAAGTCCAGCGTGCTCACGCTGTGTGTGCACTGCCGGCAGGTAAACTTCATTCCGCCCTTGATCCGTTCGATGCGATAGCTTTTCACTTCACGAATAATAGCGTCAACTTTCGAGATTGGATAGACGCGTTGGTCGGGCGGCGAAGGTAACGCCGACGCTCCCGGAGCAATCGAGCTAAGTCGTGTCCTCAAACAAAGAAAATATGTTGTCATCATGAGCGAAGCGAAGGAACTCGAACTCACCTTCGGCCGACGTACTTACCGCTGAAGTCCAAATGCCGAGGCTGACCCACTGGCGAGATTTTGGTGGAGCTAGTCGGGATCGAACCGACGGCCTCGTCGTTGCGAACGACGCGCTCTCCCAGCTGAGCTATAGCCCCACATGGCGGGAAACCCAATTTTACCAGCCATCATTCGATTTCACCTAAAAGACCCACTCCCTTCGCGCTCACTTTGGCGTGGAGAGAGCGCTTCCACGCGGTGCTAAATGTCTTTTTCTCTTCTTGTCATCCCGAGCGGAGCGAGGGATCCGCCGTTTCC
Source organism: Terriglobales bacterium (assembly GCA_038230575.1). Classification (GTDB taxonomy): domain Bacteria; phylum Acidobacteriota; class Terriglobia; order Terriglobales; family Acidobacteriaceae; genus Acidiflorens. The sequence goes on along the minus strand of JBBRNA010000003.1, from coordinate 238,665 downwards.
GCCAAAGTGCAAATCCCTCGCTCCGCTCGGATGACAAAACATGAAAGCGGGGTGCAGTCGCTTGCCCCATAGAAGAACGGCTACACACAAGAATGGCCTGGCGCGAAAATGAGTGTATCGTAGCGCACGATATAATTAATTCTGTGAGCTCTCTAAAAGTTAAACAGGTCGCTTCCGCGGATTTCCCAACCCGCTGGGGTCACTTTCTGATCCACGGATTCACCACCCGCGCCTCGGGCGCGGTGGATGCCGGCAAGACCGAAGAAGCGGTCGCCCTCGTCATGGGTGAGGTCCATTCCGGTTCGCCACTGGTCCGCATTCACTCCCAGTGCTTGACCGGAGACGTCTTCGGTTCGTTGCGCTGCGATTGCCGCCAGCAACTGGAAATGGCGCTCTCCATGATCGCGAAAAGCGGGTCTGGAGTCTTGATCTACGAACAACAAGAAGGGCGCGGCATTGGACTGATGGCAAAGCTGCAAGCCTACGCTCTGCAGGATAGCGGCTTCGATACGGTCGAAGCGAATGAGCGCCTCGGCTTCAGGCCCGATCAACGCGACTTTCAAATGCCTGTCGAAATTCTGAAGGCGCTCGATATCAAAAAAGTCCGCCTGCTCTCGAACAATCCCGACAAGGTTGCCGCGCTCGAGCGCGCCGGCATTCAGGTCACCGAGCGCGTGCCCTGCGAAGTGGCCCCGACCGAGCACACGCAGGAGTACCTGAATACCAAGCGCGACAAGCTAGGACACCTGTTCACGCATCGCAGTCAGAACTAGGGGTAAGCCTAACTCCGACTTAGTCCGGGACATCGTTCGTCGAGCGCGGGCGGTGTCGCCCGCGCCCACACTGGATGTCATTCAGCTTTGGCTTTCGCGGCCATCGTAGTTGAACCGGTGCAAGTCCAGTCAAACGACTTATCTTCGTTCGCTTTGCCCGCACAGCTTCCCGCGCCTTTTGTCGCTTTATGTTTTCCTGTGCCGCCTACGATCTTCCACTTATTGGTTACCGGCTTTTTGGGATCGAAGGAACCGTCATAGGTATAAAAAACCATGTCCCCGTTTTCCATGGTGGCGTTAAAGTGTCCGCGAAAAGTAAAGTTAGCGTTCGTGCCGTCGTGGAATTCGGTAAACGCTCCACTCTTTTCGCTCGTCTTACTGGCTTCGGCCGCACAGCCGCCTTGCTGGATCACATAAATATGGTCAGCCGCATCGCCAACATCAAGTTTGTGCACCGTAGTCGCGCCCGGACAATGCCACTTCGTTTCGATCTTGGTTTGTGCCGTCGCTGTCGCCGCGCAAATCAACAGACATAGGGCAACCAGGTATCGCTCGCGCATACTTTAAGTCTCCTTTTTGATTTGGGATGGAAAGCGAACGAGACTCTACACCTTGCGCGCGGTCTTGTCATCCAGCTTCTGTGAGGAAGATTCGAGTAGGGCCCTGAGCTTCTGCCTGTTCTTGGCCGGTAGTTTATCGACCGCCATTTGCGCGAGCGCTCTGTATACGGCTAGCGTCCGCGGATCATGCTTCAAGGCCGCCAGATGCCCGGAGACCGTCTCTAAGTCTCCGCGAATGATCGGGCCGCTAAACGAATCGGACGGGCCGAAGCGCGAGTAATTCGCCAGCGTTTGTTGGATGATCGGCAGGCTCAATCGCCGGGCATCACTCTTGCTAAGTCCCGCGCCGGACGCAGCCTCTTCCAACGTCACCAGATATGCAATCAGCAATGGCGAAGACATGGTTGCCCACGCGTGGTACGCCGACTTTCGTGAAGTGGAGAGCGAAATGGCTTCTCCGCCCAGCCTTGCGACAATTACCCTCGCCAATTTTTGAGCGGTCGCATCGCCCTCTATCGCAACAGGAACTCCCTTCAATGATGGCTTCACATTTTCAACAAATGTCATCAGCGGATGCACCGAAGCGATTGCAATTCCGTGCTGCCGCAAAGCGTCGAGTTCCGAACTGTCCAGCGCCCCGCTGGAGTGGAAGGCGAAACGGAGAGGGCTAGCTTTTCCCCGCGTATGCATTTCGAGAGCGGAGAGGCGTCGGGAGATCTCCAGCGCCACGTTGCGGATTTCGCGGTCAGGAACACATATCCAGATCAGATCGGAATCGAGTGCGGAAGCCCGCAAGATCGTAGCCCGCGCTCCAACCCGCGACGCGATGCGTTTCGCCCGACGCAATGACGCGCTAGAATCTCGCGCAATCAATTCTTTCACCCGAAATCCGGCGCCACGCAAAGCCAGTGCCAGAGCACTGCCCAGGCTGCCGATCCCAACGATAGTAATCGTTGGTTTTGCCGGTCCGATCCCCCGTAAAAATTCCGGATGGGGAACTTTTCGCTTGAAGCGAGTATCAGTCTTAACCGTAGCGCCGGCATCCTGCCGGCTGTCTCGAGGGCGACTCGCCCTCGCACGAGACGGCGAGTCGCGCTCCGGACCGCTATCAGCTGCGAGGCCCCCACCTCTAACCACAGTTGTGGCGGAAGACGGGGCAAGCCCCGTCTCTACGCTGGCTTTTCGAAGAAGAGGCGGATAGGCCCCCTTCTTTTTTCGGGAGCGCGCCCCCCGATTTTCCACGTTCGCAGTTCGGCTCACCGGCGCAGCATACCTTATATTGAAGTGATGGCGAAATCGAACGGCACGAAATTATCGAAAACGAAATCGGCAAAAACGAAATCAGCAAAAGAGAAATCAGCAGGAAAGAAATCACCGTCCTCGCTATCAGCTAAGTCAAAATCTGCGGCAACGAAACCGCAAGCTCGCGTCCTGTCCTCCCGGCTGGCCTACGAAGGCCCAGTATTCAGCGTGACCACCGATGAAGTCGAAGAGCCCGGTGGAGTGCGCGCGCGTCGTGATGTGATCCGTCACTCCGGTTCGATCGTCATTCTCGCAGTCGATCGATCGTCAGCCAACAAGAAGCCAGCCAGCCAGAAGTCAGCCAGCAAGAAGCCAGCCACCCAAAAAAGCGAGCCGCGAATCCTGCTCGAGCACCAATATCGCCACGCCGCGCAGTCAATGATGTGGGAGCTGCCGGCAGGCCGCATCGACGAAGGCGAAAGCGCCCTCGCGGCAGGGAAACGTGAACTGATCGAGGAAACCGGATATCGCGCTAAAAAATGGAAGCAGATCCTCTTCTTCTACGTGAGCCCGGGGTTTCTCGACGAAACCATGACCATCTATCTCGCCGAAGACTTAACTCTCGGAGAAGCTGAGCCCGAAGCGGACGAACGCATCGAAGCCAAATTCTTTTCCCTTTCGGACGCGAAAAAGATGGCTCTGGACGGAACAATTCGCGATGCCAAGACCATTTCGGGCATTTTCTGGCTGGCGCAAAACCCGCACCCGTCAAGGGATTAAACCCGCCCCGCTTTTTCGCCGACCCTCGCAGCGTATAGATGGCCAGCGACATCCTTGACAGCCCGTTCCGGCGGAAGCACAATGCCTACACATTTTTTGCGGACCTCCGGTTCGCGCCATTCGGAGGAGGCTCCCGCAGGAAAGAGGGGGCACGTGGAACGACTGAAAGGCACTGTGAAGTGGTTCAACAACGCAAAGGGTTACGGCTTCCTCGGCCGTGACGATGGGCCAGATGTCTTTATTCATTACAGCTCCATCTCCAGCGAAGGCTACAAGAGCCTGCAAGAAGGAGATAAAGTGGAGTTCGAGATCGTGCAAGGGCAGAAGGGTCCGCAAGCGGCCAACGTGAGTAAGATCTCTTAACGATTTGGGCGACAAGAAAAGCTCGATACCGAGTCCGCCAAATTGCTCAAGCTTGTTGCTCTCATCTCTGTTTTTGTCGTTGGCCAATCGTCGTCCGCTGTTTGTCGACGCTCGTCGGAGGACGATCAGACTCACGCCTTCGTGTCACGCCATTTCCATACGACCTGTCTCCGTTAGAGCGCTGGAGATTGGCATGCCGCCCGGCGCTGGTTCTACTCCAAAAACTCATTTAACCTAATGCGTTAGCCTTATCTCCCGCTCCATGGAAAACAAAGCCATCGCCACCCTCTTGTACGAAACCGCCGATCTCCTGGAGATCGATGGCCAGGACTCGTTCCGCGTGCGCTCCTATCGCAACGCTGCCGAGGCAATCGATGCGTTGCCCCAGCAAGTTTCTGAATTGATCCTCGAACCAAAAAAGCTGCTGGCAGTGCAGGGGATTGGCAAAGGCATGCTCGCCAATCTCCAGATGCTTTTTAAAGAGGGCCGCGTCGAGGTTCATGCCGAGCTCTTGAAAAAATATCATCCGTCGATGCTCGAATTGCTCAAGATTCAAGGCCTGGGCCCGAAGACGATTGCCTTGATCTGGAGCACGTTTCAGGTCTGCGACCTGGCCAGCGTAGAGAAACTGGCGCGTGAAGGCAAAATTCAGGAACTGCCGCGCATGGGTGAGAAGCACGAGCAGAAGCTGCTCAAAGCGATCGAAGATTATCGCCGCATTGCCGGACGCTTCCTGCTCGATACTGCCGAGAAGTTGTCCGAGAAGCTGGTCGAATATCTGCTCGCCCTCCCCGGCGTGGAGAAAGTAACCCCCGCCGGCTCCTTGCGCCGCGGGCGCGATACGGTCGGCGATCTCGATATCCTCGTCACCGGCCCCGGCTGCATCGACGACCAAACGCGCCAGGCACTGATCAAGCACCTGATCGGCTTTCCCGGCTTGATGGAAGTGATTGCGCAGGGTGAGAACAAGGTCAGCTTCCGCCACCGCAACAACATGCAGGTGGACGTGCGGCTGTTGTCGCCAGAATCTTTCGGTGCCGCCATGCAGTATTTCACCGGCTCCAAGGGACACAACGTTGCCCTGCGCCAGCGCGCGCTAAAGATGGGCTTCACCCTCAACGAGTACAGTTTGGCGACGCTCGAAGATCAGAAGCCAGTCGCGGGCAAGACCGAAGAAGAAATTTACGCCAAGCTCAACCTCGACTTCATCCCTCCCGAACTGCGTGAGAATTGCGGCGAGATCGAAGCCGCCGCTTCGCACACGCTGCCGCCGCTCCTCGAGCTCAAAGACATTCGCGGCGATGTGCACATGCACACAATCGAAACCGATGGCCGCAACACCATCGAAGAAATGGCCGAGGCAGCGCGCGATCGCGGCTACGAATACATGGCGATCACCGACCACTCCAAGAATCTCGCGTTCGCCAACGGCCTAACCGACGAGCGCGCACTTGCTCATATGCAGCGCATTCGCGAAGTTGAGAAGAAGCTGGGACAAATCAGAATCTTCGCCGGCATCGAAGTCGACATTCTCGGCGACGGCTCGCTCGATCTCTCCGACTCCGTTCTGGAGCAACTCGATATCGTGATTGCCAGCGTCCACTCGCAGTTTGGTCAGGATCGCTCCGCCATGACCGATCGCCTCTTAACGGCCATCTCAAATCCGAATACGTCCGTGATCGGCCATCCCACCGGACGTCTGCTCCTCCGTCGCGACGCCTATCAGTTCGATCTCGACGCCATCTTTAAAGCAGCGGCGCAAAACAAAGTTGCCATGGAGCTGAATTCCTATCCCGACCGGCTCGATCTAAGCGACGTACACCTCCGCATGGCGAAACAGCACGGCGTGAAAATCGTGATCAATACCGACTCCCACCACACCTCGCACATGGAAAAGATCCGCTACGGCGTCACGCAAGCCCGCCGCGCCTGGCTCACGCCAGACGATGTCCTGAACACGCGGCCCGTGCATGAATTTGCCAAGGCAATGAAACACGGCTGGTAGGGCGCGCTGGATTAGCGCTACTGCAAGACACTGCGAAAAACCCAAGCCACAGACAAAATTCGACAACGCCACGCGTTCCATCCGTGCCGTTAGCAGCCGAAATTCGGTAAGGGCACGAGTTCCACTCGTGCCGCCAGCACGCTGACGAATCGCGGCTTTAAGCCGCTGGGGTCCGATGCCGGGAGCAAAAAGATTCTCACTGCCCGAGTCAGATGAAGCATCCCATCACGCAAACTCAAGGCCGCCCGATCCCGTGCGAACGCCTTGACCCACCACCGGCCAACGCGTACATTTTGAGCTAGAGGTTTCCGGTGTCAAACGAGTCAAAATACCTGAAATTCGGGTCGGTGATGGTGCTGATCGTGTGTTCGCTCGGCTATCTCGCGTACACCGGCGTGCAGGAGAGCAAGAGTTATTACGTCACCATCAAAGAGCTGAATGGCATGGGACCTCAGGCATACGCCAAGCGCCTGCGCGTGGCCGGAAACGTCGTGCCCGGGTCGATCAAGCGCTCCGGAACCCGCGTCGATTTCATGCTGAAAGAAAACGACCTCACGCTGCCCGTGTCGTACACCGGAACCGAAGCTCCTCCCGACACCTTCAAAGACGATTCGCAAGCGCTGGCTGATGGCAAGTTTGGGCAAGACGGCGTCTTCCACGCCAAGCAATTGCAGGCAAAATGCGCGTCGAAGTACGCGCCGAAAACAGGTCAGCCCGGTGTAACTCCCGCGGCGGAGCCGGCAAAGCGAATGTCCGAGAATCTCGCCCCCGAAGCGAGCGGGATGTCGAATTAGTTTTCGTTCCACTATTCCTTTGACTGACAACGCTCTCGCGCCCGTCGCCGTTATAACCATCACAAATCTTATAAAGCAGTTTGGACGCTTCGCCGCCCTCCGCGGTGTCACCGCAGAATTCGTGAGCGGCAAACTCTACGCTATCCTCGGCGACAACGGCGCCGGTAAGACAACTCTTCTGCGCACACTGGCCGGGCTCAATCGACCGACCAGCGGGGAAGTGCGCGTTCTCGGCGCCAAGGATTTCCGCGAAGTCAGCGGGCGCGTCGGCTATATGGCGCATCCCTCGCTCCTTTATGACGAGATGAGCGGCATGGAGAATCTCCGCTACTTCGCCCAACTTTACGGAATCGGCGGCGGGAGCAGTGGCGACAGTCGCTGCGCCCAAGCCATCCTCTCGGTGGGCCTCGATCCCTTACTGACTCGTCCGGTCGGTCAATACTCGCAGGGCATGAAGCAACGCATGTCGCTCGCCCGTGCTCTGCTCAATAACCCCCAAATTTTGTTGCTCGATGAACCCTTCTCGAACGTCGATGGGACGTCCGCCCGCGAGATGACTCGATTGCTGTCTGCCCTCCGAGACCAGGGCAAGACCATCTTCGTCGTGACCCACCAAGCCTCTTTACTCGATGGCGTTGCCGACGAATTTGTCTGGATGGAATCTGGAAAAATCGTCGATCGCACGCGAACAATCGCCGCCAGGTCCAGCCAGCATGAGCTGAGGGAATTGCAGAAGTGAGCGCGCCCTCCGGCATCACCCGAGCGACGCTTATCAAAGACCTGCGCATGGAATGGCGCTCGAAAGACGCCATCAACTCCATGCTGTTTTTTTCTCTGCTGGTCGTCGTCGTCTTCAGCTTTTCGTTTGACCCGACCGCCGAAGAGTCACGACAAATTGCAGGCGGATTAATCTGGGTCGCATTCCTCTTCGCCGCCGTGGTTGCGTTAAACCAAACCTGGGCGCGTGAACTGCGCAATCAAGTGCTCGACGCCTACCGCGTCTCGCCCGCCCCCGCCACGTCGTTATTCACGGCAAAAGTGTTGGGCAATTTTATCTTCGTGTCGGTTCTCGAAGCGCTGATGACGCCGCTCTTTATAGTCTTCTATCACCTCAGGTCGCTTGGCCCAGCCTGGCAGTTGTTGCTGACGATGATGCTCGGAACATGGGCGCTAGTCGTCAATGGCACGTTCTTCGCCGCCATGTCGATCCGCACCCGCAGCCGCGAAATCATGCTGCCGCTGCTTCTCTTTCCAATTTCGATTCCCGCGATCCTCGCCATGGTGCAGGCCACAACCGCTATACTGAACGGAGACAGCGCGCGATTCTGGATTGTTCTGATCGCGACATACGATTTGGTTTTCACTACGGTGTGCCTTCTGTTGTTTGACACGATCTTGAACGCGGAATGAAAAAACTTTTCCCCATCCTTGGCATCCTGACCGGAGTTCTGCTTAGTTACGCTCTCTACCAAGGGCTGGTCGTCGCCCCGACTGAGCAGACCATGGGCAACGTGCAACGCATTTTCTACTACCATGTGCCCTCGGCATGGACCGCATTCATTCTGTTCTTCGTGAACTTCGGTGCGTCGATCTCGTACCTGATTAAGCGGAAGCCCGCAGCCGATATCGTCGCGCTGGTAAGTGCCGAAGTCGGAGTAGTTTTCTGCACGGTTGTACTCATCACGGGCCCTATCTGGGCGCGCCCAGTCTGGGGAATCTGGTGGACTTGGGACATGCGCCTCACCTCAACGCTCGTCCTCTGGCTGATATACATGAGTTATCTTTTTCTGCGCAGCTTCTCCTCCAGCGGAGAAACACCAGTACTTGCGGCTTCGCTCGCGGTACTCGGAGCGCTGTGCGTGCCCTTTGTTTATTTTTCCATCTGGTTTTTTCGGACTCAACACCCGCAACCGGTCATCGGAGGAGGCGGCTCGATCGCGCCATCCATGCTGCACGCGCTGCTCATCAACTGGCTGGCATTTTCGTGCTTCGCGTTTATGGTGTGCTGGTCGCGCTACCGGCTGGAAGTCTTACAGCGTGAGGTCGAGCAGGCCCACGCGATGAGATCGCTGGAAGAGCCATCGACGAGTATGCGCGAAGAAAGATATTTAGAAAGGAAAGCCTAGATGCGAGCCAATCCCTATCTCTTTGCGGCGTACGCCGCCACCTGGATCATCCACATCACATATCTGGGAATCATCGCTCGCCGCTACTCGCGACTCAAAAACGAAGTGGACGAATTGAATAAATGATGAGTTGAAGAAGTGAAGTATCGAAGAAATGATAGCCGCGAAATGACAGCCGCGAAACGACAGCCGCTGTTTGAACCTAGCGCCGCCGTCTTGGCTAAGACGCCGCGGCCGGTTCCGCTTTAATTTCAACCGCCTTGTCGTTCTCAAAGCTCACCGACATCGGCTTGCCGCCGTTCGCAAAATGCAGAGTCCTCGATCCATACTGCCCTGAACTGTAAGCCTCTGGAGCCCCCGCCCCAATCGCAAGGCTGGTCTGCAGTTCGCTCATTCCGTTCTTTACTTCGTGCGCTTCGATCTTGCTCCAGACGTCGGCTGGCCAATGCTTGTAAAGCTGGTGCGGGTCTTCGTTGAAGAACGCCTCATCCGAAAAAAATTTGTATTCACTCTCCTTCTGCGCTCCGATCGGAACAGCGTACTGCTTGCCGTCGAGAGTGAACGCCGCCATCACCTGCTTCACGCCCGGAGCCTCCGGAGAGGCATCGGTGACGACATCCTGAATCGAGAGTTTCTCCAAAGGCGGTAGAGTGCCCGCCGCGTGGGCGAAATCGACCTTATGCTTCTGCGGATCGTAAGGATAGTAGGTGAGTTTATATCCAACCCTGACCCACACCGGCTGCTCGGTCAGTTGGTGTGCCGACTTCAAATCGTACGGCCGCAGCTTTTTCGGCGTTACATAGTTGTCGGCGTTCATGGCAACTTCCTGCTTGGGCTTCGCTTCTTCCTTCAACGCCTCGTGGCGTTCGTAGACGATATAACCGGCGCGCCCGGCGGCGATCAAAATCGCCACCACTAGAAGAAGCTGAAGCTTCTTTGCCGACTCAGGATCCATCGCCATGAAAACGTCCTCTCGAATCGCCGTTCAACGGCGGCAGAAGTTAGAACAGCAAATATCAGTTAAAATAAAAGAAGAACAAGAGATAGAAGGCTAACTATGGCAGTAGTTCAAGACGACGTCCTAAACGCCCTGAGACAGTGCTATGACCCGGAAATCCCCGTCAACATCGTGGACTTGGGCTTAATTTACGAAATCCGTTTCGACGATCTCCCCGAGGGCCAGCAGGACGTTACCGTCGACATGACTTTGACCGCCCAGGGCTGCCCCGAGCATGTCAATATCAGCGCGCAGGTTAAATCTCGCGTCGAGCAGCTTCCCGGAGTTCGCAACGCGAACGTCAACGTGATCTGGGAGCCCGCGTGGACGCCAGAGCGTTTAAGCCCTGACGCCCGCAAGCAACTGGGGATTGACTGAAACTCAAAAACAAAACCTCTGAGTCCTTACCGAACTTTAAATTCCTGTCGCACCCTGAGTTGTCATCCTGAGCGAAGCGAAGGACCTGCTTTCCCCGCCTAATACTCGCCCAGTTCCTCAAACGCCCGCGCCGCGCGATTTTCGGTAAACTCCTCGATCTTCGTCCCGATCTTCATCGCGATATCCATATACCGCGTTCCCTTGTTGAGGTAGCTCGGCATCTCGCGGCGAATGCGGGCAAATTCTTCGGGATATTCGGACGCGAGCACCGCCAGTCCCACGCTGCCCACCATAAACGCAGCCGGACCCTTACCCTTGATCGCCAACACAGCGGCTGTTCCCGCCGCCCCTATGATGACCGCATGTTTCCAGTTTTCCATGTTGCCTCCTAAAAATTGACGGTTGATTGCGTGAACTTTTCTAGTTCTGCTGTCCCTTTAAACGACGCCTCACTATGTTGCCAATCTTATAAGCCCTCGTCACACTTAGCCCCTCGTCAAACTTAAGCCCTCGTCAAACTTAGGCCCTCGTCACGCTTAAGCCCCTGTCACGCTTTTTAAGCCTTGCAATCCCTTTTTAAGTATTGTCATCCCGAGCGGAGCGAGGGATCTGCATCTTCCGCACCCTCCCATCCCTCGCCATGACAATCCTCAAAAGCACCTCAGCGACTACCAACCGCCACTTGTTTTATACTGCCGCGAGCCTGAATCATCCAGGTCTCTCAAAGCGCCAAGCCTATGATGCGATTTCCAACCGTTCGGTTCTCCAGCCTTCACAGTCTCCGCTATTTATCCGTCTTTCTGCTCGCGGCCGCCTTTTGTTCCGCACAAACCAAGCCTCGCGCTCGCGACCTCGGCGTACCCTTCGATGGTACGCCCGGAACGTACAACGCAATCACCGACGTCAAAGGCGTGGAAGTGGGGCACACGACACTGATCTCGGGTGAAGGCAAACTCAAGGTCGGGGAGGGCCCGGTTCGCACCGGAGTGACCGCCATTCACCCGCGCGGTAAAGACGCCAACGATTCTGTTTTCGGCGGATGGTTCACCCTGAACGGCAACGGCGAGATGACCGGCACCACCTGGCTTGAAGACTCCGGCTTTCTCAACGGCCCAATCATGATCACCAACACGCACAGCGTAGGAGTAGTCCGCGACGCCGTCATCGCCTGGAAAGTAAAGCGCGGCAATCCCGACATGGAGGGCTACTGGTGGTCGCTCCCCGTCGTCGCCGAAACCTGGGACGGATTTCTCAACGACATCAACGGATTCCACGTAAAACCCGAGCACGCCTTTCACGCCCTCGACGTGGCTAAAAGCGGCCCCGTCGAAGAGGGAAGTGTTGGCGGCGGCACCGGCATGATCTGCAATGAATTCAAGGGAGGCATCGGAACCTCGTCGCGCGTACTCGACGCGAAGGCCGGCGGCTACACCGTGGGAGTCCTCGTCCAGTGCAACTACGGACGCCGCGACCAGCTGCGAATCGCCGGCGTGCCTGTGGGCAAAGAGATTCCCGACCATCCAGCCTACGGAACCGACACCGGATCCATCATCATCGTAGTGGCAACCGATGCGCCCCTGATCCCCACCCAACTGAAGCGACTGGCGCGCAAGGCCTCTCTGGGACTCGGCCGCAACGGCAGCTACTCCGGCGACGGCTCGGGTGACATTTTCATCGCCTTCTCAACCGCGAATGCGGGAGCCTCGGTCCCTTCCAAGGGAGTGCGCGACCTGAAAATGCTTCCGAACGACAGTATCGACCCGCTTTTCCTGGCCACCGTTCAAGCGACCGAAGAAGCCGTGGTCAACGCCATGGTCGCCGCCAATACCATGACCGGAATCGACGGGCACACCGCCATCGGGCTCCCGCATGACCGCCTTCGCGAGGTCTTGAAAAAATACAACCGGTTGGAAAAATGAATTCGTGAACGGGTCCGAGAACCCGCGCCCAGAGCGGCTTGCGAGAACCTCTACTTTCGAGGACATTCCGATCGATTCCAACGACGGTGCGAGCCGCCAGAACTTCACAAAACCTATCAAAATCCCCGTTTTTGGCACGTTTCCTAAGTGGGAACACACATGTTACCTTCGTGTTCCTTTCAGTGAAAATCGCTGCATAGTTCTGCTAGTATGACTTTTAAATCACACTGATTGAGCGGTTTGGTTCGATCAATTTAGGTGCCTTGATGCCTACTGGCCGGCGTCCCCGGACCCTAAAACACCAAGTCTAGTGAGGAGTTGTTTTGAGCGACCCAGTGACTGACCGAGCGACTGCCAGAGGGACTGCCAGTGTCACCAGAAAACTGGTCCGAAGAAAGCGCGGCTGGTACGTCCGGCGTCTGCGCGTACAGCGAACCCTGGTGGCCGTCGTCGTAGGATTGGTGATTGCGGCCGTCTGCTGGCAAAATGCCGCTCACTACCTGGCGTTGCCCCGAATTCACGCGTCTCAACTATTTCCGTCATCTTTTGGTCAGCGCCCAAACATTCGCCAGGAACTGGCGCGCGCCGCCGGGCAGGCCGTGAAACCCGCTCACGCAGCATGGCGCAATCCTAACGTTTATCCCTATTCCATCGTTCCAGGCGGCCTGAAAGACGTCGGCGACCTCAAATACGCAACCCAGCGCGACTACGTCGTCCGCGGACACTACGCCCACTTCAACTTCAATCGTGCCCATTTCATTCGCGTGACTCAGCCGCGTGCCGTTTATCTTTCCTACAGAATTCGCGACGCCGTCTACTGGACGCACAAAAAAGTCCTGCTGCACGCCGGTGAATTGCTGGTAACCGACGGCAAAACCACCGCCCGCGCCCGCTGCGGCAACCAGATCTCAGATACGGCCAAGCCCGATGTTTCGGACGAAGAGCCCGCCGACGACATCCTCGACCAGCCCGTCGCTGGCATGGTCCCAGGCAGAATGCCTGCTCTTCCCATGTTCCGCGGCGCCGAATTGGATCCCTTCGATCCGGGAGACCCAAAGCTTTTTGCCACCGCTTTCCTCTTTCCCTATGTTCCGATAAGCGCCCCACTGCCAGGCGGGCGCTGCCCCGCAGGCGAAGTCGCAATCGATGGGCGCTGCCACAAGCCGGCCCACCGGCCAGTAGTGCCGGAGCCCTCCACCATGCTGCTGGCGTCCTCTGGATTAGCGTTCCTGCTATGGCGCTATCGCCAGTCTCTTCAACCCGCCCGAGTCAAACCACGCCGCTAGTTCAAACCACGCCGCGAGCTCAAACCACGCCGCGAGTCAAACCACGCTTCTAGCCAAACCGCGCCGCGAGTCAAACCACGCCGCGAGTCAAACCACGCTGCAAGCAGAACGCCGCGCACAGGCTCGAACGCCGTAGCCGCGACACTCCGACGCCAAACCGTAACGCCGCCCTCACAACTAAATTAAATTTTGTCATCCCGAGCGAAGCGAGGGATCTGCAGTCGCCGCCCGCAAAAATCCTCCGCGTCAGCCATCCACGGAACTTTGCACCCACCTTCGTCGTACCTATCCTTGAAGGCAACGACACTTTCGGCGAAGGAGCCCGCTATGGACGGCAACATCATCGGTTTAGTAGCAGTCACACTTTTCTTCGGAGTACCCTTGGCTGCGATGTACACCTACTATCGGGTGCGCGCGCTGCGCACCGAGGAACGGCTGGCGGCGATCGCCCGCGGAGCCAACATCGCTATGGAACCCGATCTCTCCGAGGCTGCAAGCTCGCGGCGCTGGGGAATTTTGCTGGTCGCCATCTCGCTCGGCTACATCGCCATGATGGCCATCATCGCGCACTCCGAGCCCGATGCTTGGAACGGCGCAGGCGCAGGATTTCTCCCGCTCGCGGCCGGCATGGGCTTCTTGCTTGATTCCGCCCTCATCCGCAAAGATTTAAAGTCGGCAAACTAGTCACGATTTGCGGGAGAACAAAAAGTAAATCCTCACCTCGCGCCAATTCGAGGTGAGGATTTTCTAAGAACCTGCTTGTGTCGCAATCGTGTCAGAGCAGTTTCCGCACCGTGCGCCGAACCAGCTCTCCCGTAACGCCGTACACCACATGCGAAGCCAGCCCGTAAGCGTGCGACGAAAGCGGCTGCTTCTTCGGGCTCTCCGAGAGCCCAAGCGCAGGCACGGCAACTTCGTCTGCGCCCACAAACAAAGCACTCCCGTATCCGACTCCGGAGAGCAGCGGGTTCATCATCCCCATCGATTTCGGGGATATCTCATGCAGCACTCCGTAAAGCGCCCCCATGCTCGCGCCAAATCCGTAGTGAACGTAGGGACTCGCTTTCTTCTTCTCGTTCCGGCTGAGATCATAACCGGCTGCCGACGCGACCTTGCCCGCAGCTTTCATGGTGGCGTCTTCTTTTTCTCCCTGCTTTTTGGATTGCGCTTTAGATTTTGCTTTCCTCGACCCGTTATTATTTTTGGACTCTATCGCTTCCGACGCTTTCTGCCATCCACTCTGAAATTGGCTCATGACCACAGTCGCCGCAAGCCCGCCCGCCAGCCCAGAAACCAGGCCCTTCCACACACTAGGTTTTTTCCTTCGGGGTAATTGAAACATAGTTGTCCTCCGGGGGTTCGATGCAACGCACCGCAAAAAGGAAGGATGAAGGAGGGACCACCATCCGCACCTCCCCAAAGGTTTGTCATCCCGAACGAAGTGAGGGATCCGCAGTTCCCCAAAGTCTTGTCATCCCGAACGAAGTGAGGGACCCGCAGTTCCCGGAAGTCTTGTCGTCCCGAACGAATTGAGGGCCCTGCAGTTCCCGGAAGACTTGTCATCCCGAACGAAGAGAGGGATCCGCAGTTCCCGGAAGTCTAGTCATCCCAAACGAAGAGAGGGATCCGCAGTTCCCCGAAGTCTTGTCATCCCGAACGAATTGAGGGACCCGCAGTTCCCGGAAGTCTTGTCATCCCGAACGAAGAGAGGGATCCGCAGTTCCCCGCCTACCCACTCTAAACCTTGCATTTGGTACAACGCCCTTCGGTGCCGCTGCGCCCCATAAAATCCCTAGACGCGGCCTAGCCCCGGAGTTACGCTTGCTCACCACCATGCTCAAACTTGCCCAGCCGTGGCGATTGTGCGCCGTGTTGGTTATCTCGATCGCTTCGCCTTTGCTCACAAAAGCGCAGTCAGCAGAGCAGCCTGCCACGGCGCGAGTGGAGCGTATCGCCGTACGCGGAACTTCCGCCGAAATCCCCGTCGGAGCATCCCTCGCAACTCCCGAAGCCGTCGAAATCGAAGTGCAGACCTCTGGCCCAGCCACTCCGCCGGACGCCGAAGTGATCACCGCTCCAGATCGAATTCTGCTCGATTTTCCCGGCGCGCTTCCATCGTCCGACCTAAAAAATCTGCAAATCCATCGCGGAGCAGTCAAGAGCATTCGCGCCGGATTATTTTTTCGCAATCCGCCAATCACGCGAATCGTAATCGACCTCTCGACCCCGCAGTCTTACCAGATAGTAACGACCGCAAGCGCGCCCGATCGAACCCTCTACGTGATCAAGATCAGCGCGAATCATTCGGATAAAGCTCCATCTAAATCGCCATCCAATTCCGCGATCGCGAATGCTAATCAGGTGAACGCCGCAACCGCAGCGAGAACAAGCAAAATGGCGAAGGCCACATCAGGCGCAGCCAAGATAAATCCCGCCTTGAAAACCGGCCCGTCAACCGCTCCGAATGCACCCGGCGCTGCCAAGTTGCTGGATGCCTCGATCGCCAGCAGCGCACCCATCACAACTCCGCACGCCGAGTCGGCAGCCACAACCACGGTCGCTGCGAACAACGTGATCGCCCCTGAAACAGATGAACAGCAGCCCCCGCCAGTCGCCGCCCCGGTTGCCCCTCCAAAGCCGGTGCTAGTCGTAACTTTTGAAAATGGAATGCTAGGCATTCACTGCGACCAGTCCACCCTGGCCGAAGTGCTCTACGAAGTACAGCGCCAAACCCAGGCCGACATAGCCATCCCCGCCGGAGCCGAGCAGGAGAAAGTAGTAGCCGACATCGCCCCCGCCTCCGCCCGCGAAGTGCTGCAGACATTACTGAACGGCTCACCCTACAACTTCATTTTCGTAGGCAGCGAAGAAAAGATAGAGCGAGTCATCCTGACGCCGCGCGACGGTAGTCCCCAGTAGCGCCCTCGAAGCCGGTCGCAGTCCGCCAGACGAGACACCGCAAGCGCCCGTCGACGCACCCGTCCACCCCCGGAAGACCTATCATCCTGAGCGAAGCGAAGGGCTTGGGCAACTCCGCAGCGTTGTCTTATTTAATTCAGCGAGACGAGGCGTACCGCGATAGGAGAGGAACCATTGCCTAGGATTGGCGGCCCAGAGCGCGCGCCGATGCCATCCCCGCAGCCGACTAAATCTATTACCGTTATGCGTGTTTGATAGCTATTGCCGCCCGTTGTTCGCGTCGGACGTCCCAAAGGGTTCAGGAACAAACGGACAAAGCCGATCACTTGGACCGTGTTTGCAGGAGGTCCCGACACAGTATTGTCATAGACGGGGATGGTGACTAATGAACTGCTGACCATCAGTTCTTTTGCATCACTGCCCGGTATTGGGTTACCCGTGCCTCCAAGGTACACGAAGGGGCCCGCAGGGGGGCTCGGTGACGCAATGGTATCGCCACCGTTGCCGTTTGCGTGGGTGAGACAGTTAATGGCATCTGTCGTTTCGGGGTTGCGGGTATCATAACGGCTCAGATCTAAAGGTACGCGATCGTTGCAAGCGATTGGTTGAGTGATGCAGCCCGCTATGCTCTGCTGATACTGATTAGCAGGAGTTAGGGCGGGGGTGCATTCCGAAACCGCTGAAGGTGCGGCGAAGTTGCTCAGGTCCAAAGGATAATACTTCAAAGCTGTCGGTGTGGTCGACGCGCAGTCGCTTCCGGATGGGCACGCTGTACTCAATCGCGTTGCGGCGTTGCCGTTGGAGCTGAAGTTAACGAGCGATGAGTTATTGGTTACTGTCCCGGATCCTGCGTCAAAAATGGTGGTGCCACCAGGGCTTGGATCCATGTTTGGTAGCACCCATGGCTTTACGCAAGTTGTGGCGATCGGAGGTCTAACTCCACCGGAACCATCTGGGCTGGCATTGTATGCTTCTGCTTTTGCCCTTGCTGTCGCTGAAAGTTGTTTAGTTCCCCAAATGCGCGAGAAAAATGTTGGAAGGCTGTTCGTAGTGACCTGCACTGTTACTTTCGGATTTCTTACCGAAGTTGTGTCGAAAGAAACAATGGCTGTTGCGGAAGTCCCCCCGACTTGATTTTGCGTTGCCACTTCCGCAGCTACAATGCTAGCCGAGCCGCCGGGACTCGTTTCCGTCAACAATAAATTTGCATCGAAAGTAGCCCCTGAATTCGCCAGTGCCCGCGCTCCAGCCAAGGCGCCCGCGTCGGCAGCAAGTTGAGCTTCGCTACGGGCGGTGTACAAAGTGACAACGTCGATAGAGAGCGCTGCCATTGCTCCAACAACAAAAAGCATGAATACTGCGACCAAAGTGATTACGACACCCCGCTCATCAGTCGCCCCCGTCGATTTTTCTTTGCTGGACATTGTCGTCAGGTCTGATTGTAGACCTTAGCCGTTTCCGTGATGCAGGTCCTCGCAGCATAGCCTGCGCCGGGCAGAAGTAGTTGGATGACGCTGTTGAAACGCCAATCGTAATCGTAGCTCACCGTCACCGAAGTTCCTATCGTTAGTGTGTTCCCGGGCGGTTTCCAACCGCGGTCAATTTCGATCCACAAAGTATCAGAAGTATCCAGTTGGCACCCTTTCGAAGTGGTGGCCGGGTTAGTGGAACAACCCTGTACTGAGTAAGTCCATTTCACGGCGTTATGCGAAGATGGGGACGTTGGGGGCTTACAAGTCCCATTGTTTGCGTTGACGAGAACTTGGCTCCCCGCGAGCGAATTAAAGATTGCCGCAACCACTGGTTGCAGCGAGTCCGGGTTAATATTTGCAGGCTGAATATCCCCCATTGGCTGTGCCCCCGCAAGAACAGCCCCTTCGTGCGCCGCCTGCTCGATTTTTTGCTTAACATTAAAAGCACCGCTGAAATCGAAGATTCCCACGACAAACACCACCAACACAGGTAGAGCTATCGCAAATTCCAGGATCGCTTGGCCGTGGTCGCCGACGAGAAAATACGCTGCTAGATATGGGTTTTTCGACGGCGAAACCGGGAAAAGAGGATGCATCTAATTTTCCATTCTGCTTTGTGCTTGCGCCGTCATAACAATAGGCATCATGTTCAGAGACGTTCCGGGCAAAGAGAACGAAAAAGGATACTTAAAGCTGACGATTACCCCACACTGGGCCGGTGGCGAAGCTAACGTATTCAAGAGTGCGTATCTACATGTCGTGACATTGCCTGACGTCGAACAGGGCGCTAGCGCAGGTGGAGGTTGGACGCAAGAGGGAAATGACGGCGCGTCGGCGATGATCTGGGTCGGGTCAATGCTTGAGGCGCACATTACATTCGCTACGGTCGTTGCTACTAGATTAGCGGATGGTGGCTCTGGGCACGATGTCACGCTACCGTCCTGCGGAAAAGGTAGCGGATTTCCGCAGGTCGCGCAGGCGGGGCGTGCTCCCGTAATGGCCCCCTGCTGTGCTGCCTGTTGAATCGTGGAATAGATGTTGAAAGCTCGACCAAACCAAATAATGCCGAGCATCAGCGTGAACACCAACGGCAACACTAGCGCCGCTTCGGCGATCTCGGCGCCGTCGGTCTTTCTAAGACGCGAACTTAGGCGCGAAACAAAACTCGTTATACGCATGGCGAAAGGCAAACTGCCGATCCCTCGCTCGGCTCGGGATGACAATCGCATAGGATTATAAGAGGTCCCGCCCGATCTTGAAATACGCTATTGCGATCCTACATCCTCCCGGTCGCCCGGCCAATGGCGCAAAAGAGAACGGCCGCCGCCATGGCTACTCCGAAGGGGATTTTTGTCGATTTGGGATCGTCGAGCGACACCTCTGACCCGGGCATGTGCAGGCTGAAAAGAGCGCCCAGCAGGTGCAAAATATTGACCAGCGTTTTCTTCAGCCGCCCGTTCCAGATTACGGTGGCAAGCGCCATCACTCCGGCAAAAAGCACCGTCACCATCAGCACCGACAGCAACGGACGCGGGCCAATGCAGCCGCCTAGCGCTCCCGCCAGCTTCCAGTCTCCCGCGCCCAGGCTGCGGATGAGAACAAATGGCAGCAGCACGCCCAGGCCGAGAAGCGCGCCCAGAAGGGCATCTTTGAGGCCCGGCCAGCGGCCGAGAGCGGTGTTGACGACGATCCCGGCCAGCAACCCGGAAACGGTAAGCCAGTTCGGAATCCGCCGGAAGCGCCAATCCATAATCCCCGCCACCACGCCCACGATCGACGCCGTCACCCACGGGATCATCACTCCAAGCAATCGGCTCCCCTCACTGTAACGCTCCTACTGTATGGATTTGCCGCCCGACACTCAAGCAGCATCGACGGCGGCGCTACCAAAAGCTCAGCGTAGCGCCGGCATCTTGCCGGCTGTCCTGACGGCGTCCTCGCCGTCAGCCCCCCCAAGTAGCGTGGGCCTCAGCGTCAATCGAACCGGACACCGACTCTCCCCGCACCAGCCTGCCCTCAGCGCACGTTGTCAAAAATCGGATCGGTCCTAAGACGTTTGGGAAAGCTCTTCTCGTAGTCGGCCAGGCTAGGGCAAATCAGGTGATGCGATCTGGAAAATCCGAACTTCCGCATCTCGCGCATGGCCTCATCCGCCGACCAGTCCTCGTCGGCCATGCGATAGGCCGCGACCATCATTCCGGTGCGATCATCGCCGAGCCGGCAGTGAACAAAAACTTTCTTGCCGCGATTCTCCCGCATCAACTTTAAGAAGCGCGCGAAATCCTCATCATGCGGAAAAGGGCAGTGCCACGGGATGGCAACATAACGCATCCCCAACCTGCGAACCTCGCGACCTTCACTCTTTTCGCGGTCGCCTCGCGTGTCGACGACGATCTGCACGCCGGATCTGGCAAGCGCCTGAAAGCCGCGCTTGTCGGGCTGACCGCCCCGTGACAAGTTGGGAGTGACCTCGCCGAAGTTAGGAATGCCTCTTACCTTTTTTCGGCGGCCGGAATGCCGGGCAGAGCCCGAAGTTGTCTCCGTTCGCCGATGCAACTCAGCGTCCGAGCAAAGTGGCAGCAGAACCAGCGAGCAGAAAATTGCCCGCAGCACGCTTTGTCGAATTCGAAGTCGTAAGGCCATCCACTTAACTCTATAACGCCACGAACCGCGACTCTTCATATGCGACGATCACCGCGGATTACCCGCTTCATTGAAAAAGGCCCGGTTTCCCGGGCCTTCCACTTCTTTGGTTATGTCGTCCAGCTTAGCGCGTAACGGGAGCCGAGTTGCGCTGGGCAACAACTTTCCTCGCGTTGTCAGCCAATGCGCGCGCCTGCGGCATCAGGTCAAGAGCCTTGATCACGTCCGGATCGGTCTCCGCCTTAATCTTGAGCCCTTCCTCCTGCCCAAACGCATCGACGAACAACTCGCTCTTAATATTGGATCGGAGCCATTCGTTGCTCTCGATCAGTTCCTGCTCGGTGTACGGAACTTTTTCGCTATCGAGAAATTTGCGGAACTCGATCAGCACCGCATCGTCCACTTCAAAGCCTTGCGTGATCTTGTGGCTGATGGTGTAGTGCTTGGCGAAATTGAAAATCGCATAGTGCTGCAGCAGGGAATCCTGAAATTTGTTCGATTTGAACGGCGGAAGTTTCACGTCCGGAGTAATCCCGCCACCGCCGTAAACGGTGCGGCCACCATCCGTCAGTTTCACTTCGTGGTTGGCGTTCTTATCGTCGCCTTCGCGATTGTAGTAGTAGTCGTAGAGAGAAAGGTTGGTGTAATCGCGCTGAATCAGGCGTCCACTCGGCGTGTAGTAGCGCGCCGTCGTCAACGCCAGACCGGTGTTCTCCGCCAGCGGATAAACCGTCTGAACCAGACCTTTACCGAACGTGATTTCGCCGGCAATAAGGCCGCGATCGTGGTCCTGAATCGCTCCTGCAACAATTTCTGCAGCAGATGCGGTCCCGCGATTGACCAGGACGACGAGAGGATAATCTCTGCCGCCGTTGCCATGCGGGGCGACGTAGCGCTTCTCCGGTGAAGAACGCCCATGGTGCGAAACGATAAGCTGTCCCTTCTTCAGGAACTTGTCGGCAACTCCGACGCCTTCGCTAAGCAGTCCGCCCGGGTTCTGTCGCAGGTCAAGAACGAGGCCTTTGAGGTCGCCCATCTTGTCGAGCGCTTCCGAGACTTCGTGTTCCGTCGTTTCCTGAAAGCCGGAAACATGCAGATATCCGATGCCCGGCTTGATCATGAAATGCAGGTCGACGCTGTAGCGCGGAATCTCGTCACGAATGACGGCAAATTCCAAAGGATGTTCGGAGCCTTCGCGCAGCATCGTAATGCGTACCGTCGTACCCTTCGGACCCTTGAGCAGATCGGCCACATCGGACGTACTCATATTGTCCGTGGCTTTGCCGTCAATCGCAGCAATGATGTCGCCCGGACGAATGCCCGCGCGGTAAGCGGGAGTTCCGACAAACGGCGCTATAACGATAACCTTGTTGTTGCGAGGTCCAACCGTCATTCCGACGCCGTAATACTTGCCCCGCTGTTCTTCGCGCAGCGCCGAATACGACTTCGGATCGAAAAAATTCGAGTGCGGATCAAGCTGGTGCAGCATGCTCGGAATGGCGCCGTTATAGATCGCCTTATCGACGTTCACCGGGTCGGCATAGTTCTCCTCGACCTTCTCAAATACGTCGGTGAATTGCTTCAGGCTTTCGCGCACGTCAGAATCGCTGCTCGGGGACGTCGCCGGGCTGATCCGCTGCGCGAACAACATCCCAAGAAATCCAAACAGGCACAGCACGAAGAGCACCACAAAAAGAGAACGTGAGTTGGAACGACGAGAACTACCAGCCATGTGTCGAAATCCTCGGGCAGGGACGTGTAGGGGCCCAGATACCCCATCTAACCGCAGTATATCACCGCGCTATCTCCCAATTTGGATGCAAAATGCGCCCAATAGTGACATCCCAAAGTACCGTTCCGCCCCGATCAAGAGAGTGTTTTGTGTAGAGCGGACACTCCTGTCCGCTAGACGGCCAGGAACCAAGGGAAGCCACCATTGGTCGTCGACGAAGCCCAATAGTGACATCCCAAAGCACCGTTCCGCCCCGATCAAGAGAGTGTTCAGTGTAGAGCGGACACTCCTGTCCGCTCGACGGCCAGGAACCAAGGGAACCCACCATTGGGCGCCGACGAAGCCCAAAAGTGACATCCCAAAGCACCGTTCCGCCGCGATCAAGAGATTGTTTAGTGTAGAGCGGACACTCCTGTCCGCTCGACGGCCAGGAACCAAGGGAAGCCACCTTGGATCTCCCGACATCGAATTTTTCCGCCCAGGCAATTCCCCATGACGCCTTGTCCACCCACTCAAACGACTTCCACGTTGACAACGTTTGGCGATATCTGTCGCCCGCGATATCGATCTAACTAAGAGTAAAAGCATTTCGCCACGGATGCCGTTCCAAAGGCCCTGGCAAAAGGAAGACCCATGAAAAAAATTTTCATCGCTCTCGCAACATTGGCACTCGCGACCATCGCGACCGCCCAGGACTATTCAGCGAACAGCCCCGCCTCGCCCGATCAGTCGCAGAAAGATCAACCGCAAAAAAATGTGGAACTGCGCACCGTGGTCGGATGCCTCTCCAGAACCGCCGATACCTACGTCATAACCGGAGGAGCGCCGGGCCCGAAACAGTTCCGAATCGTGGGCGGAGACACGTCGCTGCTCAAAGGCAAAATCGGATACACCGTGAAAGTCGTCGGCCTCGTTGGCACCAGTGATCCGGTACAAATGATGATCACTCCCTATAACGAAGGCTCGACGACTGGCGTCAGCTACCACACCGTGGTCGCGCAAAAAGTCAAGATTGTCTACGGAAATTGCAGCGAGTCCGGTAAAGAATACGCGGGCGACCGCATGTAGGGTCAAATGTAACCAACGCTTGCCAATATTTGAGTCGTCAGATTGCGATAACGACGCTATAAGGGTTCACCACTCATTCAAACCAGCGGGATCAGTGGTGAGAGCGGCGGGCGATCAACGGTTTCAACCGCGCGACCCTTGCTTCGTAAGAATCGAAACTGCGCTATACTCCGGAGACGCTCAGGACTGCTCCCCCATGCAGTACACCTGCCTCGGCCCTCGCAGCATCCCAAATATCTAGTGGAGGGTTCAGTGAAACTACAGGTTCGGCCATTCGTTACAGCCGCCGTCATTCTTTTGGCATTGCAGTTCTCTGCCAATGCACAAGACATTTCTAATCTCACACCGAATTCGTGGTCGAGTGGCACACCCATGCCGACGTCGCGTCAGGGCGCTGCCACTGGATACATCAACGGGAAAATTTATGTCGTCAGCGGGGTCACAAACACTGCCCTCACCAACGTAAACGAAGTCTACAACGTAGCAAAGAACACCTGGTCAACCGCCGCGCCGATCCCAACCGCGCGATTTGTCGCAGCGTCCGCGGTGGTGAACAATATTCTGTATGTCATTGGAGGCAACAACGGCGGCGGTGTATTGAGCGTCGTGGAGGCCTACAATCCCGCAACCAACACATGGTCGACGAAAGCTTCCATGCCAACTGCACGCGACAGCGTGGTTGCAGCCGTAGTGAATGGTTCGATCTTTGTAGTCGGTGGCTACTCACCGAATGGCAATCGCCTTACTACCGTCGAAAAATACATTCCAACGACGAATGTCTGGAAAGAAGAAGCGCCCCTGGCAGTCGGCAAATCTTTACCGGGCATCGGGGCGATTGGAACGACAATCATCGCCCCTGGGGGCTACACCGATTCGGGTCTCGTTACTGGAGACAACGAAGGCTATAGCGTGACGCACAATTCATGGGCGACCCTGCCGAAGATGCCAACCGCTCGTCAGTCGGTGTGCTCGGCTGCCATCTCCCAAAACTTGTACGTTGCCAGCGGAACCAAAGGCGTTCCCATCCGAACGCTGCAATCGTACAACGCAACCACCAAAAAATGGGTGACGCTATCTCCGATCACCCACGCCGTCGTAATCCCCGGCTCGGCAACAACCGGAGGCCGTCTGTACTGCTTCGGCGGTTCCAACAATGGAAGCATTTTTCAAGGCCAGGTCTACAACTACGTGCAGATCTATCAGCCGTAAACTGGCCGCGTAGGTTAATTGAGAATACGCGGTTTTGTTTATCACTCGTCAGCAAAGGCGCGAAAAAAGGGACGCCATCTCCCAACAACGGGAGATGGCGTCCGTCCAAGCTTCGTTCGTGGAGACTTTAAGCAGCGACTTTAAGCAGCGACATAAAGCCGCGACGTTAACTGAAAAAATGATCCCGACCGCCGCCGTGCCGCATCGGGGCCGATCGAAGATAGTGACGACTTAAATCACGCGCCAAACATAGTGGGCGAGCAAATACGCCAGCAGCAACCCTCCAACGCCACAAATCCAGAAGAGAAAGTTTGCCGTGAGCTTCGGAGAATTAATTTCTTTTTTATCCATACGGAAAGAATACGTGACGACCATGTGAGGTGCACACGCATGTCGCGCTGCACGCGCTCTAAAAGAAGTGGGTGATGCCCTCTTCCAGCACCACAACTTTGTCTTTCACTCCAGCCTTCTGCGCCTCACGCTCGAGCAATTGCAGCGGCTCCTCGATAGGTTCGTGAGACAGACGAAATGTGCCGTAGTGCATCGGAATCATCCAGCGCGATTTCAGATCGAGAAATGCCTTCGTCGCATCGGCCGGGTTCGTGTGAACGTTGCGGAACTGCTCGGGGTTGTACGCTCCAATCGGAAGCAGCGCGACTTGCGGCGATAGGCGGCGTCCGATCTCGCGGAAGCCCGCAAAATAGGCGGTGTCTCCCGCGTGGTAGACGGAATGCTTGCCGCTGCGCAGCACGTAGCCGCCGTATCCGCGGTGCGAATCTTTGATGATGCGCGCTCCCCAGTGCCGCGACGGAACGTGCGTGATATCGAGCCCGCTCTGTCGATAGGTGTTCCACCATTCGAGTTCGACAATCTGCTCATATCCCAAATCTGAAACCAGATCGAAAAGATGATGCGGCACAACCAGCGTCGGCGCTTTCCCGGTCTGCCGCAATGTCTGCCGCGCGATGGTGCGTAGCGATTGCTTGTGCAGATGATCGAAGTGCGCGTGCGTGACCAGAACCACATCCATTGGAGGCAGTTCGCGAATGTTCAATCCCGGACGACGCAGCCGTTTGAGTACAAAAATCCAGCGCGCGAAATTAGGATCGATCACAACATTCTGGCCGCCAATCTGAAGAAAAAAACTGGAGTGGCCGATGAAAGTGACGCCCAGTTCTCCGTTGGCCGCTAGCTTTGCCTGGTGGGTACGTCCGGTGCGCGGCGTGACCGCGGAATGCCTCACCAGGCGCGTGAATTGCCCGGCCCGCTTGCGCAATGCCGAATTTTTTAAAGACGCCTTCAACATTGCTTCAATCCTGGCCTCAAGCCTTGAGGACTCGCCCACTCGTTATGAATTGGAGTCATTCTATACATGATCGGCGCCCTTGCCGAAGGCTGTAGCCTTATGCACTCGATAACTTTAGATGCACTCCACCGCACTGCGGACGTTCAGCGCCGGTTTCTCCTTGCTGAGGATGGCCGGGAAGTGACACTAAAATTTGCGACGAATGACCTGCCTTACCTTGACCAACGCTTCGCCTGTCATATCTAATTTAAGTCCAAACACTAATTGCAGTTGCTATTGTGCGATCACCGCGACTGCCTTACCGGCAGCCCTTGCGGAAGAATTTAAAAGGAGTAGACGCTGATGCGTGTCGCGTTTTTAGGCTTAGGAATTATGGGCTGGCGGATGGCCACGAACCTGGTGAAGGCCGGCCACGAGGTTGCAGTCTGGAATCGCAGTCCCGGCAAAGAGGTGCAAGGGGCGCGCAGCGCGTCGTCTCCGGGCGACGCCGCAAACGACGCCGAAGTGGTGTGGATGTGCGTGTCGGATACGAAGGCCGTCGAGAATGTTTTGTTCGGGCCCGGCGGCGCGGCTCACGTCTTGAAGCAGGGAATGATCATCGCCGACTCAAGCACGATTTCTCCTTCCGCCACCATGCGCTTCGCCGAGCGCGTGAAGACCAGCGGCGTGGATTATGTCGACGCCCCCATGACGGGATCCAAAATCGCCGCCGAATCAGGGCAGCTGATTTTTATGGTCGGAGGAGACGAAGCCACGCTCGCTCGCCTGAAGCCTCTTTTCGAAGCCATGGGCAAGCAGACCTTCCACATGGGGCCAACCGGCAAGGGGCAATCGACCAAGCTGGTCATGAATCTGCAAATCGCTTTGATCTACGAAGGTTTTGCTGAGGCGTTAACCTTGGGAGCCAAGCTCGGTGTCGATGTTGAAAAATTGCTGCCGTTGGTGCAAGCCTCAATGGTGAAATCAGGAGTCGTCGAATACAAAGCCCCATTTATTTTGCAGCGCGATTTCTCGCCGAATTTTCCCTTGCGCCTGATGCTGAAAGATATCCGCCTCGCACTCGACGCCGCGAAAGAATCACGCGTGCGCCTGCCCGGCCTGGAAGCGGTCGAAGAGGTCTACGACGTAGCGGCCGAAGAAGGCCACGCCGATTTGGATTACGCGGCTACCCTGACGCTGCTGGAAAAATGGGCTGGAGTAGAAGTAAGAGCCGGAGCTAAAGCAGGCGACTAAAGCCGCATGCTTGGTCAAAATAGCGGGATACCTGAAGGCATGCCCTGATACGAATCTAAGCTGGAGAGCTTCGTATCAGGGCATCGCTTTAGCGATGCCGATAAGCGGCTAAAAACCGTCCGGCTTTAGCCGCTGCGACGCGCCGATGCGAGATCGCTACTTCTTTCCCAGCGAGCGAATGTAGTTCACCAGATGCCAGATGTCGTCGTCCTTGGCGCGATCACCCTCCGGAGGCATGTCCTGCCCCTTGCCGTTGCGGATGATATAAAACAAATCGCCATCCGACCGGCTCTTCAACGAACTGCGATCGGTGAAGTCCGTCATACTTTTATAGTCTGACGCCATGTCACCCTTGCCATCGCCATCCTTGCCGTGACACATCGCGCAGTCATAGCCGTAAAGTTTCTTTCCCCGCGCGTGCGATTCCGCGCTCGGCTTGACCGGATTTTGTTTGGTGGCAGCGTCAGGAGGGATTTTGAATTCCGCCGGTGGCTGATCTTTTGCAGGCTGATCTTTCGCAGTCTGATCTTTCGCACCCTGCGCCCACATCGCCAGAGCGAAAAGTAGAAAGAAAAATGTGACGAAAAGTGTGTTCCGAAAGATTTTTCCGTGGAAAATCTTCTGCTTCGAAGTCTGCTTCTTCAACTCACACCTCCAATAAAGGAGAACGGTTGAACCGCAATACGTCGGCCCCGCCAAACAATACTCCAACCAGCCGAAAGGTGCACGAAGAAATGTCGGCCAACCGTGTTTCAGTGCCAAGGAAGTTAAGCCTCGGTAGCATCCAGCGCGCTCTGGAATTTCGTAGCGCCGCCGTCCCGGCGGCTGTCCGGCGGGCGTCCTCGCCCGCCGCGCCGGCAGCGCAATATCCGCCGTAGTCTTCTGAAATTCCTCGAACTCGCGACCGTGGTTACGCTCGTAACCTCTTTTCCCAGCGAGGATTACAGAAGTATTACAACGGAACCGACGGCCTATTGATATTGTCGAAGATGTACTCCGATAGAACAATCAAAGACAAGAAACCAGCACCACTGGGAGATTTTATGGGTGAATCCGTACGCGAGATGGCGAGCGAAATTACAAGCCGTGAAATGACCGAAGGCGGCCAAGGTACCAACCGCAAAGAAAGCGCCAGTCGCGATGGCTTCAACTGGGGCACCGCAATTGCCATGGGCTTGTTCCACGTCGGCGCGGTGGCCGCGCTATTTTTCTTTACATGGCCGGCGTTGTTTGTCGCCATGTTCCTGTGGTGGATTTCCGGAAGCCTCGGCATCGGCATGGCCTATCACCGCCTGCTCACGCACCGCGGATACAAGACTCCAAAGTGGGTGGAATATTTCTTGACCTGGTGCGCCACGCTGGCGCTTGAGGGCGGCCCGATTTTCTGGGTGGCCACTCATCGCATCCATCATCAATTCTCTGACGATGAAGGCGATCCGCATTCGCCGATCGACGGCAAGTGGTGGGCGCACATGGGCTGGATCCTGTCCGGCAAGTCGATGCACCACGACACCAGCACGCTCGGCCGTTATGTGCCCGATCTCACCAAAGACAAAGTTCACGTCTGGCTGACCAAGTATCACTACACCTCTAACATCATTGTAGGAATTATCTTGCTCGCCATCGGCGGATTGCCTTGGCTGTTCTGGGGAGTGTTCGCTCGCGTCGTTGTCGGACTGCACGCGACCTGGATGGTCAACTCAGTCACGCACGTGTGGGGCTCGCGTCGCTTCGCAACGAAAGACCTTTCCACCAATAACTTTCTCGTCGCCATGGTCACCTTCGGCGAAGGCTGGCACAACAATCACCATGCCCACCCCGTCTCGGCCCGTCACGGCTTGAAGTGGTATGAGATTGACATGAACTGGTATGGCATCTGGGCGCTGAAGAAACTTGGCCTAGCCCGTCACATCTACCGTGTGCAGCTTGATAATCTGCCTCCAAAGCCAGCCCTGACGCGCGACGTACGCGCGGCCGAGGTCATGGCTGCCAGCGCTGCAGCAGGCAACGACTAAGTAGTTCAACGCAACAAGTGTGGGGACGGGCGATTCGCCCGCTCCCACACTAGCAATCGCCCGATCGCCCCATCCTCCCGTCCACCGCCGCCTCTTCTTCCACCCAGCCTTTACAATGCCTCTGTGCGCATCATCAGCCGCCAGAAGGCGATTTATTTTTTCATCACGCTCGGCGTCTGCCTGATCGCCGCCGCGGTCGCTCTTAACGTCAGCTGGATCATCCTCTACTGGCGCGAAGGTCTAAAGCTTTTCTTCGGCGGCATACTTTTTCTCGTAATCATCGCGGGCCTCGTGCTCAACACAATCTTTCTGGTGCGCGAGATTCGCCGCAATGAGCAGCACGACAGCTTCATCAATGCGGTCACTCATGAGTTGAAGACGCCCATCGCCTCCATCCGCCTGTATCTGCAAACTCTCCAACGTCGCGATGTAAGCGACGAGCAGCGCCGCGATTTTTACGAACTTATGCTGCTCGATACCGAACGACTTCTGCACACAGTCGAACAAGTGCTGAAGGCCGGAGAGGCGCAGCACAAGAAAACGTCGCTCCATCGCATGCCGATCGACTTGAATGTGCTGGTGCGCGAGTGTCTGGAGCTGGCTCGCACCCGCCATCATCTGCAAGCGCAAGACGTCGAGTATCGGGAACTCTTACCGACGCCGCCCCTTTCTACGCCCACTTCCCCCCAGAGCGAGACATCTGTCTCAGGCAACGGCGCGGAAATACGAGTGCTTGGCGATCCCGAAGAGTTGCGCACGGCGGTGTCAAACCTGCTCGACAATGCCGTAAAGTATTCTCCCAACGGAGTTCACATCTCGGTAGAACTCGAAGCGCAAAGCGAAAAGCAAGTTGTGTTGCGTGTGCGTGATTCCGGTGTTGGAATTCCAGAGCAGGAATTAAAACGAATTTTCAAGCGCTTCTATCGCGTGACGCAGCGCTCGCTGTCGCAAGTCAAAGGCACCGGCCTGGGACTCTTCATCGTGCGTTCGATCGCGCGCAAACACGGCGGTCGCGTTTTCGCGCAAAGTGATGGCGCAGGGAAGGGAACCACCGTGACGCTCGAACTCCCGCGGGAGGTGGCATGAGCCGCGTTCTTGTCGTAGAGGACGAAGCCCATCTCGCCGACGGCCTCCGCTTTAACCTGGAGGCCGAAGGTCACTCCGTCGATGTAGCCGGAGACGGCGAGTCCGCGCTCGATCGCCTGGTGACTAAAGAAGAACGCTTCGACGCCATCGTCCTCGACGTCATGCTCCCGGGAAAGAGCGGCTTCGACGTGGCGGCCTCGTTGCGCGAGAAAAAGAACTATGTGCCCATCCTGATGCTGACGGCGCGTGGGCGTCCTGAAGACGTGCTCCAGGGCTTCGCGTCTGGAGCAGACGACTACCTGCCAAAGCCGTTTGAACTCGCAATCCTGATTGCGCGGCTCGAAAGCTTGCTCCGCCGCAGCGCATGGATGAGGCCCACGGCGCCAGAGAACTCCGCGCTATTAAAAGATTCGCCGGGCGACGGCGCCTCAAAAGATGCTCTGCCGACCGCCCATCAATCCGGTGAAGACGTATTCAGCTTCGCCGGCAAGTCGATCGACTTCGCGGAGCTCGAGCTCCGCACGTTCGGAAACACGATTCACTTGACGGTGATGGAAGCGGAATTGTTGCGATATCTCGTTCGCAGCGAAGGGCGCGTGGTCGCGCGAAAATCAATCCTCGAAGATGTGTGGGGATTGC
This sequence comes from Terriglobales bacterium, assembly GCA_038230575.1. Lineage (GTDB taxonomy): Bacteria > Acidobacteriota > Terriglobia > Terriglobales > Acidobacteriaceae > Acidiflorens. Next base: position 208,120 of record JBBRNA010000003.1, on the reverse strand, counting down.
ACGAAGACACCGACACGCGCGCCATCGACAACTTCGTCGTGCGCCTGCGGAGGTACATCGAAGACGATCCCTCGCAGCCAAAGCACCTGCAAACGGTGCGCGGAGTAGGCTACCGCTTCGTGGCAGAGCCAGAATAATGCGCCCAATGTAGAGACGCGGCTAGCCGCGTCTCCCACACTCGGAGCCGCCTGTTACTGCAGCGTAGTCGAAGCCGTCAGCCCCTGATAGACGAACAAGCCCGCAATCACCAGGATCATCGCTCCCGACAACGCGCCGAGAATCTTGACGAAGGGACCGATCTTCTTCATCTTTTCAAGGACCGCTACCTGGTCCTTGTGCATCTGGGATTCTGATTCGTTGAGGAAGATAGAATCATCTTCGTGCATGGTGAGAGTGCTCTTGTAGATAAGGAGGATGACGAGCATGACCGTCACGATTCCCCACGCGACGAGCAGCCCAAACATAGGAGACATGTGCCACCTCGGAGCTGAGATCGACCGAGTCTCCCGACTGCAATGTTGACGCGGAAACTACATGGTATCCGCTAGCGTTCGGGAACAGGGCCCGTACTGGCGATGATTATAGCCCCGTTCTTATTGTTGGCAAGAGGGTCCCGCGACTTCTTTCGTGTACGGGGCATCTAATTGGTAGATTAAGTACTCAGAACGGGTTTGGAAAAGTCTGGTTGAGGCGGTTCCAGCCTTGTTATACTATAGGCACCACTTAAGGAGATTTCACCGATGGCGACCACTACCGCACCTGAAATACAGCCCAAAACTGCGGCTCCCGTTTTGACCCCAAGCGCGATTGCCAAGGTAAAACAGATCATGGGCCAGCAAACGCCGGTTCCTTCCGGATTGCGCCTCTCCGTCGTGGGTGGCGGTTGCTCCGGCTTCCAGTACTCCATGGCGTTCGAAAACGGCGCCGGAATGATGGACAAGGTGTTCGATTTCGAAGGACTGAAGGTCTATGTCGATGCGACTTCGCTCATGTATCTGGGCGGGGCAAATGTGGACTACGTCGAGACCCTCGAAGGCGCAGGCTTCAAGTTCGAAAACCCGAATGTGAAGAGCACCTGCGGCTGCGGATCGTCATTCAACGTCTAACGTTTTATCGATGAACGATTTTCGCGAGAGCCCCGTACCATGCGGGGCTTTTCGTTTGTGCGAAGAAAAAAGTAGAGTGTGGGGATGGTCGACCCCGCCCGTCCAGCCGAACGAATCGCCAACTCCGACAGAGACGGAATTTATTCTGAACTATTGGTCCTGCGGTGCCGCATTGCCCTGCGGTGTGGGATTGGATTGATTTAAGGGTTGGCTTTGATTCTGACCAAATCCTTGCCCCTGCCCCTGCCCTTGCCCGAATCCCGATTGGCCAAATGAAGACTGGCCAGAAGGGGACTGGCCAAACGCAGACTGGCCAAATCCAGATGACTGGCCCGGAGCGCCTTGAGGCAGCCCGGCGGCACCATTCAGGTTGCCGCCCGTAGGCAGGCCCGGCTGCACCGGCCCCACCAGAAGCCCTCCGCGATCTGCCATCGGGACATAAACGAATAGCCAGTCTTTGTAGTGGTTCTTGTCGGCGAAGACGCGAATGCTCTTGTCTTTGCTGGTGCTCGCCACACCCATGACGGGGCCGCCACCGAAAGTTGGGCCACTGAACGGCGATCCTGTCCCGTTCGGAGAACTTTGACCGTTCGGGCCGGAAGTTCCCGACGAGCCTTGATTAGGCCCGGAACCCGCACTCGCGTCAGAAGCGTTATTGAGGCTATTGAAGGGTGATCCCGACGTGCCCGCGCCCTGCTGCGCGCCTGCCTGAGCCGCGAGCCCAGCCAAAGCACCGGCCACGGCGGCATTCGCTCCCCCTCCTTGGCCGCCGAAACCGCCCTGTCCCGGAAGCCCTGCCTGCCCCGGAATCTGCCCCGGAATCTGTCCCGCAAGAATGATCCCGCTATTTAGCGGAATGTCTTGCTGATGCAGAAATTTGAAATCCTGTTCTTTGCCGCTTTGCGGATCATGAGTAAGAGGGTCTTTATAACGCTTGCGAAGAAAACGAATGTTGTTGGTGTTTTCCAGTTCTTCAACCCGCGTAGGATAGCGTCCGGTTTTTTTGTAGAAGTGCTGAATCGCCCGCATGTAGGCGGTGCCGCGGTGCCGAAGTTCTTCCTCACGATCGCGCTTGATCTGCTGCCCGATTTCAGGGAGCACCGCAAGCAAGCCAATCGCAATCAGCGCGAAAGCCAGCATCAGAGTGATCAGCATGTAGCCGCGCTCTGAATTTTGTAATTTGCGACTTGTAATTTGGGATTTGCGAAATTTCAAATGACACCGCATACGAATCCTAGGTTGTCCGCCAAAATCACAAATCACAAATTTAAAATTACAAATGCCCTAGCCCTGCGTGAGCGGAAGACTCTGCCGGTTGTTGTTGAGCACGTCTTCGACATCCACAGAACTGGTTGAGATTCGTAAAACGCGATAGCGGCGATCGACGATGTCACCTTCGCCGGCAATAAAGATATCTTCGCCCTGCGACAGGAACACTTTCTTCGTCTCTCCGGGCCGATTCGCAAAGCCGAAGAATTTCAGCGTAATCGGCGGGGGCGGCGGTATGGTGGGCAGCGCACGGACCTGAGCTTGGGCATCCGTGACCGGAGATTTTCGCACACGCTCAATTTTCGCAACCGATCCCGCGACAAAAATATTCCTTCCATTGCCCGCGTACTTGATCTGCTCGCTCTGATTGAGCAAAGCAAGATCGAGCGTGGGATCAAGCCGTGGCGCTACCGGGCGCAACACTTTGCCATTCGGACCTCGCCGAGCGCCAGGGCGCGCCGGAGCCGAAGCCGTTGCCGGCCCAGCCGCAGGCGTCGCGACTGAAGCCTCCGACGGCCAAAACTCGTAGGCAAGCGAGACCACGGCGATTACACCCAGCCCGATCAGCAGGTAGAGCTTGCCTCGACTCTCAGTTCCTACGTTCACGCTTTATGCACCCATCCGCAAATAACTATGCATGGTGATTTGCAGCCGCACCGGTCCGGCGCCTTCGCCGGCGAGGTCGACTGCGTCAACGCTGAAGAACACTTTGGATCGCTCAAGCGTATTAATGAAGCGAACCAGTTGCAGGTAGTCTCCCGAAAAAGTGCCTTCAATTCCAACCGGCAAAATTCCCGGCGTCTCCGCATCTTCCTGCCGGTATCGCACCGTTTGAATCTTCACTCCGTTTTGCGCAGCTAGCTTTCCCAATTCGTTCGTGAGATCGGAATCGGTCGAAGAAAAGCGCTGTTTGTAGAAGTCGCCGATTTCGTCTTTTGCCAGCACGATTTTCTTGTCCATGCCTCGCAAGGGTTCGACCTCGCGATTCTTTTTGGTCAGGTCGGCGCGTAGCAGATTCATTTGTAACGAACGCGAGTCGGCAGAGCCAACCAGCGGAGAGAAGAGGACGGCGATCGCGATGATGTCGATCGCGATCATCGCGCCGATGGCGATTTTGAGTTTGCGCCGCGAGCCTCCAAGGTCAGGCATTATTTCGCGCTCCTCTCGATCGCGTCCGGTACATAGATGGCGATAACCGAAGCGGCGACGCCGTTTCCTTGTCCGGATTCGTTTTCCTGCACCAGTTGCGCCCCCTGAAAATGCTTTGAGCCTTCCATTCGATGGACAAGTTCAACCGCCGCGAGCCGATTGTCCGCGGCTACCTTCATGTCGAGCTGCATCTGGTTCTGCTCGTTAACCTCTGGGCGGAGCGAGACGACGTGAAGATTCGGAGGCATCACCCGTTCCAATTCTTCGAAGACTCGCGTCCAGGAAAACGATTTGCGCTGAATTAGCCCATTCAGGAATTGCGATTGATCGCGCGTGCTGCGATTGACGTTCTGATCAAGAAACGATTGCGCCGTTCCCCGCTCGTGGTCGCGTTCCGCGATCTGCTGCTGCAGGCGGCGAATATCCTGTCTGTCGCGTCCGGCATTCATCCAGCTGCGCACCGCAAAACCTAGCAGCAGAAGAGTGAAGAGACCGAGCACACCAACGCCCAGCCCCCAGCGCCCCCAAAATTCACGGGCATCTTCGTAGGGCCGGGTCGCGAGATTGATGTCTAAACGCATGTCAAAAATAGCTCTTAGCTTTTAGCTCCTGGCTTCTGGCTCTAGCTCTCTTGCCTCTTACGAAATCAAAGCTCCCACGACTCCCGCCATTCGCCAGCGCGGAACGTTACCGGTTGTCGAACCAATCTGCGACGCTCCAACCAGATCTTCTACGGTTGCGCCGGACTGGTTCTTGAGCGCCGGTGCCGCACCGCCTGATTCGGGAAGCCCAGCCACGTAAACGCGCTCGATATTCAGGTTATAAGTGTCTTGAAAGAAGACGACCGACGGGTAGACTTCTTCGGCAAGTTGATCGCCGGAGATGGTTACGCCGCGAACGTTTTCCAGAGTTCGAAACAGCAAGAGCTTATCGTGATCGAGAATGGCGAGGCTGATGGTGCGCGCGTCGACCTTAACCACCAGCGTCGGCCGCTCGGCATCGGCCGCGCCCAGCGCCGCCAGCATCGAAGGCATCACCAGGCCGGGATTGTATCCGGCATCGCGAAACGCCGATTCGTATTCCTCCAGAACTTTGTTCAACACGACCGCCGCCACCGCGCGCATACCCTTCGGGGTCGTTTGCGCATGGTATGAGACCCGAGCTTCAGCAGGATCGAAGGGCAGCGATTTTTTCAACCGGAAACGGACAACCGCTTCGGCTTCTTCCCGATTGACAGGAAGCGTTTCAAAATCGAGCAGCACCACGCGTACCGCAGTATCCGGCAAAATCGCAATGACGTCGCGCGAACGTCCGCCAACGCTGCCGAGCGAACTTTTGATCGCCTCGCGAACCGCCGCGCCATCGCGCAGATTCGGCTCCATCAAATCGGGTACGACCGTCCCCGGAGCGAGTTCGCGCGCCGACGAAGCTTCAACCGACCGGCCCGCGTCAGCCGCGCGCCCGGCAAGCACGCGATCAGCCGCGATCTCGCATGCCAGCATCGGACGTCGGACGTGTTTTGCTTTGGAAGCCATGATCGGGAAACGTTACGAAACTGAAATCACTTCTGTATCGGCACTTGGGTTGGGAATCGGCAAGCGGTCCTCTTTCAGACCATCAAGATGAAACTCAATTGCCTCTCGGATCATCGAGCGCACCTCATCCTTCGTCGGGGCTGTGGTCACGACCCCAGGTAGATCGGGGACATAAGCTGCCCATCCGGTACTCGATTTTTCGTACACGACTACATAGTTCATGTCTTCAGTCCCGCTTGCTTCAGTACACTGTTGAGCGTGCCTGGAGGAAGGTCGTCATTCGGATGACCCGGCAAGGTAACGCGACCTACCTTCGTCGGGTGCTTGTACTGCCGGTGACTTCCGCGCGTCTGCTTGAGATACCAGCCATCCTGCTCCAGCAGCCTTATGATGTTCCTCACTTTCACAAATAACACTCATCTGAAGAGAGCAAATTTGCCAGCCAGTTTGATGATAACCGCCACTTGATTCCAGGATGGTTACCTCGGCGGGTCCGGGCCTTCTCTCACATGGCCGGAGGGCAGCGCCCGCTAGCGCATGGTTTCGATAAAGGTGACCTTATTGATCTCTTTCAGCGTGGTGAACCCGCCGCGAACTTTATCCAGTGCGGACTCGCGCAGGAAGCGCATGCCTTCGTCGCGTGCCGCCTTGCGAATCTCCGAAGTCGGCCTGCGTTCGAGAATCATCTCCCGGATACGATCGGTCAAATCCAGAAGTTCATGAATCGCAGTACGTCCGCGGAATCCGGTGCCCGCGCACTCGATACATCCTTGCCCTTCGTACAAGGCAACCTTCGACCATTGCTCCGGATCAAGTCCGCTCGCCTCGAGCACTTCGTTCGGATAATGGACCGCGGTGCGGCAGGAGTCGCAAATGATGCGCACCAGTCGTTGCGCCAGAATGCAATTCAGCGCGGAGACAAAGTTGTAAGGCTCGACGCCCATGTTCAGGAAGCGGCCAAGCACGTCCACCACGTTGTTGGCGTGAACCGTCGTGAACACAAGGTGACCGGTCAATGCGGATTGAATGGCAATCTGCGCCGTCTCGTTGTCTCGAATTTCGCCGACCATGATCTTGTCGGGATCGTGACGCAAAATAGAACGCAATCCTCGGGCGAACGTCAGCCCCTTTTTCTCGTTGACCGGAATCTGGGTGATGCCGCGCAGTTGATATTCGACCGGATCTTCAATCGTGATGATCTTGTCTTCGTCGGTCTTAATCTCGTTGATCGCCGCGTACAAGGTGGTCGTCTTACCGCTGCCGGTTGGCCCGGTGACGAGCACCATGCCGTACGGCTCTTTGATGTAGCGCCGGAAGCGGCGCAGGTCGTCTTCATCGAAGCCAACCACTTCGAGCGTGAGCTTTTTGAACTTCTCGCTCATCGATTCTTTGTCGAGGACGCGAAGCACGGCGTCCTCACCATGAATCGACGGCATGATGGAAACGCGGAAGTCGATGGCGCGCCCGTTGTACTTCACGCGGAAGCGTCCGTCCTGCGGCACCCGGCGTTCGGAGATATCGAGTTCGCTCATCACCTTGATACGAGAAATGATGGTCGAATGATGCTCCTTGCCGATCGGCGGCATGGCGTTCGTCAGCACGCCGTCAATACGAAACTTGATAGACACGGAATCGTCACGCGTCTCAATGTGAATATCACTTGCCCGCCGCTGCAGCGCGGTAAATATCGTGGTGTCGACCAGGCGGATGATCGGGCTCATGTCGGTGCCCGCCGTCGCCGTCAACTTGTCGATGGAGATGGTTTCGTCGTTCCCGGCGTCATCCTCGCGAATCACGTCAAGCGTGAAGCCTTCGCTCGCATCTTCGAGCACGCGCTTCGACTGCTCTGTCTTTTGCAGGATGTCCGAAATCTGCTTGAGGGTAGAAACCTTGGTGACGATGCGCTTGCCGAGGAGCAGGCTGACCTCGTCAATCATCATCAGCTCGCCCGGGTTCGCGATAGCGATCACGAGCCGCCCGTCCGAAGTCTCTTCGAGCGGCACGAACTTGTAGCGGAACATCAGGTGAACCGGAATCTTCTCGAATAAATCATGATGCAGCTGGAAATCGCCCAGGTCGACAAACTCGCAACGATAGCGCCGGGCAAGGTCCTTGGCGCGTGCGATTTCATCTGGCACGGATGCCATCTCCGGGATCATCTTCCCGCCGTTGCCGCCAACCATCACTGTCTTCTTGTCTGCCATCGCCATAACCAGTTTACAACCTCTCCCAACCGTCTTTCTGTACCCTAACTCTCACTGTAGAGACGCGGTTAACCGCGTCTCCCCGCCATTGGAGGCGCCCACTCCGCCGCCCACGAGCCGGGGCAAGTCCCCGTCTCTACAATCCCATCCTCACCCTTAGTGCACATTGGCGCCCAAGGTGAAGATCGGCATATATAGGGAAATCAATATCCCGCCAACAAAAACCGCCATAATGATCAGAATCATGGGCTCAATGAGCGCCATTGCCGCGCTCAGCGCCGTCTGCACGTCTTCCTCATAGAATTCGGCCACAGAACTCAGCATGGCGGGCAAAGCTCCCGTCGACTCGCCTACTTCCAGCATCTCGACTGCCAGGTCCGGGAAGAGTTTCTGCGACTCCAGGCTATGGGCAAGGCTTTGGCCCTCCCGCACGCGCTCGGCGGCGGCATTTACTCCGTTCAGCATTTGCCGGCTGCTGAGCGACTCTCCCGCCGTTTCCATGGCCGGAACCAGCGGCAGCCCACCCTGCAGCAATGTAGCCAGAATGCGTGAAAAATTCGCCACCTGGTACTTCAGCCGGATCTCCCCGATCAACGGCGTAGCCAGCAGGAATCGGTCAATCGCCTCGGCGCCGCGATCGCTCCGCTTCCAGCGCAGCAGAAGCACCACGGCAATTGCCAGAACAATCAGGGCAATCCACCCATATTTCTGGGCGTTCAGCCCCAGCGCCAGCATGAAAACCGTAATCGCCGGAAGTTGCGCTCCAAGATTGTTGAAGAGATCGGCGAATTTCGGAACCACAAAGGTGATCAGAAAAACCAGCATCACCGTGACCACCGAAACCAGTAGCGCCGGATACACCAGCGACACCAGCAGCTTCTTGCGGAACGTCTGCACCATGCGCTGGTAAGCGATATAGCGCGCCAGCACCTCTTCCATGTTGCCGCTCTTTTCGCCCGCCAGCAGGGTAGTCGTGTACATCTTCGGAAACACCCGCTGCGAGGCGAACGCGTCAGATAACAACTCGCCGCCCTTGACCCGCTCCCGCACGTTTTCGAGCAACTGCAGAAGCGACTTGTCGCGCTGCCGCTTGATCAGAAGATCGAGCGACGTAAGAATCGGAAGCCCAGCCTTGATCAGGGTCAGAAATTGCTGATTAAAGATCAGAAAAATCGACTGCTTGAGCTTTCCTCGCCCCCCGCCCTGGCCGCGGCTAAGCAGCGTCCGTGGCTTGACCCAGTAAACGAGGTACCCCTGCTGCGTAAAGCGGTCTTTCACCTCGGCCTCGGAATAGCCGTGTTCGACCTGCTGGCGCAGATTGCCTTGCTCGTCGGCGACTTTAACTAAAAATTGTGCCATTCCTGCTTCAAACTTGACCTCAAAACCGACTGCCGCTGAGACCCTTTTTCGGACCTTCCTGTTCCTTGCCTCTCAAGTCTAACATCTTGCCTACGAGTCGCTTACGGCGAATCTATGGCACCCCAGCACCAAGGTACTTAGGGACCAACTTCCGCCCCCTCCACTGCCTCCACCCCACTTGGCGGCCGAAAGCGAAATTGGGCGTCGCCCAAATTCTGATTCTCCCGCCAGTTCGCAAACCGGAACTCCGTCGTCGCCCCCTCCGGCCCCATCAATACGATGCGCACAATCTGGTTCGCGGGATTGATCTCCAACTGCACCTCCGTGACCTGCCCCGGCATGCTTACCGGGACGCCCCGCAGAACCGTATTGCCTGCCCCCAGAGGCGTCTGATCGACCGCTTTCGATAACCCTCGTAACTCATTCTCCAGTTTGGTTTTGCCGAGCAGAAATGCCAGGGGAGACCGCACGTCGTCCAGCTTCTTCAGGGTCGTCTTTCGCACCTGCTTTTCAGCCGGAAGGTAGAACCACACAACCTCGCCGTCGCTGACAAACAGCTTCTCTTTCGGAGAACGATATTCCCACCGCATCTTGCGCGGCTTTTTCAGCTGCAAGGTCCCCGCCTCCACCCGTTCCGCCCCCTCGCCGCGGTAGATTTCGGTGAAGTCCGCCTCCAGGCTCCGAAGATGGTTGTAATGAGCATCCACCGCCCGCGCCAATGAATGGACATCCTGCGCGAAACCGCCAGACGCCGTCACCAGCAGCAGACAGCCTAAGAATTGTAGGAAAAGTTGAATTTTCAATTGATCTAGCCCGGCGAACACGTCACTCTATCTTAGACCTTCCGTCTTTGAGCCGAAACCGCCGCGGAACGCGCGTCAGACCAGTCTTTGTCGGTTTTGTCCGAATGACCGTAGCCGTGGATACCAATAGCCCAGACCTCCCGACTACATCGCACAACGGTTGTATTGAAAAAAGACTGCGAAGGCAGGTGGCCCTCTTCGAACGGAAAAAGCGCCCAACCACTCTGGGCTGCGCCACTTCTAGGGACTCTTTCCGTCAGAAGCCGGCCACCCACATCTTCCTTTGCCCGTGTAGAGCGGACACTCCTGTCCGCTCCGCCGCAATCTGATGAATCCGTGATGATGACCGGTGATGATGACCGGTGATGATGCCCAATGATGATGCCCAGAGATGATGACTAGTGATGACGGAGTTCGTCTGTAGGGTCCGCTCCGTATCAGGGTATCGCTTCAGCGATACCGCATCCGCCAAATTTCATTGCCCCTTTCGGGGCTGTTCAGCCGATCGCGCGGAGCCGCCGCCGTCCCCGTCAATCCACTCTTCGATGCCGCTACTAACCCCGCCCTGCAAAAGCGCTTCAACGCTTTCAACCTCTCGACCGAACGCAAACCCCATCGACAAACTCCATCACAGGCCCAGCGCCCGTGAAGTGAGTCCTGGTAACTTCTCCGGAGCTGCGGCGATGCGGCGATGGAGCAGCTTCCGCTCTCATTTACGCGGCGAGAGCCGCGTCGTAAGAGTGAATGATTGGGAGTTACTGACGGTAAGGAATCGATCTCGCCCCGGCTCAGTTGTCGAGGACCCCGTGTCCCCGCTTTTTCCCGAACAACTGGGCCACCCGCCCCGATTCTCGAGCCTTGGTGGCACTTGGATGACCGCTGGCATTCAGGGCAAACTGTAACTTCACAACCGTTTGCCGGACTTAGGATTTCGAATTAAATTGCTGCACCAGGCGAATCAACAGAAAGGGCAGAAAAATCGCTGCGACGATCGTAAAGTAAGTGTGCGCGAGGGTTTCCTCTGCGATTCGGGCTGACGCGTTTGTATAGTTGACCGCGATGTCAGACACCGCCTTCTCGAAAACCACACTAAGCCCCACCACGATAAAAATTGGCAGGCATCCTAAACATGCGGCTACAAGCAGCCTTGGCTTGATCGATAGGCGATGCGCTACGCGAAGATACAAAGCCGTATCCAGAAGTAGAGTGAACGTTATCAGCGCAGGAGTGAGGCGGCCCTCTTGCGAGTTGCGGACTATGGATTCAGGCAACGACACCGGGAATAGGAGAAGGCCTAGCGCGAATACAGTTGAAACACACGCGACCATCGCGGCCGAATCCGCCAGGCGGATGACCAGGTTCATCGCCGGCGCTTTCTCTTCTGAAAGAGCGACTGCGCTGGTGCTCATTGGGCCACCACCTTAGCGTAACGATCTAAAAGAATTTCAGTCACGGCGGCCATGCTGACAACGAGAAACAGCATATTGCGCGAATCACGCCATGCTCGCTTTGGATTTAACCCCAAGCCTGCGGATTGCCGGCAATGGGATTCAATCCACACCGAGCCTGCCATGATGCCGGAGAAGGCGAGCATGACTGATCCTATAGCGACCACATACGGGACGAAGAACGAAGTCTGTAAGTTCCAGATGGAGGCGATTGCGAGCCAAAGGCCCGCGAGTCCGAGTTCTCCACGTTGAAACAGTTCCCGAGGGTGGCTCTGCACGGCGAGGCCGTGCTGCTGGTTCCAGGCTCGCGTCATGAAGAAGGGAACGACCACTCCCAGGATCATGAATAAAGCCAGCCACAGTAAGCACCTGAGCGGGGCTTGCGCGGCCACGAAATTTAGGGCGTCCAGCATATTCATAGAATCAGCTTTCCTTTACACACCGCGCAAGTTACTTCAGAAGCAGCACGGTCGATCACCCTTCGCCATCTCACCCTTGTCAGGTGGGTGGCTTATTCGGAACTCTTTCTTGCTGCAAACAACTGGCGATAGCTCAAGCTCTCAATGTCGCGGAACATCGGGGTTCCCGGCGGCAAACCTGAGGGATTGGTGAAGTCCGCGTCAAAGAGGTAGTTACGTGTTGGCGGCCGATAGACTGAATACTGGCAGCACTTGAACACGCCCGTGTTGTAAGTGGAGTAATAAAGGCTGACCAGCGAGCCACCGTAGTTGAGTGTCTGTCCATTCCAATCTTCCAGAAAGCGGAGGAAGTTGTGGATACCGCCATCGGTTCCAAAGCCGTAGTCGGTCGCGTTTTCCCATGCAGGGAACGGGAACGCCATGTTCTTTCCACCAGCCACAGCCATGCGGTAATAAGTTGTCGCAGCAGTACGATTACCGACTGGCTGAGTGGGGTTAGAGTTCATGCTCGCTAAATCTGACCAGTTATTGGACAGAATGGTGACCGCATCGGCAATGACTGAGGCGGCGGAGTGATTGGCCGTGTCTGGACCGGGGCCGGCAGCAGTGGCTGCGGTGAAGAATGTATCCGCGGCGTTGCTGTTGTAGTCCCCTTGTACATACACCGGATTCTCCGATGCGACCGTGAAGCCGCCGTGATAAGTCACCCCTGCGGCGGTAGTCGAATTCGGGCTCCACGGCAGATTGCCGAGCGAGCCATCGACTAAACGCAGCACATGGCGCGCTCCACTGACCCAGCTCTTACGGGCCGTGGTAACGCAGCTGGCGATACGCGGCGAATAAGGATTGTCTGGAGCAGCAGCAACAATCACAGCATTCTGGCTCTGATTCGCGACACCATTCGCGCCGTACTGGCCCATTCCAAGGTTCGCGGCACCATAAGAGTCCAATTGTCCGCTCTGATTCACGTCTTCGGGCGAAAATGTTTGCCCAGCTGGAACTGCCTGCAGCGTTCCGTCGGGAACCCCGGCAGCACTGCTGGAATTGATGACGTCTTCCAGACCCGAGTCACCCGTCTTGAAGCCTTTTCCTGGAGCAGGGTTGACTAACATCCCGCGGCGATCTGAGAAATACAGCACATAGCCGTTTTGGGCGACAAAGTCGACGTTGCTACCATTTGCTCCCGTCGTACCAGCGAGCCAACGCTTCAGGTTACCCACGTCGATTTCTACGGCATTCATCACACCGTTCGTGGTGCAACTGTCATTGCCCCAGCCGTTGTTGTCCCGGGGCTCGCCTTCGCGAGCATCATAAAAATTGATGGGATACCAGTTGAGCATGCTGACGCTGGCGGAAGAGGTGGAGGCGGTCGTAACTCCGAACCAAGGGCTCGTGCTAGCCGTATCCGGTTGCACCTCCGGGGGCAACGCGTTCGTCCACCTGATACAAGTAGAGCCAGCCATCCTGGTGCAGACCGGAGCCGCGCCTGCTTGATCGATCGCACCATCTCCGTTACGGTCGGCCGGTTGTTGCAGCAGCAAGATCGCATCCGGATTGACCGGATTCTTAGTGCCGCCAGCCGGTGTGCCAGAACCGTTTGCGGAGGGTGCTGACAAGCCGCGTGCAAAGCCCAGTTGCAGCCACTCGTTAGTAACGTTATGCCAAGCGCCACCCGCATCTGTGTAGCCGACATAAAGGTATCCGTCTATCAAATTCCAGCTGGCGGTCGTAGCATTCATAGCGCTCGTATTGTCGGAAACCGTGTTGCCTCCCACCGCGTAGTAGGGGTAAGACGGCCCTCCGCCGGGGCACCCCGCAGGCGGACCTGAAACCGCCGCGGGAGGGCACAAGGCAATTCCGGGTGGTGGAGTTGTGCTCGCTCCCGTCAGGAGCGGAGCTCCGTTTGGCACGAGTAGTGGAACCGGGCTGCCTGAAGGCGTCGCCAACGCAGCTGTCCAGGGTGCGGGTGCGTAGGGCCAATCCGATCCCAGGGTGACAAAGCTGTTGTTGGCGCCACACGGTCCACCGCCGCATGAAGTCTCATCGGGAAAAGCGTTTGAGGCGCCGGCAAAGTAAAGGTTGTAGCTGCTGCTGCTCCCCAGTGCCGGGAGCCCGGCTGGAAGAGACGAAGTTGGTATTGCGATGCCGTAAGGATTGCTGCTGGCTACGTTCGCCAAGCGCACCGACCCACTCGGCAATTCCGCCGGATCGTCGCTCAATAAGACTCGGATCTGCGCCAGGTTATATTCCCGCGATTGAGATAGAGCGACCGAGTCACTTGCCTGTGGTCTGCGAATCAACTCGAACGGCAGGCTGCTTCCGCTGACAAAAGGCATGGACAACTTTTTTGCTCCCGTTCCTGGAGTTGTCTTACTGCCCCAGTTCCCGTTGATCAGCATGAAGTTCGCGGTAGTTTGCGAAAAAGTATTCCAGTTAGCTGCGTTGTAAGCCGACCCCGCCGGGTTGCCGCCCGTGCCTTGCAGACTGCCATCCCCATACGGACTTGCAGCAGGATTATTGTTCGACGCTTTCAGGACGCAATTTGTCGTGGTCGTACTGCATCCATTTGGCGAAGTTGGGATATAAACGTTCCCGGTATCGTTCCACGCTGCCCCTGTTACCGGCAGTCCATTCGGAAGCGCCTCTGTAATGACATTGCCGTATGCTTCAAGTTTGTTGTTAAAAATTAACGTCGCTCCGTTTGAGACGCCGAGGTAGAGATCACCGTTGGCGTGAACACGTCCGGCAAACGTTAGATTCGGACTTGAGAAGAATCCGCAATCACCATCGCAGAAAACGCCGAATTGAAAGACCGGAATCAACGAGACTTGCGCGCTCCGAGTCATGCTGACTTCCTGACCGCCCGGCAGGGCAGCGGTTGCCAGCATGTTCACTGGGATAATCTGTGCCCACAAACCCTGGTTTGGACCGGCACTAATCTGCCCCCAATTTGACGTCATCGTCGCGGGGCAGCTCGCGGACTGCGTGCTTCCGGGCATCACAGAGTATTGCTTCCAGCTAACCCCTAGCATGGTTGGTTGGTTCGCGGTCGCGCCTACACCGCAAATTTGAGCGGGAGTTGGAGCCTGCGCGGTACGGAATACGGTGTTCAAGTCCGACGCCATCTTCTCGATACCACCCTCAGCGCTGCGGAAGGCAATATTATTCTGCAGATCGGTTCCGCCGACCTTGCTTTCGGTGCTGGACATCATCATCAAGCCAATGGCAAGGCCCGACATGAGCAGCAGCATCAAAAGTGAAGCGATCAGCGTGAATCCGTTAGCCTTCGATATTCTGTGCGGCTTGTAGTTCTGCATGTGTCAACTCCAATCGAACGCGATACCACTTACCCCTTACTGCGAGACCACTCTGTACTATTAGTTCGGATAATTGTTTACATACGACAAATTTCGGACGCTAACCGACGTTTGTAAGTCTGTGCTCTGATATCCACCGCGAGCCCCACTCATGCTGCTGTTCATCGCCATGTTCAGAATATTGACCTTGGTGATCTGGTTGGGCAAAAGGCCGAGCGCCGCTCCGCCATCATTCTGGTTTGTTCGCGCCAAGCTGGCGTTGGTATCGAACAAGTCATAGCTGAACTTCATGAAAACAACGTTCTCAGCCACGGGAACGGGCGAGTGCCCGCTGACCTGACGCATCAGGCGCGGCGGATTAATGCTGTTATCGATGTAATAGCTGATTAACAAAAGACGGCATGGGCCGGTCGCTCCGCAGGGCGCAACCGCGGCCGAGCCGGTGGCATTGACCGAAACCGAATTCAATCCTTTGCCGGTCGGAGTTTGATTCAGGTTAAGCGCGTCGGCATTGCCGAAGGGCACGAGGTAGGTTGTATTGCCGGAGGCGTCCGTCCCCGTACCGATCGTGCCGGTAACTTCCACCACCATGGTCGTGCCGCCCAGTGTGATCAGCACAAGATCGCCTTTTGATAGACCGAGCGCCGCATCGTTCACCGACTGCGGTGCTGCTACCCCACTCGGCAGGCATCCCTCAGTAGCCCAAGTTGCAGGCGGCACCGGTTGTGAGAAAGTCACTACACCCTTGGACGTGACTGTCGCGTTGTAACAGTTCAAGTAGAAACCGGAGTCGGTGTAAGCCACCGTCGTGACATCGGTGGCTCCGCCGCTAAGAATCGGCCCTTTGTTGTAGCCGGGTATCAAACCATAGAGATACGGCGTTCCACTCTGCACCGGGAACGCGCCCGCGAGACCGTTGATGTAGCACTGTCCCGTCTGGTCGCATCCGTACTGCGGCGGCGTGGTGTTGGGTAAGGCAATCGCCGTGCCGGGACTCAAGCCAGCGCCAGCCAGGCTCAGATCTTTCGTCAGCATATTGGAAGCGGAGCGGAAATCCTGCTGCATCTCGGCCCGTTGCGTCACCGTCCACGTCGCCCCAACACCCTGGCTGTAAATTTGTACGGCTGCGCCTAGAACGATGAGTCCGAGCGCCATGGCGATTACTAATTCGAGCAAGCTGAAGCCGCGTTCGCGTTTTGTCTGACGATCGCTCATATCACCTTCTTATTGGAACTCCGAAATATACGAGCTGAGGGTGTACGTTTTCTGCAGCTTCGTCTGCGCCGTTGAGTATCGAATTGAAATAGTCACGCCCCGCAGGGTATCGATCGTGTTTCCTTGCGAGTCGACGAGCGGGGAAATTTGAATCGTGCGCTGAAACCCGATAAGAGGCACGCTTACGTCGTCCGCCGTTCCAAAAGCACCGTCCGGCCCCGGATCCTGAAGCGTCTCTTCGCCCGCAGCGGCGTCGTCTGCCGTCCCGAAGATTCCGTCGGCGCCGGAGTTATAGATAGGATTCCAGCCAGGCTGAAAAATACCGCAGTTAGCCGCGGCCGTAATCGGGCAGGTGGTTGAACCAGTGTTCTGGATGTCGTCCCACGTGATCTGCGAAGTGTTGCGCGCGGTCACGATGCTCTCGTAAGACTCGTTCGCTAGTTGCTTGGCAGTCATATCTTCCTGCGACGTAAGTGTCGACGCCATGGCTAGGCCGAAAACACCGAGCAGGCTCACCATCCCGATGGTCAGAATGGCCATCGAGATGACAACTTCCAGCAGCGAGAAGCCGGCACTTGACTGCTTTCGAAGTCCAGTCTTTAAAACTTTAGGAACTTTTAGGGATCTTATGATCATTGACGTACCCACTGGTAACCACCTCCAGTTTGGGGATACAAACGCCAGCCTCGCATTCGTCCAGTACTTCCCCACAACGAGATTGCTCGCGAACTCAATATGTCTCCGGAGCGCGAGATATAAACGACCCCACCGTCAGCACTGCCGGCGCAATTTCCGCTGCCATTTTCGGCGTCCTGGGCAGAGCCATCCGGGCAGAAGTAGACGACTGTTTGGCCTCCGGTACCGACTCCGTTGGCTGTGTAACCGAAGTCAATCGCGTTCGACCCCGTGCCGTAGCCGTCCGGCGTAGGGGTTGACGACACCGGGCCTGCAGCCAGAAATGAAACATCGGTCGGGAGCTGGAAAATCACCGTGCCCTGCTGGCCCTGAAATCCGGAAGCGAGAGTTGGACCGACAGTGATCGTGCTAGGCGTTGCCGCCGATGAAAAGGTGACCGAATAAGATGTTCGCTGCGCGATTGCGTTGTCACGCGCCTGGCGCATGGCAGCGAGCGTCGTGTTATAGGCGTTGGTCACACGCTGCTGCTTCATCACCGGCACCATGCTGATGAACGAGATCGAAGCGAGCACGATGATGAGCGCAATAACGATCACCATCTCAAGCAGGCTAAAACCACGAGCTTGGTGGCTGCCACGGTCGGAACAGTTTCGAATTCTTCCCATACGCATGGTTACAGATCCCAGGGTGCCTTCGTCGGGGGGTACGGGCACAGAAATATCAGCGCGACCAGTTTTCAATCGCGACTTAACTCACTAGATTCTTCGTATTGGTAACTGTGTCGATGGTACGGGGACGCCGACTAATGGGTCAAAGTACGAGAGGACATTGATTGTAGGCCACTGTACTGTGGTAAGTAACGTTACCTCGGTTGAATTCCCTGATGAACGAAAGTTATCAGGGGCGTGGTTAGGAAAAACGGGGACAGAAAACGGGGACAGGAAGCTGTGAAGAAATTGGTGGGTTGTCGCTGTAACGCTACTGCAGAATCGGGGGGCTGGCCCACCTTTGTATCTCCACGAAAAAGGCTGCCCCACGCTTCGCGATTTTCGAAGCGTGGGCACCACCGGCCTCGACCCAATGTTCGTTCGTCACATACAGCAAATGAAATTCCAGGGTATCCACATCCATGCCCATTCGCCTCCACCGCTACTATGGCGCCGGATACCCGCACTTTATCACCACCAGTTGTTATCACCGTAATCCGGCAGTTAGTTCTCGAACCGGAGCAGTGGGCGTGGAGCAGCCTCCGTCACTATGCATTGCAAGAGCGCGTAGTGGTGCTGGTAAACGAAATCCAGAGGCCAAAGTTGCGGATAAGAAAAATCTCCTGATGCCATCCGCGTGGTGCCCCGCAGCCGTGGCGGTGATGGGCCAGCCCCCTATGAATATTATTGAATGCTACTCGCGACGTTAGAAAAAACGTTATTGGCATTGCCGCCGATTAAGCGAACCGTTCCGATAACTATGACTAAGATTACAGCGAGCATGACCGCGTACTCTGCGATGTCCTGACCTTCTTCACTAGACCAGAGGGAATGGATTGAAAAGTGCATTTGTGCCTCCTAGATACCCAATCGTACGCCTCTTTAACTCACGCTGTTATCAGGTCATCACAGTACGAATCAAGGGCGACTAAGTTGTTCACGTCAAGGAACCGATCGGTGGTGTCGTTGCGACCGCCTCCGCCTGATTGGCGTTCCGCATGAAAATCCATTGGAAGATTGGAAAGACTTTCGCGACGCGGCGGTTGGCGCTGTGTGCGCGACAGCTGGTGGCGCACCGGAGATTCTAAAAGCATCTCCGGCAATGTGACGGAAGAGTAACGCCCTGGGGTAGCTGAAGAAGCCCATTCTTTAAACCGCGAGCGCAGAAAAGTTTACCGCAGCGCTTTGCGGATCGTTGACTTACTTCACATCAGAACCTAACATCTTGGCTGAATGGCGGACAACGACAGCCTCACCGGCCTGACAATCTCCCACTATCGCATCTTGCAGAAGATTGGCGGCGGAGGGATGGGAATTGTCTACAAGGCGGAAGATAAGCGTCTTCACCGCAACGTCGCACTGAAATTCCTTCCGGACAATGTGGCGAAGGACGCGGCTGTGCTGGCCCGCTTTCAGCGAGAGGGGCAGGCGGCTTCGGCGCTCAACCATCCCAACATCTGCACGATCTATGACGTTGGGGAAGCCGACGGCAGGGCATTCATCGCGATGGAACACCTGGATGGCGTAACGCTGAAGCACTTGATCGGCGGACATCCGATAGAGCTGGACCGCTTGTTGCATCTAGCGATCGAAGTGGCAGATGGATTGGACGCAGCCCATAGCGAAGGGATCGTTCATCGAGATATAAAGCCGGCCAATATCTTTGTGACTACGCGGGAACACGCGAAGATATTGGACTTCGGCTTGGCAAAATTGACCAGCGGTAAGGCAGTCGCAGGCGACCAGGGAGCAACTGCGGCACTGGCAACAATCGAACCGGATCTGGATCAACTCACTAGCCCAGGCAGCACTCTGGGCACAATTTCGTATATGTCACCGGAGCAGGTATTGGGGAAAACTCTGGATTCTCGCACCGATCTATTTTCGTTTGGCGTTGTCCTCTATGAAATGGCAACTGGTTTCCTACCGTTTCGCGGTGACAGTACGGGCGCGATTTACGACGAGATCCTCCACAAAAAGCCGGTCGATATAACCCAAATCAATACCAGTGCTGTATCAGGGCTTCAAGAACTCGTTCGTAAGGCCACCGAAAAAGACCGCGAACTGCGTTATCAGAGCGCGGCGGAACTGCGTGCGGACCTAAAGAAACTTACGAGAGACTTGGGGGCTGATGTCCACGCGGCCGGGATCTCCTCCGGCTCCGTTACGCAAATCATGCGACAAATTCCGGACGATCTCACCGCGCCTGTAAGTCGCAAGGAGGCTTCCAGCGTCGCGAAGGTGGCCTGGCAGCACAAGCGGTGGAGTGCGGCGGTGATTGCTGTTACATGTGCTCTGTTGGCGGGATTCGGGTATGGAGTTTACTCGTTCCTTCAGAGCAGAGATCTCTCACCGTTCCAGGAATATGACATAAGGCAAATCACGTATAGCGGTAAGGTGCGCACGGCAGCGATCTCCTCAGACGCAAACTATGTGCTCACTGTTAGGGCGGACCACAGCCTTTGGCTCCAAAACGTGCCTACGGATAGCTCGACGCAGATTCTTCCTCCGGACGAAAATCGACACTTCGCAGGCATTTCCTTTTTGCCGGACGGAAACTCCATATATTTCGAGCGGGAATCGGCATCATCAGCCGGAGCGCTATTCCGCATGCCAGTCCTCGGAGGCACTCCACAACAGGTTTTGGACGACGTTGGTCAAGCTTCTTTTTCCGCTGATGGGCGGCGACTGGCTTTCTTTCGCAGTGATCCGGCAAATGGTCAGCACGGGCAAATCATCCTGGCGGATCTCGACTCAGGGACGGAGTTGTCTGTTTTTTCCGGTGATACAAGCGGCACCAGTGCGGTGGCGCTTTCCCCGGACGGTGGTATGGTCGTTGCGGTCACAACCGAAAGAGACACAAATGTCACCAGAATGATAGCGATTGAGGTAAAAACGGGACGGCGCCGCACGGTTTTCACTTCCTCGACAATGTTTATCAAGGACGTGATCTGGTTGCCGTCCGGTAAGGGACTGCTCGCTACCTATTTCGGAGAAGGTACAGGAATAGATCGATCGGCTATAGGTTCCATTTCGTATCCGGCCGGAAAGTTCCGGCGTATCACAAGCGATACGAACTCGTATTCCAGTTTGAGCCTGTCGCACGACGGAAAAACGCTGGCGACGGCACTGACCCAATTGACCGAGAACCTATACATTCTGCCCGAGGGGGCGAGAACAGCTACAGTGCCTGTTAATGTTGGATCTCGCGAAATGATGGCGAGTATTGCGTGGACCGTCGATGGAAAGCTAGTAGCCAGTCAGGGGATGCACATCCAGGAAATGGCTCCCGATGGTTCTCAAAATAAAGTGCTTCACGCGGGAACGCGCGAAGTTAGCTTTGATCCAGCGTATTGCGAACCCAGCAGGACAATCATTTTCTCCTCTTTAGATTGGAGCAAAGGTGGGGCGATCAACCTATGGCGAATGGACGCCGACGGATCAAATCTGAAGCAATTGACCGATGAAGCAGACGCTGAGGACGCCTTTTGCTCCCGAGACGGAAAATGGGTTTTTTACGTCAATCTTCGCGCAGGCCCATTTTTGATGCGCATTCCGAGCGCTGGCGGCAAAGCAGAAAAGTTCAGTGACTTGGTGATCGGAGATTTTCCTGCTCTCTCCCCGGATGGAAAAACAATCGCCGTCACATTTTCATCAAAGAGTCGCCAGATCGCATTACTTGATGCCAATTCAGGCAAGGTAATTCAAGAAGTTGGAATGGACCCGCGAAACGCCTGGCCTGTCCTTAGATTCGCACCGGACGGCAAAGCATTGGTTTACAGCATCCGTGTCGGTGACGTGGAGAACCTTTGGGCGCAACCGTTGGATGGCCGTCTAGGACACACACTCACCGATTTTGATTCGGAACACATAGCCGATTTCAATTGGTCTCGGAATGGCAAGAAGTTGGCCATTGTTCGCGGGCACTCCACGTCTGACGCAGTGCTTGTCCACGACCATCGCGATCCATAGATTTATCGGGCAAAACCCGTCCACTAACCAGCGGCGCTGGTTACATACGGTTCAACTGAAAAGTATGTAAGCCAGAACTCCGGCGACAGTCTCTATCGTCGCATCTCCATTTGGGAATACGGGGACAGACGGAACTGACCCCAATTCATTTCTCAGAGAAATCTGGAGCCGGACAGCCGTTGGTTCTGAGTAAGAGTCGTCCCCGCTATCTCTTTTCCGTCCGCTTCTTGCCGTCCATCACCACTCTTCTCAAGATTCGGTTGATCCGTGTCTGGTAACCCGAACCCTCGGACTTGAACAGTCCAACACATCAGTATCCACCCGCAACGAAGCCCTCCGTTTGCGCGGACGGTTCCAGCGCGCCTCCGCGCTCCCTCTCGCATCCGCCACCGACAACAGGTCGTCCTCCACCGATGCCCGCAGCCGGACTGCTCTCCCCGCCCCGCACCTTCCGTCGCTTTGCTTTCTGAGTTTTGACTGTCATGACGATACTGTATATCTCAGGTTGTATATCCGTGCGTGTGATGACGATGTCTTTCACGTGAAACATTCGTCGCCACTAGACAATGCCGCGACAATACTGAGAAAGACCGCAAAAGACGTAGCAAAAGCAAAAGACGCGACCTATCCCTGCTTTCGCGCGGTCCCCCAGATACTCGGCCAAGCGGCGAACCTCTTGCATCGGATCGGGCGCTGGAGATACCAACAAAAAGCAATCCCCAACCGCCACCTCCCGTTTCGGGAACCCGATTCCCCAAATTCCACGATTCACATTGACTTTGCCAGCACGACTTAGTTACGGTCAACTTATTAACTCAGAGAGTTAACTGACCCAAAATATCTAACTCGATTGTTATCTAGATTTTGCCGGCAACTCCTTTAAATCCAAAGATCTAGATGGTAGTCCCGCCCTAACCCTATGGTTCCAAAAGATCAGGGGGGGAGGGGGGAGGGGGTACTAGCGAGGCAGAAACTTGTAAATGCAGTACTGTTCGGTGCCCGCGACTCTAGAGAGCCAGGCGCAACTGCGAAGGGCCGACTCCAGCAACGGATTGTGGTACAAGAGCCACACCGCACGCGGATGCTGCTCGATTGATTTTTCCAGGCGTTCCAGGACTCTCACTAAAGCTGGCTCTGGGAGTGGATTGAAGAAATAAAGCACCATCGCCGTCTCGGGAAAATCGTAGTCCAGAGCGTCGGCGTGGATAGACTCGATCCGCCTGCTGGAAGGTTCATTGGCATTCTGATACGCGCGAATATTTCTTTCGGCAACCCGGTGCAATTCCTCAATCAACTCCACCCCTACGATTTTCTGAAACGGATACTCCGAGGCTAGAAGCAACGCCCGCCCCTTACCGGAACCGATGTCGATAAAGACAAAATCTTCAAATCGAATGGGAAGACGGGCCATCATCTCCCTGAAGAGAACAGCATCGGTCGGCTGGTAAGGAGAATGAAATAACCCGAACAGCCGCTCCCGCCAGCCGGTGGTGCCGCTGGTGGTATCGACGCGATGCTCCCAGTCATACTCCATGTCACCGTAACGTTGCCGTCGCCGATCAGGCATGGAGTCACGAACGAACTCCCAAAGTTTGGATAAGAGTTGGGAAAAGCGACTCGGGCTCCGCTCGCCAACGGCCGAGGAATGCGCGTTCTCACGCCACCATCGACGGAGCGATCCAACGAGTTCCTGAGCGAACTTTGAGCCCACGCAAAGATGCTAATTGAAATCCATCGAATGAAGCTGGTTAGAAGGCCCTGCGAGACCGGACCGGATGGCTCCGCCGCGAACGGCACGCAGCAGTCAGCAGTCGCCGCTTACTTGCCAACGTGGGGCCCAGGCGATTTCTCCCCCGGCGGCAGCCCCTTGGTGATGAACGGAATGTCTTTCCAATCCTGCACTTCAACCCGACCGTCGGCCGCCAGATTGTAGGGATGGCCCTTTACGTCGACCGGAGCCCCGTGAATAAATCCGGCCTGCTCCAAATCGCCAATTCGGCTTGGAGAGTGCCCGGTCTGCTGGCGATATTTTGAAATGACACCTTCGAGGCGCGTCACGTCTTCGTCGACGCGTAGCGCCTGCAAATGCTCGACAGCATTTTGGCGGATACGTGGATCTTTGGAACTCTGGTAGGTGGTGAACCAAAGCATGCGTGCGGTGTCGAATTCGCCGGCGTGCTGCGCCATTCTGGCTGCAAGAATCGGCATAAATTCACTGGTGATTGGGAGCTTCGCTCCAGCGGCGAATGCGTCGGATGCCCGCGCATAGTCGTTCAATTCGGTGTAATAAAGAAATCCCAGGTTGTAGTAGAGGGGCCACTGGTCGGGATTATGTGCGATCCCAAACTTCATCAACTCAAGTGCCGCGCCGGGAAGGCCTGCTCCGTCGGGCGGTTTAGGCGACAAGAAGTTAGCGCCAAACTGGTAAGCAGGGAACAATTTCGGGTCAAGCTGGGTGGTGATTTGAAGCAGTGGGGCGAGCAGGCGAAAGTCCCCCGAGCCCTTGTGGTGCTGCTCGCCAAAATACTGAACCGCGCGGGTCCAGTAGATATCGGCGAGTAGACCGGTGTAGCCCAGGCTGAGCCGCCGCAAGACTTTAGGAGAATCGATGTAAAGCGACTGTTGAGCGACAGCGCGCCGCTGCGTGGCATCGATCGCGACCAGAACTCCGAGCGCGCCGCCCATCGAGACAAGCAGCACCGCAGCGGTCACTACCGTTGCTCGCCTCGACTTCATTTTAAATTTCGGCGCTGGAAGATAAGCACCGCTCCCGAGATCGCCATCGCCGAGTAGAAAATTGCGTAGAGCGTGTTGTAGAGAATCAGCTGTCCACTCACTGGATCGCCATGCGCAACCTGACTGATCACGTTCATTGAGGCAAAATTTGGCACAAGATATGCGATAACGGTCGCTAGCCAGCCACCGAAACCATGAGTCATCCGGGCAAAGCCGCGCAGGTCGTCTGCGAGATTTCCGATGATAAATAAAGCGAAGCTGAATACCGCCGACATGATCGGGGTCGAGAAAGAAGAAAAGAATAAAGACAAAGCGCAGACCACAAAAAACTGGAGGACGATGAAATATAACGCGACCAGCACCCACGCATCCATCTTCTCGAATCGGTGGGCGGTGTAGAGCAGCGCGAGAAAGACGCCGATGGCCATGAATACCGTGTTGACGACCAATGTACCCGTCAAGCCGAAGAACTTGCCGACCACGAATTCCCAGCGCTGCACGGGGCGAGACAGCACCGTGTAGAGCGTCCGTTTATCAATTTCTTTCGATACCAGCCCGATGCCGATGAAGATCGCTATCAACACTCCGAAGAGAGAAATTGCAGTCAGACCGAGGTTGATAACGACCAGGCGTTCGATGTCGATCGAGATCTCCCCGACCAAAATCGCCGCACCCGATAGAAGTACAGCAAATGCGATCAAGTTGTAGAGCACGCGATCGCGGACCGCTTCTCGAAATGTGTTGAACGCGATGTATCCGACGCGCCCTGAACTCATACGCCAACCCCTTTACGATTCTCGGTGGGTTGAAGGTTTTGAACGTAATATTCTTCCAGTGATTTTCGCACCGGCGTGAGCGAAATAAGCCTGAGGCGTTCGCGGCGAAGGATCTCTAACGCTGCCTCTTGTTGGGCTTCGGGTAGCACCGCACTTGCGATGTCCCCGCGAAGTCTGGATTCCGCGCCGAGTTGAGTGAGCGCTGGCGGCATTTTGGTAGCAGAGAAGATGATCTCCACCCGCCCTTCCGCTTGGGAGGTCAATTCTGCTACCGCGCCAACTCCCCGTAGTTCGCCCTGATTGATTACGGCAACCCGGTCACATAGGGCCTCGGCATCGGACAAAATATGGGTGGAGAAAAAGACTGTCTTGCCTTCGTGGTGCAGTTGTTGAATGAGTTCGCGAACTTCGCGGCGTCCCATAGGATCGAGCCCCGACATCGGTTCGTCGAGAAAAACCAGCTTGGGATCGTGCAGAATTGCCTGAGCCAGTCCAACACGCTGCAACATGCCCTTAGAAAATTTTCTAAGCTGGACTTCAGCCGAATCGGTCAAACCGACTCTGGTTAGCATCTGATCGACTCTCGACGAGCGACCCTTCGCCGGAATGCCGGAAAGCTGACCATAGTAGTTGAGAAGCTCTCGGGCTGTGAGGTGGTCGTAGAAGTACGGCTGCTCGGGCAGAAAACCGACCTGGGATCGAACCTGCGGGTCATCCATGCTCTTGCCGAGAATTCGGGCGCTTCCGGCGGTCGGAAAGACGAGCCCCATCAAAAGCTTCAAGGTGGTAGTTTTGCCGGCGCCATTGGGGCCGAGAAAACCGAAGACTTCGCCTTCCTCGATGGTAAGACGGAGCGGACGCAGCCCGACCTTCTCTCGCTTTCGCCAGAAACCGACCTGATAACTTTTTTCTAAATCGAGAATTTCAATGGCAGACATGGATGATTCGACTATGCGCTCAAAATCCTCTGTGACTGAAGATGAAACCTCATCACAAGAATTATAAGCAATGACCCAGCGGTAGGGTGCTCAGCCGCGTTGTTCGTCGTTACGAAGGTAAACGGCGAGACGGGGCAAGCCCCGTCTCTACAGCGGAAGGAGTTAAGTCTCAAAAGATAAAAGGGACCAACGGTTCATTGAGCCGCAATTGAATTCGTGCAGGTTGAGATCACGGCGTAGCTGTAGCGCACCACGGAGTCCTCGTTGGCACAGAAATACTTGATGCCGGAAGAGTTGTAAGACGACGGCGTCGCAAGGACGTTGTAACTGCTGGCCGGGGTCCCGCTGACATTGGATAACACAAAGTTATAACCGCTGCGCTGCCCTGCTGCCAAAGGATCGTCAATGATGCAGGCGCCGGTGGAAGTGGGCGGGTTGCAACTGGATCCGCCAAGAGCTGTCAGGGTACTGGCAAAACCGGCCGATGGATAGGCCGAACTGTAGGATATCTGCGCTGATGTCACAATCCTAACCGCTGCCACCGCAGCCGATTCATTAGCCGCGATCCTGGAGCGGAGGAAATTTGGGACGGCCAGCGCCGCGATGATGAGAATGATTGCCACTACAATCAGCAATTCAATCAACGAAAATCCTTTTTGCTTCCGCATCGACGATCTCCCGCTTTTCAGGCCAAGACTTCCACGATTGAAATACAAATGGACTGTTGCACTTTGAATGCCGACTTGAACGCTAGCGAAGATGTCGGTAAGTGACTGAGGGCAGGTGGGGCTTCTGTGGCTTCCGCGACGGCTTGTGCCTTCAGCGTCAACCGAGTTGACAGTTTTTGTCAGAGGGTAGGAATGACAATCGGGGAACTGAACGAAGGTTGGCAGAAATAAAAAAGAGCAGAGGATTTCTCCTCTGCTCTTTCCAGGCTTATACCCTCCCCCAGGTACTTGCCAAATACGACTACTGAAGCGGGGTTTCGGTTCCAGCGCAAGAGGTCAAGGCAGTGGTGCTGTAACGCACAACCGCATCGGCCACCGAGCAGAAGGAGCGAACACCAGTGGTGTTGGCGCTAATCGGTGAACCAGACGCCTGATAGCTGGCGGCCGGAGTTCCGCTAACACCGGACAGAGCGAACGTGTAGCCGCTCTTCGTACCGGACGAAAGCTGGGTGTCGATCAAGCAGGCACCGGTAGAAGTCGGAGGCGAGCAGCTCGTTCCAGAAAGAGCGGACAAGGAGCTGGCAAAGCCAACCGTAGGATAAGCAGAGTTGTACGAAATCTGCGCTGTGTTGATGGTGCGAACCGACGCCACTGCGGACGATTCATTGGCCGCGATACGTGCACGTAACAGGTTCGGGATCGCGATGGCGGCGATGATCAAAATGATCGCCACGACGATCAGCAATTCGATAAGTGAGAAGCCCTTTTGTTTCCGCATGTAGTGTCCTCGTCTCCGTTTTACTGTTTGGTTGGATGTCCAACTCGGCTTTACTATCGCACTCGGGGGGCCACAGCCCAAATGACTTTAGTAAGGGGGGCCCCGCGGACCAAAGCGCTTGCGTTTCAATGAGCTGGGGCGAGATGGTCACTCACCCACACTGTCACTTTCTCCCAGTATGACACTTCGAGAGAGTCAGACTGACAAATTTTGCCAGTCCAACCCGAGGCAACACCTAGATCCCAAGTGAGTGACATGGCTTTATGACAGTGGCCTGACTAGCTTTAGAACGCTGGAAGTCACTGTTCTTGCACTGAACACTGATTTGTGATGCCTTCGCTCTATTTCAGCTGCGTTAAAATCGAGGCATCGGTTCAAACATGCCAAAACTCCACATCGATCTCGATATCGCCCATGCCTCGACCCTCCCCTCCCATCTTTATTACAGCCAGGAGGCGTACGAAAGAGAGAAAAAAGCTTTATTTGCCGGAAGTTGGCAGGTGGTAGGGCACGTCCACCAAGCTGCCCGCCCCGGGGACTACTTCACTTTCGACCTGCTCGGCGAGCCTCTTCTTATAGCGCGCGGCGACGATGGGGTGCTGCGAGGTTTTTACAACGTTTGCCGGCATCGCGCGGGGAACCCCGCAACCGGGTGCGGTAACCGAAAACTCTTTCGCTGTGGCTACCATGGCTGGACTTATCGACTCGATGGAGCCCTGCTCGTGACGCCAGAGTTTGAGGGCGTCGAGGATTTTGATCGGGCTGACTTCGGGCTGATTCCCGTCCGGCTGGAGGAACGGTTCAACCTGATTTTCGTAAATCTGGATGGCGAAGCTCTGCCGCTCCAAGAGGGCCTTGGGCCATTGCCAGCCCAAGCGGAACGCTTCGACTTCCGAAACATGAAATTCTCCGAGCGCCGGACTTACGAGATGAATTGCAACTGGAAAACGTATATCGATAATTATCTCGAGGGATACCACGTTCCGAGCATCCACCCCGGCCTGAATCGCGAAATCGACTACAACGCGTACACCGTGGAACCGCATGCCGAGTACGTTCGCCAGTGGACTCCTATTCGGGGAGCACAAACTGGAGACACAGCGCCGCGGCGGTACGAGCGATCCGCCGCCGACCTCACAGCCGACTACTTCTGGATTTTTCCCAACTGGATGCTGAACTGCTATCCCGACAATGTCTCGGTGAACATCATTCTTCCCCTATCGCCGGAACGCACCCTTGCTATTTTTGAGTGGTATCTCCCAGAAAAAAGTCTGGGAAGCGAAGCAGCTCACAAGGCGACGGCGTTCAGTGACGAGATTCAAATGGAAGATGTGCGGATTTGCGAGATCGTACAAAAAAACCTGCGCTCCTCTAGCTACCAGAGCGGCCGTTATAGTGTGAAGCAAGAAAAAGGGCTGCATGCCTTTCACGCGATGTATCGCGATTTGCTACCCGGCTAACGAAGATCGGCTGGGTTACTTCGGAGTGGTTGCGATCTTCCTGAAATCGTTCCAATCGCAAGTGCTGCGCTTTAGAATCTGCTTGCGCGCATGAACGACGTGCCCCAATCCCGCGAAAAGCGAGTCGTGATTTACTGCCTCGTCCTGGTGGCGGTCACACTTGCTTTTTACAACCCGATTATCCACAACCAGTTCACCGGTTTCGACGACTGGTCCTACATCTTAAAGAATCAGCAGATCCAGGCGGGAGTGACGTGGGCCACCGTTAAATGGTCATTTACAACTTTTCGCGAAGGAAATTGGCATCCGCTAACCTGGCTCTCGCACGCGCTCGACTTCCAGCTTTTCCATCTCGATCCGGTCGGGCATCACTATATAAACTTGCTATTTCATGCCGCCAATGGCGTACTTTTATTTCTCCTGTTGCGGCGAGCGACTGGTGCGCTGTGGCCTAGCCTGGCAGTTGCTTTCTTGTTTTGCCTACATCCGACTGCTGTCGAATCGGTCGCCTGGGCATCCGAGCGCAAGAACGTTCTCAGCACTTTCTTTTTTCTGCTCGCACTGCACTCCTATGATCGTTATGCGAGACTCGCGCAATCTTCAGGGAAAAGAACTCGGCTTTATATCTCGGTAGCCGGATTGTTCACTCTCGGCCTCTTAGCAAAACCGCAGATTGTGACTTTGCCATTCGTCCTGCTCCTCTGGGACTACTGGCCATTGAATCGGATTGAATTCAGTTCAACCACTAAACGAATATTGGGGGCTTCGCAAAATGTGAATTCGGCGCCGGTGGTGGGCTGGAGCAGCTTGCTTCTGGAAAAGGTACCTTTTTTTATCCTGGCTGCGGCTGATTCTACGGTGACTATGTTCGCCCAGCGCGCGGGCAATGCGGTGCGTAGCATCTCCGAAGTTTCATTGGCGCAGCGCTTAGCCAATGTTCCGGTGTCGTATGTGCGTTATCTTGCGAAGCTAGTTTGGCCGGCGCGGCTCGCTCCGCTGTATCCGCGGTCTGCGATTGCAATTCCGAACTGGCAGGTCATCGGATCTCTGGGCATCCTGCTTCTGCTAACCGCAGTGGTCGTTCGATGGTCGAGCCGCCGTTACCTCGCGATGGGATGGCTCTGGTTTCTGGGAACGCTCATCCCCATGATCGGCATTGTCACGGTCGGTGACCAGACGATGGCGGATCGCTATGCCTACATCCCTTTTATCGGGTTGTTCATCGCCATCGTATGGGGATTGGGTGAGCTTGCCGCGGTCGCTCAAGTTCCACAAGCCTGGCGTGCCCTTCCAACCGTGGCTGTGATTCTGATTTTCGGAACGCTGACTTCGAGGCAGATCAAGTTCTGGCATGATGACGAAACCTTGTGGCGATACACGCTTAGCGTCACCGACGACAATTACGTCGCGCACAATAATTTGGCGCTCATGTATTCGACCGCTGGACGCTCGGAAGAGGCGATCGAGCAATTTCGCAGCGCCCGTTTGTTGCACAAGTATCCCGCCAAACAAGTGCTGGCGCTTGCATTTTACGAACTGCTCCACGGGCATCCGCAGGACGCCATTGAAGAGTGCAACTCAGTTTTAGCCGCTACGTCTGACGAGAAAGCTGAAGGCGTGGCGTGGGGAGCGATCGGTCAGGCCCACTTGCAGATGCGCGACTACGATCTTGCGTCCGAAGATTTTGCGCGAGCGCTCAAGCTCTCTCCCGACAACGTCATGGCGCTGTCTGGGTCCGGCGTTCTGAATTTGCGCCAAGGCCGAATGGATGCCTCTGTTTCGTATCTTGTTCAAGCCGTGAACAACGATCCGAGCGATGTGAATTTTCTTTTACTGGAAGAGGCGCTCCGGCGAGACGGACGATCCGTGGATGCGGACAAGGCTTTGGCGGAGGCGAGAAGAGTGAGCCAGGATTTACCGGCTGCTCAGAACGCGGCTGTCCGTATCCTCGCAGTGGCGGGTATCGTGCCGATCGAACAGAGAGCTCTTAATTTTCCAGCCCCTACGAAAGCTTCAACAACAAACAGGTAATGTCATCGTGCTGGAGAGTGTTCCTTGGTTTTCAGAACAATCCCATCTGCACAACTTCTGCCTTTGTTTCACGCCTGCGGAGATCAGCAGAATTTCCGAACCCATATTTCCTGCGCAGAGCAGCTATTAACTGTGACAGGCGTTGCGCGTAGCCCTTGGGCAGAAACGAGCGGTCGGAATAGCGGGAGCGATAGTGGTCAACCAGTTCAGGAAAGTGCTGCTCAAGCCACGGCAAGAAGATTGCGGCTGAACAGGGTTTCAAAAAAAGGCCGTTGGCATAGACATATTTTGCCCCTGCATCTTTAGCGGCGCTGACCAGCGCTTCCAGATCGCGCGGGTGATCGGTGATCTCAGGCAGTACGGGGGCGCAGATCACGCCTGCGTCAATCCCCGCAAGGCTCAGTTGGCGGACTGCTTCCATGCGCAAGTCTGGCCGAGGAGCGCGGGGCTCCAACTTGCGGGCAAGTTCGACGTTCATGGTTGTGACCGTTACGTTGACGAAAATCTGGTTGTGCCCGGCGATGCGTCGGAGCACCTCGGCGTCGCGCGTTACCAGATTCGATTTCGTGACGATGCCGATCTCGAGGCCAGAGTGATGCGCAAGTTCCTCGAGAATCGCGCGCGTAATTTCGAAGCGGCGTTCCGCGGGCTGGTAAGGGTCGGTTGCTGTGCCGATGGCGATCTGCTCCCCGGCCTTCACTTTTTTTAGCTCCGAGCGCAGAAGGCCTGCGGCTTGTTGCTTTACAAATATCTTTCGCTCGAAATCAACCCCATCGCGGAGTTCCATAAATTCGTGGGTATAGCGCGCATAGCAATACTTGCAGGCGAATTCGCACCCGCGATAGGGGTTGATTGCCCAGTCGAACGGGAGGTTGCGATTACTGACCACCCGGCTGAGCAGGGACCGAGCGCCGAGCGTGAAGTATTCGACGTTGTGGCCTTCGCGCAGCGTTTCACTATCGGCTGCGATTCGGGCGATGCCTACAAGCTGGGGGCGGGGATTTGGTTCAGTGAAGAGCGGAAGGGAAGCCATTTATGGATGTTCGCCGTATGTTCGCCACAAGCATATCTCTGTGGACGCTGTTTGGTCAAATTGTTAATTTCAATCTTGACTGCCTACCTATAGTTCCAGTAATATCGAAATATGTTGGACGTTAAAACAAAAGAGTCAAGCGAGCGGGTTGCGCGCTACGCGGATATGTTTTCCGCAATGGGGACGGAACCGAGGCTTCGCATCATGCAATTGCTGCTTTCTGCCCATCCCGATGGGTTGGTTGTTGGCGAAATCCAAGATGAGCTGGAAATTCCTAACTCCACGCTTTCTCATCATCTCGATAAATTGCGTAACGAGGGACTGGTCCGGGTTGAGCGCAAGGGAACGTTTCTGCGCTACACGGCGAACACCGACGCTCTGCGCGAGATAGTCCAATTTCTTTACGCCGAATGCTGCACCCGAAACAAAGCGATCAAACCGCAAGACCTAGTTCAATTTTGCAAATAGGAGAAAACGTGATGTCGGACATGACTCTAACCAATCTCGAAACCAGCGTAAAAAATGCGGTGAAAGAAAAATATGGGGAAGCAGCCCTGCGCGTAACTAACAAAACCGGAGCCAGCAGTTGCTGCGGGTCGGCGCCGAGCAGCGGATTGTCTTGCGATCCGATCACCGCGAACTTATACGATTCGTCGGAAGCGTCGCAAATTCCTGAAGACGCGATGCTCGCCTCGCTCGGCTGCGGCAATCCAACGGCGCTTGCACAGCTCAACCCGGGGGAGATTGTGCTTGATCTTGGCTCTGGCGGCGGCATCGACGTGCTGCTTTCTGCCAGGCGCGTTTCTCCGGGAGGCAAAGCATACGGGCTCGATATGACCGATGAGATGCTGGCGCTGGCGAACGAAAACAAGCGCAAGGCTGGAGCGGAAAACGTGGAGTTTTTGAAGGGCGAAATCGAGAACATCCCGCTTCCTGACAATTCGGTTGACGTGATTATTTCGAACTGTGTCATTAACCTTTCGTCCGACAAGGACCGAGTTATGCGTGAAGCCTTTCGCGTATTGAAGCCGGGCGGGCGTTTCGCGGTATCGGATGTGGTGACGCGCGGTGAGATGGCGCCTGAGATCCGGCAGAGCGTATTGGCGTGGGTGGGGTGCGTGGCTGGAGCGCTCGACGAAACCGATTATCGCCAGAAGCTCTCTTCCGCTGGCTTCGAGCAAGTCGAAATCGAGCCAACACGCGTTTATCGTATTGACGATGCACGCGAGTTTCTTTCCGCTTCGGGTATTGACGTGGACGCGATTGCCTCGCAAGTGGATGAGAAGTTCTTTAGCGCTTTTGTACGCGCTGTGAAGCCGAAAGCTACGCAAGGAGCATGCTGTGGGCCGACGTGTTGCAGCTGAGTTCCTCGGCACAGCATTCCTGCTGATGGCCGTGATCGGTTCTGGAATTATGGGCGAGCGGCTCGCGGCGGGCAATGTGGCGGTGGCGCTGCTCGCTAATTCCATTGCGTCCGGTGCGGCGCTCGTTGCCTTGATCATGACTTTCGGTCCGATCTCGGGCGCTCATTTCAACCCAGTCGTGACGCTGGCTTTCCGTGTTCGTTCGCCGCGGCCGTGGGGCGAGACGGTGGCTTATATTGCGGCGCAAATTGCCGGGGCGTTTGCTGGAACCGGCGTGGCTCACCTGATGTTCGGACTGCCGGTCTTCTTCGTGTCGACACATGCGCGTACCGGCGTAGCGCAAATGCTCAGCGAGTTCGTCGCGACGTTTGGACTGTTGATCGTGATACTCGAATGCGCGCGAACGCTTGCCGCGAGTGTTCCGTGGGTGGTTGGTGCTTACATTACCGCGGCTTACTGGTTCACATCCTCTACCTCGTTCGCGAATCCAGCCGTCACCCTGGCGCGCGCGGCTAGCAATACCTTTGCGGGAATCAGGCCAGCGGACGCGCCTGGGTTCATCGTTGCGCAGGTTATTGGAGCGGCGGCGGCAACTGCATTGGCGCTATGGTTTCCTGACCCTCGCAATAAAGTCATCGTGGTGGGGGGAGACACGCTGCGAAACGAGTCCACGCCTGCATTGGAGGTTGCGCCGTGAACCCTCCGGTCAACGTGCTCTTTCTATGCACGGGAAATTCTGCGCGGTCGATCATGGCGGAGGCGATTCTCAAGCATAAAGGAAGGCGGGAGTTTGTCGCTTACAGCGCCGGCAGCCACCCAACGGGCCAGGTTCGGGCGGAAGCACTGCGGCAACTTGAAACTGCGGGGATATCGACTTCGGGTTTGCGCAGTAAAAGTTGGGAAGAGTTTTCGATGCCCGGTGCGCCTGAAATGCATGTTGTCATCACAGTCTGCGACGGTGCCGCCTCCGAGCAGTGCCCGCTCTGGCCGGGGAGGCCGGCGAGATTGCATTGGGGATTGCCCGATCCGGCGGCAGTCGAAGGAAGCGAGGTCGAGATAGACGAGGCCTTCCATAAAGTATTCTCGACGTTGCAGAGACAGATTGATTCTCTGCTCGCATCCTTCTAAATCCGGCGATAGCCTGAAGGGCTGACGCGGAGTTGCGAGTCAATTCGAAAAACTGCGGATCCCTCACTTCGTTCGGGATGACAAGGTTAGAAATTACGTTGACAAGCCTAGAAAGTGGGAGCAAACGCAAAGATTGATTTGTACCGATCGTCTGCTGCGTTTGACAATCTTCACCGCATCCACGTAACGTCGAATTTTTGGGGTTGGTTGGAGTTTCGCCGTGGAGGCAGGATGAGATTTCGCGTTTCTGTTCTACAAACTGTCATAGTTTGTTTTGTTGCCTGTGCCGTTTTCAGTTCTGCAGCGCTCGCGCAGGATCTGGCTTCGTTCGAGAAGCGCATCACCGTAAAGAAATTGCCTAACGGCTTGACCGTGATTATCTGCGAGAGGCCGGAAGCGCCCGTCTTTTCTTTCTTCACGCACGTCGATGCGGGATCGGTGCAAGATCCCATGGGAAAGACCGGACTCGCGCACATGTTTGAGCACATGGCGTTCAAGGGAACGGACACGATTGGAACGCGCGACTACGCTGGCGAAAAAGTCGCACTAGCGAAAGTCGAGACTGCTTACGGCGAATATCTGGCCGAGCGTGACAAGCCGGTGGATCGCGACGAGCAGAAGCTGAAGCAACTCGAACAGAACTGGAAAGACGCGATGACGGCGGCGGATAAATTTTCCGCGAAATATAACAACGAGTTCGGAAAGATCGTTGAAGGCGAGGGCGGCGAAGGGATGAACGCCTTTACCGACTATGACGAGACCGGTTATCACTATTCGTTTCCGGTAAATCGCCTGGAGCTGTGGGCCTATCTTGAGTCGGAGCGCTTCATTCATCCGGTGATGCGGCAGTTTTATAAAGAGCGCAACGTGGTGATTGAAGAGCGCCGCATGCGCACGGACAGCAATCCGGTCGGAAGGCTGCTTGAGCAGTTCACAGAGGAGGCGTTTGCCGCTCATCCTTATCACCGTCCGACGATTGGATTTATGTCGGACCTAAACTCTTTTTCGGCAACTGACGCGCAGAACTTCTTCAATACTTATTACGTGCCGTCGAACATGGTCGTGGTGGTCGTGGGCGATGTAAAGGCGTCAGAAGCGATGCCGGTTGTCGAAAAGTATTTCTCGCGAATTCCTTCGCGTCCAAAGCCGGATACGGCCACGACGACAGAGCCGCCGCAGGGTTCCGAACGAACCGTGGTTCTGCATGAGCAATCGCAGCCACTTTATCTCGAGGGTTATCATCGCCCGGATTACCGCAGCAAGGATGACCAGGTCTATGACGCAATCGCCGACCTGATGTCGAACGGACGGACTTCACGACTTTATCGAGCATTGGTTCGCGACAAGCAGATTGCTTCCGATTCGGCGGGGTTCACTGGATTGCCGGGAAATAAGTATCCGCATCTTTTTGCGTTTTATGCGTTTCCGATTCCGGGCCATAAACCGGAAGAGATGGCGGGTGCCATCCACGCTGAGATCGAGCGACTGAAGAAAGAAGATATTACGGATGAAGAATTGAAGATGATCAAGACCCGCGCCAAAGCCACGCTGATTCGGTCTCTCGGATCGAACGAAGGATTGGCGTTTGCTCTGGGCGGGAACCAATCTCGCTATGACGACTGGCGAGAGTTATTCCGCTCGGTTGATCGGATTGAAAAAGTGACTAAGGCAGATATCCGTCGCGTAGCGAACGCCACGTTTGTTCCGGAGAATCGAACGATCGGGATTATCCAGTTTTCGCCGCCGCCTGCCGGTGCGCCCCCCAACGGCCAACCCGGAGCACAACCGGAAGGCCAGCCGCAGGGAGGTGGACAGTGAAGAACCTGATAAAGCGATCACTCCCTAGTGGCCTACTCGTCTGCTGCATGACGCTTGGGGCCGCACTTTCTGGCATTCCATTGTTTGCCCAAACGAACGCGTCTGGATCTGGCGATCAGAAGTGGCAACAAATTCCGATTCCAAAGCTGCCTGAGTTTCGTCCGCCCGAACCCAAGCGCATACAGTTACCCAACGGCATGGTGGTGTTTCTTCAGGAGGACCACGAGTTGCCGCTGATTGGGGGAACCATACGCGTTCGGGGCGGAGAGAGATCGGTCCCGGCTAAAAAAGCTGGACTTATGGATATCTATGGCGACGTCTGGCGAACAGGCGGCACCAGGACAAAGACCGGCGACCAACTGGATGACTTTCTGGAACAGCGTGGGGCCAAGGTTGAGACCGAAGGAGGGGTGGATTCCACTTCGTTGAGCTGGAACTGTTTAAAAGAAGATTTCGAGGATGTCTTCCCGCTGCTAGTTGATCTGCTGCGCAATCCTGAGTTTCGCGCAGACAAAATTGAAATCGCACAGAAGGGTCTGTATGACGGCATCTCACGCCGCAATGACGATCCCTCGCAAATCGCGGGCAGGGAAGCGGCAAAGCTCGTCTATGGGACGAATAGTCCGTACGCCCGAACGCCGGAATATGCCACGGTGGCGGCGATCACGCGGCAGGATCTGGTGGAGTGGCACGGAAAGTATGTTCACCCCAACAACATTATTTTGGGGGTCGTCGGAGACTTCGACGCGTCGCAGATGCAGGCGCGGCTCCAGAAGGCTTTCGCGTCCTGGCCGAAGGGGCCCGCAGCGGAGAGCCCTGAGTTCAAGGCGGACTCAGCAAAGCCCGGATACTACGAGGTCGATAAGACAGACGTTAATCAGAGCAATATTCAGATCGTGATGACTGGGATTACCCGCAAAAATCCGGACTATTACGCGGTCTCGGTATTCAACGAGGCGTTTGGCGGAGGATTCTCGTCGCGATTGTTTGGCGACATTCGCACCACCAAAGGACTGGCGTATGCAGTCGGCGGAGGGATCGGGGCGAGTTGGGATCATCCCGGCATGTTGCGGCTGATGGTCAGCACGAAAAGTCAGACGACATACGAATCGATTCAGGCGATCGACGATGAGATTGCCGACTTGAAGAAAAAGCCGATTGACGAGGAAGAGATCAAGCGGGCGAAAGATTCGATTCTCAACTCGTTTGTCTTCCGCCTGGATTCGCCAGAAAAAGTGTTGATGGAAAAAATGGGCTACGAACTATATGGATACCCACTCAATTTTCTGGAGAACTTTCAAAAGGGAATCGAGAAGGTGACAAAAGAAGATGTAGCGCGGGTGGCGGCGAAGTACCTGCACCGCGATCAGATGGCTGTGCTTGTGGTCGGACATGTGAGCGAGTTTGATAAGGCACCGAGTTCGCTCGGCGTGGTGAAGAAACTCGACATCTCGATTCCGGCGCCTCCAAAGGGGCTGGTTCCCGATCAGGGCGAGCAGCAATAAAAAGCGCTCTTTAAACAAACTCGCTGAACGGATTGGCATCAGAAGTCCTTTCCAGACTAAGCACCCGGTGAAATATGCCAACGCCGCCTACCGTCGTCGAAGTCGAGGGACGCAAGCTTAACCTTACGAACCTCGATAAGATTCTTTATCCTGCGGCGGGCTTTGCGAAGGGTCAGGTGGTCGACTACTACGTGCGCATTGCGCCCGTGCTGATTCCTCACCTGGCTGGGCGGCCGCTCACGATGAAGCGTTACCCGGGCGGCGTCGATCAAGAATACTTCTTCGAAAAAAACGCGCCCAAGCATCGTCCGGACTGGGTGAAGACCGCTCCTATCTGGAGTGGCGGTAACAATCGCGAAGTCAATTATCTTCTAGCCAATGATCTGCCCACGATGGTTTGGATCGCGAACCTCGCCTCGCTTGAACTGCACCCGTCGTTGTCACTCGCGAAAGAGATTTCGACGCCGACCATGATCGTCTTCGATCTTGATCCGGGGCCGCCGGCAAATATTGTGCAGTGCGCACAAGTTGGACTTTGGGTGCGTGAGATCTTCGATCATTTTGGGTTAAAAAGCTTTCCCAAGACATCGGGTTCGAAGGGGCTTCAGATTTACGTTCCACTGAATACAAAGACGAGCTACGAGCAAACCAAACCTTTTGCTCACGCGATGGCGCGATTGCTCGAACAGGAGCATCCGGATCTCGTCGTTTCAGACATGAAGAAGGCGATCCGCACCAATAAGATTCTTGTGGATTGGAGCCAGAACGATCAGCATAAGACGACGATTTCCGTTTATGCGTTACGGGCTCGCGAACGCCCGACGGTTTCTACGCCCGTGACATGGGAAGAAGTCGAGGAAACGCTAAGGAAAAAAGACGCCAATCTTTTGGTGTTTGAAGCGAAGGACGTACTGGCGCGCGTCGATAAGATGGGAGATCTATTCGAGCCGGTGCAAACGCTGAAGCAGAAGCTGCCGGAGTTGTCGGGGTTGGTGGGTGGCGCTCCGGTGGAAAAACCGGCGACGGAGAAAGCGACCGAAAAAGCGGCGGCGAAGGGGAGAGTGAGCGTGGGTGCGCGGGGAACTGCGCAGTCCGACGGTTCGGCGCTGGCGGCCAAGAAAAAATCAAAATCCAAAGCTGGCGCGGTCAAGGTCAAACGATCAACGAGATAACGCCGTCCGTTTATAATCGTCGCTCCATCTCATTTGAATAACTTTTAAGGCTGAGCTCAGTTGCGATTATGGCGCGTCTCTACGTAGGCACTTCAGGATGGGCGTATCCGACGTGGAAGCCTGGATTTTATCCGGAAAAACTGGCGCAGAAGAAATTTCTAAATCATTACGCATCGAGGCTGAACGCGGTTGAAGTCAATTACACTTTTCGGCAACTCGTAAAAGACTCAACTATTCTCAACTGGATTGCCGACACCCCTGAGAATTTTCGCTTCACCATCAAGGCGCATCAGGTTCTGACCCACATCAAGCGGCTGAAGAGCGCTGATGAATTTCTGCAGCGGTTTATTGGAACGCTTGAAGGTCTTGAGCGTGCGGGGCGCCTGGGGCCACTGTTGTTTCAGCTGCCACCAAACTTTAAGGCTGACCAGATTGTGCTTGCGGAATTCCTGCAATACCTGCCTCGCTCGGTAAGGACCGCATTCGAGTTTCGCAACGAATCGTGGTTCTCGGATGCGACCTGGCAGACGCTGCGCGATAAGAATGTCGCGCTCTGCGTTGCTGAGTCTGAGGAACGCGATACTCCGGATGTTGTCACGGCGGATTTCGCCTATTATCGCTATCGAAAGCCAGCTTATTCGCTGGAAGAGCGGCAAGCGATGGTTGCGCGCATCAACGAGCACCTCAGCGCCGGGCGCGATGTGTATGCCTATTTCAAGCATGAGGAAACTCCCGAGGGCGCGCTTTGTGCGGTGGATGTTTTGCAGTCAGTCACCGCTATAAAGTAAATTTCGTTCGCTTTGGGACTGCGGACTTGCGAAGCCGACTGGTCACTTTTGCGAACTCCGTCCGCGGAACATACTTGCCATACGGGCAGATGCTTTCTATTTCTGATGAAAACGCGCGCACGCTCTCTGGATTTCTTGACTATCTTCGTGTCGAGCGCGGATCGGCGAAACTAACGATTGCCGCATACACGAGCGATCTCGTTCACTTTGGCAAGTTTCTGGAGGAGCGGCAGAAGTCATTTGTCGGCGTTCAACGCGAACAGGTTCGGGAATATATGCAGGGATTGTTTTCTGACGGCCTTGACGGGCGTTCGGTTGGAAGGAAGCTTTCCGCGATACGCCAGCTCTATCGGCACTTGCTGCTGGATGGAAAAATCGAGAAGGATCCGACCCTCAATATCGATCTGCCAAAGCAATGGAAGGTGTTGCCTAAGGCGCTGACCTCCGAGGAAGTCAGCAAGATGCTCGCGCCTCGATCGCCGACCAATGACAGCGAGCGCAGCTTGGCGCTGGCGTTGAGAGATCGCGCCATGCTGGAGCTCTTCTACGCGGGTGGCGTGCGTGTTTCCGAAGTTGCTGATGCACGGCTCGAAGATTTGAAGATCGACATGGGTTACATTCTGGTTCGCGGCAAGGGCGACAAGGAGCGCATGGTTCCGCTTGGCGGTCCGGCGCAGCAAGCTTTGCAGCAGTATTTGCGCGAGAGTAGAGAAGTGATCGTCGGCAAAAAGTCATCCGCCCTGCTTTTTGTGGGAGCGCGCGGGCGACGCCTCACGCGGCAGCGGCTGTGGCAGGTTGTGAGCAAATTGAGTGTCGCAGCGGGAAGACACGCGAGTCCGCACATGATGCGGCACTCGTGCGCCACCCACATGGTCGAGAACGGGGCCGACCTTCGCACTGTGCAGACGATTCTTGGGCACTCCGACATTTCGACGACGCAGATTTATACGCATGTCGCGCTGGATCGGCTCAAGAGCGTGCATTCGAAACATCATCCTCGGGGGAAGAATAAGGCGGGTAGTTAAACACTTTTTCCGAGCTGCGCTCGGTTGGACGGGCGCGTCGCCCGTCCCCACACTTGTTTTAAGACCTTATGAAGCAGCAACGCCGCACTCTTATTGAACTTGCTATCGACGACTTTCTGCGTCATTTGCGGGAGCGCAATGCTTCGGCGCATACGATTAAAGCTTATAGCGGCGATCTTGATAATTTTTCGGAGTACATGGGGGCGCGCGATTGGAAGAAGATCGATCACGTCGCCATCCGAGGATTTCTTTCGCATTTGTATGACAAGGGATTGAGCAAGACCTCTGTTGCCCGATCGTTGGCCGCAGTGCGTTCGCTTTATCGCTGGCTGGCGCAGGAAGGAGTGGTGGAACAGAATCCGGCCAAATTAGTTTCAACGCCGCGGTTGCCGAAGAAACTACCACGTGTTCCGACGATCGAAGAGATGAATACCATGCTTGACGGCAAGATGCCAGAGGTCGCGTCGTTTCCGGAGCGTGATCGTCTGCTGTTTGAGCTCTTGTACGGCTGCGGCATTCGCAACTCCGAACTGGTTGGCATCAATCTTGAGGACATCAGCCTCAGCAACGAAGCAATCCTGATTCGAGGCAAGGGGAAAAAAGAACGTTTCGTTCCGTTTGGAGGCTCGGCGTTGGCGGCGCTGTCCGCGTATATGCCGTGGCGTCACCAACTGCTCAATGCACTTAAGAAGAAGACGGTAACGAAGGGCTCGCCGCCGTTGCTCATCAACCAGCGCGGCGGACGCCTCACTACGCGCAGCGTTGGGCGGATTATCAAGCGTATTGCCATCGCCAAGGGAATGTCACCCGAAGTGCACCCTCACACGCTGCGCCACGCCTTCGGTACGCACATGCTGGAGGAAGGGGCGGACCTGCGCGCGATTCAGGAACTGCTCGGTCACGAACGCCTCGCGACCACGCAACGCTACACTCAACTCTCTGTTAAACACATGATGAATGTTTATGACCAGACGCACCCCCGGGCGAAGTAATTCTGCGTTGAATGGTAAGCTCTCTTGCGTCCCGCTCACCCGGCGTGAGATAGTACCCCGACTTCTACCCTGACCAGTCCGACGGTGGCCATGTTTCGTCTTCTTCCGCGTGAGACCAAGTTTTTCGAACTTCTAGCCGAGCTTTCCAGCAGCATGAGTGAAGGGGCCCGTCTGCTTCGGACGATCATGGAAGATCCCAAAGATCTGGTTGCACAGGTCGAGCGCATGCAAGCGATTGAGCATCGTGGAGACAAGGCGATCCACGCGATCATGACCAAACTGAATCAAACTTTTATTACGCCTTTTGATCGCGAAGATATACACCACCTGGGGTCTTCGCTGGATGACGTACTCGACTACATGAACGCCGCCGCCACGCGTCTGGTGATGTACAAAATTGCGCAACCACCCCCGCCAGCGGCCGAGCTAGCGGCCATTCTCGTGCTCCAGTCTGGAGAACTGGCGACTGCGGTTTCTCTGCTGGAAAAAAATGGCAACGTGATGGAACATTGCGAGGAGGTGAACCGGCTGGAGGATGAGGCGGACAAAATCAGCCGGAAGGCGATTGCAGCACTGTTCGAAAACGAGACGGACCCGATTCAGTTGATCAAGATCAAAGAGCTCTACGAAGTGCTCGAAACCGCGACGGACAAGGCCGAAGATGCGGCCAATGTTCTCGAAGCCATCGTTCTTAAGAGTGCCTAGACGGAACCGATGCCACCCCACCACAGGAGCAGCCTAAGGTGAACGCTGACGTCGTGCTGGTCGTCATCACCGTCGTGGTCGCGCTCATTTTCGATTTCATCAACGGCTTCCATGATGCGGCCAATAGCATTGCCACGGTCGTCTCCACTCGCGTTCTATCTCCGAAGCTGGCTGTGCTTTGGGCGGCGGTGTTTAATTTTCTGGCCGCGTTTTTGCTCGGGACTGCCGTAGCCAAGACGATTGGCCGCGGGATGATTCGCCTCGATGCGGTCGATCAGTATGTCGTACTTGCGGCCCTTTTCGGCGCCATCGTGTGGGATCTGCTGACGTGGTGGTGGGGACTGCCCACGTCCTCCTCGCACGCCTTGATCGGCGGCTACGCTGGTGCCGCCATGATGCACGAAACTCTTCAAAACGGATGGCGTTCTGCTCCTTCTGTGATCATCGCCGCCGGATGGTACAAGACTCTGCTGTTTATCGTGGTAGCGCCAGTCATGGGTCTGGTCATGGGATTCATATTCATGGTTGGGATCTATTGGCTGTTAAGAAACAAAGCTCCCCGACAGGTCGACACCTGGTTTCGAAAGCTACAGTTGCTGTCCGCTGCCGCTTACAGCCTGGGGCATGGCGGAAATGATGCGCAAAAAACCATGGGCATCGTCGCCGGCGCACTCTACACTGCCGGATTCATGAGCAAGGAAGATATGCTTGGCAACTGGGGGCACCTGCACTGGCCTATCATTCTTGCGGCCAATGCTGCCATTGCTGCCGGAACTTATTTCGGCGGATGGCGCATTGTCCACACCATGGGACAAAAGATCACGAAGCTTAAACCCGTGGGTGGCTTTTGTGCCGAAGCCGCTGGAGCGATTACGCTCTTCGCAACCGCACTCGCTGGAATTCCAGTCAGCACGACCCACACTATTACCGGGGCAATCGTCGGGGTGGGAGCGGTGAACCGGCTATCGGCCGTCCGTTGGGGCGTTGCAACTCGGATCGTATGGGCATGGATGGTTACGATTCCGGCTGCCGCGGTGATGGCGGCGACGACGTTTTATCTGATCAGAGTCTTTCTTCACTGAGTACCCCCACTCCGGCTGAGCTCAACTCGATTCGGTCCCGTTAACACCTTCATCGTCATTACTCCAGTAACTTTGCCTTGGCGAAGAATTGCCGCAACATGACCATAGGTGCGGTAGCGGTAGCACATTGTCCGGACACATCACCAGTCATCACTTGCGAGATCAGAGAGCCTTGCCATGAGCAAAATTGCCCGCGAGATCGTGCTTCTTCTTTCGCTGTTCGTGATTGCCGCGACCGTGCAATTTTTCGCGCAATCGTTGCCTATGGCGCTTTGTTTTTATTTCTTGCCAACTTTATATTCAGCTTATTTTTTCGGACGCCGTCACGCTACGCTCACCGCCTTCGCTTGCATCTTTCTTGTTGTATTGCTGGATTTTTTAAACAACGCTATGCCGGGGCATCGCGTGATTACGCTGCCTGGGGAGCGGTTGTTTAACTTCGCGATTTGGGCGGGAATGCTCGCCATCGTCGGATACGCGATGGGAACACTTTACGAGCGGAAAGAGGGGATGACGAGCGACATCCGCGAGAGCTTCAGTGGATTGCTGCTCGTGCTTCAACATTTCATGGCTAACGAAAAGCTTGGCGTTGGCGATAACCAGCGCGTTGCCGAAGCCGCGACCCGGATGGCGGAGACTATGGGTTTGGGTGCCGATCGCATCGAAAGCGTGCGATCAGCGGTGATGCTACGGGACTTGAGCAAGATCGGTTTGACGAACGATATTCTTTATAAAGCCGCGAATGTGAGCCGCGAGGAAGTGGTTGCCAGCTTCCGCAAGCCGCTGAAAGCTGACGCTCGTACTCAGGCGGTAGGGAACTCGTTGCGCCGTGTTATTCCCATCATTGTCGCGCAGCAG
Organism: Terriglobales bacterium; assembly: GCA_038230575.1. Classification (GTDB taxonomy): domain Bacteria; phylum Acidobacteriota; class Terriglobia; order Terriglobales; family Acidobacteriaceae; genus Acidiflorens. Next base: position 164,124 of record JBBRNA010000003.1, on the reverse strand, counting down.
ATCGTGCAGGAGCAGGGGGCGCGCTCGGTGAACGTGCCGATCGAAGCACACATCCTGGCGGTAGCGGATGCTTATCAAAAATTGATCAGCGGCGTGAACGGCAAAGGTATGTCGCCGCAGCAAGCGGAGCAGGAAATTGTCGCTGGCTCCGGGCAGAAGTTCCACTCAGGCGTTGTCGATGCTCTCACTAAGATTCTGGATAGTCGCGCCAAAGCGGCTGGTGCGGGCGCAGGCGCATAGTACTTGCCTAACTAGCAACCTTCTCGTCTAGATCCAGAACTGCTGTGTCCGGGCGGTCTTCTTCACCGCGCAATTCCTTCCACATCGCAGTCACTCTCGATTTCAACTCTTCAGTCAAGCCTTCGTATGTCGCTTCGCTTGCCTCGCTTACGGGCGGAGGCTGGATGGGAGGTCCGAAAACGAGATTTAATTTTGCTATCCGCGGCAGCTTTTTGTGGCGTGGCCAGGCTTCGTAAAATCCTTCAATCGCAATCGGAATAATTGGCGCCTGCGCGTGGATCGACAGAATAGCGGCTCCTTTGCGAAAGCGGGTTGGGTTGCCGTCGTTAGAGCGTTCGCCTTCCGGGTAAAGAATCAGAATGCGCCCCTGGTTGAGGCCGTAAAATCCGGCGCGCATTGCTGGAATCAGATTGGCATCTGGGTCGAGCACGACTACTCGAACCCATCGCGCCAAAGTGCGCATAAGTCCGGTGCCAAAAATTTCGCTCGTGCCAAGAGCAAAGGTCTGCCGAAACAGCCGCCAAGGCAAAGCCGCTGCCAAGACTAGGGGATCAAGAAAACTTTGGTGGTTCGAGCAGAGCAAGTAGGGGCCATTCTTTGGAAGAGCGTCAAGGCCGCGAACCTTGAGGTGAAAGCGGTCCAGCGCGAACAAATAAATCATTTTGCCGAGCGCGAAAAAAAAGACTTCCGAGACGATACTGTGGCCCGACAACGCCAAAACCTCGGGATCGTTTACGGGTTCGCTCAGGATGGTCGACCATGCAGGGGCCGCCGCTCCGACTTTCCCTTCGCCGCGCCCGGCACTATCGAGAACGGCATCGATTAGATCGCGGACGGTGTAGATCTCCGCCAGTTGAGATTCGGGAACCTGGCCGCCAAGTTGCTGTTCTAGCCCAGTCAGCAATTCGACGCGCTGCATGGAATCGAGTCCAAGATCGAGTTCGAGATTGTGGCCAGGATGAACGGATTTCATCGGATTGCGTGACGACTCCATCACGATGGCAACGGCTCGTTTTACATTGTCCCGTTCTTGCCATGCTTTTTCGTCGTCACTCAGCGGTTTTTCGGTGCCGATCTCTGCCTCAGTGTCGCCGCGCTTTTTGATCTCGCGGACCTTCTTCTCTATCTCGAAGCGCTTGAGTTTACGGGTCGTGGTGCGCGGCAGATCATCGGGCCAAATGTCGTAACTTCCCAAACGCTTGGTTGTAGCGATTTTGTGGGAAAGCGCCTCGATTTCGAAACGAATCGCTTCTTTCGCGTTTACGATTTTGCGCTCGCGAAGCAACTCAAAATTTGGCACTACGACGGCGTGCAGTCGCTCCGATGTGGGATCTCCCGGCCGCGACTCGAGGGCCATGACGCACAGTTCTTTCACAGATGGCGCCTGGAGGTAGTGTGCTTCGATCTCTTCCGGATAAACATTCTTTCCGTTAGCCAGAACGATAACTTCCTTACCGCGCCCGGTAATGAAGAGATTTCCATGCGGATCAAGGTAGCCGAGATCTCCGGTAAAAAACCAACCGTCTTTGAGTACCTGAGCCGTCGCGTCGGGCTTGTTCCAGTAACCTTTCATCACGATGGCGCCTTGGATTGCGATCTCACCTTGAGGCCTGCCACCTTCTTCGGCGGGCTTGGGCTCGACGATGCGTGCTTGGATTCCCGGGAAGGGCTTTCCTACCGAGCCGATAACTACGTCCCCGGGAGGATTGATGAACGCGCCGCCGGTCGTTTCCGTCAAACCGTATGCATTGAGAACGTCGATTCCGAAGGAGTAGAAATCCTGCGCGATGGTCGGATCGAAGCGCGAACCTCCGGTTACCAGATAGCGCATGTGGGCGCCGAAAGTGGAATGAATTTTTCCAAACAGAATCTTGCCGGCATTGATTCCCATACTTCGCAGCCCGCGATTCAGCTTCATCAGCACGCGCACAACCCGAAGCATGATCTTTCCGCGCTTGTTGAGTTCTTTGAAGATGCGTTCGTGTATCAGATAGAAGAATTGCGGGACGACGCAAAAGATGGTGATGTTGCGCTCTTGCAACGCGCGCAGGAGTTCTGTGGTGTTCAGAGTTTCGAGGTAGACAACGCGCGCCCCATTAAAAAGAGGCAAAAACAAATTTGCCATCTGCGCCAGAACGTGGAACATGGGCAGAATGCCAAGCAAGGCGTCTTCTGGTCCAACCTTGATTACGGAGAGAACCGAATTCGCTTCGCCTACGAGATTCGCGTGGGTGAGCATCACTCCTTTGGGATCGGCGGTCGTTCCTGAGGTGTACAGAAGAGCGGCCAGGTCGGCGTCGTCAGGCTCCGTGGGTTGGAAGCCGGATGACCCGGCGGCAAAAATCGCGTCTAGATCGCCTGCGAACGCAGGCTTGGCCGGTTCGGAAGTGGCGGATGCGTTGCTCTGCGATTTCGCTGGCGGCAGGTTCTTCGCGTTGGCGGCAAACGTTGCAGCCGTTTCGGCGGCCGTGGACGTCATGACCAACCCTACCTTGAGACCAGCAACCGCCTCGGCAGCGACCTGAGAGTGTTTTGCGTCACACAACAGCAGTGAGGCGCCGCTATCCGCCAGCAGCTTTTTCACCTGATCCGCATGGAAAGCAGTGTCGAGGGGGACAGCCGTCCGTCCCGCGGCGATGATCCCCAGATAGGCAGCTACCCAGCGGGGATGATTCGCCGCCAGGATGGCAACGCGCGCTCCGGAGGGCACTCGGGAGGAAAGCCAGTGTGCGACGCTCTCAGACATCTGGGCGAGTTCGGAGAAGGTTACGCGCTCGACTACTTCGGAGCGTTGAATTTCCAAGGCGATATTGTTGGGGAATTTTCGGGCTGACTCCTGAAAGCGCTGGTAAAAGGCTGGCATTGGGCTAGGGCGCAATCATATAGCTCGATGTCATTGCGGGGGCAGGCTAGAGCATAAAATCACGCAAACGCACGAAGATAGTGTACACTGGTTTCGTGCGCAGAAATGTCACTTTCAGTGCGGAACAGAGCGATATCGATCTGGCTCGCGAAGAAGCGCAGCATCGCAACACCACCCTGAACGAACTTTTTCGTGAATGGTTAAGGGAGTTGGCGGGGCGAAAAGCCCGGGCTGAGGAATACAGAGCATTGATGAAAAAGCTGGAATATGTCGATGCGGGCCGTAAATTTACCCGCGATGAGATGAATGAGCGCTGAAAAGTACTTTCTCGACACCAATATTCTTGTTTACACCTTTGATTTGTCTGCTCCGGAAAAGGCGAAGAAGGCTGACGCTTTGGTTTATGCGGCGCTCGCCACAGGGCGAGGTGTCATCAGCTATCACGTGGCCCAAGAGTTTATAGCCGTTGTACGCAAGCCCTTCCGAGTTCCGATGAAATTTGACGAAATCCAAAGATATTGGGAAACGACGCTTCGGCCTTTGCTGCAAGTTCATTCATCTCCAAATTTGCTGCAACGTGGAATTGAGATTTGCCGTGCCGATCAACTTTCGTGGTACGACGCTCTCATCGTGGCGGCCGCCATCCAAAGCAACTGTAAGACCCTGTACAGTGAAGATATGCAGAATGGACGGCGCTTTGGCGAGCTGACGATTCGTAATCCGTTTCGTGAACAAGCTTGATTCTGCGACCACTCCGTTTTGATCCCAGCGCGATTCTCGCCGCATCTAATGTGCTAGGCTTTCTAATAGACTTGGGACGTGTGTCCACTGAGGGATTTCTGTTTTGATTAACACTCTTTTAGGCAAAGTTTTCGGGACGAAAAACGAGCGCGAAGTGAAGCGCCTGGCGCCGCGAGTGGTGGCGATCAATGCGCTCGAACCGGCGATGCAAAAGCTCTCGGATGAAGAGTTGCGCGCCAAAACGGACGTATTTCGAGCACGTATTCACGAACGCTTGAACGCAATCGCCGACGAACCACAAGCCCCTGTTGAATCGGCTTCTCCGGCCGAAGATGGGGTGTCCGGGACCAATGATTTCGCCAACAGCGACCTCAAAAAAGAAATTGCGGCGAAACGCGACGAAGCTCTCAAGATCGTCCTCGACGAAATTCTCGATGAGGCTTTCGCCGTAGTTCGTGAGGCGGGGCGGCGCGTGCTTAACATGCGCCATTTCGATGTGCAGTTGATCGGTGGCATGGTGCTCCACAACGGCACCATCGCGGAGATGAAAACCGGCGAGGGAAAGACGCTGGTTGCGACGCTTCCCGTTTATCTTAACGCCCTCAGCGGACGGGGCGTGCACGTCGTTACTGTGAATGATTATTTGGCCAAGCGCGATTCCGAGTGGATGGGAAAGCTCTACACTTTTCTCGGACTTACGGTTGGAGTCATCGTTCACGATCTGGACGATGTCGAGCGCCGCGCCGCATACGCGGCCGATGTCACGTACGGCACGAATAACGAATTCGGATTCGACTATCTCCGCGACAACATGAAGTTTGATCTGCGCGATTGCGTGCAGCGGGTGCACAATTTCGCCATCGTCGACGAGGTTGACTCTATCCTGATCGACGAAGCTCGCACGCCGTTGATTATTTCTGGTGCGAGCGAAGAGTCGACGGACAAGTATTACAAAGTCAATCGCATAATCCCAAAACTTGAGCGCGGCGAAGAGATTGACACGCAGCCAGGCGAGCCGAAGATCATGACTGGCGACTTCGTGGTAGACGAGAAGCATCGCAACGTCACCGTCAGCGATGAGGGATGGGAGAAAGTTGAAAAGCTTCTCGGCATCGGCAACATCGCAGATCCTGAAAACTGGGCGTTGAAACATCACGTCGAGACCGCGGTCAAGGCACACGCTCTCTACAAGCGAGATGTCGAGTACGTGGTGAAAGACGGGGAAGTCATCATCGTCGACGAGTTCACGGGACGATTGATGCCGGGCCGACGCTGGTCTGATGGATTGCATCAGTCGATCGAAGCAAAAGAAAACGTCAAGATTGAGCGCGAGAACCAGACGCTTGCCACGATTACCTTCCAGAATTATTTTCGTATGTACAAGAAACTGGCAGGCATGACCGGAACCGCAGAGACGGAGGCACCGGAGTTCGACAAGATTTATCGGCTGGAAGTGATCGTCATTCCGACCAACCGCCAAATGTTGCGGCAGGAAAATCCTGACATTGTTTATCGAACGGAGAAAGAGAAATATTTCGCGGCGGCAGACGAGGTCAAGCGGCTCAATGACAGCAACCAGCCCGTGCTGGTGGGTACGACTTCTATTGAGAAGTCGGAGCGACTTTCGGAATTGTTGAAGAAGAAAGGGATCAAGCACGTCGTGCTGAACGCGAAATATCACGAGCGCGAAGCCGAAATCGTCGCCCAGGCGGGTCGCAAGGGCATGGTCACGATTGCCACCAATATGGCTGGCCGCGGTACCGATATTTTGCTTGGCGGCAATCCTGAATTTATGGCCAAACAGGAATGCGTGAAGAAGGGAATTGCCCAACCGCTGCGTGCCGCACAAGGCAAGATCGAAGCTGATGTTGATGATGCGAACCGGACCGTGTGGTACTACGCCGGAAATGAATACGCGGTTCCGACCGATCAGTGGAACGAAATCTTCGCACGATACAAGGTCGATACGGATCGCGAGCATCAAGAGGTTATCGACGCTGGGGGCTTGCACATTTTTGGCACCGAGCGTCATGAAGCGCGTCGTATCGACAATCAGCTGCGCGGGCGCGCCGGACGTCAGGGTGACCCTGGGTCTTCGCGTTTTTACCTATCGCTCGAAGACGACCTCATGCGCATCTTCGCAAAAGAATGGGTGTCGACCCTTCTGCAGCGCCTTGGCATGGAAGAAGGCGTTCCCATCGAGTCGCGCATGATCACGCGGCGCATCGAGTCGGCGCAGAAAGCGGTGGAGGGTCAGAACTTCGAATCCCGCAAACATCTTCTTGAATATGACGACGTGATGAACAAGCAACGCACTGCCGTTTATGGGCTGCGTCGCCGCTTACTAGAAGGGCTCGACCAGAAAGACCTCATCATTGAAGACTACGTCTCGGGAATTCTCGGAGACATCCTCGATCGCACCTGTCCTCCGAAGGCGCATGTCGATAACTGGGATCTGAAGGCATTAAAGGATGCAATCTTCACCCGCTTTGGTGTCGACATTTACGCTGAAGGCCTGAAACCGGAAGAGTTGAACCGCCAGGAATTGGGCGATGCCATTTTTGAAAAGCTGAAACAACGTTATGACTCCAAAGAAGCGCTCATTGGAGCCGATGCGATGCGTTACCACGAGCGCATGATTATGTTGAGTGTGATCGATGCGCAGTGGAAAGATCACCTGCTCTCGATGGATCACCTCAAAGAAGGCATTGGGCTGCGCGGCTACGGGCAGCATGATCCGCTGGTGGAATATAAGCGTGAGTCTTTCGACATGTTCGAAGAGATGATGCAGCGGTTCCAGGAAGAGACGGTTCGATATCTCTACCTGATGCAGATTATGGAACGGCCGCCGGATTCGATCCCGCCGCCGAATTCCGGCGGAAGTTCGAATCTGGGCGGAGCCATGACGCACACGAACGAGGGGGTCGCGCCGTCGCTGGTGACTGGCGGCCGGGGCGGGAACGGGCAGCGTCCGCGCCACGTTGCTACTTCTGTTGACGAAATCGAAGCGAGCTTTCAGCGCAAAAAGAAAAAAGAGTTAGAGCAAGCGCGTATGGCTGGAGCCGGCGACATGCAGGTTCAGCAAGTGGTACGCGCGGGAGAGAAGATTGGGCGCAATGATTTGTGTCCATGCGGCAGCGGCAAGAAATATAAGAAGTGCTGCGGCGCCGGAGGGTAATCGTGTCGTCTTCTTTTGTCATCTTTCGCTAGCGACTGAGGTGTGTAACCCCTCGATCTTCTTGGTGGCTAGAGAGTTGCACAGGTCCTTCGCTCCCCTCAGGATGACAGACTTTAGGGAAGATCAGGGTGCTAGCTGGCGCGCTTTAGCTTCTTTCCAACCGCACGAAACGTCATCTCTTCGGCAATGCTTCGGGTTTGGCGCTTCCAATCATAGAAGAGGACCGTGTACGTCTCGGTGACGTACGCCTCGCGCGCGATCTCAAGCGCGCGTGCCGTCCGGTCAATCCAGCGCGGCGGGCCTTCGATTTCTCCGAAAGTTCCTATTGGGGTCTCATCGAGCACGACGTGTCCGGTGCCATCGCTCCATTCGGCGCGGTATTTTTCGTAGCGGAAAATCGGCGCGAAGCCGAGAGCGCGCAGGATGCCGTCCATTTCTTTTCCATCTTTGATGTCGGTTTGTAATTCGACGCGGCTCTTATGGCGTAGAGCTTGCGCTTTGGCTTTGTGGGTCAGCACCCAACTCTCGCCATATTTGCGCAGGCGCAATAGTTCTCCGCGCTTGCGTAGCTTCTGACCGGGGAGATCATAGAGGGCATTCATTTCATGGGTAGAGGGGGTGACACATTTGAAGCCGACCTCGCGGAGCGAGCGGACTACCTCGGGCATGTTCTTAATACGAAATTTGATTTCGACTTCTTTTGCCATAGGGGAAGTTTAAATGCTGGAGTGGGTTCGGCGTGAGAGTGTGTGATAAACAGGCCGAGCTGGGTTGGGCGGGCGGGGCGGCCGTCCCCTCACTGAATCATTTTACGACTTTGGTTCTTTTTCGGATTGGCGTTCGTGGCGGTGAAACCAGCTCATGTGAGGCAGTTCTCGCTCTACTTTTCTTCGGGCGGCGATCAGTTCGGCGGTAATCGATACCGCAATTTCTTCGGGAGTGAGCGCTCCGATATCCAAGCCCACCGGGGCGTGCACGCGGTCGAACAGCTCGGCGGCGAGGCCTTCTTTTTGTAGCTCTTTGAAAATGGTGATCGTCTTGCGCTTCGAGCCAATCATGCCGATGTATCGTGCGGGAGTCTGTACGGCCCATCGCAGCATCCGCATGTCATCTCGATGGCCGCGAGTTACGATGACGATGTAGGACGATTCGCTCGGAGCGAGGGAGGCTGCAGCTTTATCGAAATCCTCGGCTAGCACCTCTTGAGCTTCGGGAAAGCGCTCACGGCTGGCATAGACTTCACGGTCGTCGACTACGGTGATATCGAATCCGGCGATTCGCGCAACTTTGTAAAGACTTGCGGCTACGTGACCTGCACCGAATATGTAAAGTTCTGCTGGAGGTAGGATTGGCTCTACAAAAATCTCCAGCGTGCCTCCGCAGACGAGGCCGGTATCGTATTTGGGATCCTGGTTTAAATCGAATGTCAGCGTTCTTGGTTTTTCTGACTCCATCACTTCCCGTGCAGCTTGCCAAACGTCAGCTTCGACGCAGCCCCCGCCGATAGTTCCGACGATCGAACCGTCATCGCGCACCAGCATTTTTGCCGTCTTGAAAGAAGGAATGGAACCGCGCACGTTTACGATCGTGGCGACAGCTCCGCGCCTGCGATCTTTGCGGAGGCGAACGATCTCCTCGTAGAGGTCCATAGTTCGATTATTGGGTCTGTTCAGAGGCAAGTCAAATTGGCTGGGGCGATTTTGCCGTAACCGCCGGACAGGCTATCATTTCGGCCACGGGCGGAGCTCTTCAACCGATCGAGTCGGCGAGCTTGCATCAAAAAAGTTTTAGCCTAAGGACGGTCCGATACATGTTACTGATTCTTTTTCTCTCCTCCATGTTGTTTCAGGCAGCCGCCCAAACGGGAGCGCCGACACAAGCCATCGATAATGATCGCGTATCGGTGTCGCATATCAGCGGACCCGTTGACGCGCAACCGTCAGACGCGGTTGTGATTTCCGTTACGGGCAGCGTGGTTTTCGTGCCTACAGGGGAGAGGCTTAACATCAACGGGCCTTCGACGATGATTTCGTTGAAAGGGAAGCCGGTGCCTCCGGTTGAAAACAAGAGCGGCTACCCGCTGGCGTTTCCACGTGCCGGATCGAAGAAAGTTCTGGAGAATGCCAGCGTGGTTGTATGGGATTACACATGGACTTCTGATGTCGCTACCCCGATGCATTTTCATGACAAGGATGTCGTGGTTATATATTTCGAAGACGGCGATCTGAAATCGACGACTCCTGACGGCAAAGGTACGGTGAATCCTTACAAAGCTGGAGACGTAAGATTCAACCGGGGCGATCGGATACACACGGAAACGCTGATCCGCGGCAAGCAGCGTGCCATCATTACTGAATTGAAATGAAGTTAGCTCGACGCCATAGGAAGATGCCATGAAAGCGGTTCGCATTCACAAATTCGGTGGACCTGAAGTTCTTGCTTACGAAGATGTTGCTGACCCAAAGACACGCAAAGACGAGGTGCTGGTCCGCGTGCGCGCCTGTTCGATGAATCATCTCGACATTTTTGTGCGCAAGGGACTGCCCGGAGTTAATTTGCCGCACATCATGGGCAGCGACATCGCTGGGGAGATAGTGGAAGTCGGGGAATACATTACCGATTTGAAGGTCGGCCAACGCGTGCTGATTGCGCCGATGCACTTCTGCAATCGCTGCGCGAAGTGTGTGGCTGGATTGCAAAATCAGTGCCGTCAGTTCACCGTCATCGGCAATGCAGTCGACGGGGGGAACTGCGAGTTGTTCACAGCTCCGGCGGTCAATGTGATTCCGATCCCGGATCGACTCGATTTCAACGAAGCTGCCAGCGTGCCTCTGGTGTTCGTTACGGCATGGCATATGTTGACCGGAAGGGCGGCGATTCGGCCGGGCCAAACCGTGCTGGTGCTCGGAGCCAATTCAGGAGTAGGGATCGCCGCCATCCAGATAGCGAAGATGTTTCACACGCGTGTGATTGCTACTGCTGGCGATGAGCGCAAGATGGAGCGCGCTCGCGAGCTCGGGGCGGATTTTGTGATCGATCATTACAAGCAAAAGATCTCGGAGGAAATCCGCAAGATTACAAACTTTGAGGGTGTTGACATTGTTATCGAGCACGTAGGCAAAGCTACGTGGGATGAGAGCGTCAAATCACTCAAGGCTGGCGGGACGCTGGTGACTTGCGGGGCGACTTCTGGGCCAAAAGTTGATCTCGATCTCCGCTTTCTTTTCTCTCGTCAACTGTCCTTGCTGGGATCGTACATGGGGACGATGAGCGAGCTTCACGAAGTGTTAGGCCACGTTTTCGCGGGCCGGCTTAAGCCTGTGATCGATCGGGTATTTCCGCTGAAAGAGATTCGCGCTGCGCACGAATACCTGGAAAAAAGTGAAATGTTTGGCAAGGTCGTGCTCAACCCTTAACACGGTCGCAAATGCCTGCTGTAGACGTGCTATCCTTCCGCGAATGCTACGCCGGATCGTGTCAATCCCGCTTTTCTTGAGTTTTATCGTTAGTCTTATCCTTTGCCTCCTTTGCCCGTTTCCGCTGCACGCGCGAGTCACCCGTGTTGAGATCGCGTCACGCACCGACGTTCTCGGCGGGAAGACCTTTGGTGATGCGGGAGCCTATGAGCGCATCATCGGGCGAGTTTTCTTCTCGCTTGCGGTCAACAATAAACACAATCAACGGATCGTCGATCTCTCGAACGCGATCAACCTGAAAGATGGTGCGGTCGAAGCTTCGGCGGACTTTATCGCGGTTCGCCCCAAGGATGTCCGCAAGGGTAATGGGGCGATGATTCTCGAGGTTCCGAATCGAGGCAAGGGGCGGATCACTGGGCTTGTTGATGGCGGCAATTGGGATCTGGCGGCGGATGCCGGAGACGGATGGCTTCTGCGCAACGGCTTCACGATTGTCAGCCTGGGCTGGCAGTGGGACGCGACCGGCCCGGGGGCGCTTCGATTATTCGCTCCAATCGCCAAGGAGCAAGAAAAAACTATTAAAGGGTTGTTGCGCGGCGACATCATGCCAGCCAAGGCTGCCACGGAGATTCCGCTTGGACATTTCATCATCGGGGACATTGGTGGGACCGAATATCCGGTTGCAGATTCCGGCGATTCGCGAAATGTGTTGACGGTCAGGGATTCGCGCGACTCGCCTCGAAAACTGATCCCACGTTCTGAGTGGCAATTTGCACAGACGATAGATGGCAAAATCGAGCCGTCGAATCGATTTATCCATCTGAATAGCGGCTTTGAGCCAGGGAAGATTTACGAATATGTTTATGTGGTCGTTGACCCGGCGGTTGCCGGCATTGGGTTTGCGGCGATACGAGATTTCGCAGCGTATGCAAAACACTCACCCGATGCGCTGACACCTGCGGAACGCGTCTACGGAGAGGGTATTTCGCAGAACGGGCGCTTTCTCAGAGACTTCATTTTCGAAGGCTTCAACGCCGATGAAGAGGGAAAGATTGCACTCGACGGAGTGTTGGCCCACGTTGCCGGGGCGGGCCGGGGGAGTTTCAATTATCGATTCGCCCAGCCGTCACGGGACGCTCAGCCTACGTCTTCCATATTCTTCCCGACAGATATTTTTCCGTTTACCGACTTGCCGGAGAAAGATCCTGCGACAGGAGAGCAGGCGGGATTGCTGGATCGCGCCGTGGCGGAGAAAGTGGTTCCTAAAATATTTTTCTCGAATACGTCCTATGAATACTGGGGTCGAGCCGCTGCATTGATTCACGTCAGCGCTGACGGCAAAGATGACGCGCAGATTTCGGATCATGTTCGCATTTATCACTTGACGGGCTTGCAGCATTTTTCGGTTCCTTTTCCACCCCAGAAAGGCGAGGGCGATCTGTTTGGGCAGCAGCCCGAGTCGCCGTTGCCAGTCAAATATTTCTGGCGCTCCATGATCGCCAATATGGATGCCTGGGTGCGTGGCGACATTCTTCCGCCACCTAGCAGTTATCCGAAGATTGCCGACGGCACTTTGGTGAGGCTGCAACAAATTTCGCGCGTCGACTTGCCGGGAGTTAAGCAACCGCGAGAAGCAAACGCCGCTTACCATATCGATTTCGGGCCGAAGTGGCGGGAAGGCATTCTGAGTATCCAACCACCGAAGGTCGGCGAGCCGTTTCCGGTTCTCGTGCCGCAGGTGGATGCGGATGGAAACGAACGTGATGGTGTCCGCTTGCCGGAAATCACAGTGCCGCTCGCAACCTACACCGGATGGAATTTTCGCGACCCGTCGATTGGCGCTCCCGAGCAGCGAGTTTCGTTTGAAGGATCGTTTATTCCGTTTGCCAAGACAGCGGAGCAGCGCCAAAGAACTGGAGATTCGAGAAAATCGGTTGCGGAACGTTATGCCAGCAGGGAAGAGTATTTGCTTCGGTATTCGAAGGCTGTGGACGATTTGATCAAGCAAAGATGGATGTTGCCCGAGGACCGCCCGGCCTTTTTGTCACGAGGCGTGGAGGAGTGGACTGAGGCGACCAAATAGAATTTTTAGTGGGGGCGGCTAACCTTGAGACGGCGAAAGAGGACTTTTCTCCGGTAAATGCTCTTTATTGGCCGATACTCCTAATCCTGCGACACATCCGAACTCAGCGTTTTCCCCCAAATCACTGGCGATTCGAGCCCATACTCGCTCCTGCCATCTTATAATCTTCAGTTGGGCCGAACGTCTGACGTTGTCGGGCTCCTTCCAAAAATGCTGACGCTTATCTGGCTTCGGGTCGCACTGGTCTGCTATGCGGTGGGGTTGCTTTACGCCCTGGTGGCGCTGAGCAAGACTTCGGAACTGCTGAGCAAAATCGCTCTGCACGCGTCCTATCTTGGAATCGTTTTCCATTTCGTCTCCTTGACGGAGGCCGTCGTCCAGACAGGCCAATTGGTTACGGCTTCGGTTCACAACGCGGAATCGCTGCTCGCATTTCTGATCATGGCGTTTTTCATGCTCGCTTACCTGATTTATAAGACGACCACCCCTGGCATTGTGGTCTTCCCCATTGTCTTCTTGCTGACGTTCGTCGCGGCGACTGGCCAACAGCCGCTGGTGTTCAACTCCGATGTGGTGAAAAAAGGCTGGCTTGCGATTCATATCCTGATGATTTTCACGGGATACGCAGCTCTCTTTCTGAGCTTTGGCGCCAGCATTCTGTACCTGATTCAGGAGCGGGCGTTGAAGTCGAAGAGCGGCAGCGGTGCTTTTGCCCGGCTTCCGGCCTTGCAGGTAATCGACGACATCGGCTACCGCTCGCTCATGCTCGGGTTTCCCTTCATGACGCTGGGCTTGATTGCGGGATCGGTGGTTGCAGAGTCGACATACGGCCGAATTGATTTTCTCGATCCAAAAATTCTGCTGTCGGTGTTGATGTGGGTCGTCTACCTGATCATGGTTTTCACTCGGCTGAGTGCGGGTTGGCGCGGGCGCCGCGCCGCGCTTCTCGCAAGCGCCGCATTTGCCACTGCGGTGGTGGCCTGGATGGCAAATTACTTCAGCGGAATGCACAGGTTCGTCTCTTCATGAGATTTCATCTCATCGGCGTAAACCACACGACCGCACCGGTCGAGGTTCGCGAGCGTCTGGCGGTCCCTGAATCGCGCCTGCCGGAGGCTTGCAAGCGATTATCGGAGCACGAGTCCGTCGTGGAAGGGATGATCGTCTCCACCTGCAACCGCGTCGAATTCATCGCTAGCATGAAAAACGGAGCGGGTGATCTCCGCGACTTTCTGCGTGAATATTTCGAAATTGATCTCGCGCCCTTCGAAAGTCATCTCTACGAATATCGCGAAGACGAAGCGATCCGGCATATCTTTCGCGTCGCATCGAGCCTCGATTCGATGGTGGTCGGCGAACCGCAAATTCTCGGGCAAGTGAAAGAAGCGTATGCCACGGCGCGAGCAGTGGGCGCGGTGCGGGCGCAACTCGATCAACTTCTCACTCGGTCGTTTGCGGTGGCGAAGCGCGTTCGAACCGAGACTGCGGTCGGATCATCCTCGGTATCGATCGCGTCGGTAGCCGTTGAACTGGCCAAAAAAATCTTCGGCAGCCTGAACGGCAAGAATGTGTATCTGGTTGGAGCCGGCAAGATGAGCGAACTGGCGGCGAAACATTTGATGGCTCACGGAGCGACTTCACTCTTCGTCGCCAACCGCACTTATGATCGCGCAGTCGGGCTGGCGCATAAGTTTCACGGAGAGGCAATCGAGTTCAGCCGCCTGATCGAGAGTTGCGAGCGCGCCGATATCGTGATCACATCCACCGGATCGCCTAAGTTCGTATTCAAGCGCGAACATGGCGAGAAGTTGATGGCGATGCGAAAAAACAAGCCGATGTTCTTCATCGATATCGCGGTCCCTCGCGACGTCGACCCGGAAATGAACAAGGTCGACGGGCTGTTCGTCTACGACATCGACGACTTGCAGCAGGCTGTGAGTTCTCACGTCGCCGATCGCAAGAAAGAAGCGGAGCGGGCGGAAGATATCGTCAACATCGAAGTGGACAAATTTCACGCCCGGCTACAAACGCTCGACGTCGTTCCTACGATTGTCAGCCTGCAGGACCACCTCGAGACTATCCGGCAGGCGGAGATCGATCGTGTTCGCGGCCGTCTGGGAACCATGACTACCGATCAGGAACTGGCGGTCGAATCGCTCACCCGCGGCATCGTCAACAAGATCATGCATACGCCGATCAGTACGCTGAAGACGGCAGCGCGGGATTCCGAATCTACGACTGTGATTGAACTGGTGCGCCGATTGTTCAATCTGCACAATCAGGAAGAGAGCCGGTACGCCTCCGCCTCAAAAGGCACCCGCGAATCCAACAGAGCAAGTGAAAAAGATAAAGGCCCGAGAGGCTGATGGCGCATCTACGTATCGGGTCTCGCGGCTCCCAGCTCGCGCTGTGGCAAGCAAACCATATTTCCAGCCAGTTGCGGGACCAAGGCCATAGTGTTGAGATCGAAATTATTAAGACAACCGGAGACAAGATCACCGATGTCGCTCTGGCAAAAGTCGGAACGAAAGGGATGTTTACCAAGGAAATTGAAGAAGCGTTGACCGAGGGACGAGTCGATCTCGCGGTACACAGCTTGAAAGACCTGCCGACCGAGCTTGCAGCAGAATTCGAAATTGCGGCCGTCACTCCGCGGGAAGATGCGCGCGACGTTCTCTGCTCCATCAGATTCGACAGCATCGATAGCTTGCCTCATCAGGCAAACGTAGGGACTAGTAGCCTGCGTCGCCAGGCGCAAATTAAGGCTTTGCGTCCCGATCTTCAGATTCACCCGGTTCGAGGCAACGTCGATACTCGCCTGCGCAAGCTTGAACTCGGAGAATATGACGCCATTATTTTGGCGGCTGCAGGCCTTAATCGTCTCGGCAAGACACAGCTTGTTCGCCAGGTGATTTCCGCCGAGTTGATGACGCCTGCCGCCGGGCAGGGCGCGTTAGGAATCGAGATCCGTCGTGGAGACAAAGCGACGCGAGCGCTGCTGGCTTTCCTCGACGATCCTGCTGCTCGTGCCGCTACCACTTGCGAGCGAGCTCTTTTAAACAGACTTGGCGGCGGTTGCCAGGTTCCGATCGGGGCTTTTGCGGAAGTCACGTCGGGGCGCATTCATCTTAACGGCGTCGTTGCGCACCCCGCTGGCACAAAGGTTCTCCGTGAGAGCGGGAATGGCAGTCAGGCCGACGCGCTCCGCCTCGGCGAAGAAGTTGGCGACAAGCTTCTTCTCCGCGGAGGCAATGTTATTCTCGAAGAGGTCTATGGACAGGGTTACGCTCTGCCGCAACAACCATAAGGAAGAGATCTCCATTCATGCCGAAAGCTAACGAAAAGCGGCCGCTTGCCGGTACGCGAATTTTAGTCGGACGTGCCCGTCATCAGGCCGGAAGTCTCTCTGCGAGTTTGCGCGACTTGGGCGCGGCGGTCGTAGAGATCCCGTTCATCGAAATCCAAAAGCCGCAGTCGTATCAGGCGCTGGACGATGCGCTACGCAATATCAAGTCATACCAATGGCTGATTCTTACGAGCGCTAACGGCGTCGAAGCGATGTGGCAAAGGGTGAATAAGCTCAGGATCGCGCGCGCCGCGTTGAAAAAACTTCAAATTGCTGCGATCGGTCCAGCGACCAAAGCGGCGATCGTGAAGCACGGACTGAAAGTTAAGATGATGCCGAAGGAATATGTGGCCGAATCGATCGTGGCGGGGCTGCGCGACAAAGTCGAAGGAAAGCGCGTTCTGTTGGTGAGAGCAAAAGTTGCCCGCGACGTAATTCCCGATGAATTGCGCAAATCTGGAGCACAGGTTGACGTGGTCGAAGCCTACGAAACGCTGGTGCCGGAAAAGTCCAAAGTGAAGTTGCGTGCATTAATGAAATCTCCGCGGCGTCCGCACCTCGTGACCTTTACCAGTTCTTCGACCGTAAAGAATTTTGCAGAGTTATTGGGTAAGGCAAGCAACGGCGCATTAAAAAATGTCCAGTGTGCTTCGATTGGGCCTGTAACCTCGGCGACACTGCGCGACCTGAAGATGCCTGTCTCGATCGAAGCCAGTGAATTCACCATGGGTGGGCTGATTCGGGCTATCGTCATCGCGCGCTACGCGCAGTCAGCGTCGTAATCGCCCGCAGCTGACGCTGTGGAAAGTTCGAATCTCGCTCTACGTCTTTGAAATTCCCGAGCCCATCGGCGGATCGACTCGATCGAGATACGCTTGAACTCTTAACTTCGAATCTGGCGTGAGGCCGGTGAATTCAATCCCGTTGCCGACTCCCGGATCACAGGTGCGCACCATAGCCGTCAGCGTGATTCGTTCCGTATCTTCGATATGGAATTCGAGACGCAAGATTGTTCCCAGCGGGAAGGGGAGCATGTTCTCCACATAGCAGCCGTTGCCGCTGACATCCGAAGCATTGACGCGCGCCGGGGTCGTAGAACGCTCGTCCCGGATCTCCAGCGGAAAGGCAACCTTGTGGCGCTGCCAGCGTCGTTTTTGCGACTGTACGATCTTTTCCGTTGTCCCTTTCAGGTTGAGATAATTTTTCCATGGGCACTCTTGCCCGGTCAGCAGGCGCACGCCTACCTGCTTCTTTGCCATCAAGCCGGAAGTCATGATCCACATGATGGTGCAGCGTGCCTTGGTTTCTTCGCACTGTACGCCGATGACGTCGCCAACTTTAAGTTCGCAATCGACGCCGGTGATCAGGGCGCCTTGAGAGCTTATGTTTTGTGCGCGCGCGTTTTGCGAAAAGGGTCGCCCTCCGGCGTTCATCCCCCACACTCGAACCGGGAGATCAACGCTAAGGCGAGGACTGATTCGGCTCACGGCCATGTTTCACCTTTAGTCAGACGAGTAAGATCATAGCGCCGAACGTTGGGCTTTGCGCGAGAGACGGAGAGAAGCGGTACCAGCATAGACATGGACGGCGATTGACTTTTGTAGAAGTGCAAATCCGTTCGACGCCTCCCGGGGGGACGACGTGAAAGGCGGAGCGGTGATGCTACCTCCCCGGATTTTGGGCGAAGTCCCGGTAGCCGATGACGGTAATTTTCTGTTCATCCAAAAAATCGCGCAGGGCACTGGAGGTAAGTAGACGCCGCTCTTCGTCACGCGATTCGAGCAAACGGGTTCCGGCCCCCTGCAACTCTGGGTCGTTATATCCCGGATGGCAGACCAGTTCCCATGTGCCGTCCGGCAAACTGGCCAGCGTTTGGCGCACGAGATCGCTGTAGCCCGCACTCTCCAAAGCCCCGGTTTCGATCATCCCAACGAGCCCGTCTGGGGTGGCCAGGCCGGCGCGTTTGGTTTGCTGCGGGAACGGTCTCGAAAAAGTGTGCAGCATCCGCGCCTGGCCGTAGCGCTTCCAAATGCCGCTCTTGCCTTTGAACAGTTTCGCCTTCATCGCTTTTATCGGAACAAACGGATTGCGGATCGCAGGAATTCCGCAAACCTTCGCAGCCCGAATCAAAGCCCAAAGAATTTCTGGCAGAACATGCGCGTGCTTATGCGTGTCGAGGTGCGTGACCTGGATGCCCGCCGCCTGAACTTTCTTGATCTGCGCCACGATCTCGCCAACCAGTTGGTCGCGATCAAATCCGCCAAGCATAGCGCGGGCGGAGAACGCCGAGAGGCTGGAGAAAAACTTCTCAGGCTCGGACGACCGAATCGCAAGCAAGGTGTCGACAGTCTGCGGCGGCGACACCGGAGCGCCATCGACCAGAACGACGTGGCATCCCACAGAGAGCGTCGGGGCCGAGCGCGCTGACGCTACCGCATCGTCAAATGTTGCGCCGCCAGCCATCAGTGTCGCGGACGAAACGATGCCACCGTTGTGGCTCTCAACGATGGCGCGATTGACTCCGAGGGTCAGGCCAAAGTCATCCGCGTTGACGATAAGTCTTTTCACTATGAAAGTGTAGCAATGAAAGTGTAGCAGCGAGCAACAACAGCGAGCGACCGGGAGGAAGAGGGGGCGAGGGCACCCGCTCCATGCACTACAGCGGACAGCAAAGTGGTTTGACCCGTGGAAGATGCTTCAGTATCCTCAAAACAAGTTTGCACGCTCCGTTGACAGCCGAGCGGGCGGTTAGCTCAGTTGGTTAGAGCGCCTGCCTTACAAGCAGGAGGTCGCAGGTTCGAGCCCTGCACTGCCCACCATATTTTCGGCTATTAGTTTCCGATGTCGCGGCGGCCTGCCCGGGTGTTCCGTATCCCGCCACTGTGATTTAAGAAGGCCCTGATCGCTGAGGCTTATGAGCAGCAGGATAAAGCGTCCCGAATTTGAGATCAGTTAACTTCGAGAGTTCGTATCCGTATTGCTATGCCCGCGGCGGTAGCGACATGGCAGCAAGCAACGTGCGCGTTTTAGCCGACTTGTTGGGTTGTCATGCCACGTTGATATGGCAACATACATAGAGTGATCTGTTAACCCGGTTGCGTGAGACTTTAGCAGACTTTAAATCAGCGTAGCGTTTTCGAAGCTTAGATAAAAGAGCTGTCTATTATGACCGACAATCATGCGAGAGCTTTGAGGTTTGTCGAGACGGATATTTCGCAGAAAAGTCACGGTTATCACCCCCGCAGAGGCAGTCTGTGCGAAGGCACAATAGGGATATCCTGGCGAGATGTTTGGATATAAGAGCCTTCAGCCGGCTTTACGGCTACGAAGCGCAGTAACCCGAAACCGACAAGTTGTGACTATGCGTGAATGCTAAGTCGAGTCCTTCTCGCTTGACGATGCAGGAGCCGAACCATGATTCACGTGAAGTTCGGGTCGGCACTCGAAGGGGTAGATCGGTTAAGCCCTTAGTCGAGCGGCACTCACTCCGCGCCGAGACCCTCAAGGGTTTTTCCTTTTGCCTCAATACCAAACAGGAAAATGATGGCGCACGCAACTCCAAAAAAGACAGCCATAGTGATGAAGATGCCGTAATAAAGCTGTCGTGCCATGAAAAAGCCAAATACGAGCGGGCTGAACGCGGCGGCCAATTTGCCGGCGGCGCTCGACCATGAGTTCGCCGTGCCGCGCACCTCTGACGGAAACAGCTCGGTCGGCAGCACAACACAGCCTGCGGCTGCTTCCTCCAGGAAAAAAGACAAAGCGCAGGCCCCGGCAAGAAGATGGAGGGGCTGCCGCAGCAGTCCGAAGAGTAGCGCAACGAGAGCCGACATGCCGAACCCGACATAGAACAATTGCTTCCGTCCGAAGCGGTCGATTGTGAAAAAAGCGGTGATCTTTCCGAGGATCGCGAACGTCCCGACGAGGGCGGTGTACCCGAAAGCGCGGGCCAGGCTCATTCCGAAGTGCAAAGCCAGGATCGACGGCAGCCACAATGCAAACCCGTAATATCCGAAGAATCCGAAGAACAAGACGCTCGTAGTCATCGCTAATCGCTGTAGGTAAGGCGGACGCAAGAGTAGTATCAGCGATCTGTTCTCAGCAGCTTTCCGGGTCGTGTCGACCGATTGGCGCTGAGAATCAATCCCGTTCACTGCCGACAATGCTTGCGTCTCACGTCTACTCCTGCCGTGTGTGGCGAGCCAGCGTGGCGACTCCGGCAATTTCGTAATAACAAAAACGGCGAGCAGGGCGGGTAGCAGGCCTGCCAGAAATAGCGAGTGCCATCCGAAGCGTGGAATTAGAACGAACGACGCAACCGCTGCAAGAAACAATCCAACAGGCCAGAAGATGGGCGGAAGTGCGACAAGACGTCCGCGACGTTCCGCGGCTACTTGCTCCGCAACCATGACTGAAACGACCGGCAACATGCCGCCCAAAAACAATCCGGTGAGAAAGCGTAGCACGATGAATTGCGTGGTGTTGGTGACGAGCGCGGTCGCGCAACTGAGCAGGCTAAAGCCGAATACCGTTCCGGCAAATCCCGCCTTCCGCCCGAATCTATCGGCGATCGGGCCCCAAACCATCGCTCCGATGAACATGCCCCACATTCCAGCCGACGCCAGCACTCCATTGAACACGGGACTGAGTCTCCACTCCACAACTATGGCTGGCATCGCAAAGCTGACGATGTAAGTGTCGAACGCGTCGAAGAGGTAGCCCGCTGACGCCGCACCCACGACCATTTTCTGCACACGCGATAGCGGCCCGCTCACTGACTCAATGCCAGCGACATTCACGGAGGTATCGCTCACTGTCGGCACTTCAGGCCCCCTTTCCTGCAAGTCGCCGGCTGTTTCAAAAAATACGGCTCTTGCAACAGACTTCCCGTTTTATTGATCAGTCTGCTTTCAATCTTTTGGCCTGGTGAACGGGGCGGGCATGTCCAGAAAGCTGCGCAACACGTGCCAGAATTGCCGCCGATTTATACCGAGCGCTATCGAGTGAGCGGCTCCCGGCAAGATAACTAATTCACGGTCCGGCACCGGAAGTCTCTTGAAGAAATTCAGTATGTCGTCTTCGGTGGCGATACCGTCGTATTCTCCGCGCGCGATCAACACAGGTACTTTCAACCTTAGCGGATCGACCACCGGAAGCTTGGTGGTCATATCAAGGTAGGTGCCAGATGGAACCGAATCTCCATACTTAAGCTCAGCGTCGGCCATGGCTTCGGCGACCGCCGGGTCAGAAGTTCCCGGCTTATCGCGTGTGAAGATGCTGCGAATCATCTCGCGATCGCGTGGCCTGCGGCTATGCGTGCGATACAAGTCGGCTGATTCAGATCTCTTCGCTAGCGTGGGTGAGCCTTGGCCGGTCCAGGTAAAGGATACGAGGACCAGACGCCCGACCGAGTGCGGCTCTTCCATCGCAAATACTCCCGCCTTTAGAGCGCCGCTCGACTCGCCGTATAGATGAAATTTCCTTTCTCCCGTTTCGCGCACAACTACTTCACGAGCGGCGCTGAGGTCTTGCACTCCGCTTGCGATGTCAGAGTTGTGAGGTCCAGCCGAAGACTGGCCATATCCCTGAAAATCCATAGTCCACACATCGAAGCCGAATTCGGCAAATTTATCCATGAGCGAGTAATCGTCATGCCCGGGGACAGCGAGATCGAACGTTGGTCGTGCGGAGACGGAAGAACCGTGGGCGAGGAAAAGCACGGGGCGGGAATCGTGCGTCTGCTCCGGATCATCGATTCGTTTTCGAAACAATGACAACCGAATATCGCCATTGTTAGCCCAGTATTCGCGGCTCCAGATTTTTTGCGGACGGGAACGAATAGAAGAGTTACCAGTTGATCGATCTTGGGCTGCGACAATCGAGCATGAAAACAGAGAAGCGCCTCCAACTATAAACGGAGCCGCACCAAACAGAACAGATCGACGGGATAAGGGACGATCCGTCTGGTGTTCATGGGTGGACTTGACCTTAGTCTTAGATTGTTTTGAACGGTGAATGCTCTTCATGCTCACCTTTATACGAACCACTCGAGTGCGATAACCCAGATACAACAAATTCGCCGCACCCACTTGAGATCAAATAGGGAAGTCCGACTTACGCCTCGATAAATAGTCTTCCTGTTCGCGGCAAACTCCGCCGGTCTCCAACTAACCTCAACATCCTCCAGAGTGAACAGAGATTGCTGCTGATCACCGGCTTACCCAGTTGTCGCTCCAAAGGCTCAATGAACTCCAAAGTGCGAAAATTCGAACATGCAATCAAGACAGCTTGTGACTCGCGGCGGTCAACTTCGGCTGCCAGAGCCGCGTTTTGATCTGGAGTGAAACTGGCATGGGCTTGTGTGCCGAGTCCTTTGAGTGCCACAACTTCTATGTCATAGGCGGTTAGATAATCCCGCAGTTTTTCGTTAAGCCATGGCTCGTAAGGTGATGCCACGCTCACGCGAGTGATGTTTAAAGCGCGCATCGCATCGATGATTGCAGCAGCAGCTGCTACCCCGGGAATATTCGTAGCTCCCTCTATATCCTTGATAATTTGCTGATCGTGCCCCGGCCCGCGGACGAATCCGCCGGCAAGGCAGCCGTAGCAGATGACCTCGACTTTCGCTTGGGCGAGCAACTTCGCTGCGCCCGGAACTTGAGTCTCCATCCAACTGTAATTTTCTTCGTCATCCGCGGTGATCTTGATACGCATCGCATGGACGGACATGGTGGGGTGGACAACCTGCTGAAACTCGTATTCGTTAATCGTGTTCCACGAAGGAACGATTAAGCCTAATTTTCTCTCCCAAGTAGCCATGACACTCCAATTGTGGTCGCGGTGATGAATGCGTCAAAGTGTTGCTGCCAACTAGAAACCGACTAATCTTTGCGGATTATCTATCAAAATTTGCTTCCGAACGTTGTCGTCGGGTACCCATTCGCCTAGCACATCGAGCAGGGCGGTGGTGTCTGGCATTGTGCCTTTCAACATCACATGAGGCCAATCACTGCCCCACAAAATCCTGTCAGGCCGTGCTTGCACCAGTTCTTGCGCCATGGGAATCACGTCTCGATAGGGAGGTGTCTCCGAAGAGATGCGATAGCCTCCGGTAAATTTGACCCAGCATCGGCCTGTTTGTACCAGACGCAAGAGGGCCTTAAAAGCAGGTTGCAGAACTCCGCCTTCGGACGGACGGATAAGCCCGAGATGGTCGATAACGAAATCAGTAGGCAGGCTTTTAAGCCGAGATTCGAGGTCGATTAGAGCGGCAGGCCGGAGTAGGAACTGAACGTGCCATCCAAATGCCTTTATCCGCTCAGAGAGTTGCTCTAGTTGCGAGACTGGCACGCCACCTTTATGAGCTAGGATGAAGCGTACTCCGCGAGTGCCGGCATCGTGTAGGTCCTCGAGTTCTTGTTCGCTCGCATCGTTAGAGACGACGGCTATGTTTCGCGTCGCCACGCCTAGCAGCGAAGCGGATTCCAGCATGCAGCGATTGTCGCTACCATAGACGCTGGGCTGGACAAGCACTGCGCGTCCTACACCTAAAGTGTGAAAAAGATGGCGATAATGTTCGGGGAGAGCGTCCGGTGGGGTGTATTCGCGGTCTTCAACATAAGGATACTTCGTCGCTGGGCCCAAGATATGGAAGTGTGTATCCGTGGCAAGCGGCGGAACCGTGATGCGCGGGTGATAGGGATTGGGATCGGGGCCTTGGCAGAACTCAGTCATAAAATTCGGATATCTTTAAAACCTGTGGGATATATTTGAGCAAAACAATGAAGCGGCGGGGTCGATCTTGTGAAATGCGCACCTAATCGGCGGCCCGCGCTCACTCGTTTTTTACTGAATGTTCTTATCGAGCCATTGCATGAAAAACTTCGCGATTTCAGCGCTATTTTTCTCGGACATCATCTGATGACCGTTGCCAGGCAAACCAACGTCTTCGAGGTTGAAATATTGAGTTTTAACTCCTGCTTGGTTTAGCCACTTCGCAACGCAATGGGCGTAAGGGCGATGGTAGCTTGCCTCGGCGGACACATTTAGGACAGGGACACCCACCATGTTTATCAGCTGGTGCGCTGGTTCTTTCTGAACCCAGCACGGAATTAGTCCAGGACCATCAGCTTTTTCTTGTCTCACCGGCTGCAATTCGGATGCTTCTTTGATAGGGGGATCATAATGGACTGGGAAGTTAGTAAGTCCCCAGATGCGGCCTGGGCCGCGCGCGTCTAACTCCGCATTTTCCACCGGGGGAGCCCAAGGCTCGGGGGCAAGAATGGCCTTAATAATTTTCGGCCGCTCGTCCGCCGCCAGCCAACCGGAAGTTGCCAATCTCGAATGGAGAAGCAGGATGACCGGTTGGTGAATCAAATCGATCAACTGGTCGATCGCATCTGCGGATACCTGTTCAATGTCGTCGGAATTAGGGAACGACACTTCTGTCTTGGCATAGTTGTCGAACTCCGGTTCACCCATTTTCCCTGAGGTTGGTGATTTGCCGACCCACTGCGTGTACTTATCTTGTGTGGGCCAGTTACGCATGGGGTTTGTCGACTTACGGCCGTTCGTCCACACTTCCTCCATCATTTCGCCGGTGCGAGGAGGCACAAGGGGGGCGTCGCTTCCAGGCACGTATCCAGAGCGACCGCGGCCTGGAAAATCCATCATGTAGACCGTATAGCCTTGGTTCACGAAGTCGTAAGCCCAGCCCGGCCGACCGTCCGGCGTTTGCAACAAAGCGATATTTGTTTGACCGCCGCCCGCCTGAATAAAAAGGACCGGGTACGGGTGCTGGATCTTCTTCGGGACCCAAACCTCCACGTACATAGCGCCACGCATATTTTGCTTGCCTTTTTCGCCAACCCACTTTCCCCCTACGTAAAAATGACCTTGGCGCGCAATGTTCTCCGTAGAAAACGTCGGCACCGAACCTGGAGGAGGGCTTCCGGCAACATCGTTGGCATTTGCAGCGGCGGCAGTAGTGACGGCACAAGATGCCAGCGTGGCGAGTATTGCGATCGAGAGTCTAACGTTCATTGATTTCCCCTGTTTTCGTGTTCGGTGCTCGGCCTGAAAGACCAGGCTTATTAACTGCTCTAAAAGAATTGCTTCCACTTAAAAAGATCGGGACGATAAGCAAGCACATCGGGGTATTCCACAAACTCGACAAAATTCCCTTCCGGGTCTTGCGCAAGCAGGGCGAACACGCCCTTCCGAATCTCAACCGGGTCTGGGCTCATCAACTTGACGCCATTGGTTTTCAATCGCTTCGCCACGTCTTGCATGTCAGCGATAACAAAAGTAACGTAGGATGTACCCTGTCGTTCAAATGCGTATTCAGAAGTCGCAGATTGCCTGGTTTGCAATTTGGGCGGCCGCAGCAGCTTGATTCTTTCTCCAGCAGGCGTCTGGAGGCGAACGATCTTGAATCCGTTTGGCGTGGCTCCAAACTTCTTGCTCATTTCGGCGGTGGCTTCGGCTTCGTTTACAAATTTCAGCCCAAGGACCCCGGTGTAAAAGGTGAGCATACGATCCATGTTCACGCAAACGATGCCCACCTCCAGTGGGGTCGTCATTTTCAAAGACCACGTCTGCTCCAGTGATGTCGGTTGGGACGTTTCGGAAATCGCCAAAGTTGAAAGTGCAACGAGAGCTGCAGCGACGCATGCAAAGCCTGATCGACGAGGAATCATCAAGATAACCTTTCAGCTTGAGGGGACAGATCTCGCCTAAAAAGATCCGGACGGTACGATGCGATATCCGCATATTGGACAAATTCAAGAAAATTGCCTTCGGGGTCGCAAGTAAAGACTGCGGTGATCCCCTTGCGTATTTCGACGGGCCCCTTGCTCATCATCTTCACGCCTTGCGCTTTCAACTTTTCGGCAACTTCAGCAACGTTAGCGACGATGAAGGTCAGATAAGCGATCCCCTGGCGAGCAAAGACCCAGTCGGGCACCGGGTTCGGCTGAAGTGCCATTTCCTTAGGCTGGACCAGCTTTATTCTTTCGCCATACGAGGTTTGCAAACGAATGATGCGAAAGCCATCGGGTCCGGTTCCAAATTCGGTGCTCATTTCGGGGGACGCTTCTGCGTCGGAAGCAAATGTCAGGCCTAAAATTTCGGTGTAAAAGCGAAGCATTTGCTCAATGTCGACGCAGACGATTCCCGGCTCAAGCGGCGAAACCATCTTTAGCGACCATCTTTGATCCGCGTTCTTGCTCATTAAAATCGCCTAACTGTTGTTAATCACTTTGTGAATCAGACTCGTCGGTTACATCGATTGGAGCGAAGTGTCGACAGCCCCCGCAAGCACTTCGTCAAACGCCAACGGCTCTCGAGTCATAGTGGAGCAAACGACGGCCGCAACAAACAATAAGAAGCCAGCCAGATAGAAAGCGTAATCAAAACTGCCCGTCCATTTAACGATGTAGCCGGTAATTATGGGCACTAACGATCCAAAGATGTTGCCACCAAGGATCAAAAAGCCAATTGCAACGCCTAACATCTGCGGGTTCCACGTGAGATCGTTCGTCAAGGCTATGTTCAGTGATAACGCACTGGAGATGCATGCCAACGATATTGAAACGAGCACCAATAGCAGGTATTCATTCGCAACCACGTTCGTTAATAGAACGAAACCAGATAACACGATGAACACCATTAGTAGCGTCCGGCGTTTACCTTGTCTTACGGCCGCTCGGGAGAGCAGGCTGTCGCTGAGTTTGCCAATAAAGAGTCCTGAAATAACAGCAATCACATATGGCACCGAGGTAAACCAACTTGCTTTCACTAGCGACATGTGGCGAGATTGAACCAGGTAAGAGGGGAGCCAGAAGAGAAACAAGAGCATGGTGTAGGCGCAACATCCCTGGGTTAGAAACAGCCCCCACATCGTCTTCCGACCCATAAGCCGTAGCAAGCTGCCCTTTGGCGCTGTTGCAGGGCGTTGTGAGAAGCCGTTGGTGAATCGGTTTGCGCCAGAATATAGTTACGTTCTTCTTCGGGCAGCCACGAGCACTCCGAGGGCTTCCGAAATAGAAGCAGCCACATCGCAACCCACACGAAGCCGAAAGAACCGGTGATCATGAATGAGATTCGCCAGCCCTCTCGAATCAAGAGCCACGCCACTAGAGGAGCTGAGAAGGCTGGCCCGGCGAAGCTTCCCGCGTTAAAGATTGCCGTCGCGAGTCCGCGCTCGCTGGCAGGGAACCATTGCCGGACTACTTTAGCTGAAGTCGGAAAAGAAGCAGCTTCGCCTGCTCCAAGAGCTAACCTCGTTCCAACCATCCCCACGAATGAGGTCGCGACTCCGGTCAACATCCCTGCAATCGACCACATGGTCACTGAAATACCGTTGACCCAGCGAGTGCCTAGGCGATCAGAAGCCCAACCCCAGAGCAGAAGAAAAACGCAATAAGTCCATTGGTAAGAAGAGCAGAGCAGGCCCATCTTGGCCGAGTCCCAATGAAAGTCGCGGGCAATCGAGGGTGCAGCGACAGAAAGGTTGATACGGTGCATGTAATTTATGAATAAGTTGAGAAAAAGCAGAGCTGCGATGTAAAAGCGCTTGCCCGACCAGAGGGACCCAGCCTTTACAACTACCGATTGCTGACCGGCCAGTATCTCCGTGTCACTCCCTCTCGTCATAGGTTGCTGCTAGCTCTTAGTCGTTCGTCCTAACCGCACTGACGACCAGGAAAATCAAGAGCGAGAAGTCAGTCGTACTTGGACGAATTCTCATTGCCTCTTGTTACTCGTCTTCACCCCAACCAAAGTTAGGCATCGGGTGAGGAATTGGTGGAAGGTCCCAGCTTCCGGTAGCAAGGGGACGAAGTTCACGATCGATACGGACGTCGAGAACGGTCGGTCGACCAGAAGCGATAGCCGCTTCCAACTGCGGACCAAGGTCGGCAGGCTTCTCAACCGTGTGACCAACTGCGCCCATCGAACGCGCCATCATCGCGTAGTCAGCGGAGTAAAGTTTGCCGCTAACGTCAGTGAAGCTGGTTGCGATCTCGCGGTCATTGCCAAAATATCCGCGTTGCTGATCGCGAATTGCGCAGTAACCGAAGTTATTCCAGACCATCCACACAACGGGGATGTCATACTCGACCGCAGTGAGCACGGCGCTCGAGTTCATCATGAATGCGCCATCCCCACAGAGCGATACGACAGGCTGGTTCGGAGCAGCGAGTTTCGCGCCAAGCGCGCCGGCGACCGCAAATCCCATGGAAGCGAAGCCCCATGTCTGCAGGAAAGTTCGCGTCTTCCACGCTTCAAATTCAGAGACAAGCCAGTTGTGATGGACGCCGACGTCGGCAAGAACGATGCCATCCGCTGGAACAGCTTTTCTAAGTTCGGCCACGGCACGTTCCGGTCGAATAGGAACTGCGTCGGAGGTTCGAGGAGTGACTGTCGCTTCTTCCCAACGCTTTCTCCATACAGCGATTCGATCGAGCCATACACTGCGCTTGCTGTCAATTTCTGGCCGGGGGAGGGCCAAGAGTTGCTGCAAGAAAAGCTTTGCGTCGGCAATGACGCCTAACTCAGGCCGGAAGTTACGGCCAATTTCGGCTGCATCGATATCGATGTGAATTAACTTGCTTTGGGGAATGTTGTAAGTAAAGCCCGGCAGCCAAGCGCTTGTGGCGCGGTCGTCGAAGCGTGTGCCCAACGCCAGTATCACGTCGGCATTTCGACATGCAGCATTCGCCATGTATGAACCGTTGCGGCCGGTCGGACCTAGACTTAAAGCGTGGCGCGGATCAAACACTCCTTTGCCGAACGGTGTAGTCGCAACCGGAATGCGGAAAGCCTCGGCCAACATCAGCAGTTCAGGCTCAGCGCCGCTTAGTTCTACGCCGTGCCCGACCACGATGACTGGACGTGACGCGCCCTGAAGCAGGCGAAGAGCTTCATCTACCGAGGCTGGGTCGGCAGCGGCCCGGGACCAATCCGCGATTGGCCAATTGTTGTCGTACTTCGATGAATTTTCATCGACGGGCTCAACGAAAACGTTCAGCGGAATGTCGATGTTGACCGGCCCCGGGCGTCCGTTGGTCATCAGCGCAAAAGCCTGACGTAAAGCGAGCGGTAACATGTCCGGCCGCGTCGGTTGAAAACTTCGTTTCACATAGGGCCGAATCGCGTTTACAAAATCGCCCTGAAAATATTTCCCTGACTCTTGAAAGGGGCCCCGGTTCCACTGCCCGGTCGGAACATTCCCTGTGATGTTGAGCATTGCTGATGAATCGGCGAAGGCTGCCGCGATTGCGAGTATCAGGTTTGCCGAGCCGGGGCCGCAGGAGGTGTAAGTGGCGACGGGCTTCTGCGTGATTCGAAAATAGGCTTCGGCCATGAAGCCCGCCGCCGCCTCATGGTGCACAGAAATAGTTTTTATTTCTTCCTGGCGGTCGAACAAACCATCGAGCAAACCCAAAATGCCGTGGCCGCACACTCCAAACACATACGGAACCTTCTGCTGGACAAGAAAGTCCGCTATATATTCGGCACCCTTCACGCCCGCAGTCGACTTCGGAGAGCCGGTCTGAACTTTGCTGTCTGGCATATCAATACCTCTAAAAATTATTTCGCGATGCTGAAGCCGCCATCGAACGTGTCGGACATGCTCCAAAAAATTGTCTTAACTTGCTGATAAGTTCGAATCCCCTGCAAACCTTTTTCTCGACCCAATCCGCTGTCTTTGAATCCGCCGAAAGGCGACGCCGTTGAAAACTGTTTATAGGTGTTGATCCAAACCATTCCGGCGTCTAGACCACGCGCCACGCGCCACGCCTTCTTGTAGTCGGCGGTCCAGATACCGGAAGCAAGGCCGAAGCTGATGTCGTTAGCTTGTTGCATGAGGTCGTCCTCATTGTCGAATGGCATCGCGCACAGCACGGGTCCAAAAATTTCCTGCTGCGAGATATTAGAGATATTTTTGATCCCCGCGACGATGGTCGGCAAGTAGAACGCGCCCTTTGCCAGCCGGGGTTCGGTGGGTCGGCTTCCGCCGATGAGGATCTCGGCGCCATCTTTACGCGCCCCTTCCACCATCTTCTCGATGAAGTCTCGTTGCGAAAAGCTGGCACTCGGTCCAAGCTGTGCGCCGGGAGCATCCGGCAAATCGACGCGGAGCGCCCGCGCCCGCTCAATAATCTTTGAAATGACCTGATCGTACACTTTGCGCTCGACAAACAATCTCGAGCCTGCAGTACAGGATTGACCCGTACCTTCGAAGATGGCGACGGTGGCTGCATCCGCCGCGGCGTCTAAGTCGGCATCAGCAAAAATAATATGGGGAGACTTACCGCCAAGTTCTAGAACTGCAGGGATAATTTTGCGGCCAGCCAGCTCTGAAATTCTTCTTCCTACTTCTGTTCCGCCGGTGAAAGACACCATGCGAACCAGCGGATGAGTCACGAGAGCGTCGCCAATTTTGCTGCCCGCTCCGGGGACCACGTTAAAAACGCCGGCAGGAACGCCCGCATCAAGAGCGATTCGTCCCAACTCGATTCCTGAGGTCGGTGTATACGACGCGGGCTTCAGCACGACCCCGTTGCCCGCAGCTAAAGCCGCTGCGATTTTGTTGCACGTCAGGGTGATTGGAGAATTCCACGGAGTAATCGCCGCAATCACACCCCACGGCTCATAGACCGTCATGCTGAGATAGTTTCCCCGGGGCGGCGTGATCTCCGAGCCGAGAGTTTCGATTGCCGAAGCGCAGTAGCGGAATGTAGCTGCTCCGTTGATAACCTGGTTCTTGCACTCCTTCCAAACTTTGCCGTTTTCAAGCATCTGGGAGCGCGCAAGCAGGTCCGAGCGCTCGAGCATGAGGTCGGCGATGCGATTCAGAATCTTGGCGCGGTTATGCGGGAGCATATTGCGCCACTCGGGTTGCCTGGCAGCCTTGTGAGCGGAGTTGACCGCGGCATCAATGTCTTCTTCAGTACCGGCGCAGATCTTGTAATTGACCTCGCCAGTAGCCGGGTTGACGTGCGTTATGAAAGACGATGTGTCTTTAATCCATTCCCCTCCAATAAGGAAGGGAATCGGTTGCACATCCGCAGTGGTTGACATTGTTTAAGCTCCTATGACTCGACTACTATGTCAAGCTGCTATTGCCGATACTTACGCGAGGCAATTATTTACCAGATGACTTTCAAGCCAAACTGGATTTCGCGTTGGTCATTTGACGTGACATCGATCACGCCGGCATTACCGACCGGAGCGCCAGTTTGGTCGAAGATGTTGCTGTTATCGATCGGGGCGCCGAAGTTGGGGTGATTAAGGACATTAAAGAACTCAGCACGAAACTGCACATTAAAGTTTTCCGAGAGGCGGTGAACGGGAAAGTTCTTGAAGATCGAAAAATCAACGTTTACGAATCGTGGACCATTCACTGAGTTGCGGCTCAAATTTCCGAGCAAGTTGGAACAATAAACAGTACCTGGGGGTGGGGCTGTGACAGCTCCCGTAAAGGTGGCGCATTGCGACGCATAAGACGCCGGTGCGGTCGGCAATGTGAAACAGTTAAGTTTGAGGTAAGTAATACTGCCGTGATTAACCGGATCTTGGCAACGGCCGGTCGTGATGCGATTGGGATAGTCAAAGGGATCTGAATTGTTAAGTCCAAGAGGATCGCCATTGGCTCCGTTTCCCTGACCGGCCAGATTCGGCGTAAAGGGAAGGCCGGTGTGGGCGCTAACAATACCGCCTATTTCCCAGCCGCCAAACGCTACCGCTGCTGGACCCGAAAATTTAGAACTAGGAATCACCCATCCAAAGTTGGCAGTGAGATTTTGAGTGACGTTGAAATCAGCGGGACCTCTTCGCAGTTTCGGATCAAAGAAGAACAAACTCGAAATTGAATTGGTGAACGGGTCCCCGATATTAATGCCGTCTCCTTCATCAATCGCCTTACTGAACGTGTAAGAACCTTGCACGCGAAGTCCGCGGGTCAACGTCTTCTTCACCTGGGCTTCGAAGGCATGAAAGACCGTGCTGTTGTTAAAGTAACGCGCGTCGATACGGCTAACTACGCCGTTAGGATTAAGCACAGTTCCACTACCAACTGGATTAGGCCAGATGTAGCCGATCGGAGTTTTCGTTGGTAGCACTATGTTTATATCGTCCACTGCGAACGGTTCGTGTACGCCATGCGAGCCAACATAGCCCATGAACAGGCTGACGCTGGGTGCCAGTTGCCGTTCGATGCTAAGGTTCCACGTCATCGCATAATCGCGTTTGGGGTCCTGTTGTATGTATGCGGTACGCAGTTGCGATTTAGCGGCAGCCAGTGAGAAGGCGAGGACGGGGAACGACCCGGGAGGCAAGTTGGCGGCGTTACCCTGTACGTTAAACGGGGCCGACTGATTGTCAGCGAATGACAAGAACGACAACAGGGGGAGGATATCGAAGATGCCGAAGCTTGCTCGAACCGAGGTTTTGCCGTCCTTAAAAGGATCCCAAGCGAAGCCGAGGCGAGGCGCGAAATTGCGCAAGGTCGGGTTTGACATGAGCGGCGGCCCGGTTCTTGGAGCAGGCGACTCCGGGGTGAGCAGAGTGACTTCTTTATTATTCTTTTCACTCAGCACAGTCGCCATTTCATAGCGAACTCCCATATTGATCGTAAAATTTGGGCGCCATCGAAAGTTGTCCTGGATGTAAGCCCCGAATATGGTTTGTCGCCATGCTCGCGGAAAGCCGTTCAGCGAGCCGGTGCGAATCTGCCTCGGTTGATCTGTAAGAAAGTTTGCCAGAGTAGAAAACCTGCCGGTCCGGGCAAGAATAGTGAATTTTCCTGATCCCGTTCCACAGTAGCGCCAAACTTCAGGTCGTGTTTGCCTTTGGTCAAAAATGCATCATCGTTGACTTGGTACGAATTGTAGGGGTAACGATAGATCTCGATACCGTAGGCACCTTCGGCCAACGACAATCCTGAGACCGAGATATTTGGGGTGCCGAAACCAGTTGCAGGTCCAAGCGATTTATCACCGGCGACCGGGTTGACGGGGACGGAAGGCGCCGCCAAGGCAAAGGCTCTGCTATAGCCAACGCGAAAAGTATTTCCGAAATGCGAATTGAATAGATGAGTTTCCTCGAGTGCAACCAGAATGCGCGTCGAGATCGTCAGGTTTTGAATGTCGTTATTGCCATCCGGCAAGGTGAGCCGCGCGTGATCGTATTCCATGCTGCCAAAGAGGCTGTCTTTTTCCGAAAGCTTGTGATCCACGCGCCCGGTCACGAAATTCTCTTTGGTAGTTTGCTTCCCTTCGAACAAATACTGCCCAGTGTTCTGGTCGACCGTGTTGAGCCCGTCGTTCACCGGAGACCACAAAGGAAGATAGGGCTGAACGAGTGGGCTGACAGTGACCTGGCATTGATTGGCCACCGCCGTTTGCACACAGCCGGCCGGGTAAGTGCTGGGCCCTCCTGGGAAGTTTAAAATTCCCTGGACCGCGGCCGCGGACGGCACGTTGGCTACCACCGGCTTTGCCACGTTGATGCGAAGTCCTTCATAGTTGGCAAAGAAAAAAGTCTTATCCTTACGAATTGGGCCCCCAACGGCTGCGCCAAATTGGTTTTGCTTGAAAGGGGGTTTCGCGGCGCCAGCCGAGTCAAAGAAATTCTTAGCGTCGAACGCGCTGTTGCGGAGAAACTCAAACGCTGAGCCGTGAATTTGGTTCGCGCCTGAACGCGTGATCGCGTTCACCACGCCACCGGCGGTTCGACCGTATTCCGCCGTATAGCTACTGGTCAGAACCGAAAATTCTTGAATCGCGTCAACGCCGAGAGTTCCGCCCTGCACACTGCCCGGGCCGCCGTTGGCGTAGTCATTAACGGTGATGCCGTCGATACGATAGTCGTTTAGCTGCGGACGCTGCCCGGAAATGGACAATTGCGCTCCCAAGCCCCGGTTGCCTCGGCTGAAACTAGTGACGCTGCTACCAGCTTGCACAGAACTTACAGAATTGACGCCGGGCTCGAGTTCGGCGAGAGTCGTCCAATCGCGACCATTGAGCGGGAGCTCGCGGACCGTGTTCTCGCCTACGGTTCCGCTGATGGTAGCCGTATTCAGATCGATATCCGGGGGCGCCCCAGTGACGCTTACGGTTTCACCCGCCGCGCCGACGGGAAGGGAAGCGTTTAGTACGACTTGAGCGCCGACGGTTAATGTGATATCGGACTGCTTCAAGGTCTGAAATCCCTGTGCCGTCATCGACACAGAATAGGAACCTGGGATCAGATTTTGAGCACTGTAGAGCCCAGCCGAGCCGGTCGTCACGTTGGTCGTGATCGCGGTGGCGGTGTTCGTAATTGCGACTTGGGCGTTGGGGACGACCGCTCCGGACTTATCAGTAACAGTCCCTGTGAGGGTGGCGCCCGCGACTTGGGCCTCGAGGTGACCTCCAGACAGGAGAGCGAAGGCTAGGACGAAGAAAACCACGAGGTTGAGAACGGTGGCGGTGCGGGTCCATCTGGGATTGATCACGGGGCTCCCTCAGCTTCCGATATTTAACGCATCATGGCGTACAAATCGCAAATCGCGGTTTGCTCGGTCTTTAAATTGAACTTGACGTCCTGGTTTTGGCAGTCGGAATTCTGTTTGGTCTGGGCTATAATCCCCCAAGGAATTCTCGATTTACTCTGCGAGCGAACTCTAGCGGTTCAGTCTGCGGGAAGTCTTGTGAGAACAACGAAAGAAATATTAAAAAATTATTTTTTACCCGGAAATGGACACTTCAGTAAACCAGTTATACGAGTTTGGAGCCTTCCTACTTGATCCGCGGGAGCGTTTACTCCTTCAAGACGGCCAACCTGTTTCCCTGACTCCTAAGGCGTTTGAACTGCTTGTGTATCTTGTAGAGCGAGATGGACATCTCGTCGACAAAGCGGAGTTGTTGCGAGAGGTTTGGCATGGGTCTGTTGTCGAAGAAGGCAACTTGGCGGTAATTGTTTCCGTGTTGAGGAAAGCGCTTAATGACGATCGCGGTCAGCACAAATATATCGAGACTGTCTCGAAGCGAGGATATCGATTCGTAGCGGAAGTCAAGCTTGTAGATGAATCGGCCGACGTGCTGTCGAGAAAAAATATTGAGGACGCTGCAGCGATTTCTACGGAAAACAGAATTCCACAAATCATAATTCCGGCGCCAGAGACTCAAGAGACTCGCGATGTCGAAAGCGGCGCGCCACAACCTCCCTTGGTTGTGCAGCCGGTTTCGATCAGAAGGTCAGTGGCAGGCCGCGCCCTCCGGTGGGGATTGGGCGCGATGGCTCTTATATTGAGCGTATGTCTCACCGTCTTTTTCGCAGTTTCTCGCCGAAGCGATGCATCCGTACAGGCCGACCCGACCGTGGAAGTGAAGTCTGTCGCGGTCCTACCCTTTCAAATTTTGGGCGCGCAAAGCGGGGACGAGTATCTGGGCATAGGTATAGCGGACGCATTGATTACCCGGCTCGGCAATACAGGGAAGATCATCGTCCGGCCGACGAACTCGATTCAGAAGTA
The DNA here is from genome assembly GCA_038230575.1 of Terriglobales bacterium. Classification (GTDB taxonomy): domain Bacteria; phylum Acidobacteriota; class Terriglobia; order Terriglobales; family Acidobacteriaceae; genus Acidiflorens. Next base: position 128,735 of record JBBRNA010000003.1, on the reverse strand, counting down.
CGCTGGGGCCACTATCAGTCCGCAGGCGGCTGGCGCCGAGCAAGGTGTAGACGCTGTCATCAACGGTTGCATTCAGCGCCAAGCTGGACGAGTTCGGCTGACGCTCCAATTGATTCGCGTGCGCGATGGAGTACAGCTCTGGGGCGAGGCTTTTGACGAGGCCTTTACGGACATCTTCGCTTTGGAAGATTCACTTTCGGAGCGCGTCGCGCAGTCTGTTAATTTGAAACTCTCTGGAGAAGAAACTCATCGGTTGACGAAGCGTTCGACCGAACGACAAGATGCCTATGAGGCTTACGTCAAGGGTCGCTATTTTTGGAACAAGCGAAACGAGAAAGATATAGCGAAGGGCCTGGAATATTTCCGCCAAGCGATTGCGCTCGATCCCAAGTTCGCTGAGGCCTACGTGGGTGTTGCGGACTCCTACGACATACTCGCTTTCTACGCCGTGCTTCCGCCGAAAGAAGCGTTTCCTGCTGCCAAACAGGCTACGCAACGAGCATTGGCAATCGATGACGGGCTCGCTGGGGCGCACGCGAGTTTGGGCTTCATTCACTTCTATTACGACTGGGATGGAGTTGAGGCGACCAAGGAATTTCAGCGGTCTTTGGAAGAGAATCCAAATTACGCTACTGCCCACTCGTGGTACAGCGTCAGCCTCGCGGCGAAGGGAATGTTTACCGAAGCTGAGGCTCAAGCCCGATTGGCGATGGAAAACGACCCACTGTCGCCAAGCGTGGCCAGCAATGCGGCATGGGCAATTTCGTTATCCGGAAATCCAGACAGAGCGATCGAAATACTAAAAAAGGCCGTCGAGATCGACCCTAACTTCGCACGGACGAGGTTGCGGTTAGGGCGGGCATACGAGCAGAAACAGATGTACGATACGGCAATTCTTGAATTGGAACAGGCGGTCAAAGTGTCGGGAGGTGAGCCGTGTTATATCGGCTCGCTTGGCCACGCCTACGCCGTGGCAGGAAAAACCGGACTCGCTAAAAAATTGCTACATGAGTTGGAAGGCCGAACCGGGCAGAAGTACGTTCCCTCCTACGCGATTGCGCTGATTTATTCAGGGCTTGGAGACAAGGACAATGCAATGAAATGGCTGGAGAGGGCGTATGACGATCGGTCTACCGGTATGGCTTTCTTAAGGACTGATCCGGAATTGAGCGGACTCCACTCAGACTCGCGTTTCGAGGACTTGTCCCGCCGCATCAGCTTCTGACCCCGCAGTATTGTGATCTCCGGTTGTTGCAGCGCGGAAGTCCTACACTGCCTTTTGCGGACGTTCGGCAGCATTTCGAAGCAAGGCGGCCGACCGGTAGATTCCGTGAACAAATTTGCTGTATGGCAGGGCAAGGAAAAACGCCAGAATCGCTCCTAAATGCAGCGCCAGCAGAAGCCCCATCCACCAAGTGTCCCGCAAAAGCAATAAAAGAAGGCCAGTGGCCGCAGCAAGAAAAAGCTGTGCTAGCAATGCGTAGTCATTGCTGAGAAGAGCTTTTGCCACCGGAGCCGGATCGGCCTTGACCTTCACCCAAGTCAACCCCGCGGTGCCGAGCAACATACCAATACCCCCCACCGTTCCGAGCAAGACCGGCAAGCTGAGGATGGGATACGGAGCGACCCTACCTAAAATGTGCTCGTAAAAAGCGGCCGTGCAAGTGGAAGCGAAGCAGAGCATGAAGCCATAAAACATGGCATGGTGGGCGTATCGGCGGTTTTGTGAGAACGCCTCGTCGGTATTGTTGCAGCCGTGGCCCCCTCCTCCGAGGTTGCGAAGCGTAAGAACGTCAGAAATGGCTCTGTAAATTGAGCGAGCCTGAGCTACCGAACCGCCAGCGGTATCTCGCCAGAAATTGCGGAAACCCATGGCGAGCGCGAGTACCGCGAAACCGAGCGTGGCCATTGCAACAGAGATCATGGCCACTTCCGGGATGACTGCGTAGAAAGCTCCGGGCTCAAGATGTTTTGCATATAGCGCTGCGTGAGAACGAAACGTTGTCGCCAGAAACAGAACTAAACCTATGGCGAGGGTGCTGATCAGCGATACAAATGTTGCATTTTTTTGGAAGACCTTCGCGATCGGACGAGGCCAGACATATGCGGCGTATGTCTCCGTTCTTAACTTGGCCAGAACTACCGGTAGATTGAGGGCGAACTCATGCGGCGGCGCATATTGACAAGCGTAGTAGCATCCGCGGCAATCGTGACATAAATTCGCGAGGTAGCTCAGGTCGCCAGTCGTGAACTTGCGCCGGAGCTCCATCGCCGGGAAAACCGAACAAAAGCCTTCGCAGTAGCGGCAGGAGTTGCAGATGACAAACAACCGCCGGGCCTCAATTACATTTTCAGTTTCTTGCAAACTTCCCCGTTTCCCGTCCCGCGATGCGCCCAAACACAGAACCGATAGCCATTCCGATGCCAGCCATGTAGCCTTCGCCTAAAATATTTCCGGCCATGATTTCTCCTGCGGCAAAAAGGTTCGAGCAGGGCCTTCCGTCTTTCATCAGGACGCGGGCATTCTCGTCTACTTTGACGCCGAGATAAGTGAAAGTGATTCCCGGCCGCAGTGGATAGGCGATAAACGGCGCAGTGTCGATCGCTCGCGCCCAATTGCTCTTTTGCGGATTTAGACCGGACGTGTGGCATTCGTCTAAACCTTTGCCATTGAAAGTTCCCGGCTGCACTGCCGCATTGAACTCGCGCACCGTCGTTTCCAGTGCTTCCGCGTCGAGCTCTAATTTGTGCGCTAACTCTCTGACGCTATCCGCTTCGATTGCTGGGAAGACCGACGGAATGAACAGAGCCTCCGACTTCGCGTCGAGAATGGCGTAGGCAATTTGCTTTGGCCTCATCGCCACCAGTCGCCCCCAGATGGCGTAGCGCTTGGGCCAGATGTCTTCGCCTTCATCGTAGAAACGTCGCGCTTCGTGATCGACCACGATTCCGAAAGGAATGCAGTCCAGTCTGGTGACGATGCCGCCATCAAACTTAGGAGCGCGGGCATCGATAGCCACGGCGTGGCATTGTTTCGGTTCTCCAACGGGCGCGACGCCTTGATCGAGCAGGTTGCGCAGCATCAATCCCTTGGCATAAGGCGTTCCGCGAATAATAAAGTTATCGGCCGCGTCTCCCCAGTATTCTCGGAGCCACGCAATGTTAGCTTGGAAGCCCCCCGAAGCCACGACGATTGCGCGAGCCCGAACCGTTACTTCCGCGCCTGCGCTCATCGCAACCACGTCTTTTACCTCTCCATCAACGAGACGGATCGATCTCACTTCGGTTTCGTACGCGACCTTGATTCCAAGGCGCTCGGCAGTCGTGTAATAAGCGTTCATCAGCGCCTTGCCACCGCCGAGAAAAAATGCGTTCGTGCGCGAAAGATTGAGTGTTCCACTTAGAGAAGGCTGAAAGTGAGCGCCTTGCTCCTCCATCCAGGGAAGAATTTCTGCGGTGCCACGAATTGTGATCCTCGCAAGATGTTCGTTGGTCTTACCGCCGGTCACATCCACCAAATCCTTCCAGTAGTCACTTTCAGAATACGAATCGGTCAAAGTGGCCGTCGGTTTTAAATGCATGGCGCGAAGATTTCGAGTGTGTCGGCTATTACCGCCGCGAAAATCCTTGGGCGCATGTTCGAGGACGAGAACGCTCGCGCCGGCCTGGCGCGCCGTGATGGCTGCGCACAAAGCCGCATTGCCGCCGCCGATCACGAGCACATCAAACAATTCATTCAAGTTAATCATTAAAAGTTGTTCAGCAAAAATTCTTCCGCTTGTTAGGTGCATTATAATCACGGGTCGCGGAGGACTTCATGGATCTGGGTTTAAAAGGCAAGACTGCTCTGGTTTTGGCTGCCAGCGGGGGATTAGGACGCGTGATCGCTGTCACGCTTGCAAAAGAGGGCGCATCCTTAGCCATTGCAGGTCGCAACCGCGAAGCGCTAGCAAAGACAGTTTCGGAAATCGAAGCTGCTGGCGCGAAGGCCATCAGTGAATCATTCGACCTCGCCGACCTCGATGCCACAAAAGCTTATGTCGACCGCATAGGGCGCGAACTTGGCGGTGTCGATATCCTCGTCAATATTTCCGGCGGACCTCCTCCCACTCCAGCGGCGGGCGTTTCGCCGCAACAGTGGGCTAAAGAATTTCAATCTATGGTGGTGTCGTTGATCCACATAACTGACCTTGTAGTTCCGGGCATGCGCGCAAAGCGTTGGGGCCGCATCATCACCTGCACGTCGTCGGGTACCATCGCGCCGATCCTGAATCTTGGTATCTCAAACACCCTTCGGCCCGCGCTGATCGGATGGTCAAAAACCTTGTCCCGCGAAGTTGCGCCCGACGGAATCACCGTGAACATAGCCATCCCCGGCCGCATCGCTACTAGTCGGCTACGACAACTGGATGACGCCAAGGCAAAGCGGGAAGGGAAGAGCGTTGAAGACGTCGAGAAGGCCAGCGCCGCCGCCATTCCGATTCAGCGTTACGGAAAGCCTGAAGAGTTTGCTAATGCGGTCGCATTTCTAGCGAGTGAGAAAGCGGCATATATTACTGGAACTATGTTACGTATCGATGGCGGACTCATCCCGAGTGTGTAAGTCCTTAAAAGTTAGATATTAAGCAGCAAGTAAGAGGGCTCATGTTGTTGGATAACAAGGCTTCCGGTGTGTACGTGATTGCTTCGACTCCTTTCAACAGCGACGGCAGCGTCGACAATAACTCAACCGAACGCATGGTTGATTCGTTCTTGGCGTTCGGAGTTACTGGAATTACTGTGTTGGGGCAGATGGGCGAAGCTCCAAAGTTGGATCCCGCGGAAGCTGTGCAGGTTGCTTCGACCGTAGTGAAACGGTCGAAAGTTCCCGTCATAGTGGGTGTTTCGGCTCCGGGCTTTGCCAGCATGCGCTCTTTGACCATCGATTGCATGAATGCTGGCGCGGCAGGAGTGATGATTGCTCCGCCGACTTCGCTCAAGACCGACGATCAGATCGTTAACTATTATGGTCAAGCGGCTAAAGCGATCGGCGCTGACGTTCCTTTTGTGATTCAGGATTATCCGCTCACGTTTGGCGTGGTCATGACGCCAACCGTCATTAAGCGGATTGTCACTGATAACCCCTCGTGCGTAATGGTCAAACATGAAGACTGGCCTGGCTTGGAAAAAGTCTCAGCGCTGCGTAAGTTCGAGGCTGATGGATCGATGCGTCACGTCTCCATTCTTTGCGGCAACGGCGGCCTTTTTCTGGACTTCGAAACCGAACGCGGTGCCGATGGAGCGATGACCGGGTACTGCTTCCCCGACATGCTGGTCGAACTAGTCCGGTTGTCCGCTGACGGCAACCGCGATGCGGCCCACGATCTATTCGATACCCACCTCCCTCTCATTCGCTACGAGCAGCAACAAGGCATGGGCCTGGCAGTTCGGAAATATGTCTTGATGCGTCGCGGCATCTTGTCATCAGACGCACAACGACAGCCGGCATCATCCCTTACTGCAACCGCGAAAAAGGAAATTGACTATCTCCTCTCGCGCATTGCCCGGGCGGACAAGCGCGCCAATCTTACTCCCCGTGTCACAAATTAATCTGAGAGACATATAACTATGAGCGATCGTCTAAAAGGAAAAGTCGGTGTCATCACCGGATCCGGAACCGGAATCGGACGCGCCTGCGCTTTAGCTCTGGCAAATGAAGGAGCGCGCGTGGCTCTTGTAGGCAGACGAAAAGATCGTATAGAAGAAGTGGCGCGAGAAATTGGTGCTGCCGCTTTCGCGATTCAGAGCGACATAACCCTTAGTGGCCAGCCAAACAGCGTTGTCGACCAGGTCGTAGCTAAATGTGGCCAGCTCGATTTCCTCATTAATAACGCCGGAGTTCTGCGCATCGGCAATGCGGAGCAAATTAGCGAAGAAGATTGGGATCAAACCTTTAATCTAAATGTCCGCGCGGTGTGGTTGCTTTCGCGGGCTGCGCTCCCCCATATGCGGAAGGCTGGCGGCGGCTCGATCATCAACATCGCCTCGACTCTCGGCCTAGTGGTAGCCAAAAATCGAGCCGCGTATGCTCCATCCAAAGGCGCGCTTGTTCTTCTGACAAAAGCGATGGCTGTCGACCACGGGCACGAAAAGATCCGCGTAAACGCAATTTGCCCGTCGTTAGTTGAAACGGATCTAAGCCTCAGTATTATCAATCAGGCTGCCGATCCGGCAGCCGTTCGTCGAGATAGGACCGCGGCACATCCAATAGGGCGTCTCGGAGTTCCTGAAGACGTAGCAGGCTTGGCTGTGTATTTGGCATGTGACGAATCCTCGTGGGTAACTGGTACTGCCGTGCCCGTGGATGGTGGCTACACCTCGCTGTAGCTTATGGGGGGCCGTTAAGCATCTCGACCGAAATATCAGCCATTGATACTCGCAAATGAGAGCTTCGGGGCGACAAGTGCCGCCCTGCGAGCGGGGAGGATTGCAGAGATTTGGGTCCGAACCCTAGTTGACTTTATTGGTGGGGAAGCACGAACTCAAGTTTAGAGTGCCGCCTTAAGGAATCGAGCCAGTCAGCTGCGATCATTGAATAGAAGGTTTAGTTGATGCCGGTAAGTGCGACTGAGCTTGACGGGTGTACCGTCACGGAGAAGCAGACGGCATTCGCCATTGTCCAAGGGGAGAATTTCGGCGATTCGGTCCGTATTGACGATGGTGGAGCGATGGATGCGCGCAAAACCCTTGTCTTGAAGCTTTCGATCCATGTCCGAAATAGTTTCACGCGACAACCATGACTTCTTTCCAACGTGAAGAGTCACGTAGTCGCCTGCTGCTTCGATCCAGTCGATATCGGCGGTCCTTACGAAGATGACGCGGCCAACTGCTCTGACCACTAATCGGTCATAGTGCGGCTTGTCAGTGTCTCTGTCCCGACGCCCAGCGAGAACAGCGGCGAGGCGCTGGCTGAGGTCTTGATCACGATCGCGCGCCAACGCTTCCCGGGCGCGCTGAAAGGCGTTCTCGAAGAGTTCGTCATCAATCGGCTTCAACAAATAATCGAGAGCGTTGATTTGGAAGGCTTGGATTGCATAGCGATCGTGAGCGGTTACAAAGATTACGTACGGAAACTTTTCCCAGCCTACCTGTTCGATTACGTCGAAGCCGGTTTTGCCGGGCATCTCCACGTCTAAAAAAACTAAGTCGGGCGAGGCTTGCCGAATGACGTCAACGGCCTGCCGCGCGTTGCCACACTCGGCAACGATGTCCACGTCAGATCGCTCAAGACGGGCACGGATCCCGCGGCGAGCGAGTTCTTCATCATCGACGATGACGACTCGTACGCTCATACTGCGCTCTCAATGTCTTGTTCCTGATTCCTGGCCGTATAGAAAGGAATGTCGAGCGTCACCTCAGTGCCGTGGCCTGTAGCGGGGCCGAGTGTTATTTTCGCCGAGTCTCCGTACAGCTCATGCAAACGAGCACTTGTATTATTGAGGCCCAGTCCGCGCACAGTCGAACGGTCTCCAGTAGTGCCTGGACCATTGTCGACGACTGACAAGCGTAGCGAGCCATTATTTCGGGACGCAGTAATGGAGATCAATCCCCCTTCCTCGCGCAAGAGGACGCCATGTTTTACTGCATTCTCCACAAGCGGCTGAAGGATAAGCGTTGGCACCATTCCGCTCATGGTTTCGGGGCCAGCATCGATCGTGACTTGCAGCCGAGATCCGAATCGAATTTGCTCAATGTCAAGATAGCGCCGAGCAAACTCTAATTCCTCGGCGAGTGCAATTTCCGTGCTGTCGCTGGTGTCAAGAGTGAGGCGCAGGAACTCGCTCAGACGCGTGATCATGCGCGAGGCTTCAGAGTTTTTGCCATCCACTACAAGGGAAGACACGGCGTTGAGTGTGTTAAACAAAAAGTGCGGCTCGAGTTGCGACCGCAAAGCTCGCAAACGCGCGGATTGCGCTCCGGCTTCCGCCCGAACGGCGCGCTCGCGCTGTTGTTCGAGTTCCCTCCAATTAGTGATCGCCAGATAGAGCAGCGACCAGGCCAGAAGGACGAATCCGTCATAGAGAAATGTGCCTAGTGGGACGGCGACAAAGTGAGGGGAAACGCTTCCTGTCTCCCTGATGCCGTAGTAGCTCTGGAGAAAAAAAGTGTGGAGTTCGCGCCAGGCGAGGGCTCCAGCAAACGATACTGCGAGCACAAATGAGATGGACGCGACCGCACTCCAGGATTGTCTGCGTAGTTTCCGGAACAGCGGACGAAACCAGAGCGTGAGAATAAAACCTGTAGCGATCAATGAAAGTTTGTTGACGAGCGCATCTTTGGGGGACATGAAGCCTAGTCCCCACACATACATGGCGAGGAAATAACCCGTCCAGCCCCCACTCTGAAACACCCAAAAAAGATGACTTTCTGTAATTGGGTCATGCCGGAGCCATGGAACGCTTTGCCTTGTGCCGACTTGAGCAGGCGGTAACGATTGTCGGGTTGGACGGACGCCGATCAGATGCTCATCCTCGATCAAAACGTGTGCGTTTCGCATTCATTTCGTCCCGCACATCTTACGCGCTGCCTGCCAGGGTTGCTAGCACTGGTAGCCTACTCTGCCGGAACTAAACGCAATAACTGGCCGTCGTCGTTGCCGATAAAAATGTAACCATCGCTGCTCTGGGCGACCAGTCGAACCCGGCCTGACTTGCCATTCATGAGGCGCTCCTCGACGACGACCCGTCCGTCTTGAATTACGAGGCGACAAAGATTGCGCCCCGCCATTGCCCCCAAGAAGATGCTGCCGCGCCACGCGGCGAACTTTGTTCCGGTGTAAATCATCATTCCGCTGGGCGCGATGCCAGGGGTCCAAACCCAAAGCGGCTGTTCCATGCCCTTCTGTGACGTGATGCCCATCCCCATCGGGCCGCCGGAATATTGCCACCCATAAGAAATTACCGGCCATCCGTAGTTCGCACCGCGATGAATAAGGTTGAGTTCATCTCCGTGCAGTGGACCATGTTCGTGCTCCAAGAGGTCGCCCGTCTGCGGATGCACCAGCAAGCCCTGCGGATTACGGTGGCCGTAGCTCCAGATTTCCGGACGCGCATCCTTAGTTGCGACAAATGGATTATCTGGTGGAACACTTCCATCGTCGCGCAGGCGGAGTATCTTGCCGGCATGAGTATCGAGTTGCTGTGCGCGATCTTGATGATGGCGATCTCCGACCGTCAGAAATAGATAGCCGTCCATAAAAACCATCCGCCCACCATAGTGAAAGCGGTCTTCCGAATAAGCGTCGGCCGTGAAGATGCGTATGCGATCGACGAACCGATTATCAAGGAGGCGATACCGGTCCACTGCCGTAGTACTTCTTTCACGGGGTCCTGATGAATAGCTGAGATAGATCCATCCGTTATTTGCATAGTCAGGATGAAGTACGATGTCGTGAAATCCTGCATCTTCTCCTGTCAGGGTGGCAGGGCGGTTCGGGTCGTGGCTTCCAGTTTCGTTCCCGATGAGCGCTTCGGGACCACCTTGCACCTCGGTTAATTTCCCCGATGTCAGATCCAGCAAATCGACTCCGTGTTGTCGCTCCACTAAGAGAGCCCGACCGTCGGGCAGAAAAGCCATGGCGGAAGGTTGCTTGAGAGCAGTAGCTACGATCTCCGTTCGAAAGCGCAGCAACTGACTACCGAAAGTCTGTGGAACAGCCGGCGGGTCTTGCGACTGAGAGTGCCCCACCCCAGATAGAACACAGATCGTTGTGAGGGCAATCATGGCCTCTATCACCAGCGGCAGAAATTTGTAGCTCAAGGGCGAGTGTCGATTCATCGAATCTTTCTCATGGGATTGTCTTTCGATGTAATGGACGGATTAGATCGCGCTTCTGATGGAAGGGCAAGCACGGTTCGACGGAACGAGACTGGGATGCGACAAGGCGAGGTTTCTAGACGACAAGCTGGGATTGGTTAGGAGCGTTAGCACCTCCACATCGCTTTCGCCTACGGATAGGGCAAACAGTCCGACGATCATGCGCAGCGTCTCAAGAAAACATGCCGGACTGCAAGGATCGTGCTAAAGTCGCTCCAGGCGCGTCATGTCACGCATTGTCGCAGCACTTATGTTGCTCGGCACACTCCACGCGGCGGAGAAGGACTATCCGCTGATCGCCGTTGCCGGGATTGGTCGCGGAGAGTATACCGGAACTTATATTACCGAGTTGCGCATCGGTCGCACGGTGTATGTCTCACCGGACTCTTGCAAGGCTGAGGTTTCGTGGAACGGGCACTATCCGGCACGCATGAATTCGCGGACTATTTGGCTGCTGGTCGGTGCGCACTCATGCAAGTACCGCGTCACCGACGAGCATCCCTATCTCTCGCACAGGGAACGACCCGGCGAGCCTTGAGACTGGCTGCGAGCACCTTCTTGCGGGCTCGGTGCGGGAAAGTTTTACGGAACGCTTTTGGTTAGGCAGCCTTGCCCGCCGCATTTGCGCCTTCTACTTCAATCAGTTTTCCTGAGCGCACATCGTAGATAAAGCCATAAATCGGAATCGACTTTGGAACAAGCGGATGCTTGCGAATCCTCTCTACGTCGTCAATGACGGCTTGCTTCTGATCGCGAATCGTCAGCCACTGAATGTAGCCACCTTCAGGGGAACCGGGGCCTTTCCCAATGTCGCGAAATCCCGATGCGGTCAATTCAGCGGTCTCGAGGCTCGATGCCAGTAGATCGCGCATGACGTCGTTAGTGAAGAACTCCATGCCGCAATCGGTGTGATGGATCACGAAGAATTCGCGAGTACCAAGCAACTTGTAGCTGATGATCAACGACCGAATCGCATCGTCACTGGCGCGGCCTCCGGCGTTGCGGATCACGTGAGCGTCACCTTCCGCCAGTCCTGCATATTTCGCCGGATCAAGACGCGCGTCCATACAGGTAAGAATGGCAAAGCCACGTGCCGGTGGTAGACCGAGCTTTCCTTTTTCTCCAAAAGTCGATTTGTATTTATTGTTCGACTCCACGACTTCCGTCAGAATTTTGCTCACTGAGACACCTCCTAGATCAGGTGGCAATTGTACCCTGCATCCAGATACGCGCCCGCATCGTTAGGCTCGAAGGCCGCTTCGAATCGATCGGCTGCACGTGATGGGTGATTTTCTCGGTTACGAAAATCTGAGACGGCGGCATGGCCGCCGTCAGACTCTTGGTGTCAACAATTCGCCATCGTTGAGTTGTCGTTTACTGCACCACCACTGTGATCGGACCCGACTCTGCTGGAGTCCAGTCGTAAGTCCCAATGTATCTAACTGTGATCACGTTGTTCCCTTCAGGCAGCATAATCGGTAGCGTGAAGATCGGATTTCTGCCGCGAGCTTCGAAACGAGAAGGGAACACCACAGGATGAGCGCGACAGCATGCTTCACGAATCATCTCCTAACTGCACGAAAGAAAAACTTTCGTGCCGCAAATAAGGTCGGCGCTCTGTGGATGACACTGAGTCGCCTCTCAGGGAGATCTCTTGTCGTCGGCATTCTATAGGTTCTGGTTAAGGTCTCGCACTTCGAAGAGCGGCGGGCGAGACGCCCGCCGGACAGCCGCCGAGACGGCGGCGCTACAACAAATCATTGCACGATGAGTGTGTATGGGCCTGCGTTGTGGACGGTTGTCGCTTCGGTCACTGTCACTATTGCGCTGTAGGTTCCCGGAATCGTCGGCTTCTTCAAAGTCACGAATCCTGTGGCGGTTTTTGACGAGTCGGCTTGAGATGTTGCTGTGATGGTCGCGGTGGCCGGAAGTCCGGCCGCTACTGTGGGGGCGGTGTAGTTTCCGCCGGCGTCGATTGACCCTGCGCTGGCGGGAGAGATGCTCCAACTTACGGCGGTATTGTTTGTGTTGCCCACATTGGCTGTGAAAGCCTGAGTCGACGATGGCCACCCGGCGTTATTCGGCCACAGGCTTACCGATGCCGGACTTACTGCGACGCTGACGGGCGGCTTGCTGCTGCCTCCGCAAGCAATCAAAATGGCGAGCATCATCATCAGCAGCATCAGCATCACCCACGTGCCGGTGGCGGAAGATCGTGGCACTCGGCGGCCTAATAGTCCCACGACTACGACTCCGGCAAGCGGTAACGTGAAAGGCAGCCACGGAGAGCGGTTATCCGCGCGTTGACGATGTACGATGCCGCCGGAAGCTTGATTCGGACCGGCGGTCGTGATCGTGAGGTTGATGGTTTGCGTGCCAGCCGTGCCTGCGGCAATTGAGGCAGGTGTGAATACGCAACTGCTGGTCGTGTCAATTCCAGAGCAAGCAAAAGTTACATCCGTTGCGAAGGTGCCGGCGGGAGTAGTGGAAGCCACCGTGAACGCGTATCCGGTTGCGGAAATGCCCGCCAGAACTGTTGCTGAGGAAGTACCCGTATTCGCGAGGGCGAAGTCGGGAGCGATCACGGAAACGACTGCGGGGGTTACGGAGGTAGAGGGAGCGTTGTATCCGTCACCCGCGTATGCAGCCGTTATGCTGTTGCTGCCAATCGGAAGAGTGGTCGTAGAAAAAGTCGCCACGCCATTCGTAGGAGTGACCGAAGCGAGCGGAGTGGACGAACCATTCAAGTAGAAGTTCACTGTGTTGTTGGCAGCAGTCGGAGTGACATGGGCTGTCAGGGTAACGTTTCTGGTGAAAATTACAGTTGTCGGCGAAGCTTGAATCGTAATGCTTGTCACTGAGCGTGCGGCTGCCCAGGCAATCGCCAGATTGTTTACGTCAACTGAACCTAGACCGGTCACCAGATTGTAGCCCGTGCTCGCGTCAGAGTTGGAAGAGAAGTAACCCATGGTTCCGCCGGCGGGGCATTGCAAAGCGACAGGTTGGTTAGAGGGCGTCCCAGGCTGGCAGTATGCAACGTTGTCGGCTGGAGCATTCAGAGCGGCCGTCGCTTGGTGGAATGCAGATGGAGTGGTTTTGGCGAGCGAATATAGAGTTGGATTTATGTTGCCGAGTCCCGGGTTGTCAATTTTCAGATACTGGTCGAGAAGGGTCACAATGCCCGCAAAGATAGGCGTCGAAACCGAAGTTCCTCCATATACCGAAAAATAAGACTTCAGGGCTGTTGGAATTCCAGCCGCGCACGAACTGGTTTTGGTGTTACCTCCGACCAATTCAAATTGCGGCGTGCACACGATGTATCCGGGAAAATTCGCAGATGCCATCAACGAAACATCGGGCACAAAACGGCCTGCGGTCTGGTTAGGAATGGCGACCGTTTGGTAGGAGGGCTTCGCGAACCCGCCGCTGCAAACGTTGTTTGTGTCTACGGCGGTGCAGCCGCTGACGCCGCCTCCCGTGCCGGAGAGCCAAAAATCTTCCTGCGCGGTCTGCGCGTTGGTGACGGGGACATTACCCGAACCGGAGGGATGACAATTGGGATTTGCCGCATTGGAGGCACAGAAAGCGCCGATTTCGGAGATGTCGTTCCACGCCGTCTCGGGAATGTAGGAGACAGCTGAGCCGCCGTTGCCATCGTTGGTCGGATTCCAGAATGTGCTGGAGTATTCGCCGATCGGAATCATGGTTCCGCCAACTCCAGTGACTTCCGGGCTGCTGGCCGGATAACTCACCGCCAACCCAAGGTTGGCCCCGGGATAAGGACGGAAATTTGTGGGAGGAGAGTTATCGCAACCAGCGGCACCGACGTCTCCGCTGGAGTTCATGAAGGTTATGCCTTCGGAGTTGGCGAGCTTCAATTCTGTTTCATCGGCTGAGGTAAAGCCGCTCCTGGCCTCATCAAGTTCACAAAATCCATAACTCATGGTGATCACCGGAGCGAGCTTGTTGTCGATCGCATAGTAGTAAGCGTCGAAAACATCGCCGGCCGTTCCACCCGAATTCACATAAATGATTTGCGCGTTGGGTGCAGTGGCTCCAGACCACTCCAGGTCGAGGTCGGCTTCGGGCAAATCATCGTTTGGAGAAAAGGGATTCACTCCGGGATCTGGTCCATGCAATACGTAGCGAAAATTAGAAGTGTTGCAGGAAGTCGTGATGAGCCCGTTGGCGTCTGCAGTGCAGTTGATGGAAGGTAGATTGAACCCGGCCCGAAACGCGTTGAGGTCGGCTAGATAGACGTCTGTGCGTCCTACCACGGCAAGCTGTTCGCCGGTGCCGTCGATGCCAGCAGAATATAACGGTTGGATATCGTAAATAGTCGTGACATCACCCGGAGCAAGAAAGAGTTCGTTGCCGGCCGTTACCGGGAGGGTGTAGGCGGGCTTCTGTCGAACCAAGTGAGATTTCGACCGAAAATCGCTCAATCCGCGGACGCCACTCACCACTGCGGCAAAACTCGATGGGATAGATGGAGATGAGATGTTCGCGAAGTGAGATTCTCCGTTGACTTCAAACTTGTGAAGCTTCGTCTGAAATGCCATCGCGACTTGTGAAGCGGTGCCGCTGAATGCGATCCAGTTGCGGCCACGGGCCACGTTGTTGACGGTGAAGCCTTGTGATCGGAGCCAGGCTGTAAGTTTTTGGAGATCCGAGACGCTTAGTCCAAACTGATCTGCAAACTGCTCGGGCGTTATCCAGCGATGGTATTGACGCGAGCGAGGATCCTGCTGTTGCGCTAAAAGATGATCCAGAGCCTTCTGCTGGTTAGCAGAAGGGACCGTCAGCAAAGTCATGTAATTTATTTTGAGTGCGGGATCGACGGGGCCGCGGTCGAATTCCACCCTGGCCTTAGCGGGAACGCCAGTCGACAGTCGCACCGCTTGGCGGGAGACTGCGGGCCCAACGATTCGATTTTGTGCAGCAAAGCTGGCGGTGGAGAATAGTCCAATTGTGCAACTCACCAGCAAGCCAAGGAAAGCAAACCTTAAGGGGGAGAGAAGGGTCGCACGTGCGCACTGCATAAATTCTCCGTGCCAGTTGTGTAGGTGGGTAAAGGTGGGCCCATTATTGTCCGTTAGCGATCCCGGATCAAGCGTTTAGTTACCAAAGTTACCTCCTTCAGTACGGTGTGGGAGCCTGAAAGTTAGAGGTAAGTTACGTCCTAATTGGTGGATACGCGTTAGTGAGCAGAGTTAGACCTCTGCCAGCTCTTCTTCCAGTAGCTGCTTGTTGTAGAGCTCTGTGTAATAGCCGCTGCGGGAGATGAGTTCGTCGTGAGTTCCGAGTTCGACGATGCGCCCTTGATGGAGGACGGCGATGCGATCGGCATTGCGTACGGTGGAGACGCGGTGGGAGATGAAGATTGTGGTGCGCCCGCGCATGATCTCGCGCAGATGGTTGAGAATTTTGTCTTCGGTATGAGTGTCAACGCTTGAAAGCGCGTCATCGAGAATCAGAATCCGCGGACTGCGAAGGATGGCGCGGGCGATGGCGGTGCGTTGCTTCTGCCCTCCGGAAAGCGTGATGCCGCGTTCGCCGACGGTCGTATCGTAACCCTCGGGGAAGCCCTCGATGTCCTGCGCGATGTTGGCAGCTTCGGCGGCGGCCTTGATGTCGTCGAGTGTGGCCTCGCTCGTTTCTTCCTTGACGCCAAACGATATGTTCTCGCGTATCGTCGCACTGAAAAGAAAAGTTTCTTGTGGCACGAAGCCGATCTGGCGGCGCAGAAGGTCGACAGGGAACTCGCGAATCGGGTGGCCATCGATCAATACCGCGCCTGGCGCAGCGTCGTAGATGCGCGGAATTAGGTTCACGAGAGTCGTTTTGCCGGAACCGGTTGGCCCCACGATCGCGAGGCTTGATCCGGCTGGGATTCGCAGGTTGACGTCTTTAAGAACGGACACTCCGTCGTAGTCAAAATTCAGATTGCAAAATTCAATCTCGCCGGAGAAATTCTCGCTGGATGATCCGGTGACGGCATCACTGATGTCTGGAACCTGCATCAGAATTTCATTGATTCTGACCATCGAAGCGGTGCCGCGCTGGAAGAGGTTGATGACCCAGCCCAGAGCAATGACCGGCCAGGTTAGCTGCACCATATATGTGTTGAAGGCAACGAAGTCGCCGACGTTCATCTTGCCGGTAAGAACCTCGCGTCCGCCCAACCACAACACAATGACGACTGCTGCGCCCAGCATCAGTTCCAGCGTGGGCCAGAGCATTCCCATCAACCGAACCAACCCGAGACTGCGGCGGATGTACTCCTGGTTAGCATTTTCAAAAGCGGCAATCTCGGACTGCTCCTGCACGTAGGCGCGAATCACGCGTGCGCCGGAGAAGTTTTCCTGGGCTCGGGCGGAGATGTCGGAGAACATCGCTTGAATCCGTTCGAAGCGTTCGTGAATGCGCCGTCCGAAATATTGAATGACGATACTGGCAACCGGCAACGGCAGAAACGCAAACAACGTTAGCTTCGGGCTGATCGCGAGCATGAAGAACAATGCGCCCGCGGTGAACACAAAAGTGTTGGCCGAATACATGATTGCCGGCCCCAGCAATTGCCTGACGGCATTGAGATCGTTGGTGGCGCGGGCCATGATGTCGCCCGTCCGATTGCGCTGGTAGTAAGAATAAGAAAGGCGTTCTAGATGTGCGAATAAATCATTGCGCAGATCGAATTCGATGTCGCGAGAAATTCCGATCACGACCCAGCGTGTGAGGAACTGAAACGTTCCCTTGACCAGCGCGATCCCCAGGATCGCCGCGCAGTACGTAAAAAGTTTTTGGCGGGTGACGCCGGCGTGAAGGTCGTTGATGGCGCGCCGCAAAACTTGCGGAAAAAGAACCCAAACCCCGTTATTAAAGAGAACGCACACTCCGCCCCAGAACAGCCCTTTGCGGTAGCGCTTGAGATAAGGAACGAGGGGACGAAGATTCTTCGGAACCATGATTGAACTGAACGCCACGTCTTGAAACGCGGTTTCTTCCAGCTAAGATTGTAGCAGCGCCGGGCTGCGGTTTTTGCGGCAATGGAACCAGCGCTACCAGCGCAGCCGTCAGCAACACTCCGGTTCCAATCGATAAAACGCCGGCTGTGAGCATCAGTCCCGAATACAAGAAGTCAACGCCTTCCATTGCCAAGCTCCGTAGTGAGAATCATCAGTTGGGAATAAAAAACCGGGTGGGCGGAGGTTGGAGGTTCCGCACCACCCGGCAAGGAGAGAGATCTAAGAATTATTCGGAAGGCGGCGGACTCATATGCTCGTGCATACGAGATTCGTGTTTCGCCTCAAGCTCAGCCATCTTGGTTTTCTGTTCTGGAGTCAGTATCTGCATCATTTCGGCCTTGATGCGTGCGTGTTGAACCTCCATTTCAATCATGGTTTGCGCATGTTGAGTGGCCAGGACGCGGGTTTTGTTTTCGTCGTAAGGCCCGGCGTTCTCAAGCGCACGCGCGGCGGCGTGGTACTGCTTCATCTGTTGATGAAGCGGTTCCATAACTGGTTTTTCCTTTTCCCAGATTGCTTTTGCTTGCGCTTGCTGATCGGTTGTCAGGTCAAGCTGGCGGGTGAAAAAGCTGAGCATATGATGAAAGTCGCCGTCGGGACCTCCATGTCCATGCATGCCTTGCGCAATCGCGGCTGCGACCGCCAGAAGTACCGCGGCGCCGATGGTTAGAATGCGGGTGCGAGTTGATTTCATTGTGGCTCCTTTTGTCGTCGATTCATAGACTCTTCGGGAGGCAGCCCGACCATCTATGGAGATAAGAACACTTTACGTGGGGGTGCGTGGTAAAGAGTCAGTCAATTGGGGTAAAGATTTGTAAATAATGATGGGTGATGCGGTGGTGGGGGCGTTGGGTTGATCTGATATCGATAATGAATGGGAGCGCTACCTCCGTGAACTCTGTGTACCCTGAGGTTAGAGCCTTTTGTTAACCACAGGGTACACAGAGTTCACGGAGGAAATCTGGGTGCGTCGATAAGTTGGGTTGGCGTCGCAGAGCCCGGAACGCCGCGAAACACTTGCACGATGGCCTAATCTTCAACGATCAACTGAGCATTGTCCCGCTAGCTTTCTACAATTCTTTACTGCATAACGAAAACAGGTGGTAGATGATAAAGGCAATGGATCGCGTATTGATTGTCGATGACGACACTGAGCTTTGCTCCCTCGTCCAAGAATATTTGACCGCTGAAGGCTTTAGCTTAAAAGCGGTCCACGACGGAGAGAATGGCCTGCAGCAGGCACTGACGGGCGAATACACGCTGGTTGTGCTTGACGTGATGCTGCCGGGTATTAACGGCTTCGAAGTGCTGCGGCGCATTCGCAGTGTTTCGAAGATCCCGGTCCTGTTGCTGACGGCGCGCGGCGAAGACGTTGACCGCATTGTTGGGCTGGAAATTGGTGCGGACGATTATCTGCCGAAGCCGTTTAATCCGAGAGAATTGGTTGCAAGAATTCGTGCGGTGCTGCGCCGAACCAAACCTGCCAGCGCGAGCGATGAAGTGCCGGAAGTGTTAAGCGTTGGCGATGTGGAGCTCGATCCCGCAACGCGCAGCGTGCAAAGAGCAGGGCAGCCTGTTGATCTCACTTCGGTCGAATTCAATCTTCTTGAAGTATTGTTGCGCGAAGCGGGAAGGGTGGTGACGCGGGAGCGGTTGGTGAACGCCGTTCTCAGCCGCAAGTTCATGCCGTTCGATCGCAGCATCGACATGCACGTCAGCAAGGTGCGACGTAAGTTGGGCGATTCAGAAGAGGATGGCGACCACATCAAAACCATTCGCGGGGTGGGCTACATGTTTGCGCGGCCTTCCAAAGTGAAGAAATTGGAATCTAAGTAAAAGTCTGAAGCGGAGATCTGGCCTGACCGATAGACAAGCACCGTTGCCCATATAGATGAAGAGCCTTTTCCTCAAAATCTTTCTTTCGTTCTGGGTCGCGCAAGCGCTGTTTCTTGTGCTCGCGATTCTGGTGACGATCGCGTTACGCCCCACGCGCCGCGGGGTGGAAGGGGAAGGGCCGCAGATTTTGGCTGAAACCGTTAACGCCTATCAGAGTTCCGGCGAGCGCGGCGCGCGAGACTACCTCGACCAGATTTGGCATTCTCAGCATGTGCGGGCGTTTGTTTTTGATCCTCAAGGACGAGAGCTTTCCGGCCGCCAAGTCCCTCCTTGGATCGAAGACACGCGGCAGGGACGCACGCCGAGATACGACGATCACGCAAGCGCGTCTGCCAACAGTTCTCACGACGCATTTTCGGGAGGTGTGCATCCCCACCATCGAGGATGGATCGACAACCTTATGCCCGATCGCATCATGCGGCGGGCACTGACGCTGGACGGGAAGCGCTACACGCTGGTTGTCGAGTTGCCGCCCGGACCGCAAGTGTTCTTTGGCCCCCACGATGTGCCGGGGCTCGGGATCGCGATTGCAGTGATCACCTCCGGCCTCATGTGTTATCTGCTGGCGTGGTCGATGACCACGCCGGTGCGGCGTTTGCGCACGGCGGCGCAAAGTCTTGCCGCGGGTAACTTGTCAGCGCGAACGGGCGCTCCGGCAACCGGTCGCCGCGATGAGCTCAGCGAGTTGATGCGCGACTTTGATCGCATGGCGGAGCGGATAGAAGGTCTCGTCGAATCCCAGTCTCGTCTACTTAAAGATGTATCGCACGAATTGCGCTCTCCGCTGGCGCGCTTGAGCGTTGCGCTCGGGTTGGCGCGTCAAAGAGCCACGCCGGCGGTTGCTCCCGAACTTGAAGGATCCCTGGACCGCATCGAGCTCGAGGCAGACCGCTTGAATAAACTTATTCAGCGCCTGCTCACAATCTCGCGTCTCGAGTCAGGCACCGACGGTCTGCGTACCACTAAATTTTCTCTCCGTGAAATGGTTGAACAGGTTGCCCATGATGCGGACTATGAATCACCGAAACGCGGATGCCGGGTCATTGCCGGCTCCGACGAATTCTTCGTTCAAGGCAATCCGGAACTCTTGCGAAGCGCGATCGAGAATGTGATAAGGAACGCCACGCGTTATACTTCAGAAGGCACAAAAGTGGATGTGCGACTGGAGCGGCACCCGGCAGCGAACGGCGGCGAGGAAGTTATCATTCGCGTGCTTGATTCGGGTCCCGGCGTTCCCACAGAAGCGCTGGAAAAGATTTTTCAGCCCTTCTATCGCCTGGACGACGCCCGTAACCAGCAGACTGGCGGAGCAGGCCTGGGCCTCTCCATCGCTGAGCGAGCGGTCAAACTGCACGGCGGCCAGCTTCACGCATCCAACCGTAAAGAGGGTGGTTTAGAGGTTGAAATCCGGATTCCATCTGCTGCCGGGTTTGCTCTTCCCGCTCGTTCCTGATAAACAAATTATTTCAGCCACAAGCTTTTCCTCCGTAAGGGCTGGCAGCAAGATCGCCCTGCGGGAGGAGAGCGTCCGGGAGAGTTGATGTCAAAGAAAATTAACGGGGTGATCGCGCTCGCTGCGATTTGCGCCCTCAGCGTTTTTTTGCTGAATTGCGGAAGCTCTTCATCGCGCCCATCGGGCTTGTTGTACGTGCTCACGCAAGGGATCAACGGGGGCGGCGAGAACGTCAGCTCTTTCGCGGTTGATTTCAGCAGCGGCAACCTGTCGCTTATCAATTCCAACGCGACCACTTGCGCGACCGCCAACACCTGCGGACTTCCGCTTCAGATTTTGCTTGATCCGAGCGCCACCGTGGCCTTCGTGCTTAATCAGGGCAGCCCTTGCACTCCGACGCCGCCGACATGCACGCCGAGCGGGACCACTCCTCCGACGATCAATTCGTACACTGTGAACTCAGATGGCAGCCTCTCGGCGCCTTCGACTGCCGCGACACTATCGACGGGAGACACTGCGATTGCCATGACTCGTGATTCGAGCGGGACGTTCCTGTTTGTCATCACCGCATCGCCGCAGTTGCTCGTCTACAACATGAAATCGGGGTCGACCAGCCTGACCTTGGCGACGAGCCTTGCGTTGACCAAGGTCCCAAGCGCGCTTTCGGTGATCTCGTTTACTCCGTCAGGCTCTTCGACCGCCCAGGAATACTTGTACGTCACCAACAACCACGACAACTGCACCGTCGCTTGTAATCCTCCTCATAATGACAACACATTAAGCGCTTACAGTGTCGGGACAAGCGGATCGCTGATCGAGTTGCCGAACTCACCTTACGCCATCAACGCCGTCAATCCGATCTCGGTAGTTACGGTCAACACGAATCCGGCGGGCCAGAATACCGGTGGTGTCTTTATCTATGTCGGCAATCAGGATCCAAATGGCGGGCACGTCTACCCCTATGAGGTCTGCACCGTCGTGGACGCGGTCTGCACTGCGCAAGACATTGCTGGCGGGCTCGTGACACCGCTCGGCACATGCCCGCAGATATCGTGCCAGATTCCGCCAACCACGGTTGGCCAGAGGCCAGTCGCGATGCTCGTCGATCCGACAAACAATTTTCTTTACGTGGTGAGCCAGGGATCGAACACGATTTATGGATTCCGAATCAATACGGCCGCAGGTGGGCTGTCGGCGCTGACTCCCGCTTCGCAGTCGACCGGCTCTCAGCCCGTGGCTCTGGCGTTGCAACCTCCGGTCGGATCGAGTGCTGAGTTCATTTATGTTTCGAACAGCGGTTCGAGCTCGATTTCCGGATACAACGTCAGCACCACAACGGGTTCCATGAGCAATCCAATCACGGTGACGAGTCCCTCCACGCCGAGCGGATTGGTCGCGCGCTAGGCTGATGTCGAATATCGACGGATTAGGGGTTCGGACCGAGGTTTTCCCGGCGGCGACCTCTTTAGATAGATTTTAAGCCGCACGGGAACTGTCAGCCGGAGCATTACGCTCCGGCTTTTTTGTTTAGCGCTGAGCTTGCTTGCCGTTAGGCGGCAAAACATCTGCAGGTTCAGCCTCTTCATCACTGCCGATGCCGAATAGCGCGGCTTGTTCCGCAGCGTGTTCCTGCATCTGCCGCAACTCTTCTTCTTCGTCGACCACTGCGACGCCTTCCGGTTGATCCTGCTTACGTTGAGTTTTCTTTTCGTTTTTGTCGCGTTGTTTTTGCTGGCGCGCTTGCTCTTTCTGGCGTTTGGAAAATGTTGATCGGCCTCGTGGCATTCGCAGTCTCCCCCATTTATCTAAATTTATTATGACCGGCTACGTGGATGCTTTGTAGCTGCAGGCAAAAGTTCGCTGTACGTGGCGTCAACTAGAGACGAAAGAGTCGCGTCCGCTTCGAGCGTTACTCTAGTATAACCTCGAAACTAAATCGTGGAGCACGTTGTCACATGCGCGCCATGCGCGCTAGGCGAAAAGCGGATTTGATTGACAGTCCTCCGCGAAGAGTCCTATACTCCACCGCTGCGCGCTTGGTGCGTCCCAAGCAACTTGCGGAGAACTCAAATCATGAAGCGATCAATGATGTGTAGCCTGCTTCCACTAGTTTTGGTAACCGTGACCGTCGCCGAAGATCACGGCAAGCTGCATCAGCCGAAACTCAAATCGCAAAATAGCGGTACTACGCAGGGATTGATTGCAGTGAGTCCGGTGAATTCGCGAGTGGTGTGGGCGTCGGGGCGCGGCGGAACGTTTCTGCGGACAACCGACGGCGGAGAGCATTGGAAGGCGGGGGTGGTTGCCGGGGCCGAAGCGTTGCAGTTCCGCGACGTTCAGGGTGTGAGCGACAAAGAGGCTTATCTGCAGTCGATCGGCGACAATTCCACAGACTTTCGCATTTACAAGACGGAAGACGGTGGAGCGACCTGGAAGGTGCAGTTCCAGAACCACAACCCCGGAGCCTTCTACGACTGTTTCGCTTTCTGGACGCCTTCACGCGGAATATCGCACAGCGACTCCGTCGAGGGCGTGTTCCCCGACTTGCGCACGACAGATGGAAGACACTGGCACAATATCAGCAGCCGCATGCCGCCGGCCCTGCCTGGCGAAGCGTCGTTCGCCGCCAGCGGCACTTGCGTCGCTACTCAAGGCGAAAACAACGCCTGGATTGCTACCGGTGGTTCGAGCGTCGCCAGAATCCTAGCAACCACGGATGGAGCGAATACTTGGAACGCTTACGATACTCCGCTTGTGAGTTCGCCGAGCGCGGGTGCGTTCACGGTTGATTTCCGCGATGCGTGGCACGGAATCGTTGGCGGCGGAGATCTTGATCCGGCCGATCCGAATAACGCGAGGACGGCGACGTCAGGAGATGGTGGCCGAACCTGGAAGCTGACGAGCGCTCCGCCAGTCACCGGAGCTATTTATGGATTGAGCTATGTTCGCGATCTCCGGCACAACCGAGGTCGTGGCGACGAAGAAATTGACGACGATGCCTCTCGGTCAGTGGTAATCACCGCTAACGCTGGCGGGGCGGCGTGGACTCCTGACGAAGGGAAGATCTGGTTTGCGCTCCCCGGAGTGTCCGGCTACTGGGCTGTCGCTTTTGCAAGTCGACAGAGTGGATGGCTGGTCGGAGTGAACGGCACCATTCTCAAGATCAGTTTTTAAAACGAAACAGGCTTGAGTGTCGCGAAACCTGCGGTCATTGAACCGCTGCGTTCAATCGCTACTCCGTCCCTTTAATCCGTTTGTAGCCTCCACGAGTTAGAAGCCGTTTGATCATCAGCACTTCGCCACTCCGACGTTTGCCACCTTCAGCAACAGCGTGTTAACATCAAAGACGTTAAGAAATGAAAAAGAGACAGGAGTGCTACAGGTAAGTGCTAGCCAGAGAGCAAAAGCAAACCGTCGTCGACACGTATCGCACACACGCTACCGATACTGGTAGTCCGGAAGTTCAAATCGCGCTTTTGAGCGAACGTATCGGTCAATTGACGGAACACTTCAAGACGCACCAGAAAGACCATGGCTCGCGCCGCGGACTTCTTATGATGGTGAGCCGGCGACGAAGTCTGCTGGACTACCTGAAGAAGTACGACTCGGAACGGTATAAAACCGTCATTTCCAAGCTCGGCATCCGCAAATAAGCGCGACCGGTTCCGTGTGGAACCGGTCTTCACTGCTCCCGAGAGCCTTAGCAAAGTGCGTACCCCAACCGCCGCCTGGTATCCGCCTGCCTTATGCGTATCCCGCGCCCGCGCGCATGCTTTCCTGCCACTATAAAAGGATAATCATCTATGAAGCCTGAAGCCACAAAAGTTTCCGTCGAAATCGCGGGCGGAAAACAACTCTCGATCGAATCTGGAAAACTAGCGAAGCAAGCGGGCGGCGCGGCCGTCGTTCGGTTCGGCGATAACGTAATTCTCGCCACCGCAACCGCCAACCCCGAACCCCGCCTCGGTATCGATTTCTTCCCCCTCACCGTTGACTATCGCGAGTACACCTATGCTGGCGGACGCATCCCCGGCGGTTTTATCAAGCGCGAAGGTAGAATGAGCGAGCGTGAAGTGCTCACCAGTCGCCAGATTGACCGTCCAGTTCGTCCCATGTTTGCGGATGGTTTTAAAAACGAAACTCAGGTCATCGCCTTCGTTCTCTCCGCTGACACCGACAACGACCCTGATGTCTGCGGTATCAATGCCGCATCCGCCGCTCTGACAATTTCCGACATTCCATTCCTCGGCCCGATCGGAGCAGTGCGTGTGGGACTGGTAGACGGCCGGTTCATCGCCAATCCCACCTACACGGAAATGCGTGAAGGCCTCCTGAACATCATGGTCGTCGGCACTTCTGAAGCGATCGTCATGATCGAGTCCGGAGCCAAAGAAGTGAAGGAAGAAACGGTTGTGGACGCGATTGAATTCGCACACACCGAGATCAAGAAAATTTGCGCTGCGATCAACGAATTGCGCGAGAAAGTCGGGAAGCCGAAGCGCAAGGTCACGGCTCCGGAATTCGACGAGAAGTATTACAAGAGTCTTGATTCCAAGATCGGCAAGCGCCTTGCCGAGAGCCTGGATACGAAGAAACATCCAAAAGCCGTGAGCCACGAGCTTGTGCGCTCACTGGAAAAAGAATTGCTTGAAGCGATTCCTGCTGAAGACGCAGCAGGCAAATCGAAGTTGAAAGAGTATTACGAGAAAATGCGGGAGCGCATCTTCCGCGATCAGGTGATCGATCACAAGCGACGTCCGGACGGACGTGAATTCGATCAGATTCGTGAAATCTGGATTGAAGCCGGAATTCTTCCGCGCGCCCACGGCAGCGCAGTATTTACCCGCGGCGAGACGCAAGCTCTAGTTACCACAACTCTCGGAACGAGCGATGACAAGCAGCGACTGGAAGGCTTCGAAGGCGAAGCCAAAAAACGCTTCATGTTGCACTATAATTTTCCGCCATTCTCAGTTGGCGAAGTTGGGTTTATGCGTGGCGCGGGTCGCCGAGAAATTGGCCACGGAGCTCTTGCGGAACGTGCCGTCTCAGCAGTGCTTCCGACTGAAGAAAATTGGCCATATGCGATGCGTGTCGTCTCCGATATTTTGGAGTCGAACGGATCGTCTTCCATGGCGACCATCTGTGGCGCTTCGATTTCGTTGATGGATGCGGGCGTTCCTCTCAAGGCTCCGGTCGCGGGCGTTGCGATGGGCCTGGTGAAGGAAGGCGAGAAATACGCGATCCTCAGCGATATTGCAGGTGCGGAAGATCACTACGGCGACATGGACTTCAAGGTTGCCGGAACGAAGGATGGCATTACCGCGCTGCAAATGGATATCAAAGTCGCGGGCATTACGTCGCAAATCATGCGCGAG
Source organism: Terriglobales bacterium (assembly GCA_038230575.1). GTDB lineage: Bacteria > Acidobacteriota > Terriglobia > Terriglobales > Acidobacteriaceae > Acidiflorens. The sequence goes on along the minus strand of JBBRNA010000003.1, from coordinate 103,128 downwards.
GCACTTGCGCAAGCGCAGCGCGGACGCTTGTTCATTCTCGAAAAAATGGACGAGGTTCTGACCGAAGGTCGCGTCAAGGTTTCGAGCTACGCACCACGCATTTACACCCTCCAGATTCCGGTCGACAAGATTCGCGACGTGATTGGGCCGGGCGGCAAAATGATTCGCAGCATCATTGAGCAGACCGGCGTAAAGATTGATGTCGAAGATTCCGGCAAAGTCAACGTTGCGTCGAACGATGAAGTTTCAGCCAACAAGGCGTTGCAGATCATTCGCGATCTCACCGCCTCGGCTGAAGTGGGGAAAACTTACCTCGGTAAAGTCAGCCGACTCGCGGATTTTGGCGCATTCGTCGAAATTCTTCCGGGACTCGATGGTCTGCTCCACATCAGCGAAGTGGCCGAGCATCGAATTAAGGATGTTCGCGACGAGTTGAAAGAAGGCGATCAGGTCTTAGTCAAGGTGCTCGCCGTCGAAGGCAATCGCATTAAGTTGTCGCGCAAGGCGATTCTGAAGGAGCAACGCGCCAAGATGGGCGGTGCGCCTCCTCCTTCCGACGGAGATGAGGGCGGCGATTCCGCTCCCGAAATGTCGCATAGTGCCTCACCGCAAGGAAATCCGACAGCAGTGATCGAAGGCGGAGCCGATTTTGATGCCGACGATGAGCCAAACTTTAATCGTGTCGATGGAGTGGGTGTTTCCGTCGACGCCAGCGCAGCGCGCCCAGAAGGCGGTAGTCGCGAAGGACGTCCCGCTGGCGGAGGCGATAAAAATCGTCGTCGTCGCGGTCGTGGAGGTCGTGGTCCGGGCGGCGGTTCAGGCCATGGCGGCGGCCATTCGGGCGGCGGCGGCGGCGGACGTGGGCGCAGGTAATCTTTAAGACGAGATTTCTCGCAGTTCGTTTGAGTGGAACATAATGAGTCAAGAAAGTTGAATTCAGGCGAGTTGAATAGTAAAGGGCCGCAGCCATGCGGCCCTTTTTCACGATCATTGCCCCGTTAGCGGCTGAGTACTTAAAATGACAGCCGCTTGAAGAGGCCTTCAGGGATGTGCTCCACAGCGGTCATCACGTACCGCCAAATCTTAGGCGTATAAAGAACGTCGGGAGAGCGGCGCTCGAGCGCACGCGCGATATCCCGCCCGACTTTCTCGGGATCTGCAAAGCGCGAAGCTTTGGCCATATGGTCCGTCATCGCGGTGCGTACCGGACCAGGCTTGATTGTGATTACGCGCACGCCCGCGGGATGGAGTCGACTCCGAAGTCCCTGCAAGAACAACGAGAGAGCGCCCTTGGCTGATCCGTATATGTAATTGGAGCGCCGTCCGCGGTCGCCGGCGACAGACGTGATAGCCGCGATGCAACCGGTCCGGCGGCGTTCAAGATCGGAGGCAAAAAAAGTTAAGAGGGCTGCGGCGCTAACAAAGTTGGCGTTGACTTCCTCAAGCATCGCGTCGACCGATGCCTCCGACTGCTTTTGGTCTTGCATAGTGCCGTAGGCGAGCAGCACGGTATCGAAATCGGGGAAGTGCTGGCGAACAAACGCAAAAACGTTAGAGTGATTCTGAATTGAGGCCAAGTCAGCCGAATACGCCAGTACTCGACTTGCTCCTCGAATCGATAGATCAGTCTGCAGCTCGGAGAGACGTTGATGCGAGCGTGCGATAAGAAGGAGTTCGCAGCCGCGCTCGGCCAGTTTCCTTTGTACTTCAAGCGCAATGCCTGACGTCGCCCCGAGAACAACAATCTTCTTTAAATCACTCTTTTTAGAGATGCCGTTTGAGAAGGTCTCCGTGGATGCGACGTTAGCCGACATAATTATTGCGCCCCCGTCACGCGCCGCCACAGTGAAGATGACATGGTTGGATCAATGTAAGGCGCGAACGACCGCCAGTTCGGAAACGACGCCTGAAACATGGCAGGGCTCATCCGCGCGTCTTTCGCCGGGTAAATCGCTCCACCACTCTGCAGCACGACTTCATCCAGCGAATCCATGAGCTTCAGAGTCGTCTTTCCCCTCATCGCAAAATCGAGCGCCAGGGTGATTCCGGGGCGTGCAAACGACAACATTCCCGGGGGCCGGGCGTCGCCGAACTGTTTCAGTACTCCGAGAAAAGATCCCATGCCGCTGCGAGCGATTCGATCGAGCAAGTCGCCAACTGCCTCGATATTTTCAGTCGGAATCACGCATTGGTATTGCAGGAAACCGTGCTTGCCATAGAGGAGGTTCCACTTTCCGATGGAATCAAGAGGATAGAAGAAAGTATCGTAAGGCACGACTGCCGAGCCCCTTTTGGTCGAATGCAATTTGAAATAGGCGGCGTTGAATGCCTTTATCGAATATTGGTTCAGCATCCAGGCAGGCAGAGCAAAAGGCAGGCTGGGGCCTCGTTTTCGTCGAAACGCCATAGCTTGCGACGAATGATTGCCGCGAAAGAAAATTCCTCTCGGGCTTTTTCCGGCGAAGCAGTCAAGCCACGCAACTGTGTATTCGAAACGTCCGTCGCTCTCGCGACTGAGGTCAAGAAACGCTTTTAACGACTCGAAGGGAACGCGCTCTGAATCGATCCAGGGTCCCGCAACAGGTCGCAACTGAATATCGGCCCACGCAATCACTCCTGTAAGCCCGAGGCCTCCGATGGTTGCATGAAGCAACTCGGTATTTCGCGCGTCAAAATCGTTGCAAAGCAGAAGTCCGCGATCCGACCGATGCAATGCAATCTGATGAACGTGTGCCCCAAAAGTGCCGGCGCAATGATGATTCTTACCGTGAACGTCGTTGGCGATCGCGCCTCCAACGGTTACAAAACGTGTTCCCGGCGTAACCGGAAGGAACCAGCCTCTCGGCAAAAATACGTCGATGATTTCCGATAGGGTCACTCCGCTTTCGCAACGTACAACTCCCGTCGTCTCGTCGAAACCAAGAATGCGATTCAACCGCTGACAGTCGATGAGTTCGCGGCCATCGTTGAGGCATGAATCCCCATAGCTTCTCCCAAGGCCACGGGGCAAAACGGAACCCAAGGCAGCGTTTCTTAGAATGCCGGGAATCTGATCGTTCCACGAAGGCCGGTGAATATGCTGATGAGTAGTCGTCGGATAGCGGCCCCAGGACAGGCTTTGGTCTGTGGCGTTTGACAATGACGTTTCTTTGCGGAGCGTTGCGGCTGATTGGCTCGACATAGGAGGGCTTATTCGGTAAATCTACTTTCAAAGAGACCGAGAATCCAGCCTCGAGTTTGGTGCTACCTGAGATGGACCATGCTTGCAGCGATGACCAAAGAGGAAACAAAACCAACCGCATAGCTAACCCGATCGCGAATCGCGAGCGTGACGGGGTCTTCCTTCAACTCTCCACGATGTGCCATGAGCCACGTGCGACTCAACCAGTAGAGAACGATCGGACACAGCATAAACAAGAAATCAGGCGATGAATAGAGGGCCAACACATCCTGGCTGTGAACGTAAAGGCTAAAAATAACGACGGCAGAAAAGCTGCTGCCCACGCCGAGGCATAGCAGAAGTTCTCGATCGCCGGTGCGATAGCCGCGACCTGAATTTCCTTTCTCCACCAGGTCACTCGCATGGAGCAGTTCCGAGTAGCGCTTCGCCATGGCAAGACTGAGGAAAAAGAACATGGAGAAGGCGAGGAACCACTGTGACAACGGAGTAGAAGAAATTAAGGCGCCGGCGAGAATACGAAAGCTATAAAAGCTCGACAGAACAAACACATCGAGCAACGCGACCTTTTTCAAATAGAGCGAGTAGAGCATCGTCAATGTCGCGTAGCCGAGCAAAGCGAGACCGAACTTGATTTCAAGCAAAAAGCCAAATCCCAGAGCCGCAGACAGCAGGACGAACGAAGCGATCAAGCCTTCGGGAATGGAAATATCGCCGGAGGCAAAAGGACGTTCTTTCTTCCATGGGTGCTCGCGATCGGAGTGAAGGTCGAGCAGATCGTTCAGAATATATAGCCCGGAAGCGCAAAGGCCATACAACACAAAGCCAGTAAATGTGCGAAACACGGACGCGATCGCCAGCTTATGCGAAAGCGCGAGCGGCAAAAAGAGCAACATATTCTTCGCCCAATGATGGCCGCGCAAGGCATTGATCCAGGTGCGACAAAATTTCTTAAACGGACCGCGCGATTCCAGGACAGAACCGGCGACGTTCGACACAGCGGCCGCTTGACGTACACGGGCTTCGTTGCCGACTACGTATGCCGACTGCGCTTTGCCCCAAACCTCCAAGTCGGCGGCGGAATCGCCCATGTAATCGAATCCCGCATCCTTGTAATGCCGAGCCAGAAAGTTTGCCTTGTGGCTTCCTTTTAGATTGAATTGACCGTCGCTCGAATACACCTCATCGAAAAGGCCGAGGTAATCGGAAATCGCTCGGGCAACTTTCTGATCCGCAGCGGTAACGAGGGCGATGCGACGGCCGCTTAGCTTTTCTTCTTTGAGGAAGTCGATGACTTGCGACCGATAAGAAAATCGCGAGGCGTGAAGCTCAATTCTGGCCGCAACTTCTTGCTTCAAAAAAGCGCGGCCCCGGAGCAACCAGAACGGAATCCAGAACAGCGCCAGCGGCTGAGTCTTGAGAAGAAGAAGAACGCACTCCCAAAGGACATTTCCGCGGATCAGAGTGCCATCGAGATCTACGCACAGCACCGGCCGAGACGCCTTTGCGAGTTGAGTTCCGGTGGCCGATGCCATATGAAGATCGTCGCATAAACGATCAAGTGACACACGGGAATACAGCAGGCACGTAGGTAACCTGAGTAACATGCGTTCAGTTGGGCGGAAGGATAATATGGCCCTATCCGGAGCCAAGCCCAGTGCCTCTGGATATCGACCCAAATGGATAAAGCCCAATCATCTTCGGAACCGGGCATTCTCGACTCGCTATCGAAGTTCTTGCGACGCGAAGAAGTTCTGCTTCCGTTACTCGGGTTGGTCACCTTCGTTGTTTATAGCGGCACTCTCTCCTTTGATTTTGTGTGGGATGACTGGCCCCAGATCGTAAATAGCCCGATCATCCGTTCGTGGAGCAATCTTCCTCGAGCTTTCGGGAGCGACCTTTGGTATCACGTTGCGCGACACCAGGTATATTACAGGCCATTGTTCGTGGCATGGTCGATGCTCAACTACACGCTATTCGGTCTGCGGCCTTGGGGATGGCACCTGGGGGCGATTGTTCTACACATCGGCGCAGTGCTGTCTGTGTTCTGGGTGACGCGTCGCCTCGGATTGGAATACTGGACGGCAGCTTTGGCCACCCTTATTTTTGCTCTCCATCCAGTTCACATAGAACCTGTCAGTTGGATATCAGCAGCGTCCGACACGATGGTGACTATTTTCGTTACCCTGGCTTTTGCTGCGTTTCTCAAGGCGCGAGAAGTTCAATCGACTCCCACGCCGAACACGAAAACTGCCTGGCAGGTTGCATCAATCGGATTGTTCGCGTGCGCACTCCTGACGAAGGAAATGTCAGTCGTTTTGCCCGCGCTCATCGGTATTTACGTATGGATCAATCCTTCGGCTGAAAAAAGAACACGCTTGTCGAGAGCGACTCAGGCTCTTGTTGAGGCGGCTCCATATGCCGCCTTAACTTTCGCCTACGGCGTGTTGCGCACGCACGCACTGGCGCATGCCACCGGGCAGTTCGATCCGAATCATGGTTCGTGGGACGTGATAAAGACGCTTCCGCTCGTTCTAAGTGTTTATTTGAAGCAACTTCTGATTCCAACTGGAATTACAGGGCTGTATTACACGCCATATGTGACGACAGCGCTGGCGCGACAGACCCTGGTTCCACTCCTTCTGTTGTCCGCTCTGGGATACGCAATCTGGCGGTGGAACAGGCGCCAAGGCAAATCCATTGTGGCATTTGCAGGACTGTGGCTGCTTCTAGGGCTAGCCCCCGCGCTCTATCTGCGAAATTTTGGCAACGGAGATTTCGTCCGTGATCGCTACATGTATCTTCCGTCGATCGGGTTTGCGGTTCTTGCGGCGCTAGCGGTGCGCGCGCTGCCAGGCTTTAAGCGATGGCGATCTGTGGGAGTACAAGTCGCGGCTGTCACGCTACTGGCCTGCACTTACGTGGCGGCTTCTATCGCGCAACAAGCCTACTGGGGTAACGATCTCGTTTTGTTGCTGCGAGGGCAGGCGCTGTATCCGTCCAATCCTTATGCGATGGCCGGGTTAGCCAAGGAATATAGTCAGCGCGGGGCGCATGAGCAAGCGATCAGGCTTGCCGAGTTGGTGGTGCGCGATCATCCAGAATACGGGTATGGTCCTCTGGCACTTGCTGAGGCCTATATCCATGCGGGCCGGTTTGAAGAGGGCAGAAGGTGGCTTGATCGCGTTGACCCGGACTATGCCAAGTCCGAAGTTGGGATGGCGGGAGTGGCAGGACTGTATGGGCAAATGGGGGACTACGACAGAGCGCTCGCTCTGTGCTCCGAAATTCTAGGAAAAGAGCCAAATCTCTACTCCGCCCTCTATAACTGCGGCAACATTCATTTATTGGATCATCAGTATGGAGAAGCAGAGCATTTGCTGGCGCGTGCAGTCGAATTGGTTCCCGAGCAAGCCGCCCCAAGGCACTTTCTAGGCCGCGCTCTTATGGAAGATGGAAGGAACACGGAGGCGCAACCTTACCTGATGCAGGCGGTCGCGATGGACCCAAGAGTTTGGGACTACCACTACTGGCTCGCTGAATCTTTGCTGCGGAACGGCGATACTGCGGGAGCGCGCAGTGAGTACAAGCAAACTCTGGTTCTAAACAGCGATAGCAAAGAAGCGAAACTCCGTATGACAGCGTTGGAGGGGAAGTGAGGAAGGAATTGGATACTGCAGGTCAGCCCTCGGTGAATGAAGGAGCGATGGATTTACGGGTTGAAGTGCGAGTGCGCGCGGAAGGAAGTGCACCTGATACCACGAATCAAAAAGCTCCCCCGTTAGATAAGGTCAGCGAGCCTATGCTTCGGTTAATCGTCCTCAGTTTCGTCATGATTTTGGCTGGATGGTATACGGCGCTCCACATCGGCAAGGGGTGGGTTCCCGCCGACGACGGAACCCTTGCGCAAAGCGCACTGCGGGTGCTTCATGGGCAACTGCCGCATAAGGATTTCGGTGAAATTTACACTGGGGGACTGAGTTTCATTCATGCGCTGGCGTTCCGAGCATTCGGCGTGAATCTCATGTCACTCCGGCTTTGCGTTTTCATTTTCTTTCTGGCTTGGTTGCCGGCGGTTTACTTCATAGCAGGCCGCTTCGTCTCTCCTATCTCCGCAGGCCTCATCACTCTATTAGCAGTGTCGTGGAGTTATCCCAATTATCCGGCGGCTATGCCTTCCTGGTACAACCTGTTTTTCGCGACTTTTGGAGCGGCTGCGCTTTTGCGTTACCTCGACGTCCGCAAACATCGCTGGCTGTTTATTGCAGGAGTCTGTGGCGGAGCCTCACTTGTGATCAAAGTGATCGGCGCCTACTACGTAGCAGGCGCGTTTCTATTCTTCGCTTTTCTGGAGCAGAGCGAGAGCGGCGATGTTGAGGAGCGCGGCGGTTGCTGGTGGTATCGAGCGTTTAGCGTGAGTTCGCTACTGCTGTTTTTGGCTGTCATACTGCAACTTCTTCGTGGAAAACTCGCGAGCGCAGAGCTCTTTCATTTTTTCTTACCTTCTGCCGCAATCGCAACGCTCTTGTTTTGTGGGGAGCGGGAAGTCGGCTCAAGCACAGCCAGTCGCTTCAAGATGATCTCTGGTTTGTTGATTCCATTTGTAGCAGGGATTTGCAGTGCCATTACGATCTTCTTGGTACCTTACGCGTGGGCCGGCGGCGTGGCGGAATTGTTGCGTGGGATCACGTCGAGCGCGGTTTCTCGGATTTCCGGTCTAGGGGTAGTGAGGCCCGTGGGTGTTAGCGAACTTATCTGGCTGCTCCCAGTCATTGGCATCCTAGTCGCGGCCATGTTCTGGGATAAATTTCAGAGCAGCGTTGTAGGAGCGACTCTTCTAGTTGGCGCGGGCATTATCGTGTTCAGGGCGACGCAGACTTTCGATATCGTTTTAAGGATTTGGCACACGGTCGCGGTGCTAACACCGGTCGCAGTAGTGTGTGGAGCGTTCCTGATCTGGTCGCGGCGGAACGGCACTCGTGAGCAGAAGTTACAGCGGCAACAGGTCGGGCTGTTAATTTCGCTCGCGGCTACCTGCAGTCTTGTGCAATTTCCATTTTCAGCGGCAATCTACTTGAGTTATATGGTGCCCCTGACGCTGCTGGCGATCGTCGCCATCGTGTCTACAGGCAAGACTCAGCCTGGCACTCTAGCTTTAACCTCGGTAGCTGCATTCTACTTCGCTTTTGCGATCGTAAATCTAGTGCCGTTATACATCTACGAAATAACGTGGACTGTTGGCTCCATGCACACGATGAACTCGCCGCGCGCGGGTGGACTCAAAATAGAAGAAGCAGTGTTCTTTGACGATCTTTCACGGTTCTTACAAGAGCACAGTCCACACCGGCTTATGTTCGCAGGAAATGATTGTCCAGAGTTGTACTTTCTTGCAGGGCTTGAGAACGTAGCCCACGATGACGGCGGGGAATCGTCCGACGAGATTCTTAAAGTAATCGGACGGGACGATTTGGACGTTGTAGTCATCAATGACGCACCGTTTTTTCCTGGAGCGGCCATTCGGCCGGACGTAAAAGGTGAAGTTGCCAAGCGGTTTCCCTACACCACACGCTTTGGGATCTTCCAAATATTCTGGAAGCGGTAATTGAGTCCGACTGGCAACCCACTGCCCATCTGGTCAGGGCCGCGACTTGCAGCGTGATTGAGGAACTGTGACTTCGTATAGGTCGTGCTCATCGTAAGTATCAGAATAAAATCCGACGATCGTCAGTTCTGCACCGTCCAACTCTAGCTTGCGCAGCAGCCAGCCCTGGGGGTTACTGTAAGACCCCAATATTAAGAAGTGGCGATGATTCGAAATAAATGAACAATAGCTCATGATGTTCCCTCGGATGGGGAAAATTGCCTTCAACTGTTCATAGTTCTCAAATAAAGTGTCGTTTGCAATGGTCGACGCCGCTTCCTTGTTGGTCAGCATAAAGAGCCGATTCGTCATCGCATCGTTCCCCGTGTGGTCTAGTTCCATGAAGGTCAAGGCTGTGCCTGTGACTAGACTCAGATCTGGCCTGTAGGAGTCGAGTCGCGGTACTGGTTCTGCTGTGGACAGTTGTTGCATCAAATAGTTTGGCACCCGCGGCAGTTTAGGAAGTTCATAAACCGGCGGTGCGGTGGCAACATACAGTAGCTTCCCAGCAACAACTGGAGGAGCGACAGCTGACACCTCTTCGAGCAGCCACGACCTGCCGAAAGAGTTCAGGCAGATCAACGAGCCAAGTGCGGCTGCTACGACGGTGGCATAGCCTCGGTTTCCTCCGGTGCCGTAGGCGAGCAGCATCGGAGGCGCAAGGGCCGCAGGAATTAACATCATTACGCCGTAGCGGTCAAAAAACGCGGTGCCATTCCGCGCAAAGATAAACCCCACTGCCAGCGGAACAAGATACAGTCCAAATAGCGCAAGCAATATTGCGGGGCTCATTTTACGTGAACGCCCCTTGATTGAGGCTGGATTTCCTCGTTTCCAGTTGTGAGCGACCACAAACGACAAAGTGAGCGCTAGAGGTAGAACGACATATCGAAGCGGCTCCCAGTAGCAACTGAGGATGCGAATTGGTGTCGGACGATAGGCCGGTGTAAACAGTAGTATCGCTCGGTGCTTTAGCAGTGGAAGATAGGTCAGGCATGCGACCATGGGCGCAAGGAAAGCTATCCAAAGCATCCGGTCAAGTTTCCGCAAATAGATCGTGCGCGCACCTTCGGCGACCGCGATTGCAGCGAAGCAAAGCGCACCCAGCACGTGAGATAGGAGGAGGAAGACGCCCGCGACGGCCAACCCTCCCAACATGTACCTTCGACGGCGATCCGAACCGCTAATCGCGCTATACCAGCTCAGCAGCATTAGGCTCGTAAAGCACAACAGTAAGGAATAGGGCCTTGCGCTGATGGCGTTATAACTAAAGGGCCCACTCCACAAGAACAGCACTCCGATGATCCCGTAGATTGGCGACAGTGAAGTTTTCAGCAACTGAAAGAGGAAGGCCGCTGCTAGGACAAAAGCCATCGCCGACGGAACCCGGCACGCCCATGTATTTATCCCAACAATCCAAAATGATAGCCTTACAAGAAGATAAGAGAGTGGCGGATGGAGGTCCACTGTTCTGGTCAGGGTCAGCACCTTGCTGATGCTTGGTGCTTGTGCGATGTAGAAGGTGTAGAGCTCGTCGTGATCGAGATGTCGCGTCGCGATGCTACCAAATCGGATCAATATACATACCAGAGAGATAGCAGTGAAGACGAGCCACGCGTGCGAATCCACAAGATCGGCGATCCAGTCAAAGACGTTCAAGAGTCGCCGCCGGTTGGCTGGGTAAAGATCGAGTAGCTGCTCTCGAATCGTCCCGTTAGTAGTTAGCAGTTGCATCTTTGATCGTTATTCGCCGCGTCTTACCATAGCTTGACCTCGTGAAGAGAGGACGAAAAACACTATCCCAGTTATCACACAGCTTCAGGTAGGATGTTGTGTTACGAAAGTCATGATCAACCGGGATAGTTCGTACCGCGACACGACGTAAGCTCCGCGTCACGGTTCCGAACACCGAAGGAAATTCTGCGATGGCCAAAGAAGCTAAAGGTGATGGAAATGAGGAGAATTGCCGCTCCCGCAAAATATGGCGCCGACCGTTCAAAGCCATCATGTCGGCGAATTACGGCAACGGCAATCGGCAGGGTAACGACCGAAAATAGAATGCTCACGGAATAAACGCCCACGCATCGTATCCACTCTTGGAGATAGTTGCCCTGGGTCCGAAATACAAACCATTTATACCCAAGAAATGCGAAAGTAATACTGAGCAGGTTGGCCAACAGGCTGGCGAGAACGTATCCATACGTCATCAGCGGCGTCAGAAGCATGGTCAAAAGGGCAAAAAGTCCGTAGCCGAAGCCGGTGTTGCAAGCTCCCACCAACAGATAGCGAAGCACTTCTGAGCGTTTGCGTACCGATGACGATTCTGTGCTCATGAAAGTAGCTGTGATCTAAGCGCCCGCCGCGGCGCCCGCTGCCATTTCGGCTTCGACTAGTGGCTTACCAGGCTCGTATTCAAAGTTCAGTCGCTGTCTCTCAACAACTAATGGGCGGTTATGGACCTGAGTGTGGATGTTTCCGATGTATTCCCCAATGACGCCCATGAAGAGTAGCTGCAATGAACCGAGAAAGAACATGCCGATCGCGATCGGAGCAATTCCGAGAGTGAACTGATGCCAGAAGAGCAGCTTGTAGCCAAAGTACCCCAGGCCCCCGAAGAGAGAAAGCAGTGAACCCGCGAACCCCGAAAAAGTCACCAAGCGGAGCGGCACCTTCGAAAGCTTGGTGATGCCGAGCATGGCGAGATCGTAAAGAGTATAGAAATTATTTTTGGATTTCCCGCTTTTGCGACGCTGTTGAACGTATTCCACCTCGCTGTGAGGCAGCCCTATTTCGGCGATCATACCGCGGAAGTACGGATAGGGATCCCCAAATTGCCTGACCAGATCGATCACCTGACGGTCATACAATCCAAACCCTGTAAAGTTCTGGTAAGTCTCGATGTCATCCGAAAGACGATTTACGAGACGATAAAACAGCTTCCTGACCAGGAACATCGGCGCCGATTCGTGACTCTGATGCTTGACGGCGATAACGATCGGCATGCCGCCTTCCCATGCTTCGATCAAGTGACCCAGAACCTCCGGCGGATCCTGGAGGTCAGACATCAATACGATCACGGCATCCCCCGTTGCCTGCAACAACGCATGCATGGGGGAGCGAACATGCCCAAAGTTGCGGGCGTTGCGGATCACCTTCACATTTCTATCGGTAGAGGCGATTGCACTGAGAATCGCAAAAGTGTTATCGCGGGAAGCGTTATCGATGAAAATATGCTCATATCGATATTTACCGAGGCTTAGCATCAAGTTGCGAACGCGCTCGTATACTTCGCGAACGTTGCCTTCTTCGTTAAAGCAAGGAGTTACAACGCTAATGGTCTTCATGCAGTAGAACCTTGGGAATGAGCCCAAACCTTTTTGTGGGATGTAACCGTCCGATCGCTATCTGAAGCCAGACGCTCGGGTGGAACTGCGTAGCAAACGGTATCGAGACCATCTGCGCAATGAGAACGCAAGAACAGGGCCGCATCCGGCAGGAGGCTTTTTAACTTCGCCGGAACCAACCACATGTGGTCCGTTTGATGGTAGCTGCAAATGGCCAGGATGGGCCGATCGCGCTGAATCGTGTGCCGAGCGCCCTCTAATGCAAGAAGTTCGGAGCCTTCGATGTCCATTTTGATGAAAGAGGCTTCTTCGCCCAGCAATGCGTCGTCGAGCGAGACGGATCGCACTTCTAGACCGTGGGTGTCGGTGATTCGTCCACCGCCGACACCGTTACCGGTAAACCGCACCATGCCGCTCTCAGCGCCGACGGCCGCGGTATGAAGTACGGTCTTAGAACCGCAGTGCAGCAAATTTGTCCGCAGCGCTGCCAGCACCGCGGGATCGGCTTCAAAGGCCACCACTTTCCGACAGCGATGGGCGGCTTGTTCGAGGAAGACTCGCGTTGTGTCGCCCGTGTAAGCACCGCAGTCGACGAATGTCTCTTCGGAGGTCAGCGAGAACAACTCGGGAAAGTACTGCTCACCAGGAAAAGGCTTTCCAATGCATTCGAAGTCCGCCCGCAATCGCAGCTGAATTTGATCGGCAAATGTTTGCTGAGAGATTTCGTCATCCAGAAGGTTGAAAGCGGTCTGAATTTCTCTTCGCCCTTGCAGAAGTCTCGATGGGAGGTCCCAAAAAAAATAAGGCAGAGAGGCCTGCGGATGACGCCAAAAAAGAAGTGGAAATGGGACGGCTTCACAACCCAGGGCCCGCAATTGCTCTAAGAGCGTAGACATCAGAGTCTTGTTGCTCGGATGCCAAATTGCCACTACAAAAACGGCGTTTTTGGAGTATTGTCGCGCTGCTTGTTCCGGTGACAAAACGGGCAGTTCATCAATGGTCGTTCCCCAAGTCTCCGGATTATTGTCGGCATATGCCGCCGGGACCAGGTCAGTGTCGCTCAAAATTGCCCGTAGTGAACGGCCGAGACGCCCCGCACCAAAGATGATGATCTGCTTTCGTCCGCCCGTTCTTTGATCGAAAGCGCGTCGCTCCCGATCAAGAGCGAGATGAGGAGTTTCCTGCAGCAGGAGGTCGAGTTGTTGACGTGACGTCATTGTAATTTCGAGGGGATTTAGCTCTTCCCGTTCGCTCCCGCCTTGGCCGCTAGTGCCCGGCCGGAAATCGGCGCGAGGCCGCGCTTGTAGATCAAATCTCTAAGCGTTGAAATATTGGCATACGGGCTATCAATCGCATCGATAACAATCGGCTTGTCTTTGGATACGGCCTTGCGAATGACTTCACCGCGCATCAACTCCCGGCACGATATCTGGCCCTGCTGTAGAGGAATCGCCAGGTAAACATCTGCATCCTGCAGAATGTGCCCTACCGGCAGATCGCGCTTCGCATACACTCCACGGACGAGAGAATCGAGGTAGGCAATCTCTCGCTGCGGAGGGATGCGCTTATGCGTCCCGGGAGCCCCACACAACTGCTTTGCTCGGTTAAATGCCTTGAACCATGTGTCGACCTGGTCCGGCAATGAGCAGTAAGGCGACACGGTCATGCCGTCGGTCTGAATATCGATGTGCCGCTCGAACGTTCGCGCGCCCTTTGCATACGCGATCAGCATGGATGCGGTCCAGTCGCCGTATTCGTGGGTGGAGAAGCCTATGACGTGATTTGGATATCGGTTGCGCAAATAATCAATCTGGTTGATTTCAAGTTCGCTCTCTTCCGATGGATACAGCGAGACGCAATGGTTGATCGCCAAGGGAATTCGTCGGTTACCAAAAAATGTGACCAGATCATCGATGTCCTTTAGAGAAGAGCCGCCAGTAGATACGATCACCGGCTTCTTAGTTTTCGCCATTTTCTCGATCAGAATCCAATCGTTGCAATCAGAACTTGCAAGTTTGAGGATCGGAATGCCAAGCTCGCAGCAAAAATCAACCGAAGTCTCATCGAATGGCGTGGCCATTGGGATGCAGTTGGCTTCGCGAATCGCCTTGACCATCGTCGCGAAATCGGCAGGCTGCAGCCGAGTGTCAATCGTCTTCTTGATGTAGCGGATATCGGAACGGCCGCGGAAGTCTCGGTGAATGAAACTATCGACGTCGCGCAGCTGCAACTTAATCGCCGCGCGGACGTTGTTGAAGCGCACAACTTGCGCGTAGTTACTGATGATCTTCAATCCGCGCTGCAGATCGCCGAGGTGATTGTTAGCTACCTCCAGCACGAATAACTCGTCGAAAACTTCATTACCTGTCATAAGAATCGTGGCCCGTTAGGCATATGAGGTGCAAAATAGTTGTAAGCTCTCCCAAAGATGGTAATGTCCTTATTCCTTAATCACATTGTCCATAAGTTCATCTTCGGGCAGGAATGGGTACATGTCCTCTAGACTAGGAGAAACGATGCGCCCGTCCGGCAGTTGCTTGGCCTTCGAGCGCGGCTCGAACTCCTGCTTTGGATCAACGATGACATCGATTAACGCTGGGCCCTCCGCCGCCAAGGCGCGATCGACCTGATCCATTTGCGATTCCCGATCGATTCGAAAAGATGGGATGCCGTAGGCGCAGGCGACCTTCACCATGTCAGGGAAGGATGCCCCCGAAGATGCACTCTCGCCCGTGAGGCGTCCGAAAAATCCTGATTGCGTCATCCGCATGGAGAGATAGCCAGAGTTGTTGAGAACGAATATTTTCACTGGAAGGCGATGGTGCACAATCGTCTGTAATTCCTGGATATTCATCTGAATGCTGCCGTCCCCGGCGATGCAAATCACTCGGTGTCCGGGGCGCGCAAACGCTGCTCCGATGGCCGCCGGCAGGTCGTAACCCATCGAAGCAGAGCCAGAATTCGAAATCAAACGCTGCGTCTTTGCCAATCGCATGGTCTGAAACGGCACAATGCATGAGGTGGCGTTTGCGCAGATTACGACATCATCGCCAGCGAGCTTGTTTGATAGCTGCTCAACGAAGTAGTAAGGATTGAGGGGAGGCCCAGATTGCCTTTGACCCGAGCGTACAGCTGGGTATCTCAAAACTCGCTCCCGACACCATTCGATCCAGGAGCCGTGGCGTCCAGCGCCGTAATTGTCGGTGTCACATTGTCGTACCAGTGCAATAAGAAATTGTTTCAGGTCCGCGATGATAGCCAAGTCCGGCTGAACCGTCGGCTTGTGCATTTCTGCTGGATCGATGTCGACCTGGATCTTAAACGCGTTTGGGGCAAAGGACTGCCAGTTATAACTCGTCTGGCGAATATTGAGGCGGGAGCCTAATACTAAGAGGACGTCGGCATTCTGCACCGTGAAATTTCCGGCACGATCCCCGATCGTTCCTTGCCGTCCGCAAAAAAGCGGATCGTCGCTGGCTATCAGGTCGTTGGTCCACGCCGTCGTGACCGGAATTCCAAGTCGGCGAAAGGCGATTTCAAATTCTGCCAGCGCATTGCCGGCGCGAATGCCTGTGCCCGCCAGGATTACCGGTCGTTTTGCGTTGCCGATACGCTGCAGAACTTCGCGGCAGTATGAGTTCAGAACGATCGACTCGGTTCCTGCTTTCGCCCGGGTGGCTTCGTCTCGATCAGGATCATAGCCGCGTAGGGTGGCGGGATCGATGGTTGCAGCCTGAACGTCGACGGGTATATCCAGCCAGCAGGGGCCTGGCCGCCCATTCTTCGCCAGATGCCAGGCGCGTTCGAGATGATGCCGGATAGCGAGAGGATCATCGATCATCACCGCATATTTCGTGATGTTCGAAACCATGGAGATGATATCGACTTCCTGATCGCCAAGCTGCCGCAGTCCGGATATACCTCGCGAACGCATGCAGGTTTCACGCTTGACTTGGCCGGAAATGATGAGCATGGGCACGGAATCGGTGAACGCCCCGAAGACGCCGTTGATGGCATTGATCGCACCCGGACCGGTTGTAACGCTTACCACTCCAGGTAGACCGCTGACGCGGGCGTAGCCCTCGGCTGCCATTGCCGATGCCTGCTCGTGGTGATTGCAAACATACTGGATGCTCGGGTGGTGACCGATGGAATCGTTGAGGTGCATGGCGCCTCCTCCGGTTACGAGGAAGATATTGCGCACGCCCCAATCCGCTAGCCGGCCAATGACATAGTCCGAGAGCTTCATGAAGCCGTCACCTTTGCAATTTGCTCATTTGGGAGCAAAGTTAATACGGGATTGTTGAGTCCCAGGCGTCGTATTTGATCCTCAATCTCGTGATTGTGAAGTAGGGTGAAGATCACGATTGGGACCGATGTGTGCTTCAACGATAAGTCCTCAGGACCGACCACGTTGACTCCGCCTAAACTCTTGCCTCGAAGGGTGGGGTTGTTGTCGACGATGGCAACGAGTTCGACTCTCGATATGGATGGCAACGCAAGCAGTTTCATCGCCAGCTGCCCCGCGCCCCACAGAATTGCTCGCTGGTGACCTTCAAGCTGCATCGCGAGGTAGCTGTCGATGGAGCACATTTGCTCGGATGATTTGTCTATGTAGGTCCAGATTTGCGCGAGAAGAGTTATGTCGCGAGTGAGTGCCGTCCCGGAAAGGGGAGGGGCTCCATCTTTAAACACACCAAATACTGCCGGATACCACGCGTCCGCTCCCGTCTGAAGAGTCTTCTGTTCCAGCGCTCCGCATTCAAAGCCGAACCGTTGCGCTGTATTCTGCAATGACTGCGGAGAGAAATGGTTGATGTGTTCGGTATTGAATTCTTGAAATGGTGCGTACAAGAAGTCTGCGTAACGGGTAGCGTCTGGAGTCTCGAGATATAGAAATCCGCCCGGCTTTAACAGTCGGCGTGCCGCTGCAAAAAATGCGGGGATATCGTAGACGTGTTCCAGTACATGACTGAATACGATGCAATCGAATTGCGGCATGGGAATTGGAGTGGAAGCGATCGATCCGATATAAGCGTCAAATCCACGCTCGCGACACGCGGCAGCGCAACGTGGCGATGGGTCAAGACCGGATACTGACGTGAATCCTTCGTCCCGCAATGCACTCAGAAGACCGCCGGTAGCGCAGCCCGCATCAAGAATTGTGGCCGATCGTATTGGCAGCGCACGCGCAATGTGAGCCGCAGTGGTCTTCAGTCGCTCGGCATCATACGGTGAAACGCCACTTCCCGTTGCCGTCGCCGAGTCATCATATTTCGACCAATCGCTGTAGAAATGGTCATAGTCGATCTGTGTGGCCGCGGGGTCAGCGTAGACAAAGCCGCATCCATCGCAAACTACCACGTCGTAGTTAGCGGGCAATGGGTAACCGCTTGGAACGACAAAGTTCTGCCGGTGAACTACGGTTTTGCTATCGGCGCCGCACGCACCGCATGCTCGACGCGAAGTTTGTGTGATCGCCGCGCTAGACATTCGCACCTCGTGCCGAGATTGCAGGCAGGCAGGAGGTTGGCAGGTCAGACGACGACCGAGAAAACCAGGAATAGGTGCGGTCGACCGCGTCGCGCAAAGGTACCGATTCTGACAAGCCTAATTCCTTTCGCGCGCGTTCAGTGCTCGGAACGTAGCGATGAACTGGTGCGCCCGGCGTTGGCCTCAGTGCGATCTTGACTTCGAGATCGGGTCCCACTGAAGTTGCGACCGTTCGGGCCAGCTCGGCAATTGTTATCTCACGTTCTGAGCCGACGTTATAAGCGCGACTTGAAGCGCCCTTGAATAAGATGGTCCAAAGCCACACCATAAGATCTGATGCGTACAGGTAAGAGCGAACGGCGGTGCCATCTCCGGCCACTGCGATGCTACGTTCGTTGATCCGATCTTCAATAAAGTTGCCGATGGCGAAATGCGCTCCGAGTTGCATGTAGGGACCGACGAATGCAAAGCAACGAGCCACAGTCGCTGAAAAGTGTGGGGCAGAGCCTGAAGCGGTCGCCCCGGCCGCTGGATGATTGCCCGCCAATGCGGTCAGCATCTCAGCAGCACGTTTTCCCTCGGCATAAGCTGACGCCGGGTTGAGCGGGTCTGGACTACCATCGAAGGACTCGCGCACGTGCGCGACATGCGAAGGCTGGTTCCCGTAGATTGCGCCCGAGCTGATCAGCAGAAAACGAGCAACCGAGCGTTCCTTTGCGAATTGCAAGGTGCGGCGAGTTCCTTCGACGATGGTGTCGAACATCAACTGCGGGAATTCTGAATTTAGCCTGGCGCTGGCCTCGGTTGCGCCGTGAATGCAGTATGAAAAGTTTCCGTCCGGAAAATTGCCGCTCTGCACATCGGAGGCATGCACAACGATGGATGGGTCTTGCGCAAGATGAGGTGCTTTTTCTGCCAGTATCCGCGGACGCCTGGCCAGTCCCACCGCGTGCGCCTTTAGGTTTAGTTTTCGGTTCGCCCAAGCAAAGCTCTCCAATAGCCAGCAGCCGAAAAATCCCGTGGCGCCAGTGATAAGAATGCGCTGGCCGCGCAGTTCCTCCCACAAAGGTTCTGTACGCGCGAGTATCTCGTCGAGATCGCGGCTTAGCGGGTTTGTGAATTCGGAAACCATTTAGGCTGACTAAACTCCTTGCCCGACCGAGACGCCTCTTCGTAGCTGGTGAAAGGTCTCTGCCGTGTACTCGACCATCGACTGAACGATCCCGGGGTAAAGGCCGATCCAGAACACGTTATTCATAACGTAATCGGTATTCTGCAGGTCTCCGACGACGCGGCGTTGAATGTCTCTATAAGCGGGCTGTCGCAGTAGATTGCCTCCGAACAGGAGGCGGGTAGCGATGTTCTTTGATTCGAGAAATCGTGTGACCTGATTGCGCGAAAGTTGTGACTCGGGGCGCACGGCCAAAGGAAACCCGAACCAGCTCGGATCCGATCCCGGAGTCGCTTCAGGCAAGATAAAAATCTCTTGCAGATCGGTGAGCGCTTCGCGAAGCTTTATAAAGTTTGCTTTTCGTGCTGCGACAAATCCGGAGAGCTTTTTGAGCTGGGCAACTCCCACCGCAGCCTGCATGTCGGTCGCTTTGAGGTTGTAACCGATATGGCTGTAAATATATTTGTGGTCGTACCCCTCGGGGAGGTCGCCTAGCTTCCATTCGAAGCGGCAGCCGCAGGTATTCGATTTTCCAGGATCGCACCAGCAGTCGCGGCCCCAGTCGCGAAAAGACTCGGCCAGCTTCTTGAGGGCGGGCGATTGAGTGAGAACACATCCTCCCTCGCCCATGGTGATGTGGTGCGCAGGATAAAAACTGGTGGTGGCAAGATGCCCGAATGTGCCGACGCCCCGGCCCTTGTAAGTTGATCCGACCGCATCGCAACAATCTTCAATCACCCAAAGGTTGTGCTTGGTGGCAAACCGCATCACCGCTTCGAGATCAAAGGGGTTGCCCAAAGTGTGCGCCAGCATGATTGCTTTGGTGCGGTTGGAACGCGCCATTTCGAGTTGAGATACTTCGACGTTATATGTCGGAACTTGTACGTCAACGAATACCGGAACGAGTCCGTTCTGGATGATGGGATTGACGGTGGTTGGAAATCCCGCCGCGACCGTGATGACCTCATCACCCGGCGCAAGCCGCCGCTCACCAAGCGATGGCGAAGTGAGGCAAGATAGAGCCGCAAGGTTGGCGGACGAGCCGGAATTGACGAGGAGAGCGCAACGCACGCCCATGACTGCTGCGAATTGGCGTTCGAACTGGGCAGCGAACCGCCCTGTAGTCAGCCAACCATCTAGGGACGATTCAACCAGCAGCTCAATCTCGCTGCTATCAAACACTTTGCCGGAAACCGGAACGCTACTTGTACCGGGAACGAATAACGGCGCACAAAGCGCAACGTCGTGATATTCCTTCACGAGCGTCCGAATCTCGTCTCGAATTTGGCCGGCAGTTTTGCTCATCGTGTCTGTTTCTTTCGATGGTTCGTCGAGTTATCCTCGGCCGGCGGCTGCCGCCACGGGCGCGCCCAAGAACTCTCGATACCATGCGAGAGTGCAGTCAAGCCCCGACTCGAGCGTAAACCGCGGCTTCCAGTTGAGAAGATTTCTCGCCCGCTCAGCGCTTAGGAACTGGTGCCGTATCTCGTTGCTCGCTTGATTGAGGACCTCAGGCCGAAGCGCAGAACTCATTTTTCGCAAAATCAGATCGACAATCTCGAGCACGCTCACCTGGCTCTCGTTGGAAAAATTAAAAGCCAATCCCCTCAGTGCAGAGTTCGAAAAGAGCTGCTCGGCGAGAAGCATGTAAGCGTCCGCACCATCTTCGATATAAAAATAGTCGCGAACAAACTTACCGTCTGAGCGCACGACGGGACGCTCGCCGCGAATCACGGACCGAATAGTCCCGGGGACGACCCGGTTCCAATTCAAATCGCCGCCACCGTAGAAATTACCGCAGCGGGTTATCGCGACCGGAAGGTTGTAAGTCCCGGCATATGTCTGAGAGATTAGGTCAGCGCAGGATTTGCTGACGTCGTATGGATGCCGACCTTGCAGTGGCATCGATTCGTTGTAAGGGAGTTTCGGTTGATCCCCGTAGGCTTTATCTGAAGATGCGACCACAACCGATGCAACTTTCGAAGACCGGCGGCAAGCTTCTAACAGGTTCCAAGTTCCCTCGATGTTTGCCGAGAAGGTTGAAACTGGGTTGCGATTTGCAATTCCGACTATCGTTTGAGCAGCGAGATGAAAGACAATCTCGACTTCATATTCTCCCAGTGTGCGTTCCAGTAAGTCGCGGTCAACGATATCGCCGCGAACGGTGTTTACCTGCGCAATACGGTTGCTGCGAATCAGTTCGCTCTTGGGGACCCAATCGCGCACCAGGCAGACCACGCTTGCGCCGGCCTCGAGAAGCTGTTTGACCAACCAAGACCCTAGCAACCCCGTGCCGCCTGTTACGAAAACCGAACGATCTCGCCAAAACGAATTCATGACGTCCACACTTTCCAGGGCGTCTGTTCGCTCTCCCAGAGTTCGTTGAGGTGCTGATATTCGCGATAGGTATCCATGGCATAGAAGAAACCATCGTGACGGTACGCCATGAGCTGACCCTCGCTTGCCAAACGCTCGAGCGGTTCTCGCTCGAGAATGCACTCCGGTCCGCCGAGATAGTCGAGAACTCGCCGGTTGAAAACAAAGAAGCCTGCGCTGATTAGACCGGTAGCTTTTGGCTTCTCCATGAAGCGCTGGACTCGCCCGTCCCCATCGGCTTCGAGCACTCCGAAGCGCGAGACCGGTGGAACGGATGTCACGGTAGCGAACCGTCCATGCTGGTGATGGAACGCAAGCAGGTCACTTATGTTCACGTCGCAAAGCCCATCGCCGTAAGTTAGTAAGAAGGTTTCATCGTCTTCGAGATAGCGAGCAACGCGCTTCAATCTGCCTCCGGTCATGGTTTCCAGCCCGGTATCAGCCAAAGTTACGGCGAAATCTTGCTCCTTGTGCGCGCCCACAAACTGCAGATGAGATTTGCGACCCAGGCAGATCTTGAAATCGCTGTTCATGGCTTCGTAATTCAGAAAATATTCTTTAATGATGTTGCCACGATAGCCGAGGCACAGGATGAACTCACGCACTCCGTAGTGAGCAAATATTTTCATGATGTGCCAGAGGATGGGCCGGCCGCCGACTTCGACCATCGGTTTGGGCCTGAACTCAGTTTCTTCCCTCAGACGCGTGCCCAATCCTCCGCATAAAACAACGACCTTCATAGTTAGGGTCCTTCAGCACCGCCAGAGCAGTGCTCCGATATTCCACGGAAGCGATCTCTCACTCCGCATGTCTGTTATCCCATAACGTAGGGACTAAAGGACAATTACGAAAGTCACGAAAGAATCAGAGGGACCGACCAAGTGAAAGGCGATATCTAGTTGCAAGCGCAGGGGTTGGGCGCTTGAGAATAATTTGTAAACTAGGTTACCGAAGTCACCCGTCAGGCGCGGGATGGGGCAGCGGCCCGTTTGGGAAAGATATTTCCGACTCGGCGGATTTCCGCCCCTAGGCCTTTCAATTTCTCTTCAATATTTTCATAGCCGCGGTCGAGGTGATACACGCGGTCGATGATCGTTTCGCCGTCGGCCACAAGTGCCGCGAGTACGAGGGAAGCGGACGCCCGCAGGTCGGAGGCAAGAACCGCCGCTGAACTTAGCGGCGTTCCTCCGCGGACGGTGGCCCTGCGGCCCTCGATCTTGATATTTGCGCCCATGCGGACAAGTTCCTGGGCGTGCATAAATCGGTTCTCGAAGATGTTCTCAGTCACAATCGATGTACCTTGGGCTTGCGTGGCGAGCGTCATATATTGCGCCTGCATGTCGGTTGGGAAGCCGGGATATTCTTCGGTGGTCATGTCGCAAGCTTTGAGCGGCTGGTCACCCATGACCCGCACGCAGTCGCCCTTTACCGCGGTCTTGACGCCGGCCTGGTTCAGTTTCTGGACGATGGCCGCAAGATGAGTTGGATCACAGCAAGTCACGTTTACGTCGCCCCCTGTTAACGCCGCGGCGATGATGAATGTTCCGGCTTCGATGCGATCCGGAATAATACGATGGCGCGCGCCGTGAAGTTTTTCCACTCCGCGCACGCGAATCGTGGACGTACCCGCGCCGTCGATCTGCGCGCCCATGGCGTTCAGCAACGCGGCTAAGTCGGCCACTTCGGGCTCGCGGGCGCAGTTTTGCATAACCGTTTCGCCCTCGGCAAGGGTGGCGGCCATGAGCAGATCTTCGGTTCCAGTGACGGTAATTTTGTCGAAGACGATCTCGGCTCCGTGCAGACGATTGCCTTTTTTGGGATCTGTCGTGGCCTCGACATAGCCGTGTTCTTGGGTGATGATCGCGCCGAGAAGCTCCAGACCCTTGATATGGAGATCGATGGGGCGAGCTCCGATGGCGCAACCGCCGGGGAGAGAGACGCGTGCGTGTCCGCAGCGAGCAACCAGCGGGCCCAACACCAGAGTGGAAGCGCGCATCGTCTTGACCAGGTCGTAGGACGCTTCAGGAGCAGCGAGGGTGCGAGCCGATATCGTGGTGCGATGCTGTGCGCGTCCGTAACCCAGCTCTACTTCTGCGCCCATAGCGGCGAGCAGCTTGCGCGTGGTTTCGATGTCCTGCACCTGCGGGATATTTTCCAGGATGACGGGTTCATCGGTTAGGAGCGCCGCCGCCATACATGGGAGCGCGGCGTTCTTTGCACCACTAATGCGGACCGTACCAAGAAGTGGATTGCCGCCGCGAATTACGAGCTTATCCATGATTAGACACAATCCTGACCTTAACGGGGATTACGGCGCGTCGACCAGAGCCCAGAATTATTCTAATGTGGATTTTCTACGGTATGCAGATTTGTTCGGGTTACCGAAGTTCCTTCTGAGTATTCGAGCGACGGACGATTTCGAGAGCTGACTTCTCGTCGGGATCAGCCGCGATTCCGGGCTGACCTATTTCGGTATTTGCCGGCGAAAAATTTCGACCCAACTTTCTTGTGGCGGGATGCGTTTACTCAGGCACCAAATCCCAATGTTTGCATGACTGCATCGTGAAATGCCGGGCGCACTCGCTTTATGGACTCATTACGGCAGTCCGGCCAAGTACGGTTGGTGAGCATGACCACAGAAACCTGGCGCTCAGGGTCGATCCATAGCGACGTTCCGGTATATCCGAGGTGCCCGAAAGAACGGGAAGAAAAGTATTTGCCCGATTGCGAAGGGGCAGACGGAGTGTCCCATCCCAATGCCCTGGAAGTGCCGACGGGCGCGGCTTCGCGGCGCGTGAACAATTCTAGGGTGGAGGGCCGCACGATCGGAGTGCCGCCGCCAATCAAGGAATGAGCGAAGAGGGCGAGATCCTCCGCCGTGGAAAATAGTCCTGCGTGACCGGCAACGCCTCCTAGCACGCTCGCATTCTCATCCTGCACCTCGCCTTGAATCGTGCGATGGCGAAAATTGCGATCGTCGGCCGTTGGAGGAATATCGTTTTTGATGGTCTGCGAGGGATTGAAGGTCGTATGCGACATGCCTAGCGGCCCAAATACCTCGCGCTGGCAGAACGTGCTGAGATTTTCGTCGGCAAGGCGTTCCAACAGAACTCCGAGAATGATGAAGCCGATATCGCTGTATTCGGCGCGGGTTCCGGGTGCGGCGACGAGGGAAGAGGCGAACGCGGCGCGCAACAACGCTTCTCGGGTTTGCAGATTCAAGTAAAACTTTGCGTGGGCCGGAAGGCCGGAGGAATGGGCCAGCAGCATGTGCGAGGTGATCTCCCGCCGCCATTCGGAATCATCGCTCGCGGCGCTCAAAAACTCGGGAACAATTAATGCTACCGGCGCTTCCAGATCGAGCACACCACGCTCATAGAGAATCATAGCCATGGATGTCGTGGCCACGACTTTCGTGAGTGAAGCAATATCGAAGATGCTTGCGGAAGTGACTTCTGGTGAACCGGGGTCGAAGGTGAAGCGACCAAAAGCGTTGCGAGCCACCAGTCTCCCGCCATGCTCGATTGCAATCGAGCATCCGGGAAACGCGTTTGCGACGACAGCATCTAGCACAATGTCGAATGCGCGCTGAAAAATCTCAGCTTGATGCGCTAGGTCGTCAGCTCGCGATAGCTCGCCGAATTTGTGATTCAAGTTTGTTGAGTCCAAAATTATTTAGGAACTGGTTGGGTTATAGCAAAGCCGACTGCCCTAGGCAAACGGGCAGTTACTACCGAGCATCGTTAGTTACGACCTGCTTGAGCCCGCTCTTGGCGCTCATGTAAAGTCGCAAGTACATGAAGCATTCGACCCGGAATCTGCAGACTGCAATGCGCCTTGCCGCGATCCTGATCCTTGTGTCGTCATTGTTTTCCGCAATGGCACTGGCACAAGACGCCATCGAGCGCCGACTCTCCCTTCTCGACACGATTATCAATGATTCCATTGCGCAGCAGCAAATTCCCGGCGCAGTTCTCCTCGTCGGACATGATGGCCGTGTTGTTTATCGGAAAGCTTATGGCAGCCGTGCCATCCTGCCAAGACGTGAGGCGATGACGGTTGACACGATCTTCGACTGCGCCTCGCTTACCAAGGTTGTGTCAACTACGACCGCGATCATGCAACTGTGGGAGCAGGGAAAATTTCGCATGAACGACCCGGTGGCGAAATTTCTTCCGGAGTTCGGGCAGCACGGGAAGCAGGACGTCACCATCCGCCAGTTGCTGGTGCATTATTCGGGATTGGCTCCGGATTTGGATTTGGTGAAGCGGTGGGATGGCAAAGATACGGCCTTTCGCATGGCGTTCGAGGCTGCCCCGCAAAACCCTCCGGGCGCGATCTTCGTTTACAGCGACATCAATTTCGTGGTTCTAGGTGCGCTGGTAGAAAAGCTTTCCGGCGAATCGCTCGATGTTTATGCTGCGAAGCATATTTTTCAGCCCTTGGGAATGGCTGAGACTCGATACCTTCCGCCTTCGTCGTGGCTGCCGCGCATCGCGCCAACCGATGAGGACGAAAATCATCACTTGATGCTCGGCGTCGTTCATGACCCGACCGCGCGGCGAATGGGCGGAGTGGCGGGCGAGGCAGGCGTGTTTTCCTCGGCTGACGATCTGGCGATATTTTCGCAGGCGCTGCTCGATGGTGGGCGCGGCATTCTGTCCGCAGCGACCATCGGCAAGATGACGATGCCCCAACAACCAGCCAATAGCACTGTCCTGCGGGGCTTCGGGTGGGACATCGATTCTCCCTTCTCTTCGAATCGGGGAGAGTTGCTTCCAGTCGGAGGCTTCGGTCACACCGGTTTCACTGGTACTTCGCTCTGGATCGATCCAACCACGAAGACTTACATCGTTTTGCTGACGAACGCGGTGCACATGAATGCTGTCCCTGCCGCGAAATCGGTTAGAGACAAAGGGAGCGCTGCATCGCTGCGCACGAAAGTGGCGACGGCGGTGGCCTTGGCGCTTGCTTCCGATCCCACGCAAGCGGAAAAGATGCGACTTGCCGCAATTACCGGCTACAACGAGATGCAGAGCGCCGCGCGGAAGATAGCCGTTCGCAACGGATCCGTAAAGACTGGCATCGACGTGCTCGAAGATTCGAATTTCGCAGCTCTGCGTCCCGGCCGCACAGGTACAACTCGAAGCATCGGGCTATTAACCAACCAGACCGGCATAGATGCGCAAGGGCGACGCACAGTGGATGTGCTGGCGAAAGCTCCGGGGCTTTCGTTGAAAACAATCTTTAGTCCTGAGCACGGAGTAACCGGAACTCTGGACACGACCGACATCAAAAATACGAAAGATGCGGCCACGGGCATTGCGGTCTACAGCCTTTACGGAGCCAAAGACTCACTGCGTCGCCCGTCGGTCGAAGCGTTGAAGAATCTCGACGCGGTAGTCATTGATCTCGCTGACGCGGGCGTCCGCTTCTACACCTTCGAAACTACGATGGGATATTTCCTGGAAGGTGCGGCCAAAGCTGGAATTGAAGTGGTGGTTCTTGACCGCCCAAATCCGATTACAGGATCGTTCGTGCAAGGACCGGTGTCTGAGGAAGGTCGTGAAAACTTTAATAATTTTTTTCAGGAGCCGCCTCGCCACGGAATGACCATGGGTGAGCTGGCAAAGATGTTCAACGCAGAGCGCAAGATCGGAGCACATCTCACCGTCGTTCCGATGCAAGGCTGGCAGGCTGGAGACTGGTTTGACTCGACTGGCGTAGGCTGGGTGAGTCCATCGCCCAACTTGCGCGATTTGAATGAAGCCACACTCTATCCGGGCGTCGGAATGATCGAAGGGGCGAACATCTCCGTCGGGCGCGGTACTGACACCCCCTTCGAAGTTGTGGGTGCGCCATGGGTTAAGGGCAGGGAATTCGCAGCCTTTCTAAACGCGCGGGGCATTCCGAGCGTGCGATTCGTGCCCGTTGTGTTCACACCTTCGTCGAGCAATTTTGCGAGTGAGAGATGTGAGGGAGTCAACCTCGTGCTATTGGATCGAAATACGCTCGAAGCGACGGAGTTAGGAATCGAGCTGGCTTCGGCTCTGCACACGCTTTATCCCAACGACTTCAAGCTGGAGAAAATGTCTGATTTGCTGGTGAATCAAAAAGTGCTGCAAGCGATTGGGGCTAGCGAAGATCCGCGGCGAATCGCGGAAGACTGGCAGGAGCGATTGGAAGAATTCAAACGCATAAGAGAAAAATATTTGCTTTACAAGTAACGAAACTCTATTGCCCATTTTTATTTACGTCTACACAGGAACGTCATAAGTAGCTCGTTGGGGGCTGTCGTTTTAGGGGGGTGGGTTACAAGTTACTTCTCAGCTAAAATAGCCGCAACGGTAAGCAGGGACTTCATGGCCGAAAAGGTTTTTGTTATTCCCACTGAATTTCTCCGTTGTGCTGGCCCGAATTGCGGAGTGCAAAAAGGTTCAAGCGATCGCTGGTGGGTGATGTGGAGTTCCATCGGCGATTACGGCCTGCCCGAGATGCATCTGGCTCCTTGGGATGAGCGTCTGGCGCTGCAGGAAGGCACGATTCACGTCTGCGGAGAAGCCTGCGCGCAGAAGCTGCAGTCCCAATTCATGGGAAATATTGTGCAAAAGAAGATTCGTGCCAACGGCGCGTGACCGAGATCTTGGCCCCCGGCGGACGAGTTCGCGGAAAAAGTTGGGTTTAAGTTCATCGCTAACAAGGCCCGGCTAACCCGACTCTCTATTGGCCGCATCAGACTTTCAAAAGTGTTTAAATCTTTGAATTAAATCTGTGGGATCAAATCTTTGGAACCTAAAGGTGGCCTGCGATGGGGATTCGTGGAGTTTCTCTCTGCCTATTAATGTGCTCGAGTCTCGCTCTGGCGCAATCGCCGGATGCGGAAACGCCCGCGCCTCGTGCTCTCAAGGCACAACCGAACGAGATCGCTCCCAACACCACCGCTCTGATTATTCCGGCTGGAAGCCGTGTGCCCTTGTCGCTGAAGCAGGGAATTTCAACCAAGACCGCAAAGACCGGTGATCCTGTCTACGCGGAAACCGCGTTCCCGTTCGTCTTGAACGAGCACGTTGTCATCCCTGCTGGAACTTACATTCAGGGGAAGATCGAACGCGCCAAACGTGGCGGACACGTGAAAGGCCGTGCTGAAGTGCTCATCCATTTCACTTCCATGATTTATCCGAGCGGCTACACTGTCATGCTGGGCGGCTCAATTGAAAATACGCCGGGCGCGGAAAAAACAACGATGAAAGATTCGGAAGGGACCATCCAGCAAGATAGCGACAAAGCCAAGAAAGTGAAGTCTGCCGCTGAAGGGGCGACCACGGGCGCGGTTATTGGCGCGGTGACGGGCGGCGGCAGGGGGGCGGGAATCGGCGCGGGCATTGGCGGAGCAGCTGGCCTGGCAGTGGCGATGCTGTCGCGCGGCGCTGACGTCAGGTTGGAACCGGGCACGTCGATTGAAATGGAAATCGAGCGCGAGGTAAGCGTGGATGCTAATCGCGTCACATCGAGGCGCGAAGTCGTTGTCAAGAATGCCGACTAGCAGTTGTGCAGTGACTTCAGGGGAGTCCCGTTAGTGAAGAACGGCCGGTCCCGCCAGCCGCGAAACAGGCGCACTTCTGGCGGGAACCAAATCACTCCAGCCAAACTTTTCAAACTGGAGGGACCGTTAGCACTAACTTCACTTACAAAGTAGGATGCGACTTGGCTTCTCCAACGATGCCTGCTACATTTTTGGGAACGAAGTGTTGGCAGCGTTAATGTCCTTGCGCAGGTCTTCCCAGATATTTTCCGGCATTTCGAGAAAGACTTTTACGATCTCAGGGTCAAACTGGCGTCCCGACCATAGTTCGATTTCTTTGCGCGCCGCCTCGAACGGCTGCGCTGGTCGATAGGGACGATCGGAGCGCATAGCGTCAAGCGTGTCTGCGATCGAGAAGATGCGTGCGCCGAGCGGAATTTCCGGGCCTTTCAATCCGCGAGGATAGCCGAGGCCATCGAATCGCTCCTGATGCGAATAAACAATTTCAGCCGCTTCTGACAAGAACGGTATGCGCGAGATGATCTTGTAGCCACGGTAACAATGCTCTTTCATGATGGCCATTTCCTCATCCGTGAGCTTGCCTGGCTTGCGCAGAATATTGTCGGGGATGGCCATTTTTCCGATATCGTGAAGAAACGCCCCGCGAGCGATCACGCTGATCGCGTCTTTATTCAGCCCCATCTTGCGGGCGATCGCAATGGTGAAGGCTGTCACCCGGCGGGAGTGGCCTTCGGTTTCTGCATCTTTCAGGTCGAGCGCATCTCCCAGTGCTTCGAGGGTAATATCGTAGGAACGTTCAAGATCAGTCAAGGCCAATTTCCATTGTTGCGTTCGCGCGGCGACCAGGGTCTCGAGATTTGTACGGTAAGCATCGTTTTCTCGCTTTAGGCGGCGATTCTCCAGCGCCCTTCGCACGGTGTTCAAAAGCTGTTCACGCTCAAATGGTTTGAGCAGGTAGTCGTAGGCGCCATTCCGCAATGCCTGTAAAGCGACGGAGATATCATGAACGGCGGTCACCATCACGACCGGCACGTCGGGGTAACGCTCTTTGGCTCGTTCTAGTAGAGCAATGCCATCCATTTCAGCCATCATCAGGTCCGAAAGAACGAGATCAAACTCTTCGCCAGACTCCAATATAGCGAGCGCCTCGACGCCGCTTGCAGCCTGCCGAGTCTGAAAGTGGGCTCCGCCCAGCATCGACGAAACGATTTCGCGAATCGTCTCTTCGTCATCCACCACTAAAATACGGTCGTTAGCCATGTTCGAATATGTAGTGTATCGCTCATTCTATGTTCCGACTTCACATTCCGAAAGTAACCAATTGGGAGCGGAAATCCGATGACCTCAGGAGCCAGCGTGATATTTAAGAGGTTGGTGGTCGTGCGCTCTGCGTGCGTCACAACCTATGGGCCCTTCCAGATTTTTCGGCAATTCGGTTAGCGTGTTCACCGCGCCGTGGCTTAGCGCGCGTGCCACGACCGCGTTGATCCTCGTCTGCGTCAGCCTGGCGCTGTTTCGCGTGCTTCGCGAACGCTGTCTCCTGGCTTGGGGCGGGGGATGGCTGGCGTATTGCGCCTTCCTTTGGCTCTCTGCTTCCGATAACGTCCACGCCTCGTCGAAGATCGTACAGGCTGTCTCGCAAGCCGACTTCATCCTGGCAGTGGGGCTGTTTGCATTCGCAGCGCTGATTTCGGCGCAGGCGCATCGGCTGTCGCTCGTCATCACTGGGTTGATGGGCGCGGTTCTCGTTTCCGCAACTATTCGTCCGATCTACTTCGCGGGTACCACTCATACTGCCCTGGTACTGGACATCTCATGCCGCATCATCGCTCTTGCCGCTGCGATTCAACTCGTGCGTCATCGCTATGGGCGAGTAGGCGTCGGGCCGGTTCTGTTCGCCGGCGGCGTTCTGGCTATAAATCTCAGCGGATTTCGGTTTACCGCCCACATTCCGAATGAAGGCTATCTAATCATTGAAGTGTTGTTCGGCGCCAGCATGTTACTTGTGGTTCTCGACGACGCCAGGGCGCGAATGCGACGCCTTGCCGTACTGAATGAACTGACGGTGACCATAGGACGAGCGCAGAATCACGGGCCACTTATGCAGACCGCGCTCGAAAAGCTGAAAGTTGTGGCCGGAGCGAAATGTGCGTGGTTCCAGTCTATGGAGGGCGATCGATTGGTGGCCACGCAACAGAGCGGCATGGCGGCAGACTCCTTCCGCGTGATTGCGCAACTGCCGGCGGATGAATCGCAGCTCAAACTATTGCAGGAGAATCGCGCAACTCTAATCGAACTCTCGGAGCGGCCAGAAGCGGAGCGGGATGAACTTAAGCAGCAGGGGATTCGCCGGGTGCTGCTGCTGCCGGTTTTGGGCAAAAAAGCGGTGATCGGACTGTTGTCGCTGGGCTGCTCAGGGCCGCGCAGACAGACCCGTGAAGATCTTGAGTTCCTTGAAACTGCCGCGCAAACTTTGGGAATCGCGATCGAGAACTTGAGACTGCTCGAGCAAGTGTTGCGCTCGCAGCGACAGTGGATGAACACCTTCGACTCCATTCAGGATTTAATCGTCGCGCACGATGTTGATTTTCACGTCCTCAAAACAAACCAGGCGCTTTTGCAGCGATTAGAAAAGGCCCCGGCTGACGTTTTGGGAAGCCTGCTGGAAGACGTATTGCCCCAAATGAGGCCTTGGACGGGCTGCCCCTATTGCGATCGCGGCACCGGACTGACAGAAGGAACCGACCTGTGCTTCGGCGGCCAATCGATTGTTTCTACTTCTTCGTACGCGGAGCAGGGAAGCCAGCAGAAGGGCACGATTCATGTGATCCATGACACCACCGCGCGGCAAGCGGCGGAAGAGAAATACCGCATGTTATTCGAGCAAGCGCAGGAGGGTGTCTTTGTCGCTACGCCCGATGGCGAACTTCTCGATTGCAACGACGCTCTCGTTACCATGCTTGGCTACGGAAGCCGTGATGAATTGATGGCGCTCGATATGGGCAGCGTGCTCTTTTCCGTAACTGAGGAGCGCGAGGCGTTTCTGAAAGAGGTTGAAGCGCAAAACTATGTGCGCAATTTCGAGTTCACCGTCCGCCGCAAAGATGGAACCCTGCTCGCCGCCGCGCAAAGCTGTTTTGCCACGAGGAATGACAGCGGCCACATCGAACGCTATCAGGGCTTTGTTCTCGATATCACGGAGAAAAAGCGCTCGGAAGATGAAATGCGGCGCCGCAATCGCGAACTGAACGCCTTGAACGCAATGGCGGTGATCGCCACGCAGTCGTTCGATCTCGACGAAATTCTGAATTTGACCGTCCGCCAGGTGATATCGCTTTTTGGAGCAGAAACCGGCTCCGTGTATCTTGCCGCTGAACCCGAAGGCACGTACCGCCGGCGCGCCGGGTGGGGGCCGAGGAGCGAGGCTCGAGTGCGGATGGCGGAATCATTCTTCGCCGAAGGACTGGGCGACCTGGTGATGCGTTCTCGCGCTGAGGTGATCACCCAGGATTTTCTGCCGCACCTTCCGCAGCCAGTCGTGGAGTTCATCTGCGCCGATAGGCTGCCTTTTTGGATCTGGGTTGTGCTTTGGAGCAAAGACAAGCCGATCGGGATCATGGGGATTGCGAGCAAAGAAAACCGGCACTATTCGAGCAACGACGAAAACCTGCTAGTCGCCATCAGCCGGCAACTTGCAACCACCATCGAAAAAGTGCAGCTTTACGAAGAAACCTGCCGAGCCTACGAAGATCTGCGGCGCACCCAAGAGCAGCTTCTGCAGAGCGAGAAGATGTCTGCCGTAGGCCAGCTGATTTCGGGGGTGGCGCACGAGTTGAATAATCCTCTGACCGCAATTCTTGGCTACGCTCAGCTATTAGAGGGTGCAGGCCTGGATAATCGCTCCGCTGATTATGTGCGCAAGCTGTTTAAGCAAGCCCAGCGCACGCACCGAGTAGTACAAAATCTATTGTCCTTCGCACGCCAGCGAAAGCCCCAGAAGCAGGAAGTCGATTTACGCAAAGTTCTGGAAGAATCGATCACCCTGCGTGAGTACGACTTGAAAGTTAACAACGTCACGCTCGAACGTGAGTTTGACGCGGAGATTCCTCTGGTTGTGGCTGACCCGCATCAACTCGAACAGGTATTTCTCAACGTCATCAACAACGCGCTTGACGCCATGGTAGAGGCGAGCGCGAGCGGCAAGCTGAAGATCCGCATCTTCAAAAAAGACGCTCACGTCTGCGTC
Organism: Terriglobales bacterium; assembly: GCA_038230575.1. Classification (GTDB taxonomy): domain Bacteria; phylum Acidobacteriota; class Terriglobia; order Terriglobales; family Acidobacteriaceae; genus Acidiflorens. Next base: position 70,136 of record JBBRNA010000003.1, on the reverse strand, counting down.
GAGTTCGACGACAATGGACCTGGCATAAAAGATCCAAACCGCATTTTCGACCCCTTCTACACCACCAAATCGGTAGGCAAGGGCACAGGGCTAGGGCTAAGCATTTGCTATGGCATCGTCAAAGAACATGGCGGAGAGATCGTGGCGCGTAACCGCGACGAAGGTGGAGCGACAATCGAGATACGGTTGCTGGCGAGCGAACAGTCTATCGTCGCCGAGGTTGCGCCGGCATCTTCGCGGCGTGAGTCGGTGCTGGTAGGCCGGGTGTTGCTGGTCGAAGATGAAGAGGCTGTACTCGAATTTGAACGGGACGTGCTGGTGGGGGCGGGTGCCGAGGTTCGGACATCACTGAGCGTGGAAGAGACGAAACAATTACTTTCCGACACGGAATTCGATGTGATCGTCATGAACGGCGTAATGCCCGGCGAATGTCGCGCGAGTGAAATCTATGAGTGGATCGCGACCAACTGCCCGGGGCAGGAGAAGGGTTTGATGTTCACTTTTTCGACCGTGACCGACCCGGAGACACGAAGCTTCATTCAAGAACGAAACGTTCCGTCGCTGTCGAAGCCGTTTGAAGTGGCTGACCTGATTTCCCAAGTAAGAGCGTTAGGTCAAAGGGAAGGGAAGTCACAGAAATCTCCAGAGAGTGAGAAAAGTTCGTTCGCGCGGGCTGGCGCCTAATCGCCGCGAAACGGCGCTCACTGGTACACCTACAGGTCTAATTTAAGTTGTCGCATCATGTCGGCCAACAATTTTTCGTTGCGTCGATACCAGCGCCAGTGACCCTCTCGCTTAGCCTCGACCACCATTGCCATTTCCAGAATCCGCATGTGATGCGAAACAGTCGGCTGCGAAAGCTTGATGCGAGCTTCGATGTCGCCCGCACAAAGACCAATTTTTCTTCCACTAGAATTTGCACCCTTCTCTTTAAGGACGTGCAAGATACGTCGGCGGGTGGGGTCGGCTATCGCGTGCAGAAAGCTGTCGAGACTCGGAGTTGCATCGGCCATTCTAGTGAGCACGTGAAATTCGCAATTGAAGCGTCAGACGGGCGAACCGAAGCTTACGATCTTGTCTCTTTACTTCTTGACGATTGGATTGTATCCGTCCCCGATCAGCCGTTGGCGCATCGTTTCCGCATCTTTCAAGTCGGCGTACGGTCCCACCTGAACGTGAAAGTACTTGTCGCTGGAAGCGCCCTTCAGCGCGGCAACGGGATATTGCTTCTTCTTCAATGCTTCCACAAGTGAGTCCGCGTCTTCCTGCCGGGTAACGGCGGCAACTTGTACATAGTATGTTCCGCTTGACGATGCTTGCGGAGCGGGAGAATTGACGGGTGAAGACTTTGAAGAAGCGGATGGAGTTGCCTCGGCCGCTCCCGCTTGGGCCTTCTGTTCTCGAACGGTAGAGCCAGTTGCATTATTTTTCACGGCTGCTGGACGGGCGACGGGAGCCGAAGCGGTGTTCGGTAAGTTCTGTAGGGTACTTCCGACCGCGGCGGAGGTTCGCCGTCCCAATGAGAAGCCGAGAGAAAAGAAGAGCGCGCAGACCAGCACCAGCGCAAAGAAAATCGCCAGCATTCGGCCGGCGCCGAGTGTAATCTCTGTGTCTTTCTGCGAGGTCGGCATAGAAAATAATGTTTAGAGGCTAGCTTCCAGCCGGCGCAGCCGGAGGGCGTTCCGCGCCACCCATAATCTTTTGCAAGCCGGAAAAGAAATCCATCGGCACCGGGAAGACGACCGTCGTATTTTTCTCGACGCCAATTTCGGTCAGTGTTTGCAGGTAGCGGAGCTGGATACTGGCTGGTTCCGTGGATAAAAGGTGCGCGGCGTCAACCAGGCGCTGCGCAGCGGAGAATTCGCCTTCTGCGTGAATAATCTTGGAGCGCTTTTCGCGCTCTGCCTCGGCTTGCTTGGCCATAGCGCGAAGCATCGACTCCGGCATATCGACTTGCTTGACTTCAACATTCGCGACTTTCACTCCCCAAGGTGCGGTATGCGTGTCGAGAATGCTCTGAAGACGCAGGTTGATCTTGTCGCGATGAGCCAAAAGCTCGTCCAATTCCTGCTCGCCGAGAACCGAACGAAGCGTGGTCTGCGCAAATTGCGACGTCTGGTACACGTAATTGGAGACCTCGACCACAGCCTTATTGGGGTCAATTACGCGCAGGAAAATCACTGCATTGACTTTCAACGTCACGTTGTCACGCGTGATGATGTCTTGCGGAGGAACTTCGAGGGCTTCCTGGCGGAGCGAGACCCGCACCATGCGATCGAGGGGACTAAAAACAAATGCGACACCAGGCCCCTTGGCATGCCCAAGCAAGCGGCCGAGGCGAAAAATAACTCCACGCTCGTACTCGGCCAGTATTTTGATGGAACTCAGCGCGTAAACGACGAAGATGATGATGGCGACTGCGATCACCGGGAACCCGAGTTCCATAGTGCCTCCAAAATGTTGTTGAGGGTCTCAGCGGATTGTAGCGCAGGGAAGCGGGATGCGACATTGCGGCAACGTGGTAAAAGAGATTCTCCCCTCTTACCTCGTCATTATGTCGCCGCGGCTTCCGTTGCCGATGTTGCGTCGACGCGTAAGGTCAGTCCGTCGACTTGGCGGACAACGATCTGCTGACCTGCGGAAATCGGTGAAGCGGCGACGGCATCCCATAGTTCGCCGTGTACAAAAACTTTTCCGGCTGGCGTTAGAGGCGACTGTGCCACACCCACCTCTCCAATCAAACCTTGTTCTCCGGTAACAACTTTATTGCGCCGGGCTCGGACCGCGATGCTCATGAGAAATGCGGTGATCAGCCCGAAGGGGATACTGACGGCAAGCGCGGTCAGCAAATGGACGCGCATCTCCGGAATCGGGACATCGACCAGAAACAGGCCGCCCAGGGCGAGAAGAGCGATGCCGCCCGTAGTCAGCACGCCGTGACTTGCGAATTTCGCCTCTGCGGCAAACAGCGCAAATGCACCGACGATCATGGCGACGGCTGCGAAGCGAACTGGAAGTAAATTCAAGGCGAAGGCCGCGAGAAGGATGAAAACCACTCCCACCGTGCCGGGGATAACCGCGCCGGGATGATTGAATTCCGCGTAGAGCGACAGCGCGCCAATAGCTAGCAGGATGAACGCGACATTCGGATCCATGAGGTAGGAGAGGATTCGCTGTTTGAGCGTCATCCGGTAATCGACAACTGGCTGAGTGGAGATACTAAGTTTTGCCGACGTACCGTCGAAGCGTTTAAAAGTTTTCCCGTTCAGTTGACGAAAAAGATCTTGCTCGGTTGGAGCAATGTATTCGATCAACTTCTTGTCCAACGCTTCCTGCTCGGTGAACGACTTTGATTCACGGACCGCGCTCTCGGCCAGTTCTACGTTCCGACCTCGCTTGGATACTACCGACCGCATCAGGGCGGCGGCATCGTTTTCAAGCTTCTGCTTCATCACGTCGTCCATTTTGCTGCCGAGTATGACGGGATGGGCGGCTCCGGTGTTTGTCCCTGGGGCCATAGCGGCGATGTCGGCGGATTCCAGAACGAAAAATCCTGCCGAGGCGGCGCGGCTGCCACTGGGCGTGACGTAAATGATGACCGGAACCGGCGAGGCGATGATCTGCTCGATGATCTTTCGTGTCGAGTCAACGAGACCGCCAGGAGTGCTGATAGTGATCAGAACAGCCTGATTGTGATTTGCGGCCGCGGTTTGGAGCGCCCTGCCAACATACTCGGCTGTAACTGGCTGGATTGCGTCGTCAATTGCGATTCTCATCACCTCTGCCGGGCTCACGGTGCCGAGTGCGATGACGAAGGTGATGACTAAGATCGCTATATGGATCGCGGGACGATGTTGAGGGGCTGGTTTCATATCGATGCTTGGGCTGCGCTTTCTCCGCAGCGAGGATACTGAGGGCATTCGGCCGAAAATCGCGAGCGTTGCCCAACCCGGCAAGTGTCTAGCGAGAATGTACTTCGCTGGGACGCGAATCTTCTATCTCTTGCGATTGAGCCCATCCCGACAACTCGTCACTACCGGTAATCAAACGGGCCCCACGTTCGTAAGTTAGGTACGACCATGCCCACTGAATCATAACCAAAATACGGTTTCGAAATCCGATTAGAAAAAAGATGTGAATGAAAAGCCACGCCAGCCAGGCGAAGTAGCCCGATAACTCAAGCTTTCCGATCTGAGCGACGGCTGCCGCCCGCCCGATCGTAGCGAGGCTGCCTTTGTCGCGATAGTGGAAGGGACGGTGCGGTTGCTTCTCCAAATCACGCGCAATCGTTTCCGCAACCCAGTCACCCTGCTGAATCGCAACCGGGGCGACTCCCGGAAGCAGCTTGCCGTTGGCACCAGTCAGCGCAGCGAGGTCTCCGATTACAAAAACTTCTTTGTGCCCGGGAATGCTCAAGTCTGGCTGGATCAAAACGCGTCCAGCTCGATCTACGGGAACGCCAAGCTTTTTGCCAAGAGGAGAGGCGGCAACTCCGGCTGCCCAAAGAATAACGGGAGCCGGAATTCGTTCGTCCCCGACCCAAGCTGCTCCGGGTTCAATGTTCGTCACCATCTGCGAGGTGCGAACCTCTACTCCCAGGCGACGAAGTTGAGCCTCAGCTTTTCGGGAAAGTTCTTCCGAGTAAGCAGCCAGAACCCGCGGCCCACCTTCGATCAATAAAATTTTGCTTTCTCCGGGTTCAAAATTCCGGAATTCGTGGTTCATGGCGTGGCGCGCAATTTCTGCCAGTGTCCCGGCCAGTTCAACGCCCGTCGGACCTCCGCCTATAACAATAAACTGTAACGGCCTTTCAACTTTGCCTGCAACATCCCTGCGGCGCTCAGCCAACTCGAAGGCGAGCAGGACGCGGCGGCGAATTTCCAGGGCATTCTCAATACTCTTCAAGCCTGGCGCATTTGGCGCCCATTCCTCGTGGCCAAAGTAGGCGTGGGTCGCGCCCGACGCGATGATCAGGAAATCATAATCAAGCTCTCGATCTTTCGTGATCACGTGCTTACGTGCCAGATCGAACTCAACAACTTCACCCAGCAGAACTTCAACATTAGAGTGACCCCGCAAAATCCACCGAATAGGAGCGGCGATCTCGCCGGGAGAAAGTCCGGCGGTGGCAACCTGATAGAGCAGGGGCTGAAAAGTGTGGTGATTTTTCCGGTCGATTACAGTCAACTGCACCGGTAGACGCGCGATCTTGCGCGCCGCTGTCAAGCCACCAAAACCAGCTCCGACGATTACAACCTTCGGTATTGAGGTATCACTCATAAGTTTAAAAGCCGCCGTTTAACCGCCACACCGGAAACCTGAATCACCCGACGGGACGGCCAGCGACGATTCAACTTCGCGCCTAGGCCTTCCCACGATTCGACGCCTACTATAGAGATTCCGAAACCAACAGTAAGGACGGAAAAGTTTCGTCGGCAGAAAAGTCCTTTGCCGTCAGGCAAATACCCGGAGCGCACAGAAGCCGTTATACACTGCTTCTTCGTCCCTCTTCCCCTAACCGATGACCGCGGATCCGCCCACCTCGACAGCCATACGCTATCTCGTACCTTCGATCCGCGACGTTATTTTTATGTTTTTGTTCTGGTCTGTGCTGGCCGGGCCGCTTTCAAACCGTCCTTTGGCAGATACAGATATTGGCTGGCACATACGGACGGGCGAATTAATTCTGGCGACTCACAGCATCCCGCGCACGGATCCCTTCTCTTCGACTATGAATGGCCAAACCTGGTTTGCATGGGAGTGGCTCTACGACCTGCTGCTGGGCTTTCTGTACTCCGTCGGGGGATTGAACGGTGTCGTTTGGCTCTCCGCGTTGCTGATTGGCTCTGTCTTTTCATACCTTCTTGGGCAACTGATCGAAAGAGGTACCGGGCTGCCGCTTGCGATCGTCCTGATGCTTTTATCCGAAGCCGCCTCGGCAATTCATCTGTTCGCGCGCCCTCATTTGGCGAGTTGGCTCTTCACGCTTCTTTGGTTCACCCAACTAGAGAGATGGGAGCAGTGGGACCGGTCGACCCAAGGACAGATGCCGCGGTGGATTCCATGGTTCTTTCCGGTTTCGATGGTGGTCTGGGTAAATTTGCATGGAGGGTGGCTGTTTGGCATTTCCCTTATTGCCATTTATGCTCTGGCGGCACTGGTTGAAGCTTGGCGTGATGGAGATGCGTTGCAAAAGATCCGAGCCTCGCAACGCGCTCGCGCCATGACGCTAAGCTGGATCGTTTCTGCTTTAGCGACCTTAGTCAACCCGTTCGGCTGGCGACTGCATGCCCACATCTATTCCTATCTAACCGATAGATACCTGATCAACCACATCGATGAATTTCGATCGCCGAATTTTCATGGATGGGCCGAACGCGCTTTTGTGATTATTCTCATTCTTTTGCTGGTTGCCCTAAGCAGCGGGAAATCGAGAGCTTCTCGCGGGAAGCTGAGGCCGAGCCATCTTATGCTCGTGCTCCTGTGCGTGTACGCCGGATTGTTTTCAGCTCGCAATTTGCCTAGCTCATCGATGCTGCTTGTGCTCATTGCCGGACCAATGCTTTGGAGAAGTTTGGTTTCGCTGCGGGAAAAAGCCGGTGCCTTGCGCCTATTGCGCGATATCACGTCGCGCCTGGTCAACTTGTCCAATCGGGTTGGAGGCCTGGAGTTGCAGCTCCAGGGGCACGCATGGCCGGTAGCGGTCGCTCTGCTTGGTGTTGTCGTCATGCTTCACGGTGGATGGCTTGGCAAGACGCGCCTCGTTCACGCTGACTTCGATTCCAGCAAAGTGCCGCGAGAAGCGATTAATTTTCTTGATGGCTACGCTAAGCCGCCCGACGATGGCGCGACGCCGGTCTTTTCAACTGACGCGTGGGGCGGCTATCTCATCTACCGTCTTTATCCAACGCGCAAGGTCGTCATGGATGACCGTCACGATCTCTACGGTCCTGATCGCGTTCGAGAATATCTGATTTTTATGCAGGGCGAGTCGGGCTGGAGAGATATTTTGCGTAAATGGGATTTTCAGACGGCGCTGCTGCCTTCCAATTCCACCTCCGCAAATTTACTGCGAGCGTTGCCGCAAGAGTGGAAAACGGTTTATGAGGACAAAGTCGCGGTCGTGCTGGTCAGACGCTAGATAAAGAACATGCGGAGATCTCCAGCCAATCAGCCATCAGCCTGGCGGCATGGGCGATGCGATTTTGCTGCTGTTGAGTTAAGACGTTCACTTCGCCTCACTCAGCAAGTTTTTAAAGAGAAAATCAGGCGAGTTGCTCGCGTTTGGCGACGGCCCGGCGAAAATGCTCCAGCGAAAGCTTTAGGCCTTCTTGTAAATCAACGCGCGGCTCCCATCCCAGTAAGCGCTTCGCCTTGGATATGTCCGGCCGTCGCTGTTTGGGATCATCTTGCGGTAGCGGTTCGTACACGATCTTGCTGCCCGAGCCCGTAGTCGCAATCACATTTTGGGCACATTCGAGAATCGTGAACTCGGACGGATTGCCAATGTTGACTGGTTCGTGCTCGCTGGACTTTGCCAAACGCAAGATCCCATCCACTTCATCGCTGACGTAACAGAAGCTCCGGGTTTGGCTGCCGTCGCCGTAGACAGTGAGGGATTCGCCTCGCAAGGCCTGCCACATAAAATTCGGAATGACCCGGCCGTCGCGAATTTTCATCCTTGGCCCGTAGGTGTTGAAAATGCGGAGAATTCGTGTATCGACGCGGTGATAACGATGATAGGCCATGGTCACCGCTTCAGAAAAGCGCTTAGCTTCATCGTAGACAGAACGCGGGCCAATCGGATTGACGTTGCCCCAATAGCTTTCGGTTTGCGGATGGACGAGCGGATCGCCGTAGCACTCCGAAGTCGACGCCATCATGAACTTCGCGCCGGATTTGCGCGCGGCCTCCAGAGCTTCGAACGTTCCGTATGAACCTACCCGCAACGTTTCGATTCCATGCTCGGCGTAGTCGACCGGACTGGCGGGGCTGGCGAAGTTAAAAACAAAGTCAAGCTTGCCCCAGTCATGCGGCTGGCAGATATCTCGTTCGACTAACTCAAAGCGAGGCTCGTTGCGCAAATGGTCTATGTTAGCGAGAGATCCGGTCAACAGATTGTCTGCTGCGACAACTGAATACCCGTCACCGAGCAGGCCGTCGCACAGGTGCGATCCCAAAAACCCTGCTCCGCCAGTCACTAAAGCTCGCCGTTTGATTGTCGGTTGCACGTTCACGTTGTTAGGCCCGCTCCTGCTTCTTTTCGAGAGACGCAACTTCCGCGGGGAGGGATGCACGCCCGATGCTGTGATAGGTGAACCCGTGCTGGGCCATTACTTTCGGATCATACAAGTTACGACCATCGAGAATAATAGGAAACTTCATCAATGATCGAAGTCGATTCAGATCAAGCGAAGCGAATTCTTCCCACTCTGTGAGAATCAAAAGGGCGTCCGCGCCTTTGGCCGTCTGGTAGGCATTTTCCGCGAACTCAACGCCAGTTTTCAAAACTTCCTTTGACCGCTCGATCGCGGCTGGGTCGTAAGCGCAAATGTGGCAGCCCTCTCGCAACAAATCCTGCACCAGCAGCATGGCCGGTGATTCCCGAATATCGTCGGTACCCCCCTTGAATGCCAGTCCGAGCACTCCAATGCGTTTGCCGCGGAAGGTCCAGAGGACGCTTCTCGCCTTTCGCATAAAACGGTGGCGCTGCTCTTCGTTGATGCGGATTACTTCTTCTAACAAGCGGAAATCGTAACCGTTGTCTTTGGCAACGGCGCGAAACGCCATCAAATCCTTAGGGAAGCAAGATCCGCCATAGCCGATGCCTGGATTGAGAAACTTAGGCCCTATTCTCGAATCCGTCCCGATTCCATCTTTCACTTGTTCAACATTTGCACCAACTGATTCACAAATAGAGGCGACAGCATTCATGAACGAGATCTTCATTGCCAAGAATGCATTGGAGGCGTGCTTGATCAGTTCTGCGCTCTTGGTGCTGGTGATGATCAATCGAGGCGGCACTTTAGCTGATTCGGGAGCGGGTATAGATTCGGAGCGACCGTAGTACCATCCGCTGGTGAGTGGCCGATAGAGTTCCCGCATTACGTCCGCAGCCTTCTCGGTTTCCACTCCCACCACGATGCGGTCGGGATAGAGAAAATCCGTTACCGCCGTCCCCTCGCGCAGAAATTCGGGATTGGAGGCAACGTCGAACAGCTCGGGATCGGTTCCGTTTCGGGTAATGATGGTTCGAATCCATTGGCTGGTGTAGACCGGTACCGTGCTCTTCTCAACGACCACTTTGTAGCTGTTTACGCCGGCGGAAATCTCGTGCGCGACAGATTCGACATAGGAGAGATCGGCGTCGCCCTGCTCGGTGGGTGGAGTTCCCACGGCGATGAAAACTGCATCGCTTTGCTGAGTTGCCGATAAAAGGTCGCCGGAAAACTGGATCCGCCCGCCCCGGTGGCGTTGCAACAGCTCGGGAAGAAATTTCTCGTGGATCGGAACGTCACCATTCTTGAGTGAGGCGAGCTTTTTGGCGTCATTATCGACGAGAATAACGTCGTGTCCGAGGTCCGCAAAACAGGCGCCGGTTACGAGTCCTACATAGCCTGAGCCCACCACCGCGACGCGCATATATATGACCTCTAGCCCTGCTGAAGTGGCGCACCGTACATTAGTGCTCGTTCTACTTTAGCAGCCGCGATCTCGATTAAACGGCCACTAGACAGGCCAAAGTAAAATACAACGGCTGGATCGGGAAACGGTACATCACAGACAACGGTGATTCGCATCACGGTTTCTTGCGCGTGCAGCGATCGGAGCCGGTTTGGCAACTGTTATCTAAGTTTGCTGCACCAGGCGAAAACCCGGTGATATGGTCGGCCAGCAACGCTAGAATCTCTTAGGAACCCCGCGATACCGGAGACTCAATCTGCGACGTGTACTAACGAAGGCCGGCGCTCTCCTCGGCACCGTGCTCTGGCTCGCGGTATTGTGCCCATCACTTTTTGCACAAAACGGATCGGGCGAACTTCGCCTAACCGTCACCGATACAGACGGCGCTGTTTTGGCAGCTCACGGAGTTCTGACTAACCAGGCAGCTCACTTTGAGCTTTCGTTTGACTGTGCGGGATCCGGGGAATATGCGGCGAAGGAATTGCCTCTCGGCACTTACCACCTCACTCTCTCACATCCTGGCTTTGCGCCATCCAATACTTTGGTAGAAGTGCGCTCCCAACTTCCACAGAAATTTACCGTCGCTCTCACCGTCGCGGCTGTACCGCAGAGTGTTTCGGTCGCCGACTCCGATACGCTGCTTGACGTTACTAACCCCGGAAATATTTACGAACTCGGCGGAACGGCCCTCCGCGAGTGGCCAAGCGGTACACTTGGGCGCCAGGCTATCGATGTGGTGTCGTCCCAGCCCGGGTGGACGCTTGAAGCCAACGGTGTTCTTCACCCCAGGGGATCCGAATACGACACTCAGTATGTTGAAGACGGTCTGCCGATGCTCAACAACCGTTCCCCGGCATTTTCTCCAACCGAGGATATTGAGGAAACGCAATCGGTCAAGATTTACACATCGGGCATTCCCGCCGAGTTCGGCCGCAAGGTGGGAGGAATCATTGAGACGGTTTCGGATAGAAACCCAGCGCACGGCCTGCACGGCAGCATAGTTGCCGGCGGCGGAAGCTTCAATACGGAAGACGCGTCGGTCAATGCAACTTATTCTGCTGGCCATAACGTCTTCGGCCTTTCCGCGAGTGGTGGTCACACGGACCGGTTTCTCGATCCTCCAGTGACTGAGAACTTCACAAATTCAGCGACTCTTGCGGGAATCAAAGGCACCTTTGAACGGGACCTAAATCAGAGAGACCGTCTCAGGCTGGCACTGAACTTCAATCGCAGTGGATTGTCGGTTCCGAATAATCTTTTACAGCAGCAAAATGCACAGCGGGAAGATCGCAGCAATCGAGAAGTCTCAGGGCAGGTTTCCTACCAGCACACTTTTTCGGCAAATTTGCTGGGCACCGTACAGGCGAGAGGGCGCGACGACGAGGCTGACCTCGTCTCCAATGCACTGTCAACCCCTATTCAGCCTTTTCAGGATCGAGGTTTCCGCGAAAGCTACGTGAGTGCGAGCCTCGCTGCGAGCTTAGCGCACCACGAAATAAAAATCGGTGCCGATTCGATTTACAGCCAAGTCCACGAACGATTTTCTTATCAAATCACAGCCACTGAGTTGAACGGGCAGCCAATATTCGATCCCTCCACGCCCCTCGATTTTTCCTTTCATCAATCTGCCGACGACCGTGAGCAAGCTTTCTTTCTTCAGGACAATGCGCATTTCGGCAATTTAAATCTGAGCGGAGGAATTCGTTTCGATCACTACGATTTTCGCGTAACCGACTCAGGCTGGAGCCCGCGTTTCGGGTTTGCCTGGTACATACCAAAGTTGGGAGTGGTACTTCGCGGATCGTATGACCGAGCATTTGGGACGCCTGCGACTGAGAATCTTTTAGCTAGTACCTCGGCGAAAGTGCGAACGCTGAACAGGGATGTCGCACAACTCGCCCTCCGGCCGTCGCGCGGCAACTACTACGAACTCGGAATGACGAAAGGGCTTTTTCAGAGAGCTCATCTTTCCGGCAACTTGTTCCGTCGTGACATTCGCAATTTCGGCGACGACAACGTCTTACTCAACACCGGTATCAGCTTTCCCATTGCACTCAGTTCCGCACATATATATGGAGCAGAAAGTCAGCTCGGATTTTCGAAATGGGGAAAATTGTCTGGGTGGGTCAATTACTCCTACATGGTGGCCTCGGCGCGTCTACCCGCCGTCGGAGGATTGTTTCTCGGGGAAGACGTTGCCCAGTTGTTGAACTCGAACGACAGAGTCTGGGTATCGCAAGATCAGCGTCATGCTGTGAACGGGCAACTTCGGTTCGAGCCGTGGTCGCGGTTTTGGATTGCTCCGGCGATCTTCTATGGTAGCGGCCTCCCTGCAGAACTTAATGGATTGGCGGTGCAGAGTTTAACTGATCTTTACGGGACTGCGGTTCTGGATCGAGTGAATGTTGCCGCGGAGCGCGTTCGCCCCACACTGTCAGTTGATCTCTCCTCGTCGGTCACGCTTTACGACAAAGAAGGTAAGAGCGTGCGCGTTCAAGCGGATTTCAAAAACCTGAATGACCGTCTGAACCTGATTAACTTTGCCAGCGTTTTTTCAGGTACCGCTATTGGAGTTCCCCGCAGCTTGTTAGTGCATTTGAGAGTCGGTTTTTAAGTCAGAAATTCATGACTTTCAGGCGCAAAAAATAATCCCAGATCGGCGGAGTTTTGCCCAAGTTATTTCAAACGACGCTATTGCGCCACATCTAGAAACTAACTGAGCTCGTAACTAAGGGTGGCATGACGGTTGGTTTGTGCACGGGGTACCAAATTTTTCCGTGCATCGGCAAGATTTTGGCTGCTGAAGCCGATGCTAACGCATCATAATTGACGTCGGATTGTCCGTTTCGGGGGGCAACGCGCTGGTATCTATCGGCCACTAGAAGTAGCAGAAAATGTGAAAACAATTGCGCTTTGGCCGGGTTTATTCAATTGAAGCGCAACCGGCATTTGGTGTATAAAACCTTACAATAGCGACTCTTTGGTCTACCCCCTCGGTCTCAGAAAGTAGTTCTTCCCTCGGTCTTCCAAATGCTGGATAAACTGGGGATATCCCTGTGGCTCCATTTGAGGTACTCACTATGCGCATGATCACAGACTCCACACAAGCTAAGTTTTCCACTCGCACAGGGCATTCCCTGGCTGTTCGCTTTCTTCTGCTTACCGTATGTTGCATGTCAACACTCGTGTTCGGCCAACATCCATACGCCACCAGTCGTAGCGACAACACCCGCGGCGGCGCCAATGTGACCGAAACCTTACTGAGCCCGGCAAATGTAAATAAGGCTGGTTTTGGCCGCCTGTTCAGCTTTCCGGTTGATTACATACCGATGGCCCAACCGCTCTACGTTCCCAACGTAAGCATCCCAGGGCAGGGCACTCATAATGTGGTGTACGTAGCTACCCAGGCTGACACGATTTACGCAATCGACGCTGACACAGGCGTGCAAATCTGGTCGGCGAGCATGCTTAATGGCGGAGTGGTCGCGAATGGTACTTTGTTGCCATGTGGAACGAATGGCGGTTTTGACCGCGAGGGCGTAGTTGGAACCCCGGTGATAGACCCCACAACCAATACCATGTATCTGGTTGCGAAAACCGTTCTCAAAACCACAGTTCGTCATCATCTTCACGCGATCGACATCACCACCGGCGCTGAGCGTCCGGGAAGTCCTACACTGATTAGCGCGAAGAGCACCAGCGTTAAAGGGCACGTGATGACCTTCAACAGCCGTCATCAGAAGAATCGCCCTGGGCTGCTTCTCGTGAACGGCGTGCTCTACATGGGTTTTGGATCAAACTACTGTAATGACGGAAACAGTGGCTGGGTTTTGTCTTACGACCCCACAAGCCTGGCGCAGCTTAATGTCTTTAATACGTCTCCAGACTATGGATTAGTCTCAATCTGGCAATCTGGTGTTGGTCTCGCCGCCGATGCCAGCGGGGACATTTATGTTGAAACAGCAGAATGCGGATCGCACGGCTATGACGTGCCGAGTGGCGGTCAGAGTTATTGCAATAGCGTACTGAAGCTTTCACCCAACCTAACTTTGTTGGATTACTTCACTCCGTGGAATGTGGCATTCCTCAACTCTGGCGATTTCGACTTAAGTTCGACGGGTGCGGTGGTTTTGCCTGACCAGCTAGGTGCGCATCCGCATGAAATGATAGCCAGTGGCAAGCAGGGAATCGCGTATGTCATTGATCGTGACCAGCTCGGGATGTATATGTCGTCCGGCACCACGGATAATGTGGTTCAAGAAGTTACACTGGTCCCCGGCAGCACAAAAGATGTTCTGTTTGGATCGCCGGCATACTGGAATAACACGGTGTATTTCGCTCCAGACAACGCCCCGATACTCGCGTATCCAATCTCAAATGGGCAACTCGGCACGCCAATCAAAAGCGGCAAATACTCAGGCAGCCACTCCCCGTCGATTTCCGCCAGCGGTAATACTAACGGCGTGTTGTGGGTGATAAGTGGCCCGGCTCTCTACGCCTTGGACGCGACCACGATGCAGCTGATCTACAGCACCAATCAGGCACCTAGCGGGCGCGACACTCTGCCCGTGGTAGGCCATTTCGCGACGCAAACCGTAGCAAATGGCAAAGTTTTTGTCGCAACTAAAACCAGTCTGGAAATTTATGGGCTATTCAACGTCGCCTCGATAACCTCTGGCAAGAGCCAATCGGCGCTCGCCGGAACCGTATTGCCGCAGCCGATCCAAATTAGGGCGGTCAACCCTTACAGCGGAAAGGCCGACGTCGGAGCGACTATAAAATTCAGCGACGGCTGTTTGACCCTAGGAAGCGCCTCGTGCGGTACTTTCAATCCTGCGACTGCTGTTACAAATTCCACTGGCTACGCATCTTCGACTTACACGCTTCCAAAGAAATCCGGCACCTACACCCTGACGATGTCGGGAACTGGAGTCGGCAGCGTTACCACAACAGCCACGGCCGCTGTCGGCCCCGTCGTAAAAATACTGGCCAATGGGGGCTCGAAGCAGACCGCTGGGGCAGGTTCCACGCTGCCCAATCCGCTCGCCGCAAAAGCGGTGGATGTCAACAACAATGGTGTTGCTGGCGTGACCATCAATTTCACTGCCAACAACGGTGGGGTTCTGACCCCGACAACGGCAGTCACCGACAGCACCGGCATCGCTCGTACCTCGCTACTGCTGCCAAAGACGGTAACAACGGTGACCGTCAATGCTACGGCCACCGGCCTCAACAAAGTGACGTTCCTCGAGTACTCGGTGGCCGGGGCCGCTGCCGCGATTGCAATCACTAGCGGAAATTCTCAAACCGGAACGCACGGAACTCAATTGTCCCAGCCACTTACGGTCACGGTGACGGACCAGTATGGCAACCCCGTCTCTGGAAACAGCGTTACCTTCAGCGATGGCGGCGTGGGAGGGGCTTTCGCTGATCCCAACCCAGGGCTCTCGTCGAGCACGGGGCAGGTCAGCCAGCACTACACCCTACCTGCGACTCCTGGCTCGATTGCCATAACCGCTACCGCGAGCGGGGTGAGCAGCGCGGTGCAGTTCACGGAGACAGGCAACTAGTAAAACCCGATCTAGCAATATCGTTTTTGTTAACAACTTCCTCTGTTTGATTGACTTCCCGCCCGTTTCGCGGGAAACTCGGCACTGAGGCTGCGAGTTAGTTTCGCGGCCGCTGGAACTTTTATGTTCCCGCCATCTATGTCGAGGTCCGAGTTGCACTCAGACAATTCGCTCCCAGACCTTGCGCACACCTTGGAGGAGCATCTTCTCTCAGGGTTTCCTCCGGATTTGGCGCTGGATCTGGTATTGAATGAGCTTGTCGCCCGGGCAGTGGACGCCACTCAAGCCGGCGGGGCGGCGCTGGCGCTCCCACGCGGCGATGCCATGGTCTGTCGTGCGACCACTGGCCAACTCGCTCCTGGGCTGGGCGTGACGCTAGACGGCAGTCATGGCCTATCTGGCGCGTGTTTGCAGACCGGGCAACCTCAGATCTCGGCAGATACTGAAAGCGATCCTCGCGTCGATCATGATGCCTCGCGTCGGCTTGGAATTCGATCAATTTTTATCGTCCCGGTGATTCGAATTCATCCCGATTACGATCATGCCGTTTTAGCAAGCGATGCGCCTGGGGAAGGGCATTCTGGAGGCGCGCCAAGTCGCGAAGTGGTGGGCATTCTGGAAGTATTCGGAGCTGAGCCTAATGCCTTCCCAGAAGCTGCCCAGAATTTATTGCAATCGTTTGCCGGGGAGTGCGCTCGCATACGGGTTGTCGCGACCGAATTGAGCTGGCATAAGCCTGCTGCCGGCCTGGAATCTGACGACTTTATGCCGCCTCCGCTGCCGCATAGCGGCTACATGTGGCCGGATTTTGCGGAGCCACAAACGCCTGTTTTCGATACCGACGCGTTTCTCCACCCAGACCTGGTACACGATAACGAAAATGAAGGTACGGCTCCGAGCGCAGCGCTCCATGATGCCGAGTGGCAGCCTGAGAGTTCTGCATCACACGGGGCTGCTGCCACAAGCGATTCTTCGGAGTTTACCCGTCACCTGCCTGTCAGATCGAGATATGAAGGTTGGACGCTAGGGCTTGGAGCGCTGGCAATCCTTGCGATCATCGCCGTCAGTTTCATGATCGGATCACGCGTGGGGTGGCTAAAAGGGCCTGTACCAACCGTGGCCTCCGCCTTTTCTCCATTTTCGCTTGATGGTAGCGGCACTCCCTGCGCTCAATCAGCTGATCCGTCTTGTTCTACATCAGCCGCAACGACACATCCGGGAAATGCTTCCTCGAAGAATGGACCAAAATCACCTGAGAAGAAGTTGGCGAGAAACACAGACGGCTCCAAGACAAAACCGGAGTCCGCGGCAGATAGCGGGGACTTGGTGGTCTACGAAAAGGGAAAAGTCGTCTTTCGAATGAAGCCTGGGCAGGCGGGAATTGAGACTGCCGCCGCGGATCGAAAGCCGAAAACCAGCGCTGATTTCGCAGCGCAGAACTCTTCGGACACGCCTGACGCGAACCGGGTTGTCGAGGCCTCATCCACGACCAAAATCCCGTCCTCCAAGAGCGTTCGGTTATCGCCACAGGAGGCCGAATTGCGGCTTCTGAGCCGCGTCGAGCCCAGGTTTCCACCGGAAGCCGCAGCGGGAAGGCGTACCGGCACGGTTGTACTTGAGGTGCAGGTTGCGGAGGATGGAACGATCTCGAATTTGCGCACGCTGAGCGGAGATCCCGTGCTCGCCAGCGCGGCCAGCGAGGCGGTTCGCAATTGGAGATACCAACCGTACCGGCAAGGCAACCAGCCGTCGCAGTTTCAGACCGACGTGACGTTGAATTTCAATCCGCCAAAGTAGAAAGTCCCGGGGCCGCTTTTCTCTTCTCTACGAAAAAGCCAATTCCTTCGCGCGCTGCACAGCCTTCACCACGGCTTTAATAAGCGTGACGCGCAGCTTACCTTCTTCCAGTTCCATGATGCCATCGATGGTGCATCCTGCAGGCGTGGTAACGGCGTCTTTGAGAAGAGCAGGATGGTCTCCGGTTTCGAGCACGACGCGCGCCGCTCCCATCGTGGTTTGAGCAGCCAGAAGTGTGGCCACGTCTCGCGGCAGGCCAACTTTTACTCCTGCCTCTGCGAGCGATTCCAAGATGATGTAGATATAGGCCGGTCCGCTGGCTGAAAGCCCGGTGACCGCGTCCATGTGTTTCTCGTCGACGACTACGGTCCTTCCGACCGCATCAAAAAATTGTGATGCTGCTTCGAGATGTTGCTTACTGGCAAATTTCCCTTTGCACAACGCCGTCATTCCCGCACCCAGCACGCAGGGAGTATTCGGCATCGCGCGCACGACGGGCACATCTTTTTCCAACGCGCGTTCAATCATCTCGGTAGGAACCGACGCTGCGACGGAGATGATCAGCTGTTTGTCGTGGACGTGGGCACGAATCTCCTTCATCACCTCAGCCACAACTTGCGGCTTAACGCACACAAAAATGATGTCGGCATCTTTCACGGCCTCGGAGTTGTCGATTCCCACGTGAGCCTTGGTCTTCTCTTTAAGCGAACGGGCTTTTTCAGGGTGCGCCACAGTTACCCACGTTTGAGAAGGCAACAACAGTCCGTCTCGTAAGAATGCCTGCAACAGGATCGATCCCATCTTGCCGGAACCTAAAACAGCGACTTTCTTTTTTATATTTGAGCTTCGCGCCATGCGATTTCTCCAGACATCACGAGTCCGTTGCACTGAATTTTGGATGTCCTAGATTACACGAGTGAGACGGAAGGAGCCTTAAGGCTTACTAATTCTTAATCCTTGCGCGACAGCGACTCAGATTTCTGGGGAGGATAGGTTCCTCGCCCGCAGCAAGGTCCTGGAGGAATCGCTGCGCCATGCGGACAGGTCAGAGGATGATTCAGGAATGTGCAGATCTTATCCGTAGCCTCGGGAGAGAGAATGTGCTCGAACTTGCAGGCTTGCTGCTCGATTTCGGTCTCGCTATCCATCGCCAGCGAGTCGGTGAACAGCCGCTCTGCGAGGCGATGGCGGCGGATAATATCGGCCGCCTTCTGGTGCCCACGCGAAGTCAAGTCGACGATCAGCGATCCGTCGCCGGTTGAAAAACCCGACGGCTTAAGCGCGTCGTGACACGGGTTAACGAAAGGCTTGTGATCGTGCGCTTCAGGAGGATGAGGTCGGGTCGTCACCAAACCCATCGACGCCATTTTCTCAACGGCAATCGAGACAGGAAGCGCGCCGTGTACTTCCATGCGTCCCATTTCGGCAATCTGGCCGTGCTCTTCCATGGCGAATAGTTCTTCCAACACTTCGTCGAACTGCTCGTCGTCGGCCATTGCGAACATTTCTTGGTCGGCGATTTTGCCGTGATGCAGTTCGATGCGACGGTCGGCCAGGCGGGCTACGACGGGATCGTGGGTGACCATCACGATCGTACGACCCTGCTTGTGTAAGTCGCGCAGCAGGCGCAGAACGATCTCTTCGTTCGCGGCGTCGAGGTTTCCGGTCGGCTCGTCTGCCAAGACAATTTTCGGATCGTTAATCAGCGCGCGAGCGATACACACTCTCTGCTGCTCGCCTCCGGAAAGCTGCGATGGCAAGTGCCCGGCGCGCGCTTTCAGTCCGACTCGATCCAGAGCTTCGAGAGCTTCCTTCTCGTCGGTCATGCTGTGGAAGTATTGCGCGAGCATGACATTCTCAAGCGCGGTGAGGTAAGGAATCATGTGAAACTGCTGGAAGATGAAGCCCACGGTCTCAGCTCGCACGTGGTTCAACTCGGAGGCGCTGAGAGCGGCGACGTTCTTTTCGTCGAGCCAGATTTCGCCGCTGGTCGGGCGATCAAGACATCCGATGAGATTGACCGTGGTGCTCTTGCCCGAGCCCGACGGGCCCATCATCGCAACCCATTCTCCCTGCGCGATCGAGAGAGAAATGTTGTCGAGAGCATTGATCAGGCTTCGGCCGCCTCCGTCGTCTTCCGCTCGGGCGGGATAACTCTTCGTCACGTTGTTGAGGCGAATCATAGTTACGCTTCTATTCTACCTTTGAGCTCAGCCCCAAAAGGGACATGTTCGCTCTCCGTTTCGGTATCGCTGAAGCGATACCCTGATACGAATCTTCCGGACAGACTCTTGGTAAAGATAACTGCTTACAAACATCAGAGATAATTCTTACAAAGTTTCTGCCCCTCAGATCCGCCACGCTTCCATTATTCGCCGCGTAAAATATTGGCCGGATGTACGCGGCGCAGCAGACTGATCGGTACGATGGCTGCGATCAGGGTGATAAGAACGCTGCCGGCAAGAATATACGGGAACACGCTGAAGCGAGGAACGACGGGAGCGTGAAAATTGGCGCGCCCGATCCATATGGCAACGCCAATGCCAATCACGAAGCCGAGGACTGCGCCGAACACACCGAGCGCTGCGGCTTCGGCGGCAAAAAATCCTGTAACCAATCGTTCCGAAGCGCCAAGCGCTTTCATAATTGCGAAATCGCGCCTGCGGTCGAAGACCCATCCGATGAGAGTTGCCAGGACGCAAAGGGTTGACGTAAGAATGACGAGGGCGGAAGACGCGTAAATTGTGGCTCGCGTCTTGTTGAGTACATTGGCTTCGCCTTCCACGATCTGACGGACGGGACGCACATCTACGTCCGGCAAGCTCTGGCGTAATTGCTCGACCGAAGCTTCCACCTCGGCGGTGGTCCCGTTGGCCGCGACTTCGATCGTCGAAGCAGAGAGGCCAGTCCAGTTCTGGAAAGTCGTTTGATCCAAATAAATTCGGCTGTCTTCGCCTGCGCCCGTCTGCAACATTCCCGCCGGCGTGAGATGGATGACTTTTCCCTGAAATGCTAAATCGAACGGCTGGCGATTCGGGCTAACGACCGCCGCAGCGCGCATTCCCACGAGAGCCTGGTCTGGAGCGTTGGGCCATCGACTGACCTTCCACCAGTGATTCAACTGGCGGGCTCGATTCAAATCGGTGCCCGCGACGGCTACTGACCGTCCATCTTGCGTGCGAGCCACGACGTAGGAAAAAGGAACGGCGAGAGCTTTATCGCCAAGAGTCGATTGGATTTTTGCGAGAGCATCAGGAGGAAGCGCCTCTCCTCCTTTTGCAACGATCACTACATTCGCGCCGTAATTCCTAAATTCGTTGCGCAACTTCGACTGCACGTCAACGTATAGCGTGGTCAACGCTGTTGCCACTGCCGCAGCCACGACCATTGCGAGCAGCGCCGAGGCAGCGCGCCCGCGTCGGAGAATTGCCGCCCGCCACAACATGCGTGTGAACATGGATACGGAAGGATTGCTGCGTGCGGCTTCCGCGCGCCTCGTAGCTACTTCTTTCGACGAGTGCAATGTGCCGACTGAACCCAACGCTACCCCTCCCCTCGCAGCGCGAACACCGGATCAAACTTTACCGCGCGGCGGATGGCTGAAGCACTTCCCGCGAAAGTTACGATCACCGCGATAGCAAGGATGATGGGGAATAGAACCGGCTCAATCGAGATCTGCGAGTTGAATATGGAGCGGCCGATCTGATGCGCGAGAAGAGCACCGGCGACGAACCCGGCGACACCGCCGACGATAGCGAGCAGGAATGCTTCGGCAAAGAAGATTGCCGACACCGTAACATTGCCAGCGCCTAAGGCTTTCATCAAGCCGACTTCGACGCGGCGCTCAAAGATTGCCGTTGCCATGGCGGCAGAAACTGCCAAGGCGGACGCGAAGAGCGCGGCGAATGTGATGAGCAGCATCAGGCCCTTGATACGCGAAAGCACCGTGCCCTCGTTCTCCGCAACCTGCCGGATCGGGTCAGCATGCGAATGCGGAATGACTTCCTGCAATTGGTAGGCGATCGATTCCACGTAGGGGGAGCAGTACCAGCGATCGTAAACTTCGGGTGTCATCGTCTTCGGATCGCGCACCGCGAGCGCGTCCTGGGGCTTGGTTAGCGCGCTCACGTAGAGGCGTCGCACGGCGCCGGGCTTCCCGATAATTTGTTGTGCAATGGCAATGGGCGCGACAATCTCATCGTCTTCTACGCCGCCCGTCGAGAGAATGCCGGAAATTTTGAGCGAGCGGCCAGAAACTTCGAGCATGTCTCCAGCGTGCTTATTCAGATTTGCGCTCAACCGCTCGCCCAGCAGCACATCTTGCGAATCATCGCTTGGCCATCCGCACGAGCTTGCAGAGTTCGCGGTTCCAACCGGGCGAGCTATGCCCACGTCCGCGCACGAGCCGGTGACTTTCCACCAAGGGTTGGTGATTGTCACTCCGGTTCGAAAATCTTCCTTACCGAAATGCAGCGACTTCTTGAAATAGGTGCCGAGCAGGGTGACGATCTTCACGTCCGAACCACTGCCGACCTTGACGGTGACGGGTAGCATCGGCGAGAAGCCGACGATATTGTTATGCCAGAAAGTGCCGCGAATCTTGGGGAGGTCGGCTTCGTTTAGAAACGTCCCGTCGCTCGGCGGCTTCAGATTTATTCCGCCAACCTCAACGTCGAGCGTGTCTTCCTGAGGAGTGACGATCAGATTTGCGCCGTAGCTTCGCAGTTCGCGATTGATCTTGTCGCCGATATCGGTGGCCACGGCGATCATGGCGGTCGCGACCGCGACTCCCAAAGCAATAGCGATGCCTGCGAGAAGTTTGCGCCGGCTTTGGTGGCGAAACGATTCGTAGACGATACGTGGAAACATTGTTTATTTTTGCTCGAAGTAGCGCCGTCCAGCAGCAACATCGGCTTCGGACACGATGACAGCGTCATCGGTGACTTGAGCTTTCAAAGGAATTGGATTGCACCCACCCGCCATTCCGACAGATTGAGGATTGATGGGCGATGCACAATTCTTACAGGTCACGCCATGGGAACTTTTGTAGAATCCCGCTCCTCCGCAAATCTCGCAAGCGTCGAGCAAGGTTGCGACCTTACCGTCCGGCTTTTGGTACAGCCAGAAGCGAACCTCAGTGCCACCTTCTTTGGCCTCGTAGCGATGGAGTTCTCCGTCGTAAACCTGCTTGAGCGGAATTGAAACCTTGCCGTCGACAAAGATCACTTCTGTGGCCGGAGAGAGCGCACTGGCGCTTTTCTCATAGATAAAGCTCGCAGTCACCATCACGATGAAGGCAAACGAGAATACGTAAACCGACGCCATCCAAAGACGCTCGCGACGAGCCGTCCAGAGGGCTTTGCGGAGGGCCGCTCCCGTGGCTTGCGGGTCGACGGGCTGTCGGCTTTTCATCTCAAAAAGCACCATCAAAGCAGCCAATGCGAGAATCGTCACAAAAAAGAAGAAATCGTTGCGGACGATCGGCCCGATGATCGCCATCTCTTGCCGCGAAGAGGGAAGTACGCCGTTTTCTGAAAGCTCGTGCAGTCCTGAGATCACCAGCTGACCAGCCACTAGGAACAGAATCGCGGTGGTCACTTTAAAAAATTTCTGCAAGTTGATCTTGACGCTACCTTTTACAAACATCACGCCGAACAAAATGGACGCGGCGATGCCTGCGATGGTGCCGATAAAGCTGAGCAGCTCACTTGAGTTCAAGGAGACCGCGGAGAGAATCAATACTGTCTCTGCGCCTTCACGCAAGACCATAAGAAATACGAAGAGAAAAAGACCAATCCAGGCATCGCCGCGAGCGAAGAGACCGACTTTGGATTCAATCTCGCCTTTCAATTTGCGTCCCGTCTTCATCATGAAGACGATCATGGTGACCACGAAAACGGCCGCCACCAGCATGACCCAGCCTTCAAAAATATCTTCGTTCAGCTTGAAGCGGGAGAGAACAACCGCCACCCCAATTGAGCCGACGAACGCTGCGCCCAGCGCGGCGTAAACCGCTTTTCGCAGGTCATTGCGGCCGATCTTGGCGAGGTACGCGAGCGTAATTCCAACAATAAGAGCGGCTTCGACGCCTTCGCGGAGGGTGATTATGAACGCTTGTAGCATTAAATCTCTCTGATACCTAATTGAAAATGAATTTCAATTTCAACTTCATCAGGATACGGTTCCGGGCAGCTTTCGGTCAACGCGCAGGGTCAAGAAAGCGACCTCCTGCATCGCATGGCAAAACCGCGCATTGAACGGTAATGAAGCTGGAGGCCTTGCAGGGCAGTGTGGGGGATGGGCGACTCGCCCGTCCACCCGGGAGCATCTCGACTCACTAGAGAACGCGCAGAAAACTTAGGGCCTGCTTCAATTCTGGAAACATCTTCTCCTCTGCGCGAAATTCACTCGAATGGACGCACCGTCGAAGTCCGCGCAGCTTAACGGGATGCTTCAAATGCAACATCTCGTGGAACAAAATGTATTCGACCGCATAGCGGGGCACGCGCGGATGGTCGAAGACGCGACTAATCACGATGGCGTTATGGGCAGGGTCGTAATGTCCAAGGCTGCTGCGGGCGTGGTTGCGGCTCCAGGTTAGTTGCGGACGGCCCATGAGTCCGTGGAAAAATCGCCGGTTGAGATCGTCAAAGATTTCCTCCAGGTGATAATGCCGCCCGCTCGCGGAATGAATGTGCTTGCGCCCGCGCATCTGCCGGAGCAAGCGAGCTTTCGCCGTGATGTCGTGGCTGGCAATGTAGCGTCGGTAGCGTACTGCGTGTGAACGATCAATCGGCTTGCGATAGAGCTTGGCAAGCAAGATGTGGGCAATTGAAAGCAGCACGGAGTCGGGCGCCCCCTCCAACAAATCGGAGATGCGCGCATAAAGTTCGCCTTGTCGCAGGCGGATCGTGTTGTTGATCGAGACAAAGGGATAAAAGCGGACATGCATGACGGGAGCGGGTGTGCGAGGGCGAAGCTCGCAGAACGCTTCCTGGAAAAGTTCACTGAGCTTGGGCAGCACGTTGAGGGAAGATTAGCACGCTGATGGGATCGTAAAATGCTGTGAAAAAAGGTTTGAAGACGTTGCCGCTCTCGACTATTTAGTTTTCTTCTTATGCTTCACATACTCTTCAACTTCTGTCAGCGTCTTGCGATGGTCGTCGGCGCTGGAATCGACGGTGTCGACGGAGTCAGTCAACACAAATTCGTACTGGCTATTTTCTTCGCGGGTAGCGTTCGCTGAGCTTTTCAGTGCGCGCAATTTTGACTGGAATTCCGTATCTGCTTCGATGACCAACTTCAGTGGTTTGCGAATGTCCTCTTTGCGTCCGACATACATTTCGATGTTGTCATCGAGTTCTCCATAGACGGCAAGAAAATCCTCAAGCATGTCGTGAGTTTTCTGCGCGCGCTCGGTTGCCTTGGGATCCGCCCGCATTTGCTCAAGTTTGGTCATGCGATCGCGCGAAAACTTAACGTATAGCTTTAATCGCTGATCTGGCTCCAGCATGGCGTCGCGAAGAAGGTCAATCTCTTCCTGGTTAAGCGGATCGCGTCGGCGTTCGGCCGAAACGCGAATTTTCGCGGGGAAAAAGATAGGTATGGAGAGAAAAATTGCCAAGCCGATCATCGTCATCCGCCCCATGGCCGCAGTCATCTTTTCTCCTTTTTCGCGAACATCTCTTTGAGCAAGGTCGTACGAACCTCCTCCAACTGCCGAATTGCCTGCTCTACCGGAGGCTGATCTTCAACCGCAAGTGTGCGCTTGATGTCACGTAATTTGTCGGCGATCTTGCGGGCATCGATCTCGACATTCTTGAGCCGTTTTTGAGTTTGAGTAGCGGCGTCGCCTGCCTTTTGACAGTACGTGACGATGTCATGCACCGCCTCATGGGCCTGCTCGACTTTCCCCTCGACATAGAGAGTGTCAGCATTTCGAAGCTGGTGCTGCGCGATCCGGATACCGAGTTCCGGCCGCTCTTCAGGGCGCGTTCGTTCGAAGCGCGTCTTCAGATCGCTGACGGTTTCGTCTTTTGCACCGGATGCCGAAGCAATGGCGAGAAGAAGGAAAAAAGTAAATCGTCGCATGACAACTCAGTGCCTTTTAGGCTCGATGGCGATCAAGCGATGCTCAGCCTGCCATTCCTGGTCGGGGAATTTCCCCTTACCAACGTCCAGAAATCGATGATAATCGAGCGCCGCCTGTTTGAAGTCGCGTAAATGATCATAGGCCGAGGCGCGCAGAAAAAAACACACCGGCGGAAGATCAGGATTCAAAACCGTGCGGCCATTCAACGCACGCACTACAAGTTCATAATTCTTGTTCTCGTTGGCGGCAAACGCGAGATCGACATACACTTCGGGCGAATCGCGCTTGAGCCGCAGGGCAACGAGAAACTCCTGCTGCGCTTCGGGAAACTTCTTTTGCAGCAAAAGGGCTCTGCCTAAACCTCGATGCGCCTCGGCATCGTTCGGCTGCGCCTTGACCAAGGCTCGATAAGAGGTTTCTGCGAGATCATTCTTGCCCGCGCCGGCGTAGAGGCTGGCAAGGTCGCTTTGAGAGTCGGCATCCTGAGGCGCGAGTTTGGCTGCAAGTTGTAACTCCACTATGGCATCATCTTTCTTGCCTTCCGCTTGTAGTACGCGCCCCAGTTGCAGGTGGATGCCGGCATCCTCCGGAAGTTCAATCGATAGCCGCCGCAGCAGCGGCTCTGCATCTGACAAGCGATTCGACTTCATATAGATATTCGTGAGGCCGATCGAAGCCTCCGACGACTTCGGGTCGAGCGCCAACGCCTCCTTGTATTCCGCCTCAGCGTCCGAGTATTCCTTTTGCCGTTCGTGCAGAAGCCCTGCCGACAAATGTGGTTCGGCATCTTTCGGCGTGAACTCGGAGGCCTTTTTGTAGTCCTCAATGGCCTCGTCGGGCTTTTTGTTTTCAGCAATGCGTGCGAGGCCAAGCCACGCGCGAGCGAGGCTTTCTTCCGGATGATCGGCAGGCTTCAACTTTGTCGCAGCGCTAAGAAATTGTTCTGCGTCCGGATTTTGGGACCGGGCGAGCATCAGCCCCAAATTCAGGTTCGATTCGAATATGTCGGGCTTCGCTGCGACAGACTTTCGGTAGGCAGCTATCGATTCGTCGGGCCGGTTGAGCCGGTTAAGGATAAATCCCAGATCAAACCACGCCTGGTAGTTGTTGGGTTCCTTCTGTAGTGCGGTTTTAAGCAGTGGTTCAGCGGCGGCAAAGTCATTCTTCTGAATGTCGGCTTCTGCCTGCGTGATTTCGGGAGGTTGATCGTCGATGAGCTCTTTGTGATGGCGAATGGTGGTATGAGTTTGTGCGGCGGCAGTAATGGAATACGCGGCCGCAACCATCGCGAGCGCACAGTTGAGCACGAACCTGTTTCTAACGTTCACCATGGGTGACGCCGTTTCCGTTTAGCATCTGTTTCAGAAACTGCCCGGTATAAGAATTTTTCAAGTCTGCGATCAACTCTGGAGGCCCGGCACCTACGAGGTTTCCGCCGCGATCTCCGCCCTCGGGACCGAGATCAATGACCCAATCGGCGGTCTTAATTACTTCAAGATTATGCTCGATCACAACAATCGAACCACCAGCATCGATGAGCCGACGAAACGCAGAGAGCAATTTACTGACATCGTCAAAATGCAGACCCGTCGTGGGCTCGTCAAAAATATAGAGCATACGCTGCTTCCGCCGGGCAGAGTCACCGCCCTCGCCTGACCGCGTCACAGCACGATTCCCGGGTTGCAGGTGCGCCGCTAACTTCATACGCTGCGCTTCACCGCCCGAAAGGGTGGTTGCGGATTGCCCGAGTCGCAAGTAGCCAAGGCCGACCTCGTCCAGCACGCGCAACTTCTCTGTCAATCTTGGAACCTCAGCAAAAAACTTGAGGGCCTCACGGATCGTGAGATTCAAGACTTCATGAATGTTCTTGCCGCGGTAGAGAATTTCGAGCGTCTGCGGCTTGTATCGTGTGCCCTTGCACTCGTCACAAACCAGTTCGACATCCGCCAGGAACTGCATCTCTACCGTGACTGTGCCGTCGCCCTGGCAGTTGTCGCAGCGGCCACCGGGAACGTTAAACGAAAAATGCCCGGCAGGGAAGCCACGCTTCTTCGCTTCTGGCAATGATGCAAACAGTTCACGAATTAAATCGAAAGCTTTGATGTAAGTAACTGGATTCGATCGCGGGGTCCGGCCAATGGGAGATTGATCGACGAGAACGACATCGTCGAGGAAATCTTCGCCCTCGATGCTGTCCCATGCGACGGATGTGATCGACCCATTTCCATTGCCGTTGTTGCTTTGACGTTTAGCCTCTACCAATCCTTTATAAAGAACATCATGCAGCAGTGACGATTTCCCGGAGCCGGAAACGCCGGTGATCGCGACCAGCATTCCGAGCGGAATTTCGAGGTCAATACCTTTCAGATTGTGAGCTCGCGCCCCAATAATTTTCAGCTTTTGAGACCCGGGTTGCCGTCGTCGCGTCGGCATCTGAATGTGGAGTTCATCCGCAAGATAACGTCCAGTCAGCGAATGCGGCATTTTTAAGATCTCATCGTAGGTGCCCGCGCCAACAACCTTCCCGCCGTTCTCCCCTGCGCCCGGCCCGAGATCGAGAATGTAATCGGCGGCGCGCATGATGTCTGGGTCATGCTCGACCACGAGGATCGTGTTTCCGAGATCTCGCAAGTTCTCTAGAATCCTGATCAGCCGGTGTGTGTCTCGGCTGTGCAAGCCGATGGAGGGCTCGTCGAGCACATAAAGCGTCCCAACCAGGCGCGAGCCCAGCGAAGTAGCGAGCTGAATGCGCTGCGCCTCTCCCCCAGACAAGGTCGATGCCAGCCGATCAAGCGTCAGGTATTCCAGTCCAACCTCATTGAGGAACCGCAGACGTTCTTGCAGTTCGATGAGGAGTTTGTCCGCAATAGCCGCTTGCTGCGTTGACAGTGAAAGGTGGGAGAAGAATTCGGCGGCTGCCTCGACGGTCATGCTGCAAACCTGACAAATATTTTTGCCGTCGATTTTCACCTGCCGAGCTTCGACCCGGAGCCGGGTACCATTGCATTCCGGACACTGCGTGTATCCGCGGTAGCGGCTCAGGAATACCCTGACGTGCAGCTTGTACTTCTTGCGCTCAAGATATTGAAAGAATCCGCGCACGCCTTCAAACCCGCGGCCGCCGTCGACAATCACCCGCCTGTGTTCTTCGTCCAGTTCGTACCACGGTTCATCGAGAGGAATTCGGGCCTGGCGCGCGAAGCGCTTGAGTTCAGTAAAGTATGTTCGATACTTCGGTTTCGTCCACGGCTCGATCACTCCTTCGTTAATGGTCTTGCCTTTATCGGGGATCACCAGATCGAGATCGAAGTCGATCGTGTTCCCAAAACCTTGGCACCGTGGGCAGGCGCCATAAGGATTGTTGAAAGAAAACAGCCTGGGCTCTGGCTCTTCGTAGCGCGTGCCGTCGTTCTTGCACTCGAACCGATGCGAGAAGCGCAATCTCTGTGGCGCTTCCTCGTCCCGAGGGGCGGTTTCAAAGATGACTTCGCCCGATTCGCGGTATCCGATTTCAACCGCATCTACGATGCGCGAGCGCTGGTCGGCTGCGACCACAATGCGATCGACCAGCGCGAATACTGGAAGCGAGAAGTCAACGTCAAGCAATGACTCTGGGCTTGAAAACTCAAAGATCTGCCCGTTCTGAAATAAGCGATTGAAGCCTCTTTTGCGCAGCTCGAAGAGCCTGGTCTTGACCGTGTCGGAAGGAAGCTTTGCATCGGCAACAGCCTTCTTGCCTCGAGGCTTTTTACCCTTCGTTTCGGGCACGATGGCGGCCTTAACTTCTACAGGAAAAAATACGTTCAGTCGTGTGCCATCGCCCAACGCCAGCAGGCGCTCGACGACTTCGTCGACCGTATCCCTCTTTACTTCTTGGCCGCAAAGGAGACAGTAGGTGCGGCCGACTCGAGCGAACAGGAGACGGAGATAGTCAAAAATCTCGGTAGCAGTGGCAACCGTCGAACGGGGATTGCGCGTTGAATTCTTCTGCTTGATGGCGACAGCCGGAGCGATACCGTCGATCAAATCGACATCTGGCTTCTCGATGCGCTCCAGGAACTGACGGGCGTACGCTGAGAGGGACTCCACGTAGCGCCTCTGGCCTTCGGCATAGATGGTATCGAAGGCGAGCGAAGACTTACCCGAACCGGAGACTCCAGTGACGACGGTCAGGGTATTGTGCGCGATTTCAAAATCGACGTTCTTGAGGTTGTGGACCCGGGCCCCGCGAACAATAATGCTGTCTGTCGACATCTTCCCCTGTACGGATGGTCAAAACTTGATGGTGAATCTTTCTATTATAAAGGGTCGCTGAGGGGGACGGTTCCGGCGGCGGCAGTGTACCGCTTCTTTCGCGGCGACCGATGAATGGATTGCTTGTTTTTTAATCGGTCAGCTATTGGGCTGCGAAGGAAAATAAAATCAGGATGTAGATCCACAATGCCGTCATGCAGTGCCAGTACCAGGAAGCGACGTCAACCACAATCCGGCGCGATTCTACTGGACGGTTTATCAACTCCGCCACACTCGCAAAGATTAGAGCCAGAAGACCGCCGCACAGATGCAGCCCATGCATTGCGGTGAGCATGTAAACGAAGGAACTGCTCGTACCCCCGCGTAGATGAAATCCTGCACCCGAAAGACTGCGCCAAAGGTATAGTTGCCCGGCCAAGAATCCGAGGCCTAACAGCACAGTCATAGCCAGCCACGGTCGACGAGGCTCTTTGCCCAGCGAGATTCCCGGAATGCTCCGCAACGGAGCGAGCGCCGCTTCACGAGTAATCGCGCGCCGGGCGAACTCCATCGTAAGGCTGCTCAAAATGAGGATCGCCGTGTTACCGAGCAGCAATAGCCAGGGCAGTCTGACTGGCAGCCATGCATGCAGATAAGCAGCGTTGCTCGAGTCAAGCTTAACGTAGCCGCGGCGAATCAGATAGGCTGCCGTGAAAGAGCTAAAAAGAACCAGGATGGGAGTCATGGCGACGGCAAGACCCATACGGGCGCGGCGCAAACGCTCGCCGTAGTCAGGAATGGAATCGGGAACGAAATCCGGCATTCCGTCGCCGCTACGGCTGTCTCCGTCCCCACCGCCTCCGGTGCGCGGAGGAGGTACTCCGCCATGCTGACCCGAAGAATGGCTGCTGAAATTTGTCAGGCGCGGCATAGATGCCCTTCTGCGGGCAATTCCCGGTCGACTTTACACACGCCGACCAGATACTGCACTTTTGCGATAGATCGGATGAGAAATTTGGTGCGCAACAAGAACGGGCCGGAAGAGCAGAACTCGTAGGTCAGGATCATCGAAATTTCCGACGCTGGAGGCGCAACGCGAAATCGGCAATTCCGCCGATTCACTGTTTGTCTTGTCCTAGATGATCTCACTCCGGCAAAGGCTTCGCAAACCTACTTTCAATTTGCGCCGCGCTGGCGCGACCCATAAAATGTACAGTGATGAACCAACCCCATGCGAGAGTGGCGGAATTGGCAGACGCACCAGACTTAGGATCTGGCGGGTAAAACCGTGGGGGTTCGAGTCCCCCCTTTCGCACCAATCATTTACGGGCGTACCGACATTTTCTAAGCCTTATACGCGGTTTGTTCTCTAGTTAAAAGTAACCTCAATGTTTTCACCTTCCTGTCTATCGGAACGCCGAATGCTCGCTATCACAAAACTTATAACACGAGTTATTTTGGTTAATTTGGCTAAACAGAGCCACAGATTACGGAGAGTTGCACTGCCTTATCAGTGGGTTACGGCGGCGAGCAACTAATTGTTGGTCAGTAGCTCACTTGTAAAGCTCTTTGAATTACAAAGATAGCGGTGGGCTAGGCACTGAGGCGAATGCAAACAGATTGGACATAACGTATTGAATTAATTGACATATCTATGCTTGACATCCCTAGACAGACTAACTGAGAAGTTTGGTTGGAACTCGTGTCATTTCGTGGACCAAGGCGCGGCGGAGTGACGATGTAAGGTGCGCCCCCACTGGTCACCTTCTCGCCTTGACCAGTGAGCACGATTAGGGCGGGTATGCCTGCAAGTCCCTGCCCAGAGGAAGGATACGAAGATACGGTTTTAAGCTCGGTCCTCAGGCAACCAGAGAAAGTCAGAGTGACGATACTCCTCAAATAAACTTACCGGTTTGCCCGTAATCGCCTCGTAACATCGGTAACCCAGTTCTGCAAGCGCCGCCCAAGTTGCCTCGCGGCCCGAATCCGAGCACTCAATAAACAAAACGGGCCTTGCAACGGCAATCGTGCGGCGCATTCCCAGCACGGCTAGGCCCTCCGCGCCTTCAACATCGATCTTTACAAACTTAGGTTCCTGCAGATCACCCGCCGCAACTAGTTGGTCGATTGCCACAGTTCTAATCTTGAGTTCGACTGCAGAGGGATCATTTTTGTGCCAAATCAAGCTTGAAGTGGAAAGGTTTTCAGAAATACGAATGACCGCCTCGCCACGTTGGTCTGATGCTGCAACGTCAAATACTTGAATATTAAGAATCCGATTGTTTTCGATGTTTGCGCGAAGCAGATCGAGGTTTTGAGGAACGGGCTCGAATGCGATGACGTGACCGCTTGGTCCAACCTGCCTTGCTAGTGACAGGGCAACGTATCCCATGTTCGCCCCGATGTCATACACGGTGTCGCCGGCAGCGACGTATTCCCTGATCACTCTTTGCAGGTGAGGCTCAGAGCTTCCAAGTAGGCATCCGAGATGCTCCGCGGGCGAAACACAGATCCGACAACCGGATGCCAATCCACGAACTATTGTCCGGGGCTTAGTTTCCCGCCCCAACACGAAGACCACCAATGACTTTGCGATTGTTCGAATTGAAGTCACGGGATTTGATCACCTTCTATGGCTGTCAGACAGGACGGATTGTCGCCTCGATATTGTAGCGGTTACTGGCGCAAACGGAGCCATTCGCGCTCAAATGCCGGTTAGGGTGAATAGCAACGCTACACGTCTGCATCGCTAAGGTTCATAGTGTATGATCTCGATTCCTCTTAATGACCTCTTTCAAATCTCGCTTTGGCGCGTTGGCTGAAACGCGAACACGGCCCGGACAGATCAGCCTGCTAGAGCGCAGCGTAGAACAACTGAGTGAGCGTGAACTATTCTTACTGGTGACAATCAATGCAATGTTGTTCATAGGTGTTACAAGTGTCCTTGGCGGTTGGCGAGACTTAGTGCATAACTATGGCGACAACGCAGCCTATTCGGAAGTTGCGACAGCCATTCGGCACTGGGACTTCAGGACCACACAAGTCCAGCATTTCATGGGTTACCCTTATCTGATTGCAGCTATTTCGTTCTTGTTCCGTGTGCCCGTGACTGCTGCACTCTGGATGGTAGCGTTCATTGCGTCATTCACTTCCGTGTTGCTAACCGCCCGTCTTCTCGGAACTTGGACCGCAGCCTATTTCGCGCTTACCAACTTTGCCTGGTTGCAACTATCATTTCTAGGAGGTTCTGAACCCTTGGCACTGGCGCTCGGCATGGGTGCTTTTTGGATGTTTCGCCGCCGCAAGAATTTTATTGCCGTGACTCTGGGATCGTTTGCCGTGACAGTGCGACCGTTGATGATATTCGTGCTTATAGGCATCGGCATCGTGCTCCTGTATCGGAAACAATTTCGTGCTTTTCTGGGTGCGATGGGAACTGGCTTATTTATCGGTGTCCTATATGTTCTTCCGCTAGCGATTTATTTTGGGGATCCCCTGCTTACTGTGCACAGCTACACTTCACGCGATTACGGGGCAGCCAATGTGGTCGGGCCGCATGGTCATTTGTTTGGATGGCCGTTACACGGCATTGTGGTCGGCACAATGATCTATCCTGCCCCGTGGACCAATTTGGTGTTAAGTTTTTTCTGGATATTCCTGGTATTCGCGGGTATCGGAATGATGTTTTCTGTGCGCTTTCGCGAATACCTAAGGTTGTATCCCAACGAGGGCATATTTTGCGGGCTATACCTCCTAACGGTGTTCTGTTATGACTACCTGATCTGGTCGCGCGGTAGTTTTATTCGTTTTTCGATACCGGCGCTGCCCTTTGTGTTCTACGCCCTCCTCGAATTATTACCGAAGAAACGCAAAATCCTGTGGGTTTTGTGCGTAGTTTCTTCCATACTCGCTGCGTGTTCTGCGATTGGCATTCGGAATGTACTAAAATCATATTAAGCTGTTCTTGCCAAGCTACCGAAGAACAGATTTCGGCAAGTTGAACAACGCCACTCGGTCGTCAAGCATCTGCCGAAACGTTCTTGGGAACGTCAACTTGTAGCAGCATTTTTCGAAAAGGACGCTCCCGCGTGGGATAGCAACTCATCTATCGATTGCTTGAATTTGTGGATGGGCCGGGATGGTGGGCGAGTTGGCGAGCGTTGATATGAAGAAGGCACCAGGCTCGGAGCGCGATCTTGACCATCAGGCTCGAACCTCGCGGCATCATTCAGAAAATTAATCCCAGTTTACTTGCATCAAGAAGGTGGTTTCGCACAATTTCGTGTGACGCTCGGAATTAGTCGTGCAATCTCAGAGAAAATTCTCCAAATCCTCAAATTTTTTTGGCCAGAAATCTTAGAGGCCGAAAGAGCCTAGGCTGGCGCGTTCCTGATTATTAGGAAAAGTCGAATTTCGATTTTCGTTTCAGGAAAGTGATCGCGGACTGTCGCGCCCTCGCCGCTGGCGGGCATGGGGGGCCGTGCACTATTTTCCTTCCGATAGGTTTCGCCCCGAATCACAACGTCAAACCGTTACCAAACGCACTTAGTCGTTTGTGACACTGGTAACTTGTGGGTAGTGACGGCCCCTCGTACCATCCAATCATGGATTTGCGCGCCTTGGTCGTTAGCTCTGATCAACAGGCAGCCGATCTGCTCAAGGTCATTTTGTCCGAACTGGAGCTGGTGGCTGAGCATGCGGCTTCGTGCCGCGATGCAGCGACTCGACTCGGCCAGGAACGTTTTGACGCCATCATTCTGGATTACCGTGCCGATGCGGAATCGGAAGAATTTCTCCGCGGGTTGCGGCAAAATCCTAAACATAAAATCGGCGTCCTAATTGCAATTGTGGATACCGACTTTAATGCCAGACCTCTCTTCGGACTTGGCGCAAATTTTATTCTCTACCGTCCGCTATCCTCGGAACGCACCCGAGTCAGCTTAAGAGCGGCGCGTGGCCTCATTCGACGCGAGCGCCGTCGCGCTCCGCGGGTGACGGTCGCAGCTACCGTCAACGTCGCGTATCCAGGAGCGCCGGAACTCAAGGCAGTTTTGCAGGACCTGAGCACCGATGGAACTTCGATAAGCACCGCCAATCCTCTTCCTGCCGCCTGCAAAGTCTATTTCGATTTCACTTTGCCAGGTCAGCACCAGTTGATCCGGTTATCGGGCGAGGTCGCCTGGCAGGAGGTAAGTGGGCGCAGCGGAATTCGTTTTATCGACGTGCCGCAGTCCTCTCGTCGCTCTATACAGACGTGGCTGCAGCAGAGTAAAGGGCTGCAGTCGCCGACCGCGTTCAGCAAAAGGCTTCCAAGCATTTCGGCTGACACTAAGCCACTGATCGACGCGTCTAGCCCGAAAATAGAACCTGCAAGCGAAAAAAAATCTCAGCTGATAGCTAATTCCAGCAATCGTCGCGACGGTCTGCGCGTTGGATGCAAATTGGGCGCGGAAGTTTACCGTCACGGCAGCCGAGTTCCTCACCATTGCGCGCTGTCGGACATCAGTGAGGGCGGGTGTTATGTTGAGATGCCGACGCCAATGCCAGTGCAATCGGCCATTGAGATCGTCGTCCGAACGGACGAAGCCAAGGTTCGAATCTTAGGCCATGTGCTGGCGATTCATCCCGGCTTCGGCATGGGAGTAAAGTTTAATTTCCGAGACAATGCGGAGCGCGAAGACGTACTTCGCCTACTTGCCGACCTGGCATCTCGCGTCTCGGCCGACGAGTTGCGTCGGTAAAATCCTACTATCGAAGCCAGAAGTTTCTTATTCTTTCGCTTTCGCTCCACACTTCTCTGCAACCTCCATACGTCTCACTCATCTGATGTAGTTAGGCTTGGCACAAAACTGCACCGCAGTGCTACTTTGTAATGCGGGTGAAACTGGCCGCTGCGATGAACTTCATGCTAGCTCTTGATCAGCGACGAGACGGAGAGCACTGTCGGGAGAACTGCCGATGAAGGCGCAGTGTCTCCCCTTTCAGCACATCCCTCACACCTCCCGTCTTTTTCTTGACTACCTCTCTTACGCCCCTTCGGTTCGCGACTTCTATTCGCGGTCCCCTCTTTTTTCGGAATGGATGAAGGACGAAGCTTCACTCATTAACTACGACGCTGAGCGTCGGAAGAGAGTAGCGGCAATTCTTGAACGCCAGAATCGCGCATGGTCGGCATCCTCCAAGACGCTGGGGAATATCGAACGTCTAAAAAAGGGTGCGCTGACTTCGGTTACCGGGCAGCAGGTTGGTCTTTTTGGAGGCCCGCTGTTCTCCATCTACAAAGCGCTGACTGCGGTAAAGTTCGCGGAACAGGCGACTGCTGGCGGAATAGATTGCATTCCGATTTTTTGGCTTGCGACTGAAGACCACGACTTGGCGGAAGTCGATCACGTGAGCCTCGCCTCAGAGCGCGGTTTGCCAGAGCGGCTATCACTGGATTGGCAGAGTCGGTCGTCGGCGCTGATACCGGACGCACCAGTGGGTACCATTCGGCTGGGACAGGAAGTCGAAACCGTCGTCGGTCGAGCCACCGAACTGTTGGGAGACGCTGAAGCAGCGAAGTGGCTGCGAGAGTCATACCGCCCTGATCAGACGTTAGGCAGTGCGTTTGGATCGCTTTTTGCCAAAATCTTTGCTGACTTTGGGGTGGTTCTCCTAGACCCGTCCGACAAAGATTTTCATGATCTCGCCAAGCCTCTCATGATCGCTGCGGCTGAACGTGCGGCCGAATTGGATGATGCCTTGCTCGACCGAGGCAAAGCGATCGAGGCGGCGGGATACCATCAGCAAGTTAAGGTCACTTCAGAAAGCACTTTGCTTTTTGAAGTTAAGGACGGTGCTCGCACCGTGGTAAAGCGACTTGGCGAGGGCGCGACAAAAGACGGATTTGTCGTCGGAGACGAAAAAATCTCGTCGCAAGATTTGATCTCTAAAATCGAAAGATTCCCAGAACAATTTAATCCGAACGTTTTGCTGCGCCCCGTTGTGCAAGATTACTTGCTGCCGACGCTGGTCTACACCGGTGGGGCGGCGGAAGTTGCTTACTTCGCGCAAGGCGCCGTCGTCTATGAGAAGTTACTGGGACGCATCACTCCGATATTGCCGCGTTTTTCGGCAACGTTGCTCGAGCCAAAGCCGGAACGCATTCTAAATCGCTACAAACTCGACCTGCCGCACGTGTTTGAGGGGCAGGATCAGGTTCGTGATTCGATCGGCGCGCTATCGTTGCCGGCTGATTTGCAAGCGAGATTTCAGGAAGCTTACGCGGAAGTTGAAAAATCGATGGTGGCACTTCGAGGGTCAATCGGTAATCTCGACTCGACCCTTATCTCGGCTGCCGACCGGACTCGCACCAGCATGTGGCATCAGGTCAACCGCCTTCACAAGCGCGCCACTCGGGCGGAGATCCTGCGCAATGAGGTAGTCGCGCGCCACGCCGCAACGGTCAGCCAAGCCTTGTTTCCAAATAATTCGCTGCAGGAGCGCGAAATTGCTGGAGTAAGCTTCATCGCG
Source organism: Terriglobales bacterium (assembly GCA_038230575.1). Classification (GTDB taxonomy): domain Bacteria; phylum Acidobacteriota; class Terriglobia; order Terriglobales; family Acidobacteriaceae; genus Acidiflorens. The sequence continues at coordinate 33,248 of JBBRNA010000003.1, read as the reverse complement.
CGGTATGGTTTGCAGTTGCTCGCAGATCTTTACGAACACATCAACCCGGACTGCCACGATCATCAGGTGATCGAAGTTCAATAGCGCAGCAGGGCGTCAGCTATTTGTGATGGCCCCATGTTGGTGCCCTCAAGCTTTGTCGACATCGCACAGCATCGCCTGCAATTCTTCGAGCGAGCGCACTCCCGGTACCCCGAGATCGCAGTATGCGCCCGGGACGTCCATGAGAACGGCTTGCATGCCGGCGCCGGTTGCGCCCAAATAATCGACTGAGTAGACGTCGCCTACATAGAGACTTTCCTCGGGAGCGGCCTTCATGCTTTCAAGGGCTTGCTGAAAGATTTCAGGATGTGGCTTTTCGATTCCTACCAGACCGGAGTCGGTAATGGTCTGAAACAGTTGCGCGATGCCGCACTTCTTAAGCACGTCCTCAATTCCTCCGTCGGCGTTCGAAATCACCGCGATCGGAAAATGATCGCTAATCTCTTTTAGCTGCTGCACAGTGCCTGGAAGAATGATGTTCCAATTTGCCGACTTACGGATATTGGCTACGAGTTGATCGCGTAACCCGTCGTCGTTGACCCCAATTTCCAGAAGCAGCTGGGAGTAGAACATCCACCAAAAGCTGTGATCGGTCTTGCCGTTCGACGTAAGCATTCTGTCGAACTGGTTCTTAGTCCGGCACTCCAGTTCGCGCAAATGCTCGCTTGTGATCGTATGACCAGTGTCGGCAAGCGGGGCGTCGATCACCTCGCGATTTGGAAACAAGAGGGTGTTTCCCACATCGAAGAAAACGAATTTGATCGTAGTGTTCATAATGGAAGCGCGCGTAATCCGTCACGCTTTTCTGTAATTAAGCCGTCGATGCGCGACCGACTCGGTAACTATTCGTCTAAGGCACCAATGCCAGGCGATCAGTCGTTTCTCTCTCAACTGCCTTCTGAGAATAGGCGAGAGGAAAATACTTGCCCGCATCCCACAAAGGCAAGAGGTCGGAGTAGTGAGGGCTTCCAGGTTGTCCGCTCTGCCCTGGCGTATTGACCGCAACGGATTGATCCCAGTCGCTTGTATCTAGAATTTCGCGATAGCTCGCACCAGATATTTGTTGCCATGACGCTCCGGCCGTACCGGTCGCATTTACCGAATACTCGTCCCCAGGGCGTGGTAAAGGCCCGAGGTCGAGCACATCTTTCGCTCCCGATTGCTGATCGAGTGCGTGTCTAAAATTGACGACGTGCAATTTGCCCCACGTCCACGCGTCAGGATTCGAACCCATCAGTTTTGTGAGGTCTTCGCGCGCGCCTTGCAGCGCTTCCTTGAGGAGTTTGTCGCGGCCATCGAGCGGTTGATCGCCAAACAGGTCTTTCTCCGGATTGGCGAGCAGTCGCAGAATGTGGTCTGGAGGCAGCTCGTCGTATCGCCCGCCGGCTTTTTGCGCTGGCGTCTGAGGAACCGTCGCGAAGCGTTCTCCTATCCCATACCGGAGACGCTGCAACCAAACTTCAAACAGCGCCGCTTCCGAAGAATCGCGAAGCAGACGGCCATCCCAGCGTAAAAACTTTGCCAGACTCGGATCATCGTGCAACGAAGAAGAGCCAAGTATCTTTTGAAATTCAAGCGCAGGCAAGGAGAGAACATCTGTCTGCAATGATTCCAGGTCGCCGAGTGTCAGCTTATGGTGTTCCTGCTTGGCCGCGTTGATGACCGAGCGAATTCGAGTCACGCGATATGCGGAAGCCCATTCATAGCCGACTTTGTATGGGTAGTTGTCCGGAATCATCTTGTGATTCGCAGTGGCCACGAAGCCCTCCGGCGGATTGTAAAAGTGCGGTAGGTCTTGAGGCGGAATGAAGCCTCGCCACTCGTAACTGCCAGAGCCGGGCACCGGAAGGAGGCCAGTCCAGCTGCGAATGGGAGCGAGACCTGCGGAGTGTTCTCCGATGTTGCCGGCATTATCGGCGTAGACGATATTTTCCGAAGGAACTTTCCAGCGCGCGATAGCCGCTTCAAATTGATCCCAATTTTCAGCGCGATCAATGGCTAACGAACCAAGATATCCAGCTGTCCCTGGATCACTGCCTACCCATCGCAGTGCGAGAGCGCGTTTCCCGTCTTCCCACATCACAGCCCCATGGCGTGTAAATTTCAGCGTTATGTCCGAAGGTGGAGCTCCTTTAACCAAAATCTTCTCTTGCACGGTCTGAATTTTCTCCCAACCTTTGTCAGTCTTGTATTCCTGCGGGTTTGCAGAATTCAATTCTTCGACATACAAATCCTGCTGATCCAGACCGAAAATGGTAAATCCCCAGGCGATGTGCTCGTTGTGGCCGAGTGCTACACCCGGCAAACCAGGTTCACCTGCCCCGATCACGTTCCATCCGGGAGCGACGAGATGAACCATATAGCGAAGCGACGGAAGAGCGATTACCCGGTGGGGATCGTTTGCGAGAAGAGGCTTGCCGCTGGCAGTGAGGCTTCCCGAAATTGTCCAATTATTGCTCTCAGCCAAAGGCCGCGCAGGGAATTCGATGCGCTGGTCGCTGCCGACCAGATTTTTCAGCAACTCTGGCGTGAGGCCCACGAGATTAACCTGCGGATCGGGATCGAGGACGACTGAGGGATCGAAATCGAATAATTTTGCGGTCGTTTGCGCGCCGAACTGCGCAAGCACCATGGCGTGCTCCAACTCGCTGAAGGCATTTTCCGTCATGGAAAACGCTGCCATGCGGTTAAGGCAATCTTCTGGATGCCATGCATCCGGCGCAAAGCCGGCAAGTTTAAATTCGATCGGGAAGCCGTGTCCGCCGGGTGCGCTTAGGCTGGCGACATAAGCATTGATGCCATCGGTAAAGGCCGTGAGGATGGCTTGCGTGTCGGGCGCGTAGCTTTCGTATTCTTTCTGCATGTCGCCGCGATAACGAAGCGCCCGGGCGTTGCTGTCTCGCCCGACGAAAGCGGGGCCCAGGACCTCAGCGAGACGCCCCTGGCCGGCGCGCTTCCACATCTCCATTTGAAAGAGACGATCTTGCGCGGCTACCACTCCCTGAGCAAAAAACAAGTCGTGCTGATTTTGGGCGTATATATGGGCCACGCCCCAACGATCCCGCAAAACCTTGACCGGTTGCTGCAAACCAGCAATACGAAGCTCGCCTGATACAGTGGCTAGCGCTTTGCGGGCCAATTCCGCCAGCTCTGGTTTCTTTTCGTTTTGAGCGAAGCCGCTCCGCACCAACACCAAAATAAGCAGACAAAAAGTCTTCATGCGCGGACCATTGTAAATGCTAGAACGTTGAGAACTGTTTGGCACCGGCTGCCGACGAATGAATTAAACTGGCGCTTCGCCGATATAAGGAGTTGGACCGTAATTAAATGGCCAAACTGCGAGTAGTCATTCTTTGGCACCAGCACCAGCCGTTTTACAAGGATCTGGTGACGGGGCAGTATCGCTTGCCTTGGACTCGCCTCCATGCCCTGAAGGATTACTACGGCATGGTGAAGTTGCTTGATGAGTTCCCGGAAGTTCACCAGACGTTCAATCTGGTGCCGTCTCTTGTCAACCAAATTCAGGACTATGCTTCGGGAAGCGCGCAAGATCCTTTTCTGCAAGTGGCAAGTAAGCCCGCGGCTGATCTATCGCAACAGGAACGAAAGTTTGCCGTGCAATATTTATTTCAGGCAAACCTCGTTAACGTCATAGGACGGTATCCGCGCTACAAAGAACTTTTAGAGAAGTTCCAGTCCACGGGCGACTCTCCCGAGCGGGCCGAAAAAATCTTTTCAATACAAGACCTAACCGATCTACAGGTGCTTTCTCAAATCGGATGGTTTGACGAGTTTTTCCTTGCCGAAAAAGAAGTGGCGGAACTCATCCGCAAAGGGCGCAATTTTTCTCTCGAAGACCAGCGCTTTGTAATTGGCCAGCAGCTCAAATATCTGAGCAGGGTATTGCCAGCTCATTCTGACGCGGCCAAGCGAGGCCTGATCGAACTTTCTACGTCGCCGTTTTATCATCCCATCCTGCCTTTGCTTTGCGATTCACAACAGGGCGCGGTTTCGACTCCTGGCCTGCCGCTTCCGCAGAATCGCTACCATTATCCGGAAGATGCGCGCGAGCAACTGAAACGCGGTCTCGACCTGCACGAGAAAGTTTTCGGGGTGAGGCCGCGCGGCGTGTGGCCTTCGGAGGGAAGCGTCTCCGAAGAAACGATCACCGTCGCCCACCAGCTTGGGGTGCAGTGGATGGCCACCGACGAAGGCGTTTTAGGGCGAAGTCTCGGCAGCAATTTCTCGCGAGATGGATTTGGCCACTTGAGTGCCGCCCTGGCTCATCAGCTCTACACAACCTACCGATACGAAAAAGAAGAGACGCGGATGAACATGGTATTCCGCGACCACACCTTGTCTGATTTGATCGGGTTTGTTTACTCCGGCATGCCGCCGCAGGATGCGGCAAATAATCTCATCCATAAAATAAAAGATTCAGCCCAGCCGATCCTAGCTAAGGGTCAGGACGCGGTTGTGCCTATCATTCTCGACGGCGAGAATGCATGGGAATATTATCCGCAGTCGGGAAGAGAGTTTCTGCGAAGGTTCTACGACGCTTTGCGGAACAATCCGGAGATGGAAGCGGTGACCGTCTCCGAGGCGATGGACCGCCACAAGAGCCCATCTTCCCTGAAATCGCTGGTGCCCGGTTCCTGGATTAATGCCAATTTCAATGTCTGGATCGGTGCGCCCGAAGACAACAAGGCTTGGGATTACCTTTACCATGCGCGCAATTTCTATGAGCAAGCCGCCCCGAATGCGACCGAGAATCAACGTCAACTCGCTTACGAAGAGCTCTTGATCGCAGAAGGCAGCGATTGGAATTGGTGGTATGGGCCAGAGCATCATTCCGCTAACGATCGAGACTTCGACGAGCTTTATCGTAAGCACTTGTCCAACGTGTATCAGGCGCTGGGCGGCGTTCCGCCCGACTATCTTTCGCAACCGATCGCAGGCGGCGGATCGAGGCCCTCATATACACCGCAGAGCGCCTACATTCATCCGCGCATTGCCGGCGACATGGTGCGTTATTTTGAATGGATGGGTGCCGCTCGATATACCGCCGATGCGAGATCCGGCGCAATGCACGGCAAGCAATTTTTGATTGATGAAGTGTTTGCCGGAATCGATGAAGAGTTTGTCTACGGTCGATTAGATTTCGCCGGAGGCATTCCCGACGATGCGTTCGAAGTTGTCGTGAATCTGGAGTCAAAGGCCTCGGATGATAAAGAACCACGAAGCAAACTTCGGCTCAGCGCTTCGGTGAGCGATAAAAAACTGACAACTTGGAAAGTTTTGCAGGAGAGTGATCTTCTGCTTGAGGCATCCGGATCGTCGCGTGCGGTACTCGACCGTAATTTCGAATTCAAAATTCCAATTTCGTTCTTAAAAAACGCTTCCGATTCAAGACAGGCGAGCCCAGATAACAGCGCAAGCGGCGGGGAGCGAGTTTGTCTTCGCTTCAGTTTGTGGCAGCATCGCCTCCCGGTTGACTCTCTGCCCAGCGAAGGGTGGATCGAACTGGAACTGGTACCGGAAGGAGATCTCGAGGCGATCAGCGGTTAGCGTCTTTCGTTAGCGTGCCCTTACTTTGCGTTCCGAGATGCGGACACGAGTCTTAATGTTTTGACCGCAACTCCGTCACCACCGCATCGATAGGAGCACGATCGCGCTGGTTATCCGCGCGATAGATGTAGCGCACGACCGGAATTCCTTGCTCGTCGCGCTCAACGATCAGGGTGGCCGGGTGCGCTATGTTTATCGCATCGGTGGATAGCGCGTGATGTAGCCCATAGGCCTTGGTGACGGCGCGATCTTCGTCGAGCAGGAAAACACTCTTGAGAGGATGCTTATCGAGAAATTTACCCGGCTTCCACAAGCCGTCTCGTTTTTCAGCGGCGACGAATGCTAGTTCCGCGCCGGCCTTGTCTATGTCTGCCATTCGCGACTCAACCTGAGCCATGCGTTTGACGCAGTTTGGTCACCAGGTTCCACGAAGGAACTCGAGCACCAGCGGGCCGTGAGCCAGAAAGCTACTCAAGTTGAATACGCCCTCGCGATTGGCAGCGTTGAGCGAGAACTCCGGAGCTTGCGAACCGATCTGCAAAGTCTCGGTATGATTTTTCATGGCCGGTTGACTTTAGTCCGGTCAAGGTGCAGAAACAAGACTTAGTTATGGTGATACGCGACCTAAGTCAGTGTCGCGTCCGCTATAATTTCGCATCGCGCATAAATAGTTTTGCAGTTTTTTTGGGAGACGGGGCAAACCCCGTCTCTACGGATAGTTTAATTTTTCGACTTAAAGGAAAGCTTATGCCACTCACCAGCATTGCCGATATTCGCGGACGACAGGTACTTGATTCCCGCGGCAACCCGACCGTGGAAGCAGAAGTATTTCTCGATGGCGGCAGCAGCGGCCGGGCAATCGTGCCGAGCGGTGCGTCCACCGGCGAGCATGAAGCGGTTGAATTGCGAGATGGTGATAAGAGCGTTTATCTCGGTAAAGGGGTCTTGCAGGCAGTAGCCAACGTGAACGGCGAGATTGCCGAGGCCTTGAGTGGCACGGACGCGGCCGATCAGCGAAATCTGGATGCAAGGCTGATCGACCTTGACGGTTCGCCCAACAAAGGGCGTTTGGGAGCGAACGCAATCCTGGCAGTCTCGATGGCCGCGGCGCGTGCGTGCGCCAATGCTTGCGATCTGCCCCTTTACCGTTATCTTGGCGGAGCGGGGGCGAACGTTCTGCCGGTGCCCATGATGAATATTCTCAACGGCGGCGCCCACGCCGACAACAACGTTGATTTTCAGGAATTCATGGTGATGCCCATTGGCGCGCCTTCCTTTGCGGAGGCGCTGCGCTGGGGCGTCGAAGTCTTCCACACGCTGAAGGGCGTACTCAAAAAACGCGGCTACAACACCGCAGTCGGAGACGAAGGCGGATTTGCCCCTTCGGTGAAATCGAACGTCGAGGGTATAGAAGTTGTACTCGAAGCAATCCAGCAGGCCGGATATAAGCCCGGCGAAGAGATCGCCATCGCTCTTGATCCGGCGGCGAGCGAGTTTTATCAGGATGGGAAATATGTTTTCAAAAAGTCCGATAAATCCGCAAAGACGTCCGAAGAGATGGTGCAGTATTGGGCAAAGTGGGCGCGAGACTATCCCATCGTTTCGCTTGAAGACGGGCTCGCCGAAGACGACTGGGAGGGTTGGAGCCTTCTGACCAAGGAAGTCGGCGACAAGATTCAACTCGTCGGCGACGACTTGTTCGTCACCAACGTCGAGCGGTTGCAGGAAGGCATCGACAAAGGCGTGGGCAATTCGATCCTGATCAAGGTCAACCAGATTGGGACGGTCAGCGAAACGCTCGACTCAATCGATCTAGCCCGCCGCAATGGCTATACCTCGGTGATCTCGCACCGCAGCGGAGAAAGCGAAGATACGTTCATCGCAGACCTTGCCGTTGCAACCGGTGCAGGGCAAATCAAGACCGGCTCAGCCTCTCGAACCGACCGGATTGCAAAGTACAACCAATTATTGCGGATCGAAGAAGAGTTGGGCGGGGCGGCGAGATTCTTGGGGGTTAAGGCGCTCAATTACAGGGGATAACCGACCTCCGATGGAAAGGCACTGTCATGCTGGGCTGAAGGTTAGCTCACGACCTAGAAAAGCGCCGACTCGAGTAAAAAAGACAGCCTTCGATAAAATGCAAGAATGAAGAGATCCGCTGAAGAGTGCGCTGTGAGGTTCTCAAACGCTCGCAGACATCTCGCCAGGGTTAAGAAGTGTTGATCGTTAAGGTCCAGACGTCTTTCAGTAAGATCTTTCCGATTTCGAACCTTTCGGTCCGTCGCAAGTTGGGATCGGCTAAAGGGGAATTCACGGTTCCCGACGACTTTAACGAGCCTCTTCCGAAAGAGATCGAGGATTTGTTCTGGTAAAAACCGCTAAAATCCCATTTTGTCATCTGCCGACGGCCCGTACGTAGCTGGCACGGCGGTTTCTGTCAATCTCAGGTACACACCGAGTTGAGCGCGGTGATGAACGATGTGGTTGAGGAACATCTGCCGGTAGGCGAGAAATCGCGTCCCGCTGAAAATGATCGTATCGCCCGCTCGCAGTTTCCAAGGTTGAGTCCATGCTTCTTCCGGCGTGTTTTTTAGTGCGGTGCGAACCTTTTCTGCTCCCTCATCGAGAACTTTCACCAGTTGCGACGCTGACTCGAATGGCAGTGGCTTGTAGGCACCAGCCTTGAAATCGATTTCCGGAGTTGTGAGAATCGCCATTCCAAAGCCAGACAACTGAGCGATGTGCGGCGCAAGTTTGCCGAGAGGGGTCGACTTGGGGTGAGGAACAAAATCTTTTCTATCTTCGGGTACGCGCTCCAGCGCGGTGCGTGTCTTTTTTATTTCTTCATCGAATTCGGTTAAGAGAAGTTCGCTGGTCGACATTGGTGATCCTCCGCGGACAGTATAAACGGGCGAACCGTACGAATTGAAAAGCCGTAAGCCGTACTTCCGTGTCTGATATCACTGACTCGATATACATTTTGAGTAGCGCCGCCGTCCCGGCGGCTGTCCGGTGGGCGTCTCGCCTACCGCGCCACAGCATTGGCGAAGAAAGGCCGGGGGCGAGGCGCCCTCGGGACAGCCGGCAAGGTGCCGGCGCTACAATTGGAAACGTTGGAAGAGACATCGCTACCGCTAAGAGCTAAGAGCTAAGAGCCAGGAGCTAAAAGCTGACCTATGTCCAGCCGTAAACCGAAACCTCTCGTCCTCGTCATTCTCGACGGTTGGGGATACCGCGCTGAAACCAAGGCCAACGCCATCGCGCTCGCGCAGAAGCCAACCTACGATCGTTTGCTGCGTGAATATCCCAACACTCTGATTCACACCAGCGGTCCGTTTGTTGGGCTGCCGGAGGGGCAGATGGGGAACAGCGAGGTCGGTCATCTCAACATGGGTGCCGGCCGAATTGTTCACATGGATATCACGCGCATCGACCTGATGATTCAGACCGGCGAATTCTTTTCGCATCCTGTACTGGTTGAAGCGATGAGGAACGCACGCAAAGGCGGGCGCAAATTGCATTTGTTCGGACTGCTTTCAGATGGCGGCGTCCATTCTCGGCAAGAGCATCTCTACGCACTTTTGAAGATGGCGAAAGAGCAGAGCGTGGACCGCGTCTTTGTTCATGCGTTCATGGACGGGCGCGACACTCTTCCCACCAACGGCGTGGGGTATCTCGAAAAATTGCAGCAGAAGATGCGTGAGTACAACTCGGGCAAAATTGCCAGCGTAAGCGGTCGTTACTACGCCATGGACCGCGACCGGCGCTGGGAGCGAGTCGCCAAGGCTTATAACGCGATGGTCGATGGTAAAGCCGAAGGCGGCACTCGCGCTGACCCGGTGCAGGGAATGAAAGATTCGTACAACAAAGATGTGACCGACGAGTTTGTCATTCCGTTCGTCTGCACCGATGAGCATGGCGGCCCGCTCGCCACCATCGGCGATGACGACTCTTGCATCTGTTTCAATTTCCGAGCCGATCGCGTTCGGGAGATTACACGAGCCTTGTGCCGCAACAGCGGACTCAACCAGAAAGGCGGCATCGATCTGCCGGGGGCTGAAGAACTGGACACGACTATTGCTCGTGGTCGTGTTCCGAAAAATCTGTCGTATGTCTGCATGACACGCTATGACCAGAATTTCGATCTGCCGGTGGTCATCCCTCCGGAATCGATGGCGAACATTTTGGCTAACGTCATGGGCGGACTCAACATGCGAAACCTGCGCGTCGCCGAGACCGAAAAGTACGCGCACGTAACCTATTTCTTTAATGGCGGAGTCGAGCAACCGTTTCCCGGCGAAGACCGCGTCATGGTGCAATCGCCAAAGGTGGCTACCTACGATTTAAAGCCGGAAATGAGCGCTGAAGGCATCGCGCAGGCAGTAGTAAAAGCCACGAATGAAGGCACATTCGACGTGATCATTGTCAATTTCGCAAATGCGGACATGGTCGGCCATTCCGGCAAGATCGAGCCCACCGTTAAAGCTGTTGAGGTTGTCGACGCCTGCCTCGGGCAGATTGAGAAGGCGGTCCGTGCAAAGGGCGGAGCAATGTTAATTACCGCCGACCACGGCAACGCCGAGATGATGATCGATCCTGTATCGGGCGGGCCGCACACGGCGCACACGACGAACCCGGTGCCGTTCATCGTGATTGGCGAGGACGCGAAGCAATATACCTTGAAGCCGAATGGATCGCTTCGCGATATTTCTCCGACCATGCTCGGCATGCTCGGGCTTGATGAGCCGCTAGAGATGACCGGTGCCGATCTGCGGATAAAACGCGGCTAGCCGATTGCCCTCACGCATGAAACTTCTTATCTTCGTTCACCATCCCTTTGATCAGTGGAACGCTCCTGAGTGGTTTTCGCAACGCTTGCGGCAAGATTTCCCGCAATTGGAGATTGTGAACCTTCCGGACTACAAGCGAGTCGACGCCGAAATCGCTGACACTGAAATTGCGATTTCCTGGTCGATCCGTCCGGAGCAGATTGCTGCCGGGAAAAAGCTGCGTTGGATCCACTCTCCTGCCGCGGCAGTGCATCAATTGATGTTTCCGGAGTTGGTCAATAGCGAGATCATTCTGACGAATGCGCGCGAGGTGCACGGGCCTGTCGTTGCGGAGCACGTGATCGCCCTTATTTTCGCGCTGGCCAAGAAGATTCCCGGGTCGGTGCTTCTCCAGCAGAAACATGTTTGGGGGCAGCAGATTTTGTGGAATGAGCAGCCGCGCGTGCGAGAGGTTGCGGGCGCAACTCTCGGAGTTTTAGGGCTCGGAAGTATCGGTCGAGCATTGGTCAAGAGCGCTAAGGCGCTCGGTATGCGGGTCGTCGCCGTGCGTGAGCATCCAGGGAAGGGAGGCGAAGGCGTCGACCTCGTGCTCGGCCCAGATCAAATTGATGATCTGTTTCGGCAAGGGGATTACGTAGTGCTGGCTGCTCCGTTGACCAACAGCACCAGGGCAATCGCGGACGAAAGAAGGTTGGCGCTCATGAAACCAGACGCCTGCCTGATCAACGTTGGCAGAGGCCAGTTGGTAGACGAACCCGCACTGACAAATGCTTTGCGAGACCAAAAAATAGGCGGTGCCGCGCTCGACGTCTTTCCAAAAGAGCCCTTGCCGGCAGAATCGCCTCTGTGGGATGTTCCGAATCTTCTAATCACGCCTCACACCGCCGCGTTGACGGACAAATTATGGGAACGCCACTACAGTTTATTTTCTGAAAATCTTCGGCGCTATCTGAAAGGGCAGACACTGCTCGCGGTAGTGGACAAGCGGAGAGGCTATTGATTTTGCGGTGAGGATTGCAGTCACCCTTCATCTCTAAGCTGGCCAAAACAAGTTGGCCAAAGAGAATCGGCACTAGCGGGTATCGACGCCGAATCCTAAAATAGCATTCACTTCAACAGGTTCGTCTCCGCGAAATGCGGGACGAAACTTCCAGCTATGTAACGCCGCAAGAATTTTTGAAGTAGTATCGGCTGCGCCCGGCTCCAACACTTTCAGATCTTTCACCTCTCCTGAACTCGTTACGATACACGCGATTACGACATGCGTCGGGCGAAGATCGAGGGGTAAATCTTTTCGCATCGGCTCAGGTGCTGTCAGGTTCAGCGATGTAGGATGCGCCGCCGACGCGGCATCGGCATACTGCATCACGGCAGTCCCCAACGTAGTTTCGATATAGATGGAGTAGTTACGGTCGCCCTTCAGCACGTCGTAGTAGGCGAAGACTCCGCCAGAGCGCGGGGTCGCTTCGATGGTAATTCCAGATCCTTTATGAACGGAGGTGTTTGAGCGCCCCGGGCCCGTGGGTGCGTCGCCCTGCGGATCCCCAAAACTTGGTAGATTTACGGTTGTCGTGCCACCCTGCACCGAAACTCCCGCTACAGCCGGAGTTCCGTTGGTGCCCGCCCCAGCACCGCCTGACCCGGGGTAGGGTGAGATCCCGCCGCGTGCCGCTGGATCCGATCCTCGCCCGGCCCCTTCACGTCCTGCGCCAGATCCGGCAGACGTCATGCCGCTGCCCGGGCCATTGCCTTTGCCGATCCCTGCCCCACCGCCGCTGCCGCCAAGACCCGTTTTTGCGGTGCCTGTGGGATCCATCGCCAGCGCGCCACCCCCGGATTGGCTCGGTATTCCGGCCTTCGACCCTGGCTGGTTCGAGATGACGACCCCTGTGCCGGCCGTATTGCCTCCCGCCTTGCTCGGAGGGGCAACTGATGAGCCCAAGTCGAGCGGGTTGCCCGCTCCCACCCCCTGATTGCCCCTTCCGCTGCCTCCTGGGGCCTTGCGGCCGCCTAGGCCGGGTGGAGGCGGTACGATATCGGCGGACCCTACCAGAACGCCTCCAGAGCGATTCTCGCGTCCGCTGCCGCTGGTACCCGACGACTGCCTGCCACCCAGGCTGGCAGGAGGTGGCACGACGTCGGATTTCAACCCGGCTCCCCCAGCATTTCGCCCCGTTCCAGTTAATCCGGCAGGTGCTGGCGGGACCACTTGAGCGCTCAGAGCCGCCGCGGCGGAGTTTCGTCCGTTGCCGCCCATGGCCGATGGCGGCGGAGGTACCGGCTTCGTCCTAATGTCGCCGGTGGCTGTACCTCCCCAGCTATCGAGGTCACGACTGACCTGCGATGGCGGAGGAGCGACTACCGCAGGTGCTGGAAGCGAAAGCTTCGCTGTTTGTGAAGAATCGCGCTTGGGCGCTGACACCGGAGGAGCAACGACATCCACAGTCGGGGTTAGCGGAACGCGCGAGCTAGCCAGGTCGCGCGGAGCCTCTCGCACGGGTGGCGCGACGACGGTAGAGTTAATCGAAGAACCGCTTCGCATCTTGTCTCGTGAGACGCTCGGCGTCGGCGGGACGATCGATGCGCTCATCGACGGCGAGGTGCGATGGCTGCTCGATGAAACGTCAGGTGCCGGAGCCACGATGCTAACCGTAGGAGCATTCGAGGAACGTAGAGAGGTCGAGTTGACTTCGGGCGAGGGCTCAGCCACAGTCATCGCCATAGCGGGCAACGCTGGCGCGGTAAGCGACGAGCGCAGACCCTCGGCGGGAGGCGGTCCAGGATTCGACTTGAACGCCAGAAGATTGGCTACCGGCGAGTCAGAGTGAGGCAGATTCACTTTCGGAGCATCGACGATTTTTTCCACGGGGCGATCGCCGCGCGCCACGCGGATCGCTTGGGTGCGATGGTGCGCCTGTTCTCCGCCGGCGCGTCCGCTTGCTCCAGACTGCGCGCCACCTTGATCGGTGGTCTGCGGCAGTTCGTCGCCGGAATAATAAATCACGTCAAACTGTTGTCGTTTGGGAAGGGTAGAGATTTTCTGGTCGGAAAAGCGTCCTGGCAAAAATATCAACGCCAGCACCAACAGGCATTCCAGAACCCAGGAGGCAAGAATGCCGCGATACGGGAATATTCCAAGGGGTGCCTCGCCCGCCAATCGTTTTGGAGAGCGAGCCAGCGCGGGTCGCAGTGCTGACTTGAATTCCTCCCATGGCGAGGACCACTCAACGAGGAAGCGCGGAGGCTCAGGCCACCGTCCGAGGTCTTCCGGAAAAGTCAGTATCTTCGGCGCGACCCGCTCTTCGACTTGTTGTTGCCACAGGCTCATAACGATCGGAAAGTCAGGCAGCTTGCGGAGTATGAATTGGATCTTCAAGGTAGATATCCACCTTGTCGCCTAATTCGGTTTTCGTCTCCTCAATAGTCCCGGTTGGTAACTCAAGAACGGACGCGGCGCGAACGCGAACTGCAGCCATCCGCCAAGGTTTCAAGCCTTCCTCAATGTGAATCACAACACTCTCGCGGTCAAGATAAATGGCATCGATCGGGAAGCGCATGGCGAAAGTATGGATTCCCCGCGACGGGTTAATCCACAGGCCCTGTCCGCGGGCGAAGCGCGACGAGTCGGTAGCCATTAGGCCTCGAAAACGAGTCCAGTGCGTGCTCGCGATCATAAGATCGGTCGCGAGGTACGTTGTTCGTGTCCGATTAAATGCGTATCCCTTAGGCCCGCGTGGGGACATCAAATATCCTCATGGGGTTAGGGAGTTGCTACTTTCCCCCGGGAACAACCGGGAGGAATATGTGCATCAATTGAATCACGGCCGGGCCCACGGTGACAAAAATAAGTGAGGGCATAACGAAGAGGACCAGCGGAATAATCATTTTGACCGTCGTTTTAGCCGCCTGCTCTTCGGCGCGCTGACGGCGCTCCGTACGCAAGGATTCGGAATGCACGCGCAGCGCCTGAGCGACGCTAGTTCCGAAGCGGTCGGTTTGGATGAGCGTAGCAACCAGGGCGCGAATGTCGTCGACTCCGGTGCGATCGGCGAGATTTCTGAGGGCTTCAACGCGCGGTTTTCCGGCTCTTGCCTCAAGGTCAAAAAGATGAAATTCGCCGCTCAATTCAGGATGAGCATGGCGTAAATCCTGACCCACTCGCATCATGGCCTGATCGAGAGAAAGGCCGGCTTCGACGCAAATTACGGTCAGATCTAGCCCGTCCGGAAGTCCGATACGAATAGCTCGTTGACGTTCCGCCAATTTTCGCTTGAGCATAAAACGCGGAATAAAGAAGCCAAAACCCATCAGGCCGACAAGCAAGAGCAGAGAGTTGAACCCGGAAATCATGAACGCCGTCAGTAATCCGATCCCGGCGAATAGAACACGCAAGCCACGGTAGATGGTGAGGTGCTGCGGACTGCGGTAGCCGGCCTGGATGAGAATGGCGCGGGTCTTTGAGACTTGCGCAAGCGAGACCGGCAGAGCGCGGCTGAGTGGGTCAAGCGCTTGCTCCATGCGCTCCCGAATCGCGGGTCGCTCTTGCGTCTTCGGGGCTTGCCAGCCAATCTCACGCAGGCGCGAGCCTAACATCGAAGTTGGAGCCACCGTGGCCGCTCCGAAAGCGAACACGATCACCACTACGGTAAGAAAGAGAAAGATGGAAAGCGCCAGCACCATAAATGAAACCTTCTAACTGCGGTCCCCGGTCAAACCCGAATCCGGATGATCTTGCGAATTACGAAATAGCCCATCGTTTGCAAGGTAATTCCCGCCACGATCAGTATGTGGCCAATCTTATCGACAAACAATGGCTGAATAAAACCTGGGTTCATGAACTGCATTACCACCACGATGGTTGGCGGCAGTGACATAAGCAACACCATGGTGAGTCGCCCTTGCGCTGTGTGAACCCGCACCTGCCGCAAAATCTTGAAGCGCTCGCGGATGACGTAAGAGAGGTTATCGAGAATCTCCGCGAGGTTGCCACCCGTCTCGCGCTGCAGCATTACGGCCGTGACAAAAAACTTAACGTCGACCAGCGGTATCCGGTCCGTCAGATTCAAAAGAGCATCGCGCACCGGCAATCCATATTTTTGTTCTTCGAATAATTGTCGAAACTCTCCCGCCACCGGTTCCGCGACTTCATTCGCGATCATCTCGAGGGCGGTGGTGAAGGCGTGGCCGGCTCGAACCGCGCGGGCTAGGGTGTCGATTGCGGAAGGGAATTGCTCTTCAAATTTCTTAAAGCGCTTTGATCGAAGATGAGACGCGTAGGCATAGGGGATAAAAAATCCCACCAGCCCGCCAAGCCAACCGTAGAGGATATTGTTGCCTACAATCGCGGCGAGGAGAGCGAACATCAGCGCGGAGATGGCGCACAGCATCAGGAAATTACCGGCTCGCACGTCGACGTTTCCCTGGGCGAGCTTTTTCCTTAGCTCCGAAACCCGGTCCGACTTTCGCAGATAACTGTCGAACGCAGGGATGCCGCTGAGCACCTGATCGCGCAGAAGGGCGGCGTCTCGAACCGCGGGCTCATCGCGAGTTTCGTCGCTCGAGAGGCGGTTTCGCAAGAGGCGGGCTTGCGCTTTCCGCTGATCGAACAGCGAGATTGCTGCAAAGGCCAGCAGCGTGACCACGATGAAAACCAGAACGGCGAGGATGAAGATCGACAAGCGCTAGACCTCCAGCCGCGATTCGAAAAGGGCAGGACTCAGACGACATCCGGCAGTCGCGAGGCGCTCGGTGAAGTGCGGAGCGACGCCGGTAGAGCGGAATACTCCTCGAACTTTGCCGCTCTCATCCACTCCACTGCGCTCGAAGACAAAGACGTCCTGCAAGACGATCATGTCGTCTTCCATCCCGATCACTTCCGAAACCGTGAGGATTTTGCGCGTTCCATCCGAGAGTCGCGCCACCTGCACTACAGCATGTACAGCGTTCGCGATCTGATGGCGGATAGCCCGCTCCGGAATATTCAGGTTCGCCATCGAAACCATATTTTCGATACGAGCCAGGGCATCGCGCGGAGAGTTTGCGTGAACCGTGGTTAACGATCCCTCGTGACCCGTGTTCATCGCTTGCAACATGTCAAAAGCTTCTTCGCCACGCACCTCGCCAACTACGATGCGATCAGGACGCATTCGCAAACTATTGATGACCAATTGCCGCATGCGCACCGAGCCCTTGCCTTCAATGTTTGGCGGCCGGGTTTCAAGGCGAACGATGTGTTCTTGTTTAAGCTGAAGTTCGGCAGCATCTTCAATGGTGACGATGCGCTCGGAATTCGGAATGTAGCCAGAAAGAACGTTTAAGACCGTTGTTTTCCCGGCGCCAGTACCGCCAGAGATGATCAAGTTCAGCCGGCCCTTCACCATGGCGGAAAGCAATTCCAGCATGGGCTCCGTCAGAGACTTGTTGTCGAGCATGTTGCGAGCGGTGATCGGATCTCGCCCGAATCGGCGAATGGATAGGCAAGCGCCATCCAGAGCCAGCGGAGGAATGATGGCGTTGACGCGCGATCCATCTTGCAGGCGAGCATCGACCATCGGCGACGACTCGTCGACGCGGCGCCCGATGCGCGAAACGATGCGATCGATGATCTGCATCAAATGCTGATTGTCTTTGAACTTCAGCCCGGTGATTTCAAGCTTTCCCGCGCGCTCAACATAAACGCGATCATAGCGGTTGACCAGAATGTCGGAAACGGTCGGATCCTTGAGAAGAGGTTCCAGCGGCCCTAATCCAAAGATTTCGTCGAGAATTTCCCGCGAAAGCTGCTCGCGTTCGGTAAAGCTTAAAGGAACGGCTTCACTATTGATGGAACTTCGAATGAGAACAAGAACTTCCTCGCGCGCGGAGTCGCTCGTCGTGCGGCCCAATTTTTCCAGGTCAAGGCGATCGAGAATCTTGCGATGCAGGTCGGACTTAACCTGCTGGTAGTCGCCGCGCTCAAATGTCTGCAGATTGGCCATATTCTCTAGACCACGTGGCTGAACTTTTTTTGTGCGTTCTGGCTCCCGTCGCGGGAGGCGTTTACCAGTTTAGTTGGTTTCGTGCTCAAACTGTCTTGAAAAGCGACCAAGCCTTACGTTTTACGTCCAAATCATCTTTCGTGAGGTGGTCAGCCAATCCCGCTATGGAGCGCGAGATTTCGGAGTTCCCTTGGTCCATCACAGGAACCCCACGGTCGATGGCCGTCGAAACCGCTACGTATTGATTGGGGATACGCCAGAGAACGGGCGCTCCGATGGCCGCTTCGGCCTGACGTTCGTCGAATCCCGCGACCTTGCGATACCGGTTGAGCACCAGCCCGAAACGGTCTCGCGATCCCGTGTCGCCAAGATATTGCGCCACCCTGCCAGCGCTCCACAAAGAAGCTACATCGGCATGGCCAATCAACAGGATCTTCTCTGAGAGATTGCTGACGAGGTGAGTTGCACTGTCGAGACGTGAGGAGATGTCGACTACCACGTACTGGAACATCCCAACAATCGTGTCGAAAAGACGGGCTACGTCGGAGGTCGATTGCTCCCCAATAGATGGAAAACTAGATCCTGCCAATACCTGAAGGCCACGGCCATGGCGGGCCATGAAACTTTCCAGAAGGGAAGAGTCAAGCCGGTGCAGATTCGTCACTGCGTCGGCCACGGTGAACGACGGCCTGAGATTCAGGTGCAGCGCGCAGTGCCCCATTGGGGCGAGATCAACCAGCGCGGTGCTGTGATGCACTTGCAGCGCGAGAGCCAGATTTACAGCCACGGTTGTGGCTCCGCTTCCGCCCTTGGCGTTGACGACTGAAAATACTTTTCCCCGAGAGCTGTCCCGACCGGGCTTGCGCCGGGTTGCTGTGAGCCGTACGAATGCATCGAGCAGATCGCCGGTGCTAGTAGGCCGCTCGATGAACTCCCGCACGCCAGCCCGCATGGCGCTCACGATGAGTTGGGGCTGTGTCATGGGGCCGATGGCGAATACCGCTGCATCCGGAATCTCTTGGCGCAGGAATTCAACGGCGCGAAGAGCGGTAGCAACATCGTTGCTTGGGATATCAATGAGAAGAACGTCCGGAGCGAATGCTTTGGTCTTACGAATCACGGGATCATTTGCGGCCAGCGGCATGCTGGAATTGCTGCATACACAGCGGGCCACGCTGGTCCCGTCTACTAAAACCTGGAGCACGGCGCGCTGGTCGTTGTCGGTCGCGAACACCGCTACTGACAATTCCGGCATGACTCCTTACCACCCCTTCTGAATGTCCCACCGCTCGGTCTTAGCCGTTTCGGATGCTATGGCAATAGTTTGTCTTTTTTCTTGTCAAACTTGTTTCTATCCAAATACGGTTCGGGCGCTGCTGGAGGTATCGGATTCTGCGCAGAGGGTGCAATCTTGCGCACCGTGCACAGGACCATCAATTCAGAATTGCTCTTCTGATCGCTCTTGCTTCTGAAAAAAGTTCCGATGATTGGAATATCACCAAGGAAGGGAAACTTGTTGGCCACGTTTGTAACGCGATTATCCATAAGGCCCGCGATTACAAAACTCTGGCCGTCCTGCAATTCAAATTCGGTATCCGCTTTGCGCGTGCTGATAGCAGGAATCGTGGTGCCAGAAACCGTCACGGAATCCGCGAAGTCAAGCGTGCTGACCTCCGGGATAACGTGCAGGTGAATGTTGCCGTTGGGCTGGATAATAGGGGTGAACTTCAGGCGCACCCCGAACTCCCGGAATTGAATGGTGACGGTCGACACCCCACCGGCTCCGGGCTGTACGACAGGGAAGGGGAATTCTCCCCCGGCGAGAAAGCTCGCCTCTTTTCCATTTACCGCAACCAGATTTGGTTCAGCCAGAATCTGCAGCAAATTATGCGACTGCAAAGCTTCAATCACCACCCCCAGATGTACCTGAGGGTTAAAAAAAAACATATTCAAAGCGTTCGTAATGGTTGGAATTGTAGAGGTCGTTCCGGTCCCGTTGCCGTTCGTTGAATTCGTGATAGTCCCCGGATTTACTGAACCGAATTGTCCCGTCGTCGAAGTTCCTATGGTGTTGGCCGCACCGGTTGAGAAAAGGTTGAAGCCCACTTGCGTTAACGCCGAGCGATCCACTTCAGCGAACTTAACTTCCAGCAGCACTTCGTCCGACCCAACTGGACCAAACGTAAGAACGTTCACTACGTTCTTGGAATACGCGGCGGCTAGCGCTCCAGCGTGTTTTGCAACGTCTTCGGTGGTGACGTGGCCGGAGAGAACGATCGCTGATCGTGAGGGGCTGACGGATATGCGCTCGTCCGGGAACAGACGGTTGAACTCCTCGGTTGCGGCGGTAATGTCAACATCGACCCGAAGATCGAAGCTTCGGCTCCGTTCGAGTTCATCCCATATGAGCAGTGAAACTTCGCCTGGGGCAAGGCCGTTAACCAGAACCTGAGTGGGGGTAACGGTTATGGCGTCCGCGACCGTTGGATCGGTCACCGAGACGCGTTTCAATCTTTCGGTGGTGTTAATTAGAAGAGACTTACCGACCATCACGCGCAGCGGGACCGCTCCTGCTGTCACCCCTGGAGCGCTTGGAGGGGGGGCTGTCGTCTGAGTAGGCGGCGCTGACTCGGGTGCCTGTGAAGTAGTTTGGGCTGAGGCGGTGAGGATACCGGTTGCGGATTGGCCAGCCGCTTCCGCCTGGCTCGCTAACATCGTCGATGCGCCGAAACAAACGACGGCAACGGCGAGCGTCAAAATTTTCATGAATTCGAACCTCTGCGAGAATGCGCGGTGCTTGCGTCCAGAATAAAGCTGAACCGCACAACAATACTTTATCTAGATTGCGCTCTCAACTAGCAAAAAGGGCTTAAAACTTTGTCTCGTCCCGTTTACTACCGCGGATCATTTCAACCGCGTAGGGAGCGTTGGCTGGCAGGGTTGCTTTCGCTATCGTTCTCTTGGCCCGGGGCTTCGCTTCGGACGGAGGCGGCGTGTCCCCAGCGTACAGAGAGCTCGTTCTGGTTGCGCCGATTCCGCCTTTCTTGGTATCGAGAGGATTTCTTAAAGAGAGTTGGATACGCCCTTCTTGAGAAACGAGGGCAAGTTTTTGCGCGTCGTCCGGAGATACGAGAAGAGTGATCACGGGTGCCGCTGCCTGAGTATCGGAGTTGCGATCTAAGTTTTTACCGACCGCTATGACGGCAACGTTTTCGAGCACGGTTGTGGTCTGCCGGTCGTTTCCGCCGCCCCGGGTGCCGGTGGCGAGGACGTCTACACGAGTACCGGGTTGTACGAAGCCCGCGACAGATACAACATCGTTGACCCGGACTGACACAGCACGCATTCCAAGAGGAATCACTCCTTGAATACCTGCAGGAACACCGAGCGAAGCCAATTTATTGGGTAGTAAAAATTCTCCCTTACTAATGGGGAGAATTGCGACGCGCTTAAGCACCTCCGCTGGTGTCGTAAAGGCGTTTGGCGGGGCGGCCGACAGGGGAACCGTGACGATCCGGACATCTTTTGCTTCTAGCTTGGTTGCTAGCTGAATATCGTCGGCGGCAACCAGCAACTGCACGCCGCGCTCACTCCCCTGGCCGGGAAAAAGCCGAAGACGGTTATAAACCGTGTAACTCACAAGCAATCCGACAGCGAGGGCGAGTCCTCCGATCATCAACAAACGGCTTCGATGCATTCCTCTCCTTCCGACAAGTCTTGGCGCGACCTCTCAAGCGGTGCCAGCCGCAACTTCACGCTAACGTCCCAACAAAATCAGTTTGGGAAAGCTGACTACTGGCCGACCTGGCTAGCCACGGACGAGAACACGTTGTTGGCGTTCCCACCGATGAGACGCACCGTGCCGATAACGATTACTAGAATCACTGCCAGCATGACGGCATATTCCGCGATGTCCTGGCCCTCTTCCGCGCGCCACAAACTCATGACCAATTTAGCCATATATATAACCCCTTTATCTGATTCGAAATTTGTTTTCATTCCGTGCGAGTGTGGGAGTGGGTACCACATTGGCTCCTAGTCTCGCAGATTACGACCGATCTGGGAAAGATTTTTTCACTTTTTTCTCACAGTTTTGCCACAATTTTGCCACAGACACTAAGCCCAAA
The DNA here is from genome assembly GCA_038230575.1 of Terriglobales bacterium. Lineage (GTDB taxonomy): Bacteria > Acidobacteriota > Terriglobia > Terriglobales > Acidobacteriaceae > Acidiflorens. Next base: position 11,744 of record JBBRNA010000003.1, on the reverse strand, counting down.
GCGCGATCTGCAGGTGGAACTTACCCTCTCCGCTTTCGGACGAAGATAACTGCCCGCGAATCAGAAAAAACACCTTGCCAATCGGAATCGATTAGAAGGGCTTGGGTTAGCGCGCAAGATGGAGGGAGCAAAACGGTGTCGATGGTCCAAGCATCCAGGGCAGTTTTCCAATCGTTGTGGAGTTCAATAGTCCTTTCAAACTGCCGCATCAGGTCGTCGCCATAGAGGTCGGCCCGCCCGTCCACAAAAACGCGGGATTCGGGGTAAAGCTTCCATATGACGTAACCGCCCCAATCGTAATAGGCAAAAATTCGACTGCTTGTTCTGGAAGAGATCAGCGAATGAATCGCTGATTCCGGGTAGGTCTCGGCCTCACGCAGGGCTTGATTACGACTCACAACGACCCATTTCGATAATGCAAACGCCCCGATCAAAACTACGACTCCGATATTGAAAAGCGGTCGGAAGCGGTTTAAGCGGCCTTCCACTCGCCAGGTAGACAGCGCGTCCCAGCGATCGGGAATGCTTGCAATCACCGGCACTGCTAGCAAAACGAAAATCGGAATGTGGCGTGCGGCGTCGAGTGAAGCGGCTCCCGCAAAAGAAAGCGGCAGCAGGGTGCGCATCTTAGGTCGCCGTGATCCGAAGGCGAGAGCGACCACGAGCAGTAGCCACAGCAAAAGTGTAGGCCGGTAAATCAGCCGGTGAAAATCGGGCGAGAACCACTCGCTAATGTAGGACCGCATGCCGACCGAGCTCAGGGTGGTAAATGGATATCTAAAAAGCTCAGTGCCACTTGGATTGATTGGCACAATCGCGGCCATGGCCAGAAGAAGCAGGCCGACCCGCAGAATCAGCGGTCGGGCATTGATCCATGTGGTAGTGCCGAGTGCCACTTCGCAGAGAAGTCCCGCTCCGTAGGCGAGAAGCAGGGCTGGAGCCAGCGCAAAACCGGCATGGAGGTTCAGCCACAAAAGGAAAATTGGGAGAATCCAGAGAAGAAGCTTAGGTTTTTCCTCTCCGTGATCCATCAGCCAGAGAAGCAGCGCCGTCAAGGTGAAAGTAAACATTTGCGGGCGGACTCCCCAAGCAGGCGAGGCTGCCAAGGCACCGAGCGCGGTCGCCGCTGCCGCCCATTGCGGCCGGCCTTTGCAACGAGCATAGAGAAGAATAAATCCGGAACTCGTAACAATCGAAGAAAAAATAATGAGGGAGGTGAAGCCAAGATGTTTCCACAGCTCAAAGAACGCAATCTCCGACAGCCACTCATGAGAAACCCAATGGGCACCGGCACGGGTGAAAGAGAAAACATCGTAGTGTGGTATTTGTCCGGCTTCCAATATCCATTGGCCGGTGCGCAGATGCCACCAGAGATCAGGATCGATGGCGTTGCGTGTGGTCATGGCAAGCAGCCCGAAGAGAAGAATTCCGGCGAAGACGTAACGTCGGCTGGCTCGATTTCCGGCTGCGATCATCGGTCGCGATTATAGAATCAATTCGACCAAAGCTGGATATCATGCTGAACGCGCAAAAGCGAAAGAAATTCGTGGTTGCCTTCTTGTTGGGAATGGCATTGTGCAACGCCGTCCTGGCGTTTCAATTAATTCCGAAGTTGCGGAATGGATATCAAGATTTCACCATTTTCTACACCGGTGCGCTCTTAGTGCGAAGCGGCCACGCTTCTTCGCTTTATGATCTCGCGACCCAATTTCGTACCCAGCAATCGTTTACCAATGTTCCCATCCGGCTTGGGCCACTGCCCTTCAACCACCCTCCTTTCGAAGCGCTGTTTTTTGTTCCGTTCACCATGCTGGGCTATTGGTCTGCATATCTGACGTGGACGGCGCTCAACCTAATCATGTTGGCTGCCACCGCCGTTCTGCTTAAGACGAAGTTGACGCAGTTTTCAGAAGTTCCTGCCGAGATTATCGCCATCGGTAGTGTGGCTTTTTTCCCGTCAGCCATGGGCCTGATTCAGGGCCAAGACGTAATCGCCTTGCTTCTTCTCTTTGTTGCAGCGATTGTCATGCTTGAACGCGGGAAAGATCAGATTGCGGGTGCGCTCCTCGGTCTCGGGCTCTACAGACCCCAGTTTGCTGTTCCGGTGGTTCTTCTTTTCGCGGTTCGTCGCTGGAGGGTGCTGCTGGGGTTTGCGCCGGTGGCTGTTGTACTTGGCGCAGTAACGGTTTGGTTAATGGGATGGAGTGGCCCCGTCAACTACGTTCGCTTCGTGTTGCGCCTAGAAGCGACGAAAGCTCGCGCCTTCGGCCCCGAGGCCGTCCCAAACCTTCGCGGCCTGATTCTTAAAATACCAGGGATCAACCCCACTGGGCTGCCCGTACATCTTCTTGTTCTTGCATCCTCGCTCATCGTGTTGTTCTTCTCGCTGCACAGAATTGTTAAGGGGCGCGATTCGATTTTTTTCGTATCGAGCTTGGCGGTCGTGACTACGATCCTGGTCAATTTTCACTCTCTTGTCTACGATCTCACACTTCTCCTGCCCACCGTTTTGCTTCTTTTGTTTGCAACCGTAGAAGCAGGCGATGAAATAGCGCCCACTGTTTTAGCAGGTCTCTTATGCCTGACGCCGCTTTACATTTTCTTTCTTCTTTCTGCCGAATCTTTCTATCTGTTTGCGCTGGTCCTAATTTGGCTTCTGATCAGAATGCTCCGCACGCCTCCTCCCGCTGAGGTGCCAGCCTGAGTTCAAGAGGGAATGCCCGTTCGCACATTTGGTTTGGGGTCCTGACCGCCATCCTGTTCGCGGGGGGGTGGTGCTATATGGACCGAGTTGTAGTTCCTCATCAGGTGAGAGACGCGGGTCTTCGCCAGCAGCCCCGCGGAAATTTATCCGACCTCTACCCAAGATGGCTGGGCGCGAAGGAATTGCTGCTAAACGGGCGCGACCCATATAGTGCGGACGTGACACGTGACATTCAGATCGGTTACTACGGCAGGCCGTTGGAGTCGACGCGAGGTGATGATCCTAAAGACAAGGCAGGATTTGCATACCCGCTTTATGTTGCCTTCTTTCTTGCGCCGACGGTTCACTACCAATTTGCGCTCATCCAGCGAATTTTCTTTTGGCTGCTCGCCTCCATCACTGCGGCCAGCGTAATCCTTTGGCTGCGATTGCTGAAATGGGAGCTTTCGCCTTTTGCGCAGACGAGCCTCGTCGCTTTAAGTCTGTGTAGCATTGCAGGAATACAAGGACTGAAACTGCAACAAATGAGCCTGCTGGTTGGTGGACTGCTGGCGCTCGCGGTCGCCCTGATCGTTTCGAATCAGCAGTGGATCGCCGGCGTCGTACTTGCGGTGTCAACAGTCAAGCCACAGCTCGTAGTGTTGTTCCTGTTATGGCTTGCGATTTGGACAGTCGGTGATTGGCGGCGGCGCTACCGCTGGGGGATATCATTTTCGATTTCCATGGCGATATTAGTGTCGCTGCCGGAGTGGTATCTGCCGCACTGGCTACCGCGTTTTTGGCATGCCATCCGCGATTATCAGCACTACACGGGAGCCGCATCGGTACTGGATAATCTCGTGGGAGCGCCACTGAGCTGGCTCTTGGAATTGATAGGGCTCGCAGCCATGCTTGTCGTTTGCTGGCGCAACCGCTTCCATCCGGCAAATAACTCGGAGTTCGTTCTTACTTCGAGTGTTGTGCTCGCGGTAACTGTCCTCCTGGTTCCCATTTCTGCTCAATATAATCAAGTGCTGTTGATTCCCGCGTTGCTTGTTCTTGTGAGCAGGAGGGTCGCCATACGAAGCCATAGCGTTCTCAACCGCGTCAGCTTTGCCCTGACGATGGTACTAGTAGCTTGGCCCTGGATCTCAAGCACAGTACTAGCCGGAATTACCTTCATGGTGGCGGAAAACAAAATCGATCGCGCATGGGCCACGCCGCTGTGGACCACCACCCAAATTCCCGTCGCAGTTGCATCCCTGATCCTTCTTCACCGCTACCAGGCCACAATTGATGCTCCAGCAAAGCCCGCCTCGTCGTAGAATGCTTTGGACGTGCCCGCGGCCGGCACGATTGCTGCAGGAGACTCGGTTTCATGTCAACTTCGTCGCACTCGGGAGTATCGAGTGTTTTTCCAAGCGCGATTTTTGTTTCGGGAGAAGAACAGCAGACGCTGTCGCTGAACCACACGCCTTACACCGTCGGGCGCAAAGTGGACCGCGATCTGGTCATCGCCGATCCACGCGTGTCGCGCGAGCACGCTTCGATCGTCTCTGAAAATGGAGAGTTTTTCGTCGTCGATTTGGGCAGCAAGCACGGAACTTACGTTAACGGCGAAAAAATAGATCGCCAAAAACTGCAGCGCAACGATCGCCTGGAATTTGGGGCGCGCGATATTGCTTACCTGATCTTCCATCCGCTGCACAGCACTTCGAACACTGCCCGGGAATTTCTCAGCCAGATTTCGGGAATTCAAATCGCACCCGAGGCTTCAGATCTTGAAAAGCTGACGCTCTTCATGGAAGCGGCACGCAAGCTCAACACCATCGGCGTGCTCGATGAAATCCTCGTGACGCTCCTGGACGCCACGTTGAAGCTAACGCGCGCTGAACGCGGATTTATTTTTCTCCGCGACATGCAGGGAACGTTGTCGCTTTCCGCCGGGCGCAATTCAAAGGGCGAACCCTTGCTCGATGACAAGACCATTTCGCGTTCCGTGCTGGAAGGTGCCCTGACCACAAATGAGGAATATCTCTTCACCGATACGAGTCAGATGCTCGACGTGAAAGAGCGGAAGAGCATCGTGGCCTTTGACCTGCGCACGATTATTTGTATTCCGTTGCATAAGCCGATGGTGCAAACGACCCGCGCAGATCAGTCCGCCGGCGTCGGAGATGTGATGGGCGCACTCTATGTGGATTCTCGATTTGCCTCGCGCGATATCACCAGCGTGAGCCGAGATGTTCTACGGGCGATCGCGACAGAAGCCGCGCAGTTGATTGAGAATGCGCGCCTGGTGCAGGCCGAAGAAGCCGGACGACGTTACCAGCAGGAACTTTCAATTGCCGCATCGATTCAGCAGCGACTGTTGGCGGTGACGCTACCCGATGTTCCTTTCGCGAAGGTCAACGGGCGCAACATGTCTTGTAAAGAAATCGGCGGCGACTTTTTCGAAGCCGTGACTACGCCTCACGGTCTGGCGGTGGTGCTGGCGGACGTCAGCGGTAAGGGAGTATCGGCGGCCCTGCTCGCCTCCATTCTTCAGGGAATGGTTTATTCGCAACTGATCTCGGGCATGCCGCTTACCGAAATCGTCGACGCCGTTAATCGCTTTTTCACCTACAAACATATCGGTGAAAAGTACGCGACCATGATCATCACCCTTCTCCGCCCCGACGGTGACCTCGAATATGTCAACTGCGGCCATGTTCCTCCCGTCTGGATCTGCGGAGACGAGGTGCTCCGACCCTCCCACGGCAATTTACCTGTTGGCCTGCTCGCAGAGGCGACGTACTCGAGTGACCGTTGCCAGATGAAGCGCGGGGACCGGCTCATACTGGTTACCGACGGTGTTACCGAGGCGGAAAACGCCATTGGCGACATGTTTGACAGCGAACGCCTGGAGCGCGTGGCAGGAAAGAGCTCGTCAATGGAAGACGTATTCACCGCCGTAGCCGACTTCTGCGGCGGAACCCCGCTAAACGACGATTGCACGGTGGTGGAGCTCTCCTACACCGGAAACGGATGAAAACCCCTTGTAGAGACGCGGCTTGCCGCGTCTCCCGCCAACCACGCATCGAGACGCCAAACCCCAGCCGCTTTCCCGCATCTGACTTAATGGCGTAAGGCCGAACATGTCGAACTCCGACTTGACCTCACTGCTTCTCATACTGCTGCTTCTGGTCGGCCTTGGCCAGCTTTTGGGCTATCTCTTCACCCGAATGCGGCAGCCGAAAGTCGTTGGGGAAATTCTGGCAGGAATTATTTTGGGCCCGCTGCTACTCGGGAAAATCAGGGTAGGCTCAACTTCGTTTGTAGACACTGCCGCCCATCACGCCGTCATTCTCAACTTTATATATTGGCTCGGCCTTCTCTTGCTCATGTTTTTGTCGGGAGCTGAGACTCGCGAGCTATTTACCCGCGAAGATCGCAAAGATGTCAGCTGGTTAGCGCTGGTCGGAACGGGCATCCCGTTTGTAATCGGCTTGGCGCTAGGCCCGTGGTTCGTCACGCCGACTCTGTCCGGTCCCGCCGGAACCAAGCTCTCTCTCATCATCATTTTGGCCGTGGCAGTCGCGGTTACGTCCGTTCCGGTGATTTCCAAAATCTTCGCCGATCTAAAAATTTTGAATAGCCGCTTCGCCCGTTTGGTGCTCGGAGTCGCCGTTCTCGAAGACATCGTGCTCTGGGCTGCGCTGGCGGTTGCAACTTCGCTAGCGGGAAAGGGAGCGCTGAATAAGGGCGAGATGGCATACCATCTCATCGCCACCACAGCTTTTTTCGGACTGGGACTCACGCTGTTTCCACGGGCAGTGAAGCGAATTAACAAGCTGCGATTCAACGTGTTTGCCAAGCACGCGCCGGTGGGCTACGCGTTGGCGGTGCTGTTTGCCTACTGCGTATTGGCGGGGTTGCTACAAGTCAGCCTGGTATTTGCAGCCTTCCTGGCCGGCTTTGCGGTCATTCACAAAAAACGCAGATTATTCGCCGAAGCTTTGGAAGCGATCGGGAAAGTGTCGTTTGGATTTTTCATCCCCGTCTACTTCGCGATGGTGGGATTGAAACTCGACCTCTCAAAAGGCTTCTCCTGGCGGATGCTGGCGGCATTCTTGATCGGTAGCTGCGTGGTCAAAATTCTTTCCGTGTCTATGGCCGGAAGGTTTGCCGGATTCCGCGGCCTCGATTTGATCAACCTGTCCCTGACAACTAACGCGCGCGGCGGTCCTGGAATTGTGTTGGCGAGCGTCGCCTACGAAGCGGGAATCATCAGTAGTTCTTTTTACACAACGCTGGTGCTGACTGCAATTCTCACCTCGCAAATGGCGGGAGCTTGGCTGGACTATGTCCTGCGAAAAGGCTGGCCTTTGTTGCGGGAGCATGATGTTGCTTCAGCGCCTGCGCAGAGCTTTTCTTCGAATGAATCCAACTCGAATTCCGCTCCTCTCACACGCTGATCAACTACACTCCGGGCTATCAATCCGCGAGTGTAATATCTGTGTAGTTATTAGTCTGCCGATAAATAGCCCCGCTTCTAAACGCGTATAATCGCGGTATACTCTAAGGTTTTCTTGCCACTCCCAAGATGCCCCGGGCGACGGGGTTTGCCCGGCTGAGACTTTCTAAACGAGAAAGGCTATAACCATGGCCACTACCGATATCATGCCTCGTGGATCCTCTGGCCAAGCGGGGCCCAATCGTGTCGTCAATGACATGAGCATTCAAGTTGCGACCGTGAACGGGTCAGGCTCGCAGAGTTCGAATACGGTTTTGTTGCGAAGTATTTTTCAGATGGGAGTACCCATCTCCGGCAAAAATCTTTTTCCCTCGAACATTGCGGGATTGCCCACCTGGTTCACCATCCGCGCCAATAAAGACGGATACATCGCGCGCAAAAAAGAAATTGATTTGTTGATTGCGATGAACGCGGAGACCGCGCAGGACGACGTAAAGACGCTGGCGGCGGGCGCCGCTGTTCTGTATGACGAGCCTCTCAATCTGGACAAGCTGCGCAACGATCTGATCTTTTATCCAGTCCCCTACGACAAGCTCACAGCCACTGTCGGTGCAGATGCCAAGTTGCGCAAGTTGGTTAAGAACATGATCTACGTCGGGGTTGCGTCGCAACTTCTCGAGATTGATTTTGCCGAGATAGAAAAGGCAATACGAAAACAGTTTTCAACTAAGCCAAAAGCGGCAGCTTTGAATCTGTCAGCAGCGAAGGCGGGGCGCGATTATGCGGCCGCAAACTTGCAGAAACGCGATCCCTACTACATCGAGCGGATGGATAAGACGAAGGGCAAGATTATCGTCGACGGCAATTCCGCCGCTGCGCTGGGCTGCATGTTTGCCGGATGCACCGTGGTTACGTGGTATCCGATTACGCCATCGTCGTCTCTAGTCGAAACGATGATCGAATACATGAAAGAGCATCGCATCGGGCCTGACGGCAAGGCTACGTTTGCGATCGTGCAGGCCGAAGATGAACTGGCTGCGATTGGCATGGTTATCGGGGCATCGTGGGCGGGCGCACGTTCGATGACTGCGACCGCCGGACCCGGCATCTCGCTCATGGCGGAGTTCACCGGACTTGCTTACTACGCCGAGATTCCAGCCGTCGTCTGGGACATTCAACGAGTTGGTCCCTCCACCGGACTGCCGACCCGAACCTCGCAGGGTGATTTGCTCGCGACTGCATTTCTCAGTCATGGCGACACCAAGCACATCATGCTTTTCCCCAGTTCGGTCAGCGAGTGCTTCAGCATGGCGCAAGATGCGTTCGATCTCGCGGAACGATTTCAGACTCCGGTGTTCGTCATGTCCGATCTTGATCTCGGAATGAATAACTGGATGTCTGATCCGTTCGTCTATCCCGAGAAGCCGATTGATCGCGGCAAAGTTCTGACCAGGGAAGACATCCAGAAGGCCGGCAGTTTTGCCCGCTACAAAGATGTGGATGGCGATGGCATCGGCTATCGCACTCTGCCGGGCACCGAGCATCCGGCGGCCGCGTATTTCACACGTGGAAGCGGGCACAATGAAAAGGCTCAATACAGCGAGCGCCCCGACGATTTCGAACGCAACATGGAGCGGCTGAATAAAAAGTTTGAGTCCGCGCGCTCCGCAGTGCCGAGGCCGGAAGTTGTGAACGGCGAAGGCAACGCGAGTGCGAAGGCCAAGGTGGGCATCATCGCGTTCGGCACCAGTCACTGGGCGATTACGGAATCACGAGACCAGCTTCGCAGCGAATACCGTCTGGAGACTGACTACTTGCGCGTCCGTGCCTATCCTTTCACGCGTGAGATTCACGACTTCATCGAGCATCATGAGCGCGTCTATGTCGTCGAGCAGAATCGCGATGGGCAAATGGCAAGCTTGATCAAACTTGATATCAAACCAGAGCTGATCGCGCGTTTGCGTTCCATTTGCCATATCCACGGATTGCCTCTCGACGCGCGCTCCGTTACCGACGAGCTCATGATGATGGAGGGAAAGTAATATGGGAACCAGCACAAACACGCCAGCGTCAAGCCCGGCGCCTGCTCCCAAGACGAATCGAATTGGATTGCAGGTCATCGACTACCGTGGCGGTAAGACCACTCTTTGCGCCGGATGCGGCCACAACTCGATCTCCGAGCGCATCATCGACGCGATGTATGAGATGGGAGTTCAGCCGGAGAGGGTCGCAAAGTTGAGCGGTATTGGCTGCTCGTCTAAAAGCCCCGCATATTTCATGAACCGCGCCCACAGCTTCAACTCGGTTCACGGGCGCATGCCTTCGGTCGCAACCGGCGCCATGCTCGCAAACAAGAACCTGATCGCGCTGGGCGTAACCGGCGATGGCGACACGGTGTCAATCGGCGCCGGGCAGTTCATCCACCTGATGCGCCGCAATCTGCCGATCATCTACATTATCGAAGACAACGGCTGCTACGGGCTGACCAAAGGCCAGTTCTCCGCGACAGCCGATCTGGGATCGACGCTGAAGAGCGGTATCGTAAACGATCTGCCACCCGTCGATACCTGCGCGATGGCGATTCAACTGGGCGCAACTTTCGTCGGAAGGTCGTTCTCAGGAGACAAGCGCCAGCTTCACACCATGTTGAAAGCCGCGATCGCACACAAAGGCACAGTCATGCTTGACGTAGTTTCTCCCTGCGTGACATTCAACGATCACGAAGGCTCCACCAAATCCTACAAATATGTTCAAGAGCACGAAGAGGCGATTAACGAAGTTGGATTCGTTCCTTCGTTTGAAGAGATCAGCGTCGATTACGATCCGGGATCAACCTTCGAAGTCACCATGCACGACGGATCAAGCCTGCGTCTGAAGAAGATGGAAGAAGAGTACGATCCGACCGACAGGGTGGTCGCAGTGCGGCGGTTGATGGAGGCGCACCAAAAAGGCGAAGTCCTGACCGGCATGTTCTATATTGACGCCAAAGCGCCCAGCTTTATAGACCTGCTTAACGTAACCGACCAGCCGCTAGCAACCTTGCCGGAATCTGTGACGCGACCTAGCAGGGAAGTACTCGAAAAGTGCATGCAAGAGCTGCAGTAGAAAAAAATGTAAACAAAAAGTGTGGGGACGGGCGACCCCGCCCGTCCAGCCCAGGAAACCTCGGCCCCACACTGTCTCAACTTTCGACAAAATGCTATCTAGTTGTTACCGCCCATAGTCAGCACGACGCGAAAGCGCGCCTTCCCACTAATCATTTGCTGGTAGCCTTCTGCCGCTTTTTCGAGCGGATACTTCTCGATCATCGGACGTACTCCGGTCAGAGCACTAAAGTCCATCGTGTCTTCTGAATCGGTGGCGATGCCGGACGCCCATCCCTGAATTCCCTTCGAGCCCTGAATGAGTTGAATCGGAGTGACACCGAGTGGTTCCATGCCTGCTCCAATCACGAATAGTTTGCCTCCTGGTGCTAGCCCGTTGAACAACTGGGACATCGATTTTGAATCGGGCGCGGTGGCAAGAATCACGCGAGCACCGCCAAGTTTTTGTAGAGCCGCAGCCGGATTCCCCGATGAAGAATCGAGATATTGAAAAGCTCCGAGCTTTCGCGCTAATGCTTCTTTGTCCTTTCCGCGACCCACTGCGATCGTGCGGAAGCCCATCTGCCGCGCGTACTGCACGCCGAGATGTCCGAGGCCACCTATACCGAGAACCGCCACCAAATCTCCGGGGCGCGCTCCAGAATTGCGCAGGGAGTTGAAGACGGTGATGCCGGCGCACAGAAGCGGCGCGGCGTCCGCTGCGTTCAGTTCCTCAGGAATTAACGCCACAGCTTCGGCAGGCGTTACGACATACTCGGCATAGCCGCCATCGTGGGTGATTCCGGTAATCTTTTCGTTCTTGCAATTAATAAAATCGCCGCGGCGACATGCTTTGCAGGTGAAATCGTGGCCGCCGTGCCATCCGACCCCGACGCGTTGACCTTCCTTCCAGTTGGTGACGTCCGCCCCGAGCGCGTCGATCTTGCCTGCGATTTCGCGTCCGGGCACTCGCGGATATTTGACTCCCGGCCAATGGCCTTCTTTGACCAGCGCGTCGCTATGGCAGATGCCACAGGCTTCAACTTTTATTCTGACTTGACCGCGAGCCGGCTCCGGAATCTCCCGCTCGACAATTTCAAAATCTCCACCCGCTTTACCAACCTGAACTGCTTTCATTCGAGCCATGTGTGCTCCTCATTGTTTTACTTTAACTATGAAATCAAGCTGAGTAGATGAGGGAAGGGGAAGGGGCGACTCAGACTTCGGAGTTTTGGGACGATGTTGTCGGCACGCGTTAGAAACATTCGCGCCTCGTACCTCGGAGCGAGTACTCGGTCGGAGCACTCTGCAGACGCGTCCAGCGGACCTGTCTTACCTAGGCCGTTCTTAGCTAGGCCGTTCTCCACTAGCCGTTCTTCACTAGCAGGCTGCTGAAAAATTGAGGATTCGATGTTTTTCTTTCTGTATCTCATCTTGAGCGATGTCGAAAGCTTTTGATTTGGGTGTGTGCGTGAACCCCTGGTCTAACTCCGTGCTTCTCAGTGCACAGGTCAGCTCCGAC
>JBBRNA010000002.1:0-349395 GCA_038230575.1 Terriglobales bacterium | reverse complement strand
GTTTTCTTCAAGGCGCGTGGCCCTTTGGGATCGTCGAAGCGATCTGGTCCCTGGTGGCGGTTCGCCGTTGGTGGATTTCGCGCTCGTAGCCTCTCTCGCAAGAGTCCAAAGAGAAATTTATTTCTTGACCTGAGCGATGTTTTTCTTCGGTGCTGGTTTCTTCTTCAACCGCTCCATGACAGCGGCGACAATCATGGGCAGTCCAACTGTCGCGTCCACGAACACCTCGCCAAACTTGCCGCCCTCGGAAGGAGGCACAAACTTTCCCCAAGAGATCGCTTCACTGTAGGGACTTCCCGACAGCCCGCCCCAGTGAACCGGTTCAGGGCAAATGCGGAGGCCGTAGTGGTAGCGCTTCAATGGCAGGTCTTCCCCGCCCCGGCGATGGCGCAGTTCAATGAATGGTCCGAACTGTTGTGACCAGTTACGCGGCACTCCGCCGCCAATAGTAAAGATGCCGATCCGCTTTTGGCTTAGAAGCGTAGCTGCAAAGTGCTCCAGGTCTTCAAATGGATCAAAACGAAAACGCGCCTTCTTTTGCTTGTCGCGCTCGCGATTTGTCAACGCGTAATCAAGACCAAGTTCCGAATCGGAGAATGCGGGCACAAACACGGGAACATCCTGCTCATAGGCCGACTTCAAAATGCCGCGTTCAGATTTTGAGCGTTTCGCAAGATGGGCGCCGATCGCCCGATTTAGTTTGTAGGAGCACATGATTTCATCTGAATTCCATTCATCGAACACGGCATGCATAACGCGTTCCACGTCATCAAGATTCTGTTCGGGCTCAAGCGTGTCGTAGACGCGGTTGTAGCCAGCTTCATACAGTTCCTCATCGCTGAACTCAGGATTGTGCCGGAAGTGAGCGCGCCCGGTGGCCTCAACCAGTCCGTGCGCCATCAACGCTCCCGTGGATACGATAGCGTTCACGATGCCACGGTCGATCAATTCCGCGATGATCAGCCCTTGCTTGGCGACGGTCATCGCACCCGCGAGCGTCATCACGACGAAGCAATCCTGGTCACGTGCCATGGCTTCAAGAACGTCCGCCGCTTCACCGAGTTGACGGCCAGTGAACGCTGTTTTTGACATCGCGCGGATCAGATCGTCGATCGACTGAATCTTTCCCAGATCAAGCGGCTCTAACGGGATGAGCCGATCCGCGACCGGGTCATGCAGCTTGCGGTCAATGCCGGCTCCTTCTGCTTGTTTACCCGTTTTTGCGTTACCGACTTTTGCGACATTCTTTTGCTTCAAAGGAACAGCCTCCCGAAAAACGAATTTCGCTGAAGAAACAATGTACTAGATCGAGAAGCGGATCGCCGGGCCTGCAATCACGTCGTTCTAACAATCAGTGAAGCTGGAGGACGGGGTGATTGAAGCAGAGTTGACTTTGTTATCCTACGTTGTTGGCTTTGTGGTCGTGAACGAAAGTGTTTGATCGGAGTATGCATTGCAGGAAAAGTTCAATGTCGCTCTAGTCCAAATGTCGTGCGGCCCCGAACCAGCCGACAACCTAAACAAAGCTCTTGATCGCGTCGCAGAAGCGGCTCGCCAGGGAGCCAGCGTGGTCTGTCTGCCCGAACTCTTTCAGACCCAATATTTTTGCCAGCGCGAGGACGCGGCACTGTTTGATCTCGCTGAGCCCATTCCAGGCGAGGCGACCAAGAGACTCGCTGACGCCGCCAAGAAAAATAAGGTCGTGCTCATCGCATCTCTTTTCGAGAAGCGCGCTCCCGGTCTCTATCACAACACTGCTGCGGTTTTCGAAGCGGATGGATCGCTCAAGGGCCTCTATCGCAAAATGCACATCCCCGACGACCCTCTTTATTACGAGAAGTTTTATTTCACCCCAGGTGATCTCGGCTTCAAGGCATTCGATACCTCTGCTGGAAAGCTCGGAACGCTCGTGTGTTGGGATCAATGGTATCCGGAAGGCGCTCGGCTTACGGCGCTGCTAGGTGCGAGCATTCTCTTTTACCCGACTGCGATTGGCTGGCATCCGGACGAGAAAAGCGAGTTTGGCGTGGCTCAACATGACGCCTGGCGGACGATTCAACGGGCTCATGCGATTGCGAACGGCGTTTATGTCGCGGTAGTGAATCGCGTGGGGTTCGAAACCGGTAACATTCGTGGCGATTCTGCTCCGGGCAAAGGACTTGAATTCTGGGGCGGATCTTTTTTCTGCGATCCCTTCGGCCGCGTTCTCGCGGAAGGATCTCACGACAAAGAGGAAATACTAATCGGAGAAGTTGATCTTAGGCACTTGGAAGACACCCGCCGCAATTGGCCTTTTCTGCGCGACCGTCGCATCGACAGCTACGCTCCCATCACCAGCCGCATGTTAGACGGCAAATGAATCGGATCTCATGAGTTCTGGAGACGCACGCAAGCCCAAAAGGTCTGCCAGGAAATCAGGTGGCAGCACAAGCGACGTTCTGCCCGCTTCGCAGGGATATCGAATGCCGGCAGAGTGGGAGCCGCACGAATCCACCTGGCTCGCGTGGCCGCACTATCGCGGAGACTGGCCGGGCAAGTTTGAGCCAATCCCATGGGTTTACGCCGAGATCATCCGAAATCTTGCGCGCCACGAGCGGGTCGATCTGATAGTGAACGGTGCCGCTTCAGAAAAGAAAGTTCGCGCCATCCTCGAAACAGCCGATGCGCTTTCCGCAAACGTGAGGTTTCATCATTGGCCAACCGATCGCGTGTGGACCCGTGATTCAGGATGCATCTTCCTGACTCCAGCCGAAAACAATTCGGATCAGAATCTGCTGGCTCTCCATTTTCGTTTCAACGCCTGGGCAAAATATTCAAACTTTGCCGCCGATGAAAAAGTCGGTGAGCGCATGGCCACAGTGGCCGATGCAAATGTGGTGAGACCGCTCACAAAAAGAGGTGGAAGCAAGAAAGATCGCGTGGTCCTCGAAGGCGGATCGATCGACGTCAACGGACACGGTACGCTGCTCACAACCGAAGAATGCCTCCTCTCGACAACGCAGCAGAGAAATTCGTCTATGGACCGCGCCGCCTACGAGGATATGTTCGCCAACTACTTCGGCATTCAATCGGTGATCTGGCTGGATAGCGGCATCACCGGCGACGACACCCACGGCCACGTCGACGACATCACCCGCTTTGTCGCTCCCAACACCATAATCACGATGATCGAGCCCAACGAAGCCAGCGAAAATTATGTGCCACTGCAGGCGAATCTGGGTCGCCTGAAGAACGCTCGCACCGCCGAGGGCCAGAAGCTCGAAATCGTTGAGCTCCCGATGCCGAAGGCGGTGACCTTCGAGGGCCGCCAGCTCCCCGCCAGCTACGCGAACTTCTACATCGCCAATGGAGCTGTGCTTGCGCCGGTTTTCAACGATCCCAACGACCGAATTGCACTCAATACGCTGGCCCAACTGTTCCCCACCCGCGAGATCCTCCCGATCTACTCAGGCGACCTAATTTGGGGGTTTGGTGCGCTCCACTGCATGACGCAGCAACAGCCGGCGCTGGCGTCCCGCATAGTGCTGTAAGCAGGTAGTGACTATGTGCCATATTCTGCAATCACTTACAAAATTCCTGCCACGCCTTGACAATCGCCCACTCATATTCGATAATTAGCACTCGTGGCAATCAACTGCTAACAAACCTCCAGCTTCCAGGCACTTCATCTGTCTGCCTTGAACTACTTTTAAACTCTTGAAAGGAGTATTCACCTATGGCTACTAAATTCACCCCGCTGCACGACCGCATCCTGGTTCGACGCGTGGACGAGGCCAACACCACCCGCGGCGGCATCATTATCCCCGACTCCGCAAAAGATAAACCGCAGGAAGGCGAAGTTGTTTCCGCCGGCAAAGGCAAGATCAGCGAAGAAGGCAAGGTCCGCCCGCTCGACGTAAAAGAAGGCGACCGCATTCTATTCGGCAAGTATTCAGGAACTGAAATCAAGATCGATGGAGAAGACTTCATCATCATGCGCGAGGAAGAGGTTTTGGGCGTTCTGTCAGGCGCATCCTCGAACGCGCCCTCGGGCTCAAACAAGAAAGAAACAGCCGGATCGCGCCGCTAACCAGGCGCCAGATGTAGAGACGGGGCTTGCCCCGTCTCCCGCTAAGCAGCAGATAAGCTGCCGAGACGCGGCAAACCGCGTCTCTACATACAAACCAGTAACGAAGAGCAACGCAGGCAACGTGGCCTGCAAAATCTTAAGGAGCTAAATATTATGGCAAAACACATTGTTCATGGAGAAGAGTCCCGCCAGGCCATTCTCCGCGGCGTCAACATGCTAGCCGACGCTGTGAAGGTTACCCTCGGCCCCAAGGGCCGCAACGTTGTTATTGAGAAGAAATTCGGTTCGCCGACCATTACCAAAGACGGCGTCACCGTTGCCAAGGAAATCGAACTCCCCAACGGCATCGAGAACATGGGAGCTCAGATGGTCCGCGAAGTCGCCAGCAAGACGAGCGACGTCGCCGGAGACGGCACCACCACCGCCACCGTTCTCGCGCAAGCGATCTTTCGCGAAGGCGTGAAGACAGTTGCAGCTGGCGCCAATCCGATGGCTATGAAGCGCGGCATCGAGAAGGCGGTTCAGTTGATCACAGGGCGCGTCGACAAGGATGGCAACCAGCAAAAAGGCGAGCTCGATAAGTTCAGCAAGCCTGTCTCTGGCGAAATGATCGCGCAGGTCGGCACCATCTCGGCGAACAACGACGAGACCATCGGCAAGATTATTGCCGAAGCGATGAAGAAAGTCGGCAAGGACGGCGTCATCACGGTTGAAGAGTCGAAGACGCTCGAAACCCAGCTCGACGTCGTCGAAGGCATGCAGTTCGATCGCGGCTATCTTTCCCCCTACTTCGTCACTGATCCGGAGCGCATGGAGTCGGTGCAGGAGAACGCGTACATCCTCATCCACGAAAAGAAGATCAGCAACATGAAAGACATGCTGCCTCTTCTTGAGCAGATCGCCAAGGGCGGCAAGCCGCTCGTGATTATCGCTGAAGACGTCGAAGGCGAAGCGCTCGCGACTCTCGTCGTGAACAAACTTCGTGGCACGCTGCAAGTCTCGGCCGTTAAGGCTCCGGGCTTCGGCGATCGTCGCAAGGCCATGTTGCAGGACATCGCAATTCTGACCGGCGGCAAGGCCATCACCGAAGACCTCGGCATCAAGTTGGAAAACGTTCAACTCGCCGATCTCGGCCAAGCCAAGAAAGTCACCATCGACAAAGACAACACGACCATTGTCGAAGGCAAAGGCAAGCCGGGAGACGTTCAGGGCCGCGTGAAAGAAATTCGCAGCCAGATCGACAAAACCACCAGCGACTACGACCGCGAGAAGTTGCAGGAGCGGTTGGCAAAGCTGGTCGGTGGCGTTGCGGTAATCAAAGTTGGAGCCGCGACTGAAACCGAGATGAAAGAGAAGAAGGCCCGCGTCGAAGACGCCATGCACGCAACCCGTGCAGCAGTCGAGGAAGGTATTGTCCCCGGCGGCGGCGTAGCACTGGCGCGTTGCGTCAAGGCTCTCGATACGTTGAAGCTGGAAGGTGACGAGCAGATCGGTGTCAACATCGTGAAGCGCGCCATCACCGAGCCGTTGCGCCAGATTGCCGAGAATGCCGGCGAAGAAGGTGCCATCGTGATCGGCAAGATCAACGATTCGAAAGACACCAACTACGGCTACAACGCCCTGACCGGACACTATGAAGACCTGGTCCGTGCAGGCGTACTTGACCCGACGAAGGTAGTGCGCACCGCACTGACCAACGCCGGCTCCATCGCAGCGTTGATGCTCACCACCGAAGCCCTGGTTGCGGAGATCCCAGAAGAGAAGAAGGGCGCTCCAGCAGGCGGCGGCCACGGCGGCGGCGGCATGGAAGGCATGTACTAAGGACAGCTGTTAGCTCTTAGCTGTTGCCTAAATCAAAAGCCCCGCTCGCGAGAGCGGGGCTTTTCTATATCGGCTGGTTCGCGAGGGGCAGTTGCTGTTTGGGGACGGCTGGTTTTGGGGGCGCTGCCTTTGGGTGGCGCAGCCCTTAGCGCTGCGATTTCAAGCTCCCTATTTCATAAAGTATTCTTGACGTTGTGAGAGACAGATTGATCTTCTCTCGCAGCATGTCACGGTCAGACCGTGTTCACAGTTGGGCCGACCGAGGTTGCGCAATCACTTTTTGGCATCCAGAAAAGCAACGCCTAACTGTAAAAGAAAAGACCAGAACAGCAGGTTCACGCCCAACACCATATCTGTAACCGGATCTCCAACATCGCGGTTCGCCCTGACTTTCGCTTCCAGCAGTTCTCGGATGTTGCTCCCGCGTCCGAAACAAAATGCCACCGGCCAAATCAATGCATAAGCGAGGCTGCGAACGAACTGTCTGGCATAACGGCGGGACATGAGCCAGGTTCCTATCAAGCCAAACAGTGCGCTCGATAACTCTACGACAAATTTGGTCGTTACCCACGCGGGAAGAAATGGCGCAACAATCGTCACGTTAGTTATTTCAACTCCTCGATCACGATAACGATAAGAGATCGAATGTCATCGGCGACGTCATTTTGTGCTGGATCAGAGGCAAAGAGAACGTCAAAGCGGCGCGCTTCGACAGACATAATTTTTGAGCCGGTAAGCAGATCAGGGTTATCTTCACGAGGCTCCAGACTTCTATAAATTTCGTTTTTCTGTCTGGCGATCTCATCCCACAAGGCCATCGGGAGACGACCTTTCCACAGGAACTGTATCTCGACCATGAAATCGAACGTTAACTCGACTGTCATGGTGCCCTCCGCATCAAGGAGGCTTTATAACATCGCGTTACCCTCATTCGCAACTCGTTCTATCTTAGTGTCATCTGCACTGGACAATTCTTTTCTAACCTGCCCCAGGATTGTTACTATCAGCTCGAGCTTTTGGGATAAGTTTTCTCGCGAAGGAATTTCTCCCGTAACGCCGGGACGTTCTGCATCTCTTCCCTGTCGCCCACTTCGTAGTCGACTGTATGCATTGTCGATTGCATCTTGACGCGGTAGATCCTCCGCCTGGCTTGCAACTTGGTCGACGATTTTCTTCACCAGATCGTAGGTTCGAGCGCTCATCAAAACAGCCTGTGGCTTGCCGTGCTTTAGAATGAGCAACCTCAACGCCGGATTTTTCTCCATACGCTCGATGACTGGCAATAGATTCTGGCGGAACTCCGTCACGTTCGAGAGTTCCAAGTCCTCTTCGAGAGGGGATTTCGACTTGTGGGACGGTGCATGCTCCTGCGCCATAATGAACTCCTTATGTACAGTATACTGTACTTTTCAATGTACATTGTCAACCAGCGGTTAAGTCTATTGTTCTGAGGAGGTTGACTGCAACATTGATCGATAGGTGGAGAGCCACATGCCTCGGACAGCTTCCCATCGGTATTTGGTCGACTCCTCGCGTCCATTTTGCGACAAACGCGCTGCCAACGTCCTGTCACGCAATACCCGAATCACATTGGCAGCCAACGCTCTGGCGTCGCCAACCGCAGAGAGCAGGCCGGTGCGTCCGTGCTCGACCAGATAGGGCATGCATTCCGGCGAAGTGGTTATCACCGGCGTCCCGGAGGCGAAGGCTTCAATCACTGAAAGCGGCATGTTATCGAGCCACGATGCGTTGATAAAGATATCGGCCTGGTCGTAATAGCGGCTGATTTGGTGGTGCGGAGCGACTCCAGTAAAGTTGACGCCATTCAATTTCAGATCGCTAACCAGCGTGCGAATCTCGCCCTCGAGCGGGCCGCCCCCAACTAAGTCTAGCTTTGCCTCGGGGAATTCTTTCTTTACTTCGGCAAACGCTTTCACTACAACGTCCACGCTGTAATAACGCGAGAAACCGCGTGTACAAATAAGATGGGGACGCAGTGGCGAGCGCTCTCGAAAGTGAAACTGCGAGAGATCGACAATGTTAGGCACGGCTGTCGCCGGCAAATTGAACTCGCGGAACACTTCAACCAGATAGTCGGATGGGACCACAAGTTTGTCGACGCGCCGAAGCGCCGTCGCCGCGGAACGGAAAGTTTGCAAGTGATCCCGGGCCTCACCACTGTGATAGTTGATAAGCGTTTTCGTCTTTTCCCCCCGGCCATTCCTGCTGAGCTTCGAGAAGAACGCCGCCGGAACGGGAGCGAGCAAGAAGGACCAATAGGATGCGGAAAAGATATGTGCGATGTCTACGTTTTTGAGACCTCGACGCAGGTGCCAGAAGTAAATCGGTTCTCGAAGAACCGTGCGCAGGCCGGGAATGCGCTCCGCCCACGCAATCAGGTTCGGAAATGGCGGGTCGACCGCGATAAAGCTGATATCGACATCCGGGTCGTTCTGCCAGTGCCGTAAGAGTAAGTCTGCTTGCACGGATTGTCCGCCAACATATCGCAGACTAGGAGCAACGATACAAACGCGGATGCGGTCTCCGGGTCCCTCTGTGCCCGTACGTACAGGGCAAGAAACCGAAGCGGCAGGTGGTTGATTAGTAGGCACTGTCACGATGCAGAAATCCGGCGGCGATGCTTTTTCTCTAAAAGAGAGCTGTACAGGTCAGCATAGCTTTGACAAACGTTGGACAGGCTAAAGCGCTCTTGCGCGAATAGAAAGCCATTTGCCCCCATCCCCTGGCGAAGCGCCGGATCGCCCAGCAACTTTTCTAGAGCAGCTGTAAAGCTCCCTTCGTCTCCAGCAGCAACGAGGAAGCCCTTCTGATCCGGTCGCACTGTCAATTCGCCCTGAGACGTATGGTCTTCCCGCAAAAGCAATTCTGAATTTCCGCCAACATCGTACGCAATCACCGGCAACTTCGCCGCCATCGCTTCGAGAATTACGTTCGAAAGGCTTTCCGAGTCAGAGGGGTTGACGGCGACATCGAGCGAGGCAAGTACCTCTGGCATGTCCTGACGATCGCCCATAAAAATTACAGACGATCCCAGCCCGAGCCCAGTCGCTTCCCTTTCCAAATCCGGACGAAGTGGCCCGTCGCCCACTAGAACAAACTCTGCGTTCGGAATGTGCTGGTGAATCTTTGCCGCCATACGAAGAAATCCCGAATGGTTCTTGTAGCGATGATTCATGCGGGCAACCATGCCAGCGCGCACCACGTTCAGTCGCTTCGGCAATAGCGGGTGAGCCCCAGCAAAAGCGGCGTTGGGCAGGGCATTTCCAATCACCGCAATTTTGCCGCGTGAAATACCGGCCTTGATAAGACGCGCTGCAGCCGCTTCAGAATTGCACACAACTGCATCGCACCAGCGAAACGCCGCAGTCTGCACGCGAAACTGAGTCGGCGTCATCAGGTCGCCAATCTGGCGATGGCTCCCGATCACAACCGGAACGCGCGCCAGTTTGGCGGCTGGAATCAGAGTGAGGTTGGCATAAAAATCAAACGCGTGCGCCACCTCAACTTGATACTGCCGCAAGTGCCGACTAAGATTAAGCCGCGATCGCATCGATTGAAAACCAAACAGCTTTCCGCCAAGCGAGAATTGCGGTGCCGCTGGAAAATGGTGGGCAAGCGGCCCGCGAGGATTGATGCAGCCGACGTTAACTTGAAATTGGGGTGGCTTGAAGTTTTGCGCAAGGACGGTGAATTGGCGCTCAGACCCGCCAGTCTCAAATGTATTCACCATTAAGAACAGGATGATTGGCTTAGGAGCCGAAGCAGTGCGAACGCTATCGAGATCCCGTTCATCTTCGCGCGCAGCCAATCCAGAACGCTCCGAGATCATCCCCCCACCGGCGTAGAAGTAAGGTCTTCGGCAGAAAGCCGCGACTGGCGGCGAGAGTCGGCGGGAACCGGCAGAGTGTTCAAACCGGCCGGCTTGACATACTTTTCCAGGAAGTTGCGATGCCACAACTCAAACATCAGCAGGCGCCATAAACGCCCGGTCATCGTTTTACCACGCAGAAGATGATCATCCATTAGCTTGCGAATGCCGGCGGCATCGAAGTATCCACGCTCAAGCGTGCGCGGTTCAAGCAGGATCATCAACATATCTTTTAGTTCGTTCCGCATCCAATGGACCAAAGGCAGCGAGAATCCCTGCTTCTGACGATAGATCGCCTCGCGGGGAACTCCAACGCGTTCAGCAAGCTTGCGCAAGATGTATTTTTGCTGCTTGCCGCGTAGCTTCCACTCCGGCGGCAGCCCCGCGACCCACTCGACAAAAACGTGATCGAGCATCGGAACCCGCACCTCAAGTGAGTTCAACATACTCATGCGATCGACTTTCGTCAGAATATCTCCGACCAGGTAGGTCTTGGTGTCAACGTACAGGAGTTGATCGACGGGATCTTTCGCTGGGGCCTTGTCAAAGTACCGGCGAAGTACCTCGCTCGGAGCCTCTCCCCGCCCCATAACTTCGCGAAACTCGGGCGAGAGCAGTGGAGTATCGCGCTCCGCTGCCGCAAGAAAACCAATGTGGTCGATGTACCGCTCCTGCCATGGCAATGAGACGTTATAGCTGAACTTTCGTCCCTGCATGGTGTTCGGCAAGCGAGGGAAAATCTGGTCTCGGAATAATTTTCGCGCCCACTCTGGAATGTGCTCGAAGACGCGGCGGGCATCATGAATGCGGTAGCGGTCGTATCCAGCAAACATTTCGTCCCCGCCATCGCCGGAGAGTGCCACCGTTACATGTTGCCGAGCCATCTGGCACACGTAGTAAGTCGGCAGCATCGAGGAATCGCCAAAGGGTTCTTCTAGCGAACTGGTCAGGTGCTCGACGGTCTGCACCACGTCGGGCTCAAGGATCAATTCGTGATGATCGGTGTTAAATTTCTTCGCAACCACGCGAGCCCAACTCGCTTCGTTGAAATCATCTTTCTTAAAGCCGATGGAAAAGGTCTTCACCGGACCCGCGCTCGCTCGCGCCATCAGGCCAACGACGGTCGAAGAATCCGTGCCGCCGCTAAGAAATGCACCCAGAGGAACATCTGAGATTAAACGAATCTTCGTTGCCTCGAATAGCCGGGCTTCCAGGTCCTCCAGGCATTCTTCTTCACTCTTCGGAGCGTGAGTGTTGTATTCGGGAAGATCCCAATACTGCCTGGTACGAACTTCGCCATTCTGAAACTCGAGCAGGTGCCCGGGAAGTACTTTGTGAATGCCCGTGAATGCCGTTAGAGGATCAGGGATGTAGCCGTAATTCAGATACTCTAGCAACCCCTGCGAATTGACTTCTGCAAGCTCGGGCGCGACGGCAAGGATCGATTTTATTTCCGACGCGAAAAACAGTTTTCCGTCGTGCAAGGCATAGTGCAGTGGCTTTTTTCCCAAGCGGTCGCGAGCTAGCGTCAGCTTGCGCTTGGACTTATCGTAAATTGCCAGCCCAAACATGCCGCGCAACTTTGTGACACAGTCAGGCCCCATCTCTTCGTAGAGATGAATAATGACTTCGGTATCAGAGTGGGTAAGGAAGCGATGCCCCCGGCTTACGAGTTCAGCGCGAATTTCAGGGAAGTTATAAATTTCTCCGTTGAAAACGATCCATGCGGTGCGATCCTCGTTGAAGATGGGCTGATGGCCGCCAGCAAGGTCGATGATGGAGAGGCGGCGCATGCCAAGTCCGGCACCATCGGCGACGTAGAGCCCTTCTTCATCGGGACCACGGTAAATAATCTGGTCGCACATGTGGCGAACAAATGCTTCCGTGATGTTGCTCTCCCGAGTTGTGCTCACGACGCCTGCTATCCCGCACATAACTTCTTTCTCTCTTCCTGATCTTTAGGTTAAACTCTATCGCTGCGATCTTCCCGGCACGCTTTCGACTAGCGCACCGACTGGACCGACTCTCTCACTCTGAACCAGCGAATCAGCAATTTTCTTCAAATGGTAATCGCGATACTCGCAAGGATTTCCTTCGCGCCCGTCGCACGCTGCAAGAATTATGTTGGTCATCTCGCGTGCGGTCGCAAAGTGCAACGTTTCGTTCCGCTCAGCCGCGCCACCGACAAGCGCTGCGAGGAATTCACGGAAGCCGTCTCCAGCCACCGCATCTTTTTGGGTCGGATCCATACCGTGGCAATGCAACTTGATGAAGATCCAATCAGGGCGGCCCCCGACGTGAATGTTAGCCTTCTTCCAGAGATCGTAGCGACGCATCGTTGGCGGAGTTGCGCCGGTGAACGCGCTATTCTCCATCGCTGGCCGCCGCGAACGCAGACTGCGCTGAAAATCAGTTACCAAGGGACCTTGAATCATCAGCGGAAAAACCTGAGGCGTGCGTCCAACAGCCAAGTCTCGCCCTTCACGATGAGGGGCCTGCTGTTCTAGCGGCAAGCCACATTCGTAGAGCGAATTGATCTTCGCCGTCTGCGCTGGGTGCCAAAAACCTGTCGGCAGCGTCAGGTCAGCGTAACAGCCGGTCTCGGCCAGAATCTGCATCTCTGAATCGACACCGCAGAAACGTCCAGCGGCAGAATTCGCCAGAGCAAAATTTCCGTGGACGAAGGCATAACGCGGCGTTGTGGAGCCGTCTTCGATAGAAAGGCAGCGATGACGAAGCGCAAGATTGTCGCGAAAGGCAACCAACTCCCGACGAGTATTTTCAGCGGTGTCAGGCTGCGTGATTCCATGATGAAGGTGAATTTCGACTTCCCCCCACCCAGCATGGCAATGCTCGGCCAACATTTCGAGCAACCCCTCATCATATTGTTCGGCGGGATAAAAATAGGTGTGCGCAAACGGCCGCCCATCATGATCGCGAAAGCCATCAATCACTTTCGGATACTCGCGCACCCACCACGCCAGCCGGCGTTCTTGCTCGGGACGAGCAGCGTATTTCAGGCCTTCTTCTTCGATGATGGAAGGTTCAAAGTGATCGGCGATCGCGAGGATAACGTGCTTTTGCCCTTTCGGTGCGGCGCTCAGTGCGCGCATGGTCGCGGAGGGAAAAACTTTCTTTGCGTAGGCGAGTTGTTTTCTGAACTTCATTCGCATTCTTGCCGATCGAAAACGCCCAGGCTACAACTTCCCTCTTTCGAACCGCCTTCCCATCGGCGCGAGCTCTCTGGTGCCATGGCGACCTTCGTAGGCCTCGAGAAAGTGTCGAAGTTTTTTCGGCGGTGCGGCGTCGTCGGTTGGCGTCTCTTCGCGCTCTTTAACCGTCTGCAGCAAAGTTGCGGTGAACGCTACCGCAAAATAAGGAAAGAACTGGTACGCCTCGGGAGCGAAGAGCGCGCCCACAACAAAGCCCACCAAAGAGGCTTGTAAAGCGCCCACAAAAAGTACAATGTCCTCGTCAAGATTTTTGGTGCGGTGCAACGCTCTTAAATTTTTAAATCCACAGTAGAAGAACATGAGGTAGAGGATGAGAACAGGAATTCCACCCTCCACGCAAATCTGAAGATAAGCCATGTGCACGTCATGCCATATCAGCGAGTAGGTGTTGAAGTTGCGGATGCCGAGCCCCAAAATCGGATAATGCTCGATGCCATCGATCGCGCGGAGCATCAAATATTTTCGATCTTCAAACGAGCCGTACGCATTCTGTTCCGTAGCGCTATTCCCGGAAATGGCGGCAAAGCGGTCGTAGAGCTTGCCTCCGGCTGCGGCGGCGATAACAATGCCGGCGAATGCCGTCGCGACGATTAAATACGGGCGCTTCCCTTTGATCGAGAAAAAGTAAAGCGCAACCGAGCCGGAAATGAGCAAGTCGATGAATCCGGCGCGCGAAGCGGTTGCGAAAAGGCCCACGGACATCATGAGCATTGAGCCCAGCCAGAACGTCTTGACCAGTGCATTCTTGGCCGTGATCATGAAGGCGAGCGCGAATGGCATCGACAAGACGATGGCGAATGCCAAATCGTTAGGATTCGAATAGATCCCGCCCAAGACCCCCTCGAGGCGAGGTGTGCTGTGGCCTTTTATGAGGGCTGCCGCGCAGACAACAACCACAGAAAATACCTGAATGAAAATGATTGTTCGGAGACGATCAAAGGTCGTAATCAACAAAAAAATCAAAACGAATGCAATGTACACCTTGGAAAAGTCTATGGTGCGGGTGATCGCTCCGCCTTTCCAAATCGGAGAGAGCGCCGCTCCAACATAGAGCAGACCGATCATCCCAAGAAGAAGCCCGGCCTCTTTTGGCAAATTTTTGTAAGAACGCTTGGTTTTGCCCCATGTGGAGAAAAGACCCCAGATGGCTGGGATAGCAGTCAATTTCGCCAGCGGCAGATATTTCAGCCCTGGAATCCAGTCTTCGGGACGAGCGCAATAAACCACGAAGAAGGCGCTCAGCCAAAAAAACGCATTCTTGGTCGGATCAGAAATCCGATACGACGTGCGCCTTTGCGGTGCTTCTGGCGTTGCTACACTACCGTTAGTGTTGATGGCCACAATTCCTCTTTAATCTTCCGAGCCTAAAGCGCTCGCCTAGGCTTTCCGTTCCGATAAATGGCCGGACAAGGCCAACGCAGAGCGTGATTTTCTTTCTCCCGTTGCCTGAAGCACCTCAACGAACCGTTCGCCAATCGCCGGCCAGTCATAGCGAGCAGCGGTCGCAGCCGCGGCGCTTTCGTAGCGTCGCCGCATTTCATGATCCTTCAAGATCATGATGACAGCTTGGGCGAAGGGGTGCGCGTCGTCCGCCAGGATAATGTCACGACCGTGAGTTACGTCGAGCCCTTCCGCGCCGATGGTGGTTGAGATGACCGTCTTGCCTGCCGCCATCGCCTCGTAGATCTTAAGGCGCGTCCCGCCGCCGATTCGCAAGGGCACAATGACCGCCGACGATTCATGCAGATGCTCGACTACCGAGGGCACTCGCCCCGTAACCGAAATCGAGGAATCGCTCGCGGCCCACTTCTCGACGCGGCGATCAGGATTGCGACCAACTATGCGGAATTTAGCTCCCGGAATCTCAGCCTTGATAAGCGGCCAGACATCGCCACAGAAAAATTCCACGCCATCTACGTTCGGCTCCCAGTCCATCGCGCCGACAAAGGTGACGAGCGGAGCATCTTCCTTTCGCATCTTTTCAAAATAGGCTGGATCGGGATGATATTGCGCAAGGTCAACACCCGTAGGGACGACAGTGATGCGATCCGCGTCAACCCATTGCATCATGAGTTTGCGGTCGTTCTCCGAGACCGCGATGGTGTGCTGAAACCTGCGAACTTCGGCGCGCTCGTAACGCAGCATCTTCCGGAATTCCAGACCGTACATCGACTTCTTGACCGGGTTTTCCGCCGTTGCCGCGTGGCGCCGCCAGATTTCCGCCTCGACATTGTGCTGAAAAAGCACGCTCGGCAGGCTGAGACGTCGCGGAAAATTCACTGCGGCATCGAGGAAATCGCAGACCGCAACGTCGAAACGCTGCTCGCGATACCAGGTCTGAATCCGCTGTCGCACTCCAGCGTGGGCGAAACGGCTGACCGCGTAAGGCGGTTCGGCCGCAAGGTGCATGAGGTAATCAAGGCCCCGCGCGATCCCGGAAAGCTCTCGCTTGCCGGTACAGATTGCCACCGATCCCGGTAATTGCCGCTGCAATTCCTCTTCGTATTCGTGATCTGGAGCGCCAGCGTAGTACGAGCAGAAAGTCAGTTCATGTCGCGCGGACAGATAGCGCAAGACATGGAACGTGCGAATGTTCCCGCCATTCTGCACCGGAAGAAGCTTGTCGGCTTTGACCCAGAGAATTCTCATCCGTTAGCGAACCCAGATCGCCTTTCTGCCGGTCACGAAATTGACGAAGGCGAGCATGGCGGCGGAGTTAAGCACCAGAAAAGTGCGTGCCGGGTCGGCCACCCGCGAGAGCGGACCAATCTTGATCCCAGAGAGCGCCAGCAAACTGAGCCCGTAAAACGCGATTTGAGCGATCAAGGCGACGCGGTAGAACGGGGCGGACAAGAAGCCAGAGGCAATCAGCATCGCCAGCAAAGCAAAAGGCACCGCCAGCCGAGAGAGTTTATGGCTGATGAATTCAAAGCGAATTGGATCTTCCGAGGTGAGCAGCCAGGGAGCGATTTGCAGAAGCTGATAGTTGCCGCTCAAGGTTCGCACCTTGCGGGCAAATTCGCGCTGATCGCCCAGGTCGGGAGAATCCCACGCGCGGGCGCGTGCGTCGAAGATCACTCGCGATTTCCGGCGGACGATCTGCATAGGTATCAAGACATCGTCGAGAATCGTCCCGATCGGCAGTGTTTGGCCTTCGAGTAACTCGCGGCGCGCGCAATAAAGTGCACCGGTCGCCCCAGGTACGGAACCAGAAGCCGATTCCAGCTCTCGAATCTTTTTTTCCACCCGCCAGTACAAACCCATTCCCTTCCCGGTCTCACCGAGCCCTGGATCGCCAAGCATCAGCTCTCCGCTCGCGCCCCCTACCTGTGGGTCGGAAAAATTCTCGACCAGCAAGCGCAAGGCATCACGCTCAATCTGCTGCCGGGCGTCGGTGAAGAGGAGGATCTCGCCGTTCGCCGCGCTGATCGCGTCATTCAATCCCGCTGCTTTCCCTTGAGAAGTCGTTTTCTCGATCGAAATTAACTTGCGGCCACCATTGTCGCTGCTTGCAAATTGTTGAAGTTTGGCAGCGGTGCCGTCGTTTGAGCCATCCGAAACAACGACGATTTCCAGCTTGTCCGTCGGATACTGCAAAGCGATCAAGTTATCGATTTTGCGGGCAATGATTTCTTCTTCGTTACGCACCACCATGACCACAGACACCGTAGGAGCAATCGACCCGCGCCGCACCGGGCGCGGCGACCATCGGGCGCGCATCCAAAGCCAAGCCGGATAGCCCAGATAGGAATAACCAACTACCGCTGCGGAAATCCAAAAGGCGAATTTCATCTTCACTGCGCGCCCCGGCGCAGAAGTACCGTTTTCACAGTTTGAAAAATGATCAGCAAATCGAGGCCGAGCGACGCATTCTTTATGTAGAAAAGATCGTATTGCAGTTTTTCGCGTGCGTCGGCAATGGTGCTGCCGTACTTGTACCGGACTTGTGCCCATCCAGTGAGGCCGGGGCGTACCATGTGACGCACGCCATAGTAGGGAATTTCTTTCGAAAGCATCTCGATAAATTCCGGACGCTCCGGGCGCGGGCCGACAAAGGCCATGTCACCCTTGAGGACGCACCAGAGCTGTGGAATCTCGTCGAGACGAGATGAACGCAGAAATTTTCCGATCCTGGTGATGCGCGGATCTTTCTCGCCCGCCCACTTCGGGCCTCCAGCTTCAGCGTCCTCGCGCATAGTGCGGAACTTCACCACCTGGAAGGTGCGACCTGCCTTGCCTACACGCGTTTGCGTGTAGAACACGGGGCCGGCTGAGTCCAAACGAATGGCCAGAATGATAAAAGGCAGAAGTGGCAGGGCGCAGACCAGGCCGACCAGCGAGATTGCGATCGAAAGCACTCGCCGAATCAGAATAAAAGTACTGCCGCGACGAAATCCCTGGCCGAAGATCAGCCAGCTCGGATTGAGATTTTCTACTTCGATTTTGCCGTTGATCTTTTCGAGCCACGAATCCGCTTCTTCGATCTTTACGCCTTGCATGCGCAACTGCAGCAATTCCTTCATCGGAACCGTGCCGCGCCGATCGGGGGTGGCGACGATAACGCGGTGTACTTTTTGTCTTTCCACCACTTCCATCAAGTGTGCGGCCACTGCCTCAAGCGTGACTGCGCCTTCCATCTTCCCTGTCCAGCTGGCAATCTCAACCCCGATCTCCGGGTTCTGCCTCAGGCCCTGCACCACGCGTTGCGCCCGCTCGCCGGTGCCGAGCACGTAAATACGCTCGACCAGAATGGGCAACTGCACCAGCCAGGTAAAC
The DNA here is from genome assembly GCA_038230575.1 of Terriglobales bacterium. Taxonomy (GTDB): domain Bacteria; phylum Acidobacteriota; class Terriglobia; order Terriglobales; family Acidobacteriaceae; genus Acidiflorens. Next base: position 331,607 of record JBBRNA010000002.1, on the reverse strand, counting down.
CCCAGGCGCCATCCGAATAGTGCGACTGTAAGGATGACTAATCCAACTGCCGAGGAACCGCTTCCAAGGAGATAATTTGGACGCACGTAAGCAATTGCTGCCAATACGAAAGCGAGAACACCCGGTACCATCAGCAGCCGGAAATAAAGTTCGCTCTTCGTCTGCAGCCGGGCCGTATCGTACAAATCCAGCCAGTGCGAGCAAAGTAAAACGAGAATCGTGACCGCGAGGATCTTGAAGTATCCGCCTTCATAATTAAGAACAAGGTAGCTATCTTCGCGCAGTTCGAGCACAGCCCCGAGCAGGAACGAGGTCCAGATAATCAGGGCCTCTCCGACCAACAGGAGCAGAGTACGAACTGGATAATAAACGTTGAAAAGGCGGATCATGGACCTTGCTCACCTAGACTTCAGTGGCCACGGCCTCGCCGTAATAGTATTTGGACCGCGGCACGTCAGAGCCGGTTCCGTTCAAGACCACACCCAGCAACATCTTGTCAGGAAACTCTTCGCGCGCCCGGCGCGCCATATCGGAAGGCGTGACGTTCGAGCGCACAACCATCAGGATGCCGTCGCAGTATCCGGCGACGAGAGTAGAGTCTGATACTGGGATGACTGGCGATGTATCGATGATGATCCAGTCGAATAGCGGTTCCACGCGCTGTAGCAAAAGCTTCATGCGGCCGTTGGAAAGCAATTCCGGCGCGCTGCCCACTATGCGTCCGGCGGGCATGAAGAATAGATTCTCCATCGGCCCGCGCTGCAGTGCGGCAAACTCGTCGCACTCGCCCAATAGATATTCAGCAAGTCCCGGGCTTTGCTTGGCGCCGAGATGGCGGTGCATGCCGGGGTTGCGAAGGTCGGCGTCGATTACAAGGGCGCGGCGTCCATGCTGGCGCACCATAACTTGCGCGAGATTGGCGGCGACGAATGACTTCCCTTCTTTTGGAAGCGCGCTCGTAACCATGAGGTTTTTCAACTGCATCTTCTCGCGAATCTGGTAGAGGCGCGAACGCAGGGTACGAAATTCTTCCGCACCCACCCGCTTGTCGTCGTCCGAGAAAAAAAGCATGGTGCGGGAGTCGGGGCTCCATTCGCCATGCGAGGCACGCGCCATGAGCGTCTCGTAACTAAAACCTGAACCCATGTTCGCCATCACACCGGCAACGGGTTGCGTCGCATTCGGCTGCAGGTTTGGCATGTCGTCGACCCGCACTTCGGGCTGGTCGTAGACGGGCTCAACATGCGTCCCGATATTGGCTGATCGTTCTTGTTCGGCTCTTTTTAAGGCGTCGTGGATGCGGCTCATAATTTCCCTTCCTTGGGAACGTCTGGTTGTTCGGTGTGGCGCAGCCGGTCTGCCAGCGTCGCCAAAGTGCGTAAAGCTTCTACTAGATCAAAACGTTCTGACGAGACGGGGGCCGCCGGTATCATGGCGGCAGCGGCATTGCCTTCGGTAAGATCGAAATCGCGAGCCACTGAGTCTACGACTTCGACGGGGATTGTTTTTCTCTGATCGACAAATCCGCTGACCAGGCAATGCTCGCAGAGCAAGTTGATCACGCGGGGAATTCCCTGCGAGTAGCGGAATATGGCGGTGACGGTATCGTTTTCGAAAATAGAATCGCCGTTTGATCCTGCAATGCGCAGCCGCTGTCCGATGTAAGATTTTGTTTCTTCGAGGTTTAGCGGATGCGTCTTGGCCCGGAGCGTGAGGCGTTGCCGTAATTGACGCAACTGCGGCTGTTTTAAGCGTTGTTCCAACTCAGGTTGGCCTACGAGAACGATCTGCAAAAGCTTCTCGGTAAAGGTCTCGAGGTTGGTGAGCATGCGAATTTCTTCCAGAACTTCGTCCGAGAGATTCTGCGCTTCGTCCACCACGAGTACGGCAGTTTCTCCGGCGCGATAGCGGTCAAGCAGCCAGTTGTAGAGGCGCTGCAGCAACTGACTCTTGGAGGCAACGTCCGAAGGAATTCCGAAATCCGCCATCATGAAATCGAGAAATTGCGGCACATCCATGCGCGAGTTGAAGATGAAGGCCGTCGCCACTTGTTGCAGCCGCAACCATTCCATCAGCTTATTAATGAGCGTTGTCTTGCCGGTGCCAACTTCGCCGGTGAGAAGCACGAAGCCCTTACGGCTTTGTATGCCGTAGGTCAAGCATGCCAGCGCTTCTTCCGTGTGCCGCGTTAAAAACAAATAACGCGGGTCGGGATTGACGTTGAACGGGTTGGCGCGAAGTCCGTAAAATTCCTTGTACATGATTTCCTAGACCTCGACGTTCTCGTGTTCTTTCGGCTCGCCCCGCCCCCAGAAACGGCGTCGTCCGTTGCCACCGCTAGTCGAGTCGTGACCTTCATCCTCACTAAGCCAAGGCACGGAAATCAGAAGCGGCAGATCCATGACTGAGGCTGCATCTTTCTCGGTGCGGATCGAGCGATCGTTGAATTCAAGGAACAGCGCCAGCATCATACCCAGCGCCAGACCGACTCCGAGGCCACCGGCTGCAAGCAGCGGGCGGTTCGGGAAGGTGGGAGCGTCCGGCACGCCGGCTGGCGAAATGATGTGCATCTGTTCGCCTTGCTGCTGGTTTTCCATGCTGGTACCGAGCGCCGCTGAACTCTTCTTGGCGAGCAATTCCTTGTAGAATGCCTGCGCGTTGTCGTTGTCGCGAGTCAGCAACTTGTATTGCTCTTCGACGGAAGGACTCATCGAAGTACGGCTCTGATAGACGCCGATCTGGCCTTGCAGGCGCTTTTGATCGATGGTCGCCTGGTCAATGACGTTTTGATATTGATGGATCTGCAGACGAAGCTGGCGGATCTCTGCCGGTTCGGCGGCACTGGCTTTGTCATCGCTCGAAGCGGTCGCGGCCGAAGCGGCATTTACCTGCTTCAGCTTTTTCTCCACCTCGGCAACGTCTGCCTTGGCCTTGATGACATCCGGATAGTCGTCTGTGTAGCGCGATTGCAATTGAAGAAGCTGGCCTTGCAAGGTGGTGAGTTGGGTTTCCAGGGTCTGCGGGTTGGTGTTGGAAAGCGAACTCTTCCAGGTCGCTATCTGCTGCGACAGCATGCTTTCGGTGTAAGCCTTATCCTGCTGCGCCCGGCTCAGCGTCTGCGTGCTGGCGTCAAGCTGGGTATTAAGCGCCATCAACATGCGCATGTTGTTGTCGATGTCGGTGGGTAGCTGCCCCATGTACTGCTTCTTGAAGTTGGCTAATTTCGAATCCTGCTCGTCCAGCGCGTGCTTGGCGTCATCGACCTGGCGACCGAGGAACTCGGTGGTACCTTGCGCGACCGCGGCGCGGGACCTTAGATTCTCATCCACAATCAAGGATGTCATCGCGTTACAGATTTTCTGCGCGCGCGCGGCGTTGGTGTCGGAGTAACTAACGTTGAATCCGGGCACCGGCTCTTCCGTTGAGGACTGCTTTTTCTTTTTCGCTCCAGCGATTCCAGCTTGAGCGGCGGCCGCGCTCATCGAAGTGACGACCGGCTCGACCTGCATGTTCTGCTGAATGTCTGCAATCAGCTTGTTCTCTTCTTCAGGCTTGTTGGCCAAGCCCAGATTCTCGATTACCGGACGCAAGCGGCTGGGGCTCAAAACGACCTGGCTGAGACTCTGCACGCGCTGGGTAAAGTCGGCGGTGATCACCGACTGAACATAGCTGTCCGGCACCTTCTGCCCTTCCACCAACACCGTGGATTGGGAGGTGTACTTGGGCGAGAAGACGTACGAAACCATAAAGCCCGCCAAGGGGGCAAGCAGCGCCGGAATCAGAATGACCTTCAGGCGGCGCCGCAGCATCGCCAGATAATCGTCCATCGTTAGTTCGCGAGTTTCACTCATGTCAGTTCACCAGTCTGGCCGCGGTTGGCGGCCAAAAATTAATCAATCCTTATTGGCGTCGGATGCCACTCCACTCCGACTGAAACCACATGCCGTTGATCAAGCCGGCCGCAACTGCCGGTAATACAAAACGGAGTATCAAAGGCGACTTCGCTGAAGCGATAGGCACCAAAAAAGTCGTATGTCCTTCCGTAGTGCTTTCGCACCACAAAACCGGCAGAGCCCTCGTCATAGTTGGAAGCTGGCGCGCCAAACAGGACGAGACTTTGCAGCTTTTTGTTATGCGAGTAGCCGAGGTCGGAAAAGAAATCCCATGTGCGGCCGAAGGGATGTCGATAGCCGGCACGGATGGCTTGTGTTTCCGCTCCGGCAAAAAAACCCGAACCCTGAGAGGTAAATTTTTCGTACGTAACTGACATCGAAGCGCGAGGCCATTTGTAATGCAACTGCACGCGTCCGCTTGCCGACCACTTGTTGGAGTTCCCGCCTACCTCGAGTTGTGTGTATTGTGGTCCCGCCCCGGCGATAAAGCTCAACCGCCCCGTGATGTTGTGGCTGTAGCGCAGGTTGACGGTCTGGATATAGATCTGGCCGCCACTCTGCTGCGGAAATTGCAAAAGCTGAAACGCGTAGATCACGCCCAGCTGATCGTGCCGCGAGAGCAAATGGCTATAGCCACCCTCCGCCGTGTATTGATCGCTGTTAATCAGAAAGTGCGTCGGATCGTAAAAGTGCGCGTTACTGAATCCTCCGGCAAAAGTCAGCGCCGACCGTGGGCTGAGAGCCTGAATCACGTTGAGGATAGCGGTGTTTGCGATTCTCGGAATGTTGCCGACCGAGCCCAGTTGATTGTTACCAACTGTGCTTCCCGGGACGCCGCCACCGAGGCCGCCGATTCCAACGCTGCCAGCGGCCAGACCGAATCCCGGTACGCCGCCGTAAGTGCCGAGTTGAAAGGATCCGTCTGGAACGTAACTGAATGCGTCACGCAACGTTGCCTGTCCAGTACGCCAACGGGTGACGTAATCGAGGCCGACGGCCTCCAGTTGTTTCGCCTGGAAAGGATGCGCGTAGAATGCCCCGCCGCCTAGGTATTCGAGGAAGAGATCACTCTTCGGGTAAAACTTCTGCAGATCGAAAGCACCCAACACGCGGCTCACCGACTGCACGTGGGTGCGGCCAAGGTCGTTGCCGGCATTCGTATCGGCCGATTCGCTCACCTGAATCGCCGGAGAAATAAAGCTTCGGCTCGCGGTAGGCAGCTCAAGGCGAGGCGCGTCTAACCCAGTAACAGGAGGGTTGTCCGGACTAAGCACCGGCGCGGCTTGGCCGAAGCCAGGAACAGGAGGCGCGGTGTTATCGCTTCCGGCGGGGGGAGTATTCTGCGCGAACGCAGAGAGGCACAGGGCCATCATCAGAAGGGTCAGCCGCACTGTTCGCATCATCACCATGCTTTCTTTTCGCCGTCTCAGGATGTAACTCACACCCTTACGGGACAACGATTGTGTCCCCCGGTTTCAAAACGTAATTCTGTTCGATCCGCTCCCCTTTTACAATCTTCCGGTAGTCAACCGGCAACTTCTGTTGCCGTCCGTTCTCGGTGCGCAACACGTAAATACCCTTTGTCTTGGCAAATTGATTGAGACCAGCGCTGGAGAGAGCTTGAAGCACGGTCATGTTCGGCGACAACGGCGTCGCTCCCGTGTGCAATACCTCCCCGACGAGGTAGATCCTCTTGCTGTTGATCGTGGTCACTACCACCGTCACGTGGGGATCCGCAATGTATTTCTTCAGCTTCTCGGTGAGCGAGGCCGCCAGTTGTTGCGGAGTCATGCCAGACGCCTGAACGTCGTTCAATAGGGGCAACGAAATCTTCCCGTCGGGACGGACCGGCAAAGTTGCAGTGAGGTCGTTCTCTTTCCAAACCGCAACGTGGAGTACGTCTTCCGGCCCGATGACGTATTCGGCCCCGCCCATGCTGGATTGGGGGGCCGGCGCTTGTACCGCAGAAGACGTCCGACTGCCGGACGAGTTTTCCGAAGGCGAGGAATAAGAGGCGTTCGAAGTCGCTTCGTTTGCGCTTGCCGGCGGCGGAGGCGGCGGGACTGCCTGTGACAGCGCAAACGCGCTGCTGAAAGCAAGCGCCGCAATCGCTGTTTTCGATCTGAAAGTCATATCTTCTCCTCTAGTCCTAACTACTGATTTCTTAAACCCGCGCGCCCCAGCTTTGGTGCGGCTCGGTTTTAGGTTCCGTATTCCTGATACCCAATCTGCTTCAACTTATAAAGAAGAGCCTTGTAGCTGATTTGCAATTGCTGAGCGGCGCGGCGGCGGTTCCATCGCGTCTTCGTCAACACCTGCAGGATGATCTCGCGCTCGACCTGGCGAGAGGCGGCACGGGCCGCGTCTTTCAAGGATATCGACTCGCCGTTGCCGTGGTTCAGCACTGGCCGCAACAACGACCGCAAACCGCCCATCGCAAGTGCTTCATCGCCAATGGCAACAATGGCTCGCGCCGCGTCCTTCAGTTCCCGCATGTTCCCTGGCCAGCTGTACTCCGTGAAAAAGCTCCTCGTCTCGGCGCATAGTATAGGTGCTGGACGCCCTAAGTCCCGCGCTGCCGCGGCGATGAACCAGTCGCGCAGCATCGGAATATCCTCTTTACGCTGTCGCAAAGGCGGAAGGCGGAGGCAAACGCCACTGATTCGGTAATAGAGATCTTCGCGGAATTTTCCGGCCGTAACTTCGGGCTGTAGTTCCCGTGAGGTGCCACAAGTGAAACGCGGTGCGGAATCCGGTCCGGCGCTGTTCAGCTCGATTTGCCGGAAGAGTTCTTGTTGCGCCGCGGCCGAAAGCTCGTCGACATCCTGCAAATAGACCGTTCCACCCATTTCCTGGCAGGCAGTCAATAGCTCAGGGGTGGTCTCCCGACCGAGAAAGGCCCGGAATGGCTTCGATGCGCGCTGCGACAGCGTGTGAATACGCTCCGCCGCGGCCGCCTTGCCTACGCCTCGCTCCGCCACCACAAGCACCGGAACATCATTCTGCGAGAGTTCGCGGATGACCGCTTCCACGGTGCGCATGCTGGGGCTAAGACTCTCAACCCAAACGCGGGAATTCAAGGCGATTGGCTCACCTTTACTTCCTGCGGCACTGGCTGCTGCCTGAGATTTCTCTAGATCCATGCCTTCGCGCGACGTGTGAAAGGTTTCGTCTTAAATGACGAAAACTGCCTCAGAAAGAGGCCGCATCTGTTAGAGCACACCCGGTGCCAATTCCTCGCTAGCGAAAAAAATAATCGAGTGCACTATGTGCTTTTATATCACCAACTTAAAGCTGGCGAGAGCCCTCGCCCCAAGTAATAATTTAACACATTGCGGATTAATGGGAAATTAATTGCCCACACCCCCGTACTCAATTGGGCATTAGCCCTCCAGGACACGCATCCAAACAACTGGGGGCGAAAACGGCAGTGTTGTGACGCTCGGAGGGTGAGTACAACCTGGTTAATCCATCAGTAACTACGAAGGTTGCAAGTGGTAACCTATAACTCAACGTTGGAACCGGTTTTGCTTTGCTCGTTGCCAGGCTTTTCGCATATCCTCAAGAGGCGTTAAGCTGTTATGGCTAACTCTGTCGAAATAGCTCGGCCGGCGTTTTCGTCGGTTCGCGGACGTTCCACTCTCGGCCTGCCGGAGTGGCAGGGATTGACACTACTTTTCCTTCTAGGCTGGCTCTACGCCGCGATCCTCGCAAAATTGGTCATGCAGTGGGTCGGGCCAAACGCGGATCCCAATTTTGCGCATGGCATTTTTGTACCCTTCTTCGTGTTGTTTATCTTGTGGCAGGACCGAAAAAAACTGAGAGACATGCCGACCGAGCCTTCATGGATCGGCCTGCCCATCCTCGCCTTGGGCCTTATAACGCTCGTGTTGGGAGTTCTAGGAGCAGAATTATTCTTCTCGCGCTCATCTCTCCTGGTTATCCTGGCCGGGCTCATCATTCTTTTCGCGGGATGGAAGTTTTTCCGAGCGGTGCTGTTTCCCTGGGCGGTCCTGATTTTGATGGTCCCCATCCCGAATTTGCTTTTGCAGCAGGTGACTTTTCCGTTGCAGCAATTTGCCTCGAAATTAGCGACTGGCATGCTGGAAGCGGTCGGAGTTCCAGTTCTGAGGCAAGGCAATGTCATTGTGCTCGCATCGTTGCCTCTGGACGTGGCGGAAGCGTGCAGCGGAATCAGATCGCTGCTTACCCTGCTAACCCTGGCGATTATTTACGGCTACATGATGGAAAAGAGGACGTGGGTGCGGGTCGCCCTCGCCATCGCGGCGATACCGATCGCCGTAGCAGCGAACGGCTTTCGTATCTTCGGCACCGGCATGCTGGTGCAATACTGGAATCCCGACAAAGCGGAGGGATTTTTTCATATCTTCTCAGGCTGGCTAATATTCGTAGTTGCTTTGGTGTTATTTTTCGGCGTTCATCGCCTGATTACGTTCATCTGGAAAGACAATTCTGGGGTACAACCCGCATGAAAACTGGCTCGCGACGTTTCGGAATTGCCGCCGTACTCATGCTGACAACTGCTGTCATTCTCCAAGCGCATTCTAGAGCCGAGTATTTTCCTCCGCGAAGTTCACTCACAAATTTACCGGCTGAGATTGACGGTTGGAGCGGAAGCGACAACCCGTTGGATGCCGAGACGCGAAAGATACTCGGTCCCGGCGAATTTCTTGTCCGCGATTATCAAAAAACTGAATCGGTACAATCTCAAGAACCCTGGATCAACCTTTACATCGCTTATTTTCCTTCCCAGAAAGCGGGCGATACGATTCATTCGCCGAACCACTGCCTTCCGGGCGCAGGCTGGGTTCCGACTTCGCGTGAAATCGTCAAGCTAGATCGCCCAGACGGATCGGCCTTCCCGGTCAACCGATATGTTGTCGTAAAAGGTGAGGACCGGATGCTTGTGCTCTACTGGTTTCAAGCTCATGGCCGCGCGCTGGCGAGTGAGTATTGGGCTAAGTACTACCTCGTCTCCGATTCAATCAAGACGAATCGCAGCGACGGCGGGCTCGTCCGCTTGATGACGCCGATGGGAGAGCATGAGACAGCCGACGGCGCTCAGGCGCGATTGATGACCCTCGGCTCCCGCTTCGTTCCCATGCTGGACACCTACATTCCCCGGTGATGCGTGTCTTCAGGCAGAGGCGAAAAATATCGCAAGCCTCACCTTCTTAGTTGTTAGCGTTGAATTCGAACGTCTGTGACATTTCCACCCTTCGCAAGCTCGAAAGCTTGGGGAAGAAACGCAATCAAGTCGGTCGCTACCAGCGAACTTTCTCCGATAGAGTCTCGGGCAATGTCACCTGCGACTCCGTGGAGATACACAGCGAGCGCGGTCGCTTCCAGGGCTTTGTTCGGATGCTGTGCAACGAGTCCCGCCACCATTCCGGTGAGCACATCGCCCGTGCCTCCGGTGGCCATTCCCGGATTACCGGTCGGATTTACCCACACCGTTCCATCTGGCGCCGCAATTAAAGTGCGATGGCCTTTCAGCACGACGATCAATTCATGATCGCTGGCAAACCTTCGCGCAACGTTTAGTCGGTCTCTTTGCACGTCCGGAATGGTTAGTCCGGTCAAGCGCGACATCTCTCCCGGATGCGGAGTGATAATTAAAGTGAGTCCGCGACCGCTGAGCATCTTGATGTGCCCTTCGAAAGCATTGAGTGCGTCGGCATCCACCACAACCGTCGAGTCTTTTTCCAATCCCTGCAGGGTAGCGCGAACAAATTCCGAAGTCTCAGGGTTGCGCGAAATACCAGGGCCGAACGCCAGCGTCTTCTGGTGAAGTACCGCAGCAAAAGCACCGGCGTCGTTTTGCCGCGCAATCGTTCCATCCGAAGTTTCTGAGAGCGATTCCGTCATCAATTCGGGATGAAAGCCGGCGACTGTTGGAAGCACGCTCTTCGGAGTTGCGACAGTCGAGAGCCCGGCACCCGCTCGCAACGCGGCGAATCCCGCCATCGCCGCCGCGCCCGCCTTCCCCAGCGAGCCCCCAATAACGAGAACATGCCCGTAGTTTCCTTTATTACTTTCGCTGGCGCGAGCCGCAAGCAGAGAACCGAAATCGGCAGACGTGCTCAAATGAAGGCCCAGATTCGAAACGATCGCCGCGGCAGGCGACCCAATGTCTGCCACTACCGTCGCGCCTTTAGTCAGTTCGCCGAAAATGTGCGCAGGGCGAGGCGCGGTAAAGGTCACAACCGCGTCGGCTCGAGCGATGCCAGAAATCGCGCGGTCCGCGTCACGGCGCGATTCGTCGTAGCCTTGAAATTGTATGGAATCGGCGTCTGCCCCTGAGGGAATATCGACGGCAACAATTTTCTTTAATGACTCATTTACTTTTCGTATGGCGGCCGCGTACAGAGAATTCAGCGGCGGACGAAATCCGGTCCCTAAGATTGCGTCGACGATCAGATCCGCGGAAAAGACATCAACCGATTCCGACTCCTCCAGATCTTCCATCTGACGGGCGATGAAGGGTTCGGGTTGGCTGTTCTTGAGCGATTTGATTCGCTCCAGCAAATGTTCATACGCAGTAGCAGCGTCGCCTCGGAACTCTCCAGGTTCACTGAGCAACAACACTCGAACCGCGTGTCCCGCTTCGATCAGCTTTCGGGCGGCGACCAACCCGTCTCCGCCGTTATTCCCTTTACCGCAAACGATGCCAACGCGCTTCGCCGCAGGGTAATCGGTGAGAACAAATTGCGCGACCGCCGCCCCCGCATTCTCCATCAGGGTGAGGGAAGGCACGCCGAAGCGCTCCGTAGTGGCACGGTCGATTTCGCGCATCTCGGCGGCGCTAACTATTTTCATAGACAGTGTCTCGCAACCGTCATTAGAACTGACGTACAAACTCCGAGTATATCTCTCGTCCCTTTAGTCGCAGTCTAAGGTGTCTTCGGATAATCAGGCGTCCACACGGAATCTCGTTGCCAGTGTTTGTGCCTGGGCGCATGGATTGATACCATGCTTTCTCCATGCCCACACTGATCGCAAAACCGACGCGCATCGCGCCTGCGGGGAACAAGCCGAAGGTAATCGAAGAGTATGTTGGAAGAGTAAACACTACGACGGAGGGCGCGAGCATCGCCCGCATGCAAAGCCCGGAAGGCTGGGAAGAACCGGGGCAGACGCCAGAATTCGATGAGTACACGCTCGTCCTGCGAGGTACTTTGCGTGTGCATCATAAATCTGGAGAACTGGATGTGCAGGCGGGCCAGGCTGTGATCGCTCATCGCGGAGAGTGGGTCCGTTATTCCACGCCTTTTGATGGAGGCGCCGAATATGTTGCCATTTGCCTACCTGCGTTTTCTCCTGAATCGGTGCATCGAGACAGCTGACAGTCGGTATAGCGCAGCTTTCGGTCCGAGTGCGGTTTACAATTAGCAAGTCCCCAATTACTTACTTAATTCATGAAGCTTTCCGTTGTCATGCCGGTTTATAACGAGCGCGCCACTCTTCGCGATGTGGTGGGCAAGGTGCTGTCTGTCCCCATAGAGATTGAGCTGATTTGCGTCGATGACGGTTCACGCGACGGTTCGCGCGAAATTCTTGCCGAGTTGCAGGCTCAGAACCCGCAAATTCGCGTTGTATTCCAGCCGCAAAATATGGGGAAAGGAGCCGCCCTGAGGCGCGGCATTCAGGAAGCAACCGGTGACTTCGTCATCATTCAGGATGCCGACCTGGAGTACGACCCGGCCGAATATCCGGTGATGCTCGAACCGCTGATCCAGGGAAAAGCCGATGTAGTGTTTGGCTCTCGTTTTCTCGGCGGAGCACCGCACCGGGTCCTCTACTTCTGGCATTCCGTTGGTAACTGGCTGCTGACGTTGCTCTCGAACTGCCTGACGAACATCAACCTCTCCGATATGGAGACGTGTTACAAGGTTTTTCGGAGGGAGATCATTCAGTCCATTCCGATCGAAGAAGATCGTTTTGGATTCGAGCCCGAGATCACGGTCAAGGTAGCGAGGCGCCACTTGCGAATTTACGAGGTGGGAATCAGCTACTGGGGGCGGACTTACGAAGAGGGCAAGAAAATCGGCTGGAAGGACGGCGTTCGAGCGCTGTATTGCTTGTTCAAATATTCGATTAAAGAGCCGAAATTGCAGGCCGCGCCGCAATCCGCTCCCGCGCAAGACCACTCAACGGCTTCGCGATAAGTCGCTCAAAAACCCGTTCCCGAAGTTCGAAATCCTCAATGTTTGTGATTTATTGAATTCGTTCTAGTGCGCGTTATTACTGCTATTTTTTTGTTTCAATCGGCCTTTATAAGGGTCTTTGGCCGTCCTGTTCAACCCACCAGTCGATTTCGGCGTGTTGCTGCCGAAGTTCATCGGAGGAGTCGGTTTGTCTCTGAGTTGAGTCGACTTCACCACCGGTGGCTTTTTGTTGGCGGTGCGATCCGGTTTAATGCTTTTAGCGCTGTTACGCTCGGCAAGTTGCAGGTCTTTTGCATTGTTACCAGCGGCGCTCGACCCAGCTGCCGTCTTGCCTACGGGAAGTGTGGCTTCATTCTTAGCGGGTCTGGGAGCCGATTTTTTGCCTTTGTAATAAGTGGTCTGTTGCGCAGGCAACGTTGCACTCATTCCTAGAATTAACACAGCAGCAAGCGACATTTTCATCATTGATTTTGCGCCCCAATGGCCCAACCCGAGCCTTATACTTAGATGCACGCGTACCGGTACTTTCCGAGTTTTCTTGGCGTCAGATGCAATTTGACTCTGCAATTATGGTAACCCGCCCGTCAAGGGAAAGATGCGCAACTTCCTGATTTTTAACCCCAAACTGCGCAATTGCTTTGGGCTGGCGTGTCCTCGTTCATCTCCAGGGAAACGAAAGGGTCTGAATCGATATATGCAAGGAGTCCACGGCCAGAGCGGCGCGATACTCGTTACCCACCGCTAAATCCGCCAAAGACCACCGCAGGCCCAAGTCCACGCTTCCTCGGATCTCCTCCAGAACGGGTCGCCCGTCCGGATGAACACTGACCGAAAAGTCAGCCAAAGGGAACGAAAGTCCGTCTCCGATGGCCTTGATGAAAGCTTCTTTGCGGCACCAGCAGGCAAAAAACGCCGGAACCTGGCTCGGTTCTGGCAAAGCTGTCAGTTCTTCGCGCTCGCGTCGGGAAAAAAAGCGCTCCGCCAGAGATTTGGTGTCTACATCCCCACGCATTTTTTCGATGTCTACTCCCAACTGGTGCTCCCCGCCAAAGGCGATCAGCGCCTGATCGTCCGAATGCGCGACGTTGAAGCACAATCCGTGGGGATTATCGCGAGGCTTAAGGCTTGGCTTGCCATTGGCTAAATACTCGAAGCTCACTTCTTGTGATGGGATACCAAGATATTCTCCCAGCAATCGACGCAAGGCGGAGCGGCAAACGATGAACCTGCGTCTGTCCTTCTGAAAGCGAAAGCGGTTCGCTCGGGTCACTTCATCAGCCGACAAGAGCGTTACTTCGTCAACTTCAATGCTTGCCGTCGCATCGAGTTGCAACCTCCAGATGTCCAATCGATCAAGAGGCAGCGAGGCCGGCGCTGCGGTCTGGCGCCACTGCGACATCGACGGCGAAGAATTCTTCAATTCCAATCTTTCCTAAAGCGATTCGTCAGCGGGGATCTGAACGCCAGTGTTCCCGCGGATCGCGGGTAAAATTCGAGAGAATCGCACGGTAATTCGCAACAAGTGCGAAATGGAGCGGGTGGGACGGAGTCGTCACCGCCGCTGTGACCCTGGTCGGGCCCATCGCCTACTTCACCCGCGTCTTTGCAAAGACTTTCTCGCTAAGACGTAACATCAGATTACCCTATCGGCGAGAGCAACGGGAAAATCGGACGTAACCAGCTTGCGAAACAAAAGTTGTAGCTTGTTAGACTGTCGCTTGTACGTTCCTCTCGCCCGAAGGATCTGAACTGAGCAAACCTAGCCTCACAGCCGCTTCCTCAGCTCTGACTTCCAGCAGTGGATGGCGCGAGTATTGGCGCAAGGTCGTCCACTTTGATCGCGGACGCCTGGAGCCGTGGATTGCACTCCGCAATACCATCGGGGTAACGCTGCCTTTGGCCGTCGGGGTCGCGCTCAGAATGCCGTTAGGGGGACTGGCAGTCAGCGCGGGCGCTTTGCAGGTCTCTTATTCCGACAGCCACAATCCTTACCCGTTGCGTGCGAAGAGGATGTTAAGCGCAAGTCTGCTGTGTGCTCTCGCCGTAGTCGTGGGAGGACTGCTCGGTCGCTTCCCAATTCCAGCCATAATCTTCCCTGCGCTGTGGGCGTTTGCAGCGGGCCTTGCGGTGTCTCTCGGACCGGCAGCGGAAAATATTGGCGTGATCAGCCTGGTGACTCTGATTATTTTTGCCGCCCAGACCCTGACGCCGTCTCGGGCGCTCCTCTCTGGCGTACTTGCTCTGGGCGGCGGACTCCTTCAGACCGTGCTCGCATTGTTGCTATGGCCGGTGCGCCGCTATCAACCTGAGCAATTCGCGCTCGCCGAACTGTACGGCGAATTATCGCGCACTGCGATTGCTGCGTTTTCGTTCGACTCGACGAGATCGGACGTAGGCCCTCCCGCAACGCAGCAAAGTACCGCCGCTCGCGAAACTCTCTCTGGTCTGGGCAATGACAACAGCCTGGAGGCGGCGCGCTTCTGGTCCCTGTTGAATCAGGCCGAGCGCATCAGGCTTAGCGTTCTTGCTCTTCGGCGGCTGCGAAGAAGAATGGCTCGCGACAACGAGCACTCGCCTCGCCTTTCGTCCATCGACGATTTTCTGAAGCTGACGGCGAACGTACTTCGGATGATCGAGCGGGCGCTGTTTACGGGACACGAACTGCCGAAAGCACAGGACTCCTTGCGAGAATTAGCATCGCTCGCGAATTTTGCGCGTACTGAGAACGGGTCAACTTCGGCGTTTTTGACAGCCATGACCAACGACTCCGTCTATCCGATGGACGCCCTGGTGGGGCAATTGCGCAGTGCGGTGCGTAGCGTGACTGAGTCCTCACCCTCGGGATTGAAAGCTTTAGAAACTCGCGATGCCACACAGCGCTGGAGGCAGAGAATAGATGGACGGCTGGCGACTTTGCGTGCGAATCTGTCGCTGCAATCTTCCGCGTTTCGCCACGCACTTCGCATGTCCATCTGTCTGGCGGTGGGAGAGGTGGTGGCTCATCAGCTCCGCAGCGGACGTTCCTACTGGCTGGCGATGACTATCGTGCTCGTGCTCAAGCAGGAATTTACAGCAACCTTCAGTCGAGGCGTACTGCGAATTCTCGGCACAATTGTCGGCTTGCTCATCGCCACAGCGCTTTTCCACTTCCTAGCCCTTGGCTTGCTGATGAAGATTCTGCTCGTCGCTCTGTTCACGTTCTTATTGCGGTGGGCGGGCGGCGCAAACTACGGCGTGTTCACGATTGCCGTCAGTGCTCTTATAGTTCTCTTGGTCGCTTTTGTTGGCGTGTCGCCAAAGTCCGTAATCTTTCTTCGCGGCGAGATGACCCTGCTTGGCGGGCTGATCGCTCTAGCGGCATATCTTGTTTGGCCTACTTGGGAGAGGACGACGGTAGCAGCAACGCTTGCGGCAATGCTCGAATCCTATCGCGTTTATTTTTTGGCTGTATTTGAAGCGCACGTGCAAGACAAACGAAATGAGCCCAAACTCGACCGACTGCGCATGGCGGGACGTCTGGCGCGATCAAATATGGATGCCTCTGCCGACCGCTTGCGCGTCGAACCCGGTACAAGCTCGGAACGCGTGCAGTTGCTTACAGCCATACTCGCGAACAGCCATCGATTTATTCGCGCTGCGATGGCGCTGGAAGTGGTTCCGTTCGGAGATGAACCCGCGAGGAAAGAGTTGGCGGAGTTCGCAAAAGATGTCGATGTTACCTTGCAAGCGGTTTGCGCCGCTTTGCGTGGAGAAAAATCGTCTCTTCGAAACTTGCCCGATTTGCGCGAAGACCACCACCGCCTGGTCAACGCCGCCAGCTCTGAAATCGTCCGCTACGCCTTAGTAAACGAAGAGACCGATCGCATCACGAACAGCCTGAATACACTGCGCGAGCAAACGACGCAGTGGATCCGCTCGCCGGCCTTTCAGTAGCGCCGGCATCCTGCGGGCTGTCCTGAGGGCGTCTCGCCTTCAGCGGGGAGTGAATAAAATTTCGGACTATCGCCGCGGCGGGCGGGACGCCCGCCGGACAGCCGCCGAGACGGAGGCGCTACGGTCGAAATCTACGCAAAATAGATGTAGATGACTTCACAACTGCAGCAGGTTCGACTGCAGTTTGGTGTAGCCCTGATTTTGCGCCCACACATCCAGCGAGACGGACGCAATCTCATCCACCACCGGCTCAGCTAGCCCGTTCCTGGTCATATCGACGTTCTTGATGTAAATGCGGCAGCTATCACATGCTTCCACGCGAACATGCTTAAACTCTTCCGCGGTGTAAACAGGAAGCTTGGCGTGATTCTCTTCTCCGCAGCCAGGACAGACGATGCGGCGAAACCCCCACTCTGCTAAACAAAAAGAGCAGATGAGTGAGCGCTGGCCGCCATCGCCCAGAGGACGCAGAACACTAAGGCCGGGTTTCCGCTTGCAAAGCGGGCAGGAGAACGGCGCTGGGCCGGATGATTGCAACGTGGTTTTGCTGCGAATCGAAGCGGCATAAGGTTGAAGAAACGCGCGCGCGAAAAAGTCGGCTGGGCCGGGTGGAAGCGAACTAGACTCTCCCCCATCCCAGAAAGCGTTAAGCATCTGCAGGTGAGACTCTGGGCTCGCACTTCGTATTTTCTGCGCCGCTTCCTTGAGCGAAGTTGGACCCTGCCGCTCGACGAGCTCCACAAAAGGCAGGAACTGGCTGGCCATCTCCGGGGTTAGTGGGCTAGCAATCAATTGCGATACATGTTCTTCGCTTCGCAGTAATCGCCCCCACCCCGAGAACACTTCCTGCTGAAAACGAGCCACAACCGAGTAAAAGCGCAACATCTCGGCGGCTGACGAATTTTCCCGCTCCAGTTGTTCAGCGCGCGAAATGCGCCGCCGCCACTCACCCTGCGCGGTGGTCCGGTTGAATCCAGCGCGGTTCGCCGAACTAGGATCGCTCACTCGTTCTTCAGACATCATGCGATTATGGGTCTCGAACGCCTCAGCAGGCAAACGGCTAACCTCTCGAATCGAGACTGCAGTGAAGAAAGGCAACTTGTGAAACGGGTTTTGCTGTGGATTTTATCCCCTCTCGTGGCCGCATTTTTGCTCGTTTTCGTGGGCGACTACCTCTCGCTGCGTTTCCGGATTCCCGGTGGGCGCGCACAATTTGGACAAGTCGTCATCAATCCTCTCTACGCGATCCCGGTCAAGGGCGGTAAGGTGCAGTACGAACCTGGGCAGCAGGAAACCGACACCTGCGTCCATTCGCTTTTCCCCCATTTCGGCGACCCGCCGTGCTGGTACCTCATCAAGCACACCGATAAGATCATCAACATCTAGCGAGTTGCGCACTCGCCAAGGATGAGGGCGTAGCGGTATCCAGTGGACCGTTGACCTGCTCCCATAAATATGGGAGCGTCGAGGTGTGAAGACTACGCTCGAAATACCGGAACCGATTTTCCGCAAAGCGAAGGAAGTCGCGGCTAAGCGCGGCATTCCTTTTAGAGCACTTGTTTCCGAAGCATTAGCCGAAAAACTACGGGATCAACGTGTCCAAGACGAGAAGCCTTGGATGAATGCCTTCGGAAAGTTGCGGAAACTGCATAAAGAAACTGCCAAAATCAATCGTCTCATCGAAGAAGAATTCGGTGTAATTGAGATCGAGGATCGGCAATGATTTTGGACACGAGTGGTCTCTCGGCCTTAGCCGACGGCGAGCAAGGGTTGGAACCCATCCTCCGCGTGGCCCTGGAGATAGCTGTGCTGGTGATCGCGTTAGGTGAATATCAGCACGGAATTCGACAGTCTCGCGAGCGCCATCGTACGAGCAGTGGCTGAAAGAATCGGTTCGATACTTTCGCGTTCTTGATGTCGACGAGCACACCGCAACTCTGTACGCAACCGTACGCTCTGAACTGAAAAAAGCGGGCACACCAATTCCCTCCAATGACGCCTGGATCGACGCTTCGACCTAGTCCGCGGCATCGACCGCGTTGAGTGGCCGTGATTTTCCCTGCGCCAACGAATGAAGTCTGGACCTTCCGGAATATCGACGGACACCCCCAAGCGCAAATTTGTAGAGACGGGGCTAGCCCCGTCTCCCCGAAGCAAGCACCATCGAGATCTCGAACAAAAATTTCCCCGCTTCAGCGTTCTCCGTATTGACGATTCAGTTAATCGAGGTTTATAGTTCCGGCATTCGCGCTTTATCGGCAGGATGCTTTTTGTCGCATCCTGAAAATTAACCTCCGTAATTTTCTGGAAAGTGCAGTACGGGGCATCACAATGGAGCTATCCCGCAGGACCTTCCTTAAGGGCACAGTGCTTGGTGGCGCTGGTCTATCTGCCCTCGGTTTCGATCTCACCCCAGTTTACGCACAGACTCAATCGCTTAAGATTTCGCGAGCCAGCGAGACGCGGAGCACTTGTCCTTACTGCTCGGTCAGCTGCGGCATCATCATTTACACGCTCGGCGATAAGGCGAAGAATGCGATTCCTCAGGTGGTGCATGTCGAAGGCGATCCCGACCATCCCATCAATCGCGGCACGCTTTGCCCCAAAGGCTCGTCGCTCGAGCAGGATATTCTCAACGAGCGTCGATTGCTGAAGCCGCAAGTGCGGCGCCCCGGCGGGACCGACTGGGAGGACATTTCCTGGGATCAGGCTTACTCAGAAATCGCGCAAAAAGTGAAAAAGACGCGCGACGACAGCTTCATTGAAAAAGACGCTTCCGGAAAAACCGTGAACCGCTGTGAAGGCATCGCCTTCACCGGTGGATGCACCGACACCAACGAATTTAATTACCTAGTCGTTAAAAGTATGCGCAGCCTGGGGGTCTGCTACCTGGAAAACCAGGCCCGGGTTTGACACGGCCCAACGGTCTCCAGTTTGGGGCCCACATTCGGACGCGGTGCAATGACCAATGGCTGGATCGACATCAAGAACACAGACATGATGTTGATCATGGGCGGCAATCCCGCCGAGAACCATCCCTGCGGCTTCAAGTGGGCGATTGAAGCTAAGATTCACCGCAACGCAAAGACAATCGTCGTAGATCCCCGCCTCACCCGCACGGCCGCGAACGCCGACATGTATGTGCAGATCCGCGCTGGGGCCGACATCGCCTTCCTCGGCGGCGTGATCAATTACGCCCTCGCGAATAACCGTATCGCGAAAGACTATCTCGTCAACTATACGAATGCCGCGTTCATCATCAAGGAAGGGTTCCAACTCCCCGATGACGGTCTCTTCTCAGGATTTGACGCCGACAAGATTTCCTATGACAAAGCCTCCTGGAATTATGAAGAAGGTGGGAATTTAGAAGGCAAATTCGCTGCGGCTACAGCCGGCGGTGGCGCGGCGGCGCTGCATTCGTCAGGCGGCCCGCAATCGCAGCAACAGCAACCAAAGGAGCACACCGGCGACGCCCACAAGCTTGAAGGTTTGGGATATGCGGCGCAGGGACCGGCGGGCGCAAAAGCTGATAAAGGGAGCCCGACTCCCCCACCCAAATTACCGCCGAAGATTGCTTATGACCTATCACTCCAGCACCCGCGGTGCGTCTATCAATTGCTGAAGCAGCAATACTCTCGTTACACGCCGGAAATGGTGGAGCGCATAACGGGCATTCCGCAAGATGAATTTTTGAAAGCTGCAGACACTTACACATCCGTCCGCAAAGACGGAGACATGAAGAAGGTCGGAACCATAATTTATGCGGTGGGCTGGACGCAGCATAGCTTCGGCACCCAGATCATCCGTACTGCCTGCATCCTGCAGTTGATCCTCGGGAACATCGGGCGCGCCGGTGGCGGCGTCAACGCCCTGCGCGGACACTCCAACATTCAGGGCGCTACCGATATGGCTGGGATCTTCGACATCCTGCCGGGCTACTTGAAAATGCCGAACCCAGCCGACACCGACCTTGCCACATATCTGAAGCGCACCACGCCTCAGGTTTCGAAGGTCGACCCGTGGGACTCTTTTAATTACTGGTCAAACACCTCGAAGTTTACCGTCTCGCTTTTGAAATCCATGTACGGAGCCGCGGCCACCAAAGAAAACGATTTCGCCTTCAACTATCTGCCGAAGATTGAGCGTAATTACTCCTGGGTCAATCTGTGGAATGACATGTACGAGGGCAAGATCAAGGGCGTGTTTGCATTCGGGATGAATGGCGTGATGATCGGCCCCGATTCCAACAAAAACATCAACGCCCTGAAAAAGGCCGACTGGCTGGTGGTTTGCGAAATTTATCCTGACGAGACCAGCGAATTCTGGCGCGCGCCGGGAATTACCGCCGACGAGCAAAAGCAGATCAACACCACCGTGTACCGTTTGCCCGGCGCAGGCTTCGCTGAAAAAGACGGCACCTTCGTAAACTCCGCCCGCTGGCTGCAATGGAAAAACGTTGCCGTGCCGCCCCCAGGTCAAGCGCGTCTTGATCAGGAAATTATCGCAACGATATTTTTGAAGGTTCGTGACCTTTACAAGAAAGATGGCGGCAAGTTCCCCGATCCGGTGCTGAACGCTTCGTTCGCGTACACGAACCCTTACAATCCGTCGCTCTCCGAAGTTGCGAAAGAGTTGAACGGCAAGGCCCTGGCTGACATCACCGATCCGAAGACTAATACGACGATCAAAGCGGGGCAGCAGCTTCCCGGCTTTGCCTGGCTCAAAGATGACGGAACGACCGCATGCGGAAATTGGATCTATTCTGGCTCGTGGACCGAAGCCGGAGCCATGAGTCAACGTCGCGGGACGGAAGATCCATCGGGCCTCGGAATCTATCCGAACTGGGCATGGTCATGGCCTTCGAACCGGCGGGTCCTATACAACCGCGCGTCCTGCGACGTCGACGGAAAGCCCTGGGATCCGACTCGAAGACAAGTCTGGTGGGATGAAGCGAAACAAACTTGGGCCGGGGTGGACGTTCCAGATTTCAAAGTCGATTCCCCTCCCAAAGATCACATGGGCCCGTTCATCATGAACCCCGAGGGCATTGCGCGTTTATTCGTACCGCTTTCGGGCATGGCCGACGGCCCGTTCCCCGAACACTATGAACCCTTCGAAAGTCCGCTAATAAATCCGCTGCATCCGAAGCAGTCCAGCAATCCGATCGCAAAGTCCTACAAGACTGACATGGATAAGTACGCGCAGACGGGGCAGGAATTCAACGTCATTTGCACGACGTACCGTTTGACCGAGCACTATCACTACTGGACGAAAAATAATCCGATGAACGTGCAGCTGGTACCTGAGCCTTTTGTAGAAGTTCCGGCTCAACTGGCTGATCGAATGGGCATTCGCGGCGGCGAAAAAGTGAAAGTTACAAGCGCGCGTTCGCACTATATCGCGAAAGCGATGGTTACCAAGCGGATCCGCCCTATGAAAATCGACGGCAAAGAAACTTTTCAGATCGGTATTCCGATCCATTGGGGATTTCGCGGAATCGTAGAGGACGAAGGCAAGACGGCAAAAACTCTGGTAAACCAGCTCACCCCGACAGTGATTGATCCGAACGCGTTCACGCCGGAGTTTAAGGGATTTCTGGTGAAGATAGAGAAATTGTAGCGCCGGCGCCTCTACGAAGACCAACGACGCAATACAAAGCCGGTGTAGATCGCAACTGCAGGACTCGAAACGGGAAGGGTTAGATGGCAGACCGCAAGGCGCTTCAAGCCGAAATGATTTCTGGCCATTCGGGTAATTCGTCCGGACATGGCGTGCAGCGCGACCTCGAAGTCTGCAAACTGGTTGATACCACTACCTGCATCGGCTGCAAAGCCTGCGAAGTCGCGTGCGTCGAGTGGAACGATATGCCGTTTTCGGTGACCACGTTTGATAACACTTATCAGACGATGCCGGAGACGCGCTGGAACTTCTGGAACCTCATCAAGTTCAACGAACACCAAAATCCCGACGGCACGATCCAGTGGTTGATGCGCAAAGATCAGTGCATGCACTGCGCTGATCCAGGATGCCTTGCGGCATGCCCGGCTGACGGCGCCATCGTCAAATATTCCAACGGCATCGTCGACTTCAACCAGGAAAATTGCATAGGCTGCGAGTTCTGTATCTCGGGATGTCCCTTCAACATTCCGCGTTTTAATCCGGAAACCAAGCGCGTCTACAAATGCACTCTTTGCTCCGACCGCGTTGGAGAAGGACTGGAACCGGCGTGCATCAAGGCTTGCCCGACTGGATGCCTGAAGTTCGGCACGAAGGAAGACATGAAGTTCGTCGCCGAAGAACGGGCGAAACAACTCCGCGACAATTTCGGTTGGCAAAATGCGGGAGTATACGACCCGCAATCAGTTGGCGGCACGCACGTCATTTACGTCCTGCACGATGCGACCGATCCCGAGCGCTATGGGAACCTGCCGAAAAATCCGCAGATTCCATGGAGTTACACAGTTTGGAAGTGGCTCTTCAAACCGATGCTGGGAGCTTTCGCCTTGTTCGGCGGCCTGGGTATCCTGTTCCATCATGTGACGTCTGGTCCGCGAGTGCCTCAACCCGAGCCTCCGAAAAAGGATGGGACAAATGGCTAGCACCCACACTCCAAACGCCATCGACCGTTTCGACGATAAAGCTCGTCAGAGTTTTGAATCCGCAGGTCGAACCGTCGTGTATCGCGGTGAATTACTTCGCCACCCTGTCTACACACGAGTCGTCCACTGGGCCGTCGCGCTCTTCTTTTTTCTCGCACTGTTTTCGGGCTTCGCTCTATATCTTCCATCTCTTTTTCGCTGGATCACTCCACTGTTCGGCGGCGGCCAACTGACCCGAATCCTGCACCCTTATTTCGGCGTCGGGTTCGTCGTCATTTTCGCTCTGCAAGTTTTGAATTGGCTCGATCGCATGGTGTGGAATGACGGCGATTCGCGTTGGATGCGCAATATCAAGCAGATTGCCAGCGGAGAGGAAAAATTGGATCCGCCCGAAACCGGCTTTTTCAACGCTGGACAAAAACTTCTTTTTTGGGAGATCGTGATCGGTTGCGTCGCCTACATTATCACCGGAACCATCATGTGGGCAGGCGCTAAAGTATTCGGCCGGGAGGCCGTTGCCATCAGCTATATCGTCCACGACATTGCCGCAATTGTCATGCTCGGTGGAATCTTCATCCACATCTACCAGAGCAGCATTGGTGAACCCGGCACATTTCAGTCTATGGTCCGTGGAGCGGTGAGCGAAGCGTGGGCTTGGACCTTCCACCCCGCGTGGTATAAGCAGGTGACCGGACGCGACCAGAAGCAGGCTTACGAAGAAGCACTGCGGCAGAATTCAAACTCAACAGTACCCTACCGCGAACCGTAACCGACTTCCGTCTAATTCGCGCGGATCACCGATGCTTCCGTTCCGCCGCGTGTAAAAGCAAATAACAACTTGACGGTTCGGTTCCCTGCCTGCGCGGGCGAAAACTTCCAGTCACGCGCCGCTTCCATCGAGAGCCTTGAAAAATATTTGCTTGGGCCCGGCGATTCGAAACTCGCATTCGACACCTTGCCCGACCCATCGACATTGACACGTATGCGTACTTTGAGAGTGCCGTGAACAGTGCGCAGTGCACTCGGCGAAACTTGCGGCATCACGCGTTGCACGACTCCGGCATTCGCATCGCCGCTCGCGCCGTCGACGAATGATGAAGCATCTCCCGATGCTCGGGCGGCGGAAGTTGATGGACGGCTTGCTGACGGACGGCTCGCTGTTGTGGTCGCCGCTCCCGCTCCGGCACTCATCTCTGGCTGCGCCCCCCGCGATGCCGATCCTGGCTGCGATTCAGTCACAGGCTGGTCAGTGGGTTGAGACGTCCGTCTGGTGCGGCCCAACAGGACTAAAGCGATAATGACGACTGCCGCGATCGCCGCCCAGATCGGCCACTTTGACGAAATCCTGCGCGAACCTGTTTCCGTAACGAGACTTGGTCGCGGCAAATCTCTCGACGACGGCTGGCTTGGAGTCGTTGCCGACACAGGCACTGCCGGAGCGACCGGACGCGCCGTTGAAATGGTCTTTACAGGAGCAGGCGGTCGACTTCCGACTCCACTATTCGCGGTCATTCCCCGACGAACCTGATTCACTGACCAACGTCTTGCCGGGTCCAGCACAAGGCAGTTTTGCACCAGATCACGGAATTGTTCAGGCACGCTCCCTGACAAACTTTGCCCACTTTGACCGGGGCCCGGGCGTCGTTGCGTCAAAGTCTCGACAAGCGTGACACCGAAGCGCCAGATATCCGATGCGACCGAAGGGGTTGTAGTCCGGGCCTCCGGCGGATCATAAACGCTGGGACTCGTTTTGAGCTCTCCCGACGACTCGCCCGGACGCACAAGGCTGTCGCTCGAAAGTTTGACTTTATCCCCAATTGCCAGAATATTATTCGGCTTTATACGGTTGTGGATGAATCCCTTGCTATGCACAAATTCCAAGCTGTCAAGAACGGATGGCAGGGTAGCTCGCGCCTCTTCCGCGGTCAGCGCACGTTCTGCCAAGACCTGACCAAGATTTTCGTCGGCGTATTCCATCACGACATACAACATGCGGACGCCGTCGAGATCGCACTTTCCGGAGTCAAGAATGCGAATGAGGCGGGGATCGCCGAGGTCTGATATCTCACGCCAGCGCGCAATTTGAGTGTCAAACGTTGAGGCCGTTGGAGCGATCAGCTTGATCGCTGCTTTCGTCCCGTCAGCGCCGGCCGTCAAGAAAACCGCGCTGTGGTCGGACCCGCCCAGAAAGCTCTGCAGTGGATATTGATTGTTGACAGTACGGCCTTCCCACTGCCTCCAGCCTTCACTCATGTCTTCCGTCCGTCGTCTCGCTGTAGTGTTCATGCGGACTCTATTGTAAGTGATAGAGCGGGTTAGGGAACCACAATGCGTTTAAAAATCCTCCTGTCGCCTCTCCAATGTGGTTGATCTTTTCCACACTGATGACTACTATGACCATATTGACTATTACGTTGGAGAACTGCACGGAAGGTGAGATGGGCGCTCAAAATTGGACTGTCGCCGAAGCCAAAGCAAAGTTCAGCGAAATCATCGATCGGGCGATGGCCGAAGGCCCGCAAACGATTACCCGCAACGGGCGGACCGCTGCCGTCGTGGTGGGAGCAGAAGAGTGGAAACGAAAGACTGAGAGAGTTGGCACCCTGGCTGACTTCTTCGCACGGTCTCCTCTCCGCGACTCAGGGCTGAAACTGCGCCGCAGTAAAGACCATCCGCGGAAAATTGAGCTGTGAATTTCCTCCTCGACACGAACGCTGTTTCTGAGTGGGTAAAGCCACGCCCAAACCCTGGCCTGATGAACTGGATGCAGTCAGCCGATGAGGATCGGATTTTCATTAGCGCAGTCACGCTTGCTGAAATGAGTTATAGCTTAGAACGATTGTCAATTGGTCGACGACGCAGCCAACTCGAAAGGTGGCTGCAGCACGATTTGCCTCTGCGATTTGAGAACCGCATCCTACCAATCGATGAAAGAGTCGCTCAAGCTTGGGGCGTCACTATCTCAAAAGGCGAGTCTCGAGGACGCCCAATAGGAGTAATAGACGGTTTCATTGCCGCAACGGCGGAGATTCACGATCTGACTCTCATCACGCGTAATACATCTGACTTTCACTTTCTCACACTTGTTTTGAGCCCTTGGACATGACACTTGGACGCCCGTCCGTCTTGCGCCTGACTCTCGGCGCTCTACAATATCAGGATGATTCCCAAAGAGATTCAAGGCCAGCGCTACATCAGCCTCACCACCTACCGCATGGCAGGGACGCCTGTCCGAACGCCAATTTGGTTTGCAGAAGAGAATGGCAATCTTTATTTCATGACCAACAGCAAGTCATGGAAGGTTAAGCGCCTGCGCAACGAGGCGCGGGTCAAGATCGCACCTTGCACGATTCGAGGAAAAGTTACGGGACCCGATTCTCCCGCCGTCGCTCGTTTTCTGCGTCCCGAGGAATTTGCGCAAGCTAGACGCGCGATTAATAAAAAATATTTTCTCGCGCGTATTCCTTTTATATGGTCCAAGACGGATACCTACATCGAGCTCAAGCCAACCGCGGCATGAGTAACGTCCGGCACAGCATCTAATGTCCAGTCAACATTTACGCTTCCTGTTCCTCCCTGATACCATCGTTATCGGCAGCAAACTTCTACCTCAATTTCATCGGGCCTCGATCCACTCACAGCATTTCCCTTTTGGAGGATGAATGGCAATAAAAGTTGGAATCAACGGCTTTGGACGCATCGGGCGAAACGTTTTCCGCACCGCGCTGGGCGACAAGAATCTGGAATTCGTCGCCGTCAATGATCTCACCGACCCGAAAACCCTTGCCCACCTTTTGAAATACGACTCGATTCTCGGCAATCTTCCGCACAAGATCACCGCCGGACCGGATAGCATCTCGATCGATGGCAGAGTAATCAAAGTTTTTAAAGAGAGAGATCCCGGCGCCCTTCCCTGGGATTCAGTCGGAGCCCAGGTTGTCGTTGAGTCCACCGGCCACTTCACCGATGCCAACGACGCCAGGAAACATCTGCGTGGCTCTGTAAAGAAGGTGATTATTTCTGCGCCGGCGAAGAACGAAGATCTGACGGTTGTCCTTGGCGTGAACGACGAAAAGTACGATCCAGCCAAGCATCACGTCATCTCGAATGCTTCCTGCACCACCAACTGCCTCGCGCCCATCGCCAAAGTTATCAACGACAGCTACAAGATTGTCAGCGGAACCATGACAACGATTCACTCTTACACCAACGACCAGGTGATTCTCGATTTCCCGCACAAAGATCTGCGGCGCGCCCGAGCCGCGGCGATTAATATGATTCCTACTTCTACCGGAGCAGCGAAAGCGCTCAAGCTAGTGATCCCTGACCTTGCCGGAAAGCTTGATGGTTTCGCCATGCGCGTGCCGACTCCAAATGTTTCGGTCGTTGACCTGGTCGCGTTCGTCGAGAAGAAAACAACGAAAGAAGAAGTGAATGCCGCGCTGAAACAAGCCTCCGAGTCGGGCTCGCTGAAAGGCTATCTTGGCTTTGAAGAAAGCGAACTCGTCTCGTCAGACTTCAAAGGCGATTCCCGATCTTCCATCGTCGACGCTCCGATGACCCTGGTAGTTGGCGGGAATTGCGTGAAAGTCATCTCCTGGTACGACAATGAGTGGGGATATTCCTGCCGCGTGCGCGACCTGATCAACTTGCTTGGCGCCAAAGGTCTCTAAATGTCGAAGCTTTCGATTCGCGATCTTCCGCTCAACGATCATCGCATCTTCATGCGTGTCGACTTCAACGTTCCCCTCGACAATGGGCGCGTCATGGACGACACGCGTATCCGCGAAACCTTGCCTAGCATCGAGTACGCGCTGCGCCACGGCGCGCGGCTTATCCTGGCTTCGCACTTAGGGAGACCGAAGGGCAAAGTCAATCCCAAGCTGAGCCTGAAGCCGGTAGCTGAACGCCTCCGAATGCTGCTCGACAAAGAATTGTCTCGCGGCGAGAACGTCGGCTTCTGTCCCGATTGCGTTGGAGAAGAAGCGGAAGAGATGGCGTTGAAACTAGAGAAGGGGCAGGCGCTTCTGCTAGAAAACCTGCGCTTCCACTCCGAAGAGGAAAAGAACGACGAACATTTTTCGAAGCAGCTCGCTAAGCTCGCCGATTTTTACGTCAATGATGCGTTCGGTACGGCACATCGCGCCCACGCCTCGACGGTTGGCATTACGCAGTCCGTACAGAAATCAGCGGCCGGATTGCTGATGGAAAAAGAGCTGCAATATCTTGGACGAGTGTTGCAAAACCCGGAGCGTCCGTTCGTGGCAATCCTTGGCGGCGCGAAAGTAAGCGACAAAATTGGAGTCATTCAAAACTTGCTGGGCAAGGTCGACGTCCTTATCATCGGCGGCGGCATGGCGTACACATTTTTAAAGGCGCAGGGCGAATCGACCGGCAAGAGCCTGGTAGAAGAAGACAAAGTCGAACTGGCCAAGGACTTGTTGCAACAGGCCAAAGCGCGCAACGTGAAATTGTTGTTGCCCACTGATCACGTCATCTCTGATCGCGTTGAGGCAGGTGCATTGGGCAAAGTCGTTGGCAAGGGGGAGCCGATCCCGTCAACCATGATGGCGCTTGACATTGGTCCGCAGACGATTGAAGCCTTCTCTGAAGAAGTCGCGGCCGCCCGCACCATCGTCTGGAACGGGCCCATGGGTGTGTTCGAAATTCCAGCCTTCGCCAAAGGCACCTTCAAGATCGCCGAGGCGGTCGCCGACAATCCGGGCGCTGTTTCTATTGTTGGCGGTGGCGACTCCGTAGCCGCGGTTAAGGCTGCAGGAGTTGCTGACAAGATCACACATATCTCGACGGGCGGCGGTGCGTCATTGGAATTTCTAGAGGGCAAGAAGCTGCCGGGAGTTGAGGCTCTAACGGATAAGCGTTGACGCTCTGAGCTCGCCCAGTGTTTCGGACTGCCAGCTGCCGCATCCATCGAGGACGAATTCGCGTTCAATTTACGCCAGGATTGCATCACAGGAAAACTATGAAATCGAAGTTAGTCGCTTTGCTACTCCCGCTTCTGATCATCTCCTCCGCCTTTGCCCAGACTACTTCCCATTTTGATGGTCAGACCTGGTGGAACTACATCAAAGTTCTCGCTGACGACAAACTTGAAGGTCGTGATACGGGCAGTCGCGGCGAGCACGAAGCGCAAGCCTATGCCGTCGAGCAACTCAAGGCCTCTGGAGCGCAGCCCGCTGGCACTGATGGCTTTTACCAGCCAGTAAAATTCGTCTCCCGCAAAATCGATGAGGCAAACTGTAGCCTGGCGCTGGTGCGAGACGGAAGGCGCGAGGCACTTACGCTTGGCGACGATGCCATCATCGGACTACGCGTCATGCCGGCACCCGAAGTTAACGCGCCTCTCGTCTTTGCTGGATACGGGCTCAAAGTTCCCGAGAAAAATTACGATGACTTTGCCGGACTCGACGTGCGCGGCAAGATCATCGTGATCTTTTCCGGTTCGCCCGCTGACGTTCCCGGATCGCTCGCCTCGCATTACCAAACCGCTTTGGAACGCTGGAAAGTTTTGCGGGCCGTCGGAGCAATCGGCATCGTGAGCCTTATAAACCCCGCGTCAATGGATATTCCGTGGTCGCGCATTGCTCTCAATCGCGCCCACCCCACCATGGATCTCGACTATCCCGAATTTGACGAGACTCAGGGCGCAAAGCTGACCGTCACCGTCAATCCAGCGAGCGCGGAGAAATTCTTTGCCGGCTCCGGACATACGTTCGCAGAAATCGCGGCGCTTGGCAAAGATCGCAAGCCCATGCCGCACTTCCCCCTCGCCGTATCCCTCGCGGCAAAGACGAAAGTTGACGTGACGGAAGTAAAGTCCGCCAATATTGTCGCCAAAATTCCTGGCAGTGATCCCTTATTGAAAGATCAGTACGTTGTGCTGTCGGCGCATCTCGATCACATCGGCATCGGAGAGCCTATTAACGGTGATCGCATTTACAACGGCGCCATGGACAACGGTTCCGGCAGCGCGCTCGCCCTCGACATGGCAGCAGGCTTTAAAAAGTATCCGGAAAAACTGCGTCGCTCTCTTCTGCTCGTTCTCGTAACGGGAGAAGAAAAAGGATTGCTCGGCTCAAAATACTTCGCCGCGCATCCCACCGTCGCACCGAAATCGATCGTCGCCGATATCAATGTGGATATGTTTCTCCCCATTGTCCCGCTTAAACTCCTTACCGTCCTAGGACTCGATGACTCTGATCTGGGAACTCGTGCACGCGAGGCGGCGCAATCACAAGAGGTAAAAGTTCAGCCTGATCCGGAACCACTGCGCAATCTTTTCGTGCGCAGTGATCAATACAATTTCATCCGCCACGGTGTGCCATCGCTCGCCATGAGTGTGGCCCCCGAACCGGGTACGCCCGAAGTCAAGCTGTTCAAAGATTGGCTCACACAGCGCTATCACGCTCCGTCCGACGATATCAACCAGCCGGTCGAACTCTCGGCCGCCGCGAAGTACGAAGAAATCGTGAGAGCGCTGCTGATCAACGTAGCAAACGGCGAACATCGCCCCGAATGGAACACAGATAGTTTCTTCCGCCGCTACGCCGAACCTGCTGAGACTGGAGAATAGTAAAACTACCTGTAGAGACGGGGCTAGCCCCGTCTCGCACTCGTGTGAACCGTACGGATGTTTATACGAGACCGTAAAGCTTCTACTAGCACAACCAACATAATTGAGCGGTACAACCAGAAATTGAAGCCCCGAAGGGGCGGTCCACATTAGCCCAGCGCTTTAGCGCTGGGAATGAACGCTGGTAATACGTCAAGTCCCGCAGGGACGATCTACACACCGCCACCCAACAAGACGCCGCAAGCGGCGTCTCTACTGGAGAATGATTGAACGACTATCTCTTATCCGTACTCCTCGGCATCGTGGAAGGCCTCACCGAATTTCTGCCCGTGAGCTCGACCGCCCACCTGCGTATTTCCGAGGCCTTGCTGCACGTCCCGCTCTCCAGCGGGTACTGGAAGATGTACTCCATCGTGATTCAACTGGGAGCGATTCTCACGCTGCCTGTTTACTTTCGCGCCCACATCGCGAGACTTCTCTCAACGTTCCCTGAAGGAGAGAAACGCGACTGCAACTACCTAACTCATCCGCTAAGCCTGGTCATGATCGCCTTCGTGGTAACTGCGATTCCGTCGTTCTTGCTGACCAAGGTGATTGGCAAAAATCTAGAAAGTCTCTACGTGATGGGCGCTTCCCTTCTGATAGGCGGCATCGTGATGTGGGTCATAGACGCCATGAAGGCTCCGTGGGAGTTGGCTGGACCCGGTGCTCCAGGGTCGCCAATTCACACCTGGAAGATGGACGACATCCGCGGCGGCCAGGCGATCTGGATCGGCGCCTGCCAGATTCTCTCCGCAGTTTTCCCCGGAACGTCGCGTTCCATGTCGACGATCGCAGCCGGCCAACTGCTGGGCATGTCGCGTGCTGCTGCGCTCGAATTCTCGTTCTTTTTATCCATACCCACGATGGCAGTCGCAACCTTTTATACGTTGCTGAAATCCCTGACCGGCAAAGACGAGAACCCCATTGGCGTGCACGATCTCACTTCGCACGATTGGGTCGTGCTGGCCATCGGGTTCGTCGTATCGTTTATCGTCGCTTATGGAGCTGTGGCGTGGTTCATGGGCTGGGTGCGAAGACGCGGCTTCGCCCCCTTTGCGATCTATCGAATAATCGTTGGCATTGCAGTGCTAGCCTGGGCAAAGGGATTGATAGGTTGATGGGCGTTGATCAGGCGGAGCGTAGTTTCGTATCAGGGCATCGCTTCAGCGATGCGCAATTCACATCCTCGAATCCGCGGCTTCAGTTGCTGGCTCTCGACTAAACCGCAGCGGCTGAAGCCGTCCCGATTCGATTATGCCTCGCGGTATGCCTGAGGCATACCCTGATACAAGTACTCTCAGGCAGGTATCTCATTCCAATTCTAGCTACAAGATTCGTAAAACATCTCACGCCAAATACCTAGGCTGAAGGTCGCGCATCCCAAGTTCAAAACATGCAGTTACTAGAAATCCATTGAAGCACTACAATCGATAAAGAGCGACCCGACAATCATGACGAACATAAATCACTCTCACTTCCGGAAAGCTATCTTCCTTATGAGCAATCTGATCACAGCCGCAACTCTTACCTTCGTGTCGACTAACCCGAAGCTCGCAGCCGCCGCCGACTTTGGATCTTCGAATCCCTTCTATGCCAGCAGTTCGCTTCCCTTCGAAGCGCCACCATTCGACAAAATAAAAGACGCAGACTATCAAGCCGCGATCGAAGCCGGAATGGCTCAACAGCAGGCTGAGATTCAGACGATTGCCGACAATCCGGAGCCTCCGACTTTTGAAAACACCATCGTCGCCATGGAAAAGACCGGCCAGTTGTTTGATCGCGTGATGTCCGCTTTCTACGGAGTGGCTGGGGCAAATACCAACGACGAATTGCAGAAGATCAAGACAATCGAGGCGCCTAAAATCGCCGCGCACGGAGACTTCATCTTTCTCAACGCCAAGCTCTTCGCCCGCGTCTCCGCTGTCCATAAACAACGCGCGTCGCTGAAGCTCAGCCCGGAAGGTCTGCGTCTCGTCGAGCATGATTACGATCAGTTCGTCCACGCCGGAGCCAATCTTTCCGAAGCGGACAAGACTCAACTCAAGAAAATCAATGAAGAAATTTCGACGCGCTCGAACACTTTCAACACCAAACTTCTAGAGGCTACGAAAGCCGCCGCCTTCATCACTACCGACAAGTCCGCTCTGGCCGGACTTTCGGAGGCAAAGATTGCTGCCGCTGCTCAAGATGCGAAAGACCGCAAGGTCGAGGGCTACGTCATCTCGTTGCAAAACACCACGCAGCAGCCGGACCTCATTTCGCTCACGAATCGCGAAACGCGAAAGACGCTCTTTGAACATTCCTGGAATCGCGCCGAGCGCGGTGACGGCAACGACACCCGTGACACAATTGCCCACCTTGCGCAACTCCGCGCCCAGAAGGCGAAGCTGCTGGGCTTCTCTAGTTTTGCCGCCTGGAAGCTCGAAGACCAGATGGCGAAGACTCCTGAAAACGCGCTGAAGTTCATGGATGCAATCGTTCCCGCAGCTACGGCAAAAGCCGCTCGCGAAGAGGCCGACAACCAAGCCGTCGTCGATGCGCAAAAGGGCGGATTCAAGATCGAGGCCTACGACTGGCAACTCTACTCCGAACAAGTTCGCAAGGCACGCTACGACATCGACGACGCGCAAGTGAAGCCCTACTTCGAACTCGATAACGTTTTGCAGAATGGAGTCTTCTACGCCGCCAATCAGCTTTACGGCTTGACGTTCAAAGAACGCCACGACCTTCCGGTCTACCAGCCGGATGTCCGCGTTTTCGAGGTTTTCGATGCCGACGGCAAGCACCTCGCTCTTTTCTACGTTGATTACTTCAAGCGAGACAACAAAAACGGCGGCGCATGGATGTCCGATTTCGTCGGACAGTCTCGACTGCTGAACCGGACGCCTGTCGTCATCAACGTCGCCAACCTACCGAAACCAGCGGCAGGCGAGCCGGCGCTGATTACTTTCACCGACGTGATCACCATGTTCCACGAGTTTGGCCACGCGCTTCACGGCATGTTTTCAGACGCCGAATATCCAACCCTCGCCGGAACATCAACTGCCCGCGACTTCGTCGAATTCCCTTCCCAGTTCAACGAGCATTGGGCTTTGTATCCGTCGATTTTTGCCCATTACGCCCGACACTATAAGACCGGAGCGCCTATGCCCGAAGACTTGGCGGGACGCATTCGCAAGGCGGATACGTTCAACAAAGGCTACTCGATGACAGAGCTTTTGGCCGCCGCCGAACTCGATATGCAATGGCATGCTCTAGCTGCTGACGCTCCGTTGCAGAACCCTGACGAGTTCGAGCAGCAGGCGCTCGCCAAAACTAAACTCAACGTCAGCTACGTGCCGCCGCGGTATCGCTCCAGCTACTTCAGCCACATTTTTGAGGGCGGCTATAGCGCCGGATACTACGCCTACCTTTGGACCGAGATGCTGGCTGACGACGCCTATCAAGGATTCGTGGAGCAAGGCGGCCTGAATCGAGCTAACGGAGATCGCCTCCGTAAGATGATTCTCTCTCGAGGAAACACCGAAGATCTGGCAAAGATGTACGAAAAATGGCGCGGTGGTCCTCCAAACAGCAAGGCGATGCTGAAGAACCGCGGGCTTGAAGAGGACGGGCAATCCAAGTAAGCCGCCTCCTGACGCTGGAATAGCTAACAGCGAAGTCGACCTATTATTCATAGCGACGTTTGGCATGTCGCTGCGATTGACATTCGTATCAGGGCATCGCTTCAGCGATGCCGCCAGAAGTCATTTAACTCCAGACTGCAGCCCCTGGGATAGCCGCATGACTGCGCCGCCACCGACCCACTCTTTCGTAACTGGAGCCGAAATTTCTCCTGCGAGAAAATAGGTCATCCATGGACTCCGAGACGATACCGCAGACCTGCGCCCGAACATCCTCGTTTTACGGGCGCTGCAGGACTTGGGTCGCGCGCACATCTTTCGTGACTCGCATCATGTTTGGGCTATTCGTATTCGCGGCGCTCCTTATGGGCCTGCATACCGCTCTCGCGCCGAAGGATTCCAGTCTGCGTATCGCAGTGCAACACAGTTTCCGCAGCGCGGATATCTCGGTTTGGGTGGATGGGACTTTGTCTTACTCCGGCAAGCTCTCAGGCTCGGCCAAAAAGAAATTTGGATTGATAGCAGGTTCGACCCAGGGAAGCTTGTCGGATAGCGTCCCCGTGACCGCCGGCATCCATCAGGTGCGGGTACAAATTCAAACTGACGGCGGGTCGACTCAGCAAAATTCCATTTCCGGTGATTTCATTGCGAATAGCGAACGCAAGCTTTCGATTTCCGCCCGTCCGGGAAACGTGATCTTGGCGTGGCAAGGAACGAGCGCCGCAGCCCCGATGCCTAGCCCGAGCAACTGGCTGGCTCGCTATGCGAGTGCTTTGGCATTGACGATTGGTGGATCCATCGTTTCGGCGCTGACTGGATTTGCTCTGCGGGAACTGCCCGGTCATTTCCGACCACGGCAGGAACAGGAAAATCTCGAAGCAAAAGCTCAATCCACCGCTGCCGGCCAATAGTGGATATTCAGGGAAGGCCGGACAGCGATGGACTTCTTAGTTAGGAAAAACCTACACCTTTGTCATTGTGAACGTGCCATTGGCGGCGCAGCTCGTTGAACCCGTGACGCTCCACGAGCCGGAAATCGTGCCGCCGTTTACCGTGCCATTCAGTACCAGCGTGTCGTTCGATGGACTACCCGACGCTACACTCAACTGAAAACTTCCGCTCACATTGCCATTAAAGTTTCCGCTCAAAACGAACGATGCCGTCTCGGTCGATGCATTGAACGAACAGGAGTTTGACGTAAAGTTGAAGTTGCTCACGGTAACCTGAGAGCCATTTCCAGTTGCAGTCAGGCTGGTCGTAAAGGCAAAAACCGGATTGCCGTTTGTGTCCTGCAGCGCCGCAGTCCAGTTGCCGTTGACGTTCCCGCTGTTGTGGCTGCTCGAACCGCAACCGACCAGAGCCATCACCGCCGCAAGCAACATCGCTACCGCAAACTTCTTCATCATTAAATCTCCTGTGAGAATTTTTTTAGGGAGGCCCTGACTTTCGAAATTAGCCTCCGACCTCGATACCTGGCCTACGTTTGCCTCAGGTGTGATGCCAGTTCGCGGCGCCAAAATGCTGAACTTTAAGTCCGCGACCACCTAGGGAGAATCCTGAGACTACGAACACCATTGCGACCCAAATGTTGCGGCGCTGTAAAGCCCCTGTCG
This sequence comes from Terriglobales bacterium, assembly GCA_038230575.1. Taxonomy (GTDB): domain Bacteria; phylum Acidobacteriota; class Terriglobia; order Terriglobales; family Acidobacteriaceae; genus Acidiflorens. The sequence goes on along the minus strand of JBBRNA010000002.1, from coordinate 296,121 downwards.
TCAATCAGTTGCCCCAGGTGAGTTAGAGGGCAGCACGCCGAAGGTACCCAGATCGCTACCCCTTCTGCGTTCGAAGATTGTGCCGGTCAGAGGTTCTTGTCATAATCATTGAGCTCTGGCCTTGTCACGATTCACCTTCACGGGTGAATTCGTCGCTGCCTAAATGACAATTTTTACGAAAGTCTTTGCGCCTACCCGCAACCGGCGTCTGAACGAGCTTGTCGGGTTTCTGGTCGGTGTCTCCGCGCTCCTCCTTTTTCTCGCGCTCTCATCTTATTCACCTCTCGACCCCTCTTTTAACAGTGCGTCGGTTCTGGACGGCTCGCACGCCGCCCGAAACTGGGTTGGGATCCTCGGAGCCTACCTTTCAGACGTCATCCTGCAATTCTCGGGACTAGGATCGTTTCTTTTGCCGGTCTTCATGGGACTGCTAGCTATACGCTGGTTTCGTTCGCGCCCCATCCAAAATCCGATCGCCAAGACGCTTGGCGGTGTTTGGCTTTTGATCTTCGTTCCAGCGCTGCTTGCAATCTTGCCGGCTCACATCCTGTGGATGGGCGCGATTCCGATCGAAGGCCTGGCCGGGCGCATCGTCGGTGATTTCCTGATCCGATACCTGAACTTGGCCGGTGCCTATATCGTCTGTACGACTGTATTGGCAGTGGCGCTTTACTTCACCACCGCGTTCTCGTTCTCGGCTATTAAGGTGTGGGCGCCGACGCGCTTTGCGTTTGTCATCGCGCTCCGCGACCGCTGGAAGGACTGGCAGAACGAGCGCGAGCGCAAGCGTCAGCAGAAGGAACTCGAAAAGAGGCGTGCCGTGAGGCCGCAGGTAACAACGCAGCTTGTGCCGGGACGCAACGCTTCCGCACGTGCCGAAAACTCTGAAGATGAACCCCGACGACGAGAAGCCGCTCGGCAAGAAGCAGAACTGCGCGGCGTAGATTCCAACGAACCTGTGAAGCGCACTGGCATTGAGCGCATGATGGTCGAGGAAACAGAGCCCTCGCCCGCCGCACCGCTTGCGCCACTCGACATCGAAGTCACCGAGCGCGCCGACGGTGAGATCAAGGCGAAGACGACGCTGCCGAAGATTGCGGGCAGCTACAAGCTCCCGCCATCAAGTTTGTTGCACCGGCCTGACGAGCAGCAATCGATCAATGAGGAAGAATTAAAGGTCGTCGCGCAGGTGCTCACCGCAAAATATGCCGAGTTCGATGTCCACGGCCAAGTGACCCAGATTAATCCGGGACCGGTCGTCACGACGTTCGAATTCAAGCCAGAGGCGGGGATCAAATACAGCCGCATCATCGGACTCACCGATGATCTTTGTTTAGCTCTGCGTGCGGAAAGCATTCTCGTCGAGCGCATGCCCGGCAAGAGCACAGTCGGAATCCAGGTGCCAAACCGCGAACGCGAAATTATCTGGCTACGCGAGAACCTCGAATCGCAGGAGTTCCTGGGTACGAAGTCCAAGCTGACGATCGCGATGGGCAAGGACATTAACGGGCGCATCGCCGCCGCCGATCTCGCAAGTATGCCGCATCTGCTCATCGCCGGATCGACCGGCACGGGCAAGAGCGTCGCCGTCAATTCCATGATCATGTCGATTCTGTACAAATCGACGCCCGATGAAGTGAGACTTGTGCTCGTTGATCCAAAACGCCTCGAACTTGGCAACTACGAAGGCGTACCCCACCTCTACACCCCGATCATCACCGAACCGAAGCTGGCGGCCAATGCGCTACGAAACGCGGTGCGTGAGATGGAGCGCCGCCTCAAGTTGCTGGCTGCCAAAGGCGTCCGCAACATCGACAGTTACAATCGCCTCTTCGACGACACACCAAGTCTCTTTCCCGACCAATTGAATCCAGAGGACGGGCCAATTCCGAAGATCGTTATCATCATCGACGAACTGGCAGACCTGATGATGCTCGACGGCAACAACGTTGAAGAATCAATCACGCGCTTAGCGCAGATGGCGCGAGCGGTCGGCATTCATTTGGTGCTCGCCACGCAGCGCCCGTCAGTCGACGTAATCACCGGCTTGATTAAAGCGAACTTCCCTGCTCGAGTCTCGTTCCGCGTCGCTTCTAAAGTTGACTCTCGCACCATTCTTGACGCCAACGGCGCCGAGTCTCTGTTAGGTCGCGGGGACATGCTTTATCTACCCGCGGGATCGGCGCGCGTGCACCGTCTGCATGCTCCGTATGTGACCGAGAAAGAGATCGAAGCGGTGGTTGAATTCTGGAAAGCGCAAGGCAAGGCGCAATATCAGGAGAAGTTTCTCGAAGTGCCAAAAGAAGATCGCGATGCCGCCGGTGGCGGAGGCGAATCCGGAGATGCTTCTGCCGACGACAACGATCCCATGTTCAACGACGCCGTACGATTAGTTCTCGAGTTTGGCAAGGCCTCAACTTCCCTTCTACAGCGTCGTCTGCGCGTCGGCTACGGCCGTGCCGCCCACCTTATTGACCTCATGGAGCGCGATGGTATCGTAGGCGCGGCCGATGGCCCTAAACCCCGCGAAATCCTCAAACGCCCCGATTGGATCTCGGAAATCGAAGAATCGATGCGCTAGTGTAGGACGGACACTCCTGTCCCCCCTTCAATTTGCAAATCAAACTACAGGTCTACAACATTAAAGGCAAATGCGAGCGGACAGGAGTGTCCGCTCTACACTAAAGACATGAAGTTTCATACTGAATACATCACGCTTCACACTAAAACCAAGCGCGCTTACGTTCACATCACGCCGCAGGTCGAATCGGCTCTGAAGAAATCAGGAATTAAAGACGGGATGATTCTCGTCTCCGCCATGCACATCACTGCGGGTGTGTATGTGAACGACAACGAGAGGGGGCTGATCAAAGACATCGATCAGTGGCTGGAGACTCTGGCTCCCTTCCGCCAGGATTATAAGCATCACGAAACCGGAGAAGACAACGGCGATGCGCATTTAAAATCGCTGATCATTCACCATGAAGTTGTCGTTCCGGTAACCAACGGCAAACTTGATTTCGGAACTTGGCAGCAAATTTTCTATGCCGAATTCGATGGCCAGCGCGATAAGCGCGTGTTGATAAAAGTGATGGGCGAGTAAACGGCGGCAATTATTTGTAGAATGAAATGACTGAATCATAGTTGCCATGTACCATCATCACTTCTGCGAGGACTTATCTTATGAGCGAAGAATTAGGGGAACTGCAGGAACATGCTGAGCACGGCAGAGAGCATCGCGAACTTGCCCCCGTCAGCCTGACCATGGCGGTGCTGGCGGTTCTAGTGGCTGTGATATCGCTGCTCGGGCATCGCACTCACACTGAAGAGATCATCCTGCAGAATAAAGTGACCGACCAGTGGGGTTACTATCAGGCAAAAAACATTCGTCGGCACAACGACGAACTGTTCGCCGACTTGACTGGAGTTATCGCCACGAAAGACGCGGAATCCGCGGGCAAGCTCAAACAAAAATATCAGGCGGAAGCAGACCGTTATAAGGACGATCAAAAAGAACTCGACGCCAAGGCACGTGAGCTCGAAAAAGAGGGAGAGGAAACGAGACATCGAGCAGACCGCTTCGACCTCGCGGAAGTGTTTTTAGAAATCGCCCTCGTCGTCAGCTCGATCACCTTGCTTTCCGGACGCCGACTCTTCTGGCATCTTGGCCTGGTAGTCGCGGTAGCGGGCATACTAGTGACTGCCTCCGTTTGGCTGATGCATTAATTTGTTAGACAGTTTTTTTACGCGAACACACCAAATTCTGAAAGTTAGTTTGTGTGTTAGACAATCACTTATTCGCCGACCGTCGTGACGGCGCGCCGTCGCCGATGACTAACCTCCGGCATATTCCATTTTGGTCTTGGATCTAACCTTCCCAAAGCATAGCAACTGCGAACAAAAAAGCTCACCCCCTTGTCGACAGCTTAGGTCACTCACGTGCAAAGGCTATCGAATCTCTCTTCCGCCGCCCATTTTTGAAAAAAGAGAAGACTGGACAACCGCTCATGCTGCACAAATGCGCCAACCCGATATGTGACGTTCCTTTCCGCTCAATGCGTGAAGGCAAGCTGTTTCTGGCCGAAACTTTTCCTCCCGACATGAACGAGGCATTGAATGCCACTCGACGAAAGCTTCGGCGCCGTGAACACTTCTGGCTTTGCGAGGTTTGCGCGGCTCAATTTACGTTGCGCCTTGACACCACGCTGAGGCTGACTGCCGTTCCTCTCGAAAAGCGCCCGCTTCCTCAGCTTCTCAACCGCGTCGTCGCACTCAATTAGTAAAACAAGAAAGAATTTATGGAATACGCAACGCTAAAGCGCCCGTGCTGTTCCGTCTGCGGACTCGATACACTCCGTCATAAAGGATGGTTTGTCGTGGTCGAGAACCGCTGGTTGGATCGTTTAAAGATCCTCTCCTGGCATACCTCGTTGGCCTCGCAGCCGGACATGAAGAGTGTTTGCTGCCGGCTCCATTTGAAGACCATCATCGCCCACTGGCTCACGCAAGCCAGCCTGCGCGTCTCCCCGAGCTTCACTCCTCCGCTGCCGATTGGCAGCGACGGGACGGTGACGGATCTCGATCTCGGCCCGGACGCGGTCGGACGACTCGTTGGCGAACTCGCGGTTCACCGCGAGAGCTTTTCACGCGTCTGGTCCGGCTCGCCGGCCGCGTTGGAATATATCCTGGACGCTCTTCTAACTATCGGAGCTGAGAACAAACCTCAAGCCTTGGAGTTTCGGCTCTTTGACCCACCTGAGTCCTCGCACGGACTTTCACTCCAATAAAGCGCTGGCAGAGGTCTTGCTCTGCCAGCGCTCTCTCCACACCTTCCAATCCTTTTCCATAGCCTCGGCCATCGAGTCGGCGGCTTTCCAAAGCCAGTTTGGCTTGCGCGCGCGCAGGTCGGCCAAAATAGCATGTTGCTTCTCCGCAGTCCCAAGATGAACATTTGCCGTCTCGCGGCCCATCGCGTCCAACAGCCGTAATTCACCGCGGCTCGTGCCCAACGTCTCCAACTCGATCCGTGAGCACGACGGCGACAACCGCCGGACGATCCATTGCCCTCGCATCTCGACATAGGGGTCGCGACAACGCACTGCGCGCTTCAGGAGCGCCGCATACAAAATTTCGGGCGGAGCACGCTGCGCTAAAAGCCATTGCTGCGCAGACGCGGTCAGAGCCTTAACCTCACGCGCTACCAGGCCGCCTTTCCATTCTGCAACCGCGACCACCCGCAGACGGCCCAAGCTGCCAAGCCCGGCACGTCTCCGCGCCAGGCGGTACGCGATGCCGTGCTCGGGCAGCAAATGTTCCAGCGCTTCACGCGCAGTTTCGGGTATCGGACCGCGTATTGTCGGAAGGCTGTTAATCTTTCCCCAAAAGACCACTGGGTCGCGCAATTTGCTTTCGGCTATCGCACGGAGCCACACATGGTTCTCTTCCAAAACGAATGGAACTCCACCTTCCTCCATCCCTCGAACGTATCCTGCCAAAATTGCGCTGGCGGCATCTTTCGGTCGCATCGCAAGGCGCTTTTCTTGCGCCGCCAGCACCGCGCTAGTGGCTAATCGCACCAAGTCCATGGTGTAGGGATAAACTGCCGCTTCGTCAAAATCATTCACGCCCCATATCAATCGCCCATCCAAGTCTCGCCACGTTCCAAAATTCTCAACATGCAGATCTCCAACCGACAAGACGTGCGGCACGCGATCAAGCCCCGGACACTGATCGGGCCACACTTGCAGCCAGCGGTAGAACGTCGCTCGAAAAAACGGGAACAACGCCGCCGCCATCTGTTCATGCTTGAAGCGAAGATCCGGCTCGACCAGTCGAAGCTGTCGCCGCAACCATTCCTCAAAATTCTTGGTGGCTTTCACAACGTTCATAGCTTCTAGGACGATAGAAAGGCGAGGCGAAGGTGTCAAGCAAGGGCCGAAAGACTGCTGCAAGCCACGCTGCTCGGTGCCGAGCGTATCGGAAGGGTGCGTTTTTAGATTTGTATCAGGGCATCGCTTTAGCGATGCCGATTCCTGTAGAAAAGTGCAAGGCTTTAGCCGCTGTGGTGTCGCCATGCTTGGCGCCTGTGGTTCACCGTTTTGACGTTAATTAGCCCGCCCCAATCTGAAGCGTGCAGGATCGAAACACCCCAAGGAAGACTATCCTGCGACCTCCGCTAACCCGGGTTCGAAGTGATATGATTTTCGCCAAACATGACGCTGCGACGTAACTTCAATCATTCTTTCTGTGCAATTGCCCTTCTCTTCATCTTTTCTCTATCTGGGCTTGCTCTGCCCGAATCCTCGGTCCCTCCAGCCAAATATTCCGTCCATCTGGTTAAAGCGTGGATCCCGATGCCGGACGGCACTCGCTTAGCCGCCACCCTCTACATGCCGGAGAATACAAAGGCCGAAGAGAAGTTCCCGGCGCTGCTCGAATATCTCCCCTATCGCAAAGACGATTCAACCGCTGGCCGCGACTATCCAGTCCACACTTGGTTTGCGGCGCGTGGATATGTCAGTGTCCGCGTCGACATCCGCGGCTTTGGAGCGAGCGAAGGTACTCCTACCAACCGCGAGTATTCGGAGCAAGAACAGCTCGATGGAGAACAAGTGATTGCATGGCTTGCCTCTCAGCCATGGTCGAACGGGAACGTCGGAATGTTCGGAATTTCATGGGGAGGTTTCAACTCAATTCAAATGGCGATGCGTCGCCCGCCCGCGTTGAAGGCCATCCTTGCGGTGGACGCCACCGACCAGCTCTTTCATGACGACGTGCACTACGTGGACGGCATCATGCACTTCGACGAATTCGAGCTAAACATGGATCTCGCCCCCTCGATGCCAGGCGCTCCCGATTATTCGCTTGATGAAAAAGTTTTAGGTCCGCGATTTGACTCCGAGCCTTGGTCCTTGGAGTATTTCAAGCATCAGCGGGATGGCCAGTTTTGGCATGCGCCAACACGCCCACTAAGCGAAATTAAAATCCCATGCTTCCTAATCGGCGGCTTGCTCGACGGATATCGCGACTCGATCCCAAGCATGTTCGAACAAGTTAAATCTCCCCTGAAAGCGATCATTGGACCATGGAATCACACCTTCCCAAACGATGCCGAACCCGGGCCGCAGATCGAATGGCGCGATCAGGCGCTGCGCTGGTGGGACCACTGGCTGAAAGGCCGCAATAACGGAATTACAGAGGAAACTCCTTTAGCGATTTACATGCAAGACTGGCATCCCCCTGATGCGAAGCTAAAAAATGTTCCGGGAAAATGGCGCGGAGAGATTGGTTGGCCGCCGCGCAATACATTGCAGTCAACTCTGTATCTGTCTGACGCGCATCTCTTATCGACGGAGCCCGCTAAACCCGCGGCGCACCAATTGAAATATGTTCCCAGCATTGGAGTTGAAGCTGGATTCTGGTGGGGCGAATTATTGACTGACCAGCGGCCCGTCGACGCCTTCAGCCTGACTTACGACAGTGCTGCGTTAAAAAAAGACTTAACAATTCTCGGGCGGCCACACGCAATGTTACGGGCGAGTTCCACGGCGCCGCTTGCCGACTGGTTTGCTCGCCTCTCCGACGTAGCTCCTGACGGCTCGGTAACGCAAGTTACGGGAGCGGGCATAAACGGGGCGCAACGCGAATCTGCAACTAACCCCAAAGATTTAGAGCCCAATCAAAACTACCCGCTGGATATCGAAATGCATCTTGCGACCTGGAGATTCCCTAAAGGCCACAAGATTCGCCTTTCGGTCTCGAATGCACTGTGGCCGATGATGTGGCCGACTCCATATGCCATGACGACCACGCTGCAACTCGGCGGCGAGAACGGCTCGCGCCTGATGTTCCCTCTCGTTGCCCCGTCCCTCTATGATGAGCCAAACTTTTCGCCACCGATGCCATCTGAGGAAAGCAAGGAAATACAATCGCTCGGCTTTCCCTGGCCTGGTGACTGGAAGACGGAGCGAGACGAGGTAAACGCGAAGACGAAGGTGACGTGGTCCGGTAAGTCGGAAGAAAAATACCCGTGGGGAGGTGAAATCGATCTCGAGCGCATTACTTATGTCGCCGATGACAATCATCCGGAGACGAGTTCCGCCGACGGCGAATCCGAGATTACGTTGAACTTAAAGGATCGCAAATTGATCTGGAAGGGCCATCTCACACTCACGAGCGACGCCAAAAATTTCTACTATAAATACACCCGTGAACTCTTCAAAGACGGTCAATCTATCAGACAGAAAGTTTGGGAGGAGACGATCCCCAGAGATCATCAATAGTTCGTGATCAGACAGTTCTCATTACCCTGGTTACCTACTAGGTTCTACTATTTGGGCGTATCTTCGAGGCATGCGAATTGTACGCTTGCGACCCTTTGCGGTATGGGCCCTGTTCAGCTTGGTTTTAGGAATAATCCCTTTCTCCTCAAGCGTTTCAGCCGCCCAGGATAAGCCTGAATCACAGCGAAAAATCTTGAACAGGGTCGTCCCCAATTATCCCGACCTGGCCCGTCAGATGGACATAAAGGGCATGGTACGCATTGGCGTTACCGTTGCACCGTCCGGTGTCGTGAAGCAGTCTCAGTTGATTGGCGGACACCCCGTGCTCGCTAAAGCTGCGATGGATGCCATTGGAAAATGGAAATGGGCCCCTGCGACTCAGGAGAGTAAAGAACTTATAGAACTCAATTTTCACCCATAGACGCGGTAAATGAAGAGCTAGTAATCCGCTCGGCCTAGACCGGTCTTGAGGTCGGCGGCCAGCAATTGATGAAATAGTTGTTCTCCAGCCTCGCGCCGCGCCGAAAGCCGGCCCGCGCCGTATGCGCGGGACTTAAGTCCGCGCTGCACCGCTTCGCAAATTCCCAAATCTTCATCCTGAACCTTGTTGCCGACTGCTACGCTCTGCTCATTGTAGGCGCGGGCGTTTTCGCCAATGTCACTGAAATAAAAATCGAATACAACCCGGCAATGATCAACGTTGATCGGAATGACAAGATTGGTATCGAGATATCCCTCATAGCAATTGAACATGAAATTCGGATGCAGCCAGAAGTACCATGCCCGGTCACCGCGACGCGTGGTGCCGGTGGCCTTGTCCTCATCGGAACTCACCATAGGACTCGATTGCAGACAGTAGCGATCTTCGTTTTCGATGGTGTATTGCTTGTAGTCGAGGACGGAGTTCAGTCCTTTATGAAGATGCGGAACGTGGTATCCGCCGTCGAGGTAATTGTCGACAAAGACTTTCCAGTTGCAATGAATGTCGTAAGTCTGGCTCGAAAAATAATGCAATTTGGTTAGTCCAAGCGGCGCAACACGTTTGACCAGACCGCCCAGATAATCGGACAGTGAAGGCGCGTCCTTATCCAGATTCACGAAGATAAATTGTTCCCAGGTCTCGACTCGAACCGGAACCAGGCCGTTATCCTTACGATCAAAATTCTTCACGCCATCAAATTCTGGCATGCCTTTGAGAGCGCCATCGAGGCCGTAGTTCCATCCGTGATAAGGGCAGTGAAGAATCGACGCGATCCCGCACTTTTCGGTAACGACGGCGGCTGCGTGATGCCGGCAGACGTTGAAAAACGCCCGCAAGACGCCGTCTTGTCCGCGTACTGCAACCAATGGTTCGCCGGCCACGGTCGCGGTCACAAACTGCCCCGCCTTCGCAACCTGATCGATCCGCCCCATGACCTGCCAAGTGCGCGAAAACACTGTCTGGCGTTCGAGTTCGGCAATCCGCGCGTCCGTATACCAGGGCGCTGGAATGGTCGATGCTTCCGTTAAAGGTGCAGTCTCGTCATAACTCGAAATGATCTGCTCAAGGCTTAAACCGTTTAAGGTTGCAATAGCAGTGGTCATGCTCTCTTCCTCGATTGTGCTTTGTCGGATCCGATCGCGCGTCGCAGCAATTCAACGAATTGTTCGATGCGCGCCTCTTTCTCTTGCGGAACCGGACCCGACTTACGAAACAAACCCGGATCCAACTCTTCGGTGAGCAACGCATCCTGAAAACGATCCATCGTCCATTCCAGAATCGACCCTGTCATATCGATGTCCAGGTCGGAGCGCAGTTCTCCGCGCGTCACGCCGAAGTTGACGAAGTCGCGCCATCCGTAAGGGTCTTCAGATACAAGAAAGCGATTGATTTCTCGGCGCAGCGCGAGATCCGTTCCGTAGTTGCCCACCAGATAGATTCGGTAAGACGACCAGTTGTCGCGCACCATGTCTTCCGTGCGCCCGAGCCAGTAACGAAGGAGATCGAAAAAGCCGCGCTCCAAAATTGCCGCGGGAGCCTGCATGTATTTTGGAAACGACTGCACTGCCTTTTTATAGGCTTCGAAAAATAAGCCATCCTTGCTCTTGAAATGCTGAAAGACGGAGCCTTTCGCGATCCCCAACTGCGCCGCAATGTCTTCGACCCGAGCTGCACTGTACCCTCGTTCGGCAAAATGCCGGATCGCGACCTCGACAATTCGACTTCGTTTCGCCTCGGAACGTGGACGAGGCTTTCCATCCCGACGCAGTTGCGTCGGCTTCGCGAGACTATTAGCAATACCTTCCATGGCCCAATTCCCCTAACATCGCTGACCTAGAGTCAACGAACAATATCGTACTACTAAATCATTTTTCAATGGCTTTTTTTCAGGGCTTTCTGTAGTTTGTTCACCCTCAGGGCTTTAAGTTTTTTGACCGTCGGTCAGATCTATGGGGACAACCATCGCAAACCCGATTTTCGACGCCGTCATCATCGGAGCCGGCCATAACGGTCTCACCGCTGCCGCCTACCTTGCTCGAGCCGGTTATTCCACGCTCGTCCTTGAACGCCGCGACATCGTCGGAGGGTGCTGCGTCACGGAAGAGATTGCGCCCGGTTGTCGCGCGTCCACGACATCGTATATAGCCAGCATGCTTCGGCCAGAAGTGATTCGCGACCTCAGCCTCGCAAAGTATGGCCTACGCATGGTTCCCTGCGATCCCGCGCTGCAAGTCCCGTTCCCAGACGGCCATGTCGTCTCGTGGTGGGCCAATCGCGAACAAGTGGTCGATGAACTTCGAAACATTTCCGCCAAAGACGCCGAGACCTTTATTCGAGTCGACGATCGCCTCAAAAAGCTCGCGCGCTATCTACAACCATTCTTTCTGGAACCGCCCCCCGAAGCTGGTACGACGTCGTTCACTGAATGGTCGGATTTGCTTCGCGTGGGGAAGCGCTTTCATGGAATTTCAGGGCGCGAGATTTCGGAACTGGTTTCTTTTCTGACCGGCAGTCTGGGAGAATTTCTGGACCGCAACTACGAATCGGAAAAGGTTAAGACCTTGTTTCTTGCCAACAACGTCTACGGCAAGCACGGGGGCCCATATCAGCCCGGGACTGCCCTCGGCCTTCTGTTTCATTTGCTGAGCGGCGGCGAGCACGATCAGCAGGGGTTTTACGGTCACGTTATGGGCGGCATGGGATCGATCACAAGCGCCATGGCCAGGGCGGCGCAATCATTCGGTGCAGAGATTCGTATGAATTCTCCGGTAAAACAGATCGAGTCCCGCAAGGGGCGGGTGCGGTCCGTAGTTCTCGAAGACGGCACCGAGATCCGCGCTCGTGTGGTTCTCTCGAATGCTGATCCCAAGCGAACTTTTCTCGGGTTAGTTCCAGAGAGCGACCTGCCGGGCGATTTTGTCGAAGCGATTCGCGGGATCAAGATGAACGGCCCGTGCGCTAAAGTGAATATGGTTTTGGGAGAAGAGCCGCGATTTACAGGTACGCCTTCCAACTTCGACGCGCAACAGCGATCGCTCTTCACGCTTGTCCCATCTCTTGAATTTGCGGAGCGCTGCTACGACATTGCAAAGTTTGGAGAAATTCCCGAAGAGCTTTGGGTGGATTGCGTCATCGCGTCGAACGCCGATCCGTCGCTGGCGCCGCCCGGCAAGCATGTGATGACATGCTTTGTTCAGTATGTCCCGTACAAGCTCCGCAAAGGCACTTGGGACGACAATCGCGATTTGCTTGGCGATCGAGTCGTCAAGAAGATCGCGGAATACGCGCCCAACGTTCCTGCGGCAATCATTGCCCGCCAGGTTCTAACGCCGCTTGATCTCGAACGCACCTACGGCTTGACGGAAGGCAATATCTTCCACGGTGATCTAACCCTCGAACAATTGTTTTTCAATCGTCCCGTCGCTGGATGGTCGCAATACCGCACACCTATCGACGGCCTATACCTGTGTGGAGCAGGCGCGCATCCTGGCGGAGGCGTCACCGGAGCGCCCGGACATAATTGCGCACAGCAGGTTATTCGCGATTTAAAGAAGGGTAAGTTCAAAAGGGCTGCGGCTTGAGACCTGACCCGCGATTGAGCAACCAGTTCGTTTTTTGAGGAGAGTGCGATGACCGAAACCATCGAGCAATACAAGCAACGGATTCTGTCTTATGCAGAAGGAAAGGATCTGCTTTCAGTTCTGTCGCAGACTGACCAAACTTTAGCGCAGTTAGTTCAAGGCGCGCCCGACACCAAGCTACGCGATCGATCGGCGCCTGGAAAATGGTCTGTAGCCGAGATTCTGGCACATCTAGCGGATGTCGAAATCGTTATTAGTTGGCGGATCCGGTCTATCCTTGGCGACCCTGGCATAAAGATTCAAGCTTACGACCAGGATGCCTGGGTGGCTTGCGGCCATTACGAGCAGCGCGAGCCAGCCAAGTCGCTGGAACTGCACCGCGTCCTGCGCGAGGCCAATCTCACTCTTCTAAAGTCGCTCACGCCCGATCAATGGAAGCAATTCGGCCAACACTCCGAGCGCGGGCAAGAGTCGGTCGAACGCACCGTGGAAATGCTCGCCGGCCACGATATCAATCATCTTCAGCAAATCGAACGCATTCTAAATCCAGCAAACAAATAAGAAGATTTTCAAGGAGCATCTATGGCCAAACTAGGAATTCTCGAACGCCTCAAGAAAGGCCCCGTCCTCGGCGACGGCGGATATTTACTCGAACTCGAAAAACGCGGATGGGTTCGTCCCGGCCCTTTCACCCCCGAAGTCGCAATCGTTTATCCGGCTGCCCTTCGCGAGATGCACATCGAGATGCGCGAGGCTGGAGCAGAAGTCCTGCAGGCCCTGACTTTTTACGCCAGCCGCGACAAACTCGCAACCGTCGGACTAGAAGATCGCGTGGAAGACATCAACCGTAATGCGGTACGCGTCGCCAAAGAAGTCGCCGGAGAACAATGCCTCGTGGCTGGCAATCTCAGCCTCACCTGGATGTACGAACCCAACAGCCAGTCATCATCAGATCGAGTGCGCGAGACCTTCGACGAGCAATTGCGCGTGCAGTGCGACGAAGGCGTCGACTTCATCATTGGTGAAACTTTTTCCTGGCTCGGCGAAGCGCTTCTCTGTGTCGAACGTGCTAAGAAGACCGGCCTTCCTACGATGGTGACCATTTGCTTCGAAAACAAAGACGAAACCGGCGAAGGTACTGATGCCGCCACCGCAGCAAAAATATTGCTCGATGCCGGCGCCGATATCGTCGGGATGAATTGTCTGCGCCCGCCGCAGCACATTCTGAGGCCGATGGAAGCGATGCGCAAGGCAGTCGACGGTTATCTCGCCTGCCAACCGGTTGCCTACAACACGCCCAGCGACAAGCCCGACTTCACCAGCCTGCCGGAATTTCCCTATGCACTCGACCCTTTGCAATTAACCCGTAAGCAAATGGGAGAGTACGCGCTGCAAGCCAAAGAAATTGGCATCAACTACATCGGCTCCTGCTGCGGATCAGTAGCGATGCACGTACGAGAAATGGCGAAAGTTCTAGGCAAACTTCCGGCCGAAAGTCATATCTGGAAGAAAGGCGGAGCCAAGCCGATGTCCGCCTACGAATACTACGATCACGACCAGATCAGCGTGAAGTGACCGTGTAGGGCGGACACTCCTGTCCGCCCCCCGCCGGTTGTCACCCTATTCGTTGGCCAGTTGATGCACTGGACTTCGAGACGGCTCAAGCGCGGGCTTCTTCGCGCCAGCAGTTGTGATGACCACCACGCTAATCAGCACAAGCAGCGACCCCAATATTGTTCTAGCCCCAACCACCTCGCCCCCTAAAAAGTAACCGATGATCACCGCCACAACCGGGTTCACATAGGCGTAGGTTCCAACTTTCGTGGGAGACTCGTGGTGAATCAGCCAGACGTAAGCGGTAAATCCGATGATGGAACCGGCCACGATCAGATAGATGAGCGCAAACCAAGCTCCGCGAGAGACGCTTCCGATGTGAAAGCCGCGAAACTCGCCAAACGCGAAAGCCGCGATAGCGAGCATGAACCCTCCGGACATCATTTGCGCCCCCGAACTCATCACCTTCGATTCCGGTTGTGCCACCTTGCGCGACAGAATGGACGCGACTGACCAACTGATGGAGGCGATGACCAAGGCGACAGCACCCGCAGGATCCACCGCTTTTTCCGCCAAGCCAACGGAACGACTCACGAGCACGACCACGCCTGCAATCCCTACCAGCAACGCAAAAGAGAGACGGACCGTGAGCCGCTGCGTGCGCAAGAACACGATCTCGGAGAGCGTCATGAACACCGGAATCATGGCCAGCATGACCGCCGCCACCCCGGAAGGCACGCGCTGCTCCGCCCAAAAAAGCAAGCCGTAATCCACAACAAAGATACAGAAGGCAAGCAGCGTTACTGCTCCCCACTCGCGCTTGGTCGGAACTGGAGTGCCCTTGGCTCGCATCCAGAAATAGAGGACAGCGCCTGCGGTGAAGAATCGCATGCTGGCGAGAACCAGCGGCGGAACTTCGTGCACGCCCACTCGAATCGCGAGGAAAGTCGAGCCCCAGACGAAATAAATGATCGCGAAGGCGAGCAAAGTTTTCCAACGCGGCTGGTGAACTGAATCTTCCATGAGATAACCTTACGCGACTTTCCCACCGCGTCGCACATCTAACGCTTGAACAATCTTGCTTTCGGTTTGCAGAGACGCGAATGAAATGCGCTCATCCAATGATCGGATTATTCACCGCACGATAGAGCTGCAGATTTTCTTCTTAATCGCTACCCACACAAGAAAGGTTTCGATTTCATGAGCAATACTCCCCATTTGTTTGCGCCTCTTTCGTTGCGCAGTGTCACCTTGCCTCACCGCATCGTCGTCTCCTCCATGTGCCAGTACTCCTCTGAAGATGGATTCGCGTCTGATTGGCACCTGGTGCATCTTGGCAGTCGCGCCGTCGGCGGAGCAGCGCTGGTGATGACTGAGGCGACAGCGGTCACTCCGGAGGGACGTATTTCACCGCAAGATCTTGGGATTTATAAAGACGAGCACATCGACAAACTGCGTAGCATCACCGATTTTCTCCACGAGCAAGGAAGTTACGCCGGAATTCAACTTGCTCACTCGGGGCGAAAAGGCAGTACGGCGCGCCCGTGGGAAGGCGGGAAAGAACTATCGGTCGCTGCCGGCGGCTGGACGGATGTGCTCGCCCCAAGCGCCGTTCCCTTCTCGGCCGACTATCCAAAGCCAGTCGAGCTCGATGCAAAGGGCATTCAGCGCATCAGGAATTCGTTCGTAACCGCAACCCAACGAGCTCTTGCTGCAGGTTTCGACGTAATTGAGCTCCACGCCGCGCACGGATACCTGTTGCATGAATTTTTATCTCCGCTGAGCAATCGCCGCGCCGACCAATATGGCGGGACGTTCGACAACCGCGTCCGTCTGCTGCTTGAAATTACCGAGGACGTGAGGAAAGGGTGGCCCGAGGAGCGTCCGTTGTTCGTGCGCATTTCGGCGACCGACTGGCTCGAAGATCCGAATACGGGCAAAGCCGCAAACGGCACCGCGTCTGGCGACGAACTAGGGTGGACGCTCGAGCAATCGATCAAACTCGCAGGCCAACTTCGAGAGCGAGGCGTGGATCTGATCGACGTCTCTTCCGGAGGCAACCTCGCGACAGCACAAATTCCAAGCGGTCCCGGCTACCAGACCCGCTTCGCGGAACGTATTCGGCGTGAAGCCAAAATCGCGACCGGAAGCGTAGGGATGATCACAGATCCGGTGCAAGCCGACCACATCATCCGCAGCGGCCAAGCCGACGTAGTTTTTCTGGCGCGGCAAATGTTACGCGACCCCTACTTCCCGCTCACCGCAGCGCGAGCGCTGAAGCAGGAAATTTCCTGGCCAGTGCAATACACCAGGGCCGCTGACGGGAAGCCGCCGGTGCGTCAGCGACTAGAGAAGTCCTGACCAGATGGTCGTGGTTCCCCACTGCGGAGGCGTACCGCGATCTCGCGTGGTGACATCGCCAAAGCGCGGGCGGGACCCCGGCGCTACATTCGTGACTCGAATCAGCTCTCAGGGACACCGACAGGTGCAGAGCAGCGTAATTACGTCGATTTTCGTAGCGCCGCCGTCCTCGGCGGCTGTCGTGGGGGCGTCCCGCCCCCACCCCCATTTCCAATTGCGATCAGATCAGCCAACGAAAAAAACAGACCCTTTCTTCGCGTCTTGGCGCATTCGCAAAAAGAGGCCGATCTGTGGTTCGAGATCCGCTACGCGGCTCGATTTCGCGCGCAAAATAACGACTGCGATATCTCGACCACCCAGATTCTGTCGATAAGCGATCCCCTGATCGAGAGTTAAAAAAATGTCGTATTTTGCCGCTTCGGCAAGCGAGAGCAATTGGCCATTTTTTCGTTCCGCGAGAGATAGGCGTACCCCCGAGAACATCAGGGTCTGTTACGACTATTTCGTTAGTGGGCGAGGGCATATTTCTCCAGTACAAGTCTACTAGTTGAGCGTAATCGAATATCGGGCGGGCTACGCGCTACCTATCAATATGCCGACCACAAAGACTAAGACGCCACCCAGGACAACTTGAAAGGCAGCCGATAGAAGCGGCGTATCCATGTAGCGATTACGAATCCAGGCAATGATTGCCAACTCGATTGCCACAATAATTACGGCCGCCGTAAAAGCCAAGTGGAAGTCTTTCAATAGAAATGGAAGCGTGTGCCCGATTCCACCCGCCGCCGTCATCAGGCCGGTGACGGCGCCTCGCAGCATCGGTCGCCCGCGGCCCGTCATCGAGCCGTCGTCGGACAATGCCTCGGCAAAGGCCATGGATATACCCGCGCCGATCGAAGCTGCCAGCCCAACCACAAACGCGTCATGGCTGCTTTTCGTGGCAAAGGCAGCCGCAAATACGGGAGCGAGCGTCGATACCGATCCATCCATCAGGCCCGCCAAGCCAGGCTGCACGATCTGCAGGACGAACAGCCGGCGCTGGGCTTCATCTTCGTGTTTCTTGACCGTCTGCGGCATGTTCTCCTGCATTGCGCCAGCGGTCACTTGATGTTTGCGTTCGATCTCTTCGAGTTCCCCTAATAACTTTCTAATTCCAGCGTCGGTGACCTGCTCGATCGCTTTCTGGTAGAACTGGCGCGTCTCAAGTTCCATCAACTCGGCTTGCCGACGTACGTCCGCAATCTTTAGCGGGCGCGAAAACCAATACGGCCGCCTCGGCGCGAAGCCTTTCACATCGTCCCGCCGGATCAGTGGAATGTGTTCTCCGAACCTGGAACGATAAGTTTCGATCAGCATGTTGCGATGCTCGAATTCCTCCGCCCTCATGTCGTCAAACAATTGTGCTGTCGCAGGATAAGTCTCGCGCAAGCCTTCGGCGAAATCAGCGAAAACACGGCCGTCTTCTTCTTCCAGGGAAACCGCTAGCGCCAGAATTTCACGCTCCGTCAAGTCTTTGAACTTTCGTGCCATGCGGACAAGTGTACTAATTCTTTTGCGGGATTCACCAGATTAGAGAGATTTCGCGGAGATAAGGCTCGGCATTTCAGGGACACGGAAGAGGGCAAAGCAGCAGAGTTTGCCGCTTCCGGCGCGGCAAAGATTGCCCGTCGATCGCAAATTCTGCGCTGGCACTGCCTAACTCACTCAAAAGCTGTGTGAGTTTAATGCGATACCGATTGGCGTCGCTCTTGCTCAAAGGCTAATTGGGCTTTGGAAATTATCGTCCCGGAGAGAGGGCTAACGATGTCAGTCGCTGGAATTTTGAGCAGTCTAGGTTCACTTCAGCTCGGCGGACCAAGCGCCGCAAAACAAGGACTCCAGCATCTCAAGCGGGACTTGGAGTCAGGAGATTTGAACGCAGCACGTTCGGCTTTTGCTGCTGTCCAGCAAGCTTTTGCTGCGTCAGCAGCGCCATCGGTCACGGCACCAGGCACCAAATCTGCGGTGCAGGCGAGCAGCGGCAGTTCCATTTCTCAAGCTCTTCGGCAATTTGCCACTGGAGCCAAGACAACCGAAACCACAGCTTCACAGGCACCCTTGGGCCTGAAGCAAGATCCCACCCCCCGCACTGCGAGCGCAAATAGCGACCTGAGCCATCAGGCTGGGAATCTCAGCAACACCGGCGGTGCAAGCCGGAGTGGCGGCATTGCTGCATTGCAGACGTCGCTCTTAAAGCAGATCGGCCAAGCGCTTGCCTCGGGTGATCTCTCGTCAGCCCAACAAGCTACGGCCCAACTGGCCTACTTCGGCCCGCGAGCACAGCCACTGAATTTGAGTGGAACGAGTGCGAGTATAGGTTCAGAGTCGCCCATTTCGCTGCTCGCTTGAGGCCGTTGAATTTACGCTGGTTGGTTGCCTATGAGGGACAAAGTTCAGTTAACCGCTAAACTGGACTTTTATTTTTCGGACGATTCGCTCTGCCATTCGGCGAGTTGGTCGCGCATGATCTGGTAGCACTCGCAGGCAGCCTTTTCCAAACGTGGCCGATCGACGATGTCGACTCGTCCTCGAGAATTCTTGATTAACCCGGCAGTCTCGAGCATTCCAGCGGCAACGGTTACGCTTGAGCGACGGGTCCCGAGCATGTTCGCTAAAAACTCCTGCGTAAGCGGCACATAGTTCGAATCCACCCGATCAGCGCTCATCAAGAGCCACCGTGCCAGGCGCTCGTTGACCTCGTGAAGACGATTGCAGGCTGCCACCTGCGTGACTTCCATGGCAAGCATCTGCGAAAACTGCTGGAGGCGGCGCTCAAGCACTTTGTTCTGCTGCAGCAACCCCGTCAGAACGTCGGCATCAATCCTGAATGCGGAAGCCTCGATTTGAATAATGGCTCTTGTATTCGCCGTACGGAATCCAGCCACCAACGGCAGCCCGATAAATCCTTCCCTACCTACCAGCCCGACTTCCACGCATTTTCCATCTGGAAAAACACTCAGAATCGAAACCAGCCCACTGTTCGGGAAGTAAGCCGACTTTAAACTGTCCCCGGGCTCATGCAAAACATGATGCACTTTCAAACGTACGAATTCCAACTTGGGAAGCAAACTCTCAGCTTCCTTGGTCGGAAGTCCCAGCAAAATCTGGTTGTGAATGTTGTTTCCATCCCCGTCCTGCTCCGACGGAGAAACTGGCAATTTTAGAGACAGGTCGGAGTCTGCTGCGATGCGGGATAGTTGAGGCACACGTGTCTTGTCGACCATGACGGCTCCTTGCACTGCGAAAGATCGTCTGATTTTCGCTCAGTGCCGTCGCCACGGGCGCGGCGGGAATTGTTGCTAGATAGACAATTCAATGTACGCCTATCTCATTCAAAACACTGTCCGTTATTGCACACTTTTTTGTTTCGCGGCAACGGCTTGCGCTGCATTCTTCACTCGCTCCAGAGATGAGGGTTTCGTGCGGCTGCATCGCGAATCACGAAGAGGTTAGTGGGCGCAATTATGAGACGCGCTGAACCAAGCCGGTAGAGCAAACGGTTGCGGTAGCCTGCGCTTCGACTTAAACCACGAAATACTTGGCTGCGGGGTGATGAACTACGATGGCGGAGGTGCTCTGTTCTGGTTCCAGCAGAAATCCCGAGGTCAGTCGAACGCCAACATTCTCTTCCGGATGCAGCAACGCAAACAGCTTGGTCTGATCTTCCAGATGCGGGCAGGCCGGGTATCCGAACGAGTAGCGCGAACCACGATACTTCTGGTGAAAGAGATCGCGCGTGTTTGGAGAATCTTCTTTAGCAATACCTAACTCTTCGCGCATCTTCTTGTGATGGAGTTCTGCGAGTGCCTCAGCCGTCTCCACACTCAACCCGTGCAGATAAAGGTATCGCGTATATTCTCCGGCTTCGAACAAGCGCTGCGTCTCGACGGAAGCCTTTGGTCCGATCGTTACCAACGACAGGCCGAGAACATCCATCTTTCCAGATGAGCGCGGGGCGAAGAAATCAGAGATACAAAGGCGACGCCCTTCGCGCTGGCGCGGAAAGGTGAAGCGCAAAAGTTCTTTCGACGGCGGTTGTTGAATATCGTCCGCCTTGAGCGGGCCGGGTCGCCCGCCCCCACACTGAGTTCCTCCACACTTGCCGTCAGCGCATGTGCAGGGGTCGTACACGACTACATCGTTGCCGTCAGCTTGGGCCGGGAAATATCCATAGACGACTTTCGGCTCGAACCAGCCCGCCGCAATCACGTCTTCTTCCAAAGCCTTTTTGATCGGCCGATATTTTTCTTCCACCAACCGCGCGTAATCTTCTTGCGAGGCCGTCTTCAACTGCCACTGGTTCTTGAACAACGCAGTGTCATTGATGTACGGAAACAATTCGCGGAGATCGTAATCTTTCACCACTCGCACTCCCCAGAACGGAGGCGTGGGAATATTTGGCGCATCGGTGACCACCGCACTGCGCTCCGAAAATACCGGACCTGTCTCTTCGTCGATCGCGACGGCTTTGACGTATTCTTTGACAGTTCGCCCGTCCTTCAGGCGCGTCTCGCGCTTACCGCCCTCAGAGACAAGGTCTTCCATCACGTGCAGTCCGCCGAACGCATCTTCTCCATAAAACACAGCGTTCGAATACTCCCGGCGCAAATCGTCTTCAACATACTTGCGAGTGAGAGCGGCGCCACCGCAAATAACCGGATACTCCAGCTTTTGCCGCTCCAACTCCTGGATTACATACTTCATTTCGAGCGTCGACTTCACGAGGAGCCCGCTGAGGCCAATAGCGTCGGCCTTGTGTTCCTGTGCAGAGCGGATAATCACGTCGCCCGGCTGCTTGATGCCCAGGTTTACAACCTTGTAGCCGTTGTTCGAAAGGATGATGTCGACGAGGTTCTTGCCGATATCGTGCACATCGCCCTTGACGGTCGCGAGAATGATGGTTCCCTTCTGCTGCGAACCCGACCTTTTCTCCATCTTCGGCTCAAGATAAGCGACCGCAGCTTTCATGACTCCGGCAGAATCAAGCACCGAGGGCAACTGCATCTTGCGCGCACCAAACAGGTCGCCTACGGTCTTCATTCCGTCGAGGAGCACGCTGTTGATCAGGTCAAGCGGCGTATAGGGCACAAGCGCTTCGTCGAGCAAATCTTCGAGAGTCTTCTTGGTCTTACCTTCGCCTACCGACTTTTCGCCGTTGATGATCGCGTATTTGAGCTTGTCTTCGATCGACAGAGTCTCGACGTGCGCCGTCGTTTGCGCCTGCGACTTCCCTTTCATGCCGGTGAAGTGCTGCATGTAAACCTGCAGCGGATCGCCCTTCGAGCGGTCCTGGTAAATCAACCTGCGCGCGAGCTCAACTTCTTCTTGAGGAATCTTGTAGAGCGGATAAATCTTGGTGTAGTTAACAATGGCCACATCGAGTCCGTTCTCCACCGCTTCGTGCAAGAACACGGAGTTGAGAACCCGCCGCGGATAGGCATCGAGGCCAAAGCTGATGTTGCTGACGCCGAGAACCGTCTTCACTTCAGGCAGTTCGTCGTGGATGCGCTTGACCGCTTTCAATGTCTCCATCCCGGCCGAGCGATATTCTTCCTGCCCGGTTGAAATCGGAAGCGTCAACGTGTCAAAAAGCAAGTCGACTGGACGAATGCCATATTTCTTTGTCGCCAGATCAAAGATGCGATGCGCGATGGCGACTTTTCGGTCCGCAGTCAGCGCCATTCCTTCTTCATCGATGGTGAGCGCGATCACTCCCGCGCCGTAGCGCTTCGCCATCGGCAACACTTTCGAGGTTCGCTTCTCACCGTCTTCAAGATTGATCGAGTTGATGATCGCCTTTCCCGGGATACGCTTCAGGGCCTCTTCGACAACGTCCGCTTCAGTGCTATCGATCAGGATTGGAGCAGGCACGCGCGTCGCAATCTTTTCTAAGATTGCGGAAATGTAGCCCTTCTCGTCCTCGCCCACGATTGCGCAACACAGGTCAAGCATGTGCGAGCCTTCATTGGCTAGTTTCTTTGCCAGCGTCAGGATGTCGTCGTATTTCTTCGCCTGCACAAGCTTGCGAAAGTGTTCCACGCGCGTGGTGGTATTCATCTCCTCGGCGACAATTAAGGGCTTCGGCTCGAGATCAAGCGGTACTGATGTGTAGGCACTCGATGCCGCACCCACCGGCTTGACGTCGCGCCGCGCCGGTTCGACTCCGCTCACCGCTTCGACTACGGCCTGGAGATGCTCAGGAGTCGTCCCGCAACACCCACCGACGACTCTGACCCCGTAATCTTTTACGAAATGCTTGTGGAACTCTGCCAGTTCCTTGGGAGCGAGTTTGTACACCGCATGGCCGCCGACGTTCTGCGGCAAGCCAGCATTTGGGAGCACCGAGATATGTTTGGTCGAATTCAGTCCGAGATAGCGAACGGCTTCGTTCATCTCGGCCGGACCGGTGGCGCAGTTAAGTCCGATAATGTCGATGTCGTAGGGTTCAAGCGCAGTCAGTGCGGCGCCGATTTCCGTCCCTAGGAGCATCGTCCCCGATTCCTGCAACGTCACCTGAACTTGCACCGGCAAGCGCGTCCCCGACTGGCGCATCGCCTCAAGCACTGCCACCGTCGCGATCTTCGCTTGCAATAGATCCTGGCAAGTCTCGATGAGCATCACATCGACGCCGCCCTCGATCAAAGCCAGCGCCTGCTCGATATATGACGCTTCCATCGCGTCCCACCCGATGTGAGCAAGCGAAGGCAACTTGGTAGTCGGCCCCATCGAGCCAGCCACGAAGCGGGGTCGATCGGTGGTCGAGAACTGATCGGCGACCTCGCGGGCAAGCCGCGCCGCCGTTAGATTGATCTCATGAACTTTGTCGCGCAGTTCGAACTCGCTAAGCACGAGGCTCGTGCCGCCGAAGGTATTCGTTTCAACGATGTCGCACCCGACGCGGAAAAAATCGGCATGAATATCGCGGATAATGTCGGGACGGCTCAACACCAGAACTTCGCTGCAATTTTCCTTGCCCCAGTAATCATCCAGCGTAGGGTTGCGCATCTGGATGTTGGTGCCCATCGCTCCGTCGTAAATCACGACGCGCTCGTTCAAGGTTTGTAAAAATCTAGACATATTTATTTGTAGAGACGGGGCTAGCCCCGTCTCCCCCATACCACTTATCGGTTATGGTCGCCGAGACGCGGAGAACCGCGTCTCTACAAAAAGTAAAAATAAGGTTTCAGTAAAAAACGTCGCATTCGGATACAACAACGCCGGTCCTCTCGGGACCGGCGTTCGGGGCAAATCGAATCGGCCTAGCTTTGCTTCAATCCCGCATCCAGCTCCGATTGCGCGAACACCTGATTGGCTCCCATATGAGCCGGGGCCGGTGCCAGCATCTGCTCTTTGCGGTAGACGAGATTGCTGGCGTTGAAAGTCGCAAGCTCGAACCCGTGACCGTGG
Organism: Terriglobales bacterium; assembly: GCA_038230575.1. Classification (GTDB taxonomy): domain Bacteria; phylum Acidobacteriota; class Terriglobia; order Terriglobales; family Acidobacteriaceae; genus Acidiflorens. The sequence continues at coordinate 272,416 of JBBRNA010000002.1, read as the reverse complement.
GTAATCGCGTCGGTAGGGCAAGCCTCCACGCAGTATCCGCAAAAGATGCAGCGGTTGTAATCGATGTTATAGACCTGCGCGTAGCGCTCGGCACCCGAGACTCGCTTCTCTGCCGTATTCTCGGCAGCCTCAATATAGATGCAGTTCGCCGGGCAAGCCGCTGCGCAAAGGAAACACGCCACGCATTTCTCGAGCCCGTTTTCGTCGCGCTGCAGCACGTGCATGCCGCGAAAACGCTCCTGAAATTTCGCGCCCTTGGTGGGGCCGGGACCGTCAGGATAGTTCTCGACGATCGTGGGTTGAAACATTTCCCGGAACGTAATGCTCATCCCGTGGGCGATGGCTCCGATGTTTTTAATCACCGACATACTTCAATAGTATAGCGGATGGCCGGTGTGTCGGGTTCCTACCGGGCAATGCAGATTCGCCATTGCTGCCGCTAGACACTAACGGCGGTTCGCCATTCGAGGACATTCCATTCTTCACAAAATCGCCGAAACTCTAGTGCCATGCGTATGGCTGGAGTTGATTGCTATCAAAACTACAACTGGAGTTCGTCCGCGGCATTTCGCTCTACGGTTCGCGTGCCTGCTGCTTCTCAGCGGCGCGGGGGCTGCTGCATTTCCCCAATCTTCTCATTTGACGGGTTCCTCCGATGAGCGTGAAGTAAACCCGCCCTACCGTCGGGACAACCTCGAGTCGAACTGGAACCGCCGAGGGCGGCAAATCCCGACCGGATCCGCTGCCGAGCTTCGTTTACGCGCTTATCAAAGCAAGCTGATGATGCGCACCGTTCGCGCCGCCGCTCTAAGATCGGGGCCGATTGCTGGCACAAACTCTTCGGCGAGCCCGGCCTTTTGGACGCCCGTCGGTCCTGCTCCGTTAGCTTCGGACGCAACCGGCTCGGGAATGCAGGATTACAACTGGGTTTCGGGACGCGCCACGTCGGTCGTGATTGATCCAGCCGACACCACCGGAAACACAGTTTTCCTCGGCGGAGCATATGGCGGCCTGTGGAAGTCGACCAACGCGGGGAGCCTCAGTCAGATTCCCAGCTCCGTCACATGGACCGCCTTGATCGATGGTCAACCGACGCTTGCAGTGGGTGCCATTGCCCTGCAACCAGTCGCCGCTGGAAATCCGAGCAACGTAATCCTGGTCGGCACCGGAGAGACGAACAGTTCCGGGGACTCTTACTACGGACTTGGCATACTGCGGTCGTCCGACGCTGGTTTGACGTGGAGGCAAATTGAGGGAATCGGATCCTCCCAACCTCCAGACACTACTTTTCTCGGCGTGGGATTCAGCAAGATCGCATTCAGCACGGCAAGCCCAAATTTAGTTGTAGCCGCCACCGCCGGGGACAATGGGCTTGAGTTGGGTCTAGAAGAAGATGCAAACTCGACGGCGCGCGGCCTATACTTCTCGGCCGACGGCGGCGTCACCTGGAATCGCGCCATACTCTCCGACGGTGCCGTTCCCGCTTCGGCGACCTCCGTCGTTTACAACCCCAGCCAAGGCGCGCTTGGAACCTTCTACACCTTCATTCGGCGCCACGGACTCTACTCTTCGACCGACGGCCAGCATTTCACGCGTTCGGTAGGTCAGCCAACTCCGGGCCTCGCAGCAGCTAATTGTCCGGCCGGTTCAAACAGCTCCGCATGTCTGATTTATCGCGGAGAATTCGCGGTCGTGCCGGGGCGAACGAGATGTACGCGTGGATCGTCGATCTTCAGCCCGATATAAACGGCGCTCAACAACCGGCCGACAAAGGCATCTGGCGTTCGCTCAACGGCGGTGCGAGTTGGACGCAGATTCCTGACAACGGCATCACAAATTGCGGCGACAGCGCCTTCGGCCCGAGCGACAGCGGCTGCGGCGTGGAACAGGGCTACTACAATCTCTCTCTCGCGGCTGTCCCTTCTGGTGCTGCCACTGATTTATATGCGGGAGCGATCAACCTCTACAAATGCACCATCGCCGGTGGCACGGTTTGTCTCCAGGGCGATTGGATCAACCTGACACACGTCTACGGATGCAACCCCGGGCCGCTTGGGATGCCGGCACACGTCCATCCCGACCAGCACGGGATCTCTTTCACGGTCGCCAGCGGCAAGGCGGTTGGCTATTTCGCACACGACGGCGGAGTGAGCCGGACTCTCGACGGCTATGCGGGCTTGAACTCCGGAAACTGCTCTGCTGCGAATCAATTCGACAGCCTGAGCCAGACGCTCGGATCGATGACCGAATTTGTCTCGATCTCTGTTCACCCGACAAGTCAGGACATCTTACTCGGCGGGACGCAGGACAATGGTTCGCCAAAGACGGCAAGCGCAACGAGTAGCGCAATGTGGCAGAATGCGCTCGGCGGAGATGGCGGATACAACGTCATCAATCCTTCGAACGTAAGCGAGTGGTTCGCCGCCAATCCCTATTTGAACATTCTCAAATGCGAGGCGGGAGCGGCGTGCAACGATACGGACTTCATCCAGTTGATCAGCTCTTCCACCCTCGGAGGCGACCAGGGAGCTTTCTACACTCCTTACATTCTTGATCCGAAAAACGGCAGTGAACTCTTGGTCGGTACTTGCCGCGTATGGCGGGTGAGTACATCAGCAACAGCTCCGTTGGAACTGAGTGACGATTTCGACACCTTAGGAACAGGCGTTTGCACTGGAGATGAAACGAATTTAGTGACCGCGCTTGCCGCCGGTGGCCCCGTGTTCGCCAACAACTCTTCCGTCGTTTATGCCACGACAAATGGCTATGGTCCGCTGACTGGAAATCCGGGCGGCGAAGTTTGGGTTACGACGAACGCTGGCGTCAGCAAAATGGTCAACGTCACGGCGTCGATCAATCCGGCAGGATATGCGCTGGGCGCCGTTGCGGTAGATGTCTCCGACATCAGCGGCGACACAGCGTATGTCGGCGTCATGGGGTTCAGCACCCTGCCGCATCCGACGTCGCACGTCTGGAAGACCTCGAACGCTGGCGGAGGCTGGGCAGATTGGACCGGTGCCGGCGCGACCGCAATACCGAACGCTCCCGTGAACGCGCTGGTCGTAGATTCGGCCGCTGGATTGGTATATGCCGGGAACGATGTGGGCGTTTTTGTAAGCGCGACATCCGCGCCGAGTTGGACGGAAGTTGGGCCGGCACCGGGTCCAGCCTCTTCCGGATTTTTACCGAACGCTCCAGTGTCAGCGCTGAGAATTTTCAACGACGGGGCGGGCACAAAAACTCTGGTGGCTTCTACCTACGGACGAGGTGTTTGGACTTATCCGCTCGCGCCCAACTACAGCAATACGGTTTCAATTTCTTCGAAGACGATCTTTGCCGGGCAGGGTGCCCTGTTCAACGGATTCATAACAGCCGAAGCAAATTACGCGAGCACGGTTAATTTGGGATGCGTCAACGAAGTTCCTTTACTCACAAGCTGCGTGGTGAACCCGCCTCAGGCGAATCTGGCTGCAAGCTCGAGTGTGCCCTACACCGTCAGCGCCAGCGGACTGGTCGGCGACTACACCTTCACAGCGCACGCCGTGGGCACCGACGCCAGCGCTCTTAAACACGATGTATCTCTCGCACTCCACATCGTAGACTTCGCTTTTACCGCACCGAGTCCGAACTCCATCGTGGTTTCACAGGGCGGAACGTCTGCCGGTAGTACGTTTCAGGTCACCGCCACCGGAAGCTTCTCGGGACTTGTGTCACTATCCTGCTCTTCAGGATTGCCAAGTGGTGCCATCTGCTTTTTTTCGCCGTCAAGCATAGTCACCCCTACAGCCGTAAATCCAGTGCTGGTCACGCTAACGGTGTCGGCAGCAACCGGCACCCCCACCGGAGGCTCCACTGCAATCACGATTACGGCGACATCTCCCGGCGCACCATCGGGAAAGCTTCAGACTTTCGGACTAAAGGTCACTGCGCCGGTGCCTGACTTCGTGATCGCCGTGACAGCCGCCCCGTCGACCACGGCAGTCAACCAGAACGTGAACTGGAATGGAGTTTTGACCTCGATAGATGGCTATGGCGCGGTGGTCACTGTGTCATGCACCGCCGGCGCTCCTGCTACATGCATCGCCAACCCTCGCACAATGATTCCCACGGTTGCGGGTGCTCCTTTCGCGATCACACTCGGCAGCGCTACGGCTGCCACGTTCAACTTCACAATCCAGGGCACAGACGGAACGATTACCCACGCGACTCCGGCAGAAACACTCGCCGTCACAGGGTTAGGAGGGAACGTTCTGTGGACGAATACGGGCAACTCCACCGTGTCAGTTTTGGCTGGCCAAGTCGCGAGCTACGCATTCGCGGCGGCTCCAGTCGGCGGCTCGACATTCACATCGTCGATAAACTTCTCGTGCAGTAACCTGCCTGCGCTCACCAGTTGCGTTTTTAGTCCCGCTTCCATTCCATCTGGATCCGCCGCAAGGAATGTCGCCCTTTCGATTTCAAGCTCCGGCCCTAACTTTGGAACGCGTTCGCAACCGAATCATGATCCTTCTGCGACGCCAACTAGCAAAATTGATTCTGGCAGCAGCGACCTGGGGTCGAGAATTTTGCCGCTGTTCGCGTTTGGGTGGGCTTTTGCCGCCGGGATCATCGTCTTTTCGCGACCTGACAAGATACAGCAGCTAAGCGCTGGGGTGCTAGGAATTTGCCTGGCGTTAGGATCGATATCAGAACTATCGTGCGGCGGTCTGGCCAACAGTTCGAGTACAAAGCCCCCACCGCCAACCGTGACCGTAACCGTCAATCCAGGTTCAGCTACGTTGTTTGCCAATGAAACCGGAAACGCTTGGCCAGCAAACGTGAAACAGCAACAGTTTGCAGCCACTGTAAACGGCAGCACTGATCAGACTGTTACATGGAGCGTGCAAGGCGGAAACATTAACGGCACGATCGATTCGACTGGACTCTTCACAAGTCCGGCGCTCGTCCCGAATCCTTCGACCGTTACCGTGCAGGCCACCTCGACGCTCGCCTCTGGCCCCGCGTCCTCTTTTGTCACGATCTCTCCGGCCACGGCGCTCGGATCTTCCCAGGTCACGGTGACGGCCACTCCTTCGGGGGGAGCCGCACAGAGTGCAATCGTCACCCTGATCGTTCAGTAGATTTAATGCGCAGACCCTCTGCGGTAGGTGAGTCTCCAAAAAGCAGTCTTGAGACTCGCTACCTTTACTTCTTCCCGAAGAACTTCCCAACTCCAACCCGCACTTGTATTGTGTTCACGCCAGGATTGGGCACCGACAACCCTGCATTCGAAATGTGCATGTAGCGCAAATCAATCGACCATGCCCGCTCACCGAGAAAGTGCGCTCCTAGCGCCGCTCCACTCGTGAAGTTGATCGTCGACGTGCCGCTTGGAACTTCGTGTGTCGTGAACAGCGTGCCACCATTCAGTTCGAGATACGGCGCCACGTGTCCGCGCGAAGCGAAGAGCCACTTGAAAACTACTGGATTCACTCCTGCCCCGAACGCTGTATTCGCACGTTGAAAAACCACGAAAGCTGGTACCGCCTCGAGCGCTAATTCGAAGCGCCCGTTGAGAAAAGAAGGGCCGTGCGGAGCAGTCAGGATCCAACCGTAGCAGACACCCGCATTCCACACGCTTGTGTTTTGCGTGCCGCCTGCTACGGAATGGCCGCCGCCTGTCCAAATCTGGAACTCTCGACCGCCGTCCTCAGGGCGGTCCTGGCCGTGGGCAAGATTCATCGTGCAAAAAGTGCACAGGAAAAGAAGCAGGAGGAATAATCCGAAGGGCCTCAGGAGCGATCGCTTCATAGGGAGAGTCAACTGCGAAGAAGATACTCGAAGCGTTACAACTAAACAAATACTACTAGCCGCTCCCCGCTGCGACTGGCGCTTTCTCCCCCATGTCCGATTCCCTCTTTCGTTAGCGCCTTAAAACGGCCGCGCTATAAACCGAGTCCTCCATCTACGGCCAGCAATTGCCCAGTGATGAAATGAGGCGCGGTGGCGAAAAACATCACGGCCGCCGCGATATCAGCGGCGGTACCGTTGCGCTGCATGGGCGTCTGCTTTGACATTTTCGTCATGAAGGCGGCGGCAGATTTTTCTCCAAGCTCGATCATTCCTGGAGCCACCGTGTTCACCGCGATCTCTGGCGCCAGCGCTTTCGCCATCACTTCGGTAAGCATATGGAGGGCGGCTTTAGAGGAGCAGTAATGCGCGTGACTTGGCCAGGGCCGCAGGCCTCCTAGCGAGCCCATGTTTATGATTCGGCCGCGCTGCTTTTTCAGGTAAGGAAGAGCTTCGCGCGACACGAGGAATGGTCCTCGCGTATTCGAAGCGAAAATGGCATCCCACTGTGCAACCGTAATCTTAGCGAATTCCACTGTCTCGTAATTAGCAGCATTGTTGACAAGGACGTCAATTTTTCCACGCTCCCCGACGACTTCCTTCACCATCTCCCGAACACTGCGCTCGTCGGTAACATCGGCGCGCAGCGCCAGCGCCTCCCCGCCGAACCCTGACAATTCCGCCACAAGATGCTCGGCCTCGCGCTGGGAATTGCGATAAGTAATGACTACGTCTGCGCCATTCTTTGCGGCTGCCAGGGCGATAGCGCGCCCCAGGCGTTTGGCGCCGCCGGTGATAAGCATGGTTTTGCCGGAAAGTACCGGTTGATCGGTCTGGTCGCGAGACTTTGGCATTTCGAGATTCTACGCTTCACGTTTTTTCCCGTTGGTTAAGGGTCGAGCACCAAGTGAAGTTCAGACATCGTCAGGATTGTGAGGTCAATAAGTTTACTGCTACACTCCCCGGCATGGCGCAGGTTGGGGAGGTCGTAGTTTATTCCCGCAAAGGGTGTCATCTCTGCGAAATCATTAAGGAAAGCCTCACCAAGCTCCGCAAGCGCGGTGGCTTCACGTGGCGGGAAGTCGATGTTGATTCCGATCTTGAAACGCGCCGCCTCTATGGTGACGAAGTTCCAGTGGTATTCATCAATGGCCGCAAAGCCTTCAAATATCGAATGGATGAGCAGGAATTCTTGCGCAAGTTAAAATCATGAGACGCGGCGCTGCGGTCGCGTATTACCTGTAACTTCTTCTCGATGCATTACAATCAGCGCCAATGCTTCGCACGCAACTCTACGCAAGTCCCTCAGGTCTAGGCGTCCATGACCTTGTTTTGCAAAGTTGCTCGCAATTTTCCGGTAAGACAGCACTCGTAGACGCTTCGTGCGGACGCCGTATCACCTTCTCTGAATACGCCACCTTAGTCGAATCCGCCGCTCGCGGCTTCGTTTCCGCCGGCTTGCGTCCAGGCGAAATCGTTGCGATCCTTCTTCCGAACTCCTGGGAATTTGCTGTCTCCTATCACGCAGCGACTCTCGCGGGAGCAATTCCCACCCTCCTGAATCCGTCATATCGTGAGCGCGAGATTCGTTATCAACTGGAAAACTCGGGCGCAACGTTTCTTATCACCGACGGGCCGTTGTTAGAGAATGTCAATTTGTCGGGGCTTCCTCTGCGCCATGTGTACTCCACTCGAACATCGCGCATGAGTTGCGAGGATTTTTCGAGCCTGCTCCGGTCCACTTCAGCAACGCTCACCCAGGCTACGAAGGACCCTCGAGAGTTGCTTGCCGCCCTTCCGTATTCCAGCGGTACGACCGGCATGCCAAAGGGGGTCATGCTGTCGCACTCCAATCTCGTAACGAATGTCTATCAGGTTCTCGGCCCGAACGCCGTGCCCCTGGTCGCAAGTGACGTGATTCTCTGCTTCTTGCCTCTCTACCACATCTATGGATTGACGGTAGCTCTTACGCTTTCGCTGGCCCTCGGTTCGACTCTCGTCCTCATGCCTCGCTTCGACATGCCTAGACTGTGCTCCTTAATCACGCAAGAGGGCGTGACCATGATGCCAGTGGTTCCCCCGGCGATCAACGCCATGTGCCAGGCGGCGGAAGCGGGTAACTTTCCCAAAGAGCATCGCATTCGATGGATCAAGAGTGGCGCTGCCCCGCTCGCGCCCGAACTCGCCCGAAGGCTGACCGACCTTACCGGAATCATGGTCAATCAGGGTTATGGCATGACGGAAGCGTCGCCAGTCACCCACGTCGGCTTTTGCGAGCCGCCAGAGATGAACCGGCCCGCTTCAATCGGCCAACCGCTGGCGCTGACGGACTGTCGGATTCTCGACGAAGAGGGTAACGAAGTCGCGCCTGGCGAACCGGGTGAACTTGTGATGCGCGGCCCCCAGTTCATGGTCGGCTACTGGAAGGAGCCTAAGGCAACGGCCGCCGCTCTGCGTGATGGCTGGTATTTTTCCGGGGACATCGTGCGCCGCGATGTTGAGGGTTTTTTTTACGTTCTCGATCGCAGCAAAGAGATGATCAAATACAAGGGGTTTCCCGTGGCGCCCGCGGAGGTCGAGGCTGTGCTGCTCGAACATCCGGCCGTTCGCGATTGCGGCGTGGTCGCAAAACCGGACGCTGCAGCGGGAGAAATTCCCTGCGCTTTCATTGTGCTTCGAGAGAGCTATGCGGGATCGTCGCTGCTCGACGAGGAGCTCAGAACCTTTGTCGCTGATCGACTCTCTCGCCACAAGCAGCCGCGCGAGATTCACTTTGTCGATCACGTGCCACGAACGCCTTCAGGAAAGATCCTGCGACGCGAGCTGCGAAAGGCTTTTCACTAATCACGCGATGGTCACGGTAGTTGTTAATTCTGATGGGTCTCGTGACTGCTCCGGCAACTCCGCAGATGCTAAACTCGCTTTCGCATGCGGATGGACATCTTACCCTTATGTGATCAGCACTTCCGCACCATGGAGCCGGCGCTCGCTCCCTATAATTCCGATTACTCTGTCGAATTTTTTCGCTGTACCGATAAATTTTGCCACCGCTGCTTTGGAGAACGCGTCGGCTACATTACGCCAAAGCGTGGAGACGCGCCGATGCTGACGCCCAACCAGCCAAATTGTGACCGCCACGGTCGCCCCATGTTCATCGTGAGCCATGATCGCCAGCGTAATCACGTCACCTACGCGTGCCCCGAACCGGGCTGCCCGGAACGAGTCATGCGACCCTAAATCACTAAGTTAGCAGCGAAATTGACGCAGAGAATTACTCGCCCACTATCCATGCGAGTTGCGCTGCCGTGAGAGGTACCACGCTCAGACGACCTTGGCGAACGAGCGGGGAGTCGGCAAATAATTTATTCGCTTTGATCTCGGCCAGTGTTTTCGGCTTCGCAATTGCCTTCCCAACCTTGATCTTGACTTGAGGCAGTTTCGCGTCGCTCGCATCGACACTCACCACAGACGCTGTTCCCGTGGCGCTCTTTTCGTCGCCGGTGTGGTAAATCACGAGGTGTTCGCCCGGCTTCATCTCACGCAAATGCTTCACCGCCGTAGGGTTGGTCACGCCATCCCAGATGGTGCTCTTATCGCGCCCAAGGTCGGCGAAGGAGTATACCGATGGTTCCGTTTTCAGAAGGTAGTCCATGGGCAGGTATTGTAAACAAGAGACTGCTCGTCAGGCGACCGCACGACCGACGTTACCTGAGACACTTCCCTTCCAGCCCCGTTTCGCCAACAATAAGAAGTTACCGTGAAAATTCTCGCCACGAGCGACGGAAGCACAACCGCGAAAGCGGTGGAGCGATATTTTAACGTATCGCTCTATGTGCTTGTGCTCACCGGTTTTGGCGCTTTGGCTTCTACGGGTGGGCTCGATTTGGCAGCCGTGTTGGTCGTAGGAATTGCGCTGCTCGTTCGCGGTTACCAACTCCTTGCTCGCCGCGAGTTCGTCATTCCGGAGAGCTGGACGAATTCCCTGACCCTGGTATACGTCTTTATTTACCTTGCCGACTATTTCTTCGCCTCCAGAAGTTTTCTGGGTGCAAGCGTTCATCTCGTTCTTTTTGCGATGGTAGTCAGGCTTTTTTCTCTGCAAAGAACTCGCGATCACTATGCTCTGGCAGTCCTAGCGTTCCTGATGGTTTTGTCAGCGGCAGTGCTGACGGTTGGCACTATATTTCTGTTTTCTTTTGCATTGTTTTTGCTGGTGGCGATCATCACATTCGTGCTCATGGAGATGCAGCACTCCGTCGCCGAGCAGACGCACCTACCTGACAAAAATATCGCGGCCCCCTCGTCCGCCATACCGAGCAATCGCATGGCACAGGGGTTGCTCGCCATGGCTCCCGCTCTGATGCTGATGATTCTCGCGGGAAGTTTTCTGATTTTCTTTTTGCTGCCCCGCGTTTCATCTCGATACCTGAGCGCTTACTCGCCAACGAGCGACGTTTCCACCGGCTTCACCGACCGTGTTCAACTAGGCCGCATCGGGCAGATTCAGCAGTCGAGCGCTGTCGTGATGCATGTCCAGATCGAAAACGATTTGCAGGGCGCTTACGACCTAAAGTGGCGTGGAGTTGCACTAAGCTCTTTTGACGGGCACGTCTGGACAAATTCATACATTCAAACCGGCCTGCGAGCAGGACTGGACGGGAGCTACCATTTGGCGCCGCCGCAACGAGGAGCGGTACTTGGGAAGCCGCTTCGTTACCGCATTTTGATGGAACCGCTCGGCAGCAACGTCTTCTTTCTCGCTGAACGGCCTCAGCGCCTAACAGGAAATTTTCGGCAGATTGCAGTCGACGCCGGCGGAGGTGTCTATAACGTAGATACGGACCACCCGGTCAGCCAATACGAGGCGGAATCGCTGCTCTCTGCCACTGACGCCGAAGACCTTCGACTCGCGACTAACACGGTGCCGGCCGAAATGGAAAAGTATCTGGTCTTGCCGCCCCTCGATTCTCGGATCGCGAAACTGGCGGATGATATCGCCGCGCCAGCTCCGAGCAATTTCGATAAGGCAGTCGCAGTTGAGCGTTATCTTTCCACCAACTTTGGCTACACTCTGGAGTTACCACGCAATTTCACTCAGGATCCTGTCGCTAACTTCTTATTTGAAAGAAGGAAGGGGCATTGCGAATATTTCGCCAGCGCGATGGCGATTATGCTACGCACGCAGCACATTCCATCGCGCATCGTCACCGGCTTTCGCGGCGGCGAATACAACGACCTTACGGGCCAATACGTTGTTCGCGCGAGTGATGCCCACTCGTGGGTTGAAGCCTACTTTCCAGGCTCTGGTTGGATTAGCTTTGACCCCACACCGGCGGGCGGCCTGGCGACGCGCAGCGGATGGTCACGCATGCGGCTCTATATGGATGCGGCCGCGTCATTCTGGCGCGAATGGATCATCAACTACGACGCCGGCCATCAACGTACCCTGGGCCGCGACGCGGCGGTAGGCAGTCGGCACTTCTTCGACGATGCCAGACGCTGGGTTGCACGACAACATCGGGCGATGCTGCGTTCGGCGCGCCGCGCCCACCAGCACCTCACCACATTTCCGGTGCGCTGGGTTGCTGGACTGATCGGCCTTTTCGTCGCCTTGCTCGCGGTGACCAAGCTCGGGCGAATGGTAACGTGGTTTCGAAACCTAAAACTGGGCTCGCACCCGGAGCGCGCGCCGCGCGCTGCGGCCACACTCTGGTATGACCGCATGGTGCGCCGCATGGCGAGCCTCGGATGGCGCAAAACACCATCCCAGACGCCGGTTGATTTTGTCAGTTCGATTCAGGAAGCCGAGCTTCAGCGGAAGGTTAAGACATTTACCAAAGCTTACGAGTCGGCGCGATTCGGAAATTCTGCGGAGGATGCCAGGAGTTTACCCGAGCTGTTCAAAGAAATTTCGGGTGAAGTTTCGCCTTCAAACCCTGACAAAGATCGCGATCACGTCAGCGTTAACTGAATCCTTAAAAGCGGTGAGTAACTCCCACTCCGACATAAAAGTTGTGCTGACGGCTGCGGTTGGTCTCGACGTTGAAATCCGGAACTCCGGAATAAAAATCACGCGCCTCGACTCGAACGCCCCAACGCTCCCAGGGCCGAACATCCAGCCCAACTCCCATTTGCAAGACCACGGTGTTGCTGCCGGATCCCGGATTGACCCCGTTATATAGCGTGGTCGATGCAGCACGAAAATGTCCGTAACCTCCACCAAGACTGACCCAGGGGGTGACGCTTGCACGGGGGAAAAGGTTAACTCGCGCCGAGGGAGTCACGAAAAACGAACCAATATCCTTAGGCGTCGTGCCGAGATAGTAGTTCACGTCAGCGCGAGGGGAGATTGCTACCGGAAGTTCGCCTGTCACGCTGAAGAGTTCGCGCTCCAGCAACAATCGACCATAGTTAAACTGGACAGTCTCCTCGTTGCCAAAGTGAACTGGCAAGCCTGTGCTCGGTACTGTCTGTGTGCTGATGAAGGTTCTCCCGACGGTCAGCGCGACGTCATTAATCTGGCCCCAACCACTGGCCGACAAAACCACGAGCACAATTAGAACGTTGAGGCGTCTAGCCGCCATCGATCCTCCGGCAATGCTGTTGGATAGGCTGTTATTTCATCAAGATTAGCACGGGTTTCGGCGATTTCTATAGGCTTTGCAATGCCCGGAACCTCGTTGGAACACGCGCTGAATCGGCCTATTGGTCCGCGGAAACCCCGGTTTATGGATGTTAGAATTATGAGGTGCAATTTCCTCCCATGATGTTCGGTGAAAGTTTGAACCTCCTGTGCCAGTAGAAGAAAATACATCCGCGATTTCCGAGCCTAAGACTCGAGCCAAAGTCGGCTTTGTGAGTCTGGGCTGCCCGAAAAACCTCGTCGACAGCGAAGTGATGATGGGCATTCTTGCGCAGGGCGGAGCTGAACTCACGCCAAACGCCGAGGACGCCGACGTAATCGTTGTAAATACTTGCTCTTTTATTGCCAGCGCGCAGCAGGAATCGATTGACACTATTCTCGAGATGGCGCGCCACAAGACCGGTGGCAAGGCAAGAAGGCTCGTCGTTGCCGGTTGTCTCGTAGAACGCTTCCACGACGAAATTCTGCGCAACATGCCGGAGGTGGACGCCGTAGTTGGAACGGGCGAATTAGAAAAGATCATCGCTGCCGCAGGGATCGAGCCGAGCGATCGCCCAGTGAGCCCTTTCAATATTTTGACTTCGGCTGCGGCGTCTGGGCCGACAACTTCGCGTCCCGAGGGCGACGCTCGCCGCGAACAAGGAAGGTTCGCTCGCGACTCGTGGGATGGCGCGGTAGCTGACCTCCCGAATTATCTTTACGACGAGCACACGCCGCGCATTCTAGCCACGCCCGGTCGGTCGGCTTACATCAAGATCGCTGAAGGCTGCGATCATCCTTGCACCTTCTGCATCATTCCGCAGCTTCGCGGACAGTTCCGATCGAGACGCTTCGAATCTGTCGTCGCCGAAGCGGAGCGCTTTGCTCAGTCTGGAATTCGCGAAATCACCTTAATCGGACAAGACACCACTTGCTACGGCGAGGATTTTGGCCTGAAAGATGGACTGGCTTTGCTGCTGGAAAGGCTGGCCAGTATTTCAGGATTGCGGTGGATTCGGTTCCTCTATGCCTATCCAAACAAGATCACTGGCCGTCTGCTGGAGACGATCGCCGCCCATGAAAATATTTGCTCCTACATTGATGTCCCTCTGCAACACGCTTCCGCAAGCGTGCTAAAGCGCATGAAGCGTGGCGGTGGCCCTGACGTTTTTCTCCGCTCAATCGAGAAGATGCGCCGTGTAATTCCCGGTGTCACGTTACGAACTTCGTTCATTGTCGGCTTCCCTGGCGAGACCGAACAAGAATTCGAAGAGTTGTGCGGTTTCGTAAAGGAAGTATCCTTTGATTGGATGGGAGCCTTCGCCTACTCCGACCAAGAGGGAGCCGGAGCCTTCGCCCAGGACGGCAAGCTATCGCCGCGAGAGATCGAGAGCCGCCGTAAATCGCTGATGTCGATCCAGAAAAAGATAAGCCGGACAAAGAAGAAATCACTTGTGGGCCGGGAATTCGATCTGTTGATGGAAGGTACTTCTTCTGAGTCCGATTTCCTGCTCGAAGGCCGAACCGCAATGCACGCCCCGGAGATCGACGGAAAAGTATTCATAAACGATTATCCGGAAGATCAAAAACCAGAAGAGGGCACGTTTTATCGCTGCCGTGTAACCGAGGCCCACGATTACGACTTGGTGGCGGCGATCATCTAGTCGCGACCTTGGACGATCTGCATCGAGCCCTTGCAGCGATCATTGGATCTAACATATGCCCACTAAGTCCATCAAACTTCGCTGCCCGATCTGCAAGAAAACTACGAAAGCCACCGCCCCAGACTTCCCTTTTTGCAGTGACCGCTGCCGCCAGGTCGACTTAGGCAAATGGGCAAGTGGCGGCTACGTAATCTCGTCGGCCATCACCGACGCCGACGAAGCCATCTCAGAGTTCGACAAAGAATTCGACAAAGAAGAAGATAACTAAGAAAAGTACTATGGGGGCGAGACGCCCCCACGACAGCCGCCGAGGACGTCGGCGCTACGAAAATCGACGCGAATACAACGCCATGAAATCCGATACGACTCACGACCGTAGCGCCGGCGTCCCGCCGGCTGTCGCGGGGGCCTCTCGCCCCCGCTCGCCGGTCTGGGCAACGATTGTCGCAACTCTCTTCGGAATCGGACGCTTGAAGCCGGGTCCGGGCACGTGGGGATCTCTCGCGACGACGCTTGTCTGGGCTCTGGCTAGCTCGCGAATTCCAGTCGGATACCGTACCTGGGCGACCGTCCTCGCAGCCGGCTGCGTGACGCTCATAGGCATCCCCGCCGCAACGCTCGTGGCTCGAGCGTATGGCTCCAAAGACCCACAATTTGTTGTGATCGACGAAGTAGCCGGACAACTGGTTTCGCTCATTGCCGTGCCCCTTGCGTGGCGGTCGTTCCTGGCGGCCTTTGTACTCTTCCGTATCTTCGACATGTGGAAGCCCTTTCCCATTCGCCACCTGGAGCGGCTTCCGGAAGGAACGGGCATAGTGGTCGATGACCTGGGTGCAGGCGCCTACGCGTTATTCATAATGCATCTCTTGCTTCACTTTGGACTTCTAAGGGTATAGTGCCGATAGTTGAATAAGGCCTGTTTCTAAGTTCGAAAAACCCATGAGCATCTCCGACCGGCTTTTAGGAAAAAAACCCGCCAACGGCAAACCGCACATCGATGGGGTTAGCCCCGACTGCGCTTTGCCTGGCGGAGAAGTTCGAATTGTAGGTAAAAGCCTGAGGCCGGCAGAGTTGAAACGCCCTGTCGTCCGGTTCGGCGACGTTGAGGGATCGGTATTGATCAGCTCCGACGAGTTTGTTGTCGCGCGCGTTCCCGATGGGGCCACTTCGGGACCGATCGTCGTCGGCACAAACGGCAGCAGCAGCAATTCTCATGCTGTCAAAGTTGCGGTCCCAGTGGCGGACAATCTTCATCCCATCGCTAACCCGGCGATTGACCGTGAAGGCAATCTTTATGTGACTTTTTCCGGCTCGCGCGGACAAAAGGTTCCGGTATCGATTTTTAAGATCGACACCAACTACAACGTCACGCCTTTTCTGAGCGACCTGATGAACGCGAGCGCCATCGCCTTCGATCGTGAAGGGCAGATGTACGTTTCATCGCGGCACGATGAGGCGGTGTACAAAGTTGCACCCGACGGAACCATGTCATCGTATGCACAAGGCATGGGCGTCGCCACCGGCATCGCTTTCGACGCTCAAGAGAACCTGTACGTCGGCGACCGGAGCGGCACGATTTTTAAGATTGCACGAGACCGGCAGATTTTTGTTTTCGCCACTCTGGAGCCGAGTGTTTCCGCTTATCACCTCGCTTTTGGTCCCGATGGCAACATGTTTGTCTCGGGACCGAGCACATCGAGCTTTGACAATGTCTACCGCGTCGACCCGCACGGGACAGTATCCGTTTTCTACCGCGGCGTTGGTCGTCCACAAGGCCTTGCACTCGATGTTGATGGCAACGTATACGTAGCAGCTTCGCTAGGTGGAAGACGAGGCATCGTCAAAATCACTCCCGAGGGCAAGGCTAATCTCGAAGTCGCGGGCCAGGGTTTAGTTGGGCTCGCGTTCGCTCCTGGCAAGTCGGCCGTGCTGGCTACCAATAGCGCCGTTTATCACATCTCGTGGAACATTCAGGGCCGTCCCCTACCGCCCGAATAATGGCTCGCGGAAGCAAATTGCGGACAATGCCTCACCCACTGCTAAACTGGTTACGATGTCCACGACCCTCGCCCCAACGACCCCGACTCGCAGCACCGGCTTTCAAGGCACCACGACCGCACCCAAGTCCGCAGGGGTAGCATTACCCGCTTTCACGCTCTGGTGGAGGGAAATCGTCAGATTCTATCGTCAACGCGCGCGCGTCGTCGGCGTGATTGCCTCCCCTTTGCTTTTCTGGATCGTCATTGGATCGGGCTTTGGTACTTCGTTTCGTTCAGGCTCAGGGTCTGGCCAGCAGCACTACCTAAATTATTTTTATCCCGGAACCCTGGTGATGATCGTGCTCTTCACCGCCATCTTCACCATGATGTCGGTCATTGAAGATCGCAACGAGGGATTTCTGCTTTCCGTCCTGGTAGCTCCTGTCCCCCGTACGGCGATCGTGTTGGGCAAAGTGCTGGGCGGCACAACCCTCGCCGCTGCCCAAGGATTGATTTTTCTGGTGTTCGCGCCCCTCGTCGGCGTCCACATGACGCTAGCGTCATTTGGCCTCATCGTCTTGACGGTGTTTTTAGTCTCTTTTGCGCTGACCGCCCTCGGCTTCGCGATCGCTTGGCCCATGGATTCAACCCAAGCCTTCCATGCCATCATCAATCTGTTCCTCATTCCATTGTGGCTGCTTTCGGGGGCGCTGTTCCCGCTCTCGGGCGCGTCTGTGTGGATGCGCGGCCTGATGTATGCGAACCCCTTAACGTATGGAGTGGAAGCGCTTCGCGCGCTGATGTATCCCGAAGCTCCGGTAACATTTTCACTAACTGCGTCGCTCCTTACCCTTGTTCTCTTCGCTTTCTTCATGTTCGGGATCGCGTTTGTTCTAGCCAATCGCAGAACGACAAAACCCGCCGCTTGAGGTTCTGGTAGCGCCGGCGTCTCGCCGGCAACCCCGATCGGAATAATCTAGCAGCGTGTGAGGACGAGTCGGAAGACGAGAACGAGGACGAGCACGCGACGAGTACTGCGGCAACGACGGCGCTACAATAAACCACTCATGCCCGTCGACATTCTGGCACTTGCCGCGCACCGCGATGACGTTGAACAGACCTGTGCCGGCACTCTCCTCAAGATGGCAGAACTCGGCCACACCACGGGCATTCTCGACCTGACTCGAGGCGAGATGGGTACGCGCGGCAGCATGGAAGATCGAGCCAACGAAGCGGTCGAGGCGGCCAGGATTTTGCAGGTGAACTGGCGGCAAGCGCTCGACATCCCGGACGGCCGCGTGGAAAACACATGGGATAACCGCTTGAAGGTGGCGCGCGTGCTTCGCGAGCAGCGCCCTCACGTTTTAATTCTTCCGTACTGGGAAGGCCGTCATCCCGACCATTACACAGCTTCAACTTTAGGATATGAAGCGGCGTTTTTGTCCGGATTGTCGAAGTTGCCAATCGAGGGAGCGCCCCATCGTCCATTCAAAATTATCTACGCGAGTTTATATCGCGATGTGCGACCTACGTTCGTTGTCGATATCACGGACCAGTTCGAACGGCGCTTCGACTCGCTGATGGCCTACAAAACGCAGTTCACCGACCAGCAAGCGGGCAGCGGAATCTTCACCGCCCAAGAGGAAATTCGTGCACGCGTGGAGTCGATGGCCCGCTTTTACGGAGCGCTGGGCGGTGTTACTTATGCCGAACCATTCGTTCAAAAGGAAGTCGGCCTCGTGGACGACCTAATAGCGATTCCAGTGAAATCGATCTAAGCGGTATATAAACTCAGCGTGCAGCGGCCATTGACGCCAGCTGCACCTCTCGCGCGATTGTGTGTTGCAGCTTGTCTTTGGCGACTTCCAAATCATAAGCGGTCTGAAGGTTCATCCAAAAGCCGGCTGTCGTATCAAAATATCGAGCCAACCAAAGGGCCGTATCCGGAGTGATGCCGCGGTGCTCGTGCACGACCTCCGCGATTCTTGTTAGAGGCACGCGCAGAGATAATGCCAGGCGATTCATGCTGAGTTGTAGAGGCTCCATAAAATCAGACCGTGATATTTCGCCTGGATGGATGGCGGGAAGCGATTTTTGGGAGTTGGACATTGCTGTTCTCTCCGGCTCTGACTCCTGTTATCCGCACTACGAAACTATCGGATCGCAAGATCAATTGTTATAACGTTCTGCGTTACACGTCTACCGATACAATTTGCAAGCCAGAGAGGCCTCCATGTTCGCAGGTCCGTATACTATTTGTTCTGCTCTTTTCGCCTTTCATAACTTAGGGGAGATCAACATGCCGCCAACGTCCACCATAACCGCCACGCGCCAAGAGAAAGACTCGCTTGGCACCAAGGAGATTCCCGCTCATGTTTATTACGGCATACAGACTGTGCGAGCGGTCGAGAATTTTCCGATCTCAGGCATGCATGCGCACCCGTCGCTGATTCGCGCGATTGGCATGGTCAAAGAAGCCGCGGCGGAGGCTAATCTCGCGCTTGGCCTGATCGACGAGAAAGTCGCCAAAGCGCTGATGCAAGCGGCTCGGGAAGTACAGGAAGGAAGATTTAACGATCAGTTCGTGGTCGATGTTTTTCAGGCCGGAGCCGGCGTGAGCTTTCACATGAATGCGAACGAGGTGATTGCCAACCGCGCCGCTGAAATTCTCGGCGGGAAACTTGGAGACTATTCCGTTGTGCATCCGAATGATCACGTGAATTACGGCCAGTCCACCAACGACGTGTTCCCCACAAGCATGCGGCTGGCGGCGTTGCTCGAACTGGAGAAGACCTACCCTGTTCTTGATTCCTTAGTCGGCGCGCTCGACAAGAAAGGCAAAGAATTCCACGACATTCTGAAGTCAGGGCGAACGCACATGCAGGACGCAGTCCCCATGCGTTTGGGCCAGGAATTCACTGCCTTTGCCGGAGCGATCAAGCGCTCCGCAAAAACCTTGCGTACTTCATCCGATTCTTTGCGTGAGCTTGGGCTGGGGGGGTCGGCCGTAGGCACGGGCATTAATACTCATCCCGATTATCGCGAGAAAGCAATTGCAAATCTGGCTCGCATCTCGGGTCAGACGTTGAATGCGGTCGATGACATGCGTTATGCCATGCAGTCCAACTTCGCCATGGCGAATGTCTCTTCGGCGTTACGCAACTTAGGACTTGAAGTCATTCGCATATCCAACGATTTACGCCTGCTGGCGTCCGGCCCGAATACGGGATTTGCGGAGATCAATTTACCCGGATTGCAGCCCGGTTCGTCGATCATGCCGGGCAAGATAAATCCGGTGATACCTGAGTTGATTGCCATGGTCGGATTTCAAGTTGTGGGCAACGATGTTGCGGTCGCAATGGCGGTGCAGGCCGGTCAGCTTGAACTGAACGTGATGATGCCAACCATGGCGTACAACGTCCTGCAGTCAACCACGATCTTGACCAATTCCCTGCGTCAGTTCACGGAGCGCTGTGTTGAGGGAATTACGGCAAACAAGAATCGTTGCGACTTTTATGTTCAGGCAACCGTATCTCTCGCGACCGCCCTCAACCCCTACATCGGCTATGCGAAAGCGGCAGACATCGCCAAAGAGGCAGTCGCCTCCGGTAAGTCGATCATAGAGATAGCCCGGGCCAAGAAGCTGCTGAGCGATGAGCAGATCAAAGAAATTCTTGATCCCGCCCGGATGACTGAACCCGTTCGCCCATTGGACGCGGCGAAAGATCGAGAAAAGCTGAAGGCGAAAGAAAGGTAGCGGCCGCCAAAAACCTTAACCACAGGGTACACAGAGGAACACAGAGAAAACCCCTGTGTTCCTCTGTGTACCCCGTGGTTAACGGTTCGACTCATGCGTGGCAAGCCAAAGTTGCACTCTAGCAAGGCGACGGCCCCTGCGATAAACCTTAAGGCTTCTTCAGAATCCTCCGCCGGTTCAAGTGGGTTGACGCGCTGGGCTGAATATCGTCGTACTTCAGTATGCTGATCGAACCATCGACTTCCAGCACAGCCAGGGCAGCCTCTTTATAGGAACTGACGCCGTGCTCGCGCATGGCTCGTTCCAGTTCATCCATACTTACATGCTCTTTCGCCAGATGGGCAAGATTGAGCTTGCCGTCATGCACCAGAAGGCTTGGCTCGCCTTGAATGTAGCGTCTAAATCGGCGATTCCCTCCGGAAACTTCGGCAACCAAATAGTTCAAGATCAAGAGAGTTGCTGCGGCTATGGCGCCGCCAACGAGCGAGGTATCCGGGCCAGTCATGGCGTTCTGCACTGAATTCGAAAGCAGCAGTAGCAGCGTAAGATCGAATGGCGTCATCTGCCCGACCTCTCGCTTGCCGCTGATTCGAATACCGCCTAGAACGAGAAGGTAGATGACTCCGGTGCGGAGCGAGATTTCTAGCAGAGTATGAAGGTTGGGCGGCAGCATTGTCCGAGTATTTTACTTGCTGCCGCCCTTGAGCAGAGCTTATTTCTGGGAGACGGTAATAGGCACCGGCGCGTTCTTCGGAGTGCTCAAATAGCCGGTGATCTTCTTCTTTTCAACCGTCCACACGACCAGTTCGTAAAGCATGTGATCGCGGCCGCTATAGAACTGAACTGGCTCACTCTGGGTTCTGTCTTTCTTCTCGAGTGTCTTGTCGTCAGCTGTTACGTTGAGCGTATATTTTCCGCGCTTGGCATCCGTCTTTTTCAGCTGTAACGCGACCGTAGAAATAGCCTGCGGCTTCGCGCCTTTCATCAAAGTGAATTCGTAATACTGGCGGTCGCCTCTATGCTTCAGCGCCTCGAGGTCGGTGCGAGTATTCGCGATCAGTCCGCTTTGCACTCCCAGATCGCCGATAGTGTTTTGCAGCTTTGAGATCGTAGATTCCAGGGAAGCTTTGGTCGTAGCTACGTCGGTCTTTACACCACCAACATCGGTCTTGACCGATCCCACTTCGCCTTCGACTGCACTCAGATCTTTTTTCTGCTGCGCGGTTTGGGCCGCGAAGCGCGCGGAGGCCAGTTGCTGCTGCCGCTGCAATTCGGCCGTTTTGGTCGCCAGCTCCTTCTTTGTCATGCCAAGCTGGTGCGCCAACGTCTCGGAATCCGCTTCCGCCGTCTGCATGCGTTTGGCAAGATCGGCAACCTGCTTTTGGTTGTTGGCTTGCTCCTGGGCAAGGCCGGCCAATTTGCGCTGGTGGCTGACCATGAAATATCCGGACGCAGCGACAAAAGCTATAGCTACGAACAGCAGAATCCATTTCCCCAGGTTGCTTTGCGATTCAGAGTGATACACAACCGCCGGCTCTGTGTCAGGCGTAATGACTCCTGGCATAAACACTCCTCTCCACTTGGTTTGTATGTCTCATTGTTTGCGACCGGGAAGGCCCTGTCAATTGGCTTTCGGGCTCCGCATAGTTACGTTACGGCTAGAATGGAAGTGTGAGGCATTACGACGTTATCGTGATCGGGGCGGGCATTATTGGGCTCTCACTTGCTATCGAATTGCACAAGCGAGGCCTGAACGTTGTGATAGTAGAAAAAGGCGAACCTGGCCGCGAGGCGTCGTGGGCCGCCGGTGGAATGCTCGCCGATTTCCCCACCGAAATGCCCCTCGCACTCACGGAATTGGCGACGGCTAGCGCGGCGATGTACCCGGAGTTCGTACACGAGTTGCAGGACGAATCGGGACTGAAGATAGACCTGCGATCTCAGGGAACCCTGCTCTTTCTTGATGAGGTTCTAGCGCCGAAGACGCTCGACGATCGTGAATGGTCACCAGATTGGGCCAACCTCGAATCAAATTTGGACGCTTCATTTTTAAAGACGAAGTATCGTGCCGGAATATATCTCAGGGAGCAATCCGTTGATCCCCGCGACCTGACATCTGCCGCCGTCGCCGCTTGTCGGCACCGCGGCATCGACTTCTCGTCGGGCAATCAGGTATTGCAGCTCCAACTCACCGAAGGGAAAGCATCAGGCGTTCGGACCAGCAAGACGACCTTCTCGGCGGCCCTGGTGGTGAATTGCGCTGGGGCCTGGGCTGGGCAGGTTTCACCCTATGCGATTCCTACTCGCCCCGTAAAAGGCCAAATGCTTTGCATCATCATGCCCGAGAAAGAAATGATTCGGCACGTGGTGCGAACCCCTGCCGTCTATCTCATCCCAAGGAGCGACGGCCGAATGCTCATCGGCGCGACTGCCGAAGAATCGGGCTTTGATAAACGCACCGAACCGGAGGCTATTCAAAAGCTGCGGCAATCGGCGCTCGATATCGCCCCAAAATTATCCGAGGCTCGATTCCTCGAGGCATGGGCAGGTTTGCGCCCGTGCACTCCTGATCGATTGCCAATTCTCGGATCGACGAGCATCGATGGATATTTCGTCGCCACCGGGCACTTCAGGGACGGCATTCTTCTCGCTCCGATCACCGCAAAAATCATGACTCAGGTAATGACGGAGCAGAAGCCTTCGATAGCGATCGCTGATTTTTCCCCAAACCGCTTCGCACCCAACCCACACTCAGCGGCCAGCTAATCTGCCCTCAACCCATCGGTTATACTTACCGTTTTGCCAACTGCGCTTCACGATTCTAAAAGCATCGAAAGGCTACAAATGGGCTCTCCAGCAGTCGATTTCGCTCGCAGCAACCAATCGCGTTTTCTTGAAGAACTCAAGGCTCTTCTCCGCATTCCCAGCGTCAGCACGCTCGAAGAGCACAAGGGAGATGTAAAGAAGGCGGCAGAATACGTCGCAGCAGACCTGCGTCGCATTGGCATGGAGAACGTCGAAACCATTCCGACCAACGGCCACCCGCTGCTTTACGCCGACTGGTTACATGCTCCGGGCAAGCCCACCGTCCTGATGTACGCGCATTATGATGTGCAACCGCCTGATCCCATCGATGAATGGCACACGCCTCCTTTCGAACCAACCGAGCGCAACAACAACGTTTATGCGCGCGGAGCCGTCGACGACAAAGGCCAGCTATGGATGGAAGTTAAGGCGCTCGAATCGCTGATGCGCGCTCACGGCGGGAAGCTGCCGATCAACGTAAAAGTAATCTTCGAAGGCGAAGAAGAAGTCGGCGGCGAGTCGATCGCTGCCTACGTGCGCAAAGAGAAGGCGAAATTGAAAGCCGATTTCGCACTTGTCTGCGATACGGAATTGTTTGCCCCAAAACTTCCCACGCTGTGCGTCGGCTTGCGCGGCCTCGTCTACACCGAGATTGAAGCCGTCGGTGCCAAGACCGACTTGCACTCCGGTATGTACGGTGGGGCGGCCCCCAACCCGTTCTTCGCGCTCGTCGAAATCATCAGCAAACTAAAAGATGCAAAAGGCAAGATTCTCATCCCGGGATTTTATAAAGGCGTAAAAGCGCCGAGCAAAGATGAATTGAAAGCGTGGAAACGCCTTCCCTTTAACGAAGAGCACTATCGCAAGACGGAAGTTGGCTCGAAAGTCCTGACGGGCGAACCGGGATACTCCGTTCTCTACAGGACTTGGGCGCGCCCGACCCTCGAAGTGCACGGCATGCCGGGAGGCTTCGTAGCTCCTGGAGCCAAAACGGTCATCCCGGCAAAAGCTTCCGCAAAAGTTTCCATGCGACTCGTGCCCAACCAAGATCCTGACGACATCCTCAAACGCTATACCGCCTTCGTGAAGAAACTTACCCCCAAGGGCATCGAAACGAAAATCAAAGTGTGGAGCAAGGGCCCCGCGTGCGTGGTTGGAACCGATAACAAATTCATTAAGGCCGCGACCGAAGCGCTTCGTGACACCTTCAAAAAAGAGACGGTATTCATCCGCTCTGGCGGCTCTATTCCCATCGTGACCGACTTTCAGGACGTGCTAAAAATTCCCTCTGTAATGATGGGATTCGGATTGCCCGATGACAACCTGCATGCCCCAAACGAAAAGTTCCACATCCCGAATTTTTACAAGGGAATCGAAACCATCTGCCTGTTTTTCGAAAAGCTATCGTAGAGACGGGGCTCGCCCCGTCTCCCGCCACAAATTTGGGTGGTTTAGTGGAGCGACACCGCACCCGATGGCTATTTCAGGGAGGTCTCGCCTCCGCCGACGAGGGCGAGACGCCCTCGAGACAGCCGGCAGGATGCCGGCGCTACGGTCGAGATTCGCGGTGGCGAAAAACCCTTTTCTTTTACTGGCTTGCGTGGCCGCCGCCAGGCATCGATGGTTAGCTTTGTGGGCGACCGGAAATGTCGGTCGCAAGCGCTAGGCATGGGAGTCAGGTAAGATATAGAAGGTTGAGGTTTCGTATGCGCACGCGTTTTCTGGCATCTGCGGCCCTATTTTTAATGGTTACGATGTTATCGGCCCCATGGCTTGAGTCTGAGTCGGAGGGAGTTCCGCATTTTAACGAGCGTCCGACAGCCGGAACAGAATTGGCACCGATCCTCACCAAGGACCAGCTTTGGGGCTCAAACGCCCAATTTCCATATCAGACTCATGCGTATGAACTGGCAGCTAAGATCCCAAAAGTGCTCTACCAGCAACCCTGTTATTGCTACTGCGACCGCAGCATGGGACACAAGAGTCTCCACAGTTGCTTTTCGAGCACCCACGGTGCGGAATGCGGCACTTGCCTTAAAGAGCTTTATTACACTTACA
This sequence comes from Terriglobales bacterium, assembly GCA_038230575.1. Taxonomy (GTDB): domain Bacteria; phylum Acidobacteriota; class Terriglobia; order Terriglobales; family Acidobacteriaceae; genus Acidiflorens. Next base: position 247,702 of record JBBRNA010000002.1, on the reverse strand, counting down.
CGATGAACAAGCAGGGCAAAACGGCCCGCGAAATTCGCGCTGGGATCATCAAAGGCGATTGGAAACTGATCGATCTCGAAAGCGCGGCAAGCATTAATTAAACGAAGCACGCATAAGCTGATACTTCGTACTTGATCTCACTCTACTCAAAGGCGGTTTGATGGCACTGAAATTAGCCCCCAAGAAGCAGGCAACTGAAGATCCCCGACACACCCAGGCCGTGCAGAGTTACGAACATGGCCTGCGCGCTATGCAGGAGCACAAGTTCGACAAGGCGAAGGGCCATCTGCAGAAGGTTCTGGCTGGCCCCGATAAGTCACTCGTCGACCGGGCCCAGGTCCACATCTGTGCCTGTGACAAGAACATGGATAAGCCAGGGCTCCAATTCAAGTCGACCGAAGAGCATTACGACTACGCCGTATCGCTGATCAACACTGGCGACTACGTGACCGCTCGCGAGCATCTCGACAAACTCCTGAAGCAGCAGCCGAAGGCCGAATACGTTCTTTATGGCTTGGCCGCGCTCGATTGTTTAACTGGACACCTGGAAGAATCGCTGAAGACTCTAGGCGACGCCATTCAGGTACGTCCAGCGCTGCGCTTCCAGGCGCGCAATGATGGAGACTTTCAGAATCTTGCCGAAGACCCGCGTTTCACCGAACTCCTCTACCCCGATCCCGGAGCGGGGGAGGGTGAGCCGGAAGAAGAAGTCAGCATCTATTAATCTGCACGATCTCGGCCAGAACCTTATCGGCTAAAAACACGATTGAGGCGGAATGCTCCCCCAGCGCTCACACTCTGAATCGACCAAGAGCGGTCCGGAATTGCGCGTCGTGGCCATCGGCGGCGGCACCGGTCTCTCTACCCTGCTCAAGGGACTTAAACGTTACGTCACAACTCCTGCGATGGCGTCGCCAGGTCAAACATCGTCCTTCCAGGCGAAGATCAGCGAACTGAGTGGCGTAGTCACCGTAAGCGACAACGGCGGCTCCAGCGGACGACTCCGCAACGAGCTGAATATGCTGCCGCCCGGCGACATCCGGAACTGTATCGTTGCGCTTTCTGAAGACGAAGCCCTGCTCTCGCGTCTATTTCAGCATCGTTTTCAAAAGGGCTCCGGCTTGGAAGGCCACAGTTTCGGCAATCTTTTCCTGGCCGCGCTGACCTCGATCACCGGAGACTTCACCGAGGCGGTGCGACTATCCTCCGAGATTCTGCTCACTCGCGGACATATCTATCCGGCAACCATGACGGGCGTGGAGCTCGAAGCGTTATTCGACGACGGCACACGTGTGCTCGGCGAGACGCAAATCACCGCCAGTGAGGGGAAAATCAAGGAACTGTTTCTGGTGCCTCCGGACGTGCGTCCCATGCCGCAGACGCTGGAGGCGATCGCCAACGCTGATCTGATCACCATCGGCCCCGGTTCCCTCTTCACCAGCCTCATACCGAATCTGCTCGTGCCCGGAATTCCTGAAGCCGTCTCCGAATCAAACGCCGTTAAAGTATTCATTTGCAATCTGATGACTCAGGCCAATGAAAGCTTAGGATTGACGGCTGCCGACCACATTCGAGCGCTAAACGACCACGCCGGAGTTCAATTATTCGATTACGCGATGATCAATCGCACTCCGGCGTCGGAAGAAATGCTCAACGAGTACGCACTCGAAGAGGCCGCGCCAATCATAGTTGATTCGGAGGCAATCGAAGCGCTTGGCGTTTGCCCGCTAATGGGAGACTACCTCGACGCAGGGCTCGTGGCACGACACGCCACCGACAGGATTGCGCACGACCTAATGGCTCTGATGGCACAGTCTCCTGAGCGCCAGGCAATGCGAAGTTAAGGCTCTCTCCCGTTTCTTCTCCGAGGTGGGGGAGCAAACTTTCTCCGCCCTTATCGGGAAAGGCATTCGCGATATAGTTGAGTCTGCATGGCTATCCCTTCCGAAAACAACCCACAATATCAGCCTAAACGAACCGCGATCGCCATCATGGCGGCTGGCAAGGGCACTCGACTCAAATCGAAGCACCCTAAAGTGTTGCATGCGGTTGGCGGCAAGGCCATTCTCGCGCACGTGATTGCCTCGGCAAAAAAGGTCGTGCCGGCACAAGATGTTTTTGTGATCGTCGGCCACGAGGCCGATCGTGTCCGTCAGGCCGTCGCAGGTACCGGCGTGAACTTCGTCCAGCAATCCGAACAGCGTGGCACCGGGCACGCGCTCATGGCATCACGCGACGCTCTGTCAGGCAAGTACGACCAGGTCATCGTGCTCTCCGGTGATGCTCCCTTGATTACGCCGGAGACGATTAAAAAGTTAATCGACTTCCATTCCGCGCAGCACTCGACAATGACCCTGCTGACCGCCGATCTCGACGATCCCTCTGGCTATGGGAGAGTCATCCGTAAAGGAGGCGGAGCGGAAGTCAATGCCATCGTCGAGCAAAAAGCGGCGACTGAAGAGCAGGGCAAGATTCGCGAGATCAATTCTGGATTTTATGTCTTCGATACGGAGGCGCTCTACCAGCACATCGACAGGCTTTCGACCGCTAACGCCCATGGCGAGTACTATCTCACCGATATGGCGGCCTTATTTAACAGCGAAGGGAAAAAAGTGGCCGCCATCAAGACGACTGATGCCGGAGAAATTTTAGGCAGCAACACGCGCGCCGAAATGATGGCGCTCGATCTTCAGGTGCGGCGGGCAAAGACCAGCGCTCTCCTCGATCAAGGCGTAACGATTTTTTATCCGCATACTTGCGTGATTGACAGCGATGTCGAAGTCGGAGCCGACACCGTGATCGAACCTTTCGTGCAAATCTTGGGAATTACAAAAATCGGCGCGGATTGCCGCATTCGCTCATACAGCGTCATCGAAAATTCGGAAATCGGCGACGGCGTGACTATTCGCCCCGGGACCATCATGCAGGAATCGCGCATTGCTAAGAACGCGATCATTGGCCCCTATTCTCATCTTCGTCCTGGAAGCGATATTGGCGAAGGCGCTCACGTTGGAAATTTCGTCGAGACAAAAAAAGTGACATTAGGCAAAGGGTCAAAAGCAAATCATCTCTCTTACCTGGGCGACGCCGAAATCGGTGAAGGAGTGAACATCGGTGCAGGCACAATCACTTGCAATTATGACGGCGTGAATAAAAATAAAACAATCATGGAGGACGGTGTCTTCATCGGCAGTGACTCAACCCTCGTTGCGCCCGTCACTATCGGCCGCGGGTCTTACGTAGCCGCCGCGAGTTGTATCACCGAAGATGTTCCCGCCGATGCACTCGCTCTCGGACGTTCCCGGCAAAGCATTAAAAAGGGGTGGGCGCGCGAGCAACGCGCGAACAGCAAGAAAAAGAGCTAGCGATAGTCGCCCCCGCGCTCTCAGAGATGGCTCCAGCCACTTCCCACCCAAAAGATTCGAATAGACGGATTGGAATACACTAAGACCTGCTTAAACTATAAAAGACATATGACACCACAGCCCCCAACCCAGGAATCGTCCCCCGTCCGTTATGATGTCTCGCTTCTCACAGCCGAAGACTGTTATCTGTTCAATGAGGGGAGCCACTATCGAATTTACGAAAAGATGGGCGCACATGTCGTAGACATGAAGGGCGCGAAAGGGACCGTTTTTTCCGTTTGGGCACCAAACGCACGCCAGGTTTCGGTGATTGGAAGTTTCAACAGCTGGGACCCGCAATCGCACCAACTGCGGCCGCGAGGTAGTTCTGGAATTTGGGAAGGCTTTATAGCGGGCGTCGAAAAAGGAGCTCTCTACAAATTCCGAATCGGCTCGACTCAACACGGATATCGCGCTGAAAAGGCAGACCCAATAGGGCTTTTCGCTGAACGCGCTCCGCGAACAGCTTCGGTCGTGTGGAATCTGGATTACAAATGGGAAGACGCTGCTTTCTTGAAAAAACGCGCCGCCGCCAACTCCCTGCACGCTCCGATGTCGATCTACGAAATGCATCTTGGCTCATGGATGCGTGTGCCAGAAGAAAATAATCGTTCGCTCAGCTACCGCGAGATCGCTCCGCGCCTTGCCGAATACGTTAAGAAAATGGGATTCACCCACGTCGAACTGCTCCCCATAATGGAGCACCCGTTCTACGGCTCGTGGGGCTACCAGACGACAGGTTATTTCGCTCCCACCTCACGCTACGGCACGCCGCAGGATTTCATGTACTTCGTGGATTACCTCCACCAGCACGACATCGCCGTCATTCTTGATTGGGTGCCGTCGCACTTCCCTTCCGACGGCCACGGCCTGGCATTCTTCGATGGCACGCATCTTTTTGAGCACGCCGACTCGCGCCAGGGATTTCATCCTGATTGGAAGACATACATCTTCAATTACGGACGCAGCGAAGTGCGCAGTTTCCTGATGTCGAGCGCTATGTTCTGGCTGGATAAATATCACATCGACGGATTGCGCGTAGATGCCGTCGCTTCGATGCTGTACCTCGATTATTCGCGTCAGCCCGGCGAATGGATTCCGAACCAATACGGCGGACGCGAGAACCTCGAAGCCATTGAATTCTTGCGGCGATTTAACCTCGAGGCCTACAAAGAGCATCCTGACACGCAAACGTTTGCCGAAGAATCAACTGCGTACCCCATGGTGTCGCGTCCCACCTATCTAGGCGGGTTGGGCTTTGGCATGAAGTGGGACATGGGATGGATGCACGACACGCTCGACTATTTTCAGAACGATCCCATCCACCGCAAATACCACCAGAACATGCTCACTTTCCGCATGCTCTATTCGTTCCAGGAAAATTTTGTGCTGCCGCTCAGCCATGATGAAGTGGTTCACGGCAAGGGTTCGCTGATCAACAAAATGCCCGGCGATGACTGGCAGAAATTTGCCAATCTGCGCTTGCTCTACGCTTACATGTTTGCGCAGCCCGGAAAAAAGCTGCTCTTCATGGGATGCGAATTTGGACAATATCAGGAGTGGTCGCACGATCGCAGTCTCGATTGGAATCTGGTTGAAGGTCCGATGCACCGCGGCCTGATGAACTTTGTCGAGCAACTCAACCGCGTCTATCGCAGCGAAACTCCCCTCCACTGGTTTGATAACGAACCTCGAGGCTTCGAGTGGATCGACTGCAACGATGCCCCAGCCAGCGTGGTGTCTCTGCTACGCAAAGGAAAAGACGGCGAGAATCCTGTTCTCATTATTTGCAATTTCACTCCGATTCCTAGAATTGGCTACAAGGTCGGAGTTCCGTCAGCGGGATTCTGGAAGGAATTGCTAAATAGCGATGCCTCCGACTATGGCGGCAGCGGCATGGGGAACATGGGGGGCGCCGAAGCTCTAGTGGAAGAAACTCACGGACGCCCGTATTCGTTACGATTAACGCTTCCACCGTTGAGCGCGCTTTTCTTTCGCAAAGCTTAAGGCCATCCTGGAATCAGCAGCGAAATAATTTTGTTTTCCTGAGCGAAGGACTTGTGCAACTTTGTCCGCGCCGAGCAGTTGCTCTCCTTCACTTCGCTCAGTATGACAATCGAAATTTAAACTCTAAGGTTTCCAGACGCCGACGTTGGTGACCATGTCGTCCAACTTGGCTTTCTTCAAAATCTCACTCACCGCGGCGTGATCAATATGAGGAGCGATGGCCGCATCGTTTTGCGCAATCGCATAAGCCGTTACCGCGACGATCCCCTCGCCCGCTTTCAGGTCAATCGCATCCACCTTGTCGAGCGTATCGCTGGACTTGTGGTGGACCTCCATGTACTTCGACATGTCCACATACAAATCGAGAACCGGAACGCCCTCGAGCATGAAAGGCCCGTGATCGGTGTCATACGATACGGCCATCGAAATTTCAGAACCACCTAAATCTTTGAGCACTCCGTCAGTTAACGGCTCAATAGCCTTCTTCATATCTTCCCGCCCCTCCACTTTCCATCCCTTTGGATGACCCGCGCCGTTGTCCGTATTCAGCACAGCGACACACTTACTGAGTTCTCCTAAGTGCATTTGCGTGTAGGCATACGAGCCGAGCAGTCCTTGCTCTTCTCCGCCCCAAAGCGCCAATCGGACGCTGCGGCGCGGCGCTTTGCCGAGTGCCATGAGGGCGCGACCGATATCGATGACACTGACTGCTCCTGTGCCATTGTCTTGCGCGCCTGTGCCGAAATCCCACGAATCGAGGTGAGCACCGATCAGAATCCATTCGTCAGGCCGCTCGCTGCCGCGAATTTCGGCGATCACATTATTGACTTTCTTTTCGTCGGAAGTCTTGTTTTCGATCGTCATCTTCACCGTCACCGGGCCGTGCTCAAGCTCACGCTGAATAAGTTTCGAATCCTCCATCCCAACTTCGGCGGCGGGCAACGGCAGCAATCGTGCGCCCCAAAGGCCACTATGTGCATTCAACACATTGTTCTTTTCGCGGTCTGACATGATGACTGCCTTCACGCCCACTCTCTGAAACGTCTTCCATGCGGCTTCAGTTTTCGGAACAGCTTTTCCATACCCATCCGCATAAATCTTGGTTGTGTCGAGGAAAACAATTTTGTCCTTGATCGCTTCCTCGTGCGACCGCAAGGTTTCCGGTTCCAGATCCGCGACGATGACAACTTCTCCTTGCACTCCCCCTCTCGGCGTGGAGGGCCCCCATCCCATCGACGCCAAATTCAACGGCCTTGGCAGCGGACTAACGATAGCCCCCGACGCGGTGCCGCGCTCCCAACCTGCTGGAATCGTGAATGGCTCGAGCCGCACGTTCTCTATGCCGTAGCTGCGAAATTTCGCAGACGCCCATTCCGTGGAGCGCACGTAAGCCGGCGAACCCGTGAGCCGACCACCGATGCCGTCGGCCAGTTCGCCGAGTGTCGCCATCGCAGGTCCGTTATAAACGGAAGCAGATAACTGGTCGGCGGCTTTCTTCATCTCAGCCGGCGATGACTGCTGCGAACACAGCATCGAAGACAAAGTGGTGCAAACCAGCAGAACAGACACGCGACTCAGATTCATTTCGTCTCCGTTGTTACTTTTTTTGGTCAATGTGCGCGAAGGGCATTTTCTCTGAATGAAACGCGTATTGCAAATGTGTTACCTGTAACGGCATGGCGCTCACGCATGTTTCGGCTGCAACCATCTGCTAGACTCGCAAAGAGTCTTCACTTCTAAGCATGCGCATTCTGACGCGCTACATTTTGGGGGAGGTTATCTCCCACGCCTTGGTTGGCGCGGCGGTTTTCACCTTCGTTCTGTTCACCCGAGACCTCGGCCGGATTCTCGAACTGGTCGTGCGCAATAGTGCGCCTTTACCCAGCGTAGCCGAAGTTTTCTTCTTCACCATCCCTGTCGCTCTCACCTACACCATTCCCATGGGAGTGCTCGTCGGTATTCTCATCGGACTCAGCCGCCTGGCTGCGGACAGCGAAGTCACTGCCATGCGCGCGAGCGGGATGGGCGTCTGGAGTTTTCTGCGGGTGATTTCAATTTTTGTCATCGTCGGCTGGCTGCTCGCGCTCGGAAACAGTACGTACCTTGCCCCGAAATCGCTTGCGGCTCTAGGAGGACTGGAAGATAAGCTGAAGTCCGCGCAAGCCAGTTTCGAGGTGCAGCCCCGTGTGTTTTATGAGGGATTCCCAAAGAGCGTTCTCTACGTACAAGACATTAAAGCCCTTTCGACCGCGGCGAAGTGGAAAGGGATTTTTCTTGCTGACCTGACCGATCCCGGGTCCCCACGCATCAGCCTGGCGCATGAGGGAATGCTCGTCAGCCAGGGAGCGGATACGCTCGATCTTCACCTCATCAACGGTTCGACGCATGAGACCGATCCTAAGAATCCAGACCAGTATCAGATTTCCACTTTTCAGACCACAGATATCCCGATTCAGGTCCCGAGTGCGCAAAACAGCGCCGAGCATGAGCCCACAACTCTCGGAGAGATGAGCAATAGAGAACTACTGCTTATTGGCGCGCACAGCGACCCGGTGACGAGTCGGTGGCACATGATTGAATTTCATCGCCGCTTGGCCCTTCCCACGGCGTGCCTGGTCTTTGCGATGGTTGGCATTCCGCTCGGCCTCTCATCAAAAAAAGGTGGGAAATCGAGCGGCTTCGTGATCACGATCCTTCTAGTTTTTCTCTATTACTCCATTTCGTTGATAGGAGTTTCATTCGCGCGGCAGGGGCGCATATCGCCTGGAATGGGTGTGTGGCTTGCTGACTTCGTTTTTCTTATCGGAGGCGCATTCTTGCTATGGCAATCGGAGCGTCGTCCGATCGAGCTAACTGCGTTTCGCTCCTGGATGCGGAAGTCGAAGAAAAAAACTGCTCTCACTCCGCCGTCGAAGGTCTCGGCGATTCTCGAACGCCGTCATCTCTTTAATCTGCGGTTTCCGACGATTCTCGACGACTACGTGCTGCGCGACTTCACTCTATATCTGGCGATGATCGCAGGGTCATTCGTCATGCTGTTGTTGGTGTTTACGCTGTTTGAGCTGTTCGGCGACATCCTGCGCAACGGCGTTTCGCTTTTGGTTGTCGGCGAATATTTGCTCAATGTGACGCCGTATTTCCTTTACTACCCGATCGCACCGCTCAGTATGCTGCTCGCTGTGCTCGTCACTTTCGGCCTGTTGCAGCGGACGAACGAAATCACCGCAATCAAGGCTACTGGCATCAGTCTCTACCGCATCGTGATTCCTGTACTGGTGGCGTCGGTGGTGATCGCCGGGGCTTTGTTTCTCTCCGATCAACTTTACCTTCCGCGCACGAACAAGCGGCAAGACGCGCTACGCAACCGGATCAAAGGCAAGCCCGCTCAGACCTACCTTCGTCCCGAACGCAAATGGATTTTCGGCCAGCATAACGACATTTACTACTATCAGTTTTTTGATCCTGACCGGAACACCTTCGGGGGGATTTCGATCTTCGAGTTCAATCCCAGGACGTTTCAAGTTACGCGCCGAATCAAAGCCGATCGAGCACACTGGTCAGATTCGTTGGGCAAGTGGATTTATGAAGGGGGATGGCAGAGAACCCTCAGCGGCTCGTCCATTGAGAACTACAATAAATTCGAGGTTGCTACGTTCGACGAACTCACCGAAACACCAACTTATTTCAAAAAAGAAATTAAACAGTCTTCGGAGATGAGTTACGAGGAGCTGCGCACCTACATTCACGATCTCGAGCAGGGAGGATTCGATGTGGTGCGCCTGCGCGTCCAACTACACAAAAAAATAGCCTACCCGCTCATCACGCTCGTAATGGCGGTGCTTGCAGTTCCTTTTGCCATGTCGGCGGGCAAGCGTTCTACTCTCGCCGGGGTGTCCACCGCGATCGGCATAGGCGTTGTGTATTGGACGGTCTCGGGCTTATTCGAAGCGATGGGAAACCTCAGCCAACTGCCGCCCGCGGTTGCCGCCTGGTCGCCAGATCTTGTGTTCGGCTTTATCGGCGGATATTTAATTCTCCGCATGCCAACGTAAGCGCCCATCCTCTCGCTCGCGATCGCAAGCTTACAAGAGAGTGGGTGGCGACCTGAGCAGATCGGGCAATGGATAGATACAGATAATGCCGTTGAGTGAAATCGGCGGCGGAAAAATCGAAGTTGCCAGGCGAACTTGGGAAGGGCACGAGCGAACTTGGGAAGGGCACGAGTTCTACTCGTGCCGTAAGCAGTACAGAATCATTAGGCTTTAGCCGCTGGGGGAAAGGTTGCTGGCCGCAGCGTCTCTTCCCAACGGGCGAAAGGGCTTGCGCAGCAATGCCCCGCTGCGCCAAAACCTCCTCCACAGAACCGCGACCCCACCAACGAACGTCTAGACGAATACCTCTCCAGGCAGACGTGTTAAAGTCCGCGAAGCGAGCGTGTTTACAATGGACCGCTTCGGCTGTTCGTTCCCGGATGATTTTACCTGTTTGCGTTCGATGCGCATTTTCAGCGCGCGCTCGATGTTGCGCAACTCTAGATTCTCCGCCGCAGTGAAGAGCGTGGATGCTCGGCCTTGCAAGCCCGCTCGGCCGGTTCGGCCAACGCGATGGATGAAATCTTCCGCCATCTTGGGCAAGTCATAGTTGATGACATGGGCAACGTCGTCAACATGCAATCCTCGCGAGGCCACGTCGGTTGCGACCAGAATCTGGTAGCGCCCTTCCTGGAACCCGCTGAGAGCGGCATTGCGTTGCGATTGCGTGCGATCGCCGTGAATCATCGCCGATGAAAATCCGTCGCGCTCAAGATCTTTCGCGAGCCTTTGGGTGCCGCGCTTGGTGCGGGTAAAGATCAAGGTTTGACCCTTTTCCGCATAGAGCAATTGCCGCAGCGTTTCCAGTTTTTCGGAAGGGCGCACTTCGTACGCTTCGAGCTGAACGCTCTCGGCCGGTTTCATCACCGAACCCAGGGCGATTCGAACTGGATCGCGAGTGTAGTCGTTTACGAGCGATGCGACCGATTGCTCCATCGTGGCCGAGTAGCAGAGTGTCTGCCTTTTCTGCGGAAGAACCTGCAGAATGCGGCGGATCGCGGGAAGAAATCCCATATCCAGCATTCGATCGGCTTCATCGAGCACGAGGATCTTAACGTTTCTCAAGTCAGCGAACCTGCGGGTGATGAAATCCTGCAAGCGTCCAGGAGTAGCGATCACAAACTCGCATCCTGTCCTTAGACTGTGTATCTGTGCTTTCTCAGCAACGCCGCCGATGACCAGAGCCGCCTTTGGCATGCTGCGGTCACGCAACTGTTCGTACTGCTGATGGACCTGCATGGCCAGTTCGCGCGTTGGCAGAAGCACCAGGGCACGGACGCCTTTTGCAGATGCGTTTTTCGGCGAATCCTTTTTCGCCTGATGATGCTGAGCCGACTCGGCGCGCAGCATCTCGATGATCGGAATCAGAAACGCCAGCGTCTTGCCGGTGCCGGTCTGAGCCGTGCCGATTACGTCCTTACCTTCGAGGGCAGGTTCGATTCCACGGGCTTGGATGGGGGTTAAAGTAATAAATTGACCTGCCGCCAGTTTCTGCTGCAGGGCAGCAGACAGGGGCAGTTCTGTAAATGTTGTCATTCGATTTTTGTTCTTTCTGGAGAGGCCTAATCAATTTCCCACACTTATGTCCTTAGAGCGTCAACGAGGACGTCTTCCTGGGACTAGCTATTGAGAGTGTCTTGCCGCTCGCAATTAAATTGGCGCTGGAACGAACGGCGGGCAGGAAATGCGGAGGTGGTGCGGATCCATCGGGATCCCCGCTTAACGAGCTTACCGTAGCAAAAGCGTTAATTGGATTATAGCAGATGCACAGAAAACGGGGCATTACGGAAGTGGGGGCCAGAATTACCGCCAAAACGATGATTTTTTAGCAAAAAAAACAGGCCAGACGAAGGGCCGTCTGGCCTGAATAATCCATTTTAAATTTAACTACTTAGGCATAATCGAGCCGACAAACGTGCCCCAGTTCATCAGGGTTTCGCGGCACGGCAGTGCGTTAACTTCGCAGTCTCGGGGAATGTACTCCCCCGCAAACCATATTCGTTCTCCGTCCCAGGTTGCAGCCGAATAATCGCCCCATCGAGCGACGTCTCCGCCACTATATTGAACATATCCGGAGAAACCATCCTCAGGCCCCAGTCCCTTGCCAGCGACATGGACCAGCGGTTGCGTCACGCCATTAGTCAACGTGGTGTAAGCAACACTCGGAAAGTAATCGGTTCCAGTTAACGAGAAGACGATAGCTCCGTCGTTATCCGCGTCTACCCCGACCGACGGGAAAATGACGTTATTTCCGGCGACGGCAACGTAGCCCTGATACGCCATTGTTCCTTTTAGAGTGGGTCCAACGAAGGATGGTTGAACCGCAAACCAAGCACTTCCAGTTTGGCTAGCTCCTCCGACTTTCAGTTTGGAGTTAACCGAGCCGTACAACAGTCCACTGGAATAGGTCACCTGATTCATTCGGTCGTCATTCGTCGCGATCAGTTCTTCCGGATCACCTAGCAATGCGCCAAGAGGAATGTCATCGCCAACCTTCTGGGTCGCAGGATCGGGCTGCCCATATGTTTCGCTGTGAACGATGTTGAACGAAAGAGTGAGAACTGGCGAATTCGTGTTAAGTGACTTGGTGTTCGTTATTGCCCACACCGCAATTCGGTTGTCATAAGTTTCATAGCCAGGATTTCCGAATTGCAGCGCCGAGAGGGCGTATTCGACTCCGTTCAGCGCAGCTTCATACGCGTATGAAGACGCAGTTCTCGATGGCTGAATTGTGTAAGACAAGCCACCAAACGGAACTAACGCCTGAGACGCATCGATGTGTATTAAGGGCAGGCTGCCGGTTCCACCCGCCGCCGCCGCTACCAGTTTGGATTTGGAAATGGCGTAAATTTGCGCCCCGTTAAAAGTGGCGGCGCCATACTCATTGGTAGATTGGTAAACGCCGAACTCATCCGCGCCGATCAGAGGCTGATCGCCGAAGCAGGGGCATCCCCCATGGTACGGCGTCCCGTTTAAGCCATCATCAGTGACATCGTAGCTGAAAACGGTAAACTGGCCGGTCGGATTACTTGTCTGACTGACGGCAAGAAGGTTGTAGTACCTCCCGGTAGCGCCTTTGTTGTTGCCGTTGTCTTGTTCCAGTTCACTCACAAACCAACGCTTTGTCTGGCTATCGTAAAAACATCTCGGATCGCTCAAGAAGGGTCCGACGATGTCGTTCGCTGGATTTGGCTCGCGAATGATTTCTGGTGCCAATCCAAAAAAGGAATTTAGGGCTTCTGCGCCCGTGAGAGCATTGCCAGAGTTGTCGTAAACTTGAATAACGTTGTTCACCGCCTCCACGACATAGCCATTCCCAGCGCAGAGACCTTGATCCGGCGGTTCCAAGCTAAACTGCCTTCCCCCATTCGCAGTTCGCTGGTCGATGTTATTCAGCCCATCGAACCCAATGAAATCCCGAGCTTGCCATCCAACTACGCTACTGCTTTGAACCGTGGGTTCGGGAAGTGGAAGGCCTGCCGCACCGGTGGAAGCAGTCGACAATCCCTGACGCGCCCTCTCCTTGCTGGGAATCGGAAGGTTGGAGCGTCGCGAAGCGCCCGACGGAGAGACCCTTGCATCTCCCCCTAACCCCTCTCGAGTGTCAACTTCTGGAGCAAGGTAAGCGCCGCTACCAAGTGGACCAGCCTTTATTACGGTTGTGCGGACAACGGTGACATGCTGAACGGATTGTGCAGCAGCTTTTTGATCTTTGGCGTGAACGAAGTGACTGGTAAGTAATAGCAATATCCCGAGACTTGGGACGATACCAATCCGGGTCGGTAGGTTTTTGCGAAAGGGTTCGATAGTCATATGGCTCCTAGATTTGTCCATTCCTGGAAGAAGAGGCAGTTAACCCGCTGGTGCGGGCCTTACTCGGTGCAAGGCGGAAGCGAGAGAGGAGTTGTGACTCTGCTTTGAAACGAACCGTCAGATTCCGCGAATTGAAGATTGACTGGGGAGACGGACGACGCAACAAACAGACCACCACCGGTACGCACAAAGTAGATCATAATTACTCCGAACAACAGTCGATGTCAACTTAAGTATTTGTTGGTAGAAATATTTTGCAGATAAATGACAAAAGATAGCTTCTCCCAAACCGCCCGCCCAGAGCGTGGATGAGAGGCGGTGGAGCGTGAGTACAATCATCCTCCACAATCCCTGCACTTGGAACGAAGTTCGTATTGCGTCGAACCAAAGATCACTTCTTGAGCTTTCTTTCTCGAAATAATTCGGCTGCATCCATCACTTTGGCGATGCGCTTCGCCCGCGCTTCGGGAGTTCGATAATAGAAAATGGCAAATAACTCGCCGCGGCGACGAGACATTGACATACTGTCCCAACCTTCCCGGGCACGCGGACGTTGAGCGAAAGCATGGCGCAAGATCGGAGGCAATTCCTTCTCGCCTTCCATGACTGCATAAAGACGTTCCGCAATCTGGTCGGCGCGCCGCACTTTAGCTTCTTCACTCTTTGGCTGCCCAATCCACTTGGCAATATCCGCGCGAGTCGAATCATTCAACTTTCCATACCAACCTTCAAGTGAGCGCTCTGCCTTCAAGATGCCTGCCAACTGACTCGGTATTTGTGCAATTCGCTGCTCAAAATCAGGTTCAAGCATGATCTGCGCTAAATCGCCCTCCCGAACCGCACCGCCTTTTTGCATCCCCTTATTGACGAGAAGAAAGTGGTGCATTCCCCGACTCGGAAACAGTGAAGTGCGGAAAGAAAAGCCATTTATTTCACCTTTTACCCGGATTCGGCCACGCAACCCCCAGACCTCGTATGCATCGAATCCTATGAAGACCACGACCCACCGGAGCCGCGAACGCAAGCGCTCGAGTCTGGCCTCAAAGAGCTGAACCCTGAGTCGGGAGTTTGACTTGAGAGATTTGGCCATCGTCCGGGAGTTAAGAAAATCCAGCCAACAAGTTTATTATGAGTAGGCCGAAGTTCGACTCGGTTAAGGCGTAACACGGTAGTCTCTCGGCCCAACTTTTGTACGCGGGAAGAGTTTAAGAGTAAACAGGAGGACGACTTTGATCTGTCCTAAGTGCGGTGAGGATAATTCAGAAAAATTTCGCTTTTGCGGAATGTGCGGTGCTCTGCTCGATTCGCGCCAGCCAGATTCTCGCGTTGCTGACAATCGTCCTGCCGCGTCCACTTCGATTCGGCCGTCAGCGTTTTCGATCCCTACGCCCCCAGTGAAGAGAGCTCCACCCGAGCCTTCCAGCATCCCGCGCGCTTCCGCCAGGATCGAGCCCAAGTTCCAACCGCCCGTAGCAAGAGTCGAACCCAGAGTCGAGCCAAAAGTCGAACCCAGAGTTGAACCAAGATTTGAGTCCAGGGTTGAGCCCAAGATCGTGGCACCCGTCGAACGGGAATTTGTTCCGCCCTTGCGACGCCCAGTTGTTGTCGAGAGCACGGCGAGACAGCCCGAAAGAATCGTTCCTCCGATTAGCGGACCTTCAATGCTCGGCCTTGATCTTGCCGTGGATCGAAGTCACGAAGTGGGGGAAGCGCCGGCTGAAGCAAAGCGAATTCCCGACGTAAAACCGAGTCGAGATTTCAATGACTTCGATCTCGGTCGTCCGAAACCCACCGAATACGTTGCCACCAACTCGGCCGGACGAGTCACTCCCTCGCGATTCGACGATATGGGGGTTGACGCATTCCAGCAGAACTCGTTCTCCGGCTTCGATAAGTACATTGAGCAGGAGCAGCACAAGTCTGGCGCAGGCCGCGTTATTTTGCTACTTCTGCTGTTGGTCGGCGTGGCCGTCGCGGGGTGGTGGGCCTACAATAACTATCGCGGCATAGCTCAGAACCGCAAGGCACAAACGGAAGCTGCGAGCGCGGTCGAAGCTCCTCCGGAGTCACAATCAACACCAGCGCCCACACCCACCCCGGCTCCGGCCACCAAACAAAATGCGCCGCAAGCGTCAGACGTTCCTGAAGGACCGTCGGAGAATGCCACCCCGCTGCCGGATAACACGGCCAAAAGCGCTGCCCCGAACGCGGATTCAGACTCCGCTTCCGGTTCTCCGGCACCTGCTCCCGTCATGAAAGCTGCATCCCCTTCGAATCCTGACGATGCGTCGGCCGCCGATGACTCCTCTGAGAAGCCCACGCCCGTAGCAAAAGCTCACGACAAAACGGCACCGCCGGCAAGAACCCCAGCGCAGCCTCGGCAACCCGTTCGGCCTCCGGTTCAAGCGAGGGCCGCTGCTCCAAGAAAGCTTCCACCTCCCGCACGAGCGCCTGCAGTGTCCACCGCCAGGGCGTCGCGATTGGCTCCAGAGGCGGAAGACACAGGGGATTCGTCGTTTCGTAAAGCGGAGGCCTATCTTTACGGACGCGGCGCGCCCCAAAATTGTGATGAAGCAGTCAGAAATCTAAAAGCCGCTTCAGCGAAGTCGAACGCCAAGGCAAGAAGCGCGTTCGGAACTATGTACGCGACCGGCCACTGCGTTCCACGCGATTTGCCAACATCTTATCTTTGGTTTGCGTTGGCTCTCCGCGTCGACCCGAACAATCAGGTCCTGGAGAAAGACTTGACCGCCGTTTGGAACCAGATGACTCCGCCAGAACGGCAGATGGCAACGCGGATGAAGCAGTAGTCGCAGGAGAAAAGAAGCGCCACCACGGCGTACACGGTCTACTTGATGGTATTCCGACACCCTGATGAGGTCAAAGGTTCGCGTTTTTCCCCGTGTCCCTCTGTGTACCCTGTGGTTAAAAAACCGAGTCCATCAAACGGCAACAGCGCAGGATTGGACCCGTTTACCCCGAAGCGAAACGAAGTCGTTACTCGCTTGCGGCCCCCAAATTTAGGGCCTTCTTCACAGTCCCGCGCTCCGTCATGATCTTGTCCTGCAACAGCGTGATGGCATAGATCAGCTGCTCCGGACGCGGCGGACAACCAGGAACATAAATGTCGACCGGAATCACCTGATTCACACTCTGCACCAGCGCGTAATTATTGAAAACGCCCCCAGAAGTCGCACACGCTCCCATCGAGATCACCCACTTCGGTTCAGGCATCTGTTCCCAGAGTTGGCGAATCACTGGAGCCATCTTGTTCGAAACGCGCCCGGCAATAATCATCAAATCGGATTGCCGCGGCGACGGCCGAAACACTTCCGCGCCGAAACGCGCAATATCAAAACGCGAAGCGCCCATCGACATCATCTCGATCGCGCAGCACGCCAAGCCAAATGTCATCGGCCAGATTGAATTCTTCCGCATCCAGTTGACAGTGGAATCGAGCGTTGTCATGACGATGCCTTCGGGCACTCCATCGCCATAGACGAGTTCTTTGACTACTCTCTTGCCGTTTTGTACATCGACATAAGGGCCGAAACTGAGTTCTTGCGCCATAACTATATTTTAACCGGAGACCACGTTAATTGCCGAGAGATGTACGCCGTTCGTTGTCACGAGGAACATCTATTTCTTCATCTCAACATCTGTATAATTTTTAAATTCTTCCGCGCGTTTTCTCAGCGCGCAGTTTTATAAATGGAATCCGCGATTCGCACCAGCAATCTTCGTAAGGTCTACAACTCGCCGCCGCCGTCTGCAACTGGGCGAGGCGACGGCTCGGCCCCGAAGGTTGCGAGTAAGCAGGACAAGCAGTCTAAAGAGTCGAAGTCTCAAATTATCGCAATCGATGGCATTGACCTCGATGTTGCTGCCGGCCAGATTTTTGGGCTTCTCGGCCCAAACGGTGCCGGCAAATCTACAACCGTCGGAATTCTTACCACCCGCGTCCGTCCAACGAGCGGAAGTGCCTGGGTTAGCGGTCACGATGTCTGGCAGGATCAAACAGCCGCGAAACGAAAGATCGGCGTCGTCGCACAACGACCTAATCTGGATTTTTCTCTTACTGCCCGAGAAATTCTGCTCTTCCATGGCGCTTATTTCGGAATCGCTTCGCGTGAGCGCTCGGTTCGCGCTGCCGCGCTGCTCGACCTTTTCAAGCTGAGCGATCGCGCCGATCAACTCGTGCGCGGATTCTCGGGCGGGATGATGCAGCGCGTCTCCATCGCGCGCGCCATGATGCATGATCCGCAAGTACTTTTTCTTGATGAGCCGAGCGTTGGCCTCGATCCGCAGACTCGCCTTTTGCTTTGGGAAATTATTCGCGAGTACAACCAGAAGGGGCGCACGATTCTAATTACCACTCACAACATGGAAGAAGCCGACGCGCTGTGTCAGCAGCTCGCGATTATCGATCACGGCCGAATCATCGCGTCCGGCACCCCGAGAGAGTTGAAAGCGTCAATTCCGGGCGGATTCGTTTTGCGCTTGCGCTTTGCGCGTCCTCCCGGCGATTTGCTCGATCGCCTCACTGCGCTTTCCGGCGTCACGGAGGTTCGCGCTTCGGCAGACACGGGTGTCGATGTTTATGCGGATCGCGGAGGGTCACTCATTCCCGAAATCGTGACCACGGCCGCTGGCCTCGGCGTCGATCTTTCAGATGTTCACATTTCGGAGCCAAGCCTGGAAAATCTCTTTCTCCATCACACCGGCAGGAGCTTGCGCGAATGAATTGGAAGACATTCTTTGCCCTGCTCGGACGCGATGCGCATGTTGCCCGGCGCAACCTGGTTCCGCTATTGCTGCAAACTTTTCTGCAGCCTCTGTTATTTGTTTTTGTTTTTGGCCGCGTGATGACCGGTAACGGATTCCTTCCCCCCGCTTACAAGAGCTTGCTGCTGCCGGGCATCATGGCGATGAGCATGGTCTTCACGGGAATGTGGGCAGTCGCCATGCCGCTGATCGCGGAATTCCAGTTCACACGCGAGATTGAAGACCGCTTGCTCGCTCCAATCGATATTTCATGGGTCGCCATTGAAAAAGTCGTGGCTGGCTTGATTCAGGCTATTGTGGCGGGGCTGATGGTGATTCCACTGGCGTGGATCATCCTGCGTCCAGGCCTGGAGATACACATCAACAACGTGCTTCTTTTCGCCTTGATCATTTTCCTTGTCGCATCGTTCTCCGCCTGCGGAGGTTTGGCGCTTGGCTGCACCGTCGACCAGCAGCACATCGGCTTGATGTTCAGCATGGTCATGACTCCGATGATATTTTTCGGTTGCACATATTACCCGTGGAGTTCGCTAGAGAAGTTTCCGATACTGCAAAAAATCGTACTCATCAATCCACTTGCTTACGCAAGCGAAGGACTGCGCGCTACACTGGTACCGCAATTTCCGCATCTGTCGTTGCCTTTAATTCTCGTTGCTCTTTCATTTTTTGATATTTTGCTGCTCGTGCTCGGCCTGCGGCAGTTTCATAAGAAGTCCGTCAGTTAGCCGCCCCGCGACATGTAATTGTTTAGAAATCGCAGAGAGATTAGTTGATGCCGAGCGCCGCAAGAGATTCTTGCAGCGACTTGCCGTCAATCCGCAATTCACGCCCATGCACCTGCATCTCTTCAAGTTCGTCAAAGGCGCGAAATAACCGCATTTTCACGGCCCCGTATTTTTCGGAATCGCTTAAGGCGAACTGGTGGGCTTCGGCCCATTCGTTGACGACGTCGTGAGGAAGAAAGATGCTGACCGCGTATGTCAACTTCCTATCGGATGTGACATCGAAGATGTATTCATCGGCGGGGGAGATTCCGTCGTTTGCGGCTGGTTGTGGGCGTTTTCCGACGAAATAGTATTGATAGACGAAGCCCTGAGATCCAGCGTAGGTTTTGAGGCGGCGGATCGTCATAATGGTAGAACACAGCGCCTAAATGTTTTGCTGAAAAACTCGGGCATACCCGGTTTCGGGAAGGGCACGAGTTCCAACTCGTGCCGTTAAACCGGCCCAGAGCTCCAGAGCTGAGTCTCCCTTAGCGGCTGCTATTTCCCGGCGAGATCACCCTTCCATACTCGCTCGCGCGCGCCATGCGGTCGAACATGCGCCACGCCTCAAGCGAAATCTTGCTGATCGCCTCTTCCCCGTCCCCTTCTCGACGCAGGTAGGTCGTCATCACACACAGAATATAGGGACGCTTTTCGACAAAGATCACACCAGAATCGTTTCGTACGCCTTCCAGCGCTCCTGGCTTGTCGGCAATTTTCAGGTCATCAGGCAACCGACGGGGAATCCAGCTGTCTTTATGAGTTGCGAGAAGCTTAAAGAAATCCGACGTCAGGTCTTTGTTCAGCACTTTTCCCTGATAGAGAACTTGCAGCAGTTTGGACATTTCTCCCGGCGTGGACACGTTTTCCCTGCCTTCGCCTGCAGCTTTGAGGTCCATCATCTTGCGTCGGAGACGCGTGTCACGGAGCCCAAGGGAAGTGAGAAAGTTGTTCACATTCTCCATCCCGACTCGATCGATTAAAACGTTAGTGGCGGAATTATCGCTCACCGCGACCATCATGGTTGCCAGATCGCGGAGGGTGATCCGAGTAACCCCTGGAGTCAGGCCGCCCATAATGTCACTGTCCTGCACGAGATCGGCCGCGTTGACTGTGTACATATCGGTCAGCTTTAACTTGCCCTGTTGCGCCTGACGATAAAGCTCCGCAAGCACGCAGATCTTGATGGAACTGGCCTGCGGGAATACATCGTACGCGCGCAAGGCATAATGGCGGCCATCGGTTAGATCCATGATGGAGACACCCATAACGCCGTCAAGATCGCGATCGACGTCGGTGATCGACTTCTCAAGCTTCTGCCAGAGAACCTCTTGCTTCGCGATCGCGGTCGCGGTAGGGACAGTTTGAGCCGTGCCAAAATCCGAGAACAACCAAATGCATAGGAAGGCGCAGAAGATTAATTTGTTTTTAAACATAAACGTTCAATAATTTCCTTTTTGCCAGCTGTTGGCCCTAAACAAACTTCGAGAGCTGCCCGTACCTTCACTAAACACTGGCTTGCCGCAATCGCTTCACCGCGGTTTCCGATGTCACAGGCGAATAATAAATTTCTTTAAACGTGTACGACCGTCCCTTGGATTGAATAATGGGCAGAATTTCAATGTGCCAATGGTAGTCCTCGTCGAGCGTCTTCCAATATCCCAACGTGGCAGACGGATGCTGGCTGTTGGGCGAAGTATGCAATACCAAATGGAAAGCTTCGGTCACAGTGCGAATTCGCATGAGCGTACGACGCAGCAAGGCAGCCAGGTCGGTAAGCGATCCCACGCGTGAAGATCCGGTTCTTTCGAACGAAGATTCATGGCTGCGCGGTAGCACCCACGTCTCGTATGGAACGCGCGGGGCGTAAGGGCAAAAAGCAACATAGTCTCCACGGGTTTCAACGATTCGAATGCCTTGCCGTTCCTCCTGGGAAAGAATGTCGCAAAACACGCACCGCTCTTTCGACTGGTAGTACTCCCGTCCCGCGCGCAACTCGTAAAGAACTCTCCTGGGAACGAAAATGGTGGCCGTCAACTGCGACGTCGGATGGTCAAATTCCTGCCCCGCCGCCTCCCCGTGATTCTTGAAGATGCTGATGTATTTAAACCGGCTGTCGCGTTTCAGATCTTGTATTCGTTGCGCGGCTAACCGAAGAAACTGCTCAATTTCGCCATCGTTCGCATTCCAGAAGTGTCCATCGTGACGCGGATTCTCAACGATCACTTCGTGCGCTCCAACTGAGCCCATTCGGTCATACAGGCCATCTCCTCGCCGCGCGGCGTCGCCTTCGATGTGATAAAGCGCGTGCGGATGGACCACCGACCGAGCCGACCAGGAGCCTGAGGCATTCGATACGCTCGCCACTACTTGTGCATTCCTCGAAGAGGAATCGCAAAAAAGGCACTCGGCAGGGCGCTCCGGCGCCTCAAAGAGGTCATCGCCGGTGATCACCCACGATCTGGTAATGGGATCTTTCCTAAGTTCCATGGCAGCAAGGAGAGCAAAATAGCGGCATAGAGTCAAATGGGAATTCTTGCAATCTCACGGGATCTCTCGTCAATTTGAGGGTTTTCCAATGGCCGGGACTTGGTAAACTTCGGTTGACGAAACTCGCCTGGGACTGAGCAGACCTCGGTGAAATAACTCCGGCAAGAGATTAAACAATCACGACCCCCTCCATGTCCGAGCCTTCCACTCCGCTGATGCGGCAATACGCTGCAATAAAGAGGGAGCACCCGAACGCTCTGCTTTTCTTCCGCCTGGGCGATTTTTATGAGCTTTTTTTTGAGGACGCTGTCCTCGCCTCGCGGGAATTGCAAATTACATTGACCTCGCGCAACAAAGAAAAAGGACAGGCGATTCCCATGTGCGGCGTGCCTTATCACGCCGCAGAAGGTTATATCTCGAAGCTCATCCGCAAAGGCTTCAAGGTTGCCGTCTGCGAACAAGTTGAAGAAGCGAGTCTGGCAAAAAAATTAGTGCGGCGCGAAGTAACTCGGGTCGTCACACCCGGCACCGCAGACGCCTCCTCTTTGGGCGCGGAGGAAAACAATTTTTTAGCGGCGGTCGCCACTGTGGGCGAACATGTCGGTTTCGCTGCGCTCGATCTTTCTACGGGAGAATTCCGTGCAACCGAATTTGCCGGCGATAACGCAAGCCGCCGCGTTCAAGAAGAACTTGAACAGTTACGCCCAAAAGAACTGCTTTACGGATCTTCCGCCCCCCTATTCGACGCACGAGCGAGACAGCACAGCAAAGCTTCCGCCGGGTCGCATCCGCCATCGGGGCGTAATACCGGGGTGACCGAAACCCCTCTCGACGATTGGATCTTCGCTCCCGATCACGCCCTTCCGCTTCTCGAAAATCATTTTGGCGTTTTATCGCTTGAGGGTTTCGGTCTTTCTGCTAAGCGAGCCGCAGCGTCAGCAGCAGGAGCAATTCTTTATTACATCCGCTCGACGCAGCGCGGCAAGCTCGACCACGTCGACCGCATCGGATTTTACGAACGACAGCATTGCCTTGTGCTGGATGCGGTAACGGTTCGCAATCTCGAACTGATCGAGCCGCTCTTTTCCGGCGCCGACGCCGGCGTCACTCTGTTCCGCTGTATGGACGCCACCGTCACGCCCATGGGTAAACGGCTTTTGCGGAACTGGATATTACGTCCATCGATCGATCCCGTCGAGATCGAGGCAAGGTTGGATGCGGTCGAAATCCAAGTGAAAGACACCGTAAGGCGGGACGAACTGCGGCACAGGCTCGCGGGAATTCTGGATCTCGAACGGCTCCTAAGCCGGGTCACGCTGGAGACAGCCAACCCTCGCGACCTGCTCACGCTCTCGGCGTCGCTCGGGCGAATCCCGGCCGTGCGCGCGGGGTTAGCGAGCCTGCCGGCAACGCGTCTGAGCGGGCTGCGCTCCGCAATCGAGGAGTTGGCGGAATTGCGCAACAAGATCGATCAAACGCTCGTTCCCGAGCCTCCGCTGACCCTCAACGACGGAGGGGCCATCGCGCCCGGTGTCGACCAAGCTCTCGATGAGCTGCGCGACTTGAGCCGCAACTCTAAGCAGTATCTAGCCCGGGTCGAGACGCGCGAGCGGGAGCGCACCGGCATCGGTTCCCTCAAGGTAAAGTTCAACTCCATCTTTGGGTATTACATCGAAATCTCGAAAGCGAACCTGCATCTCTCCCCAGCCGACTACGAGCGTAAGCAGACTCTCGTAAACGCCGAACGTTTTACGACTCCCGAACTGAAAGAGTACGAATCGAAAATTCTCGACGCGCAAGAAAAGATTGTCGAAATCGAGCGAAGACTGTTCGCCGAGCTACGATCGGCGGTCGCCACCGAGGCCAAGCGCATCCGGCAGACTGCGCTGGCACTGGCTGAAGTCGATGTGCTGAGCAGCCTGGCCCATATTGCGGCCCTGCGAAATTATTGCCGCCCTAGGTTTGAAGGCTTTGACGGCGACGAGGCGAGCCAACACTCCGGCGATCTGGAAATTCTCGAAGGGCGTCACCCGGTGATCGAATTGCAGGAGCTGGCTTCGGGCACCGAGCGCTTCATCCCGAATGACTTGTTTCTCAACTCGCCTTCGCCGACCTCCCCGACCACCTCGGCCGCCCAGAATATCGTCGTACTGACCGGGCCGAACATGGGAGGCAAGAGCACCTATCTCCGTCAGGCCGCGCTGATCGTCATCATGGCCCAGATGGGCTCGTTCGTTCCCGCGCGGTCTGCGAGACTCGGCGTGGTTGACCGTGTCTTCACGCGTATCGGCGCAAGCGACAACGTGGCACGCGGACGCTCCACCTTCATGGTCGAGATGACCGAGACCGCTGCCATTCTGAACACCGCTACGGCGCGTTCACTCATTTTGCTCGATGAGGTCGGGCGCGGTACTTCCACCTACGACGGCTTGGCAATCGCGTGGGCTGCGGTCGAATATCTGCACGCACGAGTGCACGCGAAGACTTTATTCGCGACGCATTATTTCGAGCTGACCGAATTGGCAGAGCAGTTAAGTGGCGTGAAGAATTATCACGTGTCGGTAAAAGAGACGGGCGGAAACGTGGCGTTTCTCCGCCGCGTCGAGGCGGGCGCGGCAGACCGCAGTTACGGAATCGAAGTTGCGAAGCTCGCCGGCCTGCCCAATGAAGTCGTCGTGCGCGCTCGGGAGGTGCTAGCAGAGCATGAATCGTCAGAGCATCGCCTTTCCGGACATCTCACTCCCGGTTCCTCGCCTCGGCCCGATCGGCAACGGCAGTTGACCATCTTCACTCCCCTTTCGCAGCCAGTGCTGGAAAAGCTTCGCGAAGTCGATTTGAATCGGCTCACGCCTTTGGACGCGCTAAACTTGCTTTCGGAGTTGAAGAAGCAAATCGATTGATCCCAAAAGGTTTCTAGCCAACTTCTGAACGCCTCGCATGGATATAGGCCAACTCTTTATTATCGGATTCGACGGCACTGAAATGTCGCCACGCCTCGCCTCCCTTCTGCAGAAAGTGCAGCCCGCCGGCGTCATCCTCTTTGCACGCAACATTGCCGTACTTGGTCAAACGTACCGGTTGCTGCGGGAATGCCAGAAGCAGGTTGCCACTCCCCTATTCACTTGCGTTGACCTTGAAGGCGGCTCTGTCGACCGATTTCGTATGGTGCTAGGCCCTGCTCCTTCCCCCGCAGACGTTTTTGCAACCGGAGACCGCAAGCTTTTTCGCAGACATGGGCGCGTGATCGGAGAAAATTGTCGCGCCCTTGGATTCAACGTAGATTTTGCGCCCGTACTGGACTTGGCATTTGCGCCTTCGCGGACCGTGATGAGTTCACGGGCGGTGTCGGATGATCCGAAAAAAGTTTCGGCGTACGTGCGCGAATTCCTCCGGGGATTGGCCGAGGCTGACGTGATCGGCTGCGGCAAGCACTTCCCCGGCCTCGGAGAAGCCACGCTCGACACTCATCTCGATCTTCCGAGCGTCAGCAAATCCCTGAAAAAGATGTGGGCGGAAGACCTCGTTCCATACCGACTGCTGCGGCGCCAGTTGCCAATGATCATGGTGTCGCACGCCGATTTTCCTGAGGTGACAAATGCGCGAACGAAGACTGGGGTGACAAGTAAGACTCCTGCATCGCTATCCAAAAAATGGATCACCGATATCTTGCGCAAGAAAATTGGATATAGCGGGCTGGTCTGCTCCGACGATTTGGAGATGGGGGGCGTGCTTGCCGCAGCCTCGATCGAACAGGCCATGATCGGACATATTCGCGCTGGAGGAGATATTGGTTTGATTTGTCATCAGGAGGACTTCATTCTTCGCGCCTATGAGGCGATGGCCCGCGAGGTTGAGCGCGATCGAAATCTTGCCGATCGAGTCGAGCAATCGTCGCAGCGCGTGCTTCGGTTTAAGAAACGAAGGTTGCCTAAATTGTCATCTTCGGTACGTCTTGACGCCCCGCCCTCAACCGCCACGACAGAGAAACTCAAGCGACAGCTTCAAAAGTTCACTGAAGAGATCAAACTTGCGACCTCGACGCGCAAAGGTAACTCATGATCGTCGCTGGGATAATGAGCGGGACATCTGCGGACGGAATTAACGTGGCGTTGGTGGAACTCAAGGCACGTGGGCGAGCTCGCCCACGCCACACTCTGCTTGGGCACTCCGAGTATCCATTTCCTCCAGCCGTGCGCCGGACGATTCTCGCAATGATGAACGCAGAATCGGCGCGCGTGGCGGATTTGGCGCGGCTCGACTTTCTGCTCGGAGAACTTTATGCCGACGCAGTATTAAAAACCGCACGCAAGCTTCGCGTGAAAGTTGAACTGATTGGATGCCATGGCCAAACGCTCTACCACCAAGGCGTCGCTGAACCGTTCCTGGGCAAGAAGCTTGCGGTCACCTGGCAAACCGGTGAAGGAGCGGTGCTGGCAGCCCGCGCCGGAGCGCCCGTCGTTTCTGATTTTCGTCCGGCAGACATGGCGGCGGGAGGAAGGGGCGCGCCTCTTGTGCCTTTCCTCGACTACCTTTTCTATCGCGATACTCGCACCGGGCGCGGAGCTCGAAATCGCATCGTGCAAAATATTGGCGGAATCGCCAATCTCACAGCAATAGCTGCCGGGGCTTCGAGCGACGATGTTGTGGCGTTTGATACAGGCCCTGGAAATATGGTGATCGACGCGGTCATGGAAAAACTTTTCAACAAGCGCTTCGATCACAATGGCAAGATGGCGGCCTCGGGCTTGGTGCTCGAACGGGTAGTTGCCAGGTTTCTGCAGTCATCTTTTTTTGAAGAGAAACCTCCACGAACCGCTGGACGCGAGGAGTTTGGACGCCAATTCACCGAAGGCTTTTTAAAACTCTGCCGAGGGGAGAGCCGAGCCGACGTCGTTGCGACGGCCACCGCACTCACCGCGCGTTCGATAACCAGCGCCGTCAAGCGTTTCGTACTTCCCAAATTCAAGAGATCGAATAGTCCGCACGCAAACGAAATGATCGTTTCGGGCGGCGGTGCTAAAAACTCAACCCTGATGGCCATGTTGCGCGAGAATGCTAAGGCTCTCAACGTCAGCGTGCGCCTGTCCGATGAGTTCGGGCTTCCGTCCGAAGCGAAAGAAGCGGTGGCGTTTGCTCTGCTGGCCTACGAGACGTGGAATCGGCGGCCAAGCAATCTTCCGTCTGCCACTGGAGCCAAGCGACCAGCGATTCTGGGTAAGATTTCGTATGTTTGAGGCGCCCGGGACGCGCGTAATAAGCAGATCGCTCCTGAAATCTGCGCTCAGGCTGTCAACTTCATCGTTGATGTTAGCCGCAGTTTTGCTGTCTCTTCTTTCGTGCTCTCAACCCGCCGATCGGAGCACGATGGTGATGATCATTGAGAGCAGCCCTACGAATCTCGATCCGCGGGTCGGAATCGACGCCCAGTCGGAGCGCATCGGTGAATTGCTTTTTGACGCGCTGCTTACTCGTGATGACCATCTCAACGTTCATCCGGGGCTTGCCGAGCGCTGGGATATTCCCGACCCTTTGACCTATGTATTTCACCTTCGTCGCGGAGTCACTTTCCACGATGACCGGCCGCTAACATCACGGGATGTGAAGTGGACCTTAGATTCGCTGCTTGAGGGTAAGATTCGCAGCACAAAAGCGGCAGCTTACCGGTTCGTCGATCACATCGACGCGACCGACGATTTTACGGTTACCTTTCATCTCAAAGAGCCAAATTCAACCCTGCTTTGGAATCTATCCGAAGGAGCAATTGGCATCGTGCCTTTCGGAACACTCGACGAAATCACCCGCCAGCCCATTGGTACGGGACCGTTCAAATTCGTGAGTGCGGAGCAAGATAAAGAAATCATCATCGCTCGCAACGAGAGTTACTGGGGAGCCAAGCCGCCACTGGCAAAGATTCGGTTCACGGTAGTGCCCGATGCTACTACGCGCGCTCTTGAACTCCGCAAAGGCAGCGCGGATGCGGCGATCAATGCGCTCACTTCTGACACCATTGTGGCTCTAGAGCGTGATCCGAACTTGCAGGTTGATCGAGCACCAGGCACTGTCTTGTCGTATCTGGCGTTCAATCTTCGTGACCCGACTTTGAGCGACGTTCGGGTTCGTCAGGCGATCGCGTACGCAGTCGATCGGGCCCCGCTGCTGCAATACATTTGGCGAGGCTTTGCCCAGCCCGCGCTCAGCATTCTTCCCCGACAAAGCTGGGCCTACGATGCGGATGTGCCTTTTTACAACCACGACCCCGAGAAGGCGCGGCAGATCCTCGATGCAGCCGGCTATCCGGCTCACGATGGCATTCGATTTCATCTAGTGATGAAAACGTCGACCGAGGAATCGACGCGATTGATGGCAGCCGTGTGGCAGCAACAATTACGCGAAGTGGGGATTGCGCTGGATATACGAACTTTCGAGTTCGCGACCTTTTTTGCCGACGTGACCAGCGGTGCTTTTCAACTTTATTCTTTGCGATGGATTGGCGGAAACGAAGATCCAGACATTTTCGAGTATGCATTTCACTCTAATCGCTTTCCACCTAAAGGCGCTAACCGCGGTTTTTACAGCAATCCACAAGTCGACACTTTAATCGACCAGGCGCGGCGTGAGGTTAACCAGGACGCTCGAAAGAAGATGTATTCCGAAATTCAGCAAATTCTGGCGACCGACGTGCCCTACATCAATTTGTGGTATTTCGATAACGTATTAGTCCATTCGCGCCGACTGCGAAACGCAACTCTTAATCCTTCCGGCAACTACGACTTCCTGAAAACTGCTGAACTCAGCTCTAACTAAACGTCGCGCGTGGCCTAGCGTCTAGGTACGCGGGAATCGCCAAGAAGAGTTTTTCCGCGTGATACCATCGAAGATTCCTGTAACGCCGCCGTCCCGGCGGCTGTCCGGTGGGCGTCCCGCCCACCGCCGTGGGCGGGACGCCTTCGTGACAGCCTTCAAGACTTTAGCGTTATCTGAGCATCCACGTGAAAATACTCTTTATTGGTGACATCTTC
Source organism: Terriglobales bacterium (assembly GCA_038230575.1). GTDB lineage: Bacteria > Acidobacteriota > Terriglobia > Terriglobales > Acidobacteriaceae > Acidiflorens. The sequence goes on along the minus strand of JBBRNA010000002.1, from coordinate 219,329 downwards.
GGACGCCCCGGGCGAAATATCGTCAAGGATCGTCTCCCCGAATTGCGCAAGCAATACGCCGTCGATCTCGTGATCGCAAACTGCGAGAATGCGGCGGCGGGATTCGGAATTACTCCCGCTCTGGCGGAAGAACTTTTCGATCTCGGCATCGACGTAATGACGACCGGCAATCACGTCTGGGACAAGCGCGAGATCATGGAATATTTCCAGATGGCAGACGGTAACCCTCATAGCCCCGCCAGGCGGCTACTCCGTCCGTCTAACTTTTCGCCCGGACTTCCAGGATGGGGCGTTTACGAAGGGCAGAAGAATGGCACAAGCTACGCGGTGATGAACCTCCAAGGTCGAGTGTTCATGGGCTCGAGCGACGATCCGTTTCGCCATGTTGACAAGCTGCTTGAGCAGGTCACGTCAAAAATAGTCTTTATAGATTTTCACGCCGAGGCGAGTTCGGAGAAGGTCGCCTTCGGATGGTATCTCGACGGCCGAGCTACCGCACTAGTCGGCACCCACACGCACATCCCTACCGCAGACGCCACGGTGTTGCCGAAAGGTACTGCCTATATAACCGACGTGGGCATGACCGGGCCGTATGACAGCGTAATCGGAGTGAAAAAAGAATTGGTGATTGAGAAGTTTCTGAGCGGAATGCCATCCCGCTTCGAGGCGGCGAATGGAGATGTTCGATTGTGTGCTGTGGTAGTCGAATGCGACGACCAGACTGGCCGTGCCTCGAAGATCGAGCAGATAATCTTGAGGTCAGCCGTCTGAAGTCTCCCGCTAGGCTGAAAACACGACCATTTGACGTTGTGTAGGCAGTATCCTACCGACTATTTCTCTTGCAAGACATCGGGGAACCGGCATTCTATAGTAATAGTTATGCGATGGATTTCTGCAGTCCTGCTCGTACTGCTCGCCGGAACGTGTCTGGCTGCAGACCGGTCTCCTGGACCGCCCTCGCTCTGCTCCAACACTAACGGTGGGGCCGCTTGCCAGGGTTCTGCCCAAGACCTCAAGGCAGCTCGTCAAGCCTTCGCCCGCGGTCTAAAACTCGAGAGATCGCGAGCGACTCAATCCGGAGGCAAGTCTCAGGATGCCTCGCAAGTTCTGAATGAGGCATTCTTAGAGTTTGAGGACGCAGCACGCCTCATTCCCCACAATGTCGAATACGTAACAGCACGAGAAATCACGCGTCAGCGCCTCGCAGGGATGCACCTACAGCGTGGGAACGATGCTATTCGCGACGGTCGCCAGATTGAAGCAATGGCGGAGTTTCGGACGGCGCTTGAACTCGATCCGCAAAATGAATTCGCGCAACAGCGCGTTCAAGATGCTATCGGGGCACCGCCAGTGCGCGTGGCCAGCCCACCGCAAATTGTCGCGAGCGAAGACGCGTTAATCGCTAGACCAAGCGCGGACAGGCACGATTTCCGTTATCGCGGCGACTCCCGCGGCTTGCTCACCGCAATCGCCACGAGTTTTGGGCTGACGGTTGTATTCGACGACGCGTTTCCCAGCCGCCAGGTTCGTTTCGATCTCCAGAACGCGGATTTTGCTACCGCGATGCACGAAGCTTCATCGATAACGAAAAGCTTCACGGTTGCCCTGGAAGATAACGTTCTCTTTGCATGTGCCGAGAGCCCTGAAAACCATCGGCTCTACGATCGCATGGGATTGCGCACCTTTTATATTCCAGGCAGCGGCACACCCACCGAACTGAACGAAGTGATGAACGCGTTGCGAACGCTCTTCGAATTCAGATTTACCAGTCTCAACGTCGCTTCCAGCACGATCACGGTTCGCGCTCCGCAGGCCTTACTGCAAGCGGCAACTCAATTTCTGAGTCAGCTTAGTGGGTCAAAGCCGGAAGTTATGCTGGACTTCAAAGTGTTCCAGGTGAGTCACACTTACGCTCACAACATCGGCTTGCATGTGCCCGACCAGTTCAACCTCTTCAATATTCCGGTCGCAGCATTGGCGGCGCTCGGCGGGCAAAACATTCAAAACCTGATCAATCAGCTCATCTCCTCCGGAGGGATCAACCAGGCCGGCAATCAGTCGATATCCGCACTCCTTGCCCAACTTCAAGGACAGCAGAATTCGATTTTCAGCCAACCACTCGCCACGTTCGGCGGCGGAAAAACATTTAGCGGGTTGAGTCTCGATCATCTTGCCGCTGCGTTAACCATGAGCGAGAGTTCAGTTCGTTCGCTTGAGCACGTCACCTTGCGGGCGTCGCAAGAAAAGGATGCGACCTTCAAACTGGGATCACGCTACCCAATTCTGAATGGCAGTTTTGCTCCAGTCTTCAACAATTCTGCTATCTCCCAGGTCTTGGGCAACCAGTCGTTCGCGGCACCATTTCCGTCGGTCAACTACGAAGATATTGGCCTCTCTATTAAGGCGAAACCAGTGGTACACAATAATTCCGATATTGCGTTAGATATAGAGGTGCAATTCCGAGGCTTAGGAACTACCCACACGAACGGTATTCCAGACATTTTAAATCGTGAATACAAAGGCGGTATTTTAGTGAAGGAGGGAGAGCCAGCCGTGGTGGCGGGAATGATCACTGCGTCCGATCAACATATTTTAAGCGGACTTCCGCTCTTCTCAGAGATTCCTGGGTTAGGCCTTCTGACGGCCCAAAGCACGAAGAATCAAGATAACGACGAATTGCTGATCTTGATTACGCCCTACGTGGTTCATAGTGCCGAGCATGCGGAGGCCGAAGAGATCTGGCTCGGCAAGTAGCTCGCAGGGAAACGTCGCCATCTGGCGGCACTGAGGCAGCTCTGCAACTGCCTCGCGGATCAACTCCAGGTCTATTTTTTGCCCTTCTCCTGAGTAAGCTTGAACTCCACAATCTTCTTCAACAGCTCAAGCGGAGCGCCTCCCCCTACACTCTGGCCGTTGATAAACAGCGCAGGAGTTCCATTCACTCCGACCGACTTGCCCAAGGCTAAAGATGCATCCACTCTGGCCTTCGTTTCCGGCTTAGTCGCGCAGGCCGCAAGCTCGTCTGCGTTCGCTCCCGACGCGGTCGCAATCGACTTCATTTTGTCGTCAATATTCGATTCTGTGATGTTGGCTTGATCGTCAAATGTCTTCTGGATAAACTTCCACACCACTTCGTTTGCCGGCCCGCCACTGGAACCGTGACCCGCGCAATCTACGTAGAGCGCGGCCTTCTCCGCCCAGTTGTGCGAAGGGAGAGGAAAATTCTGGAATACAAAATGAACATCCGGCTCCTGCGCGATGAGTTGATCAATGATAGGCGCAGCCTTCTGGCAGTGCGGACACTGCATATCGCTGAACTCGACAATCGTAACGCTCGCCTTCGCCGGGCCACGAGAAGGGCCGTTGACTCCCTTATCTAATATGACTCGAGCATCGTCAAATGGCTTAGCGCCAAATGGAAGAATGTCTCCCGTGATCGCATGCTTGCCATCGGCACTCACCAGAAGTTTATTCTGGTTCGAGCCTTGAGAATTCGTAATGATAAAACTGACTTCAGTTAATCCCGGCACCTCGGAAGGACGAATGTCGTTCACCTTCCACGAAGTTCCAGCGTCGTACCCGAGCATCTGAAACAAAAATGAATTGACGGTATCTTCCGTCGGCAGCGATGAACTTGCGCTTGAGGTTGACGTTGTTACGGGAGCTTGCGACTGAGGAGTTGTCGAACCGCTGCCCGTTGCAGGGCCGGTAGATTGAGCGAATGCGGCCCCGGTCAGCAGGGCGGCGGCAAAGAGAATTTTAAGATTCATAGAGTGGAGTTCGATTCTTTCAAAAATCAGCAATGGTGTCATTCAGAAGAAGCAATGGTAGTTTCAAAAGCATTTAAAGCTGCGACTTCGCAGCGATCGGAAACCTGCGCCCAGAGCCGAATGCCTTCGCCGAGATCTTGATACCGGGAGCAGCTTGCTGGCGCTTATATTCGCTGCGTTCGACCATCCTGATCACTTTTCGGACCAGTTCGGGATCGAAATTGTTGACTCGGGCAATCTGGTCTGCCGATGACGACTCTTCAACGTAATCTTCGAGAATCGCGTCCAGAACATCGTAAGGCGGCAGCGAGTCAGAATCTTTCTGATCCGCGCGCAATTCAGCCGATGGCGGTTTTTCAATTGTGCTTTTAGGAATGATGTTGCCCCGCGAATTCACATATTCGCTTAACCGATAAACCAGCGTTTTCGGGACGTCGGAAATTATGGCAAGGCCGCCAACCATGTCGCCATATAACGTACAGTATCCGACCGCCAGTTCGCTCTTGTTGCCGGTTGAGAGCACAAGCGCGCCTAGCTTGTTCGACATGCCCATCAGCACCAATCCGCGGGCTCGCGATTGAATGTTTTCTTCGGAAACGTCGGGAGGCAAGCCCGCGAATATCGGATCAAGAGTGCGACACGCAGCCGAGTAAATATCATTGACAGGCAACAATTCGAAACGGATGTTGAGATTTTTCGCGAGCTCCCGGGCATCGTCAATCGAACCTCGTGACGAGTATGGACCCGGCATTCCAACCCCAATAATGTTCTCGGCACCAAGTGCTTCGACCGCGATGGCTGCGGTCAAAGCTGAATCGATTCCTCCGCTCAGCCCGATGATTGCCCGCTCAAATCCGCACTTGTGCACATAGTCGCGAGTGCCCAGCACCAGCGCGTGATAAGCGCTGGCTTCTTCTCCACAGATTTGAGGATGAATATCGCCTGTCAGCTTTTCCGAATCAAAATAGATCAGATCTTCTTCAAACGATTTTCCCTGGGCGATCACTTTTCCGTCCGGCGCGATCACCAGGCTCGATCCGTCAAAAACCAGGCTGTCATTGCCGCCCACCTGATTCACCAACGCGACCGGCACTTTTTGATTTTTCGCAATCGCGGCAACCATGTCGTGTCGAAGCTCGCGCTTACCCAGCCAGAACGGAGACGCGGAAATATTCAAGACAAAGTTCGCACCCGCTCGCACCAGTTCCTCAACCGGATCGATGCCATACATCCGCTGGTTCCAAAAGCGCTTGTCGTTCCAGGCGTCCTCACAAATGGTCAGTGCCATTTGCTTGCCGCAACAACTCAACAATTTCTGGCTCAGTGCCGGCGCAAAGTTGCGCATTTCGTCGAAGACATCGTAGGTCGGAAGCAGCATCTTCGATTGCGTGAACTCGATGCGGCCATCCCGAAGAAGAGACGCGGAATTCATGACCTTCTTACCAGATTCGGATTGCGCCGGCGTCACAGTTCCGCAAATGACGGATATCCCTTGTGTCTCGGCAGCGATTCTTTCAACGGTAGAGCGGCAGCGCGTAACAAAAGAGGGGTTTTCTACAAGGTCGCGCGGCGGGTAGCCCGATACCGAAAGTTCGGGAAAGAGGATGAGTTCAGCGCCAGCGCCTCGCGCCTCCAAAGAGAATCGAATAATCTTTGCAGCGTTTCCAGAAAAATCCCCAACCGTGGGGTTGATTTGCCCTAAAGCAATCTTCACTCTTCTAGTTTAGAAGGTAGGGCGCGCAAGGTCGAGGAGAGCGGCGGGAAGAATGTTAAAGATATGTGACTCTGTTGGTGCGCCTGACTCGCTCAACCAGATCCCACTCGTCCAATCAGGCGATTGTCGCTCGCGTCAATTGAACCGTCGAGCCGTGGAATAGTTTGGCTGTGTCCCAGGACCGCTTGGCGGGGGCGGCGATGCGATTGGTGGTGTGTTGTTCGGGCTTTGACGGTCATTCTCCGGCATCTCTTCCCCCGGTCTGCGCAAGGTTGGAGCATTCGCCGGACGTGCTTGTTCCTTTTTTGCTACTGTCGCCGATCCGGCATCCACTTCTTTATCAACGCGGACGATTTTTTGTCCGTCGACTTTCATGGTTTCGACGCGCACAACTTCATCACCTACGAAGCGGACGAAATCAACGTCTTGCGGCGGCGTTCCGTAGATCCATTCTTCGTAGTCGGCATCGTCAGCATGCTCGCGCACGCGTTTCGGCGGCCTACCCTTGGAGTAAATAACCATCTCGCCGTTCATCCCAACCAGCACATGATGGCTTTTGATCGCATCGCGCACTGGAGCGGAAACGGATTCGAGATAAGCCTCAAGCGCGGACTTAGAATTGAAATCGAAAACGGGGCGCAGCAAATCCTTGAGTTCCGGACCGGTAAGTTCAGGCACGTACTTGTCAAAATACAGGTCGACGAAAGATCCGCGCGCATTGGCACTTGAGTCGGATGGCGCGATCGGAGTTGAGGAATTGGCGCCCGAAACCTGAATGTGCTGATACCACTTCTGCTTCTTAATCGGTCCCCCGTTAATTTCGAACCGAATGTAATTGTCTTTGATCAGGACGTCGCTAATGCGAGCACGGTCTCCGGGCTTGGCGGCAGGCCCCCACAAAGCCATCAGGTGATCAAGCTCTGCTCCGTTCGGAGAGACCACGCCATTCTTTAGCCTAAGCCCAGTCTTCCCCATGGGGAACTTGGTGCTGATGTACACCAGGTCCTCGTTGAAAGTGTGAATGATCTCCTGACGGGTAGTTTTAGTGATTTTTGGCGACGGAGAGTTTCCGGCTAGGGCGAAGCACGGGAGGAGGAAACCTACGATGAGAAACCGGGAATGAATGGCACGAAACCGGAAAGACGGCATGCAGCACCCTAACTAATTCCCCTGATTATAGATCAGAGTAGGCGTCACTTTTTAATCAAATTTCGGCTGAAATCCTCTAATTTGGCTGCCTAAAAGAAGATCCTGCGGCAGAACTTTAGGTTACGCAGGTAATGGTGAGTTGTACTTTAAGCACCTCATTACTTTGCCCCCGACGCCCCTAGAATGAAGCTAGTAAGGACCAGTTGCCCCCGGGCTGGTGCCTAAGGGGCCTTTTTTGTCGTTCAAACTTCCGATCCCGGCGCGCATTCCTCTGCTCTACGTCATTCTCGGCGTGCTGCTCGCAATCAGTGTTTTACCTATGTACTTTTACTCGGTGCAGATCGAAAACATGAACCGGGACCGTCTCAAAACCAACGAAATGCTGTTGCAGAACACGGTTACGCGGTCGCTGGCCGATGACATCTCGCAGCATCAGGAAGCCTTGCACATGATGTTGTCGAACCTTTCATCATCGGTGCAGGTCATGATGCTGGCGACACCCGGCAGCAACGATATGAACGCGCAGAAGCTACCCACGCCGGAGCTTCGCGCCATGATCGAAAACTTCGTTTCGTCATCGAATGACATCGCGTACGCCACGCTTCTTAACGCGGATGCAAAGGGTGTTTCTGCGGGACGCATCGCGCCAGACGCTTTCCTGCAGCGCGAATTGGAACGAGCGTTTGAGGCATCGCGAGAGGGCCGTGTCTATAGCGGACAACCGCTCATGGTGGGCAGTGGCAAGACCGCTCGAACCGTAATGCTCGTCAGTTCTCCCGTCATGTATGGCGGGCATTTTCTTGGAATGATCGGTTCTGTTGTGGATATGGAATTTCTGATCCGCCGCTTGCAGCAGGTTAGCTTGACCGGGCTGATGCCTTATGTCGTAGACGCCCAGGGCAGGCTAGTGGCTGCGGCAACATCGCAGTATGCGACCGGACAGGACATGACTCACTTTGAAATCGTTCGCAGCTTCGTCGGTGAAGGGGCAAAGGCACAGCTGGCCGCGACACGAGAATTCAACGTCAGCGATGGAAAAGCTGCCGTCGAGATGCTGGGAACTTACGTGCCCGTCACTTCCCTCGACTGGGCGGTAGTGGTTCAAAAGCCGCGCGAGGACGCCTATCGGGGCATCTATGATATGCAGCGCACTGGGCGCCTGCTCGCATGGCTGGCCGTCTTTCTTAGTGTTCTAGTAAGCATTTTTTCCGCACGCCGAATTACAAGCCCTCTACAGACTTTGGCTCAATCCAGTCGTGCGATTGCACGTGGAGATTTCTCGCACCGCGTCCACCTCAAGACTCGCACAGAAATCGGCGAACTGGCTTCCACCTTTAACACCATGTCCGAAGATCTCGAACACTTCGTCGAAGATCTCAAACACGCCGCCGAAGCGAACAAATCGCTGTTTATGGGGTCGATTCAAATGCTCGCCGGAGCAGTCGACGAAAAAGACCCGTACACGCGCGGCCATTCTGACCGCGTCACAAAATATTCGTTGATGGTGGCACGAGAGATGGGCGTGGACGCGGATTTCCTTGAAATTGTTCGCATTTCAGCGCAGCTCCACGATGTCGGCAAGATCGGGATTGAAGATCGTATTCTCAAGAAACCGGGAGCGTTAACGCCGGAAGAATTCGAGATTATGAAAACGCATACAACGAAAGGCGCGAACATCTTGCGCCCCGTCCCGCAACTGAGCGCCATGCTGCCGGGAATCGAGTTGCACCATGAAGCCTTGAACGGCCGGGGATATCCCTATGGCCTGAAAGGCGACGAAATCCCGCTGCTGGCGCGTGTGATTGCAGTAGGAGATACATTCGACGCGCTCACGACGAATCGACCTTACCAAAAAGCTCACGATCCAATCGAAGCCCTCAAAATCATTCAAAATCTCTCGGGGCAACGTCTGGATCCTACGGCCGTCGCTGCGCTAATGTCCGTTTTTAAGCGCGGCGAAATCATTATCGAAAAGACGTTGACTTCGAATCCGATGGTGAGTTCCTCGACTTCGCCGCTTCCGACTCCGGGTGACAGTCCTTTACCGTTGGAAACGGTCCGCAGCTAGCCCTTCCCTGTCTGTAACCGGACACCCTCACCGCCTATATAATCTAGGCAGACCCTCATGATTCAAACTCTTTTTGGCAGTCTGGACGAAGAAAAGAAGCCTAGTTTTGTTGAGCGAATGAAGGAGGCAGTCTCGCGCACGCGCGAGAACTTAGCCGAGCGCATTGAAGATGTTGTATCCATCGGAAAAGAGATAGATCGATCCACCCTCGACGACCTCGAGGCGATCTTGATCAGTGCCGATCTCGGCACGGCGACCACGCAAGAAGTTCTGCAAAAACTTAGAGACAAAGCCGACCGCAAGCAGATTCGAGACGTCACCGAACTGAAGAAGCTGCTGAAGACGGAATTGCTCGCCATTCTAAACACGACCACGTCCCGGCCGGTGACCAAAGTTAACGGTACTCCCGAAGTGATCATGGTGGTTGGCGTCAATGGCGCCGGCAAGACTACTTCGATTGGAAAGCTGGCTCAAACATTTCGCTCACAAGGCAAAACCGTATTGCTTTGTGCAGCAGATACCTTTCGAGCAGCGGCAATTGAGCAGCTGGAGATCTGGGGCCAGCGCACCGGCACAGAAGTCGTCAAGACCAAGCCTGGGGGCGATCCCTCGGCCGTCTTATTTGACGCCTTGCAGTCGGCCACCGCACGCCATACCGATTACGTCATCGTAGACACAGCCGGTCGACTGCACACGAAGCAAAACTTGATGCTCGAATTAGAGAAGATGAAACGCACCGCACAGCGCATTGTTCCGGGCGCTCCGCACGAGACGTTGCTCGTCATGGATGCCACCACCGGGCAGAACGGACTCCAACAAGCGCGGCAATTCACCCAGTCAGCGGGTGTTACCGGTATCGTTCTAACGAAGCTCGATGGAACAGCAAAAGGCGGGGTCGTCGTGGCAATTACGCGTGAACTCGGGCTTCCGGTACGGTTTGTAGGAGTCGGAGAAAAAGTTGGCGATTTATTGCCCTTCGACGCGCATGACTTCGTGGAATCGTTGTTTAATTAGACGCTCGTTGATTCGTTCTGACGTGTTTGCCGCTCAGACCTCTTCCGACGCAATGCAAATTGACGAACAGTACATGCGCAAGACGCTTGACCTCGCCCGCTCAGGCATGGGCTTGGTCTCGCCGAACCCCGCCGTTGGAGCGATGGTAGTCGATGCGGCCGGCCGCGAGCTTGGCTCGGGGAGCCATCGCTACGATGACAAGTCGCACGCCGAAGTGATCGCCCTCGCAGCCGCTGGAGAGTTGGCACGCGGGGGCACCCTCTACGTAAATCTCGAACCGTGCTCCCACCATGGCCGAACCGGGCCGTGCGCCGACGCCGTGGTTGCAGCAGGCATTCGACGAGTTGTCTGCTCAATGCAAGATCCAAATCCTGAAGTCGCAGGCCGGGGATTTGCGAGGTTACGAGCGGCAGGCATCGCGGTCGAGATCGGCTTGTTCGAGGCCGAAGCCAAAAAGCTGAACGAAAGCTTCGCAAAATTCATTCGAACCGGAAAGCCATTCGTCACCCTGAAATCGGCGATGAGCCTGGATGGACGAATCGCCCCCTCGAAGAAAGCGCCTGCTTCGGTCAACCAACCAACATGGATAACCGGCGAAGCGTCGCGCGCCCACGTGCAGCAAATGCGCCATCAAGCCGATGCCATCCTCGTTGGAGTGGGAACTGTGTTAGCGGACGATCCGCTTCTTACCGATCGCTCCAGTCTTCCCAGGCGACGCAAGCTACTGCGGGTCATTCTGGATTCCTCACTCAGAATATCCTTGCGATCGAAAATTATCGAAGGCGCCGCGAATGATGTTGTAGTGTTTTCTTCGGCGCCCGATCCGAAGCTGAAAACGGCATTAGAATCCAAAAGTGTGCGCGTTTGCGAGATTTCTTCTGACAGCGATGGGAAACCCGACTTCTCTGCCGTAATACGCGCCTTGGGCGAGATGAAAATCACAAGCTTACTGGTTGAGGGTGGCTCAACTGTAAATCGGCAAACTCTCAACTCAGGCGAGGTGGATAAATTGTTTTTCTTTTACTCCCCAACCATTCTCGGGGCGGACGCGGTCCCGTTCATGGCAGGAGGCGAAAACATGAGTAGTCTTTCTGCGCAACGGCTCATGGACACAACAACTCACCGCTTCGGAGGCGACTTCGCTATCGAGGGCTACCTTCGCGACCCTTACGGCGATGAAATCTAGCGGTGTAGCGCCGGCGTCTCGCCGGCTGTCCGGAGGGCGTCCCGCCCTCCGCGATCGTTGCACGTGGCACTTTTGATGGGAGGCAGATGTTCACCGGAATAATTGAAGAAGTCGGGGCAGTGTCGACAATTCAGCAGCGTGGTGAGAATCGCCACATCACCATCAAGGCTGAGAGTTCAGTTCAAGAGCTAAAGACAGGGGACAGCATCGCCGTCAGCGGCGTTTGCCTGACGGCGCTCAACGTCACGCGGTCGACCTTCTCCGCCGACTTGGCTCCGGAAACTTGGACCCGCACTTCCCTCTCTCGCATGCGCGAAGATTCTCTGGTGAATCTTGAACTGCCGATGAAAGCAAACGGCCGCTTCGGCGGGCACATCGTCCAGGGTCACGTGGACGGTGTCGGCACAATCTTGGCTCTGGAGAGGATTGCAGATTCCGACAATTGGTGGCTCCGCCTAGAATTACCCGCCGACCTCGAAAAGTACTCGGTATTCAAAGGCTCGATAACCATCGAAGGGATAAGTCTGACTATCGCCAAGCTCGAAGGAAATCGTTGCACCGTTGCCATCATCCCTCACACCGTCGAGCACACGAATTTAAATTCTCTCCAGGCTGGCGATCCGGTCAACCTGGAAGCTGATCTCATCGCGAAGTATGTTGAAAAAATGATGCGGCGTGAACTGACACAATCTTCTCTCACGATTGAAGAGCTTGTGCGGCAAGGCTTCTAGTTCGTGGTTACTTAAAGGCCACAGGCCGCGGGGACGGAGCGCCGCGGTCTCGACGGGACGCGGGCGCTACCGTTGTTTGGTAATGAGGCAATCGATCGACTTACACCCTTCGCAACTCGGGAGACATCGTTCTGAAGTCACGCAAGGTGCAGGAATCGCCCACACTTGATCTAGTTGACCTGCACCGGAGGCGATTTCTAGTGGGCTGCGGCCACAGTGCGACAGCGACGTTCATTCCCTCCTTGGTGAGACACTTCGGCTGGCCCGCTTTTTTTGCACCCGACCCGTTTTCAAATTCGATTTCAGGCAGCCCCTATCACCTACATCCAAGCTATCGGCGGACGCGGCCACTCGATGCATTGCTCCTGAAAAGTCAAAGCGGCCTGGACGAATTTGTTTCTGAGAAGTATGCGGATGAAATCGCAGCAATCCTCTCGACATGGACGACTGGCTTCCTCGCTTCTCCCCTAAACTTAGAAGCCGTGGCTAAAGTACTAGCCCCTGATTTCAAGGGGTTCTCGTTAAGGGCCGCAAAATCCCGCACAATTCGCCCCGGCCCTGCGATCGAAGTTCGGCAACATACGTTCGATCAAAGCAAGTCGATCGGTCGCGATATTTTCATGCGCGATCTAGCGGCTTCCCTTCAAACCATTTCGCAGGCAATCACACCTGAGTTTCAGCTAACGGCGATCGATACCGAGAACGATTCGTCTTCGAATTCTGTTCTGCTGCACACCTCAATTCGATATGAACTGGTCGGCGCGGGTACGGGCTTCTGGCGAGAGCAGCGCGTTGGAAATTGGCAGATCGTTTGGGAGAGATTGCCGAGCGGCGAATCCCTAGCGATTCGATGGTCAGCATCAGAAGAAACGCAAAGCCAATCTTCAGATCCCTGCTTCGTTGATATATCGGCGGCGGCGTTAGGCCACAACAAGTCCTACGCAACTCAACTGATGCACGGCAGTGATTACTGGCGAACGGTCCTCGACGGCGCGAGTGGAATCGATATTTACGGCCACAACGGCGTTTCAGTCGGCGACTTCGATGGAGACGGCTTCGATGATCTCTACGTGTGCCAGCCAGGGGGCCTCCCGAACCGTCTCTACAAAAACCGCGGCGACCGCACATTCGACGACGTCACAGAACGATCTGGCGTTGGAGTCTTGGAGAACACCGCGTGCGCACTCTTCGTCGATGTCGACAATGATGGCCGGCAGGATTTGATCGTGGTGCGGGCGAACGGGCCGATGCTCTTCCTGAACCAAGGAGACGGGACATTCGAACAAAAGACGGGTGCCTTCAAGTTTTCAACTCCGCCCCAAGGCACGTTTACCGGCGCGGCCGCGGCGGACTATGACCGGGACGGCTGGGTCGATGTCTATTTTTGTTTGTACGTCTATTACCAGGGCACCGACCAGTACAAGTATCCGTCACCCTATTACGCAGCGGAAAACGGCCCTCCCAACTTCATGATGCGGAACAATCGCGACGGGACGTTCAGCGATGTGATTGCTGAGACCGGGCTCGCCCAGAACAATACGCGTTACAGCTTCTGTTGCGGGTGGAATGATTTCAATCAGGATGGTTGGCCAGACCTGTATGTCGTCAACGATTTCGGGCGCAAAAACCTATATCGCAATAACGGCGACGGGACTTTCACAGACGAAGCCGCACAATCTGGCGTTGAAGATGTCGGCGCCGGCATGAGCGTCTGCTGCTTTGACTACGACAACGACGGGCGCGAAGACCTTTATGTTGCAGACATGTGGACTGCTGCCGGTGCGCGTGTCTCCAGGCAAACGCAATTCAAACCGGACTCGGCTAGCACTATCAAGGCACTCTACCAAAAACATGCCATGGGCAATTCGTTGTTTCACAACGAGTCGTCAGCCGGGGCAGCCGGGTTCACGGATCAGACGATGGGCTCAGGTGTGGGAATAGGCCGCTGGGCCTGGTCCAGCGACGCTTGGGATTTGAACCACGACGGCCTCCAGGGTCTATACATCGTCAACGGCATGGTGAGCGGTCCGTCGCGCGGTGACTTGAACAGTTTTTTCTGGCGGCAGGTAGTGGGTCAGTCACCCGATCAGGCCAGACCATCGTCTCAATACGAACAGGGTTGGGCCGCGATTAACGAACTGATCCGCGCCGATGGGACGTGGAGCGGTTATGAGCGCAATATTTTTTATCTCAACCACGGCCACGGTAAGTTTTCAGAAATCTCCGGTGCCATTGGTCTGGATTTTTTGGAAGATGGCCGTTCCTTCGCTCTCTGCGATTTCGATCACGATGGAAGACAGGAAGCTTTCGTCAAGAATCGAAATGCTCCTCAGTTGCGAATGTTGAAAAACGTGATGAAGGAACTGTCGCCCTCAATCGTTCTCCGTCTACGAGGAACGAAAAGTAATCGGGATGCCATCGGCGCTGTAATCACTCTGCAAACAAAAAGCGGCCGCCAAGTGCGTTCGCTACAAGCGGGATCAGGCTTCTTGTCGCAACACAGCAAGGATGTTTTTTTTGGGTTGGGCAAAGACTCCGAAAGTTCCGTCAGGATCTCTATTAAATGGCCAAGCGGCCTGATCCAAGAAGTCTTGGATGTCCCCGTTAATCACAGAATTTCAATCGAAGAAGGTTCGGATCAAAAACGCGTTGAGCCCTTTAGACCGACTCGTCAATATCGACCCGATGACGAGCCCCGACCTCGAGCAAATGCGACGCAGGTGGCGGAGTTGCTTCCTGACACGTCCGAAACATGGCTGCTTGCTCCAATCGATGCTCCCGATTTTTCCCTCCCAAGTGTGGATGGCGCAACTATCTCGCTCGCCTCACTTCGCGGCGGCCCAGTGCTTCTACACTTCTGGACCTCAGCAACAGAGCAGTCGGTGGCAGATTTGCGAGCACTCAACCAGCGCCACAGATCGTGGCTCGCCATCGGTTTACGAATCCTGTCGATAAGTGTCGACGACCCGGCCAGCCATAGCAAATTCTCCGACGTGCTGCGCAACGAACGGCTATTGTTTCCCATCCTGCGCGGATCCGAAGACGTCGCGGCAATTTACAACATTCTCTTTCGCCTCGTATTTGACCGGCACCGCGATCTTTCGCTTCCCACATCTTTTCTAATTGATGCTCGCGGCGAGATCGTTAAGCTTTACCAATGGCCGCTGAAGGTCGACCACGTTGAAAAAGACGTTCGCGAAATGCCTCAGACAATCCCACAAAGAGTCGCGAAAGCCCTTCCCTTTGCCGGCGTAACCGATGCCGTCGATTATGGTCGCAACTATCTCTCTTACGGTTCGGTGTATTTTCAACGCGGTTATATGGATCAGGCCGCCGCGTCATTTCGAATCGCACTGCGCGATGATCCTGGAAGCGCCGAGGCCATGTATGGGCTCGGAAGCGTGTATCTCGATCAGCAAAAGAGTGCCGAGGCTCGCGATAGCTTCGAGCACGCGCTGAAGCTTCACGCCGCCTATCCCGACACGATGGCAAATTCGTGGAACAATCTTGGATTACTTGCCGCTCGCGATGGGCGAAAGAAAGAGGCGGTCGATAGTTTTCAGCAAGCTCTAAAGCTTAGCCCTGACCACGCCATCGCGCTCGTGAATCTCGGCAGCGCCTACCGGCAACTCAAGCAGTGGGACGATGCTCGCAAAGTCTACGAGCGAGCGCTCACCGTGAATCCGAATGATCCGGAGGCAAACTACGGCCTCGGGATGGTGTTCGCGCAGAATGACGACACCCAGCGCGCATTCGATTTGCTGCAACTGGCTCTAAAACTGCGCCCGGCATACCCGGAGGCGCTAAACAATCTGGGCATTCTTTATCTGCGCACGCAGCGGCGTGATCAAGCAGTTGCCAGTTTTGAGGAGTGTATTCGCATCGCACCCGCGTTCGACCAGGCTTATTTGAATCTAGCGCGCGTACACGCCATCGAAGGTCATACGGACGATGCTCGAGTCGTACTGTCGGATCTTCTCAAGCAGCATCCTGAGCACCCGCAAGCCAAGCAAATGCTGGAGCAACTCCAGCACTGACCATTTTTAGTTCTACGGCACCCTGCCCTAGTTGGCTGACGCATTCTGCGCCTTAGGGGTCGGAGCTTTAAGCAAGTCAACGAATACTTTATAGAACCTCTCGGTATCTAAATCCACTTGGATATCAACTGATGGCATTTCGCGCTTCGGTTTGTCCTGGTTAAACCAGGTCAGCGTGTCGCCGTACCCAGGGCCGTGATCGATCGTGACGTCCATGTATCGCTTTTCTGTTTTAGTAATCAACGAGGGATCGAGCCAAGCCGCCGCGGTGAGTTCGTCCCATAAATAATTAAATGAGCCGTGGAGTTCCGTGTACTTGCCGATGTATTGGGCTCCCGGAGACGTCCCTGCCTTCACTCTATCGATTAACTCGGTTGTCAGTCTCGTTTTCACAGAAATATCCACCGGAGTGCAGACCATCTTTTTCCAGGGTGCGCGTAACACAATGTGAGCGGCCTCAGGGTCAAACCATAGATTGAATTCGCGACGCGGAGTGTTCACAAACTCCGGATCGAGCGTCTCCGGGCTGAGGCTCCCTCCCATGAAGACAAGTTCTTTGGCCAGAACGGGAAATTCGGGATCGATACTGATCGCAAGAGCGACGTTGGTCATCGGGCCAGCCGCATAGATGGTGATCTCGTGCGGATACTTGTGGACCATTCGCAACAAAAAATGCACCGCGTCTTCGTCCGATGCTTTCGTGGTCGGCTTGCCCTCCGGCATCTTACCTAGGTCACGCGCCGCATGATAATACTTCGGCGTCCAAGCACCCAGCCAGGTAAACGCGCCATATTGCTGCTCCATCGCCTCGGTCTCTTCTTTCGTTCGTACCAAGGGATACTCCGCGCCGCGCATCACCGGAATATCGGTGCGACCAATAATTTCCAGCATGCGCAGCGTGTGGGCTACCTCTTCCGTAAGCCACGCGTCTCCAGTCAGGACCGTAATCCCTAAGACGTCGGTTTGCGGAGACTGGATGAGCAGCATCATCGACTGCTGGTCGGTGCCAGCTGGACCGGCGGCATCTTGATCAATGATGACTTTGCGCTTTTCTTGAGCGCCGGCTAGAAAAGAAATCATCATGAACGCAATCAGGGCTGTAACACAACGCACTGAACCTTCCCTCTTCACGCTTAAACCTCGATTCAATTTCGCTTCAAACACTTTAACGGCCAGACAATCGCCCGATCAGCAGCTCAAAGAATTTTGCGGAGTCGACATCCACCGCGACTTTCGTGTTGGGTACAAATTTATCTCGCACTACCGGAGAATTCTTCATACTCGCCAGAGTGGGGGCGGACCCGCGGATCGGCATATTCATGGCAGCCGGCTCTTTTTCTCTGTCCGGACGACGCCGCAGGTCTCCCGCTACCGGGCTATAGCCTAAGGTTTCTCCTGCTGTCAATTCGCCGGTCGTCTCAACGTCGACATAGTACTCCTGAAATTTCACTATCGATGGATCTAGAAATGCAGCCATTGCGAGAGAATCATGCATGTTCGGCCCACTCACATATCCGCGTTCGCGTGTGCGGTTCACCGCGTTTCGTCCGATGGTAGCCGCAGCCTGGCTTACTGGGTTTTTCGCAGATGCAAGAATGCGAACGTGCTCGTCGGTAAGCGATGTTTTGCGCGTAACGTCGAGACCAACCATGGTGATCGGAATTCCCGATTGAAACACAATCCGCGCCGCTTCCGGATCCACGTAGATATTAAACTCGGCTGCAGGCGTGATATTCCCTCCCGAGAGGGAACCTCCCATCATCACGAGACCTCGTACCAGGCTCGCGGTCTCCGGATCTGAGTTCAGGGCAAGAGCCACGTTGGTTAAGGGGCCCAGCGTGATGAGCGTGACCTCATTGGGGTATTTTCGGATGATCTCGCGAATCATCTCCGACGCAGGAATGGCGACCGGCTTTGTACGTGGCTCAGGAAACACCGCTCCGCCCAGTCCATTTTCGCCATGCACATAAGTTGCAGTGACCAAACGTCGCATCAACGGTGCACTGGCTCCGGGGGCAACCGGAATGTCAGTGCGCCCTGCGATTTCGACCATGCGCAGCGCGTTCGGCAGAGTGAACTCCAGCGGCACGTTTCCAGCGACTGGGGTGATGGCCTCAATCTTCAACTCAGGCGATCGCATCGCCAGCAGCAGCGCGAAGGCATCGTCAACTCCTGGGTCGGTGTCGATGATGACCCGCGACGGGGAAGCCATAGAAATTGCGTGGTGCGGAGATTCCTCGGACGTTTGAGGATTTACTGATGTAGCGTGCCGGGATTCCGCCGCATGTGATCTGCTCGCTATCCCGGCAAGCGTGGCCGCCGCGAACGATGACGCTACAAACTGACGCCGTGAAATTCGTGATCGATCTTCCAATGTTCTAGCCTCGCTCATTTTCTAAAGTGAGTCGGCGGTGGGGAGCAATTTTAAAACCTATCGCCCGCTTCCGCCACCCCGATCCAGCGAGATTTTGCGGGCAGTGAGAATTGCGGCCAGACGAAGCCACGGATAGAATTGGCGCGTGATAGATGAGAACCATCGTCTGGAAGCGCTCACCGCGTTCGCTACCTGCTCTCTGAGTAGTCTGTGCGTGAGAATTTTGCTAACAGCTTTTGTGACCATCGGTATCGTATTGTCTGCTGGAGAAGCAATTGCACAAGAACCGCAATCCACGCGTATGTCGCAAGGGTCAATTGTAGGGTCCGTCCGCGATTCGCGGAATCAGCCTCTAACCGGCGTCGACGTTTTTCTTCGGCGCTCTCAACAGACCAATCTACCTAGAGCTCAACCCCAATCAACACGCACCGACGCGCAAGGCTCGTACCGATTTGCCGATGTTCCTTCAGGTGTATATAAACTTCGTGCGGCCAAGGCAGGATACCCTGACGTCGAGTCAGCCGAACTGAGTGTAACGGCGAACGAGACGACTGCGATTGATTTAACCGTGTTGATTTCGACCTCGCCCAGACAGCCTTCGCCTCAATCGACTCTGAGTGCGCCACCACTTTCGCAAGTACCCGAGCTTTACGATGAGCCACAGTTCACCGTTGCGGGGGTAACACAAGCCGATGCTGGCGGCCATGGATCAGATGTGACCACTCGTGCCACAGAAACGCTGGCACGAAAAACCGTTTCGCTCGGTGACAAGTCTTCACCAAAGGTATTGACAGGGACGGAGTCCAATGAGGCTTCCCTGCGATCTCGGCTATCCCATGACCCTGACGATTTTGAAGCCAACCTGCAGCTTGGCTCTCTGCTTCTTGAACGAGGACTGGCCAAGACTGCGCAGCCGTTCTTATTGAATGCCGTCCGCCTGCGCCCGAACGTTGCGGAGTCTCACCACCTTTTGGGCAGAGTAAACGAGAAGTCGAACAATTCTCTGGAAGCAGTCCGCGAGTATCAGAGGGCGGCGGAGATCGACGCAAGCGAAGCGAATCTATTTGATTGGGGAACGGAATTACTCTCGCACCTCGCTCTCGAACCTGCGACCGAGGTATTCGCTAAGGGCAATCATTTGTTTCCAAAATCCGATCGTATGTTGATAGCGCTCGGCATTGCCTGGTATTCACGAGGCTTCTACGATCGCGCCTCTCGAAGTCTGGTGAGCGCTTGCGATATTGATGTTGCCAATCCCGAGCCGTATTTATTCTTGGGGAGGCTGCAAGAATTACAGATGTCAGCCCTGCCGGGCGCCTCTGAAATGCTGGCACGATTCGCGAAGCTCCGACCGGAAAACGCGCTCGCTGTCTACTACCATGCGATCGCGCTTAGCCGAGAATTAGGCAACTCACAACAGCAGAATGTTCAACCGGACGCGGCGAACGATGACAAACAAAACGCCATCGAAAATCTTCTGAAGCAAGCAACAAGGCTCGACCTGAATCTGGCTCCAGCGCATCTACAACTCGGAATTATTTTCTCCGCGCGAGGCGATCTACAGCAGGCTGTTTCAGAATACAAAAAGGTAGTCGCGATTTCATCCGCGGACGCCGACACGGCTTCAGAAGCACATTACCGCCTGGCGCAGGCTTATTCGCGGATGGGGTTGAAGATAGAAGCAAATCGTGAGCTTGAACTTCACAGGCAATTAACCAAGGAAAGCGAAGCCGAGGCGGCACGGCAACAGAGAAATTTGCAACAGTTTGTGATTTCACTCAAACGAAGCGCTCCAGAGTTGAAATCCGATCATTGAAGTTAACCTCCAAAAAGTTAACTTTTAAATCAAGTCCGCATTTTTACTGCGCGTCCACCACGCAGCGAAATCCGATCGTTCCGGCACGGTCGTGTCCAGGCGACATCAGCAAATATTTCTGGTGTTCATCAAGCCGGAACGTCTGCGGAAAATACCAGATCGATCCTGAAGGCTGGTACCCTGCCCCGCCGCGAATGATGGCCGCACGCGTATGCGGATCGCGGTATTCGTCGGTCCATTGCGAGATGTTGCCAACTAAATCCAGAACGCCGTATGGACTCGCGCCCTCAGAGTAGGCGGACACATTTGCCAGTGGCCCCATTGCAAATCCGGAATCAGCAGCCGGCACATTTTTCGAATTCCATGCAGTTCCCCACGGAAACGCCCGCCCATCGCCGGATTGCGCCGCGTACTGCCATTCCCATTCATGCGGCAGCCGCTTGTGGACCCACGAAGCGTAGGCTCGAGCATCTTCGATCGATACCCACGTCACGGCCTTGTTCTCCCACCCTTGTGGGACGCCGCCACTCTGCCACGCTCGCAAAAAGTTGTGATCATCTTTTGGGCGGTAGTGGCTTGCGTCCAGAAATTTCTTGAACTCAGCGTTGGTCACTGGCGTCCTGTCGATAAAGAACGAGCGCAGGTGCATTTGGTGACGGTGAAAACGACGTGGGCTCGCCTCCCACGGATATTGCACATCGGCCCCGGGATCGTTTCCACCTTCAATTTCAATCCCACTCACCTGAAACGAATATTCCCCCTCAGGAACGCGCACCATTCCCTCCGGCGCCGCGCTAACTTTTGCGGTTGCGGGGATTTCAAGCAGAGTCTGCGGCACCGCTTTCCACTCACGCGAAAAGCTAGAGAGCGGACGCTTCGAGCGGTCTGCCATAAAGGTAATCAGCTTCTGCACATTTTGGTCCGGCGATTCTTTGAGCGCGAGCACAGCCCCATAGCCAAGCCCCTCGAGGGCAAAACTTAGAGATGCCTTAGAACCACCGCCCCGCACCGGTTCTGGCTTCAACTCGACGCCATGCCAGAGGTCGAAATAGCGCGTCCCCGGATCGCCAGATATTTCCATCTGCGCGCCGTCAAGATCGTATTCGTTTCGATTCACGATGGTCCAAACCGTCCCCTTCGCCGTCGGAAAGCGGCTGGCGAAAACTCCGCTCTGCAACATCGGTGTGTGGGGCTCCCAATCAGGGCTGACCAAATAATCCGCCAAGCCGCGCTCGATACGCGTAAAGCGAAGCAAAGCCTCTGCATCGCGCGGATTATTCTCGTACCAGAAGCCCCACAGATTTTCGAGTGAAGCATACCCTTCGCCATTGAAGAATGCATGCTGCAGGCTGTCCGTCTTATCGCGGGTGAACCGATCGGTGATATTTGCAGTGTGGCGTGGCTCCATCCATTTGTTCTTGTTAACCATCGGAATAAACGGATACGGCTTCCCCTCCCAAGTCACCCAGTCATTCCAACTCAGGTTGGTCCAGGCAAGAGAAGCGTCGCGCGGCTGAAATTGCGGCTCCAGCGCCAGCGGATGTCCGACAGCATCCGAAGCCTCGCGAAATCCCGGCGGCACGCTTTCAAGCGTGTCGAAGTTGATGCCGTCGGCGCCGACATCCTTAAGTAGCTGCGCCATTACGGTCGCAAAAGGCGCGCCCTCCGCGCGTGTGCCGGTGTCCCAGACAAGCAAGGGGAAGAAAACTTTGACGCCGCGCCGGTGGAACTGCTCCACCATCCCGCGCACTCCCGGAATGCCTCCCGGCAGGTCGCGCAGCATGTCGAACTGATTACGGTCATCGACCCCCAGATTCGGATAAACATGCCAGATCAAAACGGCGTCGATCGGGCCAATACGACTTTCGGTTTCAGACAAAAAACGGTCAACGGTGTATTCGCTCGTGTCCGGATCGTAGAGGCTGCGGTCCCAGATCAGTAACTGCACTTGCGAGAAGATGCGTTGCGTCCACTGAAGGTCAGACCGCTCGTATTGCGCGCCATCGTAACGCAAGAGTGTTCGACGATCCCGCCGCCAAGCCTTCAAACCCTCAAGCCACCCCGACTGTTCAGCAGCAGAGCCCGGCCCCGAAAAAAACACTTCACTCGGCGGCGGCGGCTCAGTGAGATTCATGACGCCGGTGTGCGAGACGAGATCGTGACGCGGCTTCCATTCGTCGGCCAATAACTTGTGCGGCTTCATGACTTGCAAAATTGAGATGAACGATAGAGCGACGCGAACTTTCCACATTGTCATGCTTACGAGCATATGAAACCAAATGAAACGAGAGACCGGCGCTCCCTCCGGAATGCAAGGAAGTGAAGGCCTCTCGTGTCACACTTTCTAAACTCACTTCACGTTTCAGGCGTTAGAAGTCTAGCCTCAAAGCCAGCTGTACCACACGCGGGTTATTCACTGTCCCGTTCACAACCCCGAAGCTTGACGTGCTGCTGATATCTTGCATACCGGTCGCCCCACCGCCGAGGTAGAACTGCGCGTGATTGAAAAGATTGAAGAACTCAGCGCGGAACTGCAACTTTGTACGTTCGCCAATACGGAAATTCTTGAAGGCCGAAAAATCCGTGTTCACAAAACGAGGACCGTACAACGGCGCGCGGGACGCTGTTCCGAGTTCACCTGAAGGTGCAGAAACAAACGCACACGGATTAAACCAGTTTTGGAGCGTGTGAACCTGTGCGGGGGCGGCGCAGGTTGGGTTCGCCGCTACAGTCCCTCCGCGGTTGGGGTCACCGACTTCGTTTGGACGGTTCAGACTGCTACCGTTCCATTGGAAGTTCACGTCGGAACCGGCGAAGGCGCCGTTGTTGCTGTCAACGACAAACAATGGAAACCCTGAGGTGGCTCTTTCGATCACGTTGACCTGCCAGCCTCCGAGGATGGCATTGGGGACAGCGCCCCAATCTCCGCCGTAGCGCTTGCCTTTCCCAAACGGAAGTTCATAGAGAACGCTGGCGCTGAACTGATTGTTCAAGTTAAGTTGCGACAGGCCCCAATCGAGTCTCTTGGTGCCAGGCAATGGCCAGTAGATCGCTCCGGGGAAAGTTCCGTCACCATCGGGCATGCCGCTGTCAAAAGTGCGCGACCATGTATAGCTAAGGAGCGCATAAAGTCCGTGACGGGCACTCTTAGTCTCCGCCTTGATTTGAAGCGAGTCGTACTGCGCTCGTCCACCGTCCGTAATGTTCTGGACGTTGGTGAATTGGTTGAAGGACTGATCCCCCGGGGGTGTGACCGGATAGGGCGCAAAGAAGAAGCTGCCTCCAGGGCCGCAGCCCAATGTATAACCTGGGACCGTGCCGCAGGCCGCTGGCGAGTTGATATTCAGGTTCAAACCATAAAACAAAATGTGTGTGCTACGAGTGCCAGCGTAGCCAGCGGTAAGCACTATGTTTCCGGGTATCTGTTGCTCAATGTTCAAGTTGAATTGCTGCACCATGCCCTGCTTGAAATTCCGGTTCTGTGACAGAAGACCGCCGGTAAAGCTGTCGGGATTTGGCGGAGCAGTAATTGGCTGAAGATCAGGCTGGGTAAACCCGTATTTCAGCCCGCAGTTCAAAGTCGTGGCATTGTTTCCAGTCCAATTGCCGAAGGGGCACGGATTGCTGGGAAAGAATCCAAACTGATCGCTCTCTGCAAGGTAGGGCGGATTTTGCCACAGTCCCTGAGCACCCTGGCTCCAACCCGAATCGTGATAGATCGAGTAGCCAGCACGAACCGATGTATCCGCCCTGCCGAAAGGCTTCCACGCCAGTCCGATGCGCGGTTCGAAAGCGGTCTTGTCGAATTGAATTCCGACATTTCCGTCGGTGCGTGTGCAATTGGTACAACCATTGAACGGCGCGTTTCCGGCGATTAAAAACTGCTTCGTAGCCCAATCGAAATTGGCTTGGCGATTTTGAGCCTCTGTTATCGGGGTCACTAACGCCCACGCAACACCCAAGTTCAATGTCAGATTGCTACTCACACGCCAATCGTCTTGCACAAACGGCCGGAACATCTTCCAACGACGTCCGGTGGTAGCTCCATAAAACGTCTGATCGTGAATGGCGCCGAAGGGCTGCCCGAGCAGAAGATCAGCCGCGTTATTTCCTGAGAACCCGCTATTCAACAAAAAGAAGCCATCCTGGAACCCGTTGGTCATCACGTTCATCTGGTTGAGGCGAACTCCAAATCCAACTCGAATGTCATGACGACCACGGATCATGTTGAACGTATCGCTGAACGAGAAGACGTTGGTGCCGCCCTGGAAGGGCGCGAATCCGCGATCACCCAACGAGAAGTAACTGCTCATCTGCGTGGAACTAAGGCCGCAGCTCAGACAGTCTTTGACCGACTGGGTTAGTCCCGGAGGTGCGTTCGGGCACTTGCTGTTTAAATCTGCCCCAACAATTCCGATGTTCGCGGCTTCGCAAGGCGGAGCGCCGAATCCCCCAAACGACGTAATGTGGTTAAAGATTCGATTGAAGCCTGCATAAGCTTGGTTGATGTTGTTGGAAGAAAAAATATGAGTTTCTGAAAACACCACGTTGCGGCCGTGATTGCTGATGAGTTGGTTGCTGCCAAACGGGTTCGCTTCCGCCCATGTCGGCGTGCCGCCGGGAACATAGGAATTGGCTTGGTCATAGCTGAAACGGGCAAACATGGAATCTTTGTTTGAAAAATTATGGTCGAGACGAACAGTGGCGTTGCCCTCGTTCAGGCTTCGCACGGGAACGCTGGCGTAATTTGTACCTAGGTTTGTATAGTTGGTGCTACCAACTGGGTACAAATTCAACAGAGCTAGTCCGATCGGATCGGCGAGTCCGAAACCCGTCGGGCCGCCCGCAATTGGCACCTTCGCGCAGCCTGCGGGGTTAGCACCGAAAGCTTGGCTGCCATCAGGGAGTACTGGCAAAGGATTGCCTAAAGCGTCGCATTGCAAGGTCGTGGGCTGGCCTGTCGCTCCATTGAGATTGGCGTATGGATTGGTGAGGACTGGGACACCCCCAGGTGCGCTAAGTGGAACAAACGGATCGTTTGTGAAATCCGCATACTGTCCGTTAACCCCCATCTCGGCCGCAGTCGGCACAAGTCCGATGAACGGAATGCCGTGCCGCTGTCGTTTCGCTTCGTAATTGACGAAAAAGAAGGTCTTATCTTTCTTGATCGGACCGCCGAACGAACCGCCAAATTGATTCAGATTGAACTTTTCTTTTGAAGCCGCGAAGAAACTCTTTGCGTCAAGACTGGTGTTGCGGAAATACTCGTACAACGATCCGTGATACTGGTTGCCTCCAGACTTCGTTGTCACCAGCACGGTCGGACCTGCACGCGTTCCATATTCTGCTGAGTAGTTGTACGTGAGGACCTTGAATTCCTGGATGGAATCGATCGAGGGCACAATCGCGAGTGCGCCGGATGTCAATTCTCCATTGGCGTTATTGTCGAGCAGCCAATCCGTGCTCTGAGCGCGCGAACCGCCCACAGAAAGCGAGAAAGTGCCACGAGTGGAAACTTCACTACTGGCAGCGCCGTTGAAGAAGCTATTGGGATTTGTTTCCTGAGTCGTGCCCGGAGTTAAGGTCGCCAGTTGCACAAAGTTTCGTCCGTTCAGCGGGAGATCGGCCACCTCCTCGGACGTAATGACTTGGCCTAGCGTCGGGTTATTTGTTTCAACCGCCACTTCCGTGGCGGTCACCTCGACCGTCGATGACACCGATGCAGGTTTAACCGAGAAATTCACTTCGCGCTGTTCGTCGACCTGAAGCCGGACGTCCTTTTGCTCCGTGGTCTGGAAGCCCGCCGCCTCCACCCGAATAGTGTAGAGCGCAACCGGCAGGAGGGGGGCGAGGTAATGGCCAGAATCGTCCGTCTTCACCTCGCGCTCAGATCCCGTACCCTGCGAACTGATTTTCACCATCGCCCCAGAGATGACCGACCCAGTGTTATCGCTGACCGTCCCCGAGAAACTGCCGTTAGCCTGGCCAAACAACAGTGAGCAGGGCAAACCCACAAAGCACAATACCTCAACGAGCAGCACATTCCTTCGTAGCATCAATTTTCACCTTGGGCCACTCTGCAATCGATAAATTGTGATGTCAGAATTGGCGATTTGGGCACGATTTCCTCGCGGATCGGACGTGGACCGGCCCCTATTTAGCGATGGGCCATATAAATAGATTGCAAAAGTAAAGTCAAGCGATTTTGTGATTGTTGCGATGAAGGTGCAGCGCGGTTTTGGGAATTCAATTTTTCATAGCGCCTACGTTTTCACGGATTGATCTTTGACAAGCATTCCGCAAGCCGATATCCCCTTTGCAAGGCGGCGCATCCCAAAAACTTGACAAAGCAATTTGTAGAGACGGGGTTCTCCCCGTCTCCCGGGCCTAAATAACAACATGCTGGACGGGAGACGCGGAGAACCGCGTCTCTACATACTCACTTCAACCGTTGGCTCGCGCTACCAGCAGAATCCCTAAGCAGTAAAAGACAAACATCAGCCCCAGGTACATCTTGGCTTTCTGAGGAGCGCCGGCAAATTCCTTCCACGCGAGAACTCCCCAGAGCGCCGCTACCATAGGCGCAGACTGTCCGATGGCGTAGGAGATCGCGACTCCTGTAAAGCTCGCAGCGACAAGATTGAAAACCATGCCGACGCCCCAGATGCAGCCGCCCAGTAATCCCAGGGCGTGGCCAGACATCGGCCCACTAAAGAACCCGGCGAAGCTTACCGGTTCGCCGACAAGCGGATGCTTCATGAAGTAAATGTTCCAGATCAGGCAGGAAAGCAGCGCACCCAGAGTCAGGAATACAGCGATGCTGTACGGACCCAAAGTATTGCCGGTCGTCATAGCGTGAGCGACAAATGGAGCCCACAATCCCATCAAGACGCCCGAGACGATACAGACCACGATGCTCTTCTTCGAAACTTCGCGTCCCGCGATCGCCAGGCTGCCGTAAGCTTTGCCGTCCATGATGACCGCGATGATCGCGCAAACCACTCCAGCCGCGATTAAAACAAGATTGCCTTTCGGCTGGAGCACGTAGCTTGAGAGAGTTCCGACAACGAGAGCAATGCCGATTGCAACCGGAAAGGCCACCGCCAGCCCCGCCATGTCGATCGCAGCCACCAACAGCAAGTTGGCAAGGTTGAAGATCGCGCCTCCGACCATGGTTGAGACGATGTTTTTCGTATCGGCGGAATGCACGTTATTGAGGAAGCTTGAAGCGTCATGGCCGGTGCTGCCCATGGTCAGCGCGAGAATTAAGGAGATCAAAAAGATGCCGACGGCGTAGTCCCAGTAAAAAAGTTCGAAGCGGTAGTTCTTTACGCCCTT
The DNA here is from genome assembly GCA_038230575.1 of Terriglobales bacterium. Lineage (GTDB taxonomy): Bacteria > Acidobacteriota > Terriglobia > Terriglobales > Acidobacteriaceae > Acidiflorens. The sequence continues at coordinate 192,132 of JBBRNA010000002.1, read as the reverse complement.
GTAAGTGTTGGCCCACGAGCCCCAGCAGATGGCGCTCGTGATCATCATGAAGAGTGCGATACCGAGACTATGCGGTGTAAACATTGGTTCTCCTACGTTCGAATGCTCGATCGATTCTGCTCATTTTCCGCGAAGCCTCGACACGAACATCTGCAGGAAGCGGTCGGCGTCAACTTCGACGCAGACCTTCGCATTCGGTTCGACTTTGTCGAGACCTTCGATCCAGTAGCGATCTCCATGCAGCACGTTGCGCTCTATGGCATTGCGTCGATTCGCCACCGTTTCTCCGCGAGAAAACTCGCCTCTCGTTTCTACGTCGACGTGCATTGCGGGAGCCTTCACTAAAGTCGCATCAATTGCGACGCCCACTGCCAGCGGATCATACATCGGCGTTCCATCAGAACCAAACTGGGCTGACAGATCGATGAGGTAACTCGCTACTTTGTAGATAAAGTCATTCATCGGACCGTGCGTTTGCCCAAGCTGGTCGAGATATTTTTTGGAAAACAAAGTTTTGTCACCCACATCGAGCCCGACCATGGTCAACGGCCATCCCGCTTGAAATACGATTTGCGCCGCTTCGGGGTCGTTGTAGATGTTGGCTTCGGCAGCGGCCGTAGAATTCCCGCCAGTGATCGACCCGCCCATGATGATCACCTCTTTCACCAGCGGAACAATCGAAGGATCTTTTTCGACAGCCAGAGCAATGTTCGTGAGCGGCCCGACCGGAACGAGCGTGATTTCGTGCGGAGCAGCATGCACCATCTCGATGATCAGATCAGGACCATAACGGGCATCCACTTTGCATTTGCTGGCGGGCAATTCAATATTGCCCAAGCCATTCTTACCGTGCCAGAACTCGGCCGTAATCAGTTTTTGAAAGAGCGGATGCTGCGCTCCAGCCGCAACCGGAATATCGCAGCGGTTTGCGAGCGAAATCATTCGCAAAGCGTTTTCCAAACCTTGTTTGGCGGTCACGTTTCCCGGCACAACAGTCAGCGCCCGCACGTCGATCTCCGGTGAATTCAGCGCCAGCATGATGGCCATTGCGTCGTCCGTACCAGGGTCGGTGTCGATTATGACTTTCTTCCCGGCAGCAAAAGCCGTCTGGCCGAGGACGATGCTGACGGCGACCGCGGATGCGGCGAGAACTGCAGACTTTCTTAAAGCGCCGAACAGAATGCTCATGTCATACCTCTTTCGGGGAAACTGCGTCGACAAATTGTGGCGGTCGGCTTGAATCACAGTCCGACCTTAGCCTGACGCCAGGGGAAACTTTCGGTACGCAGCGCGCCGTAGCGTAGCCGTGAGCGCGCGCCAGTGTCAAGGGCACGAGGCGGACTAGGCTACCACTGGCAGCGACCGTTCTGCCGTCGTACAATTGCACCGCGTCATCTGCGATCTGGTCCTGAATGCGACCGCGCTACCGATCAGACATCTAACTCAAGAGGGCCATCGCAGCCTGCATATGCCGACCCAGCAAAATAAATCCCGCAGCATCCGCGAACCGCTGCCGCAGAGCGGAGAGATCGCACACCTTTCCGGACGCCACCTCCTGCCGAACCGCGGCATTCCGCTCGACCTTGATTGGGTCCGCGATGTCCGTGTGAATACCAGCGCTGTCGAGCGCCGCGCCCAATCGCACGCGATGCGCCGCACCGTAAAAAAAGATTGGCAAGCAGCGTGGCTCTTGCGCGCGATTACCTGCATGGATCTGACGACGCTTTCGGGAGACGACACCGATGAGCGCGTCCGCCGACTGTGCGCTAAGGGCCGCCACCCCATCCAACCGGAGCTCGAGCAGAAACTCGAAATTGAATCTTTAGAAATCAAAGTCGCCGCGATTTGCGTCTATCACGTCTTCGTGGAAACGGCCCTGCGAGCGCTCGAAGGTAGCGGCGTTCACGTGGCCGCAGTGTCGACAGGCTTCCCTGCCGGACTGTCGCCCTTGGCAGAACGCGTTGCCGAAATTCGAAGGTCGGTCGAGGCGGGGGCACACGAGATCGACATCGTCATAACTCGCGCTCACGTCTTCGCGGGACACTGGCAAGCGTTATACGACGAGGTTGCGGCCTTCAAACAAGCCTGCGGATCCGCCCACATGAAAGTCATACTCGGCACCGGTGACTTGCTGACCTTGCGCAACGTGGCACGAGCCAGCGTGGTTGCGATGATGGCAGGCGCAGATTTCATCAAAACGTCGACCGGCAAAGAGCCGACCAACGCAACCTTGCCTGTGGGACTTGTGATGACACGAGCCATTCGCGAATATGCTCAGCAAACAGGCATGGCAGTTGGATTCAAGCCCGCAGGCGGAATTCGCACCGCCAAACAGTCGATAGAATGGCTCTCCATGATCAAAGAAGAGTTGGGCGATTCGTGGCTGCGTGCGGAGATGTTTCGTTTTGGTGCCAGCGGCCTGCTCGGCGACATCGAACGACAGTTGGAGCATCAGGCGACCGGCCGATACTCGGCTGACTATCGACACCCGCTCGCGTAAGTTTGGTCGACCTTCTTATCTTTATAATTTTTATCTAGGATTGGGCTGAAGATCTCATGAGCATCGCGGAAAAATTCGTCAGCATGGAGTACGGCCCCGCCCCAGAAGATTCGAAAGAGGCGCTCGCGTGGCTCGATCGCAGCGGACGCCGCCTGACTCACTACATCAACGGCGAGTGGACTACCCCGGCTGACGGAAAATTCTTCGACACTATAGATCCATCGAATGGCGAAAAACTTGCCGCAGTTGCTCAGGGATCGGCGGCAGACGTTGACGCAGCCGTGAGAGCTGCCCGCGCCGCATCTCCGGCATGGCGAGCGCTTTCGCCTCACGTCCGCGCACGGTACCTGTACGCCATCGCTCGTCTGGTGCAGAAGCATTCGCGCCTGCTAGCCGTGCTCGAAACCATGGACAACGGGAAGCCGATTCGCGAGAGTCGCGATATCGACATTCCGCTCGTCGCTCGCCATTTTTACTATCACGCGGGCTGGGCTCAACTACTCGACCAGGAATTTCCCGGCTACGTTCCTTGCGGAGTAGTCGGCCAAATCATCCCGTGGAATTTTCCGCTACTGATGTTGGCTTGGAAAATCGCTCCCGCGCTCGCTACCGGAAACGCGGTGGTGTTAAAGCCGGCGGAATACACCCCGCTCACCGCCCTCGCATTCGCCGGCATTTGCGCCGAAGCTGGATTGCCCGCAGGCGTCGTCAACATCGTTACCGGCGATGGTTCGACCGGAGAGGCGCTGGTGAATCATCCCGATGTCGACAAGATTGCCTTCACCGGATCGACCGAAGTTGGGCGGGCGATTCGCGCCGCCACCGCGAAAACTCACAAAAAACTCTCGCTTGAGCTAGGCGGAAAATCCCCATTCATCGTTTTCGAAGATGCCGACCTCGACAGTACGGTAGAAGGCCTCGTCGATGGCATCTGGTTCAACCAGGGGCAGGTTTGCTGTGCCGGATCTCGCCTGCTTATGCAGGAAAGCATTGCCGAGGTGCTGATATCCAAAATTCAGGACCGCATGAGTACTTTGCGGATTGGCGCTCCGTTAGACAAAGCCGTCGACATCGGCGCTATCGTCGCCAAAGTCCAGCTCGACCGCATCACCAAACTTGTCGATCAAGGCGTCGCCGACGGAGCGACTTGCTGGCAGCCTCAAACCGCGCTTCCCGCACGCGGTTTCTACTATCCTCCTACCCTGTTAAGCAATGTGCATCCGACTTCTATTGTTGCGCAGCAGGAAATTTTCGGGCCGGTGCTTGCGGCCATGACTTTCCGAACTCCAAATGAAGCTGTAGAACTCGCGAACAACACCGCTTACGGTCTCGCGGCATGTGTATGGAGCGAAAGCGTCAACGTCGCGCTGCATGTCGCGTCGCAAATTAAAGCTGGCGTGGTGTGGGTGAACTGCACGAACCTGTTCGACGCATCCTGCGGATTTGGTGGCTATCGCGAAAGCGGTTTCGGACGCGAGGGAGGACGGGAAGGTCTGCTCGAATACATTGAGCCGGCCTGGTTCAAGAACCTGCCGGCCCTCCCTGCAAAGCAATTGTCACCTAAAAATAACGACTCGCAGAAGGCTCTCGGCTCCTCGACCTACTCGGCAGCAATCGATAGTTCGGCACCGAACGTCGATCGCACGGTCAAGCTCTACATTGGCGGCAAACAAGCACGGCCCGATTCCGGATACAGCTTTGAAGTTCATTCTTCTTCCGGACAATTGCTTGGAGAAGCTCCTCTGGGGAATCGCAAGGACATTCGCAATGCGGTTGAAGCCGCACGGAAAGCTGGATCGTGGGCGAAAAGCACTGCCCACAACCGCGCACAGGTTCTCTATTACTGCGCGGAAAATCTCTCGCAACGCCGCCGCGAACTTGTCGGTCGATTAGCGAAGGCGGTAGGTGAAGAACAAGCAATGCGCGAAGTTGATCTCAGCGTCGAGCGCATCTTCTCCTACGCGGCGTGGGCTGACAAATTCGATGGCGCGATCCACAATCCGCCATTTCGCAACGTGGCGCTGGCGATGAACGAAGCAATCGGCACGGTTGGAATCATCTGCCCCGTCGAGGCTCCGCTATTGGGTTTTCTTTCGTTAGTTATGCCTGCCCTCGCCATGGGTAACACGATCATCGCTGTGCCGTCTGAAACATATCCGCTGATCACCGCCGACCTCTACCAGTTGTTCGACACCAGCGATCTGCCTGGCGGCGCTCTAAACATCGTGCCCGGATACGTCGCTCAGCTTCTGAAACCGCTCGCCGAGCACGATGACGTCGATGCCATCTGGTCTTTTGCGGACGCGGATAGCGCTGCCGACGCGAAAGCAATGTCCATTGGAAATCTAAAACAAGTCTGGACCAACGAAGGCCGCGCCATCGACTGGTTCGACTCGAAGCTGGCCGAAGGCCGATGGTTCCTGGAACACGCCACGCAAGTAAAAAATATCTGGGTCCCCTACGGCGAATAAAGAAACCGTAGCGCCGCCGTCCCGGCGGCTGTCCGGTGGGCATCCTTGCCTACCGCCCCTCGGAGGAACAAGGCAAGATGCTGTCGCTCCGATCGAGCTCAGCATAACCAATTACAATTTCCTCCTGCATGCAACCGATCCTGACTCCGCGTGTAAAAATTTGCTGCATCTCCAGTCCCGACGAAGCGGCTCTTGCGATCGAAAGCGGAGCGGCAGCGCTGGGCCTGGTGTCACACATGCCAAGCGGGCCCGGCGTCATCAGCGATGACCTGATCGCCCAGATTGCTGCGACCGTTCCGCCTGCGATCGGAACTTTTCTTCTCACTTCCCGCCAGCAGACGGATCGGATCATTGAGCAACAGCGGCACTGCCGGACGAACACCATTCAAATCTGCGATCACCTGACGAGCGGAAGTTACCTGGACTTGAAGGCCGCGTTGCCGGGAATTTCGATTGTTCAGGTGATCCACGTCACCGGGCCCGAGTCTGTGGAAGAGGCCATGCTTGCGGCCAAGCATGTCGACGCCATCCTCCTCGACTCCGGCAATCAAAAACTGGCAACCAAAGAGCTTGGCGGCACCGGAAGAACTCACGACTGGACTCTGAGCAAAATAATTCGCGAGCAAATTGACGTTCCGCTCTTTCTCGCGGGCGGTCTTAGGCCAGAAAACGTCGCTCATGCCATCCAAGAGGTAGGGGCTTTCGGGCTCGACGTGTGCTCCGGCGTCAGGACTGACGGTAAACTCGATGCGACGAAGTTGAATCGCTTCTTTGAGGCGGTTCGAGCTGTTTGTGGATAAAAGAAGCGGCTATCACGTTGACTTTTCCGAGACCTACAGGCAAACTCTCAATTCGCCCGTCAACCGTATCGGGCCAGCACGAAGAGCCCGGGGGACATTACGAGCGGGGCAAAGGCCGAGAGAAAACGTGTCGCTCTATGAACGCCAACCGAGTCTCCTTTACGCTCGATTCGACGCTGGAGACAGTAAACAACGCCGAAGAAACGGCCAGCCGTATTGCCACCGAGGCCGGTTTCGACGACGAGGAGATCATGAAGATCTCCATGGCGGTTCGCGAGGCAGCGGTGAACGCTGTTTTGCACGGCAACGCTTACGATCCAAACAAGAAAGTTACGATCGAGTTCGAACGGACGGCTAAAGAGTTGGTGATCGTGATTCGTGATCAAGGGAAGGGTCTGGATGAAGCAAAAATTCCCGATCCGCTGGCACCCGACAATTTGATGAAGACATCAGGCCGAGGAATTTTTCTAATACGCTCGTTTATGGATTCGGTGGAAATTCACCCTTCCGCGACGGGCACTGAACTTAAAATGATCAAGCACGTCCACGGCAATGCCGCGGATTCCAAGGAGGCTTCCCAGTGAGCATGAAGTCCAGTACTCGTCAGGTAGATGGTGTCACAATTGTCGATCTCAGCGGCCGAATCACGCTCGGCGAAGGCAGTGTTGTTCTGCGCGAGACCGTACGCGACCTGCTTTCCAAAGGCCAAAAGAAAATTCTGCTCAACCTGGGCGACGTGAACTACATCGATAGCTCAGGCATCGGCGAACTCGTCAGCGCCTTTACTACTGCCAAAAATCAGGGCGGCGAACTCAAGCTGTTGAAGCTCACGAAGAAAGTTCACGACCTGCTACAGATCACCAAGCTTTACACCGTATTCGACGTGAAAGACGACGAAGCGGCTGCCGTTAAATCTTTCTCCAAATAATCCTTCGGATCGGCGAGCGTGTTGACAGCGCGGAATCCACATTCCGCGTGCGTTCGCCTTGTCCGCTTCCCCGCGTTTGCCTCACCTAGTCTCCACTCGTGCTGCGCCTCGCTCCCCGCGCGTCAAAAATATTCGTATCAGCCCATCGCTTCAGCCATGTCGCCGAAGAGGATCGTATCGGACCATCGCTTCATCGATGCCGCCAAGAAGGTTCGTATCAGGGCATCGCTTCATCGATGCCGTCCAAAAAGGTTCGTATCAGGGCATCGCTTTAGCGATGCCGCCAAAACCTGATCGAGACGAGGCTTTAGCCGCTGGGGTTAGACTTGCAGCGAATTAAAGCGCACTAAAACCGCAATCATTCTTTTTTTGGTGAATTCGTGCCCTTCCCGATTCCAGTGCGACAAGGGCTTATCGCTCTGCTGAAGACAATGGCCTGATAAAAATTCTATCGTCTGCCTTCTCGGTTCTCACTCTTGCTTGCTCAACGGCCACTCGTCACCGCATCCGAAGTCTCGCTCGTATGCGAAACGAAAATCGGCGCCAGATATTGCTTGTTCCGAAGCGCAACTACGATCCAAAGCGCCGCAACCAAAATCGCTAAGGGCAATCCTGCCGGTGCCATGAAGATGTGGAAGTCCAGAATGTTTGCAATGACCGCTGCCAGAGCTACAAGCGCCAGCGGCACGAACCGGTTTACCAGCAGCAAGAACCCTCCGAGCACCTGAACTCCGAAAATTAGCACCCAGTAAGGCGTCGCGATGAGGGCGCCAAAAAACTGCCCCGCCGCTCCGCTTGGAGGAGGCATCGGAAGAAAGTGAAAGAAACCGTTAAGCCCAAACACTAAAAAGATCAGGCCCAGCAATATACGCGCAATCAATGCAGCAATTTTCATTTTTGTTTCTCCTGTCAGGAAGTTTCGTTCTTCACAAACTGGCTTGTGCGTGAACCTTTTCGAGCGTGGGAACCAGGAATGCTTTGGCGTCCACTTTGCCGGACATCAATTGAGCAGTCCCCTCAGCCGAGATGACCGTGAGATCGGTGATTCCCATAAATCCGAAGACCGTCCGCAGGTAGGGCTCCAGAAAATTGAAAGCCGCGTACGCCGAGCCGGCTTCGTAGACTCCGCCGCTCGCGAATAGCACCGTGGCCTTCTTGCCTGTAAGCAAGCCAACCGGTCCGTTCGCTGTATAGGAGAAGGTTTTGCCGGTGCGTACGACCTGATCGATCCAAAGTTTGAGAGTGGAAGGTATGCCGAAGTTGAGCATCGGAACTCCAAAAACGTATTCGTCGGCATCCTGCAATTCCGCAATCAACGAATCCGATAGGGCCAGCGCTTGGCGCTGCGCTTCCGATCTAGACGCCTCCGGTGTGTGAGCTGCACTCACCCACAAGCCGCTGACAGTCGTGATATCGATTTTGGTGAGGTCGCGACGGATCACTTTGCCATCGGGGTGAGCCCTCAGCCAGGTTTCGGTGAAGCTTTCGGTCAGTTTGCGAGAAATAGAGTTTTCACCCATCGGGCTCGAGTCGAACTGAATCAAGGTTGCCATAATAATTGCCTCCTACCTATCAGATGCCGTCTACACGACAGTAGTCGCATAATTATATAATGTTGTTTACACAACATGTGATGAGTGCTAACATTCATCTTGGAGGGCTGGGTTGATGCAAGCGCAGGAGTGTTCAAAACTCGACCCTAGGATCCGACGCACCCGCCATCTTCTACAGGATTCCCTGAGGCATCTTCTTGAAGAGAAAGAGCTGGAAGAGATTTCGGTGCAGGACATCACCGAGCGCGCAACCCTCAACCGCGCTACGTTTTACGCCCATTACACCGACAAGTTCGCTTTGTTAGAGGAAATGATTCGAGTGAACTTTCTCCAGCTGTTGGAGAAACGGAATGTGCGCTTTGACGGCACCTGCCCGTCGGCTTTACGGGCTGTCATTCTCGCCGTCTGCGATTTTCTCGTCGACTTCCAGCCCTCCATATCGACGCGGCAGCACCAGTTTGGTCCGTTCCTGCAGACTACTGTCATCGATCAGGTTCGAATTGTGCTGCTCGATGGATTTCAGCGACATCCGGTAAACATGCGCGCTTCGGCGGAAGTGATCGCCGCGACCACGAGTTGGGCGATCTTCGGAGCCGCTAGAGAGTGGGCGAGCGATTCAAAACGAGTTCCGCCGGAAGATTTCGTCTCGCTTGCGCTGGAGTTGATAGGCCCGATTCTCGCGACCGTGGCGTAGCGATCGAATCCGAAAGCAACTTCAAATTTCTTCTCCTAGCAGGCTACCGTTAATCTTTCCTGCGTTTATACAGACCGAGGCACTTTCGAGATTCCCATTCGCGAACTGGAGTCGCACATTTTTTGGCGCGATTCTGTCCGCAGCCATTAGCAGTCTCCTACAATTCAATTCACTACTGGGGTGCTCGTGACGCGATTTGCCTGGTTCTCGCGCTTAGCTATTCTGGCTTTGGTTGTGCCGTGTATTGCCGCTCGCAAAGCGCGACCACCATGCTTATCTGCGGCTGAAGCCGGCTTGCATATTGGTTCCGAACACTGCATTAGCGGGACCGTAACGCATGTGAGAACAAGCGAAAACGGAATCACTTTTCTCACTTTTTGCGACGACACAACGGCATGTCCTTTCACCGCAGTCGTGTTTCCGTCGGACTTAAAAAGAATGGGCGACATTCATCAACTCGAAGGCCGCAAAGTTGAGATCGAGGGAATGCTGCAGCAACACGACGGCCGCGCCGAGATCGTAATCCGACATACACAGCAGTTGGGCGAAAGCGCTTACGTCGTTATTCCGCGCGTCCCTACGGACTATGACGTTGAAAAAGCCGGGCATGGCCGAGCAGGCAGCATCAGAAAGGCCAAGGCCACAAGAAGAAAACCGAGAAGGCAGAGCGAACCGATTTCCATCGCAGATCCAAACGAGCCACAGTAGCAGCACGCAAAATTACTTCGTCGCGATCAAACCAAGCCTCTTCTTAATTCTTCCAACGCATACTTTGTCCCGCGCCATACAATACCGTCGTTGGAGAGCGCATGATACATCGACTTTGCCAGCGTGTAGATGAAGAGGCTCGTACTGACCGGGTGAAGCAAAAAATAGTAGGGCGGAATGGCCGATCGACGAGACATTCCGCAATAGATTGCGAACATAGAAAGGAGAGCAATTGCGTAAGGCAGACGCGCCCATCCGTGCGCGACGACCGTGCCCACAAAAGGGCCAAGATTCAAATAGCCAAGAGCGATGATGGTCGCGACAGTTCGCCACCATTGAAAAGAGAGAACGGCAAAGAAATTTTTGGTCAGATTGTTGACGATCCCGAAGGCTCCTTTCGCCCAGCGCAGCGAAATCAAATCTTCTCCAAAAACGCAGCGCTGCCGGAATCCGGCGTTCTTGATTACTTTGCCCAGTTTCATGTCGTCGAGCACTTCCATCCGGAGGGCCTTGTAACTCCCAATTGCGTCGTAGACCGACCGTCGCACCATGTTGAAAGCTCCGACGCCCATGTGGTCGCGAGCCTTGGGATCGGCAACTTTCCACGGACGATGTCCAAAAACGAACAGCGCTTGAAAGAAAGCGATCATCATTCGCTCGCCCGGCCGCTTCATAATCATGCGGGGAAAAAGCACGACGTGATCGGCGCGATCGCTTTCCGCGTAGGCTACCGCGCGGCGCAGGGTATCCGGCTTGAACAGCACATCGGCGTCCGTGAATAGTAGCCAGTCCCCTGTCGCCGCCTGGGCAGCTGTCCACATGGCGTGAGTCTTGCCAAGCCAGCCCGTTGGCAATTCCGAAACGTGAGTAATGCGAAGCCGTGAAGGGCGGACGTCTTCGTCCGCCTTTGCTTGCCTAGCAACTTCGTCCATGATGCGCCCGGTAGAGTCGGTCGAGCGGTCGTTAACGGCAATAATTTCGTAGTCTGAATAATCAAGCGCCAGCAACTGCCTCAGCGTGGCCTCGATGCTCTCTTCTTCATTTCTGGCCGGAACAATAATGCTCACTCGAGGAATTTTCATCCCAGGCTCGCCACTCGCGGGAGGGGGGGCTCGATCCCACTCCGGCTTGGATATGTCCGCAACATGCCGCATGCCTAGCGAGGCTTCGACGATGCGCGAGGACCACGCAAGGGCAAGGGAGATGCCGGAGATCCAGTTGATGATTGGCCAGTGCATCCTAAGAGACTACGTCGAGGGATGCGTGGGTAAATGCGAGGCCGGCACATCATCCACGAGTTTGAGAGGAAGAGCAAATCGCATGCCGTAGAACAGTATGGCAGAAGAGACGGCCATCGCGATCACGGGAAGAATGAAGGCCGATTGCAGAGAATGATGGTCGGCTACATACCCCATCAGGGTGGGGGAAGGCACGTCACCAAAGAGATGAAAGAGAAATATATTTACTGCGATCGCGGTGACGCGAATTTGAGGGCTGACAGCATTCACCAACGCTGTATTCAGTGGCGAAGTGTTGACGAGCAGGAAGAACGCAGCAAGAGCGATCGCCGGAAGCATGATTGGACCCTTGGTAAATAGCGCTACGATCATCACCGGCACCCCAAGCGCCATGCTAACCGCCGAAACAAAATAATAAGAGCCCGGCATCTTCGGAAGCAGGCGATCACCCAGCCATCCCCCGGCAAGCGAGGCGACGATGCCGCATCCGACCACGATAGCTCCAAAAAATTCATTCGCTTCTTTCAAGCTGTAGCCCCGTACCGCCGAGAGGAATGTGGGCATCCAGACTTGGATTCCCCCGAGTGAAAAGGTTCCCGCAGCCATTCCTAGAGTGACCGTCCAAAATGCTCGATTGTGGACCAATCCCCAGACACTCGGTTTGGCGCCAGGTTCTTTCCTCGTATCGAACTGGCCGCGCTGAGGTTCAGGAAGGAAAGCCACGGCCAAGGCCAAAAGAAATCCTGGCGCCGCCGCAATGTAGAACGGAAATCTCCACCCGTGCTCCGGGCCTAACTTCCCTCCCAGAAGGTAACCAGCCGCGGTTCCTACTGGGATAGCGAGATAAAAGATGCCGAAGATGCGCCCGCGCTTATTTTCGGGAAATAAATCAGCGACAAACGTTGGCGCGATAGTGACAAAAGTTGCTTCGCCGATTCCGACAAGCGTGTGACGGACGAGCAGCTCCCAATAGGTATGGGTGAAGGCCGTGAGCAGCGTCAGAGCGCTCCAGAACATAGCGCCGAGCATGATGATTCTCTTGCGGGAATAGCGGTCAGCCAACGGTCCCACGAAGGGCGCGGCGACCATGTAGAAGCCCAGAAAGGCGCTGGTGAGATAGCCCACTTGTGTGTTGGTGAGGTGAAATTCGTTCTGGACGAGGGGTTGCACGGCAAACAGCACCGAGCGATCAATGTAATTGAGCAGGTTTAGCGTGGTGAGCAGCGCTAACGCGGTTCGAGGATAGAGTTTGGTCGGAGGCACTCAGCGCGCAATATAACATGGGAACGTTGACAACAGGATAAGTCCGCGCTTTGCCAGTTGCGGACTGCATGTACCTCGGCCTCCGCAGATATAATTCACGACTATGTTTGCTCTGGCTTGTGAGCCCGGAACGCGGTGACGATCTCTTTAGCCGGTACCAAATCAGAGTCTCGTGTGTCAGTTGGAGCCGGGGTCGGCTCAGTTCAGCCACTGCTTGTGTTGGCAGCCGCTTTTGTAGCACGACTAATACCCGCGGCATCTTATTTTTTCAACCCTGACGAAGCGCTGCACTACCTTGCCGCCAGCCAGCCTTCCATAAAGCTTACGTACCAGGCTGCGCTCACCAACGCTCATCCTCCCCTGCTGATTTTGTTGCTTCATTTTTGGCAATGGCTTGGCCATTCGGAATTAATCCTGCGTATGCCATCGGTTCTGGCCGGCACCGCTTGCTGCTGGCTTTTTTTTCTCTGGCTCACTGACATCACGAATCGAACAACAGCATTTACCGGTTTACTTTTCATTGCCTTCGCGCCCGCGCTGATCGCCCTATCGTCAGAGGTGCGGCAATATTCGTTGCTTCTATTCTTCATCGCAGCGTGCCTCCTTCTTTCGGAACGCGCGTTACGCTCCAACTCGGCTGGGATGATGGCACTCTTCTCGCTGTCTCTGGCCGGTGCGTTGCTTACCCATTACTCGTCGCTGCTCTTCGCATTAGTGATCGGCATTTACGTATTCGTCCGCGTAGTTCGGCATAAAACAGCTCGCAATGTTGTTGTGGTGTGGATTCTGGGACAAATCATCGACGCCGGAATCGTTGCTTATTTCCTGCTGACTCACGTTCGCCGCCTGAAGGCGATGGGAATGCCGCAGGAGATCGCCGAGACGTGGTTGCGCAGGTCGATTTTTCATTCCGCAGAACGCAACATAATCGCTTTTATTTCCGTGCAAACTCTCCGCGTATTCACCTATCTGTTCAGCCACGGCTTGGTTGGATCTTTGGTCCTGCTCTCTTTTCTTTTCGGCCTGTTTGCGCTCTTGCGTCCGAGATCCAGGGAATTCAGCCCCCCGCCAACGCGCATGGAACTCGCGCTGTTGCTCTCGCTTCCTTTTGTTTTGAATTGCGCCGCGGCAATCGCTGGAATCTATCCGTTCGGAGGCACAAGGCACAATGCCCTGCTTGCGCCCTTCGCCATCGCTGGCGCGGCGATCGGTATCTCTTCTTTGTTACTCGATCGGAGCTGGCCAAAAGCTTTTTGGATAAAAGTATCGCCCGTCATGGCTGCGTTGGTTCTCTGCAACCTCTTCCCTTCTCCGCCGCCTCTGATTAAAGCGAAGAATCATTCGGAGCGATTGATGCGCGATGCTATCGACTACTTGCGGGTCACGACTCCGTCGGGGTCGGTGATCTTCTCCGATTATGAGAGTGGTTTGCTGCTCGGCTTTTATGCCTGCGACCACGGCATCGTCCAGATTTTTCCTCCGCTTAAACGATTCGCAAAGGCGGACTGTAGTGTGCATACGGTGATCACGGCCAGGCCGGATGAGTGGAGATTCAAGGCGGATAATTTCCAGAGTGAACTGAACGATGCCTCAGCCAGTTACAACCTGATGCCCGGAACCAAGGTTTGGCTTTTCAATGCGGGATGGATCAATGATCTTGCGCCCGCGATCAGTCGTGGAAAGGATTGCTCCCAGCCTCGTCTTTTTGGCGAGAACATTTTGATCTGCGAGTTGACGGTTGGGCCCAGCAAACAAGCCCCGCGACGAGCGGCAACTAACGTCTCGCCGGTTTTTTGGGGCGCGGGAACCGGGCGATAACGACTGTCGAAATTCCACCACGCGGACGAAACTCACCCCTCACCTCAGCCCACACAGGCTTCGCCCATCGCACAACGTCTTCCAGCACCTGGTTGACGACGTTCTCCTGAAAGATTCCCAAATTCCTGAACGACTGCAGATATTCTTTCAGCGACTTCAGCTCCAAACAAAGCCTGTCTGGCGAGTATCGGATCTCGATGTCGCCAAAATCGGGCAACCCAGTTTTAGGGCAGACCGAAGTGAATTCAGGATCGTCGACGACGATCTCATAGCAGGGAAACTGATTGGGCCATGTTTCAATCTGCGGGAAAGGGTGATCCAAGCCGGCAGCAGCGTGATCTGCGGTGTAGCGCGGCGATTGAACCCTGTCTCCATCAGGGCGAACTCGCTGGGTCGCCGAGTTCGCCTTTCTGATTGTTTCTCTCGGAGATCTAGAAGTCACAGATTTGGGCATGCCCGTATTGTAAGGGCGCAACAGGTCTCCAGCGCTTCCGATACAAGCATAAAGTGACGCTAACGGACGAGGTTCGCATCTAATAGCTAAAGCCTTACAAGCCCTTTGCGGCCTGCGCCGGATGATACATTGAGTCTTGCGCTTTTCTTCGTATGCCATTGAATGGAAACAGCTCGGCGCGTCGCTGGTGGATCCCGACGCTCGCCATTGTCGTGGCCGTGATTCTTCTGGCCGCTTTTGTTTCGCGACGGGATGACTCAGTTCGGGTGCGGACTGCGACCGTCGAGCAGACAACCATCCGCAGCCTGGTTTCTACCAACGGGAAAATTGAACCTGTAAATAATTTCGAAGCGCACTCTCCGGTCTCGACCAGCGTAAAGCGCTTGCTCGTAAAGGAGGGCGATTCCGTGAAGGCTGGCCAGCTTATGCTCGTCCTTGATGATGCCGATGCCCGAGCCCAGGCGGCACGCGCCCAGGCGCAAGTCACATCCGCTCAGGCCGACGTGAATGCCGCCGAACATGGCGGCAATCAAGAAGAACTTTTGGGTGCGGAGGCCCAACTGGTGAAAGCTCGCACCGATCGCGACTCCGCGCAACGGAATTTAGACGCGCTGAAGAAGCTTGAGAAGCAGGGTGCGGCTTCATCGGGCGAGGTTCTAGAAGCGCAAAATGCGCTGGAGCGCGCCGAAGCTCAGCTGACGTTCCTGCAGCAGAAGCAAACCAAGCGATATTCGTCGTCGGAGCTGGATCGGGTCAAAGCGCAACGCACCGAAGCTCAGGCCAGCTATGGAGCGGCCGAAGAGGTGCTCGCCAAGTCGAACGTCCGGGCGCCGTTTGACGGCATCGTCTATTCGCTCCCGGTTCGACAGGGCGGCTTCGTGGCGGCCGGAGATCTGCTTCTGCAGTTAGCTGATCTTCGCAAGGTTGTCGTGCGCGCCTTCGTCGATGAACCGGACGTGGGCAGACTCGAATCTGGAGACCAGATGGAAATATCCTGGGACGCAGTGCCAGGTCGCATGTGGAAGTCGAGGCTTACCTCCGTCCCCTCGACCGTACGGCTGCGGGGATCACGCAACGTAGGTGAGACCACCAGCGTGGTCGACAACTCTGACTTAAGATTGCTCCCTAATATCAACGTTGGAGTAACGATCATCGCGGCTCAGAGCGAGAACGTTCTTGTCGTCCCGCGGGAGGCCATTCGGCTTGACGGCGGCCAGCCTTACGTCCTACAGGTATCAGGTGATCGCTTGAAACGACGAGACATCGAAACATCCCTCTCCAACCTCACCCAGATCGAAGTGAAGAAGGGTCTCGCGGCGAAAGATGTGATTGCCATCAGCGCATTAAGTGGGCGGCCAATTGGCGAGGGCACACAGGTCAAGTTTTAGATGAGGGCGGTCCCTTCGAAATTTCTTTTGGTACTTGCGGCTGCCTGCCTGTTATTCGCCGTTCGCGTCGAGCGGTGCGCTGCCCTGTCCAACAAAGAGTTGCTCGACTCCGGACGCATCGACCAAGCTATCTCTGAGCTGACTCACGAGCTTTCTTCTTCTAACGCTGATCCCGAAGTTTCCAATTTATTGTGCCGCGCTTATTACTCACTTGAAATTTGGGACCAAGCTGAAGCGCACTGCAAGAAAGCTGTGTCGCTGGCTCCAGGCAACAGCGACTTTCACTTGTGGTTAGGCCGCGTGTACGGAGAAAAAGCGGAACGGACAAATTTTATCGCAGCCGCCAGTCTGGCCGGAAAGCTGCGGACAGAGTTCGAGCGCGCCGTGGAACTGAATCCTAAAAATTTGGATGCCCGGCTCGATCTGTCTGAGTTTTACATTGAGGCTCCGTCATTTATGGGTGGCGGCGATCATAAAGCGCGCGAGCAGGCTGTCGCGTTGTCGCGGCTGAGCCCCGGGCGCGAGCACTGGATTTATGCTCGCATTGCTGAAAAGAAAAAAGACTTTGCTGCGGCTGAGCGCGAATATCTCTCGTACATAGACGCCAGCAAGAACGATTCGGAGGCGTGGCTTAACTACGCCCTTTTTCTCCGGCGGCAAACACGTCTTGATGAAATGGAGAAGGCAGCGCAGAAACTCGACCAGGCGCGAATATCGAGAAATGACAGCTTGTACGAAGCTTCGAACCTTCTATCTAGATCGGGGCGCAACCATGCGCTGGCAACGCAGCTTCTCCGTCACTATTTTTCTGCCGGGCCAGTCGAAGCAGCCCCTGCGTTTCGAGCGCATTATTTGTTGGGAGATTTACTGGAGAAGCAAGGTGACCGAGCAGGAGCGGTGATCGAATACAAGGCGTCATTGTCTCTCGTTCAGAATTTCGCTCCGGCCAAGCGAGCCATGGAACGGCTCACGCGTTGACCAGTCCGCAGAGTTTACTAGACCAGCAGAACGCATAACATTCCATGTCAATCCACAACTCGCATTATGCACACTACAATCTAGGAACGCGATTTTTGCCGGATGAAATTAAAGTCGCGAATGGATGAGCCACGAACACATGGGTGAAAGCAGCAAAGCAAATTCCAGGTTGTGGCAACGGAGATGGCTCTCGATCATTCTCGTATCGCGTGCCGCCTTCCTTCTCGCCGCGCTCTTACACGCGGCCACGACGGCGAATGCCGAACCCTTGCCGATGGAGCGCGCCATCCGCCTCGCGCTCTCGCACAGCACCACATCCATGATCGCGCATGCCGATGTGCAGCGCGCTTTCGCCTCCTTTCATGAGGCTCGCAATGCATATATTCCGCAGCTCATCGTTGGCTCAGGACTCGGTTGGACGTACGGCTATCCGCTCAGCATCGAAGGCTCCGCGCCGGCGCTATTGAATGCGGTGACCCAGAGCACCGTGTTTAATCCTTCCCAGAAACAGTTCGTGAATGCTGCCAAGATGGAGTGGGCTTCTGCCGAACTACAAGATAAAGATCAGCGGAATGCCGTCATTCAGGACGTGGCACTCACTTATGCGGAACTGGCGAAGTGGGAAGCGCGACTCGAACGTTTGCAGCAGGAAGAAAACGAAGCGAAGCAAATGGAGAGCGCTGTCTCTGAGCGCTTACAAGCCGGAGTCGACAGCGCTGTCGATTTAAACAAGGCAAAGCTTACGGCCGCGCGCGTACGTCTCCACCGGGTTGAGGCCCGAGGCTCAGGCGATGTGCTTCGCCGTCATTTGTCGACTCTCACCGGATTGCCAGTTTCGTCGATTGAATTGGAGCGTGACTCAATTCCCGCTTTGCCCCCAATGATTGAAGGAGCCGATCTGCCTGCCAAGGCCATCGCGTCAAGCCCGGCGATCACTGCGGCAGACAAACACTCCCTGGCTGAATCTATGCGAGCGTTGGCCGAACACCGCGCGCAATATCCCTCTCTCGATTTTTCTGCGCAGTACGCGCGCTTCTCCACTTTCAATAACTACACACGATACTTTCCGAATGGCACATTTCAGGTTGACAACGCGACCATCGGATTTGCAATCAAAATTCCGCTTTTCAGCGCAAGCCAAAAGGCGCGAGCGGCGGGCGCCGATGCCGAAGCCCTCAAGGCTAAAAAGCAGGCGGAAGCGAGCCGCAATCAGTTGGCGGAAGAGACCTTGAAATTGCAGCGCGCCGCCGAGCAGATGGAAGCGGCGCGCGATGTGGCGCAACTCGAATACCAACTTGCGCAGTCCGGACTCGAAGCAGCCCAGATCCGAGTCGACGCGAACACAGGCACCCTGCACGAACTTTCTGACGCGCGGGTGCAGGCAGCGGAACGCTTTTTGCTCTATCAAGACACCGCGTTCGAATACCAACGCGTGCGATTAAATCTGCTACGCGCGACTGGGGACATAGAGGCGTGGGCGCTCCCGGGGAGCTCCTCCAAATCAGACAATATTGCGCCGTTCCAAAAGCCCTAACAGTTTCTCGCTCGTGGGCGCAGCCAAAACCAAGCTTTCAATCCGCACGCGGAACTCCCGGCCCTCATTTGTCTCGTGTTTTGGAGCTTCCAATCACTGCCGATTCTGACGGCTTAATGCTCAGGGGCGACGTTGAGTTGCGTTCTTTTGCCGTAACACTCGATATACGAGACACTTAGCGTACTGAAGCTTGCTCGTGACAGGGCCAGTGGATGAACCTGACTGGTAGCGCCCGGCGCCGATTATACCTGCCTGGAAATGGTAAAATAGAGACACTCTATGCCCTTAAAAACTTTGTTCTTGAATCCTCCCTCTTTTGAAAATTTTGACGGGGGCGCGGGATCGCGCTGGCCCGCTACGCGCGAGATCGAATCTTACTGGTATCCGGTGTGGCTGGCGTACCCGACGGGAATGCTCGAAGGCGCACGGCTCCTCGACGCTCCGCCGCACCACGTTACGGCGGAAGAGACGATTCGTACCTGCAAGGATTACGAATTGCTCGTGCTCTTCACCAGCACGCCAGGCTTCCCTGGCGACCTGCGCATGGCGCAGGCGATCAAAGACAGCAATCCGCACATCAAGATTGCTTTTGTCGGACCGCACGTCAGTGTGCAGCCGGAAAAGTCGCTGGCGGATAACCCCGTCATCGACGTCGTCTGCCGAAAAGAATTTGATTACTCCATCGTCGAGTACGCGCAAGGCAAACCGATGGACGAGATTCTTGGAATTTCGTACCGCAAGAACGGCAAGGTCGTGCATAACGCCGACCGTCCTACGATCGAAAATCTGGATGCGCTGCCGCACGTGACCGATGTCTACCGCCGCGATCTCGACGTTCGCCGCTATACCGTGCCGTTTCTGCTTCATCCTTACGTGGCCCTTTATACCACCCGCGGATGTCCCGCCCAGTGCACCTTCTGCCTCTGGCCGCAGACTTTGAGCGGACATCCGTGGCGCAAGCGTTCCACCGACGACGTGGCCCTCGAAATGTCGAAGGCGAAAGAGTACTGGCCGTACGTGAAGGAATTCTTCTTTGACGACGACACGTTCAACCTGCAAAAAGCGCGCACCATCGAGCTTTGCAAAAAGCTGAAGCCGATCGGCCTTACCTGGTCCTGCACATCGCGCGTCACCACCGACTTCGAAACTCTGAAGGCGATGAAAGAGGCTGGATGCCGCCTGCTGATCGTCGGCTACGAATCAGGCGACGCGCAGATCCTCAAGAACATCAAGAAGGGTGCAACCGTTGAACGCGCCCGGCAATTTACGAAAGACTGTCACAAGCTGGGCCTTGTAGTTCACGGCGACTTTATTCTCGGCCTGCCCGGCGAGAGCCGCGAGACGATCAAGAACACGATCAGCTTCGCGAAAGAGCTTGATGTCGAGACGATTCAGGTTTCGGTGGCACATGCATATCCGGGAACTGAAATGCATGAGTACGCGATGAAGAACGGCTTCATGACCAGCGATTCGAAAATGGTCGACGATGGTGGACACCAGATGGTTCAGATTCAATACCCTGGCCTGCCAGCGGATGAAATTCTGGAGTCGGTGCACCAGTTCTACGACGCCTACTATTTCCGTCCGAAAGCGGCGTACCGCATTTTACGCAAAGCGGTCTTCAACAACGCGGAACGCAAACGCTTATATAAAGATGCCAAGCAGTTTCTCAAATTGCGTGCCCAGCGTCATAAGTGGGTCAAGGCAAAGCGCAGCGAAGAGAACTCGGCGCCGGAACCAGTCAAAGTCTAGTTTTGAAGCGGAGTTTTAGTGTGGAGACGGGCGACCTCGCCCGTCCGCTTCAAACGCCAGATTCAATTCCTTCCGCGGCCTTGCAAAGCGTTAATGACTACCTGGATCGCACGTGACATTCAGAAAATACCTCGTACTAGCGGGAATCACCATTTTCAGCACTCTCGGTGATTCCCTTCTAGCTCGCGGAATGAAAGATTCTGGCAACATCTCCCTTCACCATCTCTCAGGATTTCTTCTCGTCATTCTGAATCCATGGGTCGCACTTGGAATTTTGTGCCTGCTCACATTTTTCTCCTGCTATATGTCGGCATTATCCTGGGCCGACCTCACCTACGTTCTTCCTGCAACTTCGCTTGGATACGTACTCGTCGCCTTCATAGGCCACTTCGGATTCCATGAAGCGATCTCCCCGGCACGATGGGTGGGGATCATGATGATCGCCGTCGGAGTTGGTTTCGCCACTGCAGGTCCGTCGGTCACGCCAGCGCGGCCGGGAATGGCAAGGGACGCAACTCCGGCTGCCGTGACGCAGGAGGCGAATTCGTGAGAGACACCTACACATGGGCCGCGATCGGCCTCGTCATCCTCGCCTCAACCACGGGAGACGTGTTGCTGTCCTACTCCATGAAGCGCGTAGGCGACGTGGGAGACCTCTGGAAGCGGCGTGGACTTCTGGCCGTCGTGTCGCGAGTGCTTGGCACTCCCACGTTCGCCCTGGGAGTTATGGCTATGGGCGTGGCTTTCTACAGCTTGCTGTTCGGCCTCTCCTGGGGCAACTTGAGTTTGGTGGTTCCTGCTTCCGCTTCACTCACCTTTGTGGCGAACGCAATCGCCGCACGCGTTTTTCTGCATGAGCACGTAGGGAGAAGGCGCTGGATCGCGGCGTTGCTGGTGGCGGGTGGCGTCGTGCTGATGGCAGCTTGAACCGGTTCGGATTAGCCGAATAAGCTCACTGGAATCACGCGTGGAATTGTTTCACTTTTATCCTTCTGTGGTTGAATCGAGGACTTCTCCTCGTGAGCCGCAAGTTCCGCCGCAATGGTGGTTTCGAGAAAAGGAAACTTTGTTTCGAATAAGACTGCCTTTACGCGCGCCATTTCAATCTGCTCGCGAAATGCCTCCGAGCTGATGCTCCGCTTCGATGCTTGCAACTGGCGGATCATAGCTCGCAGCGTCGCCAGTTCCCTGATTATGTCTGAGAGGAACCTTCTGCCGCCAGAACTGAGTTGAACGAATTCGATGCCCACCATCAAACCGCCGCGTGGGGCTTTGACAACTCCCAATGCCCGGAACGACGCTTCGTGAATGCGCACCAGAAGTTCGGTGCGCAAACCAGAATCCAGTTGCTCGGTCAGGTCAAGGCAGCAACCGCCGAGGCTCAAGTCGTGAATCTTGCCGGGGAGAAAGTTTCCGTCCGAAGGCAGGCAGATAAGCTTGGCTTGGCCAACGCAGCTAAAACGAGGATTACTGCGACGCTCTTCGTCCGTTAATAAAAACTCGGTCACATCTATTACATCGTTTGCAGATGGCGTCAGCTTTAGAGCTTGCCACCGCCCCGCTCAAATACAAGCAATAGCGGGCAGTTCCGCTCGTTATTTGAAGAGCTTCATTAATCCGCTGGACGGCAGGTCAGGCACCAGGAACTTCGAGGCATTACCTCCGGCCCGCGTCAATGCTTCAGCGGCGAGGTAGCCGCTTCGCACGGCGCCTTCCATGGTCGCGGGCCAGCCCGTTGCAGTCCAGTCGCCGGACAGGAAGACGCGCTGCCACTGCGTCTCAGGGTGAGGGCGCGATCGGTCAATTCCCGGCCGCGGCGAGTAAGTCGCGTGTACCTCTTTTATGACCGTGGATTTGAGCAACTTTGCGTCACGGACCTTGGGGAAAAATTCTTGCGCTTCGCGGATCGCGATCTCGACGATTTCCTGCTTCGACTTTTCGACGAGGCTTCGCGAGCAACTGACGACGAATTCCACGTAACTGCCTTTTTCGTGATTCTCATCCTGACGAGATTCAATCAGCCGCGATTTATGAAACATCCATTGAATCGTTCTATCCAGCAGTACCGCGTGATCCAGATCACTAATCTGCCGATCGAACCAAAGATGTATTCCGGTGATTGGAGAGGTCGAAAATTGTTTCAACGTTTCTGCGAGCGCGTCAGAAGATGGGGTTGGCAATAAGCGGCCCAACACGTCGAAGGGCAATGCCGATATCAAGTAATCGAATCGATACTCAGTCCCGTTGGACGTCAGCGTAACTGATGAAGTGTCGGCGCTGAAAGAGTCGATTGCAGACCGAAGCTGAATCTGGCCCCCGCGAGACCGGATATACTCGCCGCCCGTGTTGTAGAGCTCAGTCAGAGGCACGGTCGGGATTCCCATCAGGCCAGCTCTCGCTGACTTGAGGAACGACTCGCGCACCACCTGCGCCGCGTAAGGCACAGATACTTTGTCGAGATCTTCATTCAGAGCGCTGACGAGGATCGTCGTCCAGAAGCGCTCGATCGCCTGCTCGGTCTGACCGTGACGTTTTAACCAGCTAAGGAAATTTTCTCCTGTGTCGGCGGGAGTCGAAGGAGCCAGAGCTGCCATCGCATGGCCTATACCCAATTTATCCCGCAAGTTCAAACAATGAACTTTGAGAAAAGCTGGCGCAGTGTGCAGCGGAGCCGGAAGCGCGGACGGCACAATTTCGGAGGCTCTTCCTCCGGGCTCAAGAAACGTCAACTTTTTGTACCAGCGGATCTTGTCTTCGACGCCGACTCGCTTATAAAAATCGAGCAGATTCGTACAACAGCCGAGCAGAACGTGCTGGCAGTTGTCGACCACCTCGCCCGTGCCGGGATGCTGATACGAGGAGGCGCGCCCTCCAAGGTAGGGGCGGCGCTCAAACAGCGTCACACGATAGCCGGCCTCCGCAAGGGCGCAGCCCGCTGCCAGTCCAGCGAGACCGCCTCCGGCTATTGCGACCGTAGGGGAATGTTTTGAGGTAGTGGAAGTAGAGGCGGGCATCACACCAGGCGCTGCAGAATTCCCTTCCCAAGCACCGAGAGCTTCTCCGGGACCGTCAGTCGCACGCGTTCCGTGAATACGTCGTATTGCTTCGCGGCAATTTTTTCCAGCAATCGCCGGTAGATGGTGATCAGCACCCAAAGCCCGGGCCTGCTGTCTTCATTCACCATCGGGACTAGTTGCTCGCCGGCTATATAGCATTCGCGCGCGCGATTCGCCTCAAGCTCAAGCAGCGGCCGAATGCGGGGAAGATCGACATTTGCCTGCGACAGATCTGAGATCGAAAGGCCGCAACGCTCCAAGTCTTCCTGCGGAAAATAAACGCGCCCCACAGCAAAATCTTCTTTGACGTCACGAATGATGTTCGTCAGCTGGAAGGCCAGACCACAACGTTCTGCGAGCGGCTCAGCCGCGGGATCGCCATAGCCGAAAATCTTGATGCACACCAGGCCAACCACCGAAGCCACACCGTAACAGTACTGCTGCAGCTCATCGAACGTGCGATAGCGAAGTGTGAGAGGAGCTCCAACAGTCGGTTGCAATCCGGGTTCGTCCAGATCAGCCGCTGTGCCGAAAGCAAGGTGGTCGAGCAGCCCTATCGGAATCTGATAGGTACGTTGCGTGTCGGCCAACGCGAGGAGAACCGGGTCGTCCGTGGGATGCGAAGCGAGAGCATGATGGGCGCGGTCGAGCCAGTCTGCCAGCTTAATCTGCCTGTCGTTTACGCTCAATGCTGCGTCGTCCGCAATGTCATCACAGCGCCGCATGAAGGCATAGACTGCACTGAGCGCGTTGCGTTTCGGCTTGGGCAGCACCATGAAGCCGTAGTAAAAATTCTTGGCCGCAGAGCGCGCAATTCCGCGACAAACCGAATACGCCATGTCGAGCTGCGAAGCGGTGGGCGAAAATTGAGTTGGCGCATTTCCGACGGCAGAGCTCATAACTTCTTTCCCCGTCGTCCCGGCAGGCCACGGCCGAACACTTTTCCAATCGTGGCCCTTCCCACCAGCGCCAGCTTTTTTCTTTTGGATATGGACGGGCGATTTCCGAGCACGCAGTAATTTTGCCGCACGATTGCGTTCAGAATTTCCTGCCCGCCACGGCTGAAAAGTTCGATGTCCGTCGATAACGATCCTTTGACCTGCGCAATGAGCGGCAAACCCTGCGTAAACCACTCCCGCGCTCGATTGACTTCAAATTTCATCAGCTCGCGAAACGCTGGCGTGTTGTCGGCGTTGCTGAGCGTCTCTTCGCTGACGTCGAAGCGTCGCATATCTTCGAGCGGAAGATAAATTCTACCTTTGGCGTAATCCGTACTCACGTCCTGCCAAAAGTTCGCCAGTTGCAAGGCAGTGCAGGTGTAATCGGAAAGCAATTGGCGCTCACCATCGCTGTAGCCGCCGAGGTATAGAACAAGATGCCCAACCGGATTCGCCGAATAGCGACAGTAAGCGAGCAAGTCTTTGAAACTTTCAAAGCGCGTAATGCGCTGATCCTGGCGAAAAGCAGTCAGCAAGTCGGCAAATTCATTCTTTGGAATTTCAAATATTCGAATCGTTTCGGCAAGTGCGACGAATACGGGATGGCGTGGATGACCGGCATAGCAGGCGTCAAGTTCCTGCTCCCATTCATCGAGTAATTGTAGAGAGGCGGTAGTGTCTCCAACTTCGTCGCCGAGATCATCAGAGATGCGGCAGTATGAGTAAACGTTGAAGAAGTGCTGTCGCAAGCGTGCGGGAAGAAACCATGACGCCACCGAAAAATTTTCGTAGTGCGACCGCGCCAGCCGGCGGCAATACGCCTGCGCTTCTGCGAGCGATGGCGGAGTTTCCGGGATAGCGTATTCCGAAGGAAGCGCGCTCCATCCCGAAGATGCAGGCGCAATCGCAGTTTCGCTGGCAGCAGAGGTCATCTAGTAGAGTGTACTTGTAGCGCCGCCGTCCCGGCGGCTGTCCGGTGGGCGTCCTCGCCCGCCGCTCCGATGGAAACAATTCGAGAGCAGCGACTATCATTTTCCCTAATTGCCGGCGAGTCGCCAGCGCTACTCCCGTGGTTGCCGGCGGGACGCCGGCGCTCCATTTAATGCCCAGGAATAATGGCTGTTTTGATATCCCCGCCGCGATTCAGCATGTGGCGCAGCACATCCTGCAGGCGCGAGAGCGGCGCTTCCCCGGTGATGTAGTCGTTGCCGCAGACTTTCTTTTCCACGATCAGGCCGAATGCTCGGCGCACGGTTTGCGGCGTGTGGTGGAAGGTGGCCTTAAGGGTAATTTCCGAATAATGCAGCCGGTTCGTGTCCAATTCGACTTTCGTCCCGGAGGCGCATCCGCCAAAGAAATTGACGGTGCCGCCCTTACGCACCATCTGCACCGCCCACTCCCACGCCTCGGGGCGGCCAACTGCTTCGATCGCCACGTCCGCACCACGCTTCTCGGGACTAAGGGCGCGTACTGCCTCAACCGCGTCTTTAACCTTTGTGATCTGCACGACTTCGTGCGCGCCTTTTTTGCGCGCAAGCGCCACTTGCGAATCGCGTTTTACGACGGCGATCACGTTGCAACCGATCGCTTTTGCCACCTGAACAAACATCAATCCGATAGGGCCGCCGCCGATCACTGCGACCGTATCGCCAATCTCGACGCCAGTTTCGTGAAGTCCGCGTAGCACGCAAGCCAAAGGCTCGGTCATGGCCGCATCTTCAAAGCTGACATTCGGCGGCACGATCAGCATGTTGGTTTCAACGATTCGTCGCGGGATTCGAATGTACTCTGCGTAGGCGCCGTTGTTGAAGAGCAAGTCTTCGCAAAGATTGAGCTGATGCTTCGAGCAGTAAAAGCATTTTCCGCAAGGAGCGGAGTTCAAGGCCACCACGCGCATGCCCTTCTTAAACCCGCGCACGCCGTCGCCGATCTCTTCGATAGTGCCAGCCAGTTCGTGTCCAAATAGCGCGGGAGGCACGATCATGCGCGCGTGATAGCCGCGCTGGTACACCTTCAAGTCCGTTCCGCAGGTCAGCGCGACGTGAACTTTGACTAAGACTTCACCGTCTCCAACGCGCGGAATCGGTACTTTCTCAATTTTAATGTCTTCTTTGCCGTAGAGGACGGCCGCCGTCATCTTTCCGTTCACAGTGTGCTTCCTTCCCGCACGCCCGGTTGGATCACAATCTTCATTGAATCTGGCTGAGGGTGAGCCGCCAGATGCAACGCTTCCACACCATTCTCCAACGAGAAACGGTGACTGATAAGACGCTCCAGATCCATTTCGCGATTCATTACGAACCGAACTGATTCTTCCTGCACATCGACCGACGCGCTATACGAACCGAGCAGCGTTTTCTCGTCGACGCAAACCGAAGCGGGATCGAACGTCGCCTCGCTATGAACGGTCTGCGCAAACAGCAGAACCCTTCCGCCCGGGCGCGCAGCATCGATCGCGGGCCGGATAACATCATTTCCTCCAACCGCGAGAATGACTGCGTCCGCTCCTCGACCCTCCGTCATCTCTCGCACCACTTTCGCGGCATCCGCCTTCGAAGCATCCACGGTAGTTTTTAAGTCGAAGCTATTTGCCATTGTAAGCCTCGGAGAATAGAGATCGGTAGTAATTACAAGCGCTCCCGCACGCTGTGCCAGAAAGGCAAGGATCAGCCCGATTGGGCCCTGCCCTATTACTAAGGCAGTCTCTCCGCGCTCCAGGTGCAAAGTCTCTATTCCTTTGATGCAAGTATTAACTGGCTCAACGAAGCAGGCCTGCTCAAAGCTGACGCCGTCTGGTATACGAACTGTACCCTTGGCGACAATCCAATCCATAACTCGCACATATTCGGCAAAGCCCCCACCAGACGGCGCGAAGCCTGCCGTACAGCCAACTTTCTTATAAACCTCGCACTGGGCGAAGGTTTTATGCTGGCAGTAATAACATTTGCCGCAGGGGATGTGGTGGAAGACCACGACTCGGTCGCCTGACTTAAACTTGCTAACGTTCTCGCCAACTTGGGCGACCGTCCCCGAAGTTTCATGGCCAAAAATGCGGGGAGCCGAATGCGAACCGCTGGCTATCTTCTTGAGATCGGTACCGCAGATGCCGCAGGTGTGAACACGAACGAGAATTTCACCCGCTCCAATCGCTGGAACCGGCACGTCTTCAAGGCGGACGTTATTCACCCCGCGGTAGACCGCAGCTTTCATCGTTGCGGGGATCTTGCCCGTTGCAAGAGCATCTGCATTCTCAGCCGACAGAATTGAAGATCGAGCCATTGTGCTTTTATTGGTTTCCCTTGATTTCAGTATGATCTAAAACTTCGCCAACGGAGTGTGCGGCAGCGTACCGGTTGCGTGTCGCGATCTCTAATGATGCAGAAGAAATTGGGTCGGCCGTTTGATTTTCGCGCCGAATAAAGTCGGCAAGGGCTGCGCTCAGCGCGATGCTGGCTTTCGAACTGTTTCTCGCCAGGACGATCGCAGTCTTCCAGAGCCACGGCCGCAGCGCCATGTGCAATGCAAATTGCGCGGTCTTAAATTTTCCCTCCACGGAGACGAAGCCATCGAACGAAGGCATATCGAAATCAAGCTCGTCGGAAATGACCTTGATGGCTGCGAAGTCAATGCCGTGAGCTTGAGCTCCTTGGGCGACGGCCGCGCCCTCCATGTCAACCGCAGCCGCTTCGTAGGCCTTTGAGTAGCTCAGTTTCTGGGCAGCGGTCGCTACCGTGGGAGCAGTCACGAGCGTTCCTCGCCCGTCGGGATTTTCCGAGCGCGATCCGTCGGAGACGTTGATCGTAAATCGCGGCGTCACAATATCGCCCACATGCAGCGCTTTGTCGAGCGCGCCCGCCAATCCTACGGAGAGTATTTTCGTGGGGCTCGTTTCCTTAATCAGCGCTTCTGTCGCGCGACGGGCAGCTTCGCCTCCGATGCCGCCGCAGATCACGGTTGTATTTCCGCTTTCAAAGATTCGATAAACTCTTCCTAATTGTTCAATGGTTCGAGTTTTCCAACCCTGAACCAGCGGCTGAATTTCGCGCTCCATCGCGGCGATGATGGCTATTTTCCCTCCCCCTGCTCCTTGAGGGGATTTCGGAGCGGCCTTTTCAGCATCGCTAACGCGATGCCCTGATACAGACCTGGCTTCGCCCACGGTAGGGAGCGAAGGAAATTCGATCTCTCCGGAGTTCCCCATCGACAGCGAAACAGACGCAGCACGAGGGTGCGTTGGGGTTGGATCATTTCCTCGAAACGTCGATTTCTCTACAAAACTCATCTTCTCTTAAAAACTCGTTGTACAACTCTTAGCTGTTCGGTTGATCGTTCTGAAAGTGCTTTATTGCGCTTAGGCTCACGTTGAAAGCACCGTTCCAGCCTGGGCGTATCCGTTGCCTTGAAACCATTCGACCGATCGGCGTAGCGCGCCATCGACCGGGATCGATTGCCAACCTAATTCGCGCTCGGCCTTCCCTGAGCTGACAAACATCATCTTTCGTCCCATGCGCACGGCGTCGATCGTTGCCCTCGGCTCGCGGCCACGAAGACGGCCGGTCACCATCTCGTCTACTACGCCTGCCGCCAAGGCAAAAAAGTATGGAAGTTTTACCGTCGGCGAAGGCAAATTTGTGATGGCCGCCAAGCGATCGAGAATCTGCTTCAGCGTTAGATTCTCCCCGCCAAGAATGTAGCGCTCGCCCGTCCTGCCTTTTTCCAAAGCCTGCACGTGCCCGCGCGCGCATTCGGTCGCATCGACCAGGTTTAATCCAGTCTCAACGTAAGCAGGAAACTTTCGCTTCAGGAAATCGACAACGATTCGCCCGGTGGGAGTCGGCTTGATATCGCGCTCTCCGATGGGTGTGGTCGGATTCACAATCACGACGTCAACACCCGATCTCGCGGCATCAACCGCAACTTGCTCGGCCATGAATTTTGAGCGTTTATAGTGCCCGATCATATCGTCGATCTTGACTGGGCTCGATTCATCGGCAAGGTGGCCATTCGAACCCGAGTTTGCAGGGAATCCCATCGTAGCTACGCTCGATGTATATACGACGCGTCGAACTTTCTGTTTGCGCGCCGCTTCTAACAGGCTACGGGTACCTTCTACGTTCGATCGGTACATTTCTTGGGGATCACGCACCCACAGCCGATAATCAGCCGCCACGTGAAAGATCGAATCGCAACCGGCAACCGCTTTTTCCATCGAAGCGGGCTCGCGCAAGTCACCCACAACGCGATCACCGTGAAGATCAGCAATGTTGCGGAGATCGCTTGAAGGCCTTACCAGAAGCCGCAAGTCAGCCCCCTGCGCAGCCAGTACTCGAGCAACGTGGCTCCCCAAAAATCCCGTTGCTCCGGTGATGAAGACTTTCATGATTCAGCCGTTAGCCCTTTGCCTTTAACTTTTGGCTGATGCCGGTTGCCCGAGCAGCCAAGAGCTAACAGCCAAGAGCTAATGGCTGTCCTGCTCTGCCATCACCTTGGAATAGGTCGTTAGCGCGATCAGCGGGAAATATTCGCGGTAGAGGTGGTACATCAGGTAGAAGACACGCGGAAATCCGGTCCCGGTGTAGAACTTCTCGTCCCACGAGCCGTCTTTGTCTTGTGTCTTAAGCAAGTAGGCCATGCCGCGCGTGACGCATTCGCTGCGCGTATCCCCGACGGCCAGCAAGCCCATGATCGCCCACGCCGTTTGCGAGGCCGTGCTGTCGCCTTGTCCGCGCAAATTTGGGTCGTCGTAGGAGCCAACCGTCTCGCCCCAGCCACCATCGGCGTTCTGCACAGATCGCATCCACTCCGCGGCCTGCTGCACCATCGGATCATTGCGGTCAACCGCCATCGCTTCGAGGCCGCGCAAGACCTGCATGGTGCCGTAGATGTAGTTCACACCCCAGCGTCCGAACCAGCTCCCGTCAGGTTCCTGTTCCTGGCGAATAAACTTCAGCGCTTTCTTTACGGCAGGATGACTCTGGTCGTAACCATACGCCGCGAGACACTCTAAAATGCGCCCTGTGATATCGACAGTCGCCGGATCGAGCATGGCATTGTGGTCCGCGAAGGGGACGTACTGGAACACCATGCGGTCGTTGTCTTTATCGAAGGAAGCCCATCCCCCGTTCTTGCATTGCATCGATAGGATCCAGTCGATGGCGCGCTGTACTGACTCGGCCTGATAACGTCCGTTCGGATGTTCCACACGACTTAGGCCGAGGCAGACCATGGCGCTGTCGTCGACGTCAGGATAAAACTCGTTATTGAATTCGAAGTACCACCCGCCAGGCTCGCCTTTAGGATTTTTGATCTTCCAGTCGCCGGGTTTGCGAACTTGTTTTTGCAGAATCCAGTCGGCTGACTTGACCATGCGCGGATCGCTCGACGGAACTCCAGCCTCGCCGAGAGCAAACAACGCATAAGCCGTGTCCCACACCGGAGACATACAAGGCTGCATGCGGAACGTATCGCCCTCTTCGATCCCAAGCTTCTCAAATTCATCCATTGCGCGGATAAATTGCGGGTCGTCTACCGAATAGCCGAGGCAGCGAAGGGCAATGATGGCGTTCATCATCGACGGATAAATCGCGCCCAGGCCGTCGCTCATTTCAAAATGATCGAGCATCCATTTTTCGGCCTTCTTGAGAGCCAGCGACCGTAGTGGCCGGATATGAACTCGTTCAGCCCAATGCGTGATGCGATCAAAGACCAGGAAGAAATTTCGCCACGAAACGATTTTGTCTGACCAGCGCAAATGCATCCGCGATTTGTCGCGTCCGCCGACAAAAAGCTCTTCCACGCCCATCTCGTCGGGAATTTTCTTGAACGGCTTTTTCGCGTAACAGATCGACAATGGGACCAGGATCGCCCGAGACCACGAAGATATCTCGTAGATGTTGAACCAGAACCAGTTCGGGAAGAGCACGATCTCTGGCGGAACCGCGGGCACCGCGTCGTAATCGTACTGTCCGAAGAAGCAGAGATAAATCTTGGTGAAGGTATTGACTTCGGTGACGCCGCCCATCTCAAGAATTTTTTTACGGGCCGAAGCCATGGCTGGATGGTCAGCGGTAAATCCCGCCAGCTTCAATCCAAAATAGGCCTTCACCGAAGCGCTGATATTCGATGGGCCGCCGGCAAAAATACTCCAACCGCCGTCTTCATTCTGATGATTCAGTATGTATTGCGCCGCTTTGTCGAAGCGGGCCTGATTGCCGGTCCCAAGCAAGGTGTGCAGCAGAATGTAGTCGGACTCCAGCGTGGTATCGGCTTCGAGCTCACCGCACCAGTAACCATCCTCGTGCTGTTGTGAGAAGAGATATTTACGGGCGGCATCGACGGCGGCCGCCACACGGCTGCCTAAGTCGTCGATCTTGCCGAACCGCATTTGTGGCGCGGCAGCGGCTGCGCCTATGGCGCGTGTAGGCGAATTTCTCAGTGCAGCGTTTTCTGGATTTCTTTCCGAGCTTCGGTCCGGCGAATAAGGGGAGGACTTTTCCATTATTTCTCCACTAAGTCTCAACCGCTACGGCGGGCGCTGAGGCAATGGTGGCTACGATTTCGGGAGGCAATCCAAAGCGAACATTCTCTGGCATGATCTCCAGTTCCTGCACATTGCCGAAGCCTTCTTCGCCGAGATACGACACGACTTCCTGCACCAGATGCTCGGGTGCGGACGCCCCAGCCGTCAAGGCAACGGTCTTGATTCCATCCAACCACTCCGGCCGGATATTCCGCCAGTCATCGATTAGATGCGCCCCAGTGCCCAGACTTCGAGCAACTTCGACGAGTCGCTTCGAGTTCGAACTGTTGTCAGAACCGACGACCAGCAGCAATTCTGCGTCTGAAGCCACGTGCTTCACGGCAACTTGTCTATTTTCCGTGGCATAGCAAATGTCTTGTGCCGCCGGCCCCTTGATATTGGGGAACCGCTTACGCAGGGCTGCAATAATGTCACGTGTCTCGTCCAGGCTGAGCGTGGTCTGTGTCAGGTAAGCAACGCGATTCGGATCAGGCAGGGTCACTGAATCCACTTCCGCGGGCGACCCGACAACCTGCGTCACAGTCGGAGCCTCTCCAAGCGTGCCAATCACTTCATCGTGATCGCGATGGCCGATCAGAATGAGCGAGTAACCCTCTTTCGCAAACTTCACTGCCTCGACGTGAACTTTGGTGACCAGCGGGCAAGTAGCGTCAATCACGCGCAGGCTTCGCTTTTTGCTTGCCTGCCGCACCTCAGGCGAGACGCCATGGGCGCTATAGATGACGCGTTCGCCTTCCGGCACTTCATCAACGCTGTCGACAAAAATAGCGCCTTTTTGCTGGAGCTCTTCCACCACAAATCGATTGTGGACAATCTCTTTGCGCACATAAATCGGACGCCCAAAGGCCTCAAGCGCAATCCGCACGATATCAATGGCGCGGACTACTCCGGCGCAGAAGCCGCGAGGTTTCAAAAGCAACAGTGTTTTATTTTCTAAAATTTCAGTTTTGGACAAAATCATCCCTCACTCGTAAGGGTACACTTCTCGATTGTTGCGTAGTTCACGATGATCTAAGGGTATCGAAATGTGTACCCTCCGGTCAACGTAAGCCTCTGAGGAAGCGGGGATTAGCACCGGATGGGGAAATACAAGGCGCGAACGGCAACGTCAGAACCTGCTTATCACACTCTGGTGATGTTCTAGGCGTCCAGCGTTCGATCCGCGCTCAATAACTGGTTGCTCCTGGCCCGAGCCTGAGCGACCAGCATCCGATCAAAAAGATCTCTGTGATGCAGCGGTTGAAGTCCCGCTCTTACCGCATGCCCTAATTCGATGGGGAGCTCGACAAAGCCCTCGCTTTGAATCAGGCGGCTTAATTCATGCACTAAATGAGCAGTTTTGAATTTCCGAGATTACTTTTGATCGCTAATTCCCAGCCCACCGCCACCGAAATCAGAATCAAATTATCTCTGCTACCGATGAGTCCGGACGCGCGCGCTGATAGCGCTTCGGCCCCCTCCAACCACCAGATCAAGGCATGAGTATCAAGCAAAATCTCCATTGCAAATTGCCGCCCTATTCAAAGCCAAGTTCTTCCTATTCCTTGTCGGTGAGCGGTGCGAAAGTGTCCTTGCTGTAGGAGATCATTCCCTTCCAGGAACCTGGAATCCGATCACCCGGGGTTGGCTCAATGGCGACGAGCCGCACCACCGGCTTCTTACCGCGCGCGATGACGATCTCCTCGCCCTTGCATGCCCTTCTCAATAAGCCGTGAAAGTTTCGATTTTCGCCTGATGGATTGTGACGGTTTCCATGACTGCACGTTAGCTAAGGCAGGTTAGCTAAGTCAAATACCGCCCCGGGGCCTGATTAGGCGTTTGCTTTGATCATCTGCTCAGCGTGTTTTCGCGAGGTTTCCGTCAGCTTTGCCCCGGAGAGCATTCTGGCGATTTCTTCGGTACGCTCAGTTCCCGTAACCAGGCGGACGGCGGTTTTCGTCCGCCCCCCAGCTTCGCGCTTCTCGATCACGTAATGGTGGTCAGCAAAGGTCGCGATCTGGGGCAAATGGGTGACGCAGAGAACTTGATTCGCTTTAGAGAGTGCTTTGAGTTTTTTTCCTACGGCCTCGGCGGCGCGGCCCCCGATTCCGATATCGATTTCGTCAAAAACAAGCGTACGTTGGACGCTAGCAAGTTTTCTTTTCCCCGCTCCGGTCGTCCCTGCCTCGACGGTCGCCTTGAGAGCCAGCATTACCCTTGAAAGCTCGCCACCTGACGCGATCTCTTCCAGCGGGCGCATCGTCTCGCCTGCGTTCGTTGCAATCAGGTAAACAACCTCAGTGAAACCGGTCGCGGTCCAGTGGCCTTCGTCTTCATGCTCTTCGACAGAGATGCGAAAACTGGCACGCATTGCCAGATCGTTAATTTCAGCCTCGACTGATTTTTCGAGCTTTCGCGCGGATTCGGAGCGCTTGCGGGAAATGGCGTGCGCTGATTTGCGGTACGCCTCGGCGGCCGTCGCTAACAAAGACCGCAGGTCGGACAATACCTGATCCTTGTTCTCCATCTCGGAGACTTTGCGGGCAGCGTCTGCACCGATTGCGATCGTCGTGTCGAGCGTTGGCCCATACTTTCTCTTCAGGCGATCAAGAAGCGCCAGCCGCTCCTCGATTTCGGCAAGACGCTCCGGTGAAGCATGAATGCCTCCGGCATAGTCGCGCAGAGTCGCACCCACATCCTCCACGCTGATGCGCGCTGATTCCAATGCATCGAGCGCATCCTGAAATTTGGGCTCATACCGGACCAACTCTTCGACAAGTTTCTGCGCGGCCCGTAACGTTGAAGAGGTGGATGCGTTGCCCTCATAAAGCAGATCGAAAGCGTTGATGGCAGAGCCGTAAATTTTCTCTGCGTTTGCCAGGACGCGTTTTTCAGCGTCGAGACGTTCATCCTCTCCTGGCTGAAGCCGGGCATCCTCGATCTCTCGCGACTGAAAATTCCACAGATCCAAAAGTCGCACCCGATCCTGCTCATCCTGTTCGAGCTCGCGGATGCGATTGTGAATCTGCTTCCAACTCGCAAATGCGGCGGCGACTTCTTTAAGGTCTATTCCGGCGTATCCATCAAGCAGCTCCTGCCGAGCAGCCCCATCAAAATTTGCCAGAGTTTCATTTTGTGCGTGAACAATCGCGAGATGGGGCGCCATCTGTTTCAGGACCGCGACCGTGGCAGGCTGATTATTGATGAAGACTCGCGCCTTACCGCCAGCGGCAATTTCGCGGCGCAGAATCAGCGAACCATCCTCCGCGTCAATCCCATTCGTTTCGAGGATCGCGTCAATCGATCGCGCGGCCGAGCCTTCGCTTTCGAAAACCGCCGCAACCACCGCCCGCTCCGCGCCCGTCCGAATTACGTCGGACGAGGCTTTTTCTCCGAGTAAGAGACTGAGCGCATCGATCAGAATCGACTTGCCAGCTCCCGTCTCTCCAGTGAGAAGATTCAGGCCCGATGCGAATTCAATCACCGCGTTATCGATAACCGCGTAATTTTCGAGCCGAAGTTCGACTAGCATGGGCTACCTGCAATCTAGATAACTTGGTCAGACTTTTACCGAAGCAAGGCAAGATCTCGCGCAGCATAGCATAGAGCGTTGCGCCAATCCGATGCCTCCGGCGATACTGGCTCTGCTGATTGTAAAACCGGATTCAGAAACACGATATGTTCATCGATTCCCACGCGCATCTCGAAGGCAACCGCTACGATAGCGACCGTGAAGAGGTTCTCAAGCGCGCTAAGGAGGTTGGCGTCGCTGGATATCTCGCCATAGGCAATGGCGAAGGGCCGTCAACTGCCGATTGCGGGATTGGTTTGGCCGAAACATACGACGGGCAGCCCGAGTATCCACGCATATGGGCTAGCGTCGGAGTGCATCCCCACGAAGCAAGTCTCGCCACCGAAGCAAGCGACAAGCAGATGTTGGAGTGGGCAAAGAATCCGAAAGTTATAGCCTGGGGAGAGATTGGCCTCGATTATTTCTACGATCATTCGCCGCGCGACATCCAACAAGCCGTCTTCATCCGGCAGATGCAGCTGGCGCACGAGTCAAGACTGCCTATCATCATTCACTGCCGGCCCTCCGACGGTGGAGAAGACGCCTGGAGCGATTTTTTTGAACTCATCGGCCGCTATTGGACTTCTACAGGCCTGGGTTGCATTCTTCACTGCTTCACCGGCACCGTCGCTCACGCGGAACGGGCGCTGGAACTCGGCTTTATGATTTCGTTTGCCGGCAATATCACGTTTCCTAAGGCTCAAAACATTCGGGATGCCGCGCGCATCGTGCCCCTCGATCGCATGCTGATCGAGACCGATTGCCCCTACCTGGCGCCGGTACCTTTCCGGGGGAAGCGCAACGAACCGACTTTCGTCCTGGAAACTGCGAAACAAATTGGAGATTTACGTAGCCTCAGCGCGGAAGCAATCGGCGATATGACCATGCACAATTTTTGCAAATTTTTCGGGGTTACGATTTTCTGAGGGCTTGGTCTATTTTCCGGCGCATGATTTTCCTACCGTGCACAAATTTTGTCGGTCTTTTCACAATTTGACCTGTTCTAATGGCCAGCATCGTTTCGCAGTCGATGTGTCTTCTGTTACCCTCTGATGTACACGATTGAGATGAGCGGCAGGTGCTCCAGACCTTGAGGGATCCTCGTTTCAGCGTAAAGAAAATGAGAATGCGCGATCGGTAACGCTTCAAGAGTCGCGGAACTACATCCATGCCAGATAACAGTTTCGACATCGTCAGCAAAATCGATCTCGCCGAGGTTAACAATGCTATCCAGCAGGCGACGAAAGAAGTGAGCACGCGATTCGATTTGAAGGATTCAAAGTCTCAAATCGCGATGGAGGGCACCGACGCCATCATGCTGCACTCCGCTGATGAATATAAATTGAAGGCGGTCAATGACGTCTTCCAGCAAAAGCTGGTCAAGCGCGGCGTGCCGTTGAAAGGCCTCACCTACGGTCCGATCGAGCCATCCGCCAACAGCACGGTCAAACAAAAGATCACGCTGCAGCAAGGTATTCCGATTGAAAAAGCGCGAGAAATCGTGAAAGTAGTTAAGAACTCAAAGAAAAAAGCGCAGGCTTCGATTCAGGCTGACGTCGTCCGCATCAGCAGCAAAGATCGCGATACTCTGCAGGAAGTGATCGCCATGGTCAAGCAACAGGACTTCGGCATCGATTTGCAGTTTACGAACTACCGGAGCAACTAAGAAACTTGGCTACGACCACCTCCATCAACGGGAAAGAGATCTTTGAACTTCTGCGCGACGACATCGTCGCCATCGAAGAACAATTTGGACGCGACACGGTTTCGAACGTCGCCGCTATCACCGAGATTGGTGAGTACCTTCGAGCAGGCGGCGGCAAGCGCATACGTCCGGCACTTCTTCTGCTTTCCGCAAAGTTGATGGGTTACAAGGGGGACGGAGCGATCCGCCTCGCCTCAGTCGTAGAAATCATTCACACCGCAACTCTCGTCCACGACGACATTATTGATGAAGCGCAGCTTCGTCGCGGACGACCCGCCGCAAACACACAGTGGGGCAACTCCATGTGCGTTCTCGCTGGCGACTGGCTCTACATGCAGGCTTTTCGAATCGCGGTGCAAGAGCGCAACTTTCGCATTCTCGACGTGCTCATCGAACTGACCCAGCAGATGGTTGAGGGCGAGTTGCTCCAAATGGAGAAACTCGGCAAGCTGATTTCTCTCGACGAACATCTCGACCTGATTTATCGCAAGACTGCCTGCCTGTTTTCGGTGAGCATGCGCGTGGGAGGAATTCTAGGCGGCGCAAGCGACGAAGAAGAGGAACGCCTTGGCACCTTCGGACGGCAGCTCGGTTTAGCCTTCCAAATCGTCGACGACGTGCTTGATCTCACAGCATCCGAAAGCATTTTGGGAAAACCGGTCGCCAGCGACCTTCGCGAGGGCAAGGCAACGATGTCGGTCATTCATGCGCTCGAGCGTTGCACTCCGGCCGAGCGCAGGCAGATCGAAACAATTCTCACGGAGCGGGCGTTTAACGGCGTCACACACGCGGACATTCTCACGATTCTCCATCGGTACGGTTCCTTGGAATTTGCAACACAAGAAGCAACCCGCTACGCCGAATCTGCGCGCAACGCCATCTGCACATTTCCCGACTCAGAGATTAAACGCGCCTTGTTGTGGGCTCCGGATTTTGTTGTAGCCCGAGAAAAGTAACCACCGCCCACTTCTACCGCGTTGGCCTTTCACCGCCATCCCTACCTTCTCGAATCTTTCGGTTACTATAACGACATCTTTTCGGTTGGGATAACGTTCCCTCGATAAATTGAACCCACAGCAATACAAATTTCATCTTGACTCTAGCAGCGCTTGCTCAGTGTGGAGTGCAACGCGTTTGCGATTCTCAAAGCGTGATTAAAAAGTCCCGCACAATACTGTGCAGGTTGCAATGCAATGTCAGATTTAATTTCATCCATCGCGCATCACGGCTACCTCTTCCTGGCAATCGTCTGCCTCGCGGAAGCTTTGGGAGTGCCGTTGCCCGCCGCCCTGGCCATGCTCACCGCAGGCGCCGTTGCGGCTTACGGCGATCTTCACCTCTACCTCGTAGTCGCAGTCGGTGTTGTGGCCATGGTGGCTGGGGATCTGGTGCTGTACTACACAGGGAAGGTTAGTGGTTGGGCGTTGCTCGGCTTTTTGTGTCGATTGTCGGCTAATCCCGAAACTTGCATTTTGCGCTCCGCTGAATATTTCTACCGGCGCGGCAAGCAGACGCTACTCTTTGCGAAATTTATTCCCGGCATCAACACGATGTCGCCACCGCTGGCGGGCAGCATGAAGATGCGGCTTGGCGATTTTCTGCAATACGATTCTGTTGGGGTCGTGCTCTATGTCGGAGCCTATTCTGCCGCCGGTTACATCTTCAGTGATTTTCTCCGCGCCATCACGCGCGGCCTGCGTTCCGCCGGATTCGTCGCTGAGTCAATTTTCGCCACAGGACTGGTCGCCTACTTAATTTACCGCATCTGGCTCTATCGAAAGTATCGGCAGTTGGATGTGATTCCCCGCGTGCAAGCCGAAGAACTCGCCAAGAGATTGGCGTCAGACGCTGCTGTAAATATGTTGATCGCCGATGTCCGCAGCCACGGCTACTATGACGCGGATTCCGAGCGAATCGCTGGTTCCATCCGCATTGAACCCAACAATCTGGTCGAAGAGGTAAAGAATCTTTCCAAAGATAGGGAGATATACCTCTACTGCACTTGACAGCGCGAAGCGACCAGCGCCCGGGTGGCGCGTCAACTGCAAGATTTGGGATTCAAAGTTTTTGTGATCTCCGGGGGCTTGGGCGCGTGGCGCAAAGCCGGACACGCGGTTGAGCGCGTGCCCAACGACGATTTGGTCAAGCTGCCGACTTTTTCATAGCTCGTAGCGAGCAGATTCCAGAAACTTGGCATACACTCGCCCGTTTGCTATCGTCGCCTGATGGTGGCTCATCCTAAATTTTGCGGAATTATTCTCGCCGCCGGCGAGTCATCGCGCATGGGACGCGATAAAGCTCTACTCCCTTACGCTCCTCAATCGGCAGCTTCTAATGTGACGTTTGTTTCTGCCACGATTGACCTCTTTGCGGAGAACGCCGTCGCAGTTGTAGTGGTCGCAGGCAAGAACAAAAACTCACTGGCGCCGATAGTAGCTGCCCATGGAGCCTCGCTCGTTGTGAACCCGAATCCCGAACGCGGACAATTCAGTTCGCTCCAAGCAGGTCTGCGCGAGCTCGTGAATCGCGGTTGCAATGCCGCCTTGATAACTCTGGTCGATCGACCACCAATCAAGCGGGAGACCCTGGCTACTCTCAAAGCCGCTTTCGAAGCGTCGCTGGCTGGCGGTAAATGGGCCGTAATTCCGGAATATCAAGGCAAGCACGGCCACCCAATTCTAGCGGGACGAGACATGATCGATGCATTTCTGAGAGCGCCCGATACATCCAATGCGCGCGATATCGAACATGCAAATCAGGAAGCTATTGAATACATCGCGGTTGACGATCCGTTCGTGTCTTTCAATGTCGATACTCCCGAGCAATACGCTTCGTTACTCTCCCTACCCCATTCACCAGCGTCATAATTTTCGCGATACGATAGTTCTATTCATGCCAACTCTTACACCCGTCCAATCCGAGTTTGTCGAAAGTGTGGTCAAACTCGAACCTGCAATCGCGACATTCGACTGTGACGGCACACTCTGGTCTGCCGACGTTGGTGAAGGTTTTTTTTCCTGGGAGCTGGAAAATAGTTTGGTCTCCGATGAAGTAATCGCCTGGGCCCGCCCGCGCTACGCCGACTACCGCGCCGGCAACGTCGCGGAAGACGTCA
Source organism: Terriglobales bacterium (assembly GCA_038230575.1). Classification (GTDB taxonomy): domain Bacteria; phylum Acidobacteriota; class Terriglobia; order Terriglobales; family Acidobacteriaceae; genus Acidiflorens. The sequence goes on along the minus strand of JBBRNA010000002.1, from coordinate 152,149 downwards.
TGTGCGGAGAAATGGTCACTATGCATCGTGGGCTGCGCGAAGATGTCGTACAGCAGGCGTGCGATAAATACTTTGATAGGGCGATAGCCAGTAACATTTTCCCGGAAATGCTCACCTTAGTGAAACGACTGCGCGCATCAGGGTGCGACGTGTGGGCGGTCTCATCCTCCAATCAGTGGCTCATCCGCTCCGGGATGCGCGCCTTTGGAATTCCGCAAGATCACATTCTCGCTGCCGAGGTCGTTGTGGAGAACGGCGTCATTACCGACCGCCTGGTTCGAGTGCCGAGCGGCCGCGGCAAGGCCCACGCTCTTCGTTCCGTGCTTGCAGCGCAACCGGATTGCGCCTTCGGCAATGCCATCTGGGACCGAGAAATGTTGGCAATGGCTAAACATGCCTTTGCGATAAACCCGAATCCTAAGTTGAAAGAAGTCGCGATCGCTATGGGGTGGAAAATGTATCAGCCAGATTTGGCCGCGTGAAGGACCTTCACTTTAAGCAGCGTTCGAAGCGCGCTTCGGAGTAGGGTGGTTTGCAGGTTTCTCTTGTAGAAGTAATTCCGTTGCCCGTACTCGCGGATCGCTGTGAAACCAGTTTTGTACCACTTCATTCCGCAGATGGTTTGCAATCGACAGCAGGCTCATGCCTAGATGATGCGCCATCCAGCAGCGAACCAATTGCGGGTTACGCGGCGGCGAGTGATGGCGCGAGGGGCTAAAGTCGAGCGCCTCGTAGTATCCGTAATCACCCGTCCAGCGCTTGCGCTGCATCATGCGCAAATTTTTCAATGCCGCGGGAGGATCCAAGGGCAGCGCCAAAATAGTCGAATACGGCGAAACGACGGGACCCCCAAACTCCGGCTTGTGAATCGCGAGTTCGGGAACGCCGAAGGCGAAATAACTGTAGTTGCCGGAATCATCAAGACGGGCGCACGCCGATTCCGAAATTCCCCACGGAACTCCCTTGTGCTCGGCATAGGCCTGCTGTACCTTCACTGCCGCTATCGACGAACGTTCAAGCAGCGTATTCGGATAGAGACGCATCCACAGCGTCGGCATCAGGTACTCGAACATCGTGCCGGTCCAGGAAAGCATCCCCACTGATCCTTCGTCTTCGAAGGGAGCACGGCCCAAATGAAACCACGCTTCTTGAGGAATGTCGTCTTTCGCTATTGCGACAAAATATCCAATTCGGGCCTCGCTCGATAGCAGGTCGTAACACGAAGGCACAAGTACGCGCTTCTCGACTTCATAGGCGACGGACAAAAGGCTGCGCTTCCGATTATAAAGAAACTCAAAATCCATCTCATCGGCAAATCGTCCGGCCCGCTCCTCGATCCTTCTCAAGTCCTCTACCAAAGCAACTACGTTCGAACGTGCCTCTGGAAGAACCGCCAGAAGCTTCTGCACGAGTGCCATTTTTTCTTCGCTCGCATTGGCAGTCAGCAAACCCTTCAGTTGCTCGGCCAGGCTATCGATAAACGCCGGCGTCTCCTCCAGGCTGGGAGCGGTCTTTGGCCGCAGTCGCACCGCCGACGCTTGCTCTAGCGACGCAAATTCCGGAAGCAACCACGGGGAGTACCGCTGCGCCATTCTTCGAACCTGCTTGATACGATATTCCGCTTGCACCTGAAACCAATGCGCTTCGGCTGCATGTTTAGCGCGGGAGATTTGCGGGTTGATTTCTTCTAAAAGTGCGTCTGAAAGAGTCAGGATGGCCTCGAGCCACTCGGGCCTACGCAAAGATTTTTCCACGGAAGAAAACTTACGGCGCGGCAGCGCCCCCAGGCTTGTGATGACATAGAGGTTGTCGAGAATGCCTTCACGTAGTTCCATCGACAACAGTGGCTCGCTGAGCAGTTTTAGAGCGCCTTGCTGCAACGTCCATAGCGACGCCAATAGATTTCCGCTGTCAACGCTGGAGACAACGGCCGGCGGCAAGGGCACCAGGGTTTCAGTGTCATACCAATTCAGTAGATGCCCGCGGTGTTTCTGCATCTGCTCGAAGGTTTCTAACGTCCGCAAAGTGTTCTGGGCGAATTCTTCGATCGTGAGGTATCCAAATTCGCACGCGACCTGGCGAGCGTTCAAAAGAAATCCCATGTTCGTCGGTGAGACGCGGGCCGCAACTTTCAAGCCTTCTGCTTCAACCTGCACGTTATCGGGAATGAGCCAGTGATGTTGCTCGGTGCTGAATTCCGCGTAGTAACGCCATATCTTGAGGGCTGTCGTTCGCAGCAGCCAGCGGTTGCTTTCTGATTCTTGCCGGCGAGGAGCGCGCGGCGGTCGATTCAGCCATACGGAAATCGGCTTGCTAACAGCCCACAACAGAAGAATAGGGAGCGCCGTCTTGGTCGCATTGGGCTTGGCAAGCCGCACGATACCGAGCAGAACTAGCGACAACACCGGCGTCCAGTTCAAATAAATATCCAGCATCGTGCGTTTGTCGCCCGATGCTTCGGCTTCCGCCGCTGTCTCCCACTCTAAGAGGCGCTCGCGCGTGATCATGCGTCGAATCGTGGTACGCACCACTGCGTCGAGCGACAACAGCGCTTGATGGGCTAGAAATGTAACCGTCAACCAATCGGCTATGCTGGCATTCACGAAGCTATCGAAAGCGTCACGGATGGCGGAGTGACGAGAAAAAACCACCGCGCGCGAGAGATCGACCACTAATTGGACAAACGCGGGGAGGAAAAGGATGGCGATTACACCCAGCGTCCAATAGAGCGGGCTGCCCGGTAAACAAGTCCAAGCAAACACGAACAACAGAAAGAGCGCCGGTTCTACCAGGCTTCGTCGGAGATTATCTAAAATTTTCCAACGCGATATCGCCGACAAGGGATTCGGGACTTTTTGCCCAGATTCGTCCGGTACCTGGGGCAACAGCCATTCGGTTATCTGCCAATCTCCGCGCAGCCAGCGATGTTTGCGACGGTTATGAGCACTGTAATGCGAAGGGTAATCTTCGATCACCTCAATGTCGCTGGCGAGACCCGCTCGTACATAAGCGCCTTCGATCAGATCGTGACTGAGCAATGCATTGCGCGGAAAGCGCCCGTGCAAAACGCCATGCAGTGGATCGACCTCGTAAATTCCCTTGCCAACAAAACTTCCCTCACCGTAGAGATCTTGATAGACGTCTGAAACGGCGCGGCTGTAAATGTCGAAGCCCGTCTGGCCGGAATAGATCGTGGCTAGCCTTGACCGTGCCGTGCTTTGAACGCTCACTCCGACACGCGGCTGCAACAAGCCATATCCCGCTACGACGATGCCCTTTTCTCGGTCTATGATCGCCTGATTCAGAGGATGCGCCAGCGCGCCCACCATGCGTTGCGCCGAGTTCCGTGGCAGGTCGGTATCTGAATCAAGCGTGATTACAAAACGGACTGTAGGCAGAATCGAAAGATCGCCGACCTTCTCGGGAAAGCTATCGAATTGCCCGCGCAGCAGATTATTCAAGTCCATCAGCTTGCCGCGTTTTCGTTCCCAACCCATCCAGACTCGCTCGCGCGGATTGTAAACGCGATGCCGATGCAGCAGAAAAAATGATCCTCCCTGACCCGCGTACTTCACATTCAAGCGCTCAATAAGCTGCGACGCGTACGCCAGCACGGGAGTATCTTCCTCCGGCTGCGAGGGAGAGTCCGGCATGTCTGACAGCAAGGCGTAATGCAAATTCGGATCCTTGTTTCCCAGAAAACGGACTTCGAGGGCATCGACCAGCTTGCGTACCTGCTTCTCGTTCATCAGCATGGTAGGAATGGCGACCAAGGTCACACAGTCGCCTGGCAAGCCTTCGCTGAAGTCCATCTTTGGAAGAATTTGTGCGGAGATCATCATGGTGGCCAGATAATTCATGATCTGCACCGCGCTCTGCGAAGCCGGAAGCAATACCGCCGCCAACGCAAGAAGAATTAGGCTGAGAGGAGTGGAAGGATGGGTAAGGAGGAGCACCGCTCCCGATACGATTGCGAAAGTCAGCACCGCGATACCGGGAAGATAGAAATCATCGGGATGCCTGCGCAACCAACTGCGTACTCGCTGTCCAAAGGGCGGACGGAATCCAGCTTTCTGTTCAAGCGTTGGAGTGCCCTCCGCCAGCACATAATTCCCCACGTGCGAATCGCGCAAAGTGAGCCGGGGATTGGGGTCGGGATGCCGATGCGCTTCGAGCGCCAGATCCAGAACGTATTGCGCCACTTTGATTTCAGGGCAGTCGGAATGGTCCGCAATATTTACGATCTTGTTCCGGTACAGTTCGCGGCTGTCATAATCCATTCGCGAATACGCACCCGCTGGATCTTGCCGCAGCAGTTGATCAAACACAATCAGCGGTTCGATGACAACTTTCCATGTGGTTTGCTTAATGTCAATAAGACTGCTGACCAATTCTTCGGCATTAATGCAACTCGCCGGGTTCTCTCGTAAGCATGCCCCACGATCCGCGATTTCTTCCAGCAGAACAATCTTCATCGCTGAAATCAGGATCCAGAGCTCTTGCATCCTCAAGACAACCGATTCCTGGAGGGATTTCAGGTAGCAAGAAAACGTCGCCTCGCTGTAGCGAAAATTGGTTGCCAAAAAATAATCGCGGGCAATTGGCGCTACTCGAGAAACAATTTTCCCATCGGCTGTTCGTATCTGCGGGATCCGATGCTCGGAGGAAAACACTCTTATCAGTCCGTCGAGTTCTCCAGTCAGTAACGAGAGGTTCCCTTGAAGCCGTTGAAAATCTTCTCCGGTTTTTGACGGACGCGACTCGAGCAAGTCAAAAAGGGGCTGCAGCTTTGCTGCGAGCTTTCTAGAGTTCTGAGCCAAATCGCTTGCGTCCTGTTGGCCAGGAATCCAGGCTAGAGTTTTGGCAAGCTTCGCGGCGCTGGCGCGCAAGGCTGGATCGGCCGGGTTTGCGGTCGCGGTCGGGGAGAGTCGCCCTTGGTCATCAGAGTTGACCAGTTCCAGATTTCCGCTCTCTGACATCGATACTTTCTCTCTCCTGTGTGTCTATTGTCGCGCAGTTCGCTTTCCGCTTGGAGGTTGGTCGGCATTCTAGCGATAACTCGACGCCTGCATCTCGAACATTTCTGCGTAGCGACCGCCCAAGCGGGAAAGTTCTTCGTGATTGCCTTCTTCGGCGATACGGCCGTTTTCAAGCACAATAATTCGATCCGCCGAACGGACGGTCGAAAATCGGTGGGAAATAAAAAGCGCCATCTTGCCGGAGGTCAGTTCCGCGAAGCGCTGGAAAACCTCGAATTCGCTGCGGGCATCCAGCGCGGCGGTAGGCTCGTCGAGAATCAAAATCTGCGCGTTACGCAAGTACGCCCGGGCAAGAGCAACTTTCTGCCACTCTCCACCTGAAAGATCCACCCCCTGTTCGAAGCGGCGTCCCAGCATTTGGTCGTAACCACGCGGCAGACGAGCGATCGTTGCTTCCGCCATACTCTTTTGGGCAGCGGCACGCAGCATTTCAGGATTATTCAATTCTTCCACTCTGCCGACCGCAATATTTTCCGCAGCCGTCATCTCATAGCGCATGAAATCCTGAAAAATTACCCCCATCTCACGATGCAGGTCTTCAAGATCGTATTCGCGAAGGTCGACACCATCGAGCAATATCTGCCCTTCCGTCGGGTCGTAGAGTCGCGTGATCAACTTCACGATCGTGGTCTTCCCCTGCCCATTCTCGCCAATCAAAGCCAGCCGCTCCGTGGTGTGCACGGTGAAATTGATGTGGTCAAGAATCAGGCGTGAGTTGCCGGGATAGCTGAAGCAAACGTTACGAAATTCGACTCCCTGCTTGATCGGCCGAGGGGCGGGCAAAGCATTCGGCTTCGAGCGAATCGTCGGCTGCATTTTGAAGAACGCGAGCAAGTCAGTCAGGAAGAGAGCCTGATCTCCGATCGCCGCAATCGTCGAGAAAATCTGCTGGATGTTACTGCTGGCCTGCTGAATCGCGCCCGCAAGAAACGTCAGAGTACCGATGCTGAGCGCGCCATTCACTGTGCGCCAGATGACGAAAACATACGCCGAGTAGTAACCCGCAGTCCCGATCATCGAGAGCAGCGCACCGGCGATCAATTTGCGCCGCGACAAGCCCGTATTTTCGACGTAGATCTCGTCTGAAAGTCGCGTAAATCGCTCGATCAAGAACTTCCGGAGCCCGAAAAGCTTAAGTTCCTTCGCTGCTTCCTTGCTTCCGCCGAGCACACGCAGGTAATCGAGTTGCCTTTGCAGCGGCGTCTGCCGGAAATTCTTCGCATACCCTAAAAACGCAAAATGGCTCTCGCCCAAAAACGCCGGGACTACACCCAGAATTAAGAGCACCATGAGCCAAGGCGAGAAAAACATGATCGAGACGGAGAGGGTGACGGTCGTGATCACCTGCTGCACCAGACGCCCCACCGCCTGGATCATCACCAGTCGATCCGTCGCCTGCACGCGAGCGCGCTCCAGCCGGTCATAGAAAACCGGATCCTCGTAGGCGAGAAGATCGAGGCTCGACGCATGCTCCATCACACGGATGCTGACGTGACGGGTGTATTTATCGGCCAGCAACGAATCCGAATAGTCTATGGTCCTAACCAGAAAGCTGTTGAGAACCGCGAGCGTAAATTCCGTCGCTACCAGCCACCAGAACCGAGGCTGCACCGCTTGATGCAGAGAAACTGCCTGGACAATCCCGTCAATGATGAGCTTGGTGATCCAAAGAAGTAGGACTGGCAGCAGAGAGGAAAAGAGGCGTGAGATCAGTCCGAAAATAACGACCGGGGGACCTGACTCCCAGACAATTTTGAGCACGGCGGGAACGTTTCCAAGCGCACTAATCCGCTCTTTCCAGCCCGTCCAGAAATTTTTGCGCTCTGCCACCGAAACTCCCTGTCGTATTTTAGGCCTTTTAAAATGCCAAATGGATAACGTCAGGGCAATGGTATCTGAACCTTATGCTCCCGAACGATGAACTCACCGATGGCAATAATGAAGATGCGGATTTCGACATGGGGGTTTGAAGAACGTTTTAACGATTCGTTGGAACCGTATTCACGTTCGAGATTCAACCGCAACTAGCGCGAGTGATCTCCCGGTTGATCGCAATCGTTCACCCGACGCTTCCAACTGTTAGCAACCCCGCCGCATCATAGCGCCAATAATCCTGCTTTGAAAGAAGCCTTTTTTATGAAACCCGTTGCGTCCAAGAATCGCCCGAAGTCTGTGTCTCCCAAATCCGCTGGAACAAAAGGCGGCGAAACTCACCAAAAATCCAATTCCCCAACTGTTCTGACGACGAACCAAGGTCTACCTCTTTCGGATAACCAGAATTCGCTCAAAGCTGGTGATCGCGGCCCCGCGCTTCTCGAAGATTTCATTCTTCGCGAGAAAATCACTCATTTTGATCACGAGCGCACTCCTGAGCGCATCGTCCACGCCCGCGGAACAGGCGCTCACGGATACTTTCAGTCATACGGTTCTCTAGATAAATACACCAAGGCAAAGTTTATCAACGACCCAAAGGTGAAAACACCCGTATTCGTCCGCTTCTCGACCGTCGCAGGAGAAAAGGGCTCGACGGACATGGCTCGCGACGTGCGCGGCTTTGCCGTGAAGTTCTATACCTCGGAGGGCAACTTCGATATCGTTGGCAATAACATCCCGGTCTTTTTCATCCAGGATGCAATTAAGTTCCCGGACCTGATTCATTCCGTCAAACCGGAACCAGACCGCGGATTTCCGCAAGCCGCGTCTGCTCACGACACGTTCTGGGATTTTATTTCTCTCATGCCTGAGTCAATGCACATGATCATGTGGGTCATGTCAGACCGCGCGATTCCTCGCTCACTGCGCATGATGGAAGGCTTCGGCATCCACACATTCCGTTTGATTAACGCGCAGGGGGACAGCCATTTTGTCAAATTTCATTGGCGCCCGAAGATCGGCGTTGCCTCGGTGGCCTGGGATGAAGCGGTCAAGCTTAGCGGAGCTGACGCAGACTTTCATCGCCGCGATCTTTGGGACTCGATCGAGTCCGGCGACTTCCCGGAATTTGAACTGGGTCTACAGATTTTCGATCAGGAGACCGCTGACCGCTTCGATTTCGATGTGCTCGATGCGACCAAGATTATCCCCGAAGAATTCGTGCCGCTTCAAATGGTGGGCAAAATGGTGCTCAACCGAAATCCGGACAACTTTTTCGCCGAGACTGAGCAAGTTGCTTTCTGCCCTAGCCACGTCGTTCCCGGCATCGATTTCTCCGAAGACCCACTCCTGCAAGGCCGTCTCTTTTCCTATCTCGACACTCAACTGAGCCGCCTTGGAGGAGCGAACTTCCACCAGATTCCGATTAACGCTCCTAAATGCCCGTTCGCGAATTTTCAACGGGATGGCATTCGGCAGATGCAGGTTCCGAAAGGTCGAATCAGTTACGAGCCCAATTCCTTCGACACGAACGGGCCCCGCGAATCCGATCGTGGATTTCAGACCTCGCCACGGTCCGTAACCGGCAACACGGTGCGTGTGCGCTCTGAAACCTTCTCAGACCACTATTCCCAGGCGCGACTGTTTTATCGTTCCATTACTGAGCCCGAACGGAAGCATTTGGGTCAGGCCATAACGTTTGAATTGTCCAAGGTTGAAACTGATGCAATTCGCAGGCGGATGCTTGGCCACCTGGAAATCATTGACAACAAACTTGCGCAGCAAGTACGAGACGGCCTTGGCGTCAAAGGTGCCATCGATAAAATAACCCCCGCGCGCCAGCCGATTGATCTTGAAGAGAGCCCAGCACTTCGACTTTACGAAAAGTATGAAGACACTCTAGCCGGCCGCAAGGTTGGCATACTGCTCGCCGCGGGCTTTGACGCTCAACTGAAAAGTGCGTTGGTTGCCGCCATTGAGAAGCAAAAAGCCAAGGCCGCAATCGTAACTACTAAGATCGAAGGCGAGGTCGATTCCACCGGAGCGACGACAGCAGCCGATATGTTTCTCCGTGGAACTCCTTCCGTCGTTTTCGACGCCGTAGTGGTGCTCGGCGGCCCGGACGGAGACAAGGCTTTGGCCTCGAACCACGGAGCAGTTTCATTCCTGATGGACGCTAACAGACACTGCAAAGCGATTGGTTGGCATGGCATTCCGTCGTTGGCAAAAAAAACTGGGATGGAGGCCGGGCCGGGCTTGATTGATTTCGGCGGTAAAGCGAAGGTCAAAGACTTTGTCGATGCCGCAAAAAAAGGAAGGTTCTGGGAGCGCGAGTCGGAATAGCAGTTGGTTTTCCGCCATAACATAACTGACAGCGACTACGGAATCACCTCCTTGAACAAGCGCATCTAAATACGCGGTTCAAGGAGTGGTTCCGGGTCGTTTGTCTAAATCTCCTAATCCCGTGGCGGCAACGGACTTTTCCCAGTCCGCTCTCGAAATATTCCACCCCGCGGTCCGCGAGTGGTTCGAGGCAGTCTTCCCTTCTGCCACCAGTCCTCAGGTTGCTGGGTGGCCTGCGATCGCACGTGGTGAGTCAACCTTAATCCTGGCTCCAACCGGTACCGGCAAGACGCTGGCCGCGTTTCTTTGGGCTATCAATCAGATTATGTTCACGCCGGTGCCTGCGAAAACGCAGCATTGCCGCGTCCTGTACATCTCCCCGATTAAAGCTCTGGCGGTTGATGTCGAGCGCAATTTGCGTGCTCCCCTGGTAGGCATCGCGCAGGCGGCGCGGCGGCTCAATGCTTCGTTTCACGATCCAGCGGTGTCGATTCGCACCGGAGACACTCCCCAGGCCGAACGCGCCCGCTTCGCGCGCCACCCCGGCGATATATTGATCACCACCCCCGAATCGCTTTACCTGCTGCTCACTTCGAACGCCCGCGATGCCCTTCGCACGATCGAGCTCGTCATCATCGATGAGATTCACGCTCTCGTTCCCACCAAGCGGGGGTCGCATCTTGCTCTGTCGTTAGAACGGCTCCAACATCTCGTGGGACGGCCAATCCAACGCATCGGCCTCTCTGCGACACAACGCCCGCTTGAAGAAGTTGCGCGCTATCTGGGTGGGGCCGAAGCGCCCCAGGAAGAAAAGACGAACCGGGGAAACAAAAAATCGAAGCGAACACAAACTGAATCGGGCTCGGACGATTCGTTACCAGGACTCACCCAAAACGAAGATGCCGCAGAAGAAGCGCTGACCGAGTTCGAAGTGACGTCATTCGCACCTGTCTATCGTCCCATAACGATCGTAGATGCCAGCGCGCCAAAGCGACTCGATCTGCGTGTTGAGGTTCCGGTCGAAGACATGGCGAGCCTTGACGATCTTGATAATTTGCCGAGCGGGCCCGCGTCGCAAGGCCCGAAGCGGCGCTCCATCTGGAGCGCCATTCATCCCAAGTTGCTTGAGCAGATTCGAGCCCACCGCTCGACCTTGATCTTCGTAAATAGCCGCCGCCTGGCCGAAAGAATTTCGGGGGCGATTAACGAACTCGCGGGCGAAGCGCTGGTTCGCGCCCACCACGGCAGTGTCGCTGTAAGCCAGCGCAAAGAAATTGAAGACAAGCTCAAGCTCGGTACTCTGCGCGGCATTGTCGCCACTTCTTCTCTGGAGCTCGGAATTGATATGGGCGCGATCGATCTTGTGATTCAGATCGAGTCTCCGCCCTCCGTCGCCAGCGGCATGCAGCGCGTGGGGCGCGCCAGCCACCATGTCGGCGCGGTAAGCAACGCGGTCATTTTCCCTAAGTATCGTGCTGACCTCGTCGCCTGCGCGGCTATCACGCGCGCCATGTATCAAGGGCAGGTCGAGTCGGTCCATTACCCACGCAACCCGCTCGACGTTCTCGCCCAACAGATCGTCGCGGCTGTCGCGATGGATGATTGGACGGTCGATCAGCTCTTTAATCTCGTGCGCTCAACCGCCACCTATGCCGCGCTGACACGAACCATTTTTGACAGCGTGCTCGACATGTTGTCCGGGCGTTACCCGTCCGACGAGTTTGCTGAATTGCGTCCGCGAATCACATGGGACCGAGTTTCAAATAAGCTCACGCCGCGGCAGGGTTCGCAGCGCGTGGCGATCATCAATGGCGGAACCATTCCCGATCGTGGACTGTATGGAGTGTTTCTTGCAGGAGCGACGAAGGGGGCGCGCGTTGGTGAACTCGATGAAGAGATGGTCTTTGAAAGCCGCAATGGCGACACCATCGTGCTGGGCGCGTCGACCTGGCGCATCGAAGAAATTTCGCACAATAAAGTCGAGGTCTCTCCTGCCCCCGGAGAGCCCGGCAAAATGCCATTCTGGCGCGGCGACTCGGGCGGCCGTCCGGTAGAGTTTGGTCGCCAGATCGGCAAGATGAGCCGCGAGCTTCTTCTCTTACCGAGGACTGTCGCCTTCAGCCAATTGGTAGAAGACCACAGTCTCGATGCGACTGCCGCTGAAAATCTTCTGAAATATCTCGAAGATCAAATCGCCGCAACCACACGCATTCCGAGCGATGAAGATATCGTCATTGAAACCTGTCGCGATGAAATGGGCGACCGTCGCGTCTGCGTTCTCACTCCCTTCGGTAGCGCCGTGCATGCGCCATGGTGCATGGCTGTCACGTCTAAGCTCCGCGCCGAGCGCGGACTCGAAGTCGAATCGATGTGGTCGAATGACGGATTCGTGCTGCGCGTCCCTGATAGCGACGACGCAATTCAGTCGGAAGACTTGCTACCATCTCCTGCCGAATTCAAAGACCTGGTCTTGCGCCAACTGGGCAGCACTTCCCTGTTCGCCGCGAAATTCCGCGAGGCCGCCGGCCGCGCGTTGTTGCTTCCAAAGCGGCGTCCCGGAGTTCGCGCTCCTTTATGGCAGCAGCGGAAACGTGCGGCAGATTTACTGGCTGTCGCGTCAAGGTTCTCATCCTTTCCAATTCTGTTGGAAGCCTACCGCGAGTGCATCCGCGACGTCTTCGACCTGCCAGCGGTCACTGCAATTCTCGGCGGAATTCAGCGCGGATCAATTCGTGTGACCAGCCTCGAATCGGCCCGCCCATCACCGTTTGCAGCGTCGCTGTTATTTTCGTACGTCGCAAACTACATTTACGATGGCGACGCGCCTCTTGCGGAGCGTCGTGCCCAGGCCCTGTCGATCGACCAATCGCAACTGGAAGAACTACTCGGCGACACTGACCTCCGCGAACTTCTCGACGCAACCGCCCTGAATGAAGTCGAGGCCCGCTTGCAGTCGCTCGATCCGGACTATCAGGCCAAGCATGCTGATGGCGTTCACGACTTGCTGCTGAAGTTAGGGGATCTCTCTGAAGAAGAGATTTCTGCGCGTACGCAAAGCTCCGACATCAGCGCCCTCATCGCGGGGCTAACCAACTCGCGGCGAGCAGTGCGCGTTCGCATTGTTTCCGAGGCGCGCTACATCCCGGTCGAATACGCGTCTCGTTATCGCGATGCGCTCGGCACGCCGTTGCCTCCAGGGCTTGCTGAAGTATTTCTGACGGAGAGCGACGACCCGTTGCGACAGCTTCTACGCAGCTATTCCCGCACCCACGGCCCGTTTACCACGGCGGAAGTTGCAACGCGCTACGGCTTGTCGGCCCCAAACGTAGACGCAGCGCTGCGATTGCTGCACGGCCTGGGCAAGTTGCTCGAAGGTGAGTTCCGGCCCGGAGGAACGCATCGCGAGTGGTGCGATCCTGACGTGCTGCAGCAAATTCGCCGCAAGAGCCTGGCTCGCCTCCGCCGCGAGATTGAACCCGCCGAACAAAGCATCTTCGCCCGCCTCACCGCGCGCTGGCAGGGCGTCACGGTGCGCCGCCGAGGTTCGGAATCACTGCTCGACGCCGTCGAGAATCTTCAAGGCGCGGCGCTCCTGGCATCGGAACTCGAACGCGAGATTCTGCCCGCCCGCATAGTCGATTACCGCCCCGGCGATCTCGACACCGTGATGGCATCCGGGCAAGTGGTTTGGGTGGGAATCGAGCAAATTGGGAATCGCGACGGGCGCATTGCTCTTTATCTCGCCGAGTCTTTGCCCATGCTCCTGCCCCCAACAGAATTGCGCGGCGAGAGATCGGCCGTTTCTGAACGCGGGGCAAAGGTAGTCGACTTTTTGGCACGCAGCGGCGCTTCGTTCTTTGCAGCCATTCATAATGCAGTCGGCGGAGGGTTTCAGGGGGAGACTCGTGATGCACTCTGGGAACTTGTGTGGTCGGGCCAGATCACGAACGACACGTTTCATCCCCTGCGCGATCTCTTGCGGCCAAAAGATAAATCTCGCGACCGCAATAATGACACGCCGGGCGCGCGTCCTGGCTCTCCTGACTTCGTGCGCCGCATGCGCTCCCGCACCGGACCTCCTGCACAAGGGCGTTGGTCTCTCATCCGTCAGCACCTGGAGATGGCCGCCACTCCCACGCAATGGACTGCCAACATCGCACAGCAACTCCTCGTGCGCCACGGGATCGTTCTGCGCGAAACCGCCATCGCGGAAAATATTCCTCGCGGATATCCCACAGTTTACCCAGCTCTCAAAACTATGGAAGACAGCGGATGGGTGCGACGAGGCATGTTCGTTGCTGGACTTGGGGCAGCGCAATTTGCAATGCCTGCCGCCGTCGATATGCTGCGCAGCCTCCGTTCTGATCCGGAAGCGCCGGAAGTTTTATTTCTCGCGGCCACGGATCCCGCGAATCTTTATGGCACGGTTCTGCCTTGGCCTCGTAGAGAGGGCGAGTCGCTGCCCACCGCTGCGCCTTTGGCCGATGAAGGGTCGACACTCGCGCCAAACTTAACGAGCGTTGCCGCGGCCGACGTGAATGCTGAGGCTTCGCAGCCTTCGCGGATCATGTCACGCACTAGCGGTGCGGGAGTGATTCTCATCAATGGAAATCTAGCCGCGTTCCTGCGCCGCAGAAGCCATGAGATCCAGATCTTTTTGCCGGAATCTGAGCCGCTGCGCTCGCGCTTCAGCCGCGAGCTCGCCAAAAAGCTCGCGGAGCTTGCCATTCGCCGGCAGGGACGAAAATCTGGCCTCCTCATCGGCACAATTAACGGCGAACCCGCACGCGAGCATTCTCTCGCCCGTTTTCTCGAAGAGTCCGGGTTCGTCAGCACCGCAGTCGGATTCCAGATGCGGAGAATTACTCCGGCCGCCGCTGCAGCTCAAAATGAAGCGCCGACGGACCAGCACGACGACGAAGACGAAACCACCGAAAGCGCATCCAGTGACGATGACTCTACCGCCCAAAAGAATACGGAGATCGCCTGATGCCCGAGGGCGACACAATTTTCCGCGCGGCTCGCACGCTCAATAGGGCTCTCGCTGGTGAGGTCGTCACCGGCTTTGAAACCGTCCTTCCAAAACTATCGCGGGTCGATTTCGATTCCGGCATCACCGGGCGCACCATCGACAATGTCGAGTCAAAAGGCAAGTGGATGAGCATGAACTTTTCTGGAGGTATCGTGCTGCTCACCCACATGCTCATGAACGGCAGTTGGCACATTTATCGTCCCGGAGAAGCCTGGCAACGGCGTCAGATTGACATGCGGATCGTAGTAAAAACCAAAAAGATTTGGGCGGTAGCGTTCAACGTTCCAATTGCTGAGTTTCACACCGAAGACACACTTCGCCGCCGTCAAGGGTTTCGAAAGCTAGGTCAAGATGTGCTCTCGTCTGATTTCGATCCCGCAAAGTCGATCGAGCAATTACAATCCCGCGGAGATCTTCTGGTGGGCGTAGCCTTGCTCACGCAGTCTCTCATGGCCGGCTTGGGTAACGTCTTCAAGTCAGAGGTCTGCTTCGCCTGCCGGGTCAATCCGTTTCGCCGCATGGAAACACTCACTGCCGGGGAGCTCACATGCCTCGTCGAGACTTCACGAAAATTTCTCCTCGCAAATGTCAACGAAGCGTCGGGCGATCAGATCACTACCTATACGGGAATGCGGCGCACGACGGGACGAACAAACTCAGAGGAGCGTTTGTGGGTTTACAGGCGTCGCGGCGAGCCGTGCCGAGAATGCGGAACTCCAATCGAATCTCGCAAGCAGGGCGAAGACGCTCGCACAACATTTTGGTGCCCTAGTTGTCAGCCAGTAGAACCCGCGCGGCAATCGAACCCTTAGTATTTCCCTATTTGCCGCCTTCTCCACCCTCGACTTTCTCTAATAGCTGGAGTGCATTCTGTAGCGCGCTCCCCGCGCCAGTGTTGTCGAAAATACACCAAACCTCTTTCTCCCTTCTCAATTGGCCAAGCTGTTGCGCCAAACTGTTGAGAAAGTTGAGGTCATAGCTCGAGAAATACATCCGCGGCGATCCGTGTAATCGAAAGTAAGCGAGCCTTCCATCGCCGGCGGGATCCATCGCTGCCGGAACGCAAGCCGGATTTGCCGCGACACGAGCCACCTTAAATTCCTTGAGAAGATCATCAGCCGCAGGGTCGAACCACGTTGGGTGGCGAGGCTCCCACACCACGGCCGCGCTGAACTTCTCTCTCAGCAGAGTGAGAAACTTGCGCGCCACAACTTCGTCAAAACTCAGGCTGGGAGGCAACTGAAACAGGACCGGCCCCAGCCTTTCGCGGAGATGACCGAGTTGCTGTAAGAAAGCTACGAGCACCTCCGGTTTGCAGTTCAAACGCGCCTCGTGCGTAATCGCCTTCGGAGCTTTGACCGAGAAACGGAATCCCTGCGGCACCGAGTCAGCCCAGCGCGACCACGTCTGGCTTTTGTGCGGTCGATAGAATGAGGAATTGATCTCGCACGCGTTGAGCACCGCCGAGTACCGCTGCAGATGGCTTCCTTCAGCGTTGAAATGTGCAACCGAGTCTCGATGCAAGTTCCAACCTGCCGTGCCAATTCGCACAGGACGTATCTCTGGGGCTGGGTTCAAGCCGGGCATGGGAAGGGTACGAAACTGACTTTAGACTGACGCGGCCTGCTCTAGCAACTTGCAGACGATCCACAACCGCAATCGAAATCTATTGTCGCTAAGCAAAAACACTTATAGGTGGCAGAAGAAATATAGATTGGACGAGCCCACTGCACCTCGCTGAAAATGATCGGGTTCTCTTCCTCCCCGAATACTTATGCACGCCAGGAGAAACGCGATGTCCGGCAAAACAAGTCCTGCCCCTAGACTGTCTTTCGCCGGAAAGCTCTCTCGCCTGCGCGCGAGGCTCAACGATCCGGAGTGGCGCCGCTACGGTTGGTTGTTGCTGGCGGGAAAGGCCGTCGGAATCGGGGCGGTGTTTTTATTCATCACCGTTATCTCGGCCCTATTCTTCGATTCCGCCTATGCGCAAACTTCCGCTCCGGAAATTAAAGCGTCAGATGTAATCAATCCTCTCAACACTGTCTGGACCTTGATCTCGGCGTTTCTGGTTTTCGGGATGCAGGTCGGTTTCACCATGCTGGAAGCCGGCTTCTGCCGCTCGCGCGAAACGGTCAACGTACTGGTCGAATGCGTCGTCGACACCTGTCTATGCGGCATTCTCTTTTATGCCTTCGGCTTCGCCTTCATGTTTAGCCACGGCAACGGCTTCATCGGATATCACTGGTTCTTCCTGCAGGGAGCGCCCACCACCTATGAGAGCACCGGCATTGCGTTCCTCGCTGTGTGGCTCTTTCAATTCGCCTTCGCCGACACCTGTTCAACGATCACTTCCGGCGCAATGATTGGGCGCACCGCCTTCGTCGGTGATCTGCTTTACAGCATTGCGGTCTCGGGCTTTATTTATCCCATCATCGGGCATTGGGCGTGGGGACCTGACGGTTGGCTTGCCACGATGGGGAGCGTCGGGCATTTTTATTCTTCGCTGGGCACGGGCTTTCACGACTTCGCCGGATCAACCGTGGTCCACACCATCGGCGGCTTCATCGCGCTCGCCGGAGCTATCGTGCTCGGTCCGCGCCTGGGGCGCACATTCAAACGAGACGGCGGCGCCCCGATGCTGCCCCACGACCTGACGATTGCTCTATGCGGCGGCTTGCTGCTGTGGTTTGGTTGGTACGGGTTCAACCCCGGCAGCACACTCTCCGCCATGGATTTTGATGGGATAGGGCGCGTTGCCGCTAACACCACCCTCGCAGCTTGCGCAGCGGGGCTGACAGCGCTTTTCTGGTCGTATGCTTCTAGCAAAAAATGGGACGCGGGCTTCGTCACCAACGGCTTCCTCGCAGGCCTCGTCGCCATTACCTGCCCCTGCTATTGGGTGACTCCGACCGGGTCAATCTTTCTCGGAGGCATCGCCGGGGTGATCGTGGTGTTCGGAGTTGAGTTCCTTGAATATCTCCGCATTGACGACCCGATCGGTGCTGTACCCGTACACGGCTTCTGCGGAGTTTGGGGAACGATTTCGCTCGGTCTTTTTGCGTGTGGAAAATACGGCGTCCCAAGTCCAACCGGTGCCGACAATTCGGCTGCTCTCAAAGGATTGTTCTACGGCGGAGGAACGCACGTGTTGCAAGCGCAACTGATAGGAAGCGCAGTCATCACCCTTGCCACCTTCTCAGTCGCCATGGCGGTCATGCTGGCCGTGAACGCGCTCGGGTTGTTGCGCGTCTCACCCGAAGGAGAACGTTACGGACTCGATCTCCACGAGCATGGCATCTCTGCATATCCGGAATACGTAATCACCGCAATTGGTTCCCCGCAGGGCAGTAGCCACCACTCTTCGTCGACTCACTTGAAATCGGCGCAGGCTCCCTCGATGACGCCATACTCGACGCAATCGCACGCGGCAGGAGATGCAGGACGAACGTTCCGCTAGCTTTGGCAAACTCCTCAGAATTTTGTCATCCTGCGCGGAATCGCTTTCGAGCAACGCGCGAAAGCGCTGGAGTCGAAGGGCCCCCACATCGCCATCTTCACTCACGCTGTCGCAAGGCTTCTCACGATGCACCCGCGGCTTCGCGAAGACAGAAGATTTCGGCTAACGCAGCTACGATCTCGCGCCCTCGAAGTGAGCTTCAATCTCCTCCAAGGTCTTCCCTTTAGTTTCCGGCAAGAACACCGAAGCGGTGATGAAGTAAACGACAGTGCAGGCGGCGAAGGCGAAGAACATCGTCGAATAGCCGTATTTGCCGACCGTGGGAAGAAAACTTGCCGCAATAGCGGTCGACACGGCCTGATTGATCAAGAGCGCAATGCTCATTCCATTTGACCTGATTCGGGTTGGCATCAACTCCGAAAGCGCAAGCCAGACGCACACGCCCGGACCAATCGCAAAAAATGCCATGAACACAAAAAGCGTAATGGCCACCATCCAGCCGTTGCGCGAAGTCGGCACGGGAGTAATCAGCGCATTCTCAATTTTCAGCGGCGCCGTACGCGCAACATCCAGATCGGCGAAGGGGTTCGAGAAAAACGCCACCACTTTATTGGCGGGGACACAACTCTCGCGCGTCATTTCTATCGGTTTGGCGCCGGCGTCATCGGAGCGCGCGACCCTGCTAGCGGTGCGAAAATCTCCGTAGGAATAAATCATCACTAACGACGTCGGGCGCGTTGCTTCCGAGTCGCCGCCATTCTTCCCTGTACCCATCAGCCGCTCGGCGGTTGTAGCGTCGTAAGTAAACGAGACCTGGTCGCCCGCAAGTGAGGCCCGCACCGCATCGCGGGCATCGATTCGCAAGCTTTCGGTTTTGCGGAAGAGCAGCCCGGTGCAAATAAGAGAAACAATGATGCCAGCGCTACCCACAGAGAGCAGGAACTTTCGCCCCTTACGATCGACTAAAAGCACGCTGCCGATCGTCATCACGAAGTTGACTATCGTAAACAGAACGTACCCCCAATGCGCCTGCACATCGGAAAGCCCACTCTGCAACAAAATGTTCGTGTTATAGCCGATGATGGAATTGACGCCCGTAGCCTGATTACAGGCAAGAATCACGCAAGCCAGCAGAAATGGAATCACGTACTTCCGCTGCAGCAGCGATCCCTCTGCCCCGCCCCGCTTTCCAGTTCCCATCGAAGCAGCGCGTTCGGTCGAGACGGCTTGGTCCATCTCCGCGAGTTCCAGCGAAGCTCGGTCGGTCGAGCGAGATCGAAGCAACGCGGTCTTGGCCGCGTCACGCCGTCCGCGCATAAACAGCCAGCGGGGCGACTCCGAGACCATAAAGCTACCGATCACAAACAAAATCCCCGGAGGAAGTGACACCCAGAAAATGCTGCGCCAAGCCGTGTCTTTGAAGGCGAACAATTTTGAGGAGTCGCCGAGCTTCGCTACCTCTCCCACGCGAAAACTGAAATACATTCCCACAACCGCGGCGACGACGATACCGAGCGTCAGCAGCCACTGAAAGATGCCCGTGCCTTTTCCGCGATTCGCCGCAGACAAACACTCCGCAAGATAAAGCGGCACCACAACGCCAATCAGCCCGGCACTGATGCCTTGCAGCAAACGGCCAAGGACAAGGGAGTTGTAGCCGTGGGAAAGTGCGATTACCGGAATGCTGAATACAAACAGCAGGCCGCTTAGGATCATCAGCGGCTTGCGTCCGATCAGGTCAGCCAGGGCGCCGGCAAATAGGGTTGAGATCACACTGCCAAGCAGCACCGCAGCCACAATGATCGAGAGTTGCCCGGAGTTTAGGCCCGAGGTCGCTTCGAGATAAGGCAGCGCGCCGGCGATGATGCCGACGTCAACTCCATAGAGCAGTCCGCCAAGTCCGGCTACCAGCAAAAGGAAGCGGTTGTACCCTGCTTTATCCCGGACATTGCTCCTGACCTCATTGCTCACGGTGGCAGCCTTTCGCCTTCAGGAATCGAGGTGAATCTTACCAGAGGCAGCGCCTTCACTTTGTGTCAGGAGAGGTTAGATTTCGGCTTCCTGCAATCCGTCCGGCTGCGAGACCTTCACATTTTCGATTACATGAAGTCCGCATTCTGTTTTCGTGAGTCCCGACCATCGCCCTGCACGCGGGTCTTCTCCGGGACGCACCGAGCGCGTGCAGTGGGTGCAACCGATACTCGGATAATTCTGGTCGTGCAACGGGTTGTAAGGTACGTCGTGATCGTGGATATAGGCCCACACTTGTTTTGACGTCCAGTCCGCAATTGGATTGATCTTAACCAAGCCGAATTTTTCGTCCCACTCGATCTTGCCGGCCGCCTTGCGAAACGGCGTCTGGTCGCGGCGAATGCTGGTAATCCAGGCATGTAGTTCGCTCAGCTTGCGGCGAAGCGGCTCTACCTTACGCAAGTTGCAGCACTGGTCAGCGTCGCGAGTCCAAAGGGCAGCACCATGAATTCCTTCCTGCTGCTCCGGCGACAATAACGACAACACTCTTTCAATCTTGACGGCGTATTTCCGCTCAATGGTGTCCATCAGGCTGTACGTTTCTGGGAAGAGAAATTCGGTGTCTACGGTGAAAAGTCGAAAATTCTTTTTTATTCGCGAAGCCATGTCGATCAAGACCATGCCTTCGGCGCCAAATGCCGATGAGATCGCGACTTTGCTATCAAAAGTTTCGAAGGCCCACGCCAGCACTTGCTGTGGGCTCCACTTCTCCGCCGCGATCTGAACGCGAGCAATCTGGTCTTTCATAAAGACCTCTTCTGGCTGGCGTGCACCGCAGGAACCCCGTCGTACGCACTTGAGGGAAGAATATTCTGTTGCCAATCCGAACCTGCAAAGGGCTCTACCAGAGAGGCTGGGTCGGTCAAGCGAACCACTTCCCCAACGACAAGAAGGGTAGGCGCAGCCAATTGTGGAGCGCGGTGAAGATCGGCAACGGTGCTGCGGTGGGTGCGCTGATATTTCGTGGTGGCGCGCGAAATGATGGCGCAGGGCGTTTCCGCAGCCAGCCCAGCGTCCGCAAGCTTGCGAGCGATACCGGAATAATCTCGCCCCGGCATATAGATGACAAGCGTTGCGCCGCTCGAAGCGAGCTTGCGCCAATCGGCACCGCTGTTGTCGTTCTCTGCGGTCTCCCTTCCTCGATCAGCCTGAGCATCTGGAGCACGATGCGCGGTTATAAATACCAGCGCGTCGGACGCTTTTCGATGCGTAAGGGGAATCTGGGCCACAGCAGCCGCACCTAGAGCCGAAGTAATGCCAGGAACAATTTCGAAGGGAATATTGTTTCGTCGCAAAGCTTCGATTTCTTCTCCAGCGCGCCCGAAAATGAGCGGATCACCGCCCTTCAGCCGCATAACTTGGAGGCCGGCAGCCGCAAGCTCGACCATCAGGAAATTGATCTCCGCTTGTACGATTTTTTTTGTACCGAAGCGCTTGCCTACATTGTGCAATTGAGCCGTCGTCGAGATCAGACTGAGGATCTCGGGCGCAACCAGATCGTCATGCAAAACCGCGTCGGCGGTGCGTAGCAATCGGTGCGCCTTCAGTGTCAGCAATTCCGGATCGCCCGGCCCCGCCCCTACCAGATAAACTTTTCCGCTCATAGTCCCCTCAATCTTCTGTTACACCTTTGCGTTCAACTCCGGCAATTCGGACATCGCTGCTTCGAAGGCTTCTCTACTGGCGAGCGAATGCAACAGGTCCAACTTTCGTTCCTTTTCGAGGTCGCTCGCGAGAATCAAACGCCGCGTTTCGCCCAGCTCTTCGACCCAACCGGCATAATGCGGGCCGAATTGCTTCTCCAGCTGCTGTCGAAGTTTCTGAGCAAGCGACGGACTCTGGCCGGCGGTCGAAATTGCAATCTGCAGATCTCCACGACGAACGACCGACGGATAAAAAAAATCGCAGTATTCCGGAACATCGACAACGTTGCACAAGACACCGCGTTGCTGCGCCTCGCGATAGATCGACTGATTGAGGTTGTTGGAAGCAGTTGCGATGATTGCCAGAAACATACCGTCGAGATCGAAAGGCCGGTATGGCCTACGCTGCAAGTCGATCTTGCCCGCTTCGGCCCACTGCTCGACCTGATCGCTCATGTTGATTGAGACAACTTGGATGATCGCCCCCGTCTCGAGTAAGCCGCCGATCTTAGGCTCGCCGACTTTGCCCGCACCCACTACCAGGCAGTGTTTGCCTGCGAGTTTCATAAACATCGGGAAGAGGCTACTCACCGTCGCCTCCTGCTGCGTGGCTTTTTCCGTGGAGACGAGGCGGCGGCAAATCACGCGTCACCGCCGCGAGTTCTGCTCCCGCCAAAAAGCCGCGCAGCTCCGTATCGTTATGACGAGCAAAAAATTGCCGCAGATTCTCCGCTGGTGACCTCGTATTGAGATAGCGGCGAAGCAGTCTCTCAATAGAATCTGGGACCTCAGTCGCCAGGCAGCGGTATCCTACGGGTCGCGCGGTCGCCTGATAGAGACCGAGCGCGCCTCCCACGCAGAAGTAGTAGGCGTCGACGAGTTGCCCATCGACCTTCATTTTCTTGCCGTCAATGCCGATGTCGGCGATCCAGTGCTGGCCGCAGCTGTTGGGGCATCCGGTGACGTGCAGTTTGAGGTGCTGATCGAAGCCCGGAAGCCGCTCTTCAAGCTCTTCCACCAGCCAGCGGGAAAAGCTCTTGGTTTCGGTGATGGCGAGCTTGCAGAACTCCGTACCGCTGCAAGCGATCGTCCCTCGATGGAAGGCAGAGCCACGGGCAGGCAAGCCAATCGCATCCAATTCTTTCGCCAGAGACTCCGTGTTCGCCTTCGGTACGTTTACGATCAGCAGATTTTGCATGTTCGTGGCCCGCAGTTCACCTGCAGCAAAGCTGTCCGCGAGGTCGGCTGCCAACTGCATCTGCTCGGCTGTGATTCGTCCCCGCAGCACCGCAGCTCCTACATAAAACAAGCCGGGCTGTTTTTGCGGATGAATACCGATGTGGTCGCGATAAACATCCGCGGGAGGGTTCTCTCCTTCGGCGGGATCGAATCGAAAGCCGAGGCGCCGCTGTAGTTCGTCGAGAAATTGCTCAGCCGTCCACCCGTGACGCATGAAGAGAAACTTCAGTCGAGCGCGATCGCGGTGCTCGCGCAGCACTTCTGAGTCGCGGAACAGTTCGGCGATTCCCTTGATCGCAGGCAGAACTTGATTCCACTTTACGAAAGCATTCAGTCGCGCTCCGAGGTAGGGTTCGGTGGAGAGCCCGCCGGCAACCCGTAACGAGAAACCGGTTTCGCTCTCGCCTTTAAATTTGCGCGTGATCGCGGTCAGCCCAATATCGTTGATTTCCGGATATGGGCACCAGACGCGGCATCCACTGATAGAGACCTTGAACTTCCTGGGAAGGTTGTAGAAGTCGGCGTTGCCACCCAGCATGTGCGACGCCTTAAGCGCCAATGGAGAGGCATCGCAAACTTCATCTGCATCGACACCCGCAACCGGACAGCCGGTGACATTTCTGGGAGTGTCTCCGCAGGCGCTGATTGTGTTCAGTCCCACCCGAGCCAGTGCCTCCAAAACAACAGGCAGATTCTCGATCGTCACCCAATGCAACTGAATGTTCTGGCGGACGGTAATATCCGCGATGCCGTGCGCAAATTTCCTGGTGAGAGCGGCAATCGTCCGTAACTGATCTGAACTGAGCAGGCCATTTGGAATTCGGATGCGCACCATGAAGCACTTCAGCCCCTTGCCCTCTCCATTTGCGCCGCCTGTAACTCCCGCCCCGTCGCCCTGCGTGTAAACGCCCCACCAGCGAAAATAAGTGCCGAGCCATTCTGGCGGGATGGAGTCAAATCCCTCTCGCGCGAAACGCTTGATCTGTTCCAAACCCTCCCACGGGTTCATGGAGCGCTTGAGGCGCTCCACACGCTGCGCTTTGGTCTCTTTCACTTCAGTTGTCTTCACTTCGGTTGTCATGGCTGGACCCAATTCCTGGTCGAAAATGTTTCAGGCAATAAAAAACCCACCGCCAGATCGCTCTGGCGGTGGGTTTTAGAAAATTGCCGGATTTTAAGAAAAACTTTTAGATCGGCATCCTCCCCGCGCCTGAGCACACGAATGCACAACAACAACAGATGCACATGCTCAACGCGGAAAGATTCTGCCTCATATCGGTTCCGATCATAGATGCGGCGGCTGACCGGGTCAACTGTCGCAAGTAATACCTTTGATGAATACTTTTGATAGGACGAATCAAAATTTTAAAAAGCCAGTCCGTCCTTAGCAACAGTGGAGCAAAAAACTAATGCGCCTTACGTCCCGTGCCAGCCGATGGCTTTGGAGTTTCCCGCCCATCCGCGTGAGCAATCGCAGACCGCAGCGCAACCGCGCCGCGTCGCGCAAGCAGTAACATGACCGCCCCGAAGGCGATCATGATGACTCCCCAATAGAGATTGATGTTGATCCCCAATGAATGTATTTCGTACATCTCATCCCCGCGAGTGGCGGCACCATAGCCGGTGACCAGCAGGCCAAACACGGTAAACATCATGCCAATCGGCAACCTGATATCGAATCCCATAATTTCCTCGGCGCAATTGAACTAGCGTGCCATTCGAAGAGTGTCTAGCAGCCGACTCTTTACCAGAACGCCCAATTCAGCACAATCAAAACGGTTAACACAACAACTGCTAACACCGTAGGCTTTTCGTACCAGGCCAATCCCTGATCTACCGGACGATCGGTGAGCGAGTAAACCAACCCTTTCAACTCTGCCTCGGGTCGCGGCTTCGTCATCAATGAAATAACGATTGTCACGACGAAACAGGTCGTCCAGGCGAAGATCGCGGTCCAGAAATTCTGTGCCATCTCGCTCGGATACTGGTGGACCACCGTCCCTAAAAATCCACCTTTGACGCCGGGTGTAGAGCCTGCGGGAAGAGTCAATCCATGATGAACCGCAGCCGCTGCGGTTCCACTGAGAAGCCCGCAGAACGCGCCATTTCCCGTAGCCCTCTTCCAGAACATGCCGAGAAGAAATGTTGCAAAAAGCGGAGCGTTAACGAAAGCAAATACCAGTTGCAACACATCCATGATGTTATTGAACTGGCGTGCGATGTACGCTGCAGCAACCGACACTGCCAGGCCAAAGACGGTGGCAGCCCTCCCCATCCAGAGGTAGTGCTCGTCTGACGCGCCCTTGTTCAAGTAACTCTGATAGATGTCGTACGTCCAGACAGAATTGAAAGCCGTCGTATTGCCGGCCATGCCCGACATGAAGGACGCCATCAGAGCGCACAGTCCGAGCCCAAGCAGGCCTGACGGAAAATATCGAACCAACATCATCGGCGTGGCCAAGTCGTAATCGAGGACGACATGGCCTTCTTTGACCAGCGGATGGCCGCTCTCGTCCATCTTCGCCGGAATGATTCCCTTTCCGCCCTCAAGGCTGATGTCGTCGGTTCCGGTTTCTCTTTGTGCCACAACCGCGTATCCATCTTTTACAGGAGCAACCTTGTGCGCGTCGCTACTCATGGTCGCGGCGGAAACTACCCCGGCAATCATGCCTGGCAAAATGACAAGAAACGGAAACAGCATTTTCGGGAATGCGGCTATCAGCGGCGTTCGCCTCGCCGATGTCATGGAATCCGCTGCCATGGCGCGCTGCACTACGAGGAAGTCCGTACACCAGTATCCGAATGACAAGACGAATCCCAGCCCCATCAACATGCTGAACCACTCGACACCCATTGGGTTCGCGCTCGGGCTACCAAGATACTTCCAGGAATGGACCATGGCATCGTTGCCGATGCGAGCCTTCAGTCCCTCCCAACCACCAACATCTTTCAGCCCGAGGTAAACAAGCGGGATAAACCCGATCACGATGAGGAAAAATTGCAGCACCTCGTTGTAGATCGCCGAGGTAAGACCGCCAAGAAAGGTATACGCCAACACGATCAGAGCGGAAACGATGATGGCTGCATTGAAGTTCCATCCGAGCAACAGTTGGAGCAGTTTTCCCATGGCGTACATGGAAACGCCCGAGGAGAAAATGGTCATCACGGCAAAGGAAATCGCGTTCAGGCCGCGAGTTTTTTCGTCAAAGCGGAGCTTCAGATATTCCGGCACAGACCGCGCTCGCGATCCGTAATAAAAAGGCATCATGAAGAGGCCGACAAACACCATCGCCGGAATCGCCCCCACCCAGTAGAAGTGTGAGGTCATGATTCCGTATTTCGCGCCGCTTGCGCCCATGCCAATCACTTCCTGGGCTCCCAGATTGGCCGACAGAAAGGCTAGGCCGGTGATCCAGGCAGGAATCGAACGTCCCGACAAAAAGAAGTCGGTGCTCGTTTTCATGTATTTCTTGAGAACTACGCCAATGCCGAGAACAAACGCGAAGTATACGGCGATAACGGAGTAGTCAATCCAGTGGGGATGTGGGCGCATGCTTATCGCCTCTTCCTAGAGACGCACAGACAGGCGTCGGAATATTGGCCAAACGTGGGCCGAGCAGCAAAATACGGTTTCATCAGTCCAAGCGACTCAAGCGTTCACTTAATTGGTGCAATGCTACCGAGTTGTACAGTGCGGCTAAATCATTGTCAAGAATGCTATTAAAGGACGATCTTCCCCCGACACTGCATCCCAAAATTGGAATTTTGTGGGTCGGAACAGGTCGCAAACGGCGGCAACCTTCTGTAGGGGAATTCCCTCTTAATTCACAAGTTGTCGCTTCAGGCTTTGTACGTTGTCAGACATCTAGATGCGCTCCTTGAATCGTCAATGAAGGCCCACTCAGCGAGACAAATTGCGATTTGCATACCCCGGTAGTCCGATAGACCCCAAAGGTACTTTTTAGTAACGTTAGGACTAGGATGAATTTTGATTTTGACTCCTCCACGCGCCGCAAGCTCGGATACGAATTAATCGAAGTAGTCGATAGTTTTTTCACTTCTCTGGCCGACCGACCCGTTCAACCGCCCACTGAGAACCGAGTGTATCCTCCTCGGCTCTCTTCTCTGCCCGAAGGCGGCGAAGACCCGAGCCAGGTTTTTGCGCAGGTTTGTAAGGACTTGCTGGAAACTGGGTTTCACGTTTCGGCCGCAAACTATCTCGGGATGATGAACCCGACGCCAACCTACATGTCCTTTCTGGGCGATGCCTTGGTTTCGGCTCTAAACCCCCAGCTTGCGACCCTGGATCGCTCGGAAACCGCATCTCGCATTGAAGCCGAGACCGTCAAATGGGTAGCTGAATTGTTAGGTTGGAAGGGCTCTCCCGTCGGAACCTTCACCTCCGGCGGCAATGAGGCCAATCTGAGCGCATTAGCGATGGCTCTAACGGCTCGTTTTCCTCAGATTGTCGAAGACGGATTGTTTTCGGTTGGGGCACAGCCGGTGTTTTACGCTTCATCCGAAGCGCACCATTCCCTGGAGAAGTCGGCCAATCTTCTGGGCCTTGGCCGCAAAGCGCTCCGCAGAGTTCCTGTGAACGACAACCTGCAACTCGACCCGCGCGAACTCGAACGATCGATCAAAGAAGATCTTAAGGCCGGGAACAAGCCTTTTTGCGTGGTTGCGACGATCGGAACCACCAGTTCTGGCGCGCTCGATCAGATTCCCGAACTCTACGAGCTTTGCTGCCGTTATGACTTGTGGCTGCACGTCGACGGAGCCTACGGGGCTGCCGTCCTTTTCTCGAAGCGTCACCGCAGCCTGGTTCGTGGCATCGATCTTGCCGACTCAGTGACCTTCGATCCGCACAAGTGGCTCGCCATGCCGTTCGCGGCCGGATTGCTGCTTACGAAGCATCCCTCCACTATGGAGAGTACCTTCTCAGTGGCGTGCTCTTATCTCGCCAATTCTCCCGCGGCAACGCTGCCCGACAACCGCAACATCAGCGCGCAGTGGTCTCGACGCATGAATTCCCTAAAGCTTTGGCTCACGCTTCGCGTTCACGGCAGAAGGGGCTACGAGGAGATGATCGATCGGCAAATGGATCTGGCGCAGGATTTCGCGAAGTGGGTTGAGGGTACGGAATACTTTCAATTAGCAGCGCCTCAAGTTCTCCCAATCCTTAACTTGAAGCTGCGCGGCGACCTTGCGCCAGAAGCGGCTGCGGTTCTGCAGCGTTCGATTATTGAAGAGGTCAACCGCGACGGCCAACGCTGGATCTCGGCCGCAACGGTAAACGGACACAGCGTAATTCGCACCATGGTGATCAGCTACTTGACGGAAGAGCGCCATGTCCGCGACCTGCAAACTGCCCTCGTCGATGTTTCACGCAAAGTCTTGGGCGCTGCAGCAAACTCGACTGCCGTCATGGCAATGAAATAACGGCCCCAAAACATCGGTAGTCGCTAAGCATTCGTCTCGCTGATCTCTGACCGCATGAGTGGTCGCATTCGCGGCCACTTTTTCTTTAGAGTTACTGCGACATCTGCGCAGAGCGATCTACAGCCCGCACATCGTCATCTTCCCCAAGAAACTCCCACCGCTGCAGGGCGATCGGCACATTGCCGTTCAGCCAGAGAAAGTCATGAAACTTCCGCAAGCTGAATTTATCGCCTTGTTTCAGGTGAGACTGAGCGAGGAAATCCATGATCTGGCTCTTCCCCACCTGATAGGTAATTGCCTGTCCGGGCGTCGTGGCGAAGAGAGCAGCTTCTCCTGCGGCGGTTTTCTTGTCCATCGGCACATGCTCTGCCAGATAGTCCGCGGCCTGAGCGATCGCGAACTGGCCGAGCGCAAGCTTTACATCTACTTCCACCCGCAAAGCACGGAGCCGCATGAAGTTGTAGATAATTTCACGGGTGCGAGGGCTGTCGTCAACAACCCCGCCTGCAACATCATCTCTTCCGAGTAGAAACCCAACCCTTCGTTCGCCCCCGAATCGTAGTAATGCCGGCGAATCGAATCCGGATGCGACCACGACAGGCACATTTGAAAATAATGCCCCGGCACACCCTCATGCACCGTGTCCGGACGCGGGTCTTTCGCAGTCGCCAGGCTGAAATATCCGAGTTGGGTTGAGGGCGGTGGCGTCCACCGAACGCCGTCCTCATTCAATCTGGATGGCCCCGTGAAATCGTCGAGTTCTCCATAGTCAGCTAAAGCATTTAAATAATCAGGGATCGGCCGAAGCGTGTAGTGCCTAATGTTCCCGGGCACAGTCAACACATTTTTCTCTTCGAGGAATTTTCTAATTTCAAGCTCTTGCTTGCGCGCCAACTCGATTTCATCTTTCAAGCTGGCAGAGATTGCTAGTTCAGGCTGGCCGTCATTCCGCTTCTTTTCGTATTCCTCGAATGCGAAAGACCGATCCCACTCCTGCCGACTAAGGGCAAGCAATTCATCCGGGGTGTACGGAAGCAAAGCTACCCGATGAAGGAAGAATTCGTAGTTCTCCCGCCCAACAGCTGACTTCATGGGCATAGAGTTCAGCTGCGACTCAAGCCATGATCGATAGGACTCCAACGCGACGCTTGCTCGATCCGTTGCAGTGGCAAATTTCAGCGTCAGAGCGCGGTCCGAGTCTTTGCCCCTCTCGCCAATTAGGAGCGGTGAAACACCCGCTTTGACGCGCTCAAGTTCTGGACGAATCTCGCGCAAGCGCCCGATCGCAAGCTCAGCAAAAGGCCTTATCGGATGAAGGTTCGCGCGGCCCTCATCAAGAATGGCGGGAATATTTTCCATGCGCTCGATAACGACCGCGCTACGCTCCGCGCTGAATGGCTGCGGCTGAACCAAGGCTTCGAGGAGCGCTGTCAGTGTTTGATCGAGGTAAAACGACGGGTCCCGCTGCCAACGAGGATTAATTTCCAACTCCCAACGCACTCTGGAGATCGCCGACCCAACAAGGCGATAATCAACCTGCCGCGCGACGCTCCACCTTGTGGCATCAATTTCCCTTAACCGCCGCGCGAAGTCCGCGAGAGCCGACTTTTGTTTGTCGACAGACCCGGCTGACCAACTTCTTATGCCGGCCGGTCGCTCGATGCGTGGAATGTCGTCCTGCGAAAATGGTTGATAGCGTGCCCGCCATTGCCAGAAGTCGTTTGCGAGCGCGTCCAAAGCACCCGCAGCATCGTTACTTTCGGGCGGCGTCAGAGTGCGAGAGTTCATTCCTGCTTGCGCAGGCCCGCCGAACGAGCAAGCAAAAATCGCAGCGACAACAAGGGACGGCCAGTTCATGAGTGGCATCTTAACGCACCCTCCTCGCAAGGCCTATCGTCGAATCTTGCCGCAAAAGAAAAACGCCCCTGATCGGGGGCGTTAATCTGAACAGAATCTCTGTACCCTTCACATCTAGTGTGAGACCGCTGCGAAGAGTGGCGAATGCATTAACGACTGAAACTTCTGATCGTCGGTTTTGAAGTGAAGCTGCAAGTTCGAGCTGTCCGAATCGACCGTCGTCGCATCGAGCGCGGTTTTCTCGATCGGACTCGCATTCAGCTTCTTGTAGAGCATCCCGGCCCTCACGACGGTAGATAATGTCGCAGCCGTCACCGAATCCGCGGTCAACACGCTCAGATCGAAATTCACGCCGTTCTGAAAGTTCATGGTGTAGCGAGATGCAAGAATGCGCTTCTTGAGAGTCTCGTAGTCTGCAACCTTGGCCGCATCGCCGAGCGCCGACAGCATCATCGCTTGTGTTCCCTGCTGATCGAGAATGCTCCACACCGCAGCCCCATCCACCGCCGCCATCTGGTCGGCCATCTGCTGGTTCGAATCGAGCGAGGGATGCTTGCCGTCGCGGGTATCAAGCGCGCTCTTGAGCGACGCAGGCGTTCCGAAAGCTAGCGTATTGTCGTCGGGGAAAGTCATCACCAAACCGTTATCCATGGGATAAATTTCGGTAGTCCCATATTTCGTTGGCGTGATTTTCTTCAGCTTCATCTTTTTCAGAACGTCTTTCGCGGAGAACGACCCCTGCGCCACGCCAATCGTCTGAATGCCTTTCTTCTCGGTGCGAAATGACGCGAAGTCGAGCTGGTCGAGGTCGCGCTCGGCGTTGATGCCGATGCCTTTCAATGCCGTTTCCAGTTCTTTCAAGTTGTCGGGCAGAACTTGCTGCTTCAACTTCTGTGCCGTGGGCGAATCCTTCAGCGCCCGGTAATCCACGCCGATCAATTGCTGAATTTCAGCAGGCACCATGGAGCGCGCCGACGAAGCGATCGGAATGGCGAATCCGGACGTTACACACAACAGCAAGAAAGCGAAACACAGCTTTTTCATTAAGAGATCCTCGAGGCGTTGACTAAAGAGCTATTTTCAAACGGTTGAAATGGTCTGTTTATTTAGATGCGAAGCCCAATTTATACGTTGGCATCCATCCCCACCGCTCTGAGTCTTCCCTCTATTTTAGCGTCTTATGCGATTTGCGGTTGTAACTAAAGGGTATCCGGCAGCACGCCCTTAGAACGCTTGAATGGATGTAACTTGCGTGCTGCACTAATCATTTGGCACAGCTCGTTCAACGCATCTCATTCAATGCAGCCACGCGCCGCCGGGTCTCCTTCACGAACGCTTCATCTTTCATCAATTCCAGATTGATGTCGACATTGGCCAGCGCTCCCTCGCGAGCGGCCTTCGCAATCGCGATCGAAGTCGTGAGATCCGACTTCATGTTCGGATTTGTGATCGGCCTGAGGCCACCGGCAATCCCCGAGACCTCAGTCACCTTTTCCGCCACTCCAAGCGGGACGCTCGTCGCCTGCCTGAGGGCATCGTTGATAGTGGCGTCGATAGCCGCCTCGCCATCCTTCGAGTCTTTTGCCGATTTATAAGCCTTCATCACCAAATTGTAGGACTCCGCATCCGCGTCGATTGCAGCCTTTAACTCTTCGCGAAGCTGGCCAAGCCGTGCGATCGCCTCGCTCAGTTGGCTCTCGTACTGAAGATATGCTTTCTTTCCACGCGACATCGATGCCACCATGGTTGCGAGCCCAGCTGCCATAGCGCCGCTTGCGGCTGCCGCACTCCCTCCGCCTGGAGTGGCGGTCGGCGCGGCGAGTTGTTCAATGAACGGCTCAACTCCGGCGCGCAGGCCGCCCACCGCCATCTTTCCGGTGATGACCGCAGCCAGCCGATTCTCGAGAATTAAAGACGAATCGAAATTCTCAACCTGCAAAAACCACTCCGCCGCTTGCTCCAGGGCCTTCTTCGGAATCAAGCCAACGATCTCGCTGGAAACCGGGATCACTCCGTACCTGGCAGCCTCGCGTTTCACAAACTCAAACACGCGGTGCACCGGAGTTTGCTCAAAGTCGGTCAGGTTCATTGAGACCTGGGCCAAGCCGCGCACCAGAAATCCCGCTCCTTTTACGAACCGCAGCCCGCCAGTCGAAAAACGCACCGCCTTCGCAATCTTCTTCGCTATCTCGACATCCGGAGTGTTCAGGAAAACGTTGTAAGCAACGAGAGCTTTGCGTGCTCCCACCACCGTCGCTCCCGCAGTCGGATGCACAGAGGACTCGCCGAAATCGGGCTTGCGCGCTGGGTTAGTGGCAATCTCGGCACGGATCCCCTCAAATTGACCGCGCCGAATGTTTTCAAGATTCTGGCGCTCAGGCGTAGCAGCAGCCGCTTCATAGAGATAAACCGGAATCTGAAACCTCTTGGAAATCTCCGCCGCAACGTGACGCGCCATGGCCACGCAGTCCTCAATCGTCACGCCTTCAATCGGAATGAACGGAACGACATCGGTCGCTCCCATGCGCGGGTGAGCCCCTTGATGCTTGGTGAGATCGATCACCTCTGAGGCCTTTCCTACTCCGCGAATCACGGCTTCCTGGATGGCCTCGCGCTCCCCAACTAAGGTGATGACGCAGCGATTGTGGTCGGAATCCATCTCGCGATCCAGAAGATAGACGCCGGGCATCTTCATCGCTTCGACGATGGCGTCGACTTTGGCTTTATCGCGGCCTTCTGAAAAATTCGGAACGCATTCAACAAGAGTGCTGGGCATGGCGAAAAGGATAACGGTCGGGCATCGCGTGAAGCAAATGCGGAACGTATTGGCGCAGTTATTCTGAGCTTGGGTGGAAAGTTGACAAAGCGGAGCATTACGGAGCAAACTGCCAACCTACACTGACCATGTACTGCAGCCTTCAACCTTCGCGCCCTGGGTTCACCTGACGAAGCGCCTCCTAAAACGTCCGTCGGCCGTTTACCTTTCTCCTTAGCCTTCAGTACAACCAGGCAATATTGAGGTTTTATGCTGCGTAGGATCTTTGTTTCCCTTCTTCTTCTACTGCCATTGACGTCGTCCGCTCAGCCCGCTCCGCCTCAAAGAGAGCGGCACTTCACTTTCGATTACAACTTCACCGTCAAGAACGTCGGCATGGGAGATCGGGTGCGCATCTGGATTCCGCTTGCCCATTCCGATGATTTTCAGGACGTGAAGGTCATCAGCAAAAGCGGTGATCTTCCTCTTAAAGAGATTCGCCAGCCCGAATTTGGCAACCTCGTGCTCTATGCCGAGAGCATGAAATCCAACAAGACCGAATTTAACTTCACTGTGAAATATGAAGTGGTGAGACGCGAACACGTCGTTCTGGCGTTCGGCATGCCTGTTACAGACACCCCGGCGAAACGAGCTTCAGCCGCAGATCTGGGGCGTTTTCTGCTCGCTGATCGACTCGTGCCCGTGACTGGCGTCCCGGCAACGCTCGCGGCGCAGGAAACCAAAGATGCGACGACTCCCTTAGAGAAGGCGAAGAACATCTATGACTACGTTTTTCGCACGATGAAATACGATAAGTCCGGCACTGGCTGGGGTCACGGCGACACCCTTTGGGCCTGCGATGCGAAGCACGGCAACTGCACCGACTTCCACTCCGTGTTTATTTCAATGGCGCGAGCCGAGAAGATTCCAGCGCGCTTTGAAATCGGTTTTCCTCTGCCCGCTGACAGTCATTCCGCCGAAATTCCCGGCTATCACTGTTGGGCCGAATTTTATCTGGATAAAACAGGTTGGGTTCCGATCGATATTTCGGAGGCATGGAAACACCAGGAAAAGCGCACCTATTTTTTCGGCGCGCATGACGTCAATCGGATGCAATTCACCGTTGGAAGAGATCTGCAACTTGCGCCGAAACAAGACGGGCCGCCGCTGAACTATTTCGTCTATCCCTACGTGGAAGTGGGGGGAAAGGAACACCCGAATGTGTCGATTGCTTTTTCATTTAAAGACGCGGAGACAATTACCGGCAAAATCTTCAGATTCGTCACAACGTCGGGATCAGAAGAGCGCTCCGCGCCGCCTGGAAAATGACGGTCGAGTGCTAGAATTTCTGTTGCAAAGAGCACAACCATCCGCGACTAACCGGAGAACTCATGCCTAAATACGTCATCGAACGAGAAATCCCGAATCTCGGGAAGTTAAGCCCGCAAGAAATGCAGGCAGTCTCCCAAAAGTCCTGCGGCATTCTCCAGAAGCTCGGCCCGCAGGTTCAATGGCTCGAAAGCTTCGTCACGGATAACAAAATGTATTGCATCTACATCGCACCGAACGAAGAGATGGTTCGCGAACACGCAAACCAGGGCGGATTTCCGGCGAATAAAATTTCTGCCGTCCGTTCGGTGATCGGCCCGACCACAGCGGAAGGCTGATTTCTCCTCCGGTGTCTCGCTCTCAAAAACCAACCATCGGTCTCTTTGATTCTGGAGTCGGCGGCCTCACCGTTCTCCGCGCACTCATCGACCGTATCCCGGAAGCCAACTATCTCTATTTCGGAGACACAGCGCGGCTTCCCTACGGCTCGAAATCCGCCGAAACCGTAGCGCACTATGCTGTTGGAGCCGTCAGGTACCTGGAACAGCAAGGCGCTAATCTTTTGGTGATCGCGTGCAACACGGCCACCGCGTTGGCACTCGAGGAGATTAAAGCGGCAACCAAG
Organism: Terriglobales bacterium; assembly: GCA_038230575.1. Taxonomy (GTDB): domain Bacteria; phylum Acidobacteriota; class Terriglobia; order Terriglobales; family Acidobacteriaceae; genus Acidiflorens. The sequence goes on along the minus strand of JBBRNA010000002.1, from coordinate 117,485 downwards.
CTTGACGTGATAGGAGTGATCGAACCCGGTGCGCAAGCCGCAGCCGCAGCCAGCACGAAAAAGCGAGTAGTTGTCATCGGCACCGAGGCCACTGTCGGCAGCCACGCGTACAGGCGCGCACTCGAAACCAAGACTGTCTCTGCCACAGAAAAAGCTTGTCCGCTCTTTGTGCCTCTGGTCGAAGAAGGATGGGTCGACCATCCCGTTACCGAGCAGGTCGCTCGAATATATTTATCAGAAGTTTTTGCGGACAACCCCAATGACGCTGACGTGCTGTTGCTTGGCTGCACTCATTATCCGCTGCTCAGGCCGTTGTTGAGACGCGTGGCTCCCGAACACACCGCAATTGTCGACTCGGCTGAAGCAACTGCTGAAGCGGTGGCTCTTCGGCTGGATAAACCGGGTTCCGCACAATCGTCAGCAGCGCCTCACCCGAAATCCGACAACAATTTGAAATTCTTTGCGACCGACTCCGCGGAGAAGTTTACTCGGATGGGGTCACGGTTCTTGGGACTTCCGGTAAAAGACGTAATGCATGTGGATCTTAAAGAGTAGGCATAAACGAAAAAGGACGGGCGAGTCGCCCGTCCCACACTGAATCTCTACGTTTACTCGAGCCAAAATCAATACAAGTGGAAGTTGACTTCGACGTTGATCTGAACGGCGACTGGCTTACCATCTTTTGTCGCCGGTTCGAAGCGCCAGTTTTTCACTGCTTCGATGGCTTTCTCATCAAGTCCCAAGCCCAAAGTGCGGGCTACGCGGATGTCGCGCGGCTTGCCATCAGGACCAACGACAAGCCAGAGTACCACTACGCCCATGTGCTTAACTTTTCGAGCTTCTTCGGAGTACTCGGGATCGGGCGAATAGACCGCCTTGGGTGCCGAAACTCCGCCACCTACGCGAAATGCCCCCCCGCCCGCGCCGCCGCCGTGCCCAGCACCGACTCCGGGGCCAGATCCCATGCCGACGCCACCGCCGCTGCCAGATCCAATTCCGCCACCCGACCCAGTTCCGTTCGAAGCGACCGTTGGCAGACGCGATAACGGATCACCCAAGTCCGGCATGTTCGGCTGCTGCAGGTGAACCTGAGGCGGAACGACGACAGTCGGCGCAATGGCGAGCTTTGGATTCGGATTCCGAACCACCGCCAGCGGAGGCGTGATCTGTTCCATCGCCTGCTTCGGCAACCTGCCTTGCGAGGCCTGGAGCTTATCTCGATCGCCACCGCCACCGCCACCACCACTAACTTTTTTGGACGGCTCCATCACCGGAATTTCATCGGGCGCGATCAGTTGGACGACCGGTTTTGGCTTGGCCACGTCAACAATTCGCTTCCCTAAAATCGTCGCCAGAATGATGGCCACAACTGCCAAAATGTGAACGATCGTCGACCCCATTGCGCCGCCGCGCTTGTAGTCATAGAAGCCCCAAATATCTTTAACCGGTACCGGCTTCGATGTTAAAACGAGTGGCGGTAGCTTCTTCGGAAAGAAAAACTCATCCACATTGCGGACGAGAGAGCGCCAGATGGGCTCATCAAGCGTCTGATTATGCAGCAGGAGGTTCAGCGTAGGCTCAGGCTCGTGCGTACGCTCCATCAAATCCGGTTGAGTTTCCAGTTCAGCCATACGGTCCCAAGCAATGCCGAAATTCAAGCTAAATGCGTCTCAGTTTAGATGCGCCAAGGTGCGCTCAAGCTTGTGAAAAATGATGCCTTACTCAAACAGTTAACTCCAAAAGCTAACTTCGGCGATGGCCAGACACCGACGGAGTAAGCAAGGCGCGCAAAGTGTTGCAGCGTTAAAATCTCAAATCTACTAAAAATTGTACACTTTTATTGCAGTGGCGAAGCAGTACTTTTTGAATTCGCACGCCGCGTTCAGCACCTCAAGACGCGTCTCTCGGTAGTCCCTATATAATTAAAGATTCAATCAGTTGGGAGAACGTTGCCAGTGCCGACGGAACTAAAATCTACCATCAATTTGCCTAAAACTGCCTTCCCGATGAAGGCCGGATTGCCCCAGAATGAGCCGAAAATCCTGGCTCGATGGGAGGAGCGGCGAATTTACGACCGCATCCGAGAAGAGCGTAAAGGCGCCCCAACCTACGTGCTGCACGACGGTCCTCCGTACGCCAACGGACCGATCCACTTGGGCACCGCGATGAATAAGTGCCTCAAAGACTTCATCGTCAAGTCGAAGAACATGGCGGGATTCGATGCTCCCTATGTGCCCGGCTGGGACTGCCACGGGCTCCCCATCGAAATCAAAGTGGACCAGATGCTCGGCGGCAAGAAGTTGCAGATGGCCGCAGTCGATGTCCGCGCTGAGTGCCGCAAGTACGCGGAAAAATTTCTCGAACTCCAGCGCTCTCAGTTCAAGCGCATCGGCGTATTCGGACGATGGGACGATCCCTACTCCACGATGACGCCAAAATATGAAGAGGCAGTCCTCGACATCCTGTACCGCTTCCTCGAAAACAACTTCGTCTACAAGGGCCTTCGCTCCGTTTACTGGTGCGTCTTTGACGAAACCGCCTTGGCCGAAGCCGAGGTTGAATACGAAAATCACACCAGTCCAACCGTGTGGGTCAAGTATCCCTTCGCAGGCGATCCGATTTCGATCGATGCTGCGTTAAAGGGCAAAAAAATCTTCACCATCATTTGGACGACGACTCCATGGACTCTTCCCGCGTCGATGGCAGTGGCGTTCCATCCTGACGAAGAATACGTGGCGCTCGAAAATGGCGACGAAGTTTACATCGTAGGAGCGCGCCTTGCCGAAGTAGTGAAAGAAAAAACCGGAATGCAGTCCGCGCGCGAGACCGCCCGCTTCCCCGGTCGCCAGATGGAATATGCCGAGTTCCAGCATCCCTTTCTCGACCGCAAGATCATCGGCGTTCTAGCTGACTACGTCACAATGGACCAAGGCACGGGCGTAGTCCACACCGCACCCGCCCACGGAGCCGAAGATTTCATCACCGGCCAGAAATATAAAATCGACCCTACCTGCAACGTCGACAAAGCTGGGATCCTGCGCAACGGCTTGCCCGAGTATGAAGGCAAACGCATTTTCGAAGCGAATGCTCCGATCCTCGAATTACTAAAAGCGCGCGGCGTGCTGATGCACTCCGAAAAGATGGAGCACTCCTATCCGCATTGCTGGCGCTGCCACAATCCCGTAATCTTCCGCGCCACCGAACAATGGTTCATCGGCATGGACACTCCGATGAAACCGCGCTCGACCTCCGTGCCCTCAGTGTCCCCTGTGGTTAAAAGCTCTCAGTCGACCGCGCATCAACTGCCGCAGGAGAAAAGCAGCGAGACCATGCGCACCCGCACTCTGGCCGAAATCGCCAAAGTGAAATGGGATCCCGCCTGGGGGGAAGAGCGCATTTCAAACATGATCGCCACCCGCCCCGACTGGTGCATCTCGCGCCAACGCATCTGGGGAGTTCCGATCGCCGTCTTCCTCTGCGACAACTGCGGCAAACCGGTGCACGATCCAGAAATCAATCGCAAGGTAGCGAAATTTGTAGGCGCGCACGGGGCTGACGCCTGGTACACGCCTGAAGCCGACAAGCTCCTCGATAGTGGACGCAAGTGCGCCCACTGCGGACAAACAAAGTTCAAAAAAGAAACCGACATTCTGGACGTCTGGTTCGAGTCCGGATCAAGCCACGCCGCCGTTCTAGGCCACGAACCGAACCTGCCCTGGCCCGCCGACCTCTACCTTGAAGGCGGCGACCAGCACCGCGGATGGTTCCATTCCTCGCTTCTCTGCGCCATCGGATACGAAGGCACTGCTCCCTATCGCATGGTCGCAACCAGCGGTTGGACGCTCGACGAACAAGGCCGCGCCATGTCAAAGAGCCTCGGCAACACGGTCGACCCTGTCGAAATCGCCGACACACTCGGAGGCGAAATTGTGCGCATGTGGGTCGCCTCCGTCGACTTCCGCGAAGACGTCGCCTGCTCGCCGCAGATCATGCAGCGTGTCGCCGGAATCTATCGCGACATCCGCAACACGTTCCGCTACATCCTGGGGAACCTCGAAGGCTTCGATCCGGCGAGAGATGCGGTGGCCTTTGACCAAATGCAGCCGATCGACCAATACATTTTGCGCCAGGCGGTCGAACTTTCAGCCGACGTGCAGCGCTCATACGAAGAGTTTGAGTTCCACAAGATCTACCACCGCATCAACAATTTCTGCGGAGTCGAACTCAGCGCTTTTTACTTCGATATCTTAAAAGACCGCCTCTATACCTCAGGACGCAGGTCGGTCTCCCGTCGCGCCGCGCAGACCGCCGTCTGGCGCATCGGAGAGGCACTTATTCGCCTCCTCGCCCCGATCATGAGTTTCACCTGCGAGGAGGTTTGGCAGTACCTGCCCCCCATGGATGGCAGGCTCGAGAGCGTGCATCTCACCACCTTCCCCAAGCCAGCAGACTTGCTCGGCGAAGCTGTAGCGATTGCTGATCCGAAGCAAGCCGAGCTATGGAAGGTTGTGCGCGGCGTGCGCGAAACAGTCCTAAAAGCGCTCGAAGAAGCGCGCAGCCAGAAACTAATCGGAGCAAACCTGCAAGCGCAGGTTTCGCTTACCGCCGGAGATCCGGTGTTCTCCCTGCTCCAACGCTTCAAGGACGACTTGCGCTACTTCTTCATTGTTTCCGCCGTCGAACTGGGTAGGGGCGCAGGCAACGGAGATTCACCCGTCACAGTGCAGGTAAGCAAGGCGCCAGGAGAAAAATGCGAGCGCTGCTGGAATTTCTCCACTCACGTCGGCGAGGATAAAGACCATCCTACCGTCTGCGAGCGCTGCAGCCCCGTCCTTAGAAACATCGAAGGCGACGGGCACACTCAATAAGCGCTACACATTGGAGTAGCGCGCAAAATTGTAACTACCTGAGTGCTGAGTTGCTCGCCTTCCTGATGTCGACCACAATCGTCTCCGCCAACCGATCTTGCGCGCACATTCGATTGCGATCCCAGAAGAACTGAAAAAAACCTAATCCGCCCTCAAGCAGTGCCGCTCCGTACCCCAGCGTTCGTTCGATTGCCTGCCATTTGCCGATGCGGTCGCTCGTCAACGACAGAATCCTGGTCCGCGCCACCCACTTGCCGGGAGTCTGGCCATTGCCAAAATAATTGAACGATCCCCAATAGATCAGCGCCACAACCAGATCAGTCTTCTCGTGGAGGTTGAAAGCCAGAATGATGTGCTCCTCGTGAAGGTGATACCGCCGCCACAAGAATTCAAGCGGAAACCAAAGCGCTACCGCAATGAGCAGATCTATCGCATAACCCAGCACTCTCTGCCAGAACGTAGCGAGTGGCAGCCCGTTTAGAGATGCGGCACGATCGGTTTCGTGCGCTTGAAAGCGTCGCTGTTTTGGTTGGTCAGCCATGAAGTTAGCATTCTAACTTTTTCGCGAGCCCGAAAGGCGTTCACCGCTCACCGTCAGTTGCGGGAGGGAGTTTACAAATCACCAACCAAAGCACAAAACGCGATAGTCTAGAAGTGAGTCGCGCTCGTCATGCGTAAATATCATTTTTTAATTTCGCTCTTCGTCATCGCCCTCGACCGCATCACCAAATGGACGATCTCGCGGCGCCTCAGCATGCATGACAGCATTCAGATCATTCCCGGCTTTTTTCGCATCATCCACACGGAAAACCCCGGCGCAGCCTTCGGAATTTTTGCGGACTCGCCGTCGCAGTTGAAACTCGGCATGTTGATCGGATTCTCCATCATCGCCATGCTTATCGTGTCCGCGCTGCTCTGGAAAAACAGCCACACCATGACCTCGACCGGCATCGGCCTCGCGCTGATTTTGGGCGGAGCAATCGGGAATTTATGGGATCGCCTGGTCAGCCGACAAGTTGTAGACTTTTTGCTCTTCTACATCGGCTCGCATCAATGGCCAGCGTTCAACGTGGCCGACAGCGCAATCGTAGTAGGCGCCAGCCTTCTGGTGATCGAGATCATGTTCACAAAATCACCCAGCCAGCAATCGGCCTAGCTCACAACGCCTCCGCGACCCTGTTCGCATCGTTTCAGTCCTCAACAATCCTGTCATCTTGAGCGAAACACGGCAATCGGCGAAGCCGATTGCCGTGTGGAGTCGAAAAACCCCTTACACTTATCCCGCAAAAGAACCGTCGCAAGGAGTTCGCTCGATGCTGCGTGCGTATGGGCTAGGTCATCGTGCGAATTTCCTTACACGTTCATCGAGACGCCCGCACGAATGGGGTCCTTCGGCTCCGCACAGGATGACAATTTATACAAAGGGAAGAAGAACGATTAGTTACGGAGTTCCGTAAAGCTGCCGGTATACGTTAGCGTTCCGCATAATGGCCTGCACGTACTCCCGCGTTTCGGTGAACGGAATCGACTCCACAAATTCCTGCGGATCGCGATAGTGGCCGATGCTAAGCCACTCTCCGACGCGATCGCTTCCCGCGTTGTAGGCGGCGAGAGCGTATTCGAACTGGCCGTTATACTTGTCGACCATTGCCTTGAAGTAATAAGTGCCAAGCTGCAAATTGACGGCGGGAGTAAAAAGTTTGCCAGCGTTGTAGCCTTTGAACTTCACCTGCTTTGCAACGGTCTTGCCCGTCTTCGGCATGAGCTGCATCAATCCAACCGCGCTCACGCGCGATAGCGCCACGGCATTGAATTCTGATTCCTGCCTGATGAGCGAAGCCACGAGGTACGGGTCGAGCCCGTTCTGCTGAGAATACTTGCGCAGGTCGTTCCAGTAGGCTTTCGGAAACAGTGCCTCCCAGTATGGCCGCGGCAAGTCGGCAATATCGACGGCGAAATAGTTCGGGGTCGAACGTTTCATGATCTCAATGCCGCGGTCGTAGCGTCCGCCCTCTTGATATACGCGGGCCATCTCCGGAGGCGCCCATGCCCCACCCTCTTCGTTCGCCGCCGCCTGCAGTTCGCGCACCGCCATGTCCGCGAGCGCGCCGTTCGAAAGCAATCTAGCTCGCTCCACGCGAAGATTGTCGTCGGGAGGTTCGGTCGCCGTCACCGCGCCCTTCGACGACAGCGCAGAAACGTGATCGAGAAGTGCGTAGTAACCAGGGTCAGTCTGCTTCGGATCCCCTTTGGAGAGATCCTGAACCGGAGCCCCAACTTTCCCAGGATCTTGTTTCGGCGCGTCTTTATTTGCTGCCACTTCCGTCAGCGCCGGTTGCGGAGCTACGTTCTTGGTTAGCTCTTTTGCGGCGGTCTCAGCCGATGGGTCGACGCCCGGCATAGTCTTCAGCCGCTGCCGCGCTAACTCCGCGTAATAGTAATTATGAAAGCGCTCGGAGAGTTTTTGGTAAAAGGCTCGCGCCATCGCCGGATTATGTTCTTCCTCCGCCAGCCGAGCCCGCCAGTACAAGGCATTAGGAACTTCTGCCGAATCGGCGTACTGCACCAGTTGATTTTCGAAACCCTGCCTTGCCACGTCGGTGCGGCCCTGGCGGAAACTCAGCCAAGCCGCCTTCCAATGGGCGTAGGCGGCTTTGTTGCCTTTCGGGAAGCGCTGTTGCAGTTCGTGGAAATATTCAATGGCGTGATCGTAATCGCGCTTCAATAAATACATGTTGCCAGCCGAAAGCAGCGCCTGCTCAAGCCATGGGCTGGATGGTCCAAACTGTCGCAAGTCGTTCAGGGTTCGCTGGACGGCTTGTTCGTCATTGCTCGAGTGTTCGGTTTCGCTCAGCAGGTAGAGGCGTTGTGCTTCGGCGTCTCCGGTCTGCGTGCCGACTGAGACAAGCAAAGGTTTTGCTTCTTTGTCATTGTTTGTTTTGACAAGCGCGCTCGCCAAAGCGAGCTGTACCGACACCTTGTCGGGAGCATTCCCTTCCGCTATTAAGCCACGATATTCGCTGGCGGCATCGCTGTAGTGTTTGGCCTTGAAAAGTAAGTCTGCGCGTGTGCGGCGCTCTGCCGGCGTTCCGGAAACATTCAACTTGCGCAATTCCGCTCCGGCCATCTCTGCTTCGAGGCTGTTGGGGAGATTGAAGTAAAGATTTTTGAAGGCAATAATGGCTTTCGTTTTGTCGCCAGCGAGCTCGTACGCTCGTCCGATGACCAATTCAAGATCGCTCCGCTGAGGAGATCTGTCTTTCTCAAGAAGAGCTGCCGCCTCAGCCGCTTTGCCCTCGTCGAAAAGAGCGTTGGCGTAGACGACGTGGGCATCGCGTATCAGCAGCGAGTCTGGAAACTTGTTGCCGAAGTCTGCGAGCGTCGCGATGGCCTGCGAGTTCTTGCCGGTTCGTTGGTAGGCGTCGCCGAGATAGAAGGCGATGTAGTCTGCTACTTCGCTGACACCAGCCTTAGCGCGAGTCAGCGGATCAATCGCTTTCGCATAATCGTGATCGAGGGTATGCGCATACCCCAAGACCAGCCAGGCGAGCGCTCCCGCATCTTCTTTGCTGTTCCTGCGCGCGTAGCCCTCCACTCCGGCATACGCGCCAGGTGTGCGATCTTGCAATAACTGCTGCGCCATTGGACGAAGGCTCGAGGAGGCAACAAAAGCCAGCCGCACGCGGCGCACATGTGGAGAGGGCGGTTTGCGTTTCTTTCGTGTGCCGGCGGTCTTGGTCTTCGCGGAAGGGCCCGCCTTCGATGAAGCAGCCTTGCTCGAAGCTTTTGCCGGGCTAGCTACAGGTACTTTCTTAGCAGAGGACGGCTTAGAAGTTTTTTTCTTAGCAGGCGCCTTCTGGGTCGAAGCGTCAGGATTATCGGGAGCTGAAGTCGATTGCGATTGCGCAACAACGCTCGGCAAGAGGCCGAGCTGGGGAACAAGAAAATTTAGAGCGAATACCGCGACTACAAAACGACGCACTCAAACCCTACCTACTGTCGAAAGTTGGGGCCCATGATCGACAGATCGTCTTCTGCGAGACTTCGTACTACTTCATTCTGAAAGTAGTTTCCGGAAGCCGCAACCGTGCTCCCGTAACGTTTCTGGTACGTTGCCCGGCTTTTATCGATGACTTCCTTGAGACGATCGTAGAGATCCTTATTCTTGCGACCCTCTGCGACTTTGGCTTGATTGTAGAGCTTGATCTCATCGACAAGTAGTCGTGAGAAACGTTGCGCTTTGCGGTGGGTTTCCTGATCTTCCGGAGATTGTCCGGGACTGACTTCGGCAACCGGTTCGGTGTCAGCTACGGGAGCAGGTTGTGCCTGCATAGTGGGCAAGGGTTCTTGTTCAACAGTTGCTGCCGCTGGCGCTTCAAAATGCGGTGCCGGTGCCGCCGAAGCGGCCGCTGCCATGGCATGCCCAGGGTTGTGTGATGCGAATGGGTCATTCGTCCCATGCCCCGGATTATGACCTGCAAAAGGATCATTGAAAGCCGGAGCACCGTGAGAAGCCGGAGCCGCACTGGAAGCAGGAGCAGCCGCCGCATAGCTCTCAGCTTGGGGGCCTCCCGGTTCTTTTTGCGCCAGTTTGCGCAGGGAGTTGATCTCTAGCCACGCGCTCGTCGAAAGCAGCAAAAGCTCAAGCGAACCCGCATCAAAGATACCGCCATTCTCCACGCCACTATCTGCATAAATCAGCGCCGCGACTTTGTCTTTTAATAGAAGGGGTAAGATCCGGCCCGTACCGCTGGTTGGGGCGCCGAACTCCTTCATGAAACGCTCGTCCTGATCAGAAACGGGAGCATCGACCACAGCCCGGTCTCCGATCGCTTTCACGATCGCCGCGGCTTTGTCGTCAAGCGAGAAATCTTTGATTGAGCCATCGTCTGCGAAGCCGCGTCCCTGCCATCCCGTGGCGTGCGTGCCTTTCACAACAAAGAGGGCGACCCGGGCCGCATAGCGCGAGCTCGCGTCGAGTAGGGCTTTCAGGATTTCGCGTTGTGACGATCCCATCTGGATCTCAGCAATGTCACGCGCCAGGTCAGCAGAAGAAAACACCGAGGTGGGCTCGGAGGCCGCTGAAATTGCCGGCGCAGCCGCGATCTCCTCTACTACCTGCCGGATGATTTCGGCGCGCAATTGTGCCACGTGGCTGTCCAGAACTCGACCAACCACTCGTTCCACAATCGGTTCAATCCAATCGCGCTCCTGCATTCCTGCTCCAAAAGAAATTCTAGGGAAAAGGGATCACCCTTCTAAGGGCTAATTATATGTTGGCTTCCCCATAATGCAGGAAAACCTTAGTAACCGTCCGTCCGGTCTGTTGAAAACTTAAGATCCGAAGAGGTTTTTGCCGTATCTCTAAAATGCGCGCACGCTGCGCCCCGCAAAGCCCATTCAGCAAGTACAATAGCGGTGGGAATTCAATCGAACTCACAGAAAAATCTGCATCAAGTCACGAATGAGTACCATCCAACCCAATATAGAGCAACCGCTCAGCGAAGAGATGCAGCTGGTTCGGCGTGCCAAGCGCGGCGACGACCAGGCGTTTGAAGAGCTGGTTCGGCGCTATGATCGAAACGTTTTTCGCATCGCGCAGCACATCACGCAGAATCGCGAGGACGCTGAAGACGTAGTCCAGGAAGCGTTTCTCAAAGCGTATGGCAACCTGGCAAAGTTCCAGGAACAGTCCAAGTTTTATACCTGGCTGGTGCGAATTGCGGTCAACGAAGCGCTGATGAAGTTGCGTCGGAGGAAGCCGGAGCGCACGGTTTCCCTGGACGAAGATGTAAAGACTGAAGACGACTCGCTTCCTCGTGAAGTTGCGGATTGGAGTCCCAATCCGGAGCAGATGTACAACCAGGAAGAGTTGCGGGATATTTTGACTCGCACGATTCAGGGTTTGCCGTCCGGCTTTAGGACGGTGTTTGTACTAAGAGACGTGGAAGGCCTCTCGACCGAAGAGACGGCGCAAGCGCTGGAATTAAGTATTCCGGCGGTGAAGTCGAGGTTGCTTCGGGCACGCTTGCAATTGCGTGAACGTCTGAACCGCTTCTTTCAGAAAAAAGCGGGTGCAGATGGCGACCTGGAAAAAAATGCGAGCGGAGATGGCGACCAGTGAAGTGTGCTGAGTTTTTAAACGAACTAACCAATTACCTAGACGGCGTACTGGACGCCCGTACCAAGACCGAACTCGACGACCACCTCGCGTGGTGCCACAACTGCTATGTCGTCTGCGACACTACCCGCAAGACGATCGAAATCTATCGCGACTCCGAGCTCTACGAACTTCCCGACGATCTTCGCACCCGCCTTCGTTCCGCCATTATGACGAAATGCGCGGGCCACAAGAAGGCCAATCAGCCAAAAGAGTAAGACTTGCAGGTGGCACGAAGGGAAGCAAATGTACCTCTTCCATTCTCAGCCCTTTTCTCTTTCTGGTTTCCCCAGTGTTCCTCCGTGTACCCAGTGGTTAACCACGAAACTTTACTTGGACTACATTGGTCTAAGTAGGTATGCTCGTCCGAGATTTCAAAAGAGGACGCGCCATCCTCTTTGCTGAATGATCTATGGAGGTTGTTTGATGTTGTCCAAGTTGTTCAACACCGTCTTTGGCTGCAAGCATTCCCGCTGTAGCTTTCCGATGTCGATTAAAGCTGGCGCGCGCCGTAGCGCCGCAGCTCACCGAACCGGAACCTACGTGACCTGTCTCGATTGCGGACAGGAATTTGCCTACGATTGGCAACAGATGAAAATATTGGGAAACGAAGTTGATGAGCCTGCTCAAGTTCTCAGAACTGAAGAGGCTTCCTGACAAGCACCCGCTGACTTCTCAACTTTCCATAATGCTCCACTGTTGCTCCTGCCCTTTGCAGTTCAAAGCTACCTCTCTTTACGAATTCTTTTGCCTCGTCGTTTTTTCATACAATCTTCACAAATTGCTGTGTTAGATTTGGCGCTTAACTCATTTATTTACTGGAGGACGCGAATTGGGTAAGGACATGGTCCCCAAGAAGATTTTCTTCACCAAAGGGGTGGGAAAACACCGGGAACGTCTAACATCATTTGAATTGGCCCTGCGCGATGCCGGAATCGCCGCACAAAACCTGGTTCGCGTGTCTTCTATCTTTCCACCGAACTGCAAGCTCATCCCCCGCTCTCAAGGACTGAAATTTCTGTCGCCTGGAGAAGTTGTATTTTCCGTGGTAGCGGAAAATTCGACCCACGAACCGCATCGCCTGCTGGCGTCCTCGATCGGCGTGGCGATTCCTTCTGATCGCAACACCTACGGATATTTGAGCGAGCACCATTCCTTTGGAGAAACCGAGGATGCCGCCGGAGACTACGCGGAAGAGTTGGCGGCCGAAATGTTAGCGACCACTTTGAACGTTGAATTCGACTCCGACCGCTCGTGGGACGAGAAGAAGGAAATTTACCGCATCTCCAATAAGATCGTCCGTACCGCCAACGTAACGCAATCGGCCGTCGGCGACAAACGCGGTCTCTGGACTACCGTGATCGCGGCAGCAGTTCTCATTTTCGATTAATTGCATTTGGTTATTTAAAGTGTGGGGACGGGCGACTCGCCCGTCCGCGCGAGCCAGTCGCTCGCGCCCACACTGACCAGAAATAGTTCGCAACTCGTATTCAAAGCTTGTTCAGGCCATCCAACGCCGCGACTTTGTAGGCCTCCGCTAAAGTCGGATAGTTGAACACGGTATCGCGAAAGTATTCGATCGTCGCTCCCAGCGATAGAACCGCTTGCCCGATGTGGATAATCTCAGCGGCCCGCTCCCCAATGATGTGAACGCCCAGCAATTTTAAAGACTCGGGATCAAACAGAATCTTCAGCAGTCCCTGATCGTCACCCAGCATCTGGCCCTTCGCGAGTTCTGAATAGCGAGCAAGCCCGCTCTCGTAGGGAGTCTGGGATGGCAGAGGTGGGATGGTGTGGCTGGGATGATTAAGGCGGGATGGACTGCTGGCAGACCATTAAATCTGATAGTCAACGTCTTCCATAATTCTTTGCATCGACTCTGAAACCGGTTCTGCTCCGGCGCCTTCGATCCGACTCAGACGTTCTGAAAGTTTTTTCACTTCGGTTGCAACCGCCGCGAGCGCTTCTGAAAGCGGGTCGTTGATCTGCTTAGGGTCGGTGATCACGACGCGCTTGCCTCCGCGAAAAATTACGTGCCCTGGGACACCGACGACCGTCGAATCGTCGGGCACATCTCGGAGGACCACGGAGCCCGCGCCGATGCGGCAATTGCGCCCAATCGTGATGTTGCCGAGAATCTTGGCTCCGCCTCCGACAACGACGTGATCGAGCAGAGTTGGATGGCGTTTTCCTTGTTCTTTTCCTGTCCCGCCGAGCGTGACGCCTTGATACAGGAGAACGTCGTCGCCAACGATGGCAGTTTCGCCGATCACGACGCCGATGCCATGATCGATGAATAAGCGGCGGCCAAGCTGCGCTCCAGGATGAATTTCTATTCCCGTCAAAAAACGCGCGACTTGCGAAAGCCAACGGGCTAACAAGTAAAAGTGTCTGCTCCAGAGCCAGTGGTTGAGGCGGTAAAACCATAAGGCATGCAGGCCGGCATAGCAAAGATAAATTTCCAGGCGCGATCGGGCTGCCGGGTCATGCTCGAGGACGTTGGCGACATCCTCGCGGATTAGAGATGCGATGTCCGACATGGTTTGACGATCGTTACCGGGAATTTATCAACCCGGGTGTTTATCAATCCGGATATTTATCAACCCGGAAGTTGTGTTGTTGGAATCTGTAGAGCCTGGTTGCGCAGGTCCTCGAAAAGAATACTACTCAGGTAGCGCTCACCGAAGGAAGGCAGAACGACAACGATCAGCTTGCCGGCGTTCTCGGGCCGCTTCGCAACTTGCAAAGCGGCAACCACCGCGGCGCCCGACGATATTCCTACCAGCAATCCTTCTTCGAGCGGAAGCCTGCGCGCCATCTTGATCGAGTCTTCGTTGCTGACGGGAATCACTTCGTCGACGAGGTCGCGGCGCAAAATGCTGGGAACAAAACCTGCTCCGATGCCTTGAATTTTGTGCGGCGCGGGCGAACCACCAGAGAGGACGGCGCTATCGGTGGGCTCGACGGCAATGGCCTTGAACGACGACTTCTTCGCTTTGATGTACTCGGCGACTCCGGTGATCGTTCCACCTGTGCCAACCCCAGCCACGAGAATGTCGACGCGGCCGTCGGTGTCTTCCCAAATTTCGGGGCCAGTCGTTTCGAAATGGATTTTTGGGTTCGCGGGATTATCAAATTGCTGAAGCATGTAAGAGCCGGGAGTCGACTTCAACAGCTCTTCCGCTTTCATGATCGCGCCCTTCATGCCGCGCGGGCCGGGGGTGAGAACAATTTGTGCTCCCAAGGCGAGCAGGAGTACGCGACGCTCGGTGCTCATGGTTTCGGGCATGGTGAGGATCAGCTTGTAGCCTTTGACGGCAGCGACAAAGGCGAGAGCGATGCCGGTGTTTCCGCTGGTCGGCTCGATGAGTACTGTTTTTCCGGGCTGGATGCGTCCGGCTTTTTCCGCCTCCGCGATCATGCTGACGCCGATGCGATCTTTAACGCTGGCCAGCGGATTTCGACTTTCCATCTTCGCGACAACTTCGGCGACCGCGCCATCCGTAACTTTATTCAGGCGCACTAGAGGCGTGTGGCCGATCAACTCCGTTACATCTTTTGCGATTTTCATAGTTGTTTGATCTCCTGGAACGTCGTTTCGATTCTCGTGGGCTTAGTCAATCATCTGTTTCCTCAACAGTTTGCTGATGTGACGGCGTAGACCGCTTAACCACTGGCGTTGGTTCGCGCGAGCTAGTTGCGTGAGTCCTTCGCTCCGCTCAGGACGACAGCGATTTTTATTTACGGGGCGGGCTTACGGCGCCCGACTCGCGCCAAAATTCTACGTACCTTTTTTGGGGAGATCGATAACCGGGTGGCGACTCGTGACACTTTTCGTCCTTCTCGTTCCCACACGCGAGCAATGACTATTTCAGCAAATTCTTCGCTGATCTGCCGGAATGTCTTATCGCCAACCGCACCTTGTGACCATGCTTTTAGGGTGGGGTGAACGCTTCCTTTATGTAGAACCTTTGAACCTAGCACCTGCAGGTCTTGCACGACGCTGGTATCCGAGGGGTTCGATCCGCAGAGGGCTCGGGCAGCATCGTACGATTCGCGAGCCGCTTCCGGATTATCAAAAAAAGAATTAGCCTGCGTCAGGCCTTGCCACACGTGGGCCCGTGCGAGCAGCAAGCGATGTTGTGTCTGCGTCGCCAGCTTGACCGCCTCTTGACTGAACTCAAGCGCGCGCCTGGCGCCGCTGCCGGGGTCTTCGCCTCCGCCGACATCCTCTTCGACTTTTGCATTTTCGATCATGCACTGCAAGATTCGGGCCCTGCCCATGAGAATGTAGTCCTGCTTCTGCTCGGCTACGTCGTAGGCGGAAGCGGCTTCCTCGTCGGCGCGCTGAAAGTCTCCGCCATCGAGATGAATGTAGGCGGCGTTGAGATAGACGGTGCCAGCGCCATGGTAGTTCGGTCGCTGCTTATAGATCTCACTTGCAGCTTGAAGATGATCGAGCGCCTCCTTGCGGAGCCTTGCCAAGCGATCGAGATAATCGTGCTTGCGGGGATCGGGCTGCTGGGGTTTTTGATCGGCGGATGCTTTTTGATTTTTTGATTCGCGCGGAGCGGGGCCCTTGCGCCGTTTCGCAGATTCGCGATCCACGCGTTTCTGCAATTGCAACGCGATTCCCCGCTTCGCTAAAGCCATGTTGGCCAGGGAACGCGCCAGATTCGGGTGAGATGGATCGCGCTTTTCGTAATCGCGAATCGCACTTTCGAAAAATTCGATTGCCTTGTCAAATCGGCCTTCGCGCCGTGCCAATCGCCCGTAGAAGGATTGAATGTTCCCAAGCGTCACGTAATCGTCGGTCTCGCGCAAAGTGTTTTCTGCGGCGCGGGTCACCCGCAGCGCCTCTTTCCACTTGCCTTGCTGAAATAATAGCCACCCCTCAAGCACCTGCATGACGGCCGCCATGCGCCCGTGACCAAGCGTGAGTGCAAGTTCCTTGCCTTTGCTCGTCGAAAGCAGGGCTTCGTCATAATCGCCCCTGCGCCTGAGGCAGCGGGCCTTCCAAAAATGGACGATCGCGAGAAGGAATGGATCGTTGAGTTCATCGCTCATGGCGAGGACGAAATCGAAATGCGCGATCGCCGACTCCATCGATTCTTCGCCCATCGCTGCCATGCCCTCGGTGATGCGCAGGCAGATGTAATCGCTTATTGAGAGTTGCGAGCGCGCTGCGGCGCTCGACTTGAAGCGGCCAAGAAGCTCGGATAACGGGGGACTTGAGAAGCCGATATCAATCCAGATGGCAAGCAGGGCCATCAACCGCGCGGCATTTTCCTGAGCCGGACCGAGGTCGGTGATCAGTTCCTGGTGAGACTGTAAACGCTGAATGCCTTGATGAACCTCTCGCGAAGCGACGTGTTGCTCCAGCTTCGACAGGAGACGATGATCGATCGGTTCGCTGGTTGAAGAATTTCGGGCACCCATGCATTGTCGTTCTAGTCTAATAAGTCATAACTGGCAAGCGTCAAAAAGTCGGCAAAGTCAGGGCTTGTCGTCAGGTCGTCCAGGATTTGAGCAGCCTGCGTCAGCTTCGTGTCGCTGCCGAGTTCGTTCGCGCGCGCCGCAATCTGCGCTTTGACCATTGCCGCCGTGACGGTCTTACCGTCGCTCAGTTTTGACTTGTACTTGACCCACTGCCACACCTGGGCGCGGCTGATCTCGGCGGTTGCGGCGTCTTCCATCAGGTTGTAAATGGGGACGCAACCCAAGCCGCCGAGCCACGAGTAGAGATATTGCAACCCGACGTCGATGTTCCAGCGCAAGCCTTTTTCGGTGATCTCGCCCTTCGGAACTGCGATCAGATCCTTGGCTTGGACCGAATGTTTCGAAGCGTCGCCTTCGGCGCGGGAGGAAATTTGATTCCGCCCGGGCATGTGCTGATCGAAGATTTCTTTCGCAATCGGGACGAGGCCTGGATGGGCGACCCAAGTCCCATCATGGCCGGCCTTGACCTCGCGCAATTTATCGTTGCGAACCTTTTCCATGGCTTGGTCGTTGGCCGCGGAATCGTTGCGAATCGGAATTTGTGCCGCCATTCCGCCCATGGCGTGAATGCCGCGACGGTGGCAGGTTTCAACGAGCAATTTAACGTAAGAGCTCAAGAAATGAGTTTCCATGGTCACTTCAGAGCGGTCGGGAAGGACGAAATCAGCGTGGGCCTGAAATTTCTTGATGAAACTGAAGATGTAGTCCCATCTCCCACAATTTAGACCGGCGGAGTGATCGCGTAACTCGTACAGAATCTCGTCCATTTCAAAAGCGGCAAGAATCGTTTCGATGAGGACGGTGGCGCGAATCGAACCGCGTGGGATTTTCAGGTCGTCCTGAGCGAAGTTGAAAACGTCGTTCCAGAGCCGGGCTTCGAGGTGGCTTTCCATCTTCGGAAGGTAGAAGTACGGTCCGCTTCCCTTGCTCAGCAGGGCGGCCGCGTTATGAAAAGAGAAAAGGCCGAAATCGAAGAGCGAGCCGGAGATGGGTTTGCCATCAACCAGAAAGTGCTTTTCGTTCAGGTGCCAGCCGCGGGGGCGAACGATCAGTGTCGCAGGCTTCGTCGCGAGTTTGTATTCTTTCCCCTCTGGACTCCTGAACTGAATCGTGCCCTTAACCGCATCGCGCAGGTTGGCCTGCCCTTCGATGTTGTTCGACCAGGTCGGAGTATTCGAATCCTCAAAGTCGGCCATGAATACATTTGCGCCGGAATTCAGGGCGTTGATGATCATTTTGCGATCGACCGGGCCGGTGATTTCGACGCGGCGGTCCTGCAAATCGCTGGGGATTGGAGCGACTTTCCAGTCTTTCCGGCGGATGTCGGCTGTTTCGGGCAAGAAATCAGGAAACTTGCCTTCATTGATCTCCTGCTGAACGGCTTTGCGGCGGGCGAGCAGTTCTTGCCGGCTGGCCTCGAACTTTTCAGCAAGCCTGCCTAAAAAAGCTTGGGCCTCTCTCGTCAATATGGACGCTTGCGCGTCGTTTGCGGTAAACCCTTGCGGCGCCGAAATTGAGACTTTCATGCTCAGCATCATAAATGGCTGGTACTCGCGCGGCATTCGCAAGAGAATCGTGGGTGGGTCAAAACGGACTAGTAGTACGGGACGGACGTGCTCATTTGCTCCCTTCTTCCTAAGGAGGTCTACTGCAATCAGGCAGCACTCTCAGGAGAAGCAACTTTTATGGCAATTTCGGGTGGAAGCAAGAGCAATCACAAAAACAACAACTGGCAGAGCACTTCGCGCTGGGCTGGAATTACGCGTCCTTACACGCAGAGCGATGTGGACCGCCTCAAAGGCTCGCTTCCGATCGAACACACGCTCGCCCGCCACGGCGCTGAGCGGTTATGGAACCTCCTGCATAGCGATGAACCGTTTATTGCCGCCCTCGGCGCGATGACGGGAAACCAGGCAGTGCAGCAAGTCAAGGCAGGCCTGAAAGCCATCTACATGAGCGGCTGGCAAGTGGCAGCCGATGCCAACAATGCCGGACAAATGTATCCGGACCAGAGTTTGTACCCAGCCGACAGCGTCCCGAACGTCGTTCGCAAGATCAACCAGGCGCTGATGCGCGCTGACCAGGTTCACCACGCCGAAGGTCATGACGATATCCAGTGGTTCGCGCCGATCGTCGCCGATGCCGAAGCCGGATTTGGCGGCAATCTCAACGCATTCGAACTGATGAAGGCGATGATCGAGAGCGGTGCTGCTTGCGTCCATTTTGAAGATCAGCTGTCGTCCGCGAAAAAGTGCGGGCATCTTGGCGGCAAGGTGCTGGTGCCAACGACAGAGGCTATCCAGAAGCTTGTTGCGGCCCGCTTGGCAGCCGATGTAATGGGGGTGCCGACGCTCATTATGGCCCGCACCGATGCCGACAGCGCGAGCTTAATCACGAGCGATATCGATCCGCGCGACCGGGAGTTCCTGACCGGCGAGCGTACGGCCGAAGGCTTCTACCGCATGCAAAGCGGAATCAAAGCCGCCATAGCTCGCGGACTCGCTTACGCCCCTTACGCCGACATCCTGTGGTGTGAGACCTCTAAGCCGGACATCAACGAAGCGCGCGAGTTTGCCGAAGCCATCCACAAGGTTTACCCAGGGAAGCTGCTGGCTTACAACTGCTCGCCATCCTTCAACTGGAAGAAGAACCTTGACGACGCGACAATCGCGAACTTCCAGGTTGAACTGGGCAAGATGGGATACAAGTTCCAGTTCGTCACTCTGGCTGGCTTCCACGCGCTCAATCTGTCGATGTTCGAACTGGCGCGCAATTACAAAGACAAGGGTATGGCCGCTTACTCCCGGCTGCAGGAGAAGGAATTCCAGCGCGAGCAGGAGGTTGGCTACGAAGCGGTGAAGCACCAGCGCTTTGTTGGAACCGGGTATTTTGACTCCGTGCAGCAGGTGATTACGAGCGGCACGGCCTCAACGATCGCGCTCGAAGGCTCAACCGAGAGTGCGCAGTTCTCAAGCCACAACGACCCCATAGTCGAGTTGTCACAGAGCCACCGGCGCGAGGCGGTTCCGGAAATGCAATTGGAAGTGCCAGCCGACCTGGATGGCTCTTGGCAGGAGTCGGACGAATTGATGCCTTCGGGAGACTGAGAAGGCGGATCTGCGAGGAATCTGCGGATCCCTCACTTCGTTCGGGATGACAAGTCTGGGGTGGTGTTTGGATTCCGGATGGCGTCGCCACCGAAGCTAAAATCTATTCTTTTTTTTCGCGCTCGCGCTTGTCTTCTCTCAATTGAGCGGCGGTAAAGACGCTTCCGCAGGTGCTGCATCGCCAGTTGGTGGAGGCGCTTCCCTGCTGGCTGGCCTCAGCGCCGGCTGGCTGCGGCTGGTTTGAGCGCATGGCCAGGACCAATTCACCCCCGCAGTCCGAACATTGGCGTTTTGCCACTTCTACGATTCTCCCTGGTAAGCCCGACTAGGCTTGAAACTTACTTGCCGTCTTCAACTATCGCACACCGCGCCAAATCGTGTGCCCGAAGTATGCGAGCTCGCAGCGAAAGGGCGCTCGGCTTTAGCGAACTTGCACAGTTTCCCCTCCGCTTTGCCAAAAGTCCAGGTTCGGGATCACATTTTGACGTTGAAGGCGGTGCGTTACCTAAGGTTTAAAACTAGGGTAGTTTGACTCATTTTTATCAATGGATTTGAACGCATCTTGCTAGGATTAGCGGATGCGAACCTCTGATCTGACTACCCAACCTTCCGCATCGCGCGGAGTGAAGTTTGGCAAGTTCCGGCAGTGGCAAGTCGAACCGAAGCGTTGCCGAGATTTAGTCTGCCGCCTTCTCTGTCTGCTCATGGTGATCTTCATTTGCCATGCGAATTCGCCAGCCTATTCGGTTCTCACCCATGAAGAAATCGTCGATCTGTTGTGGAAAGACGAGATCCGTCCGCTGCTTATAAAGAAATACCCTGGTTTGACCGACGATCAGATCAAGGAGGCCCACGCATACGCCTACGGCGGTGCGGTGATTCAGGACCTCGGATACTACCCCTTCGGAAGCAAGGAATTTTCTGATCTTGCCCACTATGTGCGCAGCGGAGACTTTGTTCGGGAAATGCTACGGGAGAGCCAGGACGTCAACGAATACGCGTTCGCCTTGGGGTCGCTGGCGCACTACTCCTCCGATATCATGGGTCACCCTGCGGTCAATCAGTCTGTGGCCATCGAGTTTCCCAAGTTACGGGCGAAATTCGGGCGCTTTGTGCTCTATTCGCAGGACAAAACCGCCCACCTAAAAACCGAGTTCGGCTTCGACATGGCGCAGGTTGCCAAGAATCGCTATGCCTCCGATCAGTATCACGATTTCATCGGCTTCCAGGTGTCAAAGCCTCTACTGGATCGGACGTTTCCAGTGATTTACGGAATGCAGGTGAAAGACGTCATCAGCCACGAAGATCTGGCTATCGGTTCTTATCGTTGGGCGATTAGCAGGCTGATCCCGCAAATGACGAGGGTCGCCCTTCAAACTCACAAGAAAGAGATGATTAAAGAGCATCCCGATTTTGCGAAGCAGAAATTCCTTTACCGTCTTTCCCGCACCGCCTACGAAAAAGAATGGGGCAAAGACTACACCAGGCCCGGGATCGGGGCGCGAATGCTAGCGGCGGTGTTCCGGTTCATGCCAAAGATTGGCCCCTTCAAAGGCCTCGGCTTCAAGAACCCAACGCCACAAACCGAAGACCTCTATTTCAAGAGCATCAACGCAACCGTCGATCAGTATCGTAGCTTTCTTCATGAAGTGAAGGCGGATTCACTGCGGCTGACAAATTGCGATTTGGATAGCGGCAAAGTTACCAAGGCGGGCGAGTACAACCTAGCAGATGATGTTTACGCCAAGATGCTGCACCAGCTCGCTGGGCACAATTTTGACGGGCTGACGCCGCAACTCAAAGACAATATATTGCTCTTTTACAAAGACCAGGCTGCCGTCGCTCCCACCAAAAAGAGCGCAGCTAATGCGAAGAACATTCAGTCTGATTTGGAGAAACTGAAGGCTGCCAAGGCTGACGCGCAAAAGTCGGATAGTCCGCGGGAGGATATTGGCGAAGGCCCGGGTGGGACCCAGGTCTGCAGCGCTGCCCAAGTCAAAACCGTAGATGCAGGCTCGAAATAGGCTGGGAAAGCTCGAAATGGCGGGGTTGGAAATGTTGGGGAAAAGAGGACTGGGGCGCCCGAGCGAGTCGCTCGGCGCCGCCGTTGGTCGGCTGAAGATTAGTTTAAGCGCTGACGCGAACTGAGACGAGTTCAGGCGTGCAGTGAGAGTTCTGCATCGACTTCACCGCATCCTCGGCGGTTAGTCTGCCCATAACTAAGGCCAGTTTGCGATTTGTGGTGGTCTGAATAGGAAGACGATCCATGCGCAAAACGTATTGCGGAGCGTGAGCACCGCCGCGGTTCACTTTCACCACAAACTTGATGTTCTTCATGGTCTAGTCCTCTTTAAACGTCGTTAGGGCAACAACTTACAATCGCAACTCTCCCGCGCACGGGCGGCAAAAGTTGACATCAGAATAGGTAGATTCGAAGGAAGAAGGAAGCGTGCTACAAGATTGATGTTAGGCTTACCTCCCGCTATTGTCAAGCTAATCACCCCGGTGGCGACGGGTGCAATTTGAAAATCACTCCGTGGCGCCGGAATTCAGCAGATGCGAAAGCGTCTTATATGACGAAGAATGGGCAGTGGGCGTCGTCGTTGTGCGAAATGACACAATTGGCGTGTTCCGGGTCGGAAAAATATTCCGGTGAGGGTAAAACTGCAGATATTCGCCAGTTCAATGGTGTGAAGCAAAAGTTAGCAGGCTGCGTTTACTCTTCGATTGCGAACAAGGAATTAGAAGTCCATCGCGCGAATGCTACCTAAGCCCGCCTGCTAGGACGGCCAGAAAACCTACTGAGAATAGCTAAGTTGCCTGTAAGATTCGTTGCGCGTTACATTCCAACCTGCACCCTCCTCCTCAACTAGGCTCCGCAGCTTTCTGACCGAGTTGCCGAACTCATCGTGGATCTGGAAGGCTTTTTCCACCTCCCTTTAAATACCCCGGCAAAGCAGTGCACCCCTGCCTATCGGCTAAAAATTAGCAATATTTCAAACGGGGCATAAACAGAAAAAAGAGAAAATACGTTGCCCCAGAAAACTGCTAAGCCGCTTCGCTCATCATAGTGCGCGAAGGAGATTAACCATATGCTTTGGACAGTGTTCGTTGTACTTCTCGTTCTGTGGCTTCTCGGTTTCAGCATGCACATCGCTGGCGGACTGATTCACATACTGCTGGTAATAGCCGTGGTTGTATTGGTGATTAACCTGATAAGCGGTCGACGCGTGGCATAAAAACCGCCCCTCTCGGGGCGGTGGCACGCTTTTTGAACTTTTCTAGCGAGATCGCGCTCCGGCGATGCTTAATGCAATGCCGCCGGCGATCAGCACAACGCTGATGATCGGAGCCACTTTCTCATCGTGGGTGGTTTGAACTCCGAGGTGCGCGTCTCCGATCTTGACCCCTTCCGAGTGAGTTTGCGGAATTGGGATTACCAGTGACAGAACTCCCAGGATAATCAGAACTATCCCAACCATCATTAAGGGCTTCATTGCTAGGTCTCCATGTTTTGCGAAATTTGTTCGCGAAATTTCAGGAGGGCGATCTGACGTCAGCAACTACTCGAACGAAACAACTTGCAGTAGGGTGCTGTGAACTTGCAGGCCGCCGCCTGGTCCGCCAGAGTAACTCACATACCCCAGTTTGCGGAAGCGGTTCATAAAGAAGCTGACGCGAGAACGCGTGGTTCCGATCATCTCCGCCAGGCTTTCCTGACTGACCTTGGGCACAACGATAGTCGACCAACCCTCTTCCCCAAAATGCGCCAGAATGAGCAACACGCGTGCCAGACGCTTTTCGCTGGAGTTGAAAAGCTGATCGATTAAGTCTTCTTCATATCGCGAATTGCGAGCGAGCAAATAGGCAATAAAAAGTCCCGCGATTGCGGTCTCGCTCTTGATGGCAGCGATCATGCTTTTCTTATCTATGCGCAGGATTTCACAGTCAGTCAGCGCCGACGCCGATCCCCGGCGCAGCGACTGACCGGCAAGCGCCCCTTCGCCGAAGAAGTTTTTGGGGTCGAGAAGGGCCAGAGTGGCCTCGGTTCCTGTTGCGGATATTACTGTGATTTTTACGATGCCTTTTTGAATGTAGTAGACGGCGTCGGCCTTATCGCCCTGGGCGAAGATCACTATATTTTTCGTGAACGCCAGATCGCGCCGCCCATCTCCTACGGTAGCAAGGAAGGCAACGGGGTCGAAAATCTCCGATCTGGCGGCCTTCTTGTGGGTTAACATCGTGTCTCATCTTAGTCTTTTAGCGGACAATTCAAAGGTAAATCGAACACCTTGGATTGAGCGTAAATGACCATAGATCGATTGGCTTCAGGCTATTCACCGCATTTTCCGCGAATAAAGAGGGTTCTTTAGTTTTTCTTTGCATTGAATCAAGTCGGGCTCAGGCGAAGACCCTACACGACTGAACTATAAGGACATACAGCTATTTAGAGCGCATCCCGATCGAGAACTCGGCATCAAATTTAAAATGCAGGATTCCATCTTCGACGAAAAGTACCGCGTTGTGGCGATCCATGAAGACCAGTTGGTCATTAAGGGCGTAGTCAGTGGGAACGTTCTGAGGATCGTCAACCCAGCGCCCGAGGCACCACTGGCCGCCAAAGACTTTCCGCCGGGCAAATTGATTGCGCTCAGCGATCCTTCATCGGTGCCACTAAATTAGTGGACCAAGCAGCCCCCAAAACCGGATTAAAACCAAATTTGGGCGTTTTGACTTTTGTAACCTGAGGGCGGCATTCCACCTGGCCGCTTTGAGGAGTCGTTTGGAATTGGGTTGGCAGCCTCGCAGGGATTCGAACCCCGATAACCTGCTCCAGAGGCAGATGTCCTACCGTTGAACGACGAGGCTGGAAGAATTCTAAATCATTTTCCATCCGTCGCAAAATTTGATCTCGCCCGATCTTTTTGCGTTTGTATCATCGTTTTCACGCTCGCCTGGGCGGATCAAGGTTCGAAATTCGTTCATGGCCGACTCGTCGCGCCGTCTAAAGTGGATTCTCCCATCAACCGATGACACTCCTATCACGAGAGCCCTGCTGCTAGGCCACAGGGACCTTCAATCGATCAGGAGAGAAGCATGTCGACTTCAGCGATTTCCAGTCTTTCGATTTTCCAGGAGCTCCAGAATTTTTATCAGACCCGCCAGTCCGATCTTAAACAGCTGGGGAGCGCGCTCCAGAGTGGAGACCTGAACGCGGCGCAGCAAGCTTTCAGCGCTTTGCAGCAACTGGGGCAGAGTGGTCCGTTCAGCAGCTCTGAGCCATTTTCAAAGAGCAGCCGCGCCCAGGCCTTCGAAGCGATCGGACAAGCTTTGCAGGCGGGCGACCTGGCGGGAGCGCGAGCAGGATTCGCCGCTCTGACGTCGGGCATAACGCATTCCGCGCCGCCGCCAAGCCCCGCGACCATCGTTACTCTGTCGAACTCTCAACCAACTTCGACCGCCGCCAGCTCTGGCACTTCCAGCTCCGCCTCCATTTACCAACAGCTGCAGGCGTATCAGCAGCAGCGGCGCGGCGACCTCGTGCAACTTGGGCAAGCTCTGCAGGCGGGTGATCTCGCTGGCGCACAGACGGCGTTCAATGCGCTTGTGACGCTCGGCCAGAATGGTCCTTACAGAAGCGGCTCGACATTCGGAGCAGCGAACCGGGAGCAAGACTTCCAGGCAATTGGACAGGCTCTGCAGGAAGGTAATCTGCCTCTCGCACAATCGGCGTTCTCAGCTCTTGCCAGCACGTTCGGGCACCAGAATCAGCAAGCTCAGAATGCAATCAACATTTACACCGGGAGCGTTTCGGAAATCATCATCAACCTGGGAGCGGCTGCTGCGAGTGCCACAAATTCCTCTTCTAACGCTAACGCGGCCGGCGGTACAAGCCTCATCGCAACTCCAGCCGAAACACAACCGTCGATTACGACTCCGGTCGTGTCGCCAGTTTTGTCTCCTGTCACACAGACCGCGACGACCGCTCCACCTGTCGCGACAACGCCTGAGATCGTCATCAATTTAGGGGGCGCGGCAAGTGCACCGCCTCCATCTGGAGCACAACCTGAAGTGGTGATCAACGTTGGTCAAGGAAGCAATTCTGCTCCCTCAGCGACGGAAATCGATATTCATCTCGGCGCCGCCGGCGGAACTTCGAGCGGCCCAACGCCTGAGATTCTTATCAACCTCGGGCAGCAGGGTTCAACCGGAGGTGGCGAGCAGATAGCCATCAACCTTGGCAACGCCACCACCGGGACGGAAATTACGATTGGCGCAACGCCTTCGTCCGGCAGCAACTCAGGCAACAACTCAGGCAACAACTCAGTCAACAACGAGCAGGTAACTTTGAATTTGAGCCAGAACCAGAACGTCGAACTGATCTTGAATTTACTTAGTTCGACGAGCAACCAGAACCAGACGGCGTCGGGCAGCGCGGTCAGCCTGCACGCGTAAGCTTCACGCGTGAGCTTCATGCATAGACTTCGTGCGAAAGCTCTCGGAGTCGGATGATGGGATCGCGGGTCAGTCGGCCACCGATGAATACCAGTGCGCGCGGCGCTAGAATCATAGCTGGGAGTTCTGCTTAGGGCTCCGAGGCGCTGCGATGGCTAGTGAAATAGTTACGGGAACCACGCCAGGGCTGCTCTCGCACCCGGCTCACAACGACAACGAGTATGCCGAGATGGCAAGGCGTCCGCTTGACGCGGATCAGTGCGCTCTGATTGTCGTCGACATGCAGGAGAGACTGCTGCCGCCGATCTGGGAGAAAGAACGCCTGCTGAAGAACGTCCAACTGCTGATTCGGATGGCGAGCATTCTCAAAATTCCCGCGCTTGTGACGACACAATACGCGAAAGGCTTGGGTTCGACCGTCCCTGCCGTCGCGGATCTTCTTCCAGATACTCCTTCGATCGACAAGTTGATGTTCTCGTGTTTCGGCAGTGACGCATTCTGCTCGATGTTGAAGCGTTTGCCGGGTCCGCGAACGACCGTTCTCTTGTGCGGTATGGAAGCTCACATCTGCGTCATGCAGACGGCGCTTGGCGCGCTTCGCGAAGGCTATCTCGTACACGTGGCTTCTGATGCGGTCAGTTCGAGAACCGAATTGAACTGGAAGATTGGGCTCGACCGCATGCGTTCTGCGGGGGCGATTCTGTCGTCGGCTGAAATGATGCTTTACGAATTGATGCGCTCATCCGGAGCGCCGGCTTTCAAGGAAATTTTGCCTTTCCTGAAAAGCTGAGATGTCGATTCAGAGTGTGGGGACGGGCGACCTCGCCCGTTCATCCGGGCGCGAACCCGCCCGCAAGCAACAACTATTCTTTTTCTTTCTGCTTCACTCTCACCACTGTAATTTTCGAGAATCCTTCTTCAAATGTCGGGGGCTTTAACTTGCCCGCCATCTTTCGCATGACGTCCTCGGGCACGGCCCTACCGCGCCGCTGGTGGCGCTCCATGCATACATCGAGCGGGACATCGAAGAAGACTCCCTGCACATCGTAGCCGTAATCCTTGGCGAGTTTGATCCAACTTTGGCGGTCGTGAGGGGTCAGGTTCGTCGCATCCACATAATTCAACGGGCGGCGCGCGATCAATCGTGCCTTGAGCATCGAGCGCAAATTCGAAAAGATCAAATCCTGGAAGCGCTGCTCCTGAGCATCATCGAACAGCAATTCGCGCAGCAGGTCGCTCGAGAGTGGATGGATGTTGTGGCGTTTGAACCACGAACTCTTGCCGGATCCCGGTAAGCCTATGGCGAGAACGACGGTCCCTTTAGATGGGCGAGTTGAAGTGGACGCTTGAGTCGGCGGAGGAGCTGCGGCTGAACGGCGGTTGTCGGCTTTTGATTGCGCCGTCGTCGAGGGAGCCGAGCTAGGTTGATCGGAAAGACTCTTTGTCGACTCACTGCCTTCGGGAAGCGAGTCATCAATTCCGGCAGCATTCGACGCGACTTCCGAGCCATCGGCAGCACCACCTGCCGTTGCGGCGGCGCCCCCTGGCTTTCGCGTGCGCGACCCGCCCCGGCCTCCGCGGCCACGCCGACGTCGCGCAATTTTTGGTCGTGACTCGCCGGGCGATGCCGCGCTCTTCCTAGTGTCCGAGGAAGTGTCCGAGGTAGCGTCCGAGTTAGCTTCCGAAGATTCGTCAGTTGCTGCCAGCGCGGAAACGGGTGGAGCTTCCGGTGGCGACGCAACCGGCTTTTCGACCACCGGAGGAGCGGCAGTTGCTTTCGGTTCGTCATCGTAAAACCGCGGCTGCAAGGGTTCCGGCTTCTTGCTTCCCTGCTCGGCGTCGTCGTCGCCCGCCTTTTTGCGACGCTTTAGGCGGTCGCTCATCCATTTGCGCATATAGCGCTTGTAGCACACGAGTGGATGGCGCGGCAATCTGTGGCCCGTAGCAATGCGGGATACCGTTGCGACTTCGGCCTGAGCGCGCGGACTTTCGCTGCTTGCGATTTACAATAACGGGACCCGATTGATCCTTGGAAAACGGCGCTTGGTAAAAGAGCGACGTTTCTTTATTGGATCGACAAGGAGCCAAACTTATGAATTCATCTCATCCGGCAGCCGCGCCCGTCGACGCAAGCCAATTACCCGCGGTGCCCATGACACTCGAGGGCTACGCCACTTTGCATCAGATGATGCGCTTCAAGTGGAGTGCATGGCGCGCGGTTTCGCAAGGCGACCGCCGCGAGATGGTTGCCGAGGCGGAACAGCTTCTTGCCGGGATGGAAGCGCGGACCGGGGGCCAATCGGCGCTCTTCTCTCTTCTCGGGCACAAGGGCGATCTGATGTTCGTCCATTTTCGCGACACGTTCGACGAACTGAATCAGGCGGAACTTAATCTTGCGCGACTTCGGCTCAGCGATTTTCTGGAACCTACGACTTCTTACTTGTCCGTGATTGAACTTGGCCTGTATGAATCTTCCTTGAAGACGTACAAGGCACTGGCCGAACGTGGCGTGGAACCGTTTTCGGACGAGTGGAAAAAAGGAATCGAAGAGACAATCGCGCGGCAGAAAGAAGCGATGAAGCCGCGGCTTTTTCCGAGCATGCCGCCTCACCGATACATTTGTTTTTATCCGATGGACCGAAAGCGCGGTGAAGACAAGAATTGGTACACGCTTCCGATGGAAGAGCGTCAGCGTCAAATGAACGAGCACGGCCTCGTCGGCCGACGCTATGCCGGAGAAGTAAAGCAGATTATTACCGGGTCGATCGGATTCGATGACTGGGAGTGGGGCGTCGATTTGTTTGCGGACGAACCGCTGGTCTTCAAGAAACTCATCTACGAAATGCGCTTCGATCACGTGAGCGCGGTATACGCGCTGTTCGGGACTTTCTACGTCGGTCTGCGCATCCCGGCAAGCCGTCTGCACGACCTGCTCGAGGGTCGCTTACCGGAACATCCCGCAAACAATCACGAATAATCTTCTGTAGAGACGGGGCTTGCCCCGTCTCGGGAGCGGAACGGATGTGACGGTGCATCGCGCGACCACGGTGCATCGGTCAACCACGGGGCTTCGCGCGACTACGGTGCATCGACGCTGCCAGACGCGGCTAGCCGCGTCTCTACAGAAAAATTTTGCGGGATGATTAATTTTGTTGCTTGCGATTTAGGCTGAATTTGTGTTCGTGTTTTGCCATGTCTACGCGTGCGCCGCGGAAGGCCACTCCTTCCATTCGTAGCCTGAATGTTTGTTCGGCGGCGTTCTCGCCCTGCAATTTGATCGCTCCGCCGGAGCCGACTACGCGGTGCCATGGCAATCCCTTCACTTGCTGCAAAATGCGCACGACCTGGCGTGCCGCCCCGGGCCAGCCAGCGGCCCGGGCGATTGCTCCATAGCTTGATACTTTTCCCGTTGGCAGCGAGCGAATGCAGCGGACGACGCGAGTGCGTTTTTCGGCGACTATCGTTGGTTTTTTCTTTGCTGACCTGGAATTCATTTGCAGACGCGCATGTTCGCGGTTGCGAGAATACAAAATTCTACACTCGCGCAGAAAACTTGCAGCTACGATACGTGCATCCTTCAAGCTATCCGCAAGCAAATTATTTCAGGAGATGATTCACG
This sequence comes from Terriglobales bacterium, assembly GCA_038230575.1. Lineage (GTDB taxonomy): Bacteria > Acidobacteriota > Terriglobia > Terriglobales > Acidobacteriaceae > Acidiflorens. The sequence continues at coordinate 87,776 of JBBRNA010000002.1, read as the reverse complement.
ATGCTGAGAGCAGTCCCTCTTACTCTGGCGCTGGCTGTGCTGTGCTTTTTTGGCGACGGTTGCGGTTCCAGCAATTCGTCGCAGGTGCGTTTCGTTCACGCCATCCGCGATGGCGGACCTCTTGACGTCGACGTGAACACGACCAAGATATTCACCAACGTAGCCTTTTTGGGATTTCAACCCGCTTCTGGCTATTCGAAGGTCGCTTCTGGAAGCGTGACGATCGCAGGCTTGACCACGGGAACTACCACGCAAGTTTTCAGTTCGACGGCGAGTCTCAGTTCAGGCCAATACACCCTGGTTGCGACCGGATCTGAAAGTGGAACGAACGGCGCGGGAGTAAACCTGCTATCGATAGCCGACAACAACGCAGCTCCGGCCACCGGCAATGTTGAGTTCCGCGTCATCGATGCATCGCAGACGGGGGGCACTGTCGACGTGTACATCCTGGCGAATCCGGTCAGCGGAGGAATTCAGCCGCCTGCCACAATTTCGGGGTTGGCGTACACGCAAGCAAGCGGTTATATTTCGCTTCCCTACAACTCGAACGGCAGCGGCTACACAATGTACGTGACGTCTTCCGGAACCACGAATCCGCTTTTCAGCCAAACGCTCAACACGCCCACAGCGTCAATTCGCACGCTGGTTTTGACGGATGTCCAAAACGGAGGTTCGATTAATCCGGTCGCGCTGGAACTTAACGATCTGAATTAGAACAGCCTCAAGTGTGGGGACGGGCGACTCGCCCGTCCTCAGGAGCAGTGAGTCAGCAGAAATGTGTGAGAGCGGCCGAGACGTAAGTCCTGCTATTTTTGAAACGACTTCACTGCTTCTTCTTCACTTTTGAAGATCTCAAAGACTGAGTGCAGTTTGGTCAGGTGCAGAAGATCACCGACGCGATTGCTGAGATTTGCCAGCTTTAGGGCACCACCCGCGTTGCGCGCGGACGTGTAAAGCGATACCAGAGTGCCCAGACCACCGCTGTCGATGGAATTGACCTCGCCAAGATTCAAGACGATTTTCGAATTGGTTGCGAGCAACTTCTTCACCGTTTCGCGCAGGCTGGCTGACTCTTCGCCGAAGATTAATCGGCCGCTGCAATCGATCAGCATCACGCCTTCGAACGTCCGGGTGCTCATCCGCAGTTGCATAAGGGCTCGTCTCCGAGTTTGCGCTTAAAATTAAACTACGAGCCTACCCCTACAAAGTTGAGCGTGCAAGTAAGATAGTGGTGTCAACCGCGGTCGTTACCGACTGTGCGGTTGAGAAGCGGCAAGCCGCGCCGGCACAGCGGTTTTGAAGCACACTGGCTGTTTCCCGTTCACGGTATAATCTAAAATTCCGATGAGCTATCAGGTACTGGCGCGCAAATACCGGCCACAGAAATTTTCGGACGTAATCGGACAAGAACACGTCACTCGCACCCTGCAAAATGCAATTTCGCAGGAGCGCATTGCCCACGGCTACATTTTCAGCGGACATCGAGGAATCGGTAAGACGACAGTCGCCAGAATATTGGCGATGGCCTTGAATTGCCGGTCGGCGGAGAAGCCTCCCATCGAACCGTGCGGCGTATGCGAATCCTGTACCGAGATCCGAGCGGGTAATGCGGTCGACGTGATTGAGATCGATGCCGCTACGAATCGCGGGATCGACGAGATTCGCGAGTTGCGTGAGGCCGCCCGTTACCGCCCCGCGCGCGATCGTTTCAAAATTTACATTCTCGATGAAGCGCATCAGATCACCGATGCTGCGTTCAATGCCCTGTTGAAAACGCTGGAGGAGCCTCCCAGCCACGTCGTTTTTATGATGGCAACGACGCAGCCTGAGGATATTCCTCAGACCATCCGGTCGCGCTGCCAGCACTTTAGTTTTCGTGCGGTGAAATTTGACGACATCATGGGCCAACTTCGCGACATTGTGACCGAGGAGAAAATTCCTGCCGATGATGACGCGCTGGCATTGCTGGCCGAGGCTGGCGACGGATCATTGCGCGACGCATTATCGATTCTCGATCAGGCGATTGCGTCGACTTCCGATCACCTTACGCTCGACTCGGTGCGCAGCTTGATTGGAGCAGCTCCCGCCGCGGCGCTGGAGACGGTGATGCAATCGGTCTCCGAGAGCTCGAGTGAAAAAATTCTGGTGCTGGTCGATCACCTTATTAGCGAAGGCCACAGCCCGACGCACTTCGCCCGGCAACTGGTGCGGTTTTTGCGCAACGTAACCGTGGCTAAAATTGCTGGCAAAGATTCGGCGCTGTTGCAAATTTCATCCGATGAGCGCGCTCGCGTTGCCAGAATTGCGGAGCTGTTCAGTGAAGAAGACCTGGCGCGGCACTTGCAGATCATGCTGCGCACGCACGGAGAGCTTGGGTATCGCCAGGAGCAGCGTTTCCATCTCGAATTGGGATTGCTGAAAATGGCGCACGCGCAACGCTTGTTGCCGCTCGAGCAATTGTTGAGTGATTTGGGACCTGCGGGTGCGGGACGGCCTTCAGCAAAACCTGTTTTGGCTTCGGCAGGCGCTTCGCGAAGCTTTGCTCCCTCTTCCGGATCTGGTTCGGGAGAACCTCGGCGAAGCGATGCTGTTTCGTCTACGAGATCAAATAACGTTTCTCCTTTTGCTGCGGACTCCGCACGCAAGAGTGTTCCTAAGGCTGAAAGCGGCTCAGCGCTGGCGGGGCTAGCGGGCGAGAGCGCCCGCTCCTCATGGTCTACCTCATGTTCGTCTAGCTCATCTTCGTCTAGCTCATCGTCGGCATCGGTAAATCTCGGGGCGACTGCTTTGGCTGTACAGGAGATGCCTGACGAATCGGAATCCGACTCCGAACCTGTGGCGAAGTTTGAGTCCCTGGCGCCAGTCGAGGTGAAAGCGGCTGCAGCGATGAAGGCCGCGGAAGCTGATTTAAAATCGGCGCCCGCACAGACGTCGCCACAGGCTGAAGCCGCACCGGCGATCCGTTCAACGGCTGGCAATTTAACAGGTAGCGATCGTCCGCAATCTGCGCAGGGAACCCAGGCAAAGCCGACATCCGACGTGCAATCGCTGCGCGATGCCGTGCTGAGCGCTCTGAGCAATCAGATGATGTTGGTATCGCTGCTCGAAACTGCCGAATGGACGCTAAACGGAAATTCACTCGTCGCCAAGGTAACGGCCTCGACGACGATGATTGAAATGTCAGTCACCGCCGAGGCCAAGCGCACGGCGAGCGCTGCCGCCAGTGGAGCGGCGGGGCGTCCGATTAAAATGATGGTCGAGCCGGGAGGCGTGTTGCAATCGGCCGCACCGAGGCGTCCGGCGGCAACCGGGAGCGCGCGCAGCCGGGCGGAGCAAGATCCGATCGTGCAGCGCATGCAAGAAAAATTCAAAGCAGAGATTCGCACCGTGATCGACTATCGAGAGAAAAGCTAGGTTATGTCTGGATTCAATCTGCAAGAGCTCATGTCGCAAGCCAAGCAGCAGTACGAAACGCTGCAGAAGAAAATGGAACAAACCGTCGTTGAAGCTTCATCTGGCGGTGGCTCAGTGACGGTAAAAATGGACGGCCGCAAGCAAGTGCTGGCGGTCAAGATCGATCCCGAGGCCGTCAAGGGCGGCGATGTGGAGATGCTTCAGGACCTCGTGATAGCGGCGGTCAATGAGGCTGGACGCAAGATAGACCAGACCATGCAATCGAGCGTAGGCGGCATGCTCGGGGGACTCGGAGGGATGTTGTAGGTCTGGCGATTGGGAAGCGAATTGTGCTCCCGAAGTCTTACTGCCCGGAACCACGAAAATCCTCATGTCCCGTTTTGCTGAACCAATGACCCGCCTCATCGACGAACTGAAGAAGCTGCCGGGAATCGGCAGCAAGAGCGCTCAACGCCTGGCATTCCATATTCTGCGATCGAGTGCCGATGATGCTGCCGCCCTCTCCACCGCCGTTCTCGATGTTAAAGCGAAACTTCAACTTTGCTCCACATGTAACAACATCACAGACGTTGATCCGTGCGTCTATTGCAGCAGCCCGACCAGAAACCAGAAGCTGGTTTGCGTGGTGGAAGAACCAACGAATATCGCTTCGGTCGAGAAGACGCGGCATTTTAACGGCGTCTACCACGTGTTGCACGGATCGATCTCGCCGCTTCACGGAGTGGGGCCGGAGCAACTCCGAATCGGCAATCTGCTGACTCGAATCGGCGGTGGCGAGATTGAAGAAGTGATTTTGGCGACGAACCCGACTGTCGAAGGAGAAGCCACCGCGACTTACCTCGCGCAGCAGGTTAAACGGAAAGGGGTGAAGGTGACGCGGATTGCCATGGGGATTCCGGTCGGCAGCGATATCGAATACACGGACGAAGTAACAATGCTTAAGGCTATGGAAGGACGGCGGGAAATGTAGATCCGGCAAAATTTATTTGGGACGGAGCGGCCCTTTGTTCGGCTGCGCGCGCGGTAAGGGCGAAATTGAACAACTGCGTGAGCCACGAAATGCTTTAACCGATATCCAGATTCTCGGAGCCCAGGAACAGATTCGATTCCGCAGCGACCGATTCCAGTCCCTCTGGCATCACGCCGCGATTGTATTCCGCCATCCTATTTTTCCACTTCAAGAAGTCAGTAATGCTTTGCGGCTCGATGCGAACCTCGACTCGACGCAGGCTGGCGAGCAGCAGATTCATCTCGTGTTGAAAACCGAGCGGAGATCGCAGGGTTTTTGCGGAACGTCTGGCGATTTCGATTTGCCGGGCTTCGGCTTCGAGTAGTCCCCAACCTACGGGTAGCTCTCCGATGCGCACCATTCCTTTCGGAGCAAGATAGTAGCGCTCGCAACCAACTCCGTTCTCCGGCTTCTTACGGCACTCCTTATCGCGGTCGGCGATGAAGTCGCCCCGTGAAACTTTGCACTCAACGAGCACGGAGTGGCACGCCTTCTTCCATCCGATGGCGTCTGGCATTTCTCCGGTAATGCAGGCCTGTTCGCTCAGAACGACGCCGCAACGATAGCGCCGCAGCCAATGCACGGCCATTAGTACCAATTTTGCGTGGGTGTAATTCATTCTGATTTGCGATTGCAGAGCCTTAACATCGCACACTCATCTTAGGGAAGTTTGCTGGGGGAATCTTTTTCTGAGAAGTAGCAGAGTAGCTTCTGCATTGATTTGCTTGCTCTATAGCTTTTTGCGCAAGAGAGCTCCGGCAGAGCGGATGCCAGCCCTCAGCCTTGAGGCGATCGTCCCGGCGAACAGGAAGTCGACGAAATTCTCCATCTCGGCGGTGAAGCTCTTCCCATAGCCGAACCACCAGATTTTCTTCATTCTCGGTAGGTAATCGTTTGCGATGTACCTTACGCGAACCATCTCTTCGAGTCCCCACCGCCCGTGCGTGCGTCCGATGCCGCTCGACTTTACGCCGCCGTGCGGGGCCTCGCTTATGCTGAAGCAGGAGACTGCGTCGTTCACCATCACCGTGCCAGCCTTGATCTGGCGTGCCACGCGCTCGCCGCCTGAACGATTATTCGTCCACACGCTGGCTGCTAATCCAAAGTCTGAGTCGTTGACCAGGCGAATTCCTTCCGCCTCGTCCCTGAATGACGTCACAGGAAGCACCGGGCCAAAGGTTTCCTCTTGCATGATCCGCATGGAATGGTCGACATCGGCGAGCACGGTGGGAGCAAAAAATGTCGGGCCCACCTCCGGAAGCCGATTTCCCCCAGTCAGTATTCTCGCCCCGCGCTGCACCGCATCTTTGAGTTGCGCTTCCACTACCCGCACTTGCCTGTCGTTGATCATCGGCCCTATTTCGGTGCCGGCATCCATTCCGTTGCCAATCCGCAGCTTCTTTGCTTTCTCGCAGCAGGCATCCAGAAAAGCGGAATACAAGCTGTGGTGGACGTAGCAGCGTTCGATCGACAGACAGGTTTGCCCGGCGTTCATGAACGCTCCCCAGACGGCGCCGCTCGAGGCAACGTCGAGATCGGCATCTTCAAGCACGAGCATGGAGTCTTTGCCGCCAAGTTCAAGGACAATCGGCAGCAGCCTTTGTCCGGCTATTGCTGCGATGCGACGCCCGGTTGCGACGCTTCCCGTGAAAACCAGTTTGTCGATATCACCGCCGACGAGATCAGCGCCGGTCGCGCCATCACCCGGCAAAACTTGAAACACATCGTCGGGAACTCCAGATTGCCGGATAAGGCTTAGCAGTTCGATCGCTACCAGCGGCGTCAGTTCCGAAGGCTTCAGGACTACGGCATTCCCGGCAGTCAACGCGGCCAGGGTTTCCGTGGCCGGAATGGAGAATGGATAATTCCAAGGCGAGATTATTCCGATCACGCCGTAGGGAGCGCGATGTATGCGGCCCGCCTTGGTCTTCATGATCAAATTTCCGTGAGGCAAGTTTTGATTACGCAGGATTGCGTGGCCATTCTCGATAAGAAAACGAACCGCATCGAGGACGACGAAGACCTCCGTCAACATTGCCTCTACAAATGGCTTGCCTGCTTCCGCGGTGATTCTGCGCGCGATGTCAGACTTACGAGATAACAAGAGCCGCTGAAAACGGCGCATGATTCTAAGGCGAGCGGGAACCCCCAGCGCTTCCCACGCGGGCTGGGCGGCACGTGCCCGCGCGATTGCCACTCGCATTTCCGCTGGGCCGGCACTATCCACTTCGCCCAGAACTTCCCCAGTGGCCGGGTTGACCGATGCGACGCGGGATATTTTGATTTCAGCGTTGGTCGCCATCTGCGAAGAAGTGTACGCGGGGCTTAGAGCGCGCGCCAGCGGACGATGTTCGATCAGTACTCGACGCCAACCAAGTAGAGGCCGCTGGCGGGCGCGGTTGGTCCTGCGGAAGCCCGAACGCGCGCGGCGATGATTCGGGGCACGTCGCTTGGACTGAGACTTCCCTTGCCTACGAGCAAGAATGTCCCAACTATGTTTCTCACCATGTGATGGAGGAATCCGTTGCCGCGAACGGTGTAGACAAATTCGTCGGCTTCGCGCGTAAACGTAGACGAAAATACGGTGCGCACATTCGTGATCTGACGCTCGGTGGTGGATGGCTGATCAGCCATGCGGGCGACCCGCTCCGGATCGACGGCGGCAAAAGAGGTAAAGTCGTGCTCGCCTACCAGGAGAACCGCGGCCGCCTCCATCGCGCTCTCGTCAAGCGGATAGGGATAGTGCCAGACATATCGCGACAGAAAAGGCGAACAGATAGAGCTCCGAAAAATGCGGTATCGGTAAGTTTTCGCCTCCGCCGATCTGCGGGCATGAAATTCCGCCGGAACCTCGGCTACTTCTACAATCCGAATCGCAGCAGGCAGAATGTCGTTCAACGCGCGCAACCAGTTTGCTTCAGGCATCGGAGACGCGGTGGTAAAAGTAGCCACTTGCGCGAGTGCGTGCACGCCGGCATCGGTGCGTCCGGAACCTTGAGGCAGTACATTTTCGTTGCTGAGCCGTCCAATGGCAGAGGCCAAAGCTCCCTGAATTGTGGCGCGGCCGGGCTGCACCTGCCAGCCAGCGAAGTCCGTACCATCGTATGCAATCGTCAGTCGGAGGTTGCGCACGTTCTTTTTCGAGTCTTTCGCGCTGCCAGCATCATCTGTAATCGATTATTGACTTATGGCGCCGTCATTAAGCGACGACGGTTGTCCGATATACTATGTCACTTAAAGCTCAACGTAGATCGGTTTCAGTTCGCAGCCGGCAATGGAACTCTGGCCGGTCGTTGTACGTACCAGAGAATGGTTGGCAGAAGTGCACCCTAAAAGCACGGACTACCCACGTCCGTCCCACCGGTTTAATGGCTTGATTGTGATTGTGATGGAGATGATGCGAATGCGAAGTACGAGGCTTGTAACTGTGTTTCAACGTGCATGTTCTTCTTTAGTCGTCATGGCGTTGGTGCCAGCGGGATGGGCGCAGGACACATCATCCGTGCCGGCGGCTCCGTCCGCGCAAATGCAGAGCCAGGCACAGAGGCAGATGAGCACTTCGTCGAAGACGCAGCCTTTTGACGTTCGAGAGTACGCGAAACCCAAGTCTCACATTGGAAACCCGTTGGCACCGTACAAGGCTCGCTACGTGGAGCCGCCCAACCTTTCCAACGCCCCGCGAATCGGCGATTTATTGCACGATGGCAAGCTCTACATTTCGATGAATGACGCTGTGGCGCTCGCGCTGGAGAATAATCTTGATATCGCGATTGCCCGCTACAACCTCAATATTGCCGACACCGATGTCTGGCGTGCGAACGCAGGCGTGAACCAGATTTTAGGAGTTAACGAAGGAGTTGTACAAAACACGCCGGGTGGTGGAGTCGGCGGCCTGGGTACGCAGGTTGGCTCGGGGCAGGGTGGTACATCGGTCGGCGCCGGTGGCGCAGGTGCTGGATCGAGTGGCTTGGTGCAATCAACTCTGGGCAGCGGTCCGTTGATTGCGAGCTTCGACCCCATTCTGACAAGCACGCTTCAGCTGGATCAAAATCGCACTCAGAGTTTCAGTCCATTTTCGGTTCCTTTCGCTGACAGCCACACCTCGACCTGGGATTTCGGCTACCAGCAGGGCTTTCAATGGGGAACAAATATTTCTGTTGGGTTCAATAACACTCGCGCTTCGCAGAGTCCCCTAAGCTCATTCCAGGCTTTCAACAGCCAGTTCAATTCCAGCTTCCGCGCTCAAGCTACGCAGCACCTGCTGCAGGGCTTCGGCTTCGCTCCCAATACCCGCTTCATTCGAATCGCGAAAAACAATCGTGAGATTTCAGATATAGCTTTCCGTTGGCAGATCACGACGACTGTCGATCAGATTGAGAATATGTATTGGGACCTGGTTTACGCGTTCGAAAATGTCAGGGTGCAGAAAGAGCAGTTGGCATTCGGGCAAAAGACTCTTTCTGATACGCAAAAGCAAGTCGACATCGGAACGCTGGCCCCGATTGAAGTGGTTCGCGCGCAGAGCACGGTGGCTACTAATCAACAAAGCCTCACAATTGCTTTGACCAACTTGCAACTGCAGCAGTTGCTGATGAAAAATGCTCTGAGTCGAAACCTGATCGATCCAGTGTTGGCGGAGGCGGAAGTCGTTCCCACCTCAACGATGGAGCTGCCAACGCAAGAGCCGGTAGTGCCGATACAGGATCTGGTCAACGACGCGTTAAGCCATCGCCCCGAATTGGCCGAACAGCGGATCAACCTGACCAATACCGATATCAGCAACAAGGCCATTCGCAGTTCCCTCCTGCCGACTGTCGACCTTTTTGCCTATTACCAAGGATCCGGCCTGGGTGGTTCGCTCAATCCCCAGTATCTTTGCACCGTAACCCCGAGCCAATGCGCGGCCCAAACGGCGCCGACGACGTCCTATGGTTCTACGGTGGGACAGCTTTTTGACTCGACCGCTCCCGATAAAGGAGTCGGATTACAAATTTCGATTCCGATTCGCAATCGCGCCGCGCAGGCAAATCAAGTGCGAGGCGAACTGGAATACCGTCAATCGCAAATACGCTTGCAGCAGGTTGAAAATCAGGTGCGCATCGAAGTCCGTAATGCTCAATTCAGCGTGCAGCAAAACCGGGCCAGCGTCGACTCCGCACAAGCCGCAGCAAACTTCGCGCACGAGTCGTTGAATGCTGAGCAGAAGAAGTACGCGCTCGGCGCATCAACCTCGACGGCCGTGCTACAAAATCAGGCGGCAATGACGCAGGCGGAAGTGACTCTGGTATCCGCTAAGGCGGCTTACGAAAAGTCAGAAGTCGAACTCGACCGGGCAGTAGGAGTTTTGCTCGAGCATGCGGGAATTATCCTGGCGGACGCCGAACGTGGAGAGATCACCCACATGCCGAATATTCCGCACGTCGCTGCGCGCCCTGCCGAGCAGATGGTTCCGGCAACGGCTCCAGCGCAAACACCACCGCCGCAACAATAAAGGGCACGAATCGAGAGAGATGCCGGGTGGCCGCCCGGCGTTTTTCTTTTGCAGAGCACGAGCGCTCGCGTATCCTCTCAGCGTGATACTCCAAGATCAAAGTGTGGGGACGAACAACCCCGCCTGTCCTGGCCGAGGACTGTATGGCTTCCCTTTCGTTGCCCTTCACCGGAGCCACGCATGATGCTCTCGGTCGTCATCATCGCCCACAACGAAGAGGCCAATATCGCGCGCACGATCACGAGCGTGCAGCCTTTAGTCGCGGACGGAAAGGGTGAAGTGATCGTGGTCGATTCGGGATCGAACGATCGAACGGTCGAGATTGCAAGGTCTTTAGGCGCGAAGGTGTTCGTTGAGGAGTGGAAAGGCTATGCCGCGCAAAAGAATTCCGCTATCGCTAAAGCATCGGGCGACTGGATTCTTAGTTTGGACGCGGATGAGGAGGTTGATGCGGAACTTCGTGAAGCGGTCGCCAGCGACGCGACGACCGGGCACGCGGATGGCTTTATGATCTCGCGCAAGAATTTCTTTCTTGGGCGGTGGATCAAGCATGGCGGCTTCTGGCCTGATCCCAAGCTCCGCCTGTTTCGTCGCGGAGCAGCGAAATTTGAAGATCGGGCCGTGCATGAAGACGCGAGGCTCGCGAGCAGTTCTGCTGGAACGTTGCAAGGGGCTTTGCTGCACCACTCTTACCCGACGTTGGCCGATTATATCGCTCACATGAATCGTTATTCGTCATTGGGCGCTGGAATGGTGAAACCGGGCGGATTCAGCGTAATGAACGTCGTGATGCGGCCGATTGCCACGTTTATCTACAACTATTTTTTTCGATTGGGATTTTTGGATGGCCGCGAGGGATTGCTTTTGCATTTGTATCACTCGACCTACGTATCGTGGAAATATGCGAAGGCGTGGGAGGCATCCAGGAACAAGATGTAGAGACGCGGTTCTCCGCGTCTCGCTTTTAGCTGGGCGGGTAGGTAGTCCCTACGGGACTTTTTCTCTCCCGCCACGCAAACCAGCGCTGCCGCGCTGGGCTAAGGCTGGTCGTCCCTTCGGGCTTAGATTTCCTTACGACGGCAATCTCTCTTCGCACTGCGAATCGACGATCCACTACTTTGCCGCGCTCGGAGTGATGCGGAGGATGTCGTATTTCACTTCGACCGATCGGTGGGGGAATGTCGTTTCGACGTATGCTTTCACCTCTGCTACCGAGGGAACGCCGTCGCGTCCAGTGAGGCCGCGTGCATCGTCGAGCAAAACGATGTGCTCCAGAGGATGGTTCAAGATGGACCTGATCTCGACCGAGAGCCGATCTTGCTCGCCTTGTTTGCCGATCCAGCCGTAGTAACCGGCGTCGAGCCAGAAGAGTGTGGGCTCGGAGAGAGACGCCACCAGTTCGGGAATCAACGTACGGCTGTCACCACACAAAATTTTTATCTGCGGCATGCTGTCAAATTTTCTTTGAGCTCGTTCCGCTAATTCCGGCACAAATTCTATCGAAATGATCCTGTCGAAATTCCGCTTCATGGCGGCGACCATTTCTCCGTAGTAAGTTCCGGTTTCGACCAAACTTCGTAATGCGTATCGCTCTCCATACTCGCGCACGGTTTTCTGCTTCAGCAAGTGGGGAGACCGAACGGGCTTGCCTCGCAGAATCCAGTACCAATAGTCGGGATAATGGCCGAGAGCTTTGTAGACGCCGTAGACGGGTGTGCGCTGCAATAGACGGCGAAAGGCCTTCAGAATTCCTCCACGGCAAGACCTCCAAGGATAGGGGTGCGCGAAAAGCGGCGTCAAGGACCCCCACGACAGCACGCACCGGGCGCGCTGATCGATGCTGGGGCCAACCGCTCGGTCGGTACGCGCTTTTGCGGCTCGTGAAACGCTACTCTATGATCGAATGAGACTGATCGATTAAGACCGATCGAATGTGACCGATCGAATATGATCGATTCAGTCACTGGACTGGTTAAGTGGGTTCCGGGAGTGCTATGGCCGACGACAAAGCGAAGCGAAAAGATAACAAAACGGTAGCTGAAAATCCGGTTGCCGACGTTTTTGACGGCCGCGACCCCGCCGCTTCGGAAAAAGATTGGGCGACCAAAACGCTTGCTCCCACATTGGAGAAGGCTCCAGAAAAGCCGATTGGAGCCGCAACCGGCACCAACCTCGACGAGAACGGTAATGCGCGTTTTAGCACTATCTCTGATGTCCCAATCCGCCGTCTCTATACGCAGGCCGATCTGCCCGCGGATTGGAACTACGATCAATATCTAGGCTATCCCGGTCAGGCACCTTACACGCGCGGCATTCACTCGACCGGTTATCGCGGCAAGTTGTGGACGATGCGAATGTTCTCCGGCTTCGCCTCGCCGGAAGAAACGAACCAACGCTACAAATATCTTCTCGAACACGGCGGAGGCGGACTTTCGGTCGCCTTCGATCTCCCGACGCTAATGGGTTATGACTCCGACCACGCTGCCAGTGAAGGCGAGGTTGGCAAGTGCGGAGTGGCGATCGATTCGCTCGAAGACATGGAGATCCTCTTCGACGGCATTCCGCTGGAAAAAATCACCACGTCGATGACCATCAACTCGCCCGCGAGCGTTCTCTGGGCGATGTATCTGGTAGTGGCGGAGAAGCAGGGTGCGGACTGGAAAAAGATTTCGGGCACGCTGCAGAACGACATTCTCAAGGAATATATCGCGCAGAAAGAGTACATCTACCCGCCCGCGCCTTCGATGCGGCTGGTGATCGATACATTTGAATTTGGATCGAAGGTCACACCGCGCTTCAATACTATTTCCATTTCCGGCTATCACATTCGCGAAGCGGGATCGACCGCCCTGCAGGAACTGGCGTTCACGATTTACGACGGCGTCGAGTATGTGGAGTGGGCGCAACGCCGCGGCCTTGAGGTTGATGATTTTGGACCTCGGCTCAGCTTCTTTTTTAACGCGCACAACGATTTTTTCGAGGAGATCGCGAAATATCGCGCCGCACGTAAAATCTGGTACCGGCTGATGAAAGATCGCTTCGGGGCAAAGAACGAGCGCAGTTGCCTGATGCGCTTCCACACTCAGACGGCTGGAGTTTCTCTCCCTGCGCAGCAGCCGAAAAACAACATCGCTCGCGTAGCCTTGCAGGCTCTGGCAGCGGTGTTGGGAGGTACGCAGTCTCTGCATACCGACGCCTACGACGAGGCGCTTGCGCTACCCACGGAAGAGGCGGCGCGCATTGCGCTGCGAACGCAACAGATCATCGCCTTCGAGTCTGGCGTGGCGCAAACCGTCGATCCGCTGGGCGGAAGTTATTTCGTCGAGAAGCTAACCCTCGATATGGAGAAGGGCGCATTCGACTACTTCGGCAAGCTCGATCAGATGGGTGGCATGGTCAAGGCGATCGAGCGCGGGTATCCGCAAAAAGAGATTGCCGAAGCCAGCTATCAATATCAGCGCGCGGTTGAGGCGAACGAGAAGATCACGGTCGGCGTGAATGATTTTGTGATCGAAGAGGATTCACCGAACATTCTTTACATTGGCGAATCGGTGGCTCGCGCACAAGAGAAAAAGTTGAAGACCCTGCGCGCGCGCCGGTCGAACGAGGAAGTAGAGCGTCGGCTCGAGGCTTTAAAACAAGCCGCTGCGAAGACTCCAGTAGCAGGCACGAACGGGAATGTTTCGGAAGCCAACACAATGCCGTTCATCATCGAAGCGGTACGAGCTTACGCAACGGTCGGCGAAATTTGCGAAGCGCTGCGGCAGGTCTACGGAACCTACACCGAAGTCAGCGTTACCTAGTTTTTGCGGGCATCATTCACTACTTGACTACTCAAGCAGCCACTACTTGACTACTCAAGCAGCGGGTCAGACTTTGCCTTCTGCTCAGCGTCCAGCCTCAAGTCCGAGAGATCCAACAACATGTTGCCGGGATTGGTCGCATAGGCGAGCCCAGTCTCCATATCGATAATGCCGGCGCGGATCAGGCGCTCCAGATCGCCGTCAAAGTGCTGCATGCCTTCCTGACCGCCAACCCGCATGGCGTCGAGAAGCGTCTTGCCGTCGCCTTCGCCCTTCTCCACGTATTCGCGCGTGCGAAGAGTCGATTTCAATACTTCAATCACTGCAATGCGGCCCGCTCCATCTTTACGCGGTACAAGCCGCTGCGACACGATGTAACGAAAGCTTTTTGCCAGGCGATTGCGTAGCGTGTGCTGCTCCGCCATCGGGAAGGCGCCTACAATTCTTTCTACCGTCTTGGAAGCGTCGATCGTGTGCAGCGTCGAGAGCACCAGATGGCCGGTCTCTGCAGCCTCCATCGCGATTTCGATAGTTTCCTTATCGCGCATTTCCCCTACCAGAATCACTTTTGGAGCCTGCCGAAGTGCAGCGCGCAAGGCGAGTGCAAAACTCGGTGTGTCGCTATGAAGTTCGCGCTGATTCACGATGCAGCTCTTATGCGGGTGCAGAAACTCAATCGGATCTTCGATGGTGAGGACGTGGTAAGACTGCTCACGGTTGATTCGATCGATCACGGCGGCGAGCGTGGAAGACTTGCCAGACCCGGTTGGGCCAGTCACGAGTACAATCCCATTCCTCAAGCCCACGATCTTCTTCAGCTCTTCCGGAAGATTCAAGGAGTCAAAGTCGGGAACAATGGTCGGAATGACGCGCATGACGATGGCGCATGAGCCGCGCTGCATGAAGACGTTGACACGGAAGCGGTGCGCCCCTGGCAGGCTGTAGGAAACGTCGCAGGAACCAGATTCTTTCAGGTTGCCGAGCGCGTGAGGATTGCTACCGATCAAGTCGGCAGCAATCTTGCGGGTGTCGTCTAAATTCAGCGCGCGCGAAATGCCGGCGGGCGCAAGTTTGCCGTTGATCTCGACCAGCGGAGGCTTGCCGGTGGTAAAAAACAGATCGCTGATTTTCGGAGCGCTCTTCAGCATCACGGTGAGCAACGCAGGCGTAGAAAAGGGAGCGGGCGCCGGGGCCGTGGCGGCAGCAGCACCAGCAGTTGGCTTTGCAACGGCTGTTGTAGCTGGCACATTCGTTACGGGATTCACAGGCGAAGACATATTTAAGCAAACTTCCTAAGACGAAAATCAGAACAGGGTGAGTGGGCGAACTTGCGGTTCATTCGGTCGTTGCGAGAAGCTTGTGCCAGACTACACAGAAATGTTCTCGACTTAAAGGTTACTGAAGATACCTTGAGAAACGAGAAGATTTGGCAATTTCGGCATGCTTGCGGTCATGGCAGCGACCCTCGTTGGGCTTTCTAATGTGTTGCGGCACACAAATGCAAGTAACAACGTTTCCACATAATATCTTCTATATTACTAACGTTTTATTCTGGTAAACTTTCGTGGCGGTTGGTTCCGGTGAGTTACCAAACATGCAATAAGGCACTCACGGGGCTAGCTCAATCGACTGCTGGAATGATCTGGCCATCTATGCTTTTTCCAGCGGTTTAATAGTGGGTGAGCAATGGACTTGCGCCCTGGCAATGAGTGGCACGCCGCCTCTAACTCTCCGATCGATCGGATTCTCCCAAGCTCCGAGTGGGATCGCGACCTGATCGCTCACAGCTGTAACCTTTTGTGTGTTCACGACCTGAGCGGGCGACTGCTTTCGATAAACGCCGCTTCGGCCCGCCTGCTCGGATATGACGAACAAGAGATCTTGCAAAAACCCATGCGTGATTTTCTGACCCCGCAGACCCGCCCCCTCTTCGACCTGTATCTGGAGGAAATCAAGCAAAAGGGCGAAAGTTACGGCGTGATGACGGTTGTCACCCGGAAGGGCGAGCATCTGGTTTGGGAATATCACAATATTCTGCACAAGCCGGATCGCGCGGAACCCTGTGTACATGGAATCGCGCACGACGTGACCGCCCGGGTACGCGCCGAAAAGACTTTGCTTGAAACGAATGCGAAGTTGTTGCGAATCGCTTCCGAACAAGAGGCTTCTTTAAAAGAACTAACGCTCTCGCGGACCTTGCTCGACCAGGCCAATGACGCAATCATTGTGATTGAAACGACGAGCCTGCGCATTGTCGAGATCAACGGAAGAGCCTTGGCCTTTCTCGGATACAGCCGCGAAGAGTTGTTATCAATGACTGTGACCGATATTGCTCCCGCAGTGAACGAGAACGAACGTATCAGGGTCTTACGTTGCCTGGACGAAACTGGTCCGATGATCTTGGAACGACAATACCGGCGGAAGGACGGTTCGACGTTTCCGGTCGAAGTTAGTTTGCGGCGTGCGTCATTGAATCGTGAATACATTACCGCAGTAGCTCGCGACATCACGTCCCGTAAACAAACGGAAGAGAGGTTACGGGAATTCGGGAAAGTGGTTGAACATCTGGAGGACCTGATCGTGGTCGTAAACCGCGACTACAAGTTCATGCTCGTAAATAGGGCTTACCTCCATTATCGCCAGTTAAAAGCGGAGGAGGTTATTGGGCGATCCGTGGCCGAAGTCTTGGGACAAGAATTATTTGCCACCCAGATCAGACATCGACTCGACGAGTGTTTCAGCGGAAGAATCGTCACTTATGAACTCCGGTACCTTTATCCGAAACTCGGTGAGAGAGATCTCTTGATCACCTACCTACCCGTGGAAGATCCTACCGGTATCGAGCGTGTCGCGTGCGTTATGCGTGACATTACCGCGCAGAAGCAAGCGGAAGCATCGCAGAAGGCGAGCGAAGCACGCGAGCGATCACGCGCGGAGGAATTGGCAACTGTCCTCGACGCTGTACCTGTTCCTGTTTACATCTCTCATGATCCATCCTGCCGCCGGATGACCGGTAACCGTGCCGCGTACTCTCAACTTCAAATCGACCTAGGTGCAAACTTTTCGAAGAGTGCCTCACCTGAAGAGATCCCTCCGTTTCGTCTTTTCCAGGATGGGGTCGAGGTGTCCCCAGATCAGCTCCCCATGCAGCGCGCGGCGCGAACCGGGCAATCGATATACGATTCGGCGCAAACCATGATCCTCGGGGATGGAACGCAACGAGAAACTTTGGTTAACGCGGTTCCTCTGTTTGATGATCAGGGCAAACCTCGCGGCGCAGTCGGAGCGTCAATTGATTTGACCGATCTTAAAGATGCCGAAAAAGCGCTGCGGCAAAGTGAACACCGATTTCGAGCCGTTTATGAAGAATCTCTGATCGGTATCGCGTTGGCCGATACTCGAACTGGTCGATTCGTCCAAGCCAACCCCAAATTCTGCGAGATCACCGGACGGACGGAAGGCGAATTGTTGGAGTTGGATATTTTAAGGGTCAGCCATCCGGATGATGTAGGGAGTGCCGAAGACTTCTTGCCGAATCTCGGAACTGGGAAGTTTGAAAACCTCGAAATAGACAAGCGCTACGTCCGGCCCGACGGATCCGTACGCTGGGGACGCGTAGTCGTGATTCCTCTTTCGGAGAAAGAAGACGGTCGCCGCGTTCACGTGGCCCTGGTGCAGGATATTACCGAACGCAAACAGGCTGAAGACTCATTACGCCAAAGCGAAGAGCGGTTCAGAGTAGCTTTGAAGAATTCTCCAATTGCGGTTTTCAATCAAGACAAGGATTTGCTTTATACGTGGTCTTATAATTCCCAGCTTCCTTTCACTCCCGCTGACAAAATTGGGAAATCATTGTTCGAAATAGTCAATCCAGAGGAGGCTGCCCAAATTGCAGAGGTCCGTAGGCGTGTGCTGCAAACGGGTGTTGGAGAACGGGGCGAAACGCAAATCACGCTAGAGGGTAAGAAAAAATATTTCGACACTACGATTGAACCGGTACTGAATGCCGCCGGAGCTGTGATTGGAATTACCGGGGCGAGCATGGATGTCACCGAACTCCGTGAAACCAGCGAAGCGCTGCGCGAAGCCAAACGAAGGCTGACGGAAGAAAAACTTTACCTTGAGAAAGAGATCGATACCGAGCTCGGTTTCGGCGAGATCATCGGGCAGAGTGAAGCTCTTCATGACGTGATGCGGCAAGTTGGAAGAGTGGCATCAAGTAACGCGACCGTGCTATTGCTGGGGGAAACTGGTACGGGCAAAGAACTTGTAGCGAGGGCGATCCACCGGTCGAGCCAGCGTCATAGCAATAGCTTCATCAAGATGAATTGTGCGGCGATTCCTTCCGGCCTGCTGGAGAGCGAATTGTTTGGCCACGAGAAAGGTGCTTTCACCGGCGCCATCAGCAAGAAGATCGGACGCCTCGAACTGGCGGATGGGGGAACTCTTTTTCTGGACGAAATCGGCGAGATCGCACTCGCACTCCAACCCAAGCTATTGCGGGTTTTACAGGACCAGGAGTTTGAACGCCTTGGAGGAAATCAGACGGTAAAAGTCAATTTCCGTTTGATCGCCGCCACGAACAGCAACCTCGCCGATCGTATTCAGAAGAACGAGTTCAGAAGCGACTTGTTCTACCGGTTGAATGTTTTCCCAATTTGCGTCCCGCCGCTCCGCGAGCGCCGGGAAGACATTCGCTTGTTAGTCGAACATTTTGTCGACAAATGCGCGCGCCGCATGAACAAAACCATAACGAGCATTCCCAGGAAAACGATGGATGCTCTGATCAGTTGGGATTGGCCGGGCAACGTTCGTGAACTGGAAAATTTTGTCGAACGATCGGTAATCCTTACAGAAGGCTCGGTACTGGTCGCACCGCTGAATGCATTGCAGCCAGCGCAGGCAGCAAGGCTACGCGACCAGACTCTGGAATCGGCAGAGCGGGACTACATTCTTCGCGCTTTGCGCGAGAGCCATGGGAAAATCGGCGGGCCTCGTGGCGCCGCCATGCGATTGGGATTAAAGAGAACGACGCTTCAATCGAAAATGAAGCATCTAGGCATAGATCCGCAGTCGCAGCATCCGATTCATTAGAGGCTCTTGCAATAGTGACCGCGCGCTTTCGCCTCTCGCGCGCCGTCGCAAGCCTTTTCTTCCGCAAATCCCCCCCGCGGTTGATCTCTGCCGAAGTCTTCGCGGTTCAGTTACAATCCTCGGGCGCATGAATCGCGAACACCACAAGCAATATAGTCATGAACTGGGACGCGACATGGAGTCGCTCGTCCTGGGGCATGCCGGGCAACCGATTCTCGTTTTCCCCACGTCAATGGGGCGTTTTTATGAATATGAAGACGCCGGGATGACGCATGCGCTGGCCGACAAACTGGAAAGCGGAGGCATACAGCTATTCTGCGTCGACGCCGTAGATAGCGAAAGCCTGTACAACAAGAACGCGCATCCGGGCGCGCGCATCTGGCGGCATGTTCAGTATGAGCGCTACCTGATCAACGAGTTCGTCCCCTATCTGAAGTGGAAGAACTGGGCTCCGCAGATGATTGTCACAGGGTGCAGTTTTGGCGGCTACCACGCGCTCAACTTTTCACTGCGACATCCCGACATGGTCTCTGCCTGCGTGCCCATGAGCGGTTCGTACGACATCAAGAGTTTTCTCGACGGCTACTACGACGACAATTGCTATTTCAACAATCCGCCGGACTATTTGCCGAACACGAGCGATGAGTGGTTCTTGAATCGCTACCGGCAGATGAAAATCGTCCTCGGAACGGCGGATTGGGATATCTGCCTCGACGCCAGTGTCAGGATGTCGGCGATTCTGCACGCCAAGGGAATTCCGCACTGGCTTGATATTTACGGCGATAACAGCAAGCATGATTGGCCGCTGTGGCAGCGAATGGCGGCGAAATACTTTTAGCGCTGCTGGCTTTGCAGCGCATGAAGGAGAAATATTGTGACGAAAAAAATCGGAATTCTTTTTGGCATGGAGAACACCTTCCCGCCCGCAGTTGTTGAGGGAATTAATTCTATGAACGTGGACGGCGTGACCGCCGAATTTGTCAGTATCGGCGGCATCCGTATGGATGAGCCCAAGAAATATGCAGTGATCATCGATCGAATCTCACAAGACATTCCTTTCTACCGGGCTTATTTGAAGAATGCCATGCTGCAAGGCACGACAGTGATCAACAATCCATTCTGGTGGACGGCGGACGACAAATTTTTCAACTATGCGATGGCTCATAAAATGGGTGTTGCCATTCCCCCGACGGTGATCTTGCCGCACCACAGCCACCCGCCTGACACTTCCGACCGCTCGATGCGAAATCTGATGTATCCCCTGAACTGGGAAGAACTGTTTGCCTACGTGGGATTCCCGGCTTTTCTGAAACCGTACGCGGGCGGCGGCTGGAAGCATGTCTGTAAAGTCCACTCTCCGGAAGAGTTTTTTCAGAACTACAACAACACCGGCGATCTCTGCATGACGCTGCAGCACGGCGTTGAATTCGAGGATTACTATCGCTGCTACGTCGTCGGGCAGGAGAAGGTCCTGATCATGAAGTACGACCCACGAGTCCCTTTTCATGAACGCTACGTGAAGGGAAATCCGCAGCCGCCGGCGAAGCTGAAAGAGCGCATCGAGAAAGATGGGCTAGCGCTCTGCCGCGCCCTCGGATACGACCTGAACACCGTCGAATTCGCGGTTGAGGGCGGCATTCCCTACGCGATTGATTTCATGAATCCCGCTCCAGACGCGGAGGTGACGTCAGTCGGGCAAGAGAATTTTGATTGGATCGTCAACGCCGTCGCAACCATGGCAATAAAGAAAGCGGTCAGCCAGCAGAATCCGGTGGAAGAACTGCGCTGGGCGGCATTTCTCAATGGTCCGAAGGCCGTTGAAGTGCAACGGCCGGAGCTCCGGAAAAAGGCGTGAGACGCCCGTTTTGGTTGATATACTTAGTGCGCTTCTGTTGATGATTCTTCCTTGCAGCACCGGATACCGCGATGAAGCCCACATTTACGCTGGGAATTGAAGAGGAGTACCAGACCGTCGACCCCGAAACCCGGGACCTGCGCTCGCACATCCACGCCGAAATCATTGAAAAGGGTAGATTGATTTTGCAGGAGCGGGTGAAGACTGAGATGCACCAATCGGTGATCGAGGTCGGAACTTCTGTCTGCGCCAACATCGGCGAAGCAGGAATTGAGCTCAAAAAGCTTCGCCAGCACATGATTCGGCTGGCGAAAGAAAATGGCCTCCGTTTGGCGGCGGCAGCCACCCATCCGTTTGCAGATTGGCGGATGCAGGAAGTCACGCCGGGCGAGCGCTACAAGAACATTGTCGAAGACATGCAGCTTGTCGCCCGCGCTAATCTTATTTTCGGATTGCACGTACACGTTGGCGTCGAAGACCGCGAAGTTCTGATCCACCTGATGAATCACGCGCGTTATTTTGTCCCGCACCTTCTGGCATTGTCGACCAACTCGCCCTTCTGGCTGGGCATGGACACGGGCTTAAAGTCTTATCGCTGCAAGGTCTTCGATAAATTTCCACGTACTAACCTGCCCGATTACTTCCCGAGCTGGGGAGAATACGAAAACTACGTCAAGCTCTTGGTGAAGACGAATTCAATCGACAACGCAAAAAAGATCTGGTGGGACATTCGGCCGCATCCATTCTTCAACACTCTCGAGTTCCGGGTCTGCGACCTGCCGATGCGCGTCGACGAGACGATTGCGCTGGCAGCGCTCATACAGGCGACAGTCGCCAAGCTTTATAAGCTCTATGCTCAGAATCAGGGCTTCCGGCTCTATCGGAGGTCTTTGCTTATGGAAAACAAGTGGCGCGCTGCGCGCTATGGAATCAACGGAAAGCTGATTGATTTCGGCAAGTCGATGGAGGTTCCGGAACGAGAACTGATCGAAGAATATCTCGCCTTCGTCGATGATGTCCTTGACGAACTTGGCTCTCGCAAAGAAGTTTCCTACGTTCGCGAGATGATGGAGAGGGGTACAGGCGCAGACCGGCAACTCGATGTGTTCCGTAAAACTGGAGATATGAAGGCGGTTATGGACTACATCATCGAAGAGACTGAGGTCGGTGTCGAAGATGAAGAAGAAGAAGCCTTGCCACGAGCGCGGTTCGGCTGAGTGACGCAATCCATATTTTGTAGAGCTTCGAAAAATAGAAATTCGTGAACGAACCTGGAATGAAAACTGCCGAACAATCCAACCGACAACTGACCGAAATTGCATTCGATCCGGAACTCTCGCCCGGGGCAAAGAATGCCGTGCGAGTTTGCCTGCGAATTCAGCCTTCCGAGAAGGTTACGGTTATTACAGATGAGGTCAGCTTAGAGATCGCCGCCGCGATCGTCCACGAACTTGAGACGGTGGGCTGCGCGTATCGGACTTGGGTGCTCGAAGACGTCGCTACGCGTCCTCTCAAAGATTTGCCCCAAGTGATCGTTGAAGATCTGGAGTCGAGCCAGGTCAGCATTTTTGCGGTGCAGGTGCAGACTAACGAACTCAAATCGCGAATGCAGATGACTGATATCGTGAACCGGAAAAAGATCCGGCACGCGCACATGGTCAATATCAACAAAAGAATTATGCAGGAAGGCATGCGCGCCGACTTCCACAAAGTAGATCGGCTCAGTGTGAAAGTGTTGGAAAAAGTCAAAAAAGCCAAACAGATTCGAGCAAAGACTTCGGCCGGCACAGATCTGGTGGCGGACTTAAATCCCGATTACCGATGGGTCAAAACGAGCGGCATGATCAGCCCCGAAAAATGGGGCAACTTGCCCGGCGGCGAGGTCTTCACTTCCCCGGGCGAAGTGAATGGCACTTTCGTGATCGACGGAGTTGTTGGCGACTATTTGTGCGCGAAGTTCGGGGCCCTGCGAGCAAACCCGTTGACGATTCAGATCAAAGGAAACCGCCTGACCGAGGCACACTCTTCGAACCAGGAACTGAGGGACGATTTCTGGGCGTACACCCATACGGACGAAAACAGCGACCGGGTTGGCGAATTCGCAATCGGTACAAATATTGAGTTGAAAGATGTAATTGGCGAAATTCTGCAGGACGAGAAATATCCCGGCATTCACATCGCATTCGGAAATCCATACGGCGCCCACACCGGAGCCGAGTGGTACTCGTCAACGCATATCGATGTCGTCGGACGGAAGTTTGATATCTGGGTAGATGGCGAGCAGATTATGCGGAGCGGGCAGTTTTTGATTGAAGGGTGAAGGGCAGCTTTTGGCTCTTAGCTTTTAGCTCTTAGCTTTCAGCTATCAGTTCGTTCGACTCGACTTATTTTGAATGACGCGGTAGGTCGCCTTCTTGAAAATGCCTCGCAGCTTTTGTTTGGAATGATTTCTTCCTACCGGCAAGACTTCAATTCGCGATTTACCAGCGACAAATTCGACCGATTCCAACGGGAGATGACTTCGCGATGTGGAATGGAAGTTCCTTTCGCATTGTGCGAGACGCCTTGCTTCTTTCCGAATGATCTCGTCGAGCGTATGGGAGCGTATGGCGAAGATCTGATCCGGCAACTCGTCGAGAGTGCCAACTATCGCTCGCGTTCAGAAGCTGCCATTCCGGCACAGTTTAAAGTTCCCGATGAGTCGTCGCATCCGATGTTCGTACAAGTTGATTTCGGACTCGTGCGCGATGCAGCCGGTGAATTGCAGCCGAAGCTCGTCGAATTGCAAGCCTTCCCTTCCCTGTACGCTTATCAATCCGTTCTCGCGCAGACGTATCTCGATGTGTTCGAACTGGAGCGCGGACTTCGCTATTTTCTTAGCGGGCTCGATTCGCGATCCTATTGGCAACTCATGCGCGACTCGATTGTTGCCGGTCACGACCCTGAGAACGTCGTGTTGATGGAAGTTCATCCCGAAGAGCAGAAGACACGGCCAGATTTCTTGCTCACCGAGAAGAACCTGGGAATCCGTACAGTTTGCATAACGAAGATTGCCAAGCGAGACAATCGCCTCTACTACGAATACGACGGGCGGCAGATTCCGATCGAGCGTATCTACAACCGCACCATCGTCGATGAGTTGGAGCGTAAAGCTGTAACTCTGCCTTTCGATTTTCGCGACGATCTAAAGGTTGAGTGGGCGGGACATCCAAATTGGTATTTTCGAATGAGCAAATATTCGATCCCGTATTTGCAGCATGCTTCTGTTCCGAGAACGTGGTTTCTGGATCAGATGACCGAGACGCCCTCGGATCTAGACAATTTTGTGCTCAAACCACTTTTTTCGTTTGCGGGATTGGGCGTTATCATTTCGCCGTCGCAAAAGGATATCGACGCGATCCCCGCATCGAAGCGTGGCGACTTCATTTTGCAGGAGCGGCTGAATTTCACGCCCGTGGTCGACACTCCATTCGGCGCGACCAAGGTCGAACTGCGAATCATGTACGTCTGGCTGGATAAGTTAACGCCGGTGTTGACGATTGCGCGCATGGGTCGCGGCTCGATGATGGGGGTCGATCAGAATAAGAACATGCGCTGGGTGGGCTCCTCGGCCGCTCTGATCGCATAGCTGCCCGACATATGCAGGCTTAGGACGCCAACTTTTTAGACTCCTGCGGCGTGCGAGCTGAATCCAAGTACAATCATGGTTTCTTGCATTGCGAATGAAACATTCGCGCCAATCAATCGAGGGAAATCCCATCTGATGGCTATTTTCAAAGTGTCGGCAAAATCAGTGAGTGCCGCAAGATGCAACGCGCGCCGATTCTTCGTCGCTACCCTTCTGGTCGTCATGAGCCTGACCTCTGCCTTCGGTCAAACTGCCGAGAAAAAATCGGCTGTGAGCAAGGTTGATCACTTTTACGATCCCCTGCCGCAAGAAACCGGCGCGAACGGCCTGAAACTGGTGCTCCGCCGCCTTCAGACCACAGGTCGGCTGATGCAAACGACGGCGCATCCAGACGACGAAGACGGCGGCATGCTGACGCTAGAGGCGCGAGGCAAGGGCATCGACACTCTGCTGATGACGCTCAATCGCGGCGAAGGCGGACAGAACAAACTAGGGAGCAACCTGTTCGACGCGTTAGGAGTGCTGCGCACACTTGAACTGCTGGCGGCGGACCGCTATTACGGGGTCGACCAAAGATTCTCGCGCGTCGCCGATTTTGGATATTCCAAGAATGCCGACGAGACTTTTCAGAAATGGAAAGGTCATGACATTGCACTCGGAGACATGGTGCGAGTCATTCGCACTTTTCGACCCGACGTGTTGGTGGCGCGCTTCTCGGGAACCGACCGCGATGGTCACGGCCATCACCAGGCGTCCGCGATTTTGACTCGCGAGGCATTCCGCGCCGCTGCCGATCCAAATCGCTTTCCCGAACAAATCAAAGAAGGCATCGAGCCGTGGCAGCCAAAAAAGCTATATATCGGCAATGTCTGCGGGTTTGGAGCGATGACCTGCGACGCGGCGACGTACACATTGAAACTGAATACGGGAACGATTGATCCGCTGCTTGGAACTTCATATATCGAGTTCGCGATGTCTGGGCTAAGACACCAGCAATCACAGGGCGCTGCCAACTGGACGGTCGATCCGGGCGACCGTTTTACTTTCTACAAGCTTGTGGATTCAGTCGTTGAATCGCCGAAGGATAAAGACGGACACGAGGCAGACTTCTTTGACGGGATCAACCCAACCCTGACCGGCCTCGTGGATAGACTCGGCGGCGAAGAGAAAAAGGTTCCGCGACTGCGCCAATCGCTGGCCGACGTTCAATCGAAAATTAAGGAAGCGTCGGACGCTGCGGAGAAGAATGCCGCCTCGGCCCAAACCCCTTTGCTCCAAGCGCGCGGAATGATCACCGCGACTTTGAATCAAATAGCAAAGTCCGAACTGCCGGCGCAGGTGAAGTACGACTTCAAGATTCGATTGCAGGATGTCTCGAACCAGATAGAGCGCGCTCAGTCGCTCGCTGCCGGGCTTACGTTGCACGCCGTCGCTGACGCGGCAATCGGCATTGGTCCAGACGATGCTTTCATGGCGGTGCCGGGCCACTCGTTCGAAGTCACGGCTCGGCTCTCTGCCGCGGTGAAGCCGAACGGAAAAGTTAATCTCGCGCTGGAGGTTCCATCCGGATGGAAGTCGACGCTTGTTTCGAGCAAGAGCGAAGCGAACGATTTGGTGGCGAAATTTAAGGTGAACGTGCCGCCCCAAGCAGCGGCCACACGCCCCTACTGGCATCGCAACGATCCGGAAACCGAACCGATCAACACGATCGACAAGGACAAGGAACAATATGCCGGTCTGCCGCTTCCCCCTCCCGAGGTGCGCGTCGTCGCTCGAACCGGCGAAGGTTCTGAACTGTTGACCGCTACCTGCATGGTGAAGTTCAAAGACGCATTGGGAGTAGTCTCTGAACGGCCACTGGCGGTGGCTCCGGCGTTTTCAGTCATGCTGGATCCCGGCGAGCAGGTGATCGCTACGCAGGATGGACCGCAGCCTAATGTAAAGGTAGATGTGTTCAGCAATCTGTCGCCAGCGTCGTCTCCCGAAACAGCCAGCGCTAAGTCCGCTGAGAGCGAAGGCGATCTACGGGTCGCTGTGCCTGAGAACTGGCGTGCAGAGCCGAGCGACAAGCAGCTTGCATTTCACGAGCGAGGCGAGAAACAGAGTTTCGATTACAAGGTGATCCCTGGCAACCGTATTGAGGGTAAGAAAGAAATTCTCGCTTCCTTCAAAAGCGGAGAGACGAGCTACAGAGAAGGCTTTTCTGTTGTCACCCGAGAGGACCTCGGCACTTTTTACTATTACCAACCCGCAACGCAGCATGTCAGCGTGATCGACGTTAGAGTTCCCAAAGATTTCAAAGTTGGTTATGTTATGGGAGCAGGCGACACGATCCCAACTGTATTGCAGCAGATCGGGATGGACGTCACACTCATACCTGCGGAGCACCTTAATGCCGAGGACCTGAGCAAGTATCAGACGATTGTGCTTGGCATCCGCGCGTATGACACGCAGAAAGATGTCGTAGCAAACAATAAACGGCTGCTTGATTTTGTTCAGGCGGGCGGAAGATTGGTGGTGCAGTACAATACATCTCCTGCTGACTTCAATAAGGGCAACTTTACTCCGTACACGGCAACGCTCAGCCGGGCGCGGGTTTCGGTGGAAGACGCTCCGATCGCGATGCTGGAGCCGGCGAATGCAATCTTTCATTCTCCAAACGAGATCAGCAAAAAAGATTTTGACGGATGGGTGCAGGAGCGCGGGCTTTATTTTATGAGCCAGTGGGACAGCAAATTCTCTCCCTTGCTCGAATCGCACGATCCCGGAGAGAGCGAGCAAAAAGGCGGGTTGCTGATCGCTAATTACGGCAAGGGAACATATGTCTACACGGGGTACGCGTTTTTTCGGCAAGTGCCAGCAGGAGTTCCGGGAGCGGTGCGTCTGTTCGTTAATTTGATTGCCAGCCGCTAGCGCGGGCTGGTCTATGAGTCAGGGCTGCACTCGACATCGGTATTAAGCTGATGGATGGGCGGTTTCCCACACTAACTCGTTCATGAAAACTTCATCCGCGGGCGAACTCGAGAGCAGGCCACAACTCGTTCGCGGCATCGGTCTTAGATCGGCCACTGCGCTCAACATGATCGATATGATCGGCGTGGGTCCGTTCATCACGATTCCGCTCGTCATCAGCGCTATGGGTGGCCCGCAAGCGATGCTGGGATGGATCCTGGGCGCTGTGCTCGCGGCTTGCGATGGTCTGGTTTGGGCTGAACTCGGAGCGGCCATGCCGGGGTCGGGCGGTTCTTACCGGTATCTCAAAGAAATCTACGGGCCAAAGACGCTCGGCCGTCTCGTCTCTTTTCTTTTTATCTGGCAGCTGTCTTTCAGCGCCCCACTCTCGATTGCATCGGGAGCAGTCGGCTTCTCGCAATATCTGTCTTTCTTCTGGCCGAATCTGCAGAGAGTGTGGCTTTCACATACCGCAACGCTCAGAATTCCGCTGCTAGGGCCGTTGCAAATTACGGCGGTGGCCATGCCTGCGAGTTTAGTCGCGATCGCAGTCTGCTCCCTGGCCGCATTTTTGCTTTATCGCCGCATCACCGCTATTTCGAAACTGTCGACGATTCTCTGGATTGGCGTCATGGGAACCATCGCCTGGATTATTTTCACTGGAGTGACTCACTTCAACGCTCATCAGGCCTTCGACTTTCCGCCCGGCGCATTCACTATGTCGCGCGATTTTTTTCGCGGCCTCGGTGCGGTGATGCTGATAGCCTCGTACGATTATTGGGGCTACTACAACGTTTGTTTTCTCGGGGACGAAGTAAAAGATCCTGGGAAAACGATTCCTCGCGCGTTGCTGATTTCGATCGCTGCGGTGGCCTGTATCTACATCGTGATGAACATCAGTATTCTCGGCGTCTTGCCGTGGCGTGACATCGCTCAGTCTGGAGCTTCGCATAGCGAACTGCATGTGGTTTCGACCCTGATGCAGAAAGTGTACGGCTCGCGCGCCGCTGGATTTGCCTCGGCCCTTGTAATGTGGACCGCATTCGCTTCAGTCTTCTCGCTCATGCTTGGATACTCGCGGGTGCCGTACGCGGCGGCGCTTGACGGCAATTACTTTCGCTCTTTCGCGCGCATCCATCCTACGCATCAAATTCCTTATGTCTCGTTGCTGGCGCTGGCGGGAGTGGCGATCCTATTCTGTTTTTTAAGGCTGGCTGACTTGATTGCGGCGCTGGTAGTGATTCGAATCATTTTACAATTTCTGGTGCAAAGCATAGGAGTCATCGTGCTGCGAATTCGGCGCCCCGAGATGGAGCGGCCGTTCCGGATGTGGCTTTATCCTCTGCCCGCACTGCTGGCAGCGGGGAGTTTTATTTTTATTCTGGTTTCGCGCAAGGGGTTCTTGAAAGAAATTCGTTATGCCGCCGTCATCCTCGTGGTCGGCATTTTTATTTACTGCGTAAGGTCGTGGCGCCGCGGAGAGTGGCCGTTCAGGTCGCGCGGCGAGACAGGCACCGCGTTGGTGAGCTAGAGACCGACTTTCAGCGAATCTTTCTTTGCCGGAGGGTGATGCTTCTTCCAGTCGCCTCCATCGCGGCCGCCATGCATTGCGATTTCGGTGAGAATGAGTTCAGCGGTCAAGCGGCGCTTGGTCAGATGCGCGGCAATTCTTTGCTTTGCACGTTTCGTCGGCACTTTAGGGTCCAGGAAAACAAGGACCGACGGCCCCGCTCCGCTTAAGGCAGCTCCGAGGATGCCTGAGTCGCCTGTCAGTTCTTTCAGGGCCGGCAGCAGAGGAGCGAGCGGTGCGCGGTAAGGTTGATGAATTCTGTCTTCGAGCGCCGATGAGAGCAGGTCGGGACGATCCTGGGTGAATGCTGCCAGCAGCAGCATGGAATTCTGAATATTGGTAACTGCGTCGGCACGAGAATATTGGAATGGAAGCACGCGGCGCGCCTGCTCCGTTGACAGCGGGGCATCCGGGATTGCCAAGAGCAGTGGCCACTTCCCTTTCGGCTTGACCTCGACAACCTGAGCCTGAACCTGATTCGCCATACGCGCCACCGTTAAAGCTCCCATCCACGATGCCGAAGCGTTGTCGGGATGCTGCTCGCGCATCGAAGCTTCCCCGACAATACGGTCGTTCTTCCAGCGGAGGTGACCGAAATGTACCGCCAGGGCGATTCCGGCTAAACGGGCCGCGGCCGACGATCCGCAACCGCGGCCGATGGGAATTTCGTTTTCAATGTGAATTCGGAGCGGCGCAATCTTGCGGTTCTCCGACTCAAGCACCTCGCAATACGTCGTTACGATGAGGTGGTTTTCCATGCGGCTGCAAATCTGCTGATCCCGTCCGGTAGCCGTGACAAAAAAATCGGGTGCGCGTTCGGCCCGTAAGCGCAGGTGAAAATTCAGCGCCAGGGCGGCCGCGTCGAACGCCGGTCCGAGATTAGCGGAGCTCGCTGGAATGGCCAGGCGGATCGACCGGTCTTGGGATGCGGGGCGCGAAGGCATAAGTTAGCGTTACAACTGCTTGACGAACAATAACGCATCAACCGTTTGGAAATAAAGGGTTTAACCTTTTCAGTCGAGCCAGATGACTCTTCAGAAGGCGGCGTACATTGAACTGTTTTTTATACACGAGTTTGGCGCGGAGTGCTACGAATTTCTCTCGGCTTCATCGAGCACGGAAATGACGGCTCCCAGATCGGCGTCAAGAATTACGGGGGCTCGCTGAAGCGCTTTTGAGGCGGCGAACTCCGCTTCGAAGGGGGTGCCTGCGAAAAGGTCGCCGCGATGAAATTTGATTGTGAAATCGGGATCTTTAAGTACGTGCCCCGTCAAGATCAGGACGACCGATTCTCCCCGCTTCACGAAGTCGCGCTGGCGGAGTTTCTTCAGTCCCGCCAATGTCACCGCCGAGGCGGGCTCGCAGCCTATGCCGTCAGCTCCGATCTCTGCTTTGGCATTGGCAATCTCGACTTCTGATACCTCTTCGACTTCGCCTCCCGTAGCTTCCAGTACCCGGAGCGCTTTCTTCCACGATGCAGGATTCCCGATGCGAATCGCCGTTGCCAGCGTGTCGGCGTTCATCGGCTCCAACTTCTTGCCGCGGAATTCACGCACGCTGCGGTAGAACGGATTCGCGCCTTTCGCCTGAATGATCGAAAGCTTAGGCAGGCGGGGAATCAATTTGAGTTCACGCATCTCGATCAGTGCTTTGCCAATCGCGGAACTGTTCCCTAAATTTCCGCCGGGAACAATGATGTGATCGGGAGGCTCCCATCCCAACTGCTCCATTAGTTCGATGGCGGCAGTTTTCTGGCCTTCGATGCGGTATGGGTTGACGGAGTTCAGCATGTACACCGGTTTCTGGCGAACGAGATCGTTCAGTATGCGAACGCACCCATCAAAGTCGGTGCGAAGCTGGCAGGTGAGGGCGCCGTAATCGAGGGACTGCGAGAGTTTTCCCCATGAAATTTTGCCCTCAGGAATCAGCACCAGGCTGTGCATGTTGCCCCGCGCCGCGTACGCCGCCATCGAGGCAGACGTGTTTCCGGTGGAGGCGCAAGCTACCCACTTGAAGCTGCCCTGATGCGCCGCCGAAGCAGCAAAGGTCATGCCCGTGTCTTTAAATGATGCGGTCGGATTCATTCCCTGGTGCTTCGCGAATAAGGTGTCGAGGTTGGTGGATCGGGCGCAACGCGGCAATTCGTACAGCGGAGTGTTCCCTTCCCGAAGAGTTATCGCGTGGCCATCCTCGATTTCCGGGAGCAATTCGCGAAAGCGCCAGACGCCGCTTTGGTCGAGCGGATTGCGAGAACTACGGCGATTGAGCCAGAGTGATTTCAAGGCCTCGGGATCGGAAGCCTTGCCCGATTCTTCA
The DNA here is from genome assembly GCA_038230575.1 of Terriglobales bacterium. GTDB lineage: Bacteria > Acidobacteriota > Terriglobia > Terriglobales > Acidobacteriaceae > Acidiflorens. Next base: position 56,644 of record JBBRNA010000002.1, on the reverse strand, counting down.
CGCAAAAAGAATTCGAGCAGATTACCGCAGAGGGTACAGCGAAAATCCTGGGCCGCGCTGCCTGGCAGATTTCCGCAAGCAATGCAACGAAGGCTCGAATCAATTCTTGAACTTTGAGCTATCGACACTTCGATTTCATCACCGTGAAGGTACAGAACAAGGTATAGAACAACGACAGTCCATCATACGGCTTGTGCACGAAGGCGCGGTTGAACAACAGACTTCGTCCTCCAACGTTCTAGCGCAGATAGGCGTCGGTCTTGTTGATCCAGTCGGCTCGGGGCGGATTAAAAATATCCAGATCGACTGTATCGGCCATTGCCTCGGCCCAATGAGGCATATTAGGTGGGATGGTCAGTACCTCTCCGGCATTCACAACAATCTCGCGGCCATCGATTCCAAACTTCAAACATCCGGCCAGAATGTAGGTGATCTGCTCGTTGTGATGGCTGTGTTCCGGGACGACGCATCCCTTCTGCAGCAGGACACGGGCGAGCATCACATTCTGACCGACGACAAACTGGCGGCCGAGCAGCGGATTGAGTTCCTCGACCGCAATCGAACTCCACGATACGTGGCGCAATTCAGCTTTGTGCGGCGTCTCCGAAACAGTGGACTGGCGCGCGAAGGAATGTTTTGCCCCCGCGGACTTGGGACTAACCTTCTTGGCACCGGCGGAAACGGATTTGTTGCGCTCTACAGATTTGTGTGCGGCTTTTGCAGGTTTTTTCTTTTTCATCATATTCGCCTTATCACCTTCGACTTGTGATCGTGGCTACGCTTAAGTCAGATCGTGTGCCGCCCACTATCACTTCCAGGCTGGCAATTATAAAGTCTCTCGCGATCGCAGGCCACGTGCAGGCCGCGGCTTGCCGCTTCTTGGATGTGGCAGGTATCTTAAAGAAGTAGCCTCCATAAGAAGCGACCTCCAGTTATCACTCTCTTTCTTGTCATCGAAAGGAATACATGTCCGCCGCGCGTTATGTTTGGGTCCATGATTCTCTGAAGCCAGCCAGTGAAGGGGTTGTTCCCTTTCTCAGCGCCGGAATGCAGTACGGCTTTAGCGTTTTCGAAGGAATTCGTTGCTACGCGACCGATAACGGTCCGGCCGTGTTCCGACTCGATGAGCATGTGCAGCGTCTGCTCGACTCCGCACACATCATCGGCTTTCGCGATCTCCCTTTCGATTTCGAGCAGATCAAGACTGCCATCAACCTGACAATTTCCGGGAACGAGTTTGCGTCGTGTTATATCCGGCCGATGATCTTTCTTGACGGCGCAATGAGCCTTACCGTTGAGGCCGGAGAGCCACGTTTTATGGTCGCGGTATGGGAATGGAAAGCGTTTCTCGGAGCGTCGGCCAAAGAAAACGGTATTCGGGCTAACATCGCCTCCTTCACGCGCCTCCATCCGAACATCATGATGACGAAGGCCAAAGTTTCAGGAAACTACGTCAGCTCAATTCTGGCCAAGACGGAATCGCAACGGGCAGGATTCGATGAAGCGATCATGCTCGGCCCCGACGGTTATGTGGCGGAGTGTACCGGGGAGAATTTGTTTTTAGTCCGCAAGAATGTGATCTACACAACACCCCGAGCCGGGATACTTGAAGGCATTACGCGCGAAACTTTGATCACGCTGGCACGCGACTGGGGCTATTCAGTTGTCGAAGAGCCGATCTCGCGCGATCAACTTTATATTGCAGATGAAGTGTTTGTGTGTGGGACTGCTGCCGAGGTGCTGGCCTTGCGGGAGATCGATTTCCGGGTGATTGGCACGGGTAAAGCAGGGCCAGTGACGCGAGCGCTACAGCATGAGTTTGATCAGCTGGTGAGCGGCCGCCATGCGAGGTCGGCGAAGTGGTTGTCGCCGGTGCCGGCGATGGTGGGAGCGGTGGAAAAGAGCAATCGCTGACGGTGGCTTGATCCTCGTTCTCGGCGGCATTTTTCGCTCCGAGGAGTTGTGGTGGGAGACGCGGCTAGCCGCGTCTCTACGGAGGATTTAAGCGGCCGACATGCCGCAACAGCTGCTTTATTTAGAAGAATAATTTCAGCGCTAGCTGCAAGACGCGCGCCTCGTGCGCGGCTGCCGGGCGCAGTAGCCCTCCCGACAAGCAACTCTGATCGTTGATTGAATTGTTCGGCCCGGCGTAACAACTGGCTGAGTTGGTAAAGCTGCTCAAGCCGCTGTTTCCACCGGCTGAGCCCGCATCGCCTCCGATGTATCCGAATTCGGTGTGGTTGAAGACGTTGAATGCTTCCGCACGAAATTCTAATGACACTCTTTCTTTGATCGGGAAGTGCTTGTAGAGGGCCATGTCGAAGTTGGTTTGCCGCGGGTTTCGAAGCACATTTCGCCCCTCATTGCCGAATGTCAAACCTTGAGGAGCGACGAACGCAGCCGGGTTGCCGACAAGCGGACCAAACGGACTGCCTCCGATGAGGCCCGCGCCTGAACCGGCGAAGCTGGCATTCGGGTTGCCAACAACATCAGGTCGCGAATTCGTTCCAATGCCGTTGGCAACTCCGGCGTTGTCGCCGGGGACTGCAATGCCATCTCCGGCGTTGGTCAAAGTGAATGGCGTGCCGGTTTGAATGGTTGTGATACCCGACCACTGCCATCCTCCCAACAACGCATGTGCGAAGCCGGTGCCCCTGAAGAATGGAAGATCGTAGATGTAGCTCAAAGTAAACACGTGTCGCTGGTCGAAGTTGGAACTGGCGCGGTTGCCAGCAAGATCGTAGGAATTAACAAAACTGCCATCTCCCGCCGATGATGCATCGTCTATGGAATGCGAGTAGGTGTAAGAAGCGGTGAGTTGCAACGATCCGACGGTCTTTCGTCCTGAGAGTTGCAGCCCGTGATAGATGGACGAAGCCGTATTTCGTTGCGCCCTGATATCTGAAAATCCGAGGTAGGGTCGGAAGAAATCAGGGTTGTTGCCGCAGGCAACATACATATTTACGCCGGGGGTGCCGGGCGTCTGATCGGCGGCAACTCCGTCGGAATTGTAGCCTGGAATAGCGACACCACTGGGCGTCGTTGCACTGGCGCAATCATTCGGACCAAAAGGTTCGCCAGGCTTGTAAGGATTGGCGCTAGCCGGCGTTGGTCGGATTTGATTCAGGTCGTAGCGTTGCCCTAGATGAGTGCCCTTGCTCCCGACGTACGAGACAGTCGTAACAATGTGGCCCGGGAGCTCATGTTGAATATCAAAGTGCCATTGCTGTATGTATGGCCAGACCTGCTTGTTGGGAATCGAAACAACGCTCTGTGGGAATTGTGCGCCTAGCCCACCTGCGCCCACGAGCGCATATCCAGAAGTTGCAATCGTGCCGTCAGCATTAAATGTTGTAGGGATGCTTTGCTGCGCGGGATTCTGGACGAGTGGAGGCGAGCCTTCCAAGGCCGTGGCTACGGCCTCGTTGCCGTTCGTGTGTTCGAAGAAGATGCCGTAGCCGCCGCGAATGGCGGTTTTGCCGTCGCCCCAAGGATCGTATGCAAAACCAATTCGCGGTCCGGGATTGAACAAGTGCCCACTGGCGCAACCTCTCGGAACACCGGCCGCACCACACTGCACGAGCCCATTGGTAGCTCCGGAGGCAATTGTGCCGTCCGCATTTAGCACAGTCGCGCCCTGAACATATTTTGTAGGGTCGAAGTTATACGCCTGTTTCTTATTGTCGAATACCGTCCCATACATACTGATCCGCAGGCCGAGATTCAGTGTCAACTTTGAATTGACGCGCCAGTCGTCCTGAAAATACGGTTCGAAAATCTTGTAGCGCAGATAATACTTCGGTTGGCCGCTGGCTTGCCCAAAAGTCGAAATGTTTCCGGTTAGCAAATCGGCAAACGAGTTGCCGGTTGAACCCGAAAACCCGGTGTCATACGTTATGAAACCGTTCACTGACGGTTCGAACTGCGGCAACTCATTTTTTTGCGAAGCGACGAAATAGGCTCCGAACTGAAAGTTGTGTTTGCCGAAATTCTTGGTGATATTGTCGCGATAGCTGTAGCTCGGGTTGGAATTGACCGGCCCGTTAGGAACGTAGCCAGCGTCCTGAGCGACGCCACCGAGCAGAGGGTCGCCGTTCAGTGAAACACCCGGCAGTTTTCCACCGCCAAAACCGTTTTGAAAGAGGCCGAGGTTATAACCGTCGGGGCGCTTCCAGGCTCCGATGTTTTGGAAGGTAATGTGGTTTGTGGAATAGCTGAACACAAATTCGTTCAACAGAGTCGGACTCAGCGTAGCCGTAACGTGGGCCACAACGCTGGTTGAAGGCTGCCCGTAGGTGTTCTGAATTGTTGGGTAGCTGCCACCATTCGTCCAGAGCGGCACGGGAGAAACTGAGTTCCAGGAATCGTGAATGTAGCGAACCGAGGCGTGCAGATTCTGTGTGATGTTCTGGTCAATTTTGAAAAGCTCTTCGCGCCACTTGGTGGGTGTCGATGTCGATTGATTGAATGTCCAGACTGCGCTGCTTGGATCATGCGCATTTGGCAGCGGGAACAGGGCGAGAAGAGGAACAGCATTGGGATCGATCGGAACCAGCACTGGATTGCTCAGGCCACCAGCGGGATTGCCAAAAGGATTTCCGGTCGCGGTATTAATCGGGCACGCAACCGACCCGCTTGCCAAATTACAAGGCTCGCTGAAATCTCCAAAGGCGCTTTGCGGAGAAGTGCAGTCAATTCCTAAACCACGCTCGGCGCAGGAGGGCACCGGAACATTAAACGTCGTCGGATTGATCTCCTTCCGCCACTCTTCCGAGAAAAAGAAGAAGGTCTTCGTCTTGCTCTCGTTATAGAACCCGGGAATGTAGACTGGGCCGCCGATCGTGTATCCGAAATCATTTCTTTTATATGGTGGAACGCTGGGCGCAAAATAATTTCGGGCGTTGAAAGCGTCATTGCGCACGAATTCGTAAACATCACCGTGAAACTGATTTGTGCCGGACTTGGTTTCAATTTCAACTGTTCCCGATCCGTTGCGTCCGTACTGAGCACCGTAGTTAGAAGTCAGGAGTTTGACTTCGCCGATGGCGTCGATGCTGGGATATGTCATCAGCGTAAGGTTGCTGCCATCGTCCATGTTGTTGCCGCCGTCGATCTCCCAGTTGTTGTACTCGGTGCGGCCGCCGTTGACGCTGTAGGCGACGGTGGCCAGGCCGGTGCCTGGCTCGTCGGAGCCGGATTGGTTGGTGGCTCCGGGGGTGAGGGCAAGCAACTGCGTGTAGTTGCGCCCATTGAGTTGGAGTTGGCTGATCTGTTTACCGGTCACGGTTCCTGAGAGTTCGGACGATTGTGTCTCGACCTGGTTGAGATCTTCGCCTTGCACCACAACTTCGGTTGCGATGTCTCCTACCGTCAGGGTTGCGTCGACACGCGCTTTCTGCGCGACCCGCAGGATTACGCCTTGACCCTTGAATGTCTTGAATCCCTTCGCCGTCACGGTGAGGTCGTAAGTTCCGCCGGGCAAGCCCGCTGCGGTATAGTCTCCGTCGGAGTTGGAGGTCGTCGTGCGCTCGATGCCGCCTGCGGCACCATTGATCGTCACATCGGCGCCTTGCACGACGGCACCGCTTTTATCCCGAACCGTGCCGGTAAGTTCGCCGGTATCCTGCGCGCTGAGAGTGATCGCTGAACACAGGGCGAGCAGGGCTACTCCACACCAGAGACGCAGCTTCATTGTGTTTCCTCTTCTCATTCGCATTAGCTTTAGTTTTAGCATTGCCAGCGCACTAAAAATCGTATTCACAACCGTGATTTGTCTGCCCGGAAATCGGGCGGGGACGAAACCACAAAAAACGAGTAAATGCCTCTATTAAAACGTATCAATACTGCGTCACCTGCATTTGAGTGTCAAGCGAAAAGCGGATGGAAATCGTTGTCGGACCATGCTCCATCGTTCTATTTCACGTTCCGCGTCGATTCCCGCACGATTAGTTCGGGCAAGATCTTGCGGTGAATGTTGCCGGTGGACTTTTTCTCCAGGGTCGCATTGATTGCCTCGAGGACAATCGTTGCAGCCGTGGTGCCCATGGTTTCCATCGGTTGGCGGATGGTCGTGAGCGCGGGCGCGTAGATTGCGGCCGGGGCGACGTCGTCAAAGCCGATCACGGAACAATGCTCGGGAACACGAATGTTTGCCTTGTTGAGAGCACGAATCGCGCCAAAAGCCGTCATGTCATCGAACGCCATCAACGCGGTGAATGGACGACTTCGGCGCAGCAATTCCTCCGTTAATTTGTATCCTTGTTCAAAACTTGAGAATGGATCTCCAGAATCTGGTAGATCGACAATTAAGCGGGCGTCGAGTTCGAGAGTTCGCTCCTTCGCGAAAGTCCGCACCCCGCGCCATCTGGGCTCGGTGTCGGTCAAGCGCTTTGGGCCCCGGATGAAGGCGATCTTGCGGTGCCCGAGGGAATGAAGATGTTCAAGCGCGGCGTAAGCGCCGACTTCGTTATCGACAATCACCGAACCGATGTTGGCGTTATTGAGCTGGCGTCCGACGGTTGCGGTGGGAATATTATTTTTTTCCAAGTCGGCGAGCACATTGATATCAACAAATAACCAATTGGCTAGCACTACGAGGCCTTCGATGCGGCGGTCGAGCAGCATCTCAAGATAGCGCTCGAAGCGGCTCCGCTCATTGTGAACGTCGGTCAGAATGGGGAGGAACGAAGACTGGTAGAGCGTGTTTTCGATGCCCCGCAACACCAGCGTGCAGTAGGGGTCAGTCATGTCGAAGACCATGACGCCCACCGTGTGGCTGCGGCGGCCGCGGAGCGAACGCGCGAAGAGGTTGGGGCGGTAGCCGAGCAGCGACGCCGCATTCTGAATCCGGCCCTTCGTCGTGTCGGGTATATATCGTGCCAGCGGAGCGTTGTTTAAGACAATCGAAACCGTGGCGGAGGAAAATCCGCTCCGCTCAGCCACATCGCGAATGGTCACGGCAGCGGATTTCGAGCGCGTGCGAGGCGCGTCGGGTGTCCGGCGGGATTTCACCGATGCCGCTTTTCGCGTAGGCTTCGAATCAGAGGATTCCATGCACGCCTTGAACTTCGGCCTCTTGATGGCGGACACTACAGGACGATGAAACCAGTGTCAAGCATTGCCGCGACCTTGGTTGTGCTCCTGGTGTTCCTCTTGAACGGAGTGCGCGCCCAGCAGTCGCCAATCGATCCACAAAAATCTTTTGCAGCGGGAGAAGCTGCGCTGCGTGCAGGCAAGCTCGATTTGGCAGAGCACCAATTCAGGCAAGTCCTGGCAGCGAATCCTGACGTAGCGGGAGCGTATGCCAACCTCGGCGTAATTCACATGCGGCGCAAGCAGTGGCCGCAGGCGCTCAGCGATCTGCAAAGAGCAGAGCGGCTCGCGCCCGAGATCGCCGGAATTCGATTGAATATAGGCCTCGTATATTTCCGGACAAATGATTTCACGGCCGCCATCCCGTCATTTGAATCGGTCGTGAAACAGGCGCCGGATTCGTTTCAGGCACGATACCTGCTGGGGCTTTGCTATTTTTTCAACGATCGGTGGGCAGATGCAATTGGCGCCCTCGAGCCCTTGTGGGACAAAGCTTCTTCCCAACTCAACTATCTATACGTGCTCGATATCGCAGCCTACAAGGCCAAGAGTCAGGCTCTGGAAGACAAAGCCGGTACCAGGTTGGTAGAAGTCGGCGCGGGTTCGCCCGAATTTCATTTGCTGATGGGTAAGGCACATCTCAATCGCGGAGAGTTTGACGACGCGGTAAAAGAGTTAGAAGCGGCGGCCAAGGGCGACCCGAAACTTCCATTTGTACACTTCAATCTTGGCCTCGCCTACGCGCGCAAGGAGAATTGGGAACGCGCCCGCAGCGAATTCCTCAAAGACATTGCCGTTGATTCCGACACTCCTTTCAGCTATGAACAACTGGCCAACGTCGATGCAAGCACTGGGGACGACGAAGAGGCGATCAAGAATTATCGGAGTGCCTTGAAGTTTAGCCCGCAGCTGGTGAGTGCCCGGATGGGGATCGCGAAAATTGAGGAGCGGCGAAAACGTTACACTTCCGCGCTCGCGGAGTTAGATCAGGTGATGAAGATCGACGGCGGCAACGCCAGCGCCCACTACATGCGAGGGCAAGTGCTGGTTCGTATGGGGCGTGATAAGGAGGGGCGTGAAGTGCTGGCGGCTTCCGCCAAATTGCTCAACGAGCAGCGAGCGGCGCGGCATAAAGAACTGGAGGGAGATGCGATACCAAGTCCGGAACTGGCGCGGGAACCGGAATAATCGCGATCAGTTCGCCGTCAGTTCACCGTCAGTTCGACGCAACGCAAGCCATAATTTCCACTTCGCTCAGCGTATGATCGCTTGCTTTGGCGCGCTTGTATATCCGCTCGACCACATCATCGCTTTGCGGAAGGCCGCGGCGCTCCAGCCAGAAGAGAACATTCGATTTCCCGCTCATCGGGCCGATATCGATCACTTGATCGAGTCCGAAGTAGTGGGAAGGCACGCCGGAGTAGACAGTGTTCGCTAGCTCAATATCATTTTTCTTGTATGCCTTAATCACCGCGGCGGCGTGAACTCCGGTCGCGGTACGAAACGCATCTCCTCCGACTACCGGGTAATTCGCAGGAATCGGAATGCCAGTCGCTACTGAAACCGCTTCGCAATAGCGCTTGAGCTTCGTCAGGTCTTGCTCATCCCACGGCGAGACGCCCATCAGTTTTAGGTTCACAAGCATCTGGTCCATCTGCGTGTTGCCCACGCGTTCGCCGATGCCGAGCGCGGTAGCGTGGACGCAGTCGGCACCGGCGATCAGAGCGGCCATGGAATTTGCGACAGCGAGTCCGCGATCGCAGTGGCCATGCCAATCGACGCGAATCTTTTGACCGGACGGACGCACGACCTCTTCTAAAACAAACTTTACGAGCGCGCTCGCGCCCATAGGTGTTGCGTGGCCACAGGTATCGCAGAGGACAAGCGCGTGCGCTCCGCAGTTAACGGCGGCTCGGTTGAGTTGCTTCACCGTCTCCGGGTCACAGCGCGTTGTATCCTCGGTGACATACATCACTTCGAGCCCGAGCGAAACGGCATATTTGACAGCCTTCTCCGTGGTTTGCAGAAGGAAGTCTCCATCCCAACCTTCGGCATAACGGCGTATCGGACTCGTTCCGAGAAATGCCGCGACTTCAATGGGAAGGCCGGTTTTCTGCACGATCTCAGCCACCGGACGAATGTCGTTCTCGTGGGTGCGCGCCGCGCAGTAGGCCGTGATTTTCATTTTGCTTTCGACGATTTCGCGGGCCAGCGCGGTCGCATGCTCTACGGCTTGCGCTCCGGCACCCGGCAATCCGATATCGAGCGAATTGATTCCGAGGTCTTCCATCAAGTGAAGGATTTCGATTTTTTGCTCGATCGAAGGGTTGCGCACAGAAGGCGATTGAAGGCCATCTCGCAAAGTTTCGTCAGTCAGACGAACGCTCCCTGGAAGTTGCAGCGACTTCGAATGAAGCTGATTCCAGTCGTAGATGAGATCTGATTTTTTCACGGCGCGCTAATGGCTAGGTGGCTTTCTTGTCGTCTTTGTCGGTCACCTTCTGAGCAGGAGTGATAAATCCGAATCGCGAGAACTGTCCTGGCCCGGCGACATTCATGCCGCGAGCGTCCTCAGGGCTGGGCAGGTAAAGCGTGTGGCAGATTTCGCAGCGATACACTTCGACATCCGGCCCCCAAGTTTTTTCGATGCAGCCACATTCCTGTTCAAGGACGTCAGTGCTGTAGAACCAGCGTTTGAGATGTCCGCCGCAGATTTTGCCTTTAGCATTTTTTTCATTGCAGGCACGCTGGCCCGGCTTCTTGATCTTCGTTTTGTGATTCGGGAGCTGAGGAAGAGTGGCCACCGCGTCACCCGTACTCTGGCTCGAAGACATCAAAATATCTTACTCTCCTGGCCTCAGGCGCAATGAACAGCCTAAATCAGTGAACCGGCATCTGGCTCAGTCGGTCTAGCATTGGCTGCACGCGACGTCGCGCCTCGACGTTCTTGTTACTTGGCTCGCTCTCAGAGTAAAAGCCGAGAATGTCTTGCTTCAATCCCAATGTCAATTTTGCTAAAGGATCCGACACTAAGCGCTCAAGCAGCTTTGAGTACGTTTGATCCGCCAACGGATAGTCTCCAAATTTGACCGCGGATCCCGTGTCGAGATCAAGATTAGCGAGCGGAGGCAGACCGTGATCATCATCCTTGACTTGCCTGATCGTCGCGTCGTATTGGTCGACAGTGTGGTTGACGCTTTTGATGTAGGACAATTCCGTCTCCGAACTCGGAATTTTGATCGCGAGATTCGCTGCGGGACCGATTTTCGGAATCAAGAAAACGACGGCTGCGAGAAGATGAATTCGAAATCCCGGAGCCTTGTAGGTGTGAGACCAGCGGCGCTCGAAGTTTGTTCGCGCAACTCGCTCGGTGAAAGTGCGGTGGGCATCGTCATCTGGGGGATGAGGAAACTTGTTGCGGTGCAAAATGACTTCGGCTTCCGCAAATGAGGGAATGAACGTACGAACTGAGGTCCGATAGCTGCGAGTCGCGGGGCGCAACCTTTTTCGAAGTACTTCGTGAATATCTAATCCGTATGTGTCGAGGAAAGCTCGGTCCAAAATTTTTCCCGCAACCTTGAGGCCGATAAAGCGCAGGTAAGCTGGAGGCGCAAAATTCTGGTCTGACAACTGGTCGACATCGAAGGCAAACTCAGTGCGGACGTGCCCGTGCGGACTCTGGTCGTAGGTGACGCTCGAGCCGTACTTTTTCCGCAGCTTTGGAAACTCGACGGCTGTGGCGGGATTGATCGCCTGAGAATGGCCTATGGTATCTCCGTAATAATGCGAGAGAGCGCCTAGCGCGAATGCATATTCGTTGATCGTTTTAGCGTCGCGAAAAAGATGGCTAACGAAATCGCCGGCGCGAACATAATGCGTCAGATCGCTGAAAAACCTCGCCCCGAACGGATAGTAGCCCATGTCCTGGATTGCCGATCCCCCATAGGCGTAGGCGTGTGCATCCTTCAGTTGAGCTTCAGTTGCATCTGGAAACTGCTTGATCAGGAATGGGCGAATCGATTCGTTCCACGCGAGATCGACCAGCTCTTCGTGTGTGAGAACGGCGTAGGCGCGAGCGTATGGCGCACAAAAGGTTAGCGCGCTGAAGATGAATAACAGGGTGCCAAACAACCTTTGAAAAGAGGGCAATCGACTCGTCCGCTTAAAAGTTGTCATTCGAATAGTGTTGTGGCACGGAGTCAGCGAGTTAACGCGCGGTTCCCGAATACAACAGATTTTAAAACGAGTTCAATACTGCAAGCGACCGATCACTTGTTCGATTCAGTCCAGACGTTCATATTGTTGATCGCCGAGATGCCTCCAGCGAACTCCATCAGCATCCTTCCACACGCCCAACGGTTGGCCGGCTTCCCTGTCAGACCCGATTCTTAGGACGTTGCCGTCCAAATCTTCGACTTGCATCTCGAGACCCCACTCGAAATTATTTGGGGGATTGCGAACTTTCGCGCCCGCTTGAAGGTAAAGCGCGTGAAGAGATCGCACGTCCCGAACTCCAATCCAGACCCACACGCGCGGAGGGCTTTGATTATCATCGGTAATAAAGATGTTGCAGTCATCGCGAACCACCGAAGCAAAAGATGCGCCGTACTGGAACGACAGCTCGAAACCGAGCACGTCTCGATAGTACGCAATGCTGGCTTCTACGTTGCTGACCCGGAAGACGGGAACGGGTTTCCCGAAGGCATGCTTGTTCCTCATGATGTTTCCTGCCAGTGCATGAAAGTTTTTCATAGCGTTGTAGCGTCTGCCTCCCCGTTATAGCTTATCGAACTCAGGGAAAACAAAGCGGCGAAACCGGTCGATCAGGGAATTCCTTGGTTAGCTATGCAGACTATCGCGGCGTATCGAGGGTGATTGAAGGATCCGACGACCGTGGCGACTCACGACGCAGTGCGAAGCTTCATGCTGGAGCGGCCTTCAGCCTGTTTGAGACGAAACGGGATAGAAATTCTCACAACAGCGCCGCCGCCGGCCAGATTTTGATGTTCCAGATTCTGATTCTTGCCATAGAGCGATTCGAGGCGCTCGCGCGTAATTCTCAATCCCAGCCCGGTCATTGCCGACTTTACGTCATGAAAGCCTGGGCCATTGTCGAGTATCTCGAGGTCCAACTCGCCATCGTGTCCGCTTACTTTGATGGAGATCTGGCCGCCGTGCGGCATTTTTGAAATGCCGTGCTTGATGGCGTTATCAACCAGCGGCTGCAAGAGCAAGTGAGGTACCAAGGCATCCAGGGTTTCGGGATCAATCTCCAGTCCTACGTTTAGCCTTTCGGCAAATCGCATTTTTTCAATTTCCAGGTAGCAATTCACAAATTCCAACTCGCGATTCAAGGTGGTGATTTGCGTGCCGGCAGATTCCAGGCTCATGCGCAGCAAATCACCGAGACGGGCCATCATCTTGTCGGCCGCCTTTACGTCAGACAACATCAGGCATGAGATCGAATGCAATGTGTTGAAGAGAAAATGAGGTTGCAGCTGGCTTTTTAGCGTCTGCAAGTGCGCTTTCGCCAACTGTCCTTCCAACTGGGCGGCGCGCAATTCCCTCTCGCGGAACCTTCGATAATACGAAATGGCATGAGCCACCAGCACGACGAGAACAAAGGTTCCGGTGACATCGTCGACCACACCCGCAAAGAATTGCTTTTGCATCACGAGCCACTGCACCTTGAATACATGGAGGTGAGAATCCCAGACGGCAGAATTGAATTCGTGAGACTTAGAATCCCAATAGGCGAACGGCGTAACGCCTCGGAGTGCGATGTGAGCAACCGCGAATGCCAAGCCGGCCGACAAATACAGGGCTGCGCGTTTCGCCCAGTTGTCGCGCCGGATTGGAAACTTTGTGGCAAAAGCAAATACAAATGGAGTGAGCGGGGCGTAAGTCAAAATCTGGCTGAACTCCCAGCCCATCGTGGTGAAGAATCGCATGGGCGATTCGGTCGAGCGATAAAGTTTATAAATGCTCAGCGTGCCCGCGAAAGCCACGAGGGTCCATACCGCGAAACTGACCGCCCACACCATCCACCACCGTTTTGCGAAGTTATCGGACTGGGAGATTTGATTTGACCAGCCCTCCGATGTTTTTCTTCGGGGACGGAGTTTCAGTTCCCCGCCGCAATTCGGACAGACGCTCTGCATGTTCTCGGTGCATACCGGGCAGAACGTGCAATCGAAAGAACAGACGTGCGCCGCATCGTTCGGCTTCAGAGGCAGGTCGCAAGCTTCACAGTTGTTCTTCATTGCGCTACTTCCCTTTGATTTGACAGGCAGCGGTGGGAGGACGTTGACCGCGCCGGGGAATGGCCCCGTAGGAGATTAGCAGAGATGGTCGAGTAAACACCGGCGCTCGTCCCTGCCTGGGGTGCGTTAGTCCCCGATAGTCGGTCGGGGCTGACTTCGTACCTAGCTTGTTCGGACGATTTACCTATATCTAAACTGTGGAACAATTAACCATTGACGGTGGACTGGGCTAGCAGATTCTCATCTGAGCGAGTGGGAAGGCGCTCAGAAACCATTGCCATGGAACTCCGCGATAACCGAATCTCACCGTGGCGAGCCATCGCTTCGAACTCTTTTTCGAGAATACGCAATGGATCCTCGACTTTCGCGAATGAAAAGGATTCCCTGGCCACGATGCGGGCATAAATTTCTTCGAGATTCGCCGAGGCATCAACTTCCAGCAGCGCAATGCGGCACGCTCGCTGGAGCCGAATCCGGCGCTTGCTCAATTGCCTGGGTTGCAATGTCAGACCTTTGGGGACGGGAGATGTCGCGGCGATGTCACCTGGAAAGCTATCTGGTGAGTTGCTCGCCGGAACGCACTTGTTATTGGCCATCTGTTTGACACCGCGCAGAACTCGGCGGACTCCCCGAACCCGCGCTTGCAATTCTTTTTCCTTCATTAACATGCCGCGCATCTCACTTTCTAGTTGCGCAATAAGGGCGAGAGCTGACATGAAATTTGTGGACTCGCTTTGGTGGGGGTTTGTTGAGTGCCATTCCATACTGGTTTGACGTTTGAATCGAGCCCGCTATCGTTGTCATGGGACGAAGACTCCGATTCCGGGACGAGTAGCTGGAAGACAGAACATTTTGCTCGTGTGTGGTAAACAGCCTAGAAATTACTATTTTGAAGTAACCACGTCTAACCACTTGAACGGCTAGTTGAACCCACTGGCGGCTGAAAGTGACCCCTGAATCAGCAGTAGACATCTTGGCTGACCCGTCAACGAATGGGCTCGTCCGCACGATCATTGCGGACGACGAGGGCCTTGCGCGACGAAAGCTCCGCATCCTGCTTGAGGGCGAGGCCGAGATTCATGTCGTCGCCGAATGCAATGATGGCAGAGAGGCCATTGCCGCTATCCGCACGCACCGGCCAGATTTGCTCTTGCTAGACATTCAGATGCCGGATATCGATGGCTTTCAAGTGCTGAGCGAGATCTCGCCTTCCGAAATGCCGGTCGTCATCTTCACTTCAGCCTATGACCAGTACGCGATTCGCGCCTTCCAGGCGCATGCGCTCGATTATTTGCTGAAACCATTCGATCAGGAGCGCCTCCACCAAGCCCTTGAAAGAGCTCGATTCGAATTACGGAAATCCAAGGACCGGGAAATCACCCGACTTATTCTTGAACTTCTTTCTCAAGTTAAGAACGGGAAAGAATCGCCGCCGGAGCTTGACCAACGACTCGTGATTAAGACCAAAGGCAGGATCGTCTTTTTGAACGTCGACGACCTCGACTGGGTGGAGGCCGCGGCAAACTATGTGCGGCTCAACGCCAATGGTGAAACTCATTTATTCCGCGAGACTATTTCTCGTATCTCCGAAAGATTAAATCCAAACCAGTTCATCCGTATTCATCGCTCGATCATCGTGAACGTGCGGAAGATTAAGGAACTGATGCCGGTGAATAGCGGCGAGTACGTGGTGATATTAAAGAGCGGGAAGGAACTATCTTGCAGCCGCGGCTACCGCTGCAATGTGCAGCAAGTCATTGAGAAGAATATCTGACGCTTCGCCGCCCCTCTGCTTCAAGTCGGACTCAATAAAAAAAGGGATCGGTCAACCAGCCGATCCCTTTATTCGTTTTGTTTGTTAGCTTTTTCTTTAGAAGATGAATTTCAGTGCCAAAGTCATCTGGCGAATACCGCCACCAAACTGCTTCGGGTTTAGAAATTGAGCGCTGAACGGTTGCGCGTAACCGGCATCCGCAAGCGCCGTTGCGATTCCAGATGAGTTAAAGACGTTGCCGTTTGTCAGCGTGTAGCTGGGGTGATTGAGGACGTTGAACACATCGGCTCGTATTTGGAGATACTTTGTCTCTCCAAAGTATGTATTTTTCGAGACCGACAGGTTGAAAGTGGCGAAACCTGGCGTTCGTGAACTGTTGCGGCCTACGGTGGGTCTCACAGCCGGTCCAGCGACAACATATTTGTCATTCGAATTTGCGGGCGTGTATCCAATCGCAGGATCGTAACCCAGCGGAGCGGATGCGTTTGCGTTGCACCCGTTGACGGCAGGGCCACTCAGGACTGAGGTTGTACCAACATAGGTAGCGCCCCCGGCCCCTTCACATATCGGAAAGACATCTCCTTGGAAATTTTCGCCCGGAACATAACCCCTCGCCCCAGGATTAATAATCACCCGATCGCCCGCGCCATCCACGTTGCCATTGGAGTCCACACCTCCGGACTGAATGGTCACCGGCTGTCCGGACTGCGCATAAAGAACTGTCCCCAGTTGGTAGCCATTCAAGACGGCCCTTTCAAATGCGTTCATGGTTTTGGATTTGGGCAGTTGATATACGACCGACAAGGCGAATTTCTGTGGCACATCCAGATCAGAGTTGCCTCTGTCGGCGCCGAGATTGAAGTTGTCTTGCGCTCGTCGCGG
The DNA here is from genome assembly GCA_038230575.1 of Terriglobales bacterium. Classification (GTDB taxonomy): domain Bacteria; phylum Acidobacteriota; class Terriglobia; order Terriglobales; family Acidobacteriaceae; genus Acidiflorens. The sequence continues at coordinate 40,633 of JBBRNA010000002.1, read as the reverse complement.
ATTCAAAGCGCTGGTGTGAAATTCATTCGTCGCGTCGTCGATTGTGTGGGAGTAAGTGTAATTTGCATTGAAGGTGAGTCCGTACCGGGAGGTCTGCTTAAAACTGACTGAGCCAGCGTGATAGATGCTGCTTCCGAGAGGAGAATATTCAGTCGCGAATCCAAAGAAGCCGTATTGCTGGTAGATGTCAGGACTCGGCTGCGTCAATCCGGGAACCGGGTTCAACGTTCCTCCGAAATAGTTGTTTTCGAAGAGGTAGTAGTTGGTATCGGTTGGCGTGCTGGCGTTGTAGGAAGTTGGGATCGACGACGCGCTCAGATATGTCGGCAACGCTTGGCCGCCGGCGTCGAAATAGCTGATGAAGTTCAGCCGGTTTTGTACCGGCAACAATAGACCGCGAGTGCCGATGTAGTGCACTTCGAGGACGGCATTGCGATAAAGTTCCCGCTGAACACCCAGGCTCCAGGTCAGAATCTTCGGCAGCTCGGTCCTGATCGGCAGGTGTGCGCTGGTCAGGCCCCGTGCATCCGCTTGATTGGCAGGCGGAATGTAAGTTGCGGGCAACGCTCCGCCGGCAAGAAAGTTGCTTTGCGAGCTGCACCAGGATGGAGTAGGAGTGAGCGTGCAGGCCGACCCCAGGTTCAATTCACTCTGCAATTGCGGCGGCAGGGCGATCGATTCGAAGTTCTGGAATTTCACGTCGTAGTTGACCCCGAAGCCGCCACGGATCGCGGTTTTTCCGCCGCCGGTCGGATCAAAAGCGAACCCAATGCGCGGCGCGATGTTGTTTCTATCGGTGTGCGGGTTGGCGAACGTGATCACGCCCGGCACGTCTGAAATAGCATTCAACTCCCATTGTTTGTCGCCTACCGGATTGGTCCAAAACTCGTACCGTGCACCGAGATTGAGGGTCAGACGCGACGTGACTTTGAAATCGTCCTGCACAAAGCCAGCAATCAGGCTTTGCGTACCTAAGAATGACCCAGATCCTGCACCACGCAACGCTCGCGCGGATGGCACCTGGTCATTGATGAATTCCTCTGTCGTCTGGTAGGCGTAGTCGCCGACGCTTCGCGACAAGAAAAACTGCGGAAAAATAAAGTGATTGTAGTCGGCGCCAAACTTGAAAGAGTGTTTTCCGCGCACCCATGAGAGTGTGTCGCGGACCTGATAGCTTGTCTGCTTATTCAGCTGATTGTCCGACACTCCGGTGGTGTTCCCGTTATACAAGTCACCAAGAGTAATATCAGGCTGGCAGTTTTTGCCGGCCGTGCAGTGGTCGAGCAGTGCTTGCGAAAAATACGAATACTGCAGCCGGAAATCGTTGACCACGTTGCTACGCGCCGTCCAGGTATCGGTAAGCGCGACCTTACGGTTGTGGATCGGATAATCCTGATTCCAGACCGGGAGTGGGACCGATCCTGGCAAAATAAAATTCTCCTGATTAAACGTAAAGCGCGTTCCAAACTGGTGATGCCCCCGGCTGTAATCGGTATTGAATTGGAGGTCATGCTCTCTCTGGAAATTTGGAGCGATTAGAGAGAGAGAGCCGACCGGAATCGCGGCTCCATTGACAGTTATCGTTCCGTTGCTCGATGGCGCTACCGGGAAATCCGCAAGCACAGCGGCTACCGTTGGATTGGCCATGCTCTCCAGCGTGCTCAATCCCGCGGCGGTCGGCGCAGGCGTGATTGACGTCGGTGCGCCCGCTCCATGAATCGTCGTGTACTCATACGCTCCGAAGAAGAAAAGCTTGTTCTTGATAATCGGGCCGCCGAAAGTTCCGCCGAAGCGGTTGTTGTCGTACGGCGGTTTGGATACGAGCGCCCCGGGAACGGGCGGGTTTGCAGCTTGATCGGCCAGGATTTGCGCTTTGGTCAAATTATCTAAAGCATTGAGGTTGCGATTCTGCAGGTACCATTCTCCAGAGCCATGGAAGCCATTAGTGCCTGTCTTCGTGACCAGGCTGAACTGTCCGCCAGCGGAGTGGCCATACTCTGCGCTGAACTGGTTTGTCTGCAACGCAAATTCCGAGACTGAGTCGGGAATGACGGTCGAATTATTTCCCGTGACGCCGAGATTGTTGTCATCGACTCCGTCGATGCTGAAGTTGTTATCGCGTGGGCGCGTGCCACCAACGGAGCCGCCCACTCCCTGCGTTCCTCCCGGCGTTGCCACCACATTGGGAGCGAGAATCGCTAGATTCAGCGGGCTCCCGTTCAACGAGCCAGCCGCGCTCGGAAGATCTGCGACATCTTTTGCGCTGAAGCTGTGTGTTAGATCGGATGAGGTGGTCTGTACTGACTCCGAGCCGGCAACAACCTCAACCGTCTCTGAAGCCGCTCCAACGTTCAAGCGAGCATCGGCCACATTTTCCTGATTAGCCAGAACAGGAACTCCAGTCTTGACGAATTTCTTGAAGCTGGGAGCCTGAACGGTGACGGTGTAAGTTCCGCTGAGGACGCTCGGGAAACTATACGTGCCTGCAGAAGTTGTGGTGCTTCTCTGCTCAACCCCAGTCGCTTCGTTCTTAATCGAGACCTCGCCGCCACTGATCATTTGCGACGCGGGATCACTGACTTGCCCGGTTAGAGTGCCAGTGGTGCGCTGGCCCGAAGCGAAGTTGCTGGAGATTAAAGCAAACATTGCCAACAGAAGCAGAAGCGGGATCTGCTTTGTGCAAACTCCAACCAACTTGATTGCCAATCCTGATTTAGTTTCGCGAGCGTTCATTTTCTCTCCCTTACAGTTGCATGCCAAACTCGTGCGGAATGCGGGAGGCCGCATGTCCCTCGGTTCGGATGCCATGGCTAGTTACATTCAGCTGCCCAGAAGGGTCGCCGCGCAGGAGGAGTGGGATGGATGACGGCGTGTCCGTGACGAATGGTCTTACTCTGTCACCGCATTCACGGAATTCTTGGACAGGTTATCGCGATATTTCATTCACCGGCGCCGGCCACGATACAAGAACGCGTAGATTTGGTGAAATCTAAATATTGTTTTCTGGAGCGCGCCTGGAAAGGCGGCCGATGCAATGTGCCGGAGAAGAACAAAGTAGGATCGCTAAGTGTCTAGTCTAAAGAGCTGCGACGACCCATTCCATCACCTGCGCACTGTCCATTGCATGGGCGCGACGCTCTGAAGTTGTGGGCTTCGCGCTGCTACTGGCGCGCCGATCTCGGCGGTCGTTCGTTGACCGCGGCAAGAGCGGTTTCGGGCGTAATCTCGTTGCCCGCTGCATTGACGTAATGAACGTCAGCGGCGCCTTCGCGGACCACGTAGTACGTGCAACCGTCAAGGCAACTTTCCAGGTGCTGATGGTTAGCAGGAACATAGGCATACGATCCCTGAGTTAGAATCTGCACCGGCTGTCCCTTCATTTGTAATTGGAATCTACCGCTGACAAACAAAACCTGTGCATTCGCCGAATGAGTGTGCCACGGCACCTTACATCCAGCAGCTAATTTTGAGAGGGTCACCGACGGACCAGTTTTCGGATCACCTCGCTCGATGGCGTACGTATAACAATCCGGCAAGACGACGCTGGTATTAAATGAGTTTTGTTTCGCGGTCTTGATGACCGGCTCGTGGCCGAGGGGTGGAGTTTCGGACGTCGGTTGCCGATCAGACTGAGCCACCACCAGCGCCGCGATGAACAACCAAACTACAAGAATTGTTTTCCCTCTCATAGCGTGTCTCCGTCGGAGCGGATTGTACTACCCCAATGGCAGCGGCAGCCCGCTTCAAATAATTTTGGATCGTACGGAATTCGCACAACGAGAAAGACCGGCGGTTAGGGCGCCCGATACGCCCAACGGAAGGTACAAGTCATTTTGAGTAGTCTTGAAATGCAAGCACCGCCTTCGGTTCATTCAGCAATGCACTTCGATTGGATACCTTACTGAGTACCACTTGGATGTCGCTGATGTAACGCTCGCGGAACGCGGCTTCGCAGTAGGCCAGGTAATAATCCCACATGCGGATGAACCGTTCATCGAAGCCCAGATTTCGCACTTCCGTTAGATTCTCCAGAAATCGGCGACGCCATTCTCGAAGGGTAAGCGCGTAATGCATGCCGATGTCTTCGAGGTGGAACGCCTGCAGCCGAGTGGTCCTCGCCAGCGAGCGCAGAATCTCGGTTACGGAAGCCAACTCCGCTCCGGGAAATATGTATTTCTTGATCCAGTCGCTCTGCTTGCGGTAGCGATCGAATTTCGCCTCCTGCATCGTAATGGTTTGCAGAAGCATGACGCCGTCCGGTTTCAGCAGACGATCGCACGCTTTGAAGTAATCGTCGTAGTGGTCGTAGCCAACAGCCTCGAACATTTCGATGCTTACGATTTTGTCGAACTGCCCCCGCAGGTTGCGATAGTCCTCAAAGAGCAGGTTTATCCTTTTACCGGCAGCTCCCATTCGTGAAAACAACTCTTGCGCGTAGTCATGTTGCTGACGGCTGATTGTGGTTGTGGTTATGCGACAACCGTAATTCTCCGAAGCAAACTCGGCAAAGCCGCCCCAACCGGTGCCGATTTCGAGAAGATGGTCTTCTGGCTTTAACTGAAGTTTCTGGCAGATAATTTCAAACTTCCGACGCTGTGCCGTCTCCAGAGGCTCGTCGGCCGTCTCGTAATATGCGCAGGAGTATGCAAGGCTCTCGTCGAGAAACAGCCGGTAAAAGTCGTTTCCAAGGTCGTAGTGGTAAGCGATGTTTTTCTTGCTGCCCGCCTCGGTATTACCATGTCGCCGATGCGAAAGAAAGTCGACAGTCCTGGTGAATATTCCCGGCAGGCGGCTACCCGCTTCAATCCGGTCCAGGTTTTGCACGCCGAATTGAACTAATGACAACAGATCAGGAGTAGACCAGTCGCCATCCATGTAAGCTTCGCCCACGCCGACGTCGCCGCCCAACACAGCGCGTCGAAAGAAACGTTCGTTGTGCACGGCGAGCACAACATGAAGAGGATGTTCCGGCTGCCCGAAGTGGTACGTTTCCTGGGGGCACACGAGTTCGAGGTAGCCGCCGCTCGAGTGTTCCAGCGTCTTCAGAAACAAATTCTTAAAGAAATTCTTCGTTAGTCCGCTCACCATGACGCCCCCCAATGCTGCGTTGTTGCTTTCGTGAATCGGTCCTCGCCGGGATGAGAGACGATCGGGACTCGTTTCAGGAATAGTTTCGTCGCTTCCCAATGAATGCCTGCAATAACTTTCATCGTCATCCACGGGTATTTCGTAAGCGTTCGGTGCAGTTCCGTTTTCGACCATTCGCGGCGCTCCAGCTTCAAGGTCGAGTCGAACATCACTGCACCGTTTTCGTGACTGATGCACTGGCTGATAAGGCGTCCGTTTGGCGGGGTAAATGTCCACTCGTACTCTTGTGATAACTGCATGAAGGGAGAAACGTGAAAAGTCTTCGGGAACCGAAATTTCAAGTTGTTTCCCGCCGGTTGCGAGTGGGTCGAGTTCAGCCAGTAATTCTGGGTCTCACCGAAAGTATTGCTAACCTCTGCCATGATCAGCTGCAACTTTTCCGCACGGTCGTAGCAGTAGTAGAAAGATACCGGGTTGAAGTTGTACCCGAGATAGCGCAGATGCGTGAGGAGGAAAATACGGCCGTCCGGAAGGCTTACGCCTCGCTGTTGCGCATCTTTCAACATTCGTTCGCGCAGAGCTTTTTGCGGATCGCCAAAATGATCGCGCTCATAATACGACGCCCAATTCCAATGGTTGAATCCGGCAAAAGGCGACACTGCCATCAACTCAGGAAGCCGGTCAATGTCGAGAAACGCCATGAACAGCGGGTAAGTGAACTCGTGGCGCGCCGGTGCGAATCTGCGATGACGAATGCTTCCGACATAGATCGACGATTCCATATCAGACGGCTGCTTCCCAACTCACACCTAGCTTTTCAGCCACACGAATTGCGGAGTTCAACCCGTCTTCGTGGAAACCGTAAAACCAATACGCTCCGCAAAAATGAGTATGGTTATGCCCGCTAATCTCGGACCATCTCGCCTGCGCTCGCACTGCATTGACTGTGTAGAGCGGGTGAGAATAATCCATCTGGCGAAGAATGGTCTTTTCGTTCACTGAAGCAGCGTTATTTAGAGTCACGCAGTAGTCTTCCTGCGTCGGAAGACTCTGCAAACGGTTCATGTGATAAGTCAACGTAGCGGAACTGCGAGACGTTCCAAGATGATAGTTCCACGATGCCCGCGCACTCGGCCGCTTCGGTAGCATTCGGGAATCGGTATGCAGGACGGTCTGGTTCCGTGTGGTGTGAAAGTTATCTAGCACGACGCGTTCTGTGGATGAGACATCTTTCAGCAACTTCATCGTCTGCGGCGCGTGACTGGCGAAGACAACTTCGTCGAACTGTTCCGGTTCGCGATCTTCGAATGCTATTTGCGCTCCGGCGACAGTTCGCGTGACTGACTCGATCTTGATCCCTAATCGAATTCGTTGCCTGTAGGGCTCGGTCAAAGGCTCAACGTAGACGCTGCTGCCGCCCTTCAACACATACCATTGCGCTTGCGTCGTGATTCCGAGAAGACCGTGATTATCCAGAAAGCGAAATAACGTGAAAGCGGGAAATTCTTCGATCTCATCGAGCGATGTCGACCACACCGAGGCGGCCATCGGGTTCAGGTAGTAGCCGGCGAAGTCCCCATCAAATCCATGGGCACTCACATATTCTCGCAACGTAATGTCGGCATTCGCCGGATCTTGAAGCAGAAGCCTCGCTTCACGGTTGAAGCGCAGAATCTCGGCGAACAAACGATACTGACGCAGGCGCAGCAAATTGTTGCCAAAGAATCCACTCAGGCCGCGGGTGCTGTACTCGAAGCCCGTATCGCGGCATGAAACTCCAAACGACATGTCGCTCGGCTGCCGCTCGACGCCGAGTTTCCGGAAAAGCTTTATTAAGTTCGGATAGGTGCGGTCGTTGTGAACGATGAATCCAGTGTCAATTGGCAGAACGCCGCGGCTGGTTTCGATATCGTGGGTATGCGTGTGCCCGCCCAGGCGTGACTCTTTCTCGAAAAGCCACACTTCGTGCTTGCGGCTAAGCAGATAGGCGGCAGCCATTCCGGAGATACCGGCGCCTATCACTGCGATCCGGCTCATGCTGCGATCCTCTCCGCGGTTTCCACATTTCGAGGAGCGCGAAGTTCGCGCGCAATGCCCAGCCAGCTCATCAGCCTGAGGACGTAGTAGGTGACATCGACTTCCCACCAGCGAAGTCCCTGGCGGCAGGAGTACATGAATTGGTGATGATTGTTGTGCCAGCCTTCGCCAAGTGTGATGACCGCCAGCACAAAATTGTTGCGACTATCGTCAGGCGTGGCAAAGCGGCGGGATCCCCACAGGTGGGCTAAAGAATTAATGGTGAAGGTTCCGTGAAATAGCAAAACGGTTGAAACCAGAAATCCCCAGACGAAGGCGTCAAAACCGCCCAGCAGTAGAATCGCACCGCCAAGCAGCGCCGGAGGCACGCAATAGTGTTTATCAAGCCAACGAAGTTCGGGGTATTTTCCGAAATCTTGAATAAGCCGCGGATCGTAATCGTCGAATTCGTTTGAAAGCACCCATCCGACATGCGCCCACCAGAAGCCCCGCAAGCCGGGAGAGTGAATGTCGCCTTCATGATCGGCCTTACGATGATGGACTCGGTGATGCGCCGCCCACCACAGAACCCCTTTCTGTCCCGAGGTTTCGGCAATGAACGCGATCACAAATTGCCAGACGCGATCCAACTTGTAGGTGCGATGACTGAAGTAGCGGTGATACCCGGCGGTGATAGCAAACATTCGCACGGCGTACAGGGCTGCCATAAGACCTACCAGAGACCAACGGAAAGGTAGTAGAAAGATGGCAAGCGCCGCCACATGCAGGAGCACGAACGGGATAACTGTTCCCAAACGGTAAGTGCGGAGACTGTTAATCAAGAAACGGTTCGCCTCTCGGATTGCTACTGAGGGTACGTAGGCAGTAACGTACCGGATTGACCTACCTTATTTCTACTGCTGAAATGGCGATCTGTCAATCGCTTGCCCATGACAAATGATTGACAGCTCTGGCAACGAAATGTAGGCTGACTTTGATGGCGGCCATCTATCCGATCAGCGCGGTTTCCAAGTTGACTGGAATTCCGCTCGACACCTTGCGCGCATGGGAGCGCCGCTATCAGGCCGTCACGCCCAAGCGCTCAGCGCGCGGCCGTCTTTATACCGAGATTCAAGTCAAGCGATTGCAATTGCTGCGGCAAGCGGTTGAAGGCGGCCACGCCATTGGACAAGTTGCCAAGGTGCAAGACAAGGTGCTGCGGCAATTGTTGGACAACGGCACGACGCTTGTTCAAAGCGATCCGGCGATGCGAAACCAGCTTTCAGAGGATTTCCTCGCGCCCGTGATGCGCGCGATCGAGCGCTTCGACTACTCGCAAGCTGATCGTGCTCTGAACCAGGTCGCAACGGCGATTGCGAGTCCAAGAAACCTGGTGCATGATGTAGCGCTGCCGTTGATGCGTGCTATCGGGGAGCGTTGGCATCAAGGTAAGTGCAGTATCGCGCAAGAGCACATGTTGACTTCCCTTTTAAGTGCGCTCCTGACATCTTTCATCAGGACATATACATCTTCGAATCCTCCCGCGCGAGTGATGTTCGCGACTCCCCTCGGCGAACAACACGGGTTTCCGAACCTGGCGGCAGCGATGCTGACGGCGGCGGGCGGACTGGGCGTCATTCATCTTGGGACGGAACTGCCGCGACAGGACATTGCGCTGGCGGCGCGCAAGAGCGGCGCAAGCGCACTGCTGTTGAGCATAAGCAAGACGCCCGGGGCACAATTTGGCGACGACCTCCTTTACATTGCAGGCAAGGCGCCCAAATCGACCGCCTTGTGGCTTGGCGGAGCGCCTGAAGTTTTTCTGGACCACGTTGCACATGGGCCTCGATGGCTCGTCCTGCATGATTTTTCAGCTCTGGAACGAGAACTGGCGGCAATCGGTGCACGGTTTTGAGTTCGTGAGACACGGTTCTGAGTTCGTGAGACAGGGATTTATTCATCGCCGTCTGGTGCAACCCGTGCTCGATTTGCTGACGCAAGGTGTTACGCCCGAGAAGATTGCGCTGAGTCTGGCGATGGGAATTGTGTTGGGTGTATTTCCAGTCTTGGGCGCGACTACTCTTCTCTGTGCTGCCGCGGCTCTGGTTTTCCGGTTGAACCTGCCCGCGATCCAGGTGGTGAATTACATCGTGTATCCGTTACAGCTCGCGCTTTTTGTGCCTTTTATCCGGGCCGGCGAATATCTTTTTAGAGCGCAGCCGCTGCAACTCTCTCTCGGACAAATTCTGGCCATGGTGCGGGAAAACCCGGCGCACGCCATCGCTTCCTTATGGGTCACTTCCCTACACGCAATATCGGCATGGCTGCTTGTGGGGCCAGTCATGATCTTCGTTCTGTATTTCCTGCTAGCTTATTTCGTTCGCAAAGCGGCGTCCCTGGCGCAAAGACGGCGAGGAGTCGAAAGTGCGTAACCACAATTTGCAACTTCTCCGGTGCTCACGCGCCGCATGTATCACTATGAGGTGACGTTATGTTCGTAAAACTTTATTTTATTGCCCTGCCAATTTTCTTCGCGCTCGACATGGTATGGCTCGGAGTGTTGGCCAAGAATTTCTATCTCAAGCAAATCGGCTTCCTGATGAAGACGAACGTCAATTGGGTGGCCGCAATCTTGTTTTATCTGCTCTTCGTTGTGGGCCTGGTCGTCTTTGTGATTGCTCCGTCGGTTGAGAAAGACTCGTGGGTACGCGCGCTTTCGCTCGGAGCACTGTTTGGTTTCATCAGCTATGCGACCTACGATCTGACGAATCTGGCAACGATCAAGGACTGGCCGCTCGCGCTGACGGTCGTCGATTTGACCTGGGGCACGATACTGGGCGCTTCCGTGTCGGCGGCGACTTACCTCATTGCTTCCAAAATCGGGTTATGAACTACTTCCCATCTCTGGCACTGTTGCTCTGGTTGTACATGAGCATGTGGTTCGTCATTTCGCTTATTAGAAAACGAAATGACGTCGCCGATGTGGCTTGGGGACTGGGTTTCGTTCTGTTAGCGTGGGCATCTTTCTTTCTCTCGGAGGTGCGGGGGACGCGCGGGTTACTAGTAAATATTCTGGTGACGATCTGGGGTGTGCGGCTGGCATGGCACATCTACACCCGAAATCGAGGCAAGGCTGAGGACTACCGTTATTTGGCCTGGAGGCGTGAGTGGGGCGAGTGGTTTTATGCGCGCTCTTACCTTCAAGTTTATCTGCTTCAGGGATTGCTCCTCTTTATCATTTCGTTGCCCGTGATGATGATCAACCGAAGCGAAGCGGGAAATCTCGGCGTTCTCGATTGGACGGGAGTTTGTGTCTGGCTGTTTGGGTTCCTTTTTGAATCGATCGGCGATGCGGAGCTCGCGAGATTTGCAAAAGACCCTGGCAACCGGGGCAAGATCATGCAAAGTGGTTTGTGGCGATACACGCGTCACCCCAATTATTTCGGCGAGATCGTCCAATGGTGGGGTATTTCGGTGGTCGCACTTGCCATCAAAGGTGGCTGGCTGGGATTGATCGGGTCTGCAACCATCACCTTCTTGATCCTAAAAGTTTCGGGCGTCCCCATGCTCGAAAAGAAGATGTCCGAAAACCCTGCGTTTGCGGATTACAAGAGGAGGACAAGCATGCTCCTTCCATGGTTTCCAAAAACATAAATCGGCTTCAGCGCGTGTGCGGGAACATCGCGGCGAGGCGCCGAATGTTTCACGTGGAATACATCGTCATCACAGTCGGGGATATACAATTCCGTCATGACTATCAAAGCTAAGCAAACAAAGCGACGAAAAGTACGGCCGGGGAGAGTCGGTCGGCTGCGGGCATCGATCGAGGACGACCTGTTGTCGCTGGCCGATCAGGGAAAGGTTGGGGAGGCGCGCTGGAACCGTCCGCGCAAACTTAGGATTTCGTTGCGGGTGGATGCGGAAGTGTTGGACTGGTTCAAATCCAAAGGTCCGGGGTACCAGACGCGGATTAATCGAATCTTGAGACGAGTGATGATGGAGGGCAAGAAGCGGACGGCGCTATGAGAATCCTTTCGGCAGAGGTGCTTCTAGATTGATTTGTTTTCCGGTGATGGGGTGGGGGAAATTTAGAAATTGGGCGTGCAGGAAATAGCCTCCATCGCCGGGGAGGCCGGGGAGATTTTCCAGAGGCTGGCCGGTGGGGCCGTAGAGAGGATCGCCTACGAGGGGATGTCCGATGGATGCCAGATGGATTCGGATTTGATGAGGGCGTCCTGACTTCAGGCTCACTTCAAAGGTTGTGGTGCTTGCAGTGCTCGCGCTGGGCGTTCGTGGGCTGGTCGTTTGCTCGCTGGTCGTTCGTTCGGTTGTCGTGCGGGCAATCACCTTCGCCAATGACTTTGATGGTTTGCCACTTGAGCTGGCGGCCCACACGGAACCGATGCGCGGGTGCGGTACGAGTCCGATGGGAGTGAGAATTTCGTAGGCGTCGTGCTGTGCCATGCCTTGAGCCAGCGCCCGGTAGATTTTTTGAATTCTGGGTGTGTTCCAGTCGGCGAATAGTTGAGAGGCCGCCTGCGGTGTTTTGGCGAAGAGGACGATGCCGCTAGTGGCTCGTCCCAAGCGGTGCACAGGATTGGCGTTGGGCGTTTGTTTTTGCACCAGGCGCAGGAGTGTGTTTTCCATGAAGCCTCCGCCGGGGAGGGTGGGCAGCCCGCCAGGTTTGTTGACGGCCAAGAGATGCGGGTCATCAAACAAGACTTCGAAGTGTTGAGGAGAGTCTGGTTCGATCCAAGGTGGACGGTTCCAGACAAGGGTTTGGCCCGAAGTAAGCGATTCGCTTCCGGTGGCGGTGACGCCGTTGACGGTGACTTCGCGGTTGTCCAGTTTTTGTTGCCAGGCTTGTGGGGCTGAGTGTGGATAAAGGCTCGCCAAGTGGGAGAGCGGGGTTCGCCCATGATATTTGCTGCTGATGACTGTGGTATAGGCATATCCCCGGTTGAGCATGTGGTTTGAGTGTAAGCGATGGCATCTGCGGCGGAAATTGGGCGGGTGGCCACCCTTCGCTTTTGATCTCGCCAGCATCATCGGATCGTAGCGTAGGATTCTGACTTTCCCTCCACATTCGTTCGGGAAGTTTACCTTTCGCGAGCGAAGCCATTATTTGCTCAAATAACTATTTGTTCAAATAACTAACGCGTAATATCGGCAGCATCGTGCCCACCCTTGCGAAAAACGCAAGAAATGGTTCACCCCGATTTATTATGAGGACAAGAGAAATGGGCCACCCGCCCCTATCTGTGTCTTTGGCGGGTTGAGCGCAGACGTGATCAGGCGATGCCAAAGAAGTTATTGGCTCGGCCTGGAGGAAAACGTTTAGAATTTACCACGATGATCATCTCCCGACTGAGCCTTAAAAATTGGCGAAATTTCCGACAAATAGATATCGATTTGACGGATCGTGTCTTCATCGTCGGCCCCAATGCGTCCGGTAAATCAAATCTGCTTGATGCCCTACGCTTTCTAAAAGATATCGCGAAGCCCGGAGGAGGCTTGCAGCAGGCCATTGTTCAACGCGGCGGTGTTTCCAAGATTCGTTGCCTAGCGGCGCGTAAGGAACCGGCAGTTGAGATCGACGTGGAATTAAAGAACGGACCCGATAGCCAAACTTGGCGCTACACCGTTGGCTTCACTCAACAGGTGCGCGGATACAGGCAGCCGATTTTGCGTTACGAGCGCGTGTGGCGGGGCTCCCAACAGATACTTGATAGGCCTACCGAGGAAGACACGAAAGATGAGGTTCGTTTGACGCAAACGTCCTTGGAGCAGATCAATGCCAACTCGGACTTTCGAGAGATTTCTCGTCTTTTTGATTCCATTCGATACCTGCATCTTGTGCCTCAGCTTCTCAAACACCCGGAGGCCTTCAAAGGGCCAGGATTAGCAGAAGATCCTTTTGGAAAGAATTTCCTCGAGTTAGTCGCCCGCACACCAGAGAGTACGAGACGCTCCAGACTGAGAAAGATTGAAGAAGCCCTTCGCCTTGCTGTGCCTCAGCTTGTCAATCTTTCCTATGTCAAGGACCGAACTGGAATCCCTCACCTTGAGGCAACCTATACACACTGGAGGCCTGGTGCCGGCCTCCAACGAGAAGATCAATTTTCCGACGGAACTCTGCGGCTGATTGGCCTTTTTTGGACGCTGTTAGATGGGGATGCCCCGCTTTTGCTAGAGGAGCCGGAACTGTCCCTTCATACTGCGATCGTCAAGAAACTGCCCGCCTTGTTCTACAGGATGCAGCGAAAACGCAGGCGGCAGATTTTCGTAAGTACTCACAGTTGGGAAATGCTCCAAGATAAAGGAATTGGGGGAGAAGAGCTCGTGATGCTGGAACCAAACAACGAGGGGACCATTGCAACCGTGGCATCAAAAAGCGCTGATATTCGCAAACTTCTCTCATCAGGTTTAAGTATTGCCGAAGTCGCTTTGCCAAGAACTGCCCCGCCAAATATCGAGCAACTTTCTTTGAATCTAGAATGAGCCCAATTCCAGTTCATCTGGCGGTCGAAGATGATTTAAGCGAATCGGTCGTTCGCAGGTTGCTTCTTGACACTGGCAGAGACTACGCCATCGGAATCGTATTTGGGCGAGGGGGATTTGGGTATTTGAAAAATAGAGCGAATAACTGGAACGCCGCCGCCGCAGCGGGGACTCCCATCCTTCTGCTCACCGATCTTGATACGGATCTTTGCCCCGCTAATCTGATTGAATCTTGGCTGGATTTAGAACCAGATGCAAATCTGATTTTCAGAGTCGCCGTCAGGGAAGTCGAATCCTGGCTTCTTGCGGATCGAGATGGCCTCGCCGATTTTCTGGGCATTAGTGCAGTCCGAGTACCCGAGCAACCCGACCAAGTCCTTGACCCAAAGCAGTCCCTCGTGAACTTGGCTCGGGGATCACGAAGGCGCTCTTTGCGGGAGTCCATCGTCCCGCGTCAGGGGAGTACCGCAGTTCAAGGTCCGGACTACAACGGCTGCCTTGGGGATTTTGTGCGCAATCGGTGGGATCGCGATGCGGCTGCGGGCCGTTCACCGAGCCTCGGTCGCACGCGTGAAAGGCTCAGGGTTTTTGAGCCTAGTTGGGCGGCGTTTTGAGAGAAGCGGACGCTTTTATCCCGTTCTAAAATCCGCGGCCTCGGAGCCGACACGGTTATCTAATCAGCCCTCGGGACATAATCTTTGTAGATAAAACGGGGACAGACGGGACGTTCCCAATCTTTAATAAGAATGTTAAACCCGGTCCTTCCAATATCCAGGCTGCCGGTGTCCGTGGGCGATAGCCAAGATTCCAACCACGGATTCCCTCTCGTGGTAATCCCAGCATAGGGAAAACGGCGGAGAACAAACTTCCTGGTGTCGAGGTCATCAGTTGGCCAACTCGGGGTGACGCTAAGTACGAGGTCAATCGCGCGATCTATCTCTTCCACAAACTTATCGGCGGTGGCTTCATTTTGTTCCAGATACCAACTGATGGAAGACTTGAGTTCCGCAAGTGCGGAGGGGTGAATGTCCAGAGATTTAGCGGCCATTAAGGAGGGCGGTAATCTGGCGCCGCGCCTCTGCCCAAGGAATTGGTTTTACTTTGCCGGAATCCAGTTCCTCGATGCGTCTGGCAACTTCGAGTTTCCAAGCTTCTTCGACCGATGGGTCAACGGTTTCGTCGAGACTTTCCAGCAGCGATCCGGCCAAAGCAGCGCGGGCTTCCGGTGGGAGAGCCAAGGCCTTTTTCAAGAGTTCGGAAACGTCTGGATTCATGAGAATATTTTACGCCGGGAGAGCAAATCGCGCGAAGGAGTCCATTTGCCGAGTACTCGGATTCCGGCTGGTTCACGGAACGGTTCCACGGGAAGGCTCCCGTAACGCACTTCCAGCGCAGGTAGGGCGTTCTGCACCGCCCGGCGGGGGCCCATTAACTCGGTCTTGGCCAAGTGGGTATTGGCAGTTACGTGTGTAGTTCCGCCTACTGTGAAATGTGTTTACAATCGAGCCATGCTGGAGTCATTTACCCGCGACCGCATTATCGAGGCTCTCTGGGCGATGCCGCCAAATGCCACCATCGACGATGCTATTGAGCGGCTTGTATTTTTGGCCAAAGTCGAAACCGGATTGGCCGAGCTTGATGGCTCCCAGGGCATTCCGCACGATCAGGCCAAACATCGCTTTGGACTGTAATGCGCATTCTATGGTCGCCACAATCGCTGGGCGATCTTGACGCTATCCACGCATACATCGCCAAAGATTCTGAGCACTACGCAGGCCTGACCATCTCTCAAGTCTTCACTGCTGTCGAGCAATTGACCCAGTTCCCGCGCTCGGGACGCTGCGCCGGAGCGAGATGTTATGCCGCCTGCTCAGGGGACTTTTATTTTTGGGGGATGATCCGCGACGAAAACGGAATCTCCGCGCGCCGACATTCGTAGTTCCCACATTTCGAAATCTGCGAAATGTGGGGCACCCGTCAGTTGTTTCTCCGGCCGCGGAAACCAAAACAAAACCTTTTGCTGCCCGCCGCAAATGCGGCCACCCGCCATTTTCGTCCGTGTGAGATGTGGTCGAGGCTTTTTCGGGAGAAATTCAATCGCTTTGCGTGAGCAAACCGACGCTGGATGTTTTCATTCATCGCACTGGGCGCCGTTTTTGGAACGAAGATGCGGAACCGGAAGAAGCGGGGAAAAAGAATGAGGCACAGGAGAATCACAGAAAATTTGCGATTCCTAATTCGCGATATTTATCACCCTGCGTACTTCTACCGCTCTCTTACTATCCTCGCTTCCCTAATCTTGAGACAAGGCTGAACTCGGTCTCGAATCGTCAAAGGCGTGCTGTTCGGGACTGCTTATAGAGATCTTCCATATCACTGGTTCAATCGGGCCTAACAGAAACGCCCACACTGCTGCGCCGGACAACGCGACCGCTCCGGCAATCAGGAATGGCCACAAGAAATGTCCAGTACGGTCCACCAGAATTCCGGTAAGTGCTGGGGCGAGTGCTCCGGAGAGGTTGCCGACGAAATTCTGCGAACCTGCCCAGCGCCCGGCAACCTTTGGTCCTGCTAGCGTCTGGGTGATGGCCCAGATATTGGCGCTTGCCATGCCAAACCCCGTGCCCGCGAGCATCAGCAATCCTACTGAGATATCTCGAGGAGCAACTACCGAGGCTATGAGAAACGTTCCGGTGAGGAGATTTGCGGACACCATAAATCCTGTGCGAACCCGCGTTGTTGTGGCACCGGCGCGGATCCAGCGGTCGGAAAGCTTGCCGCTTGCGATCGCGGAGAGGGCGGCGGTCAACATCGTCGCCCCGCCGACTTCGGCCATCGCGTTCATGGAGAATCCGCGGCCACGCACCAGATAAAACGGAAGCCATGTGAGCAAGAAGTAATTGACGTAGTTGCCGCAAAACAAACCGAGAGCCGTCGCGACCCAGGCCCGGCGCGCAACGATTTCTCGCAGCCCCGTAACTTTCTTGTTCTTATCAGCGGGGTGCAACCTTACTCGCGGCATCCATAACGACCAAGGGCCGATCCACAACAAACTTGCCAAACCTAGCGTCACGAAGAAAGGACGCCAGCCAAATCTTCCCATCAATGTGCCGCCGACCAGCAGTCCGAAGCTCGGACCAAAACACAGACCCGATGCCACAATCGAATTTGCCAGCCCTCTGCGTGCCAGGGGGAAATGGTTGGCGATGATCTTCGAATACGAGGGGTAGGCCACGGATTCCCCGATGCCGAGGATGATACGGACGGCGAGGAGGGCGGAAAAGCTGTGCAGGGCTCCGGTTACCGCGGTTGCCGCTGACCAGGTCAAAAAGCCGGCCGCAAAGACCCACTTCACTTCCAGATGGTCGACGAGCCAGCCCGCGGGAATCTGTAAGGATGCGTAGGTCCAGAAGAAGGCGGAGAGTAGCACTCCGAGCTGAGTTGCGGACAGTCCTAATTCGTTCTTCAATTGTGGTGCCGCAATAGAAAGGTTGCTGCGGTCGATGTAGTTGAGGAAGACGGAAAGCCAGAGGAGAACCAAAACTCCGATTAGATTCCGTGAAAGCTTCGAGTCATTCGTGGAGTCGCCGGGGACCATGATTGTCAAGGCGGCCCATTTTAGCCTGAGCCTAGGCGTCGCTGATGAGGAATTAGGAGGATATTGTTCGGAGGAGCAGCGTTGACTGTTCGGCCCCACTAGCGGGCGGGCGGCTTGGATCTCTCGCGGTAGTGTAGGGCTTGATGTCGATCCGGTTGGCGGCGAAGCAAACTAGGGATGCGCCCCATCGGAGGGGTTGACTTATGCGCCTGCTCGCGAACTTTTAATTTGCGGGATGATCGGCGACGAAAACGAAATCTCCCGCACGCCGACGTTCGTGGTTCCCATATTTCGAAACCCGCGAAATGTGGGGCACCCGCCGGTTGTTTCTCCGCCCCACATAAGCCAAAGCAAAACTTTTTGCTGCCCGCCGCAAATGGGTGCCACCCGTCCGATACGGCTTACTTACCAGCATCGGACAAGAGGAGGGCCAGGCGGCGGCGCACTTCCTCGTACGGAATCATTTGGACTTTGCCAGAGTCGATTTCCTCTATCCGGCGTTTGATTTCTTAACTCCATGCGGCTTCGACACCTTCGTCGGCAGGTTCATCGTCGAGACTTTCGAGCAGCGATCCGGCCAAGGCGGCGCGGGCTTCCGGCGGGAGAGCCAAGGCCTTTTTCAGTAGTTCGGAGACGTCTGGACTCATGAGGGAAGTTTACGCCTGGGGAGCAAATCGGCAGGATACGCGCCGTCATTCTCCTGTGCCGCCTCGCTACCCTCGTCAGGCGGATTAGCGGCGGCGAGGAAGTCCCTTGGCTGAGGATTCGGATCCGGCTGGTTCGCGGAAGGGTTCTACGTCTATGCGCTCGTAACGGACTTCGAGCACGGTCAGGTCTTGGGTGCCGCCTGGGACTTGGAGGACTATGGTGTCTCCGGCGGTTGATTTCAGCAAGGCGCGGCCTAGAGGAGAGACCCAACTGATGTGGTTGCGGTCGAGATCGACTTCGTCGGTGCCTACGATGCTGACCACTCGCTCTGCTCCGGCGGCGTTGGCGTAGCGCACGGTCGCTCCGAAGAATGCTTTGGTTGCGGCCTGGCCCGATCTTGGAGCTTCGGGGTCGACAACTTCGGCGGCTTCGATGCGCTTGGTGAGAAAGCGAATGCGTCCATCGATCTGGCGCAAGCGGCGCTTACCGTAGCGGTAGTCGGCGTTGTCACTGCGGTCTCCGTTGCTGGCGGCCCAGGCCACGACTTCGGTGACGGCGGGGCGTTCGCGGGTGAGCAGAAAACGGTGCTCATCTTTGAGGCGCTCGAGGCCGCTCCGGGTGATGTAGTTCTTGACGAGGGGTGCGGGCTCGTCTCGTTGCGGTTCTCTGGTGAAACCTTTTCGCATGTTGTCGACCTTGCCCGCTCGTCCTTCTAGGGCGAATCTATTGGTCCCCCAGGAACAATGAGGGCGGATGGGCTGTAACCTCTTACTGTAACTTCCCGTACTCGGCTTTGGCTTCTTTCAGGATGGGGATGTCGGAGTCGGCGTCTTTCCAGAGGGTGAAGAAATGTTTATAGGCGGCTTTGGCTTTGGTGGTGTCGCCGGAGATGACGTAGGCGCGGCCGAGTTGGAGATGGGCGAGCGAGGCCAGCAGGAAATTCTGCACGACTCCGGGATGATCGAGAAACTTCTGGAATTCCGCAACTGCCGACGGACCGTTTTTTTGATCAAGGTAAGCGATACCGCGAAGGTATGCGGGGTACAGGGTGGTTCCGGGAGGAGGAGCTCCGAATTCGTAGGGGAGCGAGGGTTCGAGAGCGACGGTCGCGCGGTCGGGAGCCTGTTGTGCCAGAGCGATGGATGCATCGAGGACGGGAAACCAATAAACTTTCAGATAAGTGTTAGCACCTTCGGATTTTTCGAGCCCTTCGAAAATAGTTTTCGATTGAGCAATTTCGCCCGAACGCGCCAGCGCCAACGCAGCGAGGACTTTGACATCGCGCCCGGGAGCGAGCGCCAAGGCGCGGGTCACAGCTTGCCGGGCGCCGGAGACGTTGCCGAATTCAGCTTCGCGGAGGCCTTGAAAAGCAAGCCATTGGGCGCCGGTTTCCTTTGCGTCTGCCCGCACGGCGGAATCCGTGGCACGCCGGGCGAGGTCACGCGCTTTCTGCAGGCGGCCATAGTAGGCTTGGGTATCAGCGTGAATGTTTAGCATCTGGTCTTCTTCGCCGGGGCGACCAGCCGCCCAAGCGACTTGCCGCTCCATTTCAGCATTATCTTCTGCGTTACTCCCAGATAGAAATGCCAGAGCGTAAAGACTCGCGCGAATGGCGAGGCCGTCGAAGTTATGCTGGTGTGCGTCGTCGATTGTCTTGCGGGCATCCTTGTACCGATCGACGCTGATGTATGTGGACGCCAGGTTCCCATAGCCGCTGAGAGTAGGTTCCAGCCGCTGCTGTATTTCACTTTCGGCAATCGCTTTGTCGAACTGACCCAAGGCGGAATAGATGACCCCCAGATTTGAGTGAGGCACCATATCTTTCGGGTAGCTTTTTGCCCAGAGCTCGTAGGCTTCGGTGGCCTTTTCAATTTCGCCGGTGACTTTGTCGAAGTAGAAGGCGGAGATGCGGTAGCGCTCGCGCTCGCTCACGCGCTCGCGCAAGTCATAGGATTTTTTGGCATTCTCCGCTGCCAGGCTGACGCGTCCGAGATTTGAATACTCGACGGCTAGCCCGACGTAGGCCATGGCGAAGTTAGGATCGAGTTCGATGGCCCTCTTCATGAAAGGAATAGCTTCGGCATCTCCCTTGGTGCGCCCAGTCGTTATGCCCATGCTATAAGCCTTGAGGGCTTCAAGAGATGGTGTTGTGGCCTCCACTGGCACATCGAACTTCTGCACCGTGGCTAGTGATTCTCCCAGGCTGGCTCGCAGGCTGGCGACCGCTTTCCCCAGCGCCTTCAGCACGTCGACCTTGTTCGCTGCCTCTTCCTGTTCCTTGGCGAGGGTATCTCCACTGCTGCAACCGACCGTGTCTACGCCAATCACGTACTGGCCGCCCAGGTTTGAAATGGAACCCAAAACGATCGCCTTACTGCCGGTGCGAATGCAGAGTTCTCGCGCCACATCGCGCGTGATGCGTTCGTTGGTCGGGCGGCCCATCAGACGCAACGTTTCTTCCACTCTGCGATCAAAGAGGATATTGATAAAGGGAGATTGCCCGAGTTGGACGCCCAGTGCCTGTTTCAAAGCGTCGTCGAAGACGGGGTCGCCGGTGGAGTTGGTAAAGTCGGCCAGCACAACCGTATCCTTCTCATTGAGGCGTGCAGTTGTTGTGGGCGCCGACGGGCGAAAGTGAAAGAAGTAGGCTCCCCCAAGGGCAAGCGCGGCCAGTAACCCGAATGCGGGAAGCAAAATTTTCCAGAGTTTCCCGCTGGCCGCGGGAGCGCCCGCCGCGTTCACTGCGCTGGAGGATACGGGTCGCGCAAGCGCGGGAGAAGATCCTGAGGGCGACGAGGGGAGTTGGGCGGCGAGATGGTCGCTTTGCTGTACGCTTCCCTGCGCGCTTCCCGAAAGGCTTTCACGCACGTTTTCCCGCTCGCTATCACGCACGACAGATGCTGGGCTTGAACCTGAAGATGCGCCGCGGCGTGCTTCGGAGTCGCGCTTCAGGCGTTGCAGGTCGCCTCTTATCTCCCTCGCGCTCTGATAGCGCAGATTTCTGTCCTTCTCGATCGCCTTGTTGATGATGTCTTCGAGTTTCGGGGGAAGGTCTCGGTTGAGGCGGATCGCGGGAACCGGGTCGCGCTCCAGAATCGCATTGAAAATGACGGCTGAGCTTTCGCCATGAAAAGGAAGTTGCCCGGTCGCCATCTCATAGAGGACCGCTCCGAAAGAAAACAGGTCGGTGCGGGCATCGAGTTCTTTGGCTCGGGCCTGCTCGGGCGACATATAAGCGACGGTGCCGATTGTCATTCCGGGACTGGTGAGGTGCTGTTCATCCATGGTCTGGGTGTTCAAAACCGCCGTGTTCTTCGAAAGATTGCCCCCGAGTGTGATCTTGGCGAGACCGAAATCAAGAATTTTGGCACGCCCGCGTTTGGTGACAAAGATGTTGGCGGGCTTGATGTCGCGGTGGACGATGCTCTCGGCATGCGCCGCATCGAGGGCGTCGGCAATCTCAATGGCGAGAGAAAGAGTTGACTCGTTGTCGAGCGGACGCCCGGAGATGCGATGCTTGAGCGTCATGCCATCGAGAAACTCCATGGCAATGAAGGTCTGGCCGTTCTGTTCGTCGATTTCGTAAATGGTGCAGATGTTGGGATGGTTGAGAGCCGATGCCGCCTGGGCTTCACGCTGAAAGCGGGCCAGAGCCTGGGGGTCTTTGGCGACCTCGTCGGGCAGGAACTTGAGAGCGACAAAGCGATGCAGTTTTAAGTCTTCCGCTTTATAGACGACGCCCATGCCGCCACCGCCGAGTTTTTCGATAACGCGGTAATGAGAAATGATCTGGTCGATCATGGATGGCGCAAGTGGTCAGGTTGCCATGTTAGAGATGCGAGAGGGGGAAGTCAATGAATGCAGGCTCATTAGAGGGCACTGGGAAGGTGGGTTGGCCTGATGCAAAATTATCGTCGCCGCCACCCAACTGATATGGTTGCGGTTGAGATCGACTTGGTCGTGCCTACGATACTTACCACTCGCGATACTCCCGCGGCATTGCATAGACTACGGTCGCTCGTGCCCCCACGAATATTGAACGCGGATGAACGCCGATAGAAAACACCGTAATATCCGCGTTCACTGGAGTTGATCTGCGACGCTAACTGATTTTTTTATATCTTGGAGTGTCTCAGCGATGAAACGCGCTCTCTGCACTTGCGATTGACTTTCGACCGGAGCAAGCAGAACATGTGTCAATTCATTTTGGTGAGCGATCTTCCTGAGCGCTTCCATCACTGAAAATAAAAGGAAGTCTAGTATGCAGCGGCGCGAATTTCTGAAGCTCGGAGCGGTGGCAGGCGGGACGATCTTGCTGGGCGGTACGGGCCGCTATGGAAGCGTCATGGCTGCTCCGAAGGAAATCCCGACCGTCGACGGGCTGGTGCTGACCAACCTGGTGGACAATATTTACGACGTCTTCGCCAAGGGCGGGAAGATTGGCAACCTCGCCGTCACCCGGAGTACGTTGCCCTTCCCCTACGGGTCAGAGGTATCGCTGTTGTCGGAACATGGCCTGGCGTTTCACTTGCATTCTTTTCGAGGAGCGGAGGAAAAGCAAATCCTTCTCGATTTCGCGCTCACGCCACGCACACTGACTAACAATTATCAGGGACTGAAAGTCGACCCCGCCCAGGCCGACGCCCTGATCATCAGCCATGGTCATGTGGACCATTACGGAGGGCTGCTCGATATGGCGCGGAGCCTGCAAGGTCGCGGCAAACCGGGGCTCACACTTTATGCCGGGGGCCACGATACGTTCTGCCATCGCTGGGTCGTGCAAGGGGACGGGAAAAAGCTCGACTATGGTGAGCTTAAGCGCGATGAACTCGAAGCGCGCGGGCTGAAGGTCGCGCTCGCGGAGGAACCGACCACAGTCGTCGGCCACGCGACGACTTCAGGCCACATCCCGCGCATAACCGATTTCGAGATGTCCCCGCCTGCTGCCCGGCTCGAAGCGGGTGCGACCGGCTCAGGCTGCGATGCTACCTTCCACTTCCCTTCGGGCACAATCAATGTTGAAGCGAAACCGGGAGACTTGGTAAAGGACATATTCTGGGGAGAGCACGCAACCGCGTACAACGTGAAGAATCGCGGCCTGGTCGTGATCTCATCGTGCGGCCACGCGGGGATCATCAACACGGTTCGCCAGCTCCAGAAGTCCACGGGCGTCGAGAAGGTGCACGCCGTAGTTGGCGGGTGGCACCTGGCTCCGTATCCTGATGAGATGATCGACAAGACGGTGGGGGCACTGAAGGAAATCAATCCGGATTACCTGATCCCCATGCATTGCACCGGCTTCCGTACCATGATGGCGGTCCAACGCGAGATGCCACAGAAGCTGATCATGCCCTCGACCGGCACGCGCGTGGTCTTTGGCGGATAGGGACTTGGTGAAAGTCGCCACCTTCAACATTAACAACATCAATAAGCGGCTCGACAACCTCCTGGCTTGGTTAGCGAAAGCTGAACCGGACGTGGTTAGTCTGCAAGAGCTGAAGGCGGAGCAGGAAGCTTTTCCGGTGGATGCGCTTCGGGCTGCCGGGTATGAAGCGGTGTGGCTCGGGGAGCGGTCGTGGAACGGCGTGGCGATTCTCGCGCGAGATCAGGTTCCGGTGCTGACTTGCGCTAGTTTGCCGGGCTCGGAAGGTCGGCAAAATGGTGGCCGGCAAAATGAAGATCGGCAGGCTCGCTACATTGAGGCGGCGGTTCAGGGAGTTCTGGTCACTTCCATTTATCTTCCGAATGGGAATCCGCAGCCGGGGCCGAAATTTGATTACAAGTTGGCGTGGTTTGAGCGCCTTATTGGGCACGCGGCCGAGCTCCTGGCGAGCGGAGCGCCGGTGGTGCTGGCCGGGGACTATAACGTTGTGCCGACTCCGCAGGACATTTATCCGACGCGGTCGTTGGATAAGAATGCTTTGATCCAACCGGAGAGCCGAGAGGCTTTTGCGGGTTTGCTGGCGCAGGGGTGGACGGATGCGTTGCGGAAGCTGCATCCGGAGGGGCCGCTCTGGACATTCTGGGATTACAAATTTGAACGATGGCAGAAGGACAAAGGCATGCGGCTCGATCACTTTCTGCTGTCACCGAACTTGGCGGATAAGCTCGTGGATGGCGGGGTTGACCGGTGGGTGCGCGGGGTAGAGGGCGCTAGCGATCATGCACCGGCTTGGATCTCGCTGAATGTTTAAGGCGGACTCGAGGATCCAGACAGCGACTGCGCACAGGCTATTTGCGCTCCCCTAGAAAGTGCCGCACTTATATAAAGTGCCGCTCTTTGCTTTTGCGCCTCTGCGCCTCTGCGAATTTGAAGGCACGCTCTGACAAGACGACACCGTCGGGCATGTGCTCAATCTATTCAATCGATCGGTTGCGGGAGCCCGATACTAACGAACAGACCATTCTTGAGCATACCGTTTCGAAGCGAACTGGCTCACTGCGTTGTGTGAGCCTCAGAAACGCTTGCTGCTTCGAAGCGTGTCTCCGCATAGCCGGCGACCTGAATTCAGTCGACGTCCAACATGAGGAGGCCACCAACTTAGCGCGAGAACACTGCTCCGTGCGGCCATCCCGACCCTTTCCACCCATGCGGCCACTCGCGATTTTCGAAGTTGAAGCCGGGCTTGCCATCGGTGTCGCGAAAACTCTCATCTACTTTGAGATTGCCGCTATGGGGATCGAATTTGTCTGGTCAGTGGGAAGAGTAGTGAGGAGGCGGCCATAATTCGGCGAAGACGGATCGGCGTCAATGACGGCGAGAAAATCTTTGCCTTGCTGAGCCTGATCTCCAGTCCAAGCAAACAGGTAGTGCCCGGTTCGAGGTTTTGGTTGCTGTGCCTCCAGCGACGGGGCAACAAGCCAAATCAGGATCGCCACGATGGGAAGGAGACGCCGCATCCATGAACCTCCGCGAGAGCGATGGTGCTTTCGGGCGAAAGGATATCAGGTTCAGGGAAGGCCTCAGTCAGGCAAGTTAAAAATCGGAAGGTTGATTTCGTCCCAGATCATAGGCAACTGGGAAATTACCTTCTTGGCTCAGTCCTGTGCTTTCGTTCTACTGAGCACATTGAAGCTTTTGAAATTTTCTATGCGTATAGTTGCGGGGTAAGCGGAAGTGATTGAAGGGAAAGAATTTGGTTGCGGGGGCTGGATTTGAACCAGCGACCTTTGGGTTATGAGCCTGACAGGTCAGTACTAACTCCCGTTGATTCTGCTGTCCTTAGCTCCCGCAACTATTAAAAAAGGCCCCTGTTTCGGTGGGTTTCTGTCCCAAGTTTGTCCCAAGTTTCCTTGAGCAATCTCGGCGTCGGATTAAGCGGCTCGGCTGAAGTCCTTCCGTACTCCACTCTTCCCTGTGACGACGCTCTGTCTTTTTCTCCAACTGGTCGGCCTCCCGCTGCGCTTTATCGGCCTTCGTTCTTTTGGTTGCCATGGCAACAGTCGCCCACACGCTGGGCCGGATTCATAATTCCAAAGCTACCAACCATTCTTTGTCATCTACGGCACGAAGGGTTGCACTCCGGCGGTTTTGCGAGGATGATGCTCGTCGCAGGATAAAAGGTTACAGGTCGATGTGGATCACAGGGGGACACAACCATGAACGCGAAGACAAGATTTATTCTCGGAGTACTTACCGCTTTAGCTATGCTGGCTCTTACGTTTCTGGTTCCTAGAGGAAGTGCGCTGCGAGACGCGCAATTGGTTCAGTTCCCGGTGACAGTCGGCGTATGGGCAATCTTCGTTCTGCTCTTCGTGAAGCTGAAATAGCACTCTACAGGTGACGGCTGGGACGACCGGGAAAGAACGACTTGTCGAGCTTGCCCATCAAAACGGGGGTTTTGGGGCCGATCTGTCCACCCAAGAAATCGGCGAGTAAAACCCCGTTCGCTGCCATGCCACGCCCAAAAAAAACGCTCCACAACTCTTTCGAGTCATAGAACGTCATTGAGCAGCCTTCCCCCGAAGCCTGCTCATAGCCAATCTAGCCGCTGAGTTACCGAATGGAAATGGCGCTTATGGGCCTTGGAGTGGCACGATTTATCTAGGGTATCGGCTGCTGCAAAACCCCCGTCAGATGGGCTATTTCACGAATCGCGAGGGTCACCTGAACACCCTGCCGATGTTCACTCTGAATATCCTTCCCCGTCGTCTTCGTCCTCATCATCTTCTTTGTGTCGTTCTTCTTCCTCCTCATCGTCATCGTCTTCGGGCATCCTTCGCATAAAAGCGTCGGCGACGACCAACAAATCGGATATTTCGCTCATTCCTTGATGCTACGCTCGATTCCACATGACCAGAGCGATTCAAATAACCATTTTCTTGTTCAACTAACTCCGAGGGCGACGGGCTTTCTCCGTATCCAACTGACGTCCATCGCGCTTTGTCGGCCTCCGGCAATCGAGCAATCGGCTCCAAGAGCCGTCAGAGAGCGGACGAGTCCCGAGCCCTTGCTGCAGACTAACGAGGTTTTGGAGCCGATCACTGACTACAAAATCGGCGAGTAAAATCCCGTTCAGTCGCGATCAACAACTGGGACTGCTGCAACAAACCGGAGTGGCGACCGCGCTGGATGGTTTGATTAAGCGGCTCGGCTGAAATCCTTGCTTACTCTTTTCGTCCCTGTTTTCTACTCGGGACGACGCTCGGTCTTCCCGCCCCTTCGCATGCCGACTCGAACTTCGCGAGAGACAGGTTGAGTAAAATCGTCTTTCTGCATCCTCGATCGCCCGGCTCGTCCGCCTTCCCATCTTGAACGGGCCACATGCAGGATGGACGTTTATTCAATTGATGGGGAGTGCAGCGCTCGAGCCTACGGCCTCTTGCTTGTTTGGCAGATTTGCGGAACGCGACACCCGGCCTTTCGCCGAAACCGCATCAATCGCAACCGCACAAATTCTGTCGCACCGAAGGTCATGGATTAACCTCGAAAGCATGGCTGGTTTTGGACGGTCACGGCACAGTTACGCTCAGGCAGGATGCGAGGCAAGAGGTTGGCGCAGAGCAAATTCGTCGAATGGGAGAGTATCCCGGCTGGTGCGGCAATCGCCCGGTCGCCACCTAATAATCGGCACGAACGACCAAACAAAGAAAGAACGACTTGTCGAGCTTGCCCATCAAAACGGGGTTCTGGGGCCGATCTATTACTACAAAATCGGCGAGTAAAATCCCGTTCAGTCGCGATCAACAATTGGGAGCGCTGCAACAATCAAGCCACGCAGGATTTGTGCGTTTGGTCGCCATATGATCCCGGGCGGATTACCCGAACTACGGCTGTATTGTCACCGTGGTATTTTGCGGTGCGTCAGGTTGTCTGTCTCGAAAGCAGGAAGGGGTTTTGCAATGATTGCGGACGGTAGTCTGGGAATAAAAAGAGTTTCATTGAAATCATGGACGATGCTACCGATATACGGACAATTGAGCGTATCTTTTGACCATGACGACCAAAGTGATCGAACATGAGTTGCGGCGGAGCACTCGCGTCCCGCTGAGGGTTGTGCTTACGGTTGATGGTGGCACGGGAGTAAAAGGGGATGGTGAGACCATCGTCGTCAACCTTCATGGCGCGTTAATCTCCACCGAACTTAGCTTGACTATCGGAATGGGAATCTCGATTGGCGTCTACTTGACGGGCAAGCACGCTCAAGCTCGCGTCGTCTATACCGACACCCAAACCCCCCAGCATTGCGGCATCGAACTGGACGAGCCGCGAAACATCTGGGGCGTATCTCTATTACCGGACGATTGGGATGAAAACAGAGCTTTGGACGTGCGTTAGAGATGAATTGGCAACACGTTGATGGTGGTCAGGCGGTATAAAGGCTACCATTTCGTCGACTTTTCGCTGACCAAGCCTCATCGGCCCTAAAACCCCGTTCAGGTAACAAAAGCGCTACACGTCCGGCTACTTTAGCCTGATTGAGAAAGGAGACTTCACTTTTCTGCGTGTGAACGGGATTTTATAAGCCGATTCGCGGAGCAAAGATACTTTGCTGAGAATTAGCCATGGTTCTCGGTATAATGCTTTGCTCGTCACTCATGCCGTGCCGCCTTCGGAAAGCAATTCGGAACGCCTAACCCGCAAGCGGCTCATCGACCCAAAGTTGAGAGCGGCAGGGTGGCACATCGTTCCGTTCTCCGCTGGTAGCCCTCTCAGCAACTACGATTCCTGTGCCATTGAGGAATTCGAAACTATCAACGGCCCTGCGGATTATGCCCTTTGCGCAGACGGGAAGATTCTCGGCATCGTAGAAGCCAAGAAATTGACCCTTGGACCTCAGAGTGTTTTGACGCAGGCCGAAAGGTACTGCAAGGGCATTACGGATAGCCCGTTTAATTATCGTGGCTACCGAGTTCCCTTCCTTTACGCAACCAATGGTGAGGTCATCTGGCATCACGACATCCGGCATGAACTGTGTCGGTCCCACATCATCATGCGGTTTCACACGCCTGAAGCCTTGCTGGAACGTCTGAAAAGAAACTTCGACGCTTCATGCGAAACGATGTTGCAAACGCCGAACGATCATCCGAGACTTCGACCCTATCAGCGGGAAGCGAACGCGGCCATTGAGAAAGCTATCTCCGAACAGAAACGGCAAATGCTCGTAGCCATGGCGACCGGGACAGGCAAAACCTTCACGATGGTCAACGAAGTTTACCGCTTGATGAAGTCGGGGGTGGCGAAGCGGATTCTGTTTTTGGTGGATCGTCGGGCACTCGCCGCACAGGCTATTCTGGCATTCGCCTCTTTCGAGCCGGAACCGGGACTGAAGTTTGACAACATCTATGAGGTTTATAGCCAGAAGTTTCAGACGGGCGACTTCGACGAAGAAGACAGGTACGATCCGAAAGTTTTGCCGAGTTCTTATCTGACAAACCCAAATGCAAGTCACGCCTTCGTGTACGTCAGCACTATTCAACGCATGACGATCAATCTCTTCGGTCGCGATGCCATTTTTGCCGCCGGAGATGAAGACCTCGATGAAGATGCCACGAAGCTGGACATC
The DNA here is from genome assembly GCA_038230575.1 of Terriglobales bacterium. Classification (GTDB taxonomy): domain Bacteria; phylum Acidobacteriota; class Terriglobia; order Terriglobales; family Acidobacteriaceae; genus Acidiflorens. Next base: position 11,776 of record JBBRNA010000002.1, on the reverse strand, counting down.
CCGATCCATGCCTTCGATTTAGTCATAGCAGACGAATGTCACCGAGGCTACACGTCATCAGAAGCGGGTCTCTGGCGCAAGACGCTCGACCACTTTGACGCCATCCAAATCGGGCTAACTGCCACTCCCGCCGCACACACCACTGCGTACTTCAAAGACATCGTCTATCGTTACGAGTATGAAAGGGCGGTTCGTGAAGGTCATCTTGTGGACTACGATGTGATCGCCGTCCGGTCAAACGTGCGTATCAACGGGATTTTTCTGAAGGAAGGCGAAGAGGTCGCCGTCGTGAATCCCGAATCCGGCGCAAAGCAGCTTGACCTCCTTGAAGACGAACGCCAATTTGACAGCACTAAGATTGAACGGGAAATTACGTCACCCGATTCCAACAAGAAAATTCTTCAAGAAGTAAGAAAATGGTCGGAAGAGCACGAAAAACATTATGGGCGCTCCCCGAAAACGTTGATTTTCGCTGCGAACGATCTGCCGCACACCTCTCACGCTGATCAGTTGGTCGAGATCGGTCGGGATGTGTTCGGGCGCGGAGATTCATTTGTGCAGAAGATTACTGGCCGGGTGGATAGGCCGCTTCAGTGGATTCGCCAGTTTCGCAATCGCCCCTCTCCTAGCATCGTTGTGACGGTAGACTTGCTGACCACGGGAGTGGACATACCTGATCTTGAGGGGATTGTTTTCTTGCGGCCCGTCAAGAGTCGCATCCTTTTTGAGCAAATGCTTGGCCGTGGCACGCGCAAAGGTTTCCAGTTCCCTGATAAGTCGCATTTCGTCGTCTTCGATTGCTTCGACGGAACACTATTGGAATACTTCAAAACCGCGACCGCAATTACCGCCGAACCGCCTGACCGGGAGACGCGCACGATTGTTGAGATTATCGATGATGTTTGGAACAATCGCGACCGCGACTACAACATCCGACGGCTGGTCAAACGGCTCCAGCGTATCGACAAGGAAATGTCTGGTGAAGGGCGAGAACAGTTCGCCGTATATATTCCAGAAGGTGACATGGCAAAGTATGCGAGTGATCTGCCGCGAAAACTGAGGGCCAACTTCACCGAAAACATGGCGCTTCTTCGCGATAAGACCTTCCAAGACTTGCTCGTCAACTACCTTCGTCGTCAGCGCACCTTCTTGGTCGCCCACGACACCGTAGATATCGTCACTTCCGCTTGGCTTGTTCGCGGGGCCGATGGCAAAGAGTACAAGCCCGAGGATTATTTATTTGTCTTTGCAAAATTTGTCCGCGAGAATCCGGCAGAGATAGAAGCCATCCGCATCCTTATGAAACGCCCGAAAGATTGGAATACCACCGCGCTCACCGAACTACGCCAAAAGCTGGCCGTAGCGCCGCAGCGTTTCACCCTCGAAAACCTCCGCAAGGCCCACGAAATCCATTATCACAAAGCTCTGGTGGACATCATCTCGATGGTGAAGCACGCGGCCAACGAACAGGAACCGTTGTATACGGCTGGCGACCGAGTAAAGCTGGCAATGGCTAAAATGACCACGGGCAAACCCTTGACCCCTGACCAAATTCAATGGCTGGATCGAATCGAGGTGCACCTCGTCGAAAACCTGACCATCGGGGAGGAAGACTTCAATGCCATGCCAGTCCTTAGTCTCGCCGGAGGCTGGGGTCGAGCCAATCGTGTGTTTGACGGTAAACTGCCAGAGATGATCACACAACTCAACGAGGCCATCGCATCATGAGCGACGTTGTTCAGACCCTATGGGGCTTTTGCCATACCCTACGCCACGACGGGATTGACTACAGCGAATACATCGAGCAGTTGACCTACCTCCTGTTCTTGAAGATGGCCGACGAACGCGCCATCGAATTGCCAAAGGGTTGCGACTGGCAAACACTGATCAAGAAGTCCGGTTCAGACCTTCGCGACGATTACATTGACATCCTCCGCACTCTGGGAAAGCAGCATGGCTTGTTGGGGGATATTTTCGCTGGAGCGCAGTCGCGGTTCAACAATCCGGTCAATCTCAAGAAATTACTCGGCGTAATTGATGAGACCGAGTGGACGGCGCTCGACATCGATGTCAAGGCAGCGGCATTTGAAGGACTGCTCGAAAAAGCGGCTAGCGAGGGCAAGAAGGGTGCGGGTCAATATTTCACGCCGCGTCTTTTGATCAAAGCAGTTGTTCGTTGCATGAAGCCCGATCCTCGAAATAATAAAGAGTTCACGATGTGCGATCCGGCGTGTGGGACGGGTGGTTTCATTGTCTCGTCGTACGAGTGGTTGATCGAGCAGACGAAAGGAGCACTAGATCGCGATCTCGTAAAACGATTGAAGTCGAAAACCTACTTCGGACAGGAACTCGTGGAACGGCCTCGTCGCCTGACGCTGATGAATTTGTACCTGCACGGACTTGAACCACACATCGCTCCCGGAGATTCGATTTACACCATTCCTTCCACCGACCGCTTCGACGTAGTGATGACGAACCCTCCTTTCGGAACAAGAGGTGCAAATCAGGCTCCCACCCGCGACGACTTCACAATTTCCACGAGCAACAAGCAACTCAATTTTATCCAGCACGTCATAACGATCCTGAAACCGGGAGGTCGTGCTGCCGTAGTCGTGCCTGACAATTGCCTGTTTGCGGATAACGCGGGCGAGGTCTTCAAGATTCTGACCGAAGACTGCAATCTTCACACGGTGCTTCGACTTCCGAATGGCACTTTCACGCCATACAGTCCCGGCACGAAGACGAACGTGATTTTCTTCACCAAAGGTTACAAAACCGAGACCGTTTGGGTGTACGACAGTCGTAGCAATGTGCCGCACATCACCAAGAAGGATCGTCCGCTTACATCGGAGCACTTTGCGGAATTTGAGAAATGCTTTGGGGCCGATCCCAACGGCAGAGCGAAGCGCAAGCCGAGTGACTCGAAGGAAGACCGCTGGCACAGCTTCTCCATCGATGAGGTAAAGAATCGCGATTTCAAAATTGACGGACTGAAGTGGCTCAAGGATGATTCACTCGGCGATGGCGAGGAAGTGCTCGAACCCGAAGAACTGGCGACGGATGCTATTGCCGAACTACAGTTTGCAGTTGAGGAACTGAACAAAGTGTTGTCGCTACTTGAGAATGACACTGCCCCCTCAACTGAGTCCGAATCGAAACTCGTCAAGTCATTCTCTCAACAATGAACAGCGCCTCAGCAGCAAGCGAGGATACGGAAGGATTGCCAGAAGGTTGGTCGCCTACGACGCTGGAAGACGTGTGCGTGATTAATCCTCCTAAAGCAGCGAAGGAGTTTCTACCCGCCGACGCTCTGGTCACTTTCGTCCCGATGCCAGCGGTTGACGCGGATGAGGGTGCAATCACAGCGCCTCAGACAAGAACATTCGCGGAAGTTCGCAAGGGGTTTACGTCCTTTCGTGACAACGACGTGATCATGGCCAAAATCACGCCATGTATGGAGAACGGCAAGGCGGCTATCGCAAGGAATCTGACAAACGGGCTAGGGTTCGGATCAACCGAATTTCATGTTCTCCGATCCACTGGAGCGGCGTTGCCTGAGTTTATCTATCACCTCATTCGACAGGAGTCTTATCGCAGGGTTGCAGAAGACGAGATGACTGGCAGCGTCGGCCAGAAACGTGTACCGCAGTCTTTTCTCACACGGACACCAGTTCCATTACCCCCGCTTTCCGAAGATTCGGATCGTGGGGAGACTAACCGAACTCTTGAATTCAATCAAAGCAACGCAAGAGAGATTGGGTAGAGTCCCCGCGATCCTGAAACGCTTTCGCCAAGAAGTGCTGGCGGCGGCGTGTTCTGGGAGGCTGACGGAGGATTGGAGATCGCGATTAACTCCCCCGAACAACTTGGATGGCGTCGTATGTGAGCGCTGGGGTGACGAGCCGTTGCCTTCGGGGTGGTCAGTCACGACGGTGGGTGAAATCGCCACGGTTCAGGGAGGAAAACGCCTACCTAAGGGCATACCTTACGCAACACAGCGTACTCCCCACCCGTATATTCGCGTCACGGACTTTCGGGACATGTCGATCTGTTCTGAAGACCTCCGATACATTGACGAGGCGACACATCGCGCAGTCAAGCGTTATACGATCAGCGACTCCGACCTTTACATTTCGATCGCCGGGACTATCGGCAAAGTTGGTCTTGTCCCACCACACTTGAGTGGTGCCAATCTGACGGAAAATGCGGCGAAGATTACTGGTTTGGGGAATGTTACAAAGACATACTTGTCGTATGCTTTAAACTCTAAGCCAGCGCAGGATCAAATCGAAGAATACATTACTTCATCTGGACAACCAAAGTTGGCACTCTTTCGAATCGAGAAGCTGGTCGTACCCTTACCGCCTTTGGAAGAACAGGATGAAGTCGTTAGAAAGGTAGAATCTCTCCTCCGATTCGCTGATGTTGTAGAGGAGTGTTTGAACAGAGCATCCGTCTTTGCAGACAAACTCACCCAATCCATCCTCGCCAAAGCATTCCGTGGCGAACTCGTCACTATCGAAGCTGAACTGGCTCGACGCGAGGGCCGGGAGTATGAACCTGCGTCGGTGTTGTTGGAGAGGGTCAAGGCAGAAAAGGCATCGGTGCAATCTGTACCAAAGCAGCCGTTAAGGCGCAGATCGTCAGGAGAGGCGAAGAGCGAAGAGGCTTCAGGGTAAAGGAAAAATGCATGGCCGACATGAAACTGTTTCGCCTAGAGAAGGACGATGTCACAGAGATTGCAGTTCGATCCGTAAGCGTAGAGAAAACACTCCAATCGCTAATTGAGCGGCATCTCGACAAATTCTTGGGTGTCCGCTTCCTTGCTTCCGAATACTCAACCGGCAGAACACACAAGGGACGTATTGATACGCTTGGCATTGACGAAAACGGTTCACCCATCATCATCGAGTACAAGCGTGCGCTAAATGAGAACGTCATCAATCAGGGACTCTTCTATCTAAACTGGTTGCTCGATCACAAGGCCGAGTTCAAGTTGTTAGTCATTGAACGATTCGGAAAGCAATCCGGAGAATCAATCGAGTGGAGTTCACCCCGTCTGTGCTGCATCGCAAGCGACTTCACGAAATACGACGAGCACGCGGTTCAGCAAATGAACCGAAACATAGAGTTGATTCGGTACAGGCGCTACGGAGATACCCTCCTGTTGCTGGAACTGGTAAACGCGACGACAGGTGAAACAGTCAATGGAGACGGTGGAGGCGACGGAAAGAACCAAATCTACAAAACCTTCGTGGAGTATCTCGCTCAAAGTGCGCCTGCGCTGAAGGATCGATACGAGACGCTCCGCGCGTTCATCGAGGCAATGGGGGATGACATCCAGACGAAGCAACTGAAGAACTACATCGCTTTTCGGCGGCTCAAAAACTTCGCCTGCGTCGAAGTCAGACCCCAAACAGAGAACATCCTTGTTTACGTAAAACTTGACCCCAAGAGTGTGGGACTACAACCCGAGTTTACGCGGGACGTGGAGAACATCGGTCACTATGGCACCGGGGATTTAGAAATCAAGATTAGAACAGATGCCGATCTGGAAAAAGCCAAACCATTGATCGCGAAAAGCTACGAGGAGAACTGAAGACGATTGATGTGGACGATGGAGTGGGACGACGGTGCAAGCACGGCGCATCTGACGGGGTTTTGTGGCCGATGCTAGAAACGATTCTCGTTTCTTCTCTTCTCGCTCTATACAGCGGGGACATGCGCCAAAGGAGAACAAAAGCGTGAGGCGCTGGTCTTTTAAGTGAGAACGAAGGCAGCCGCCCTGACGTTTATGGCAGCCTTTTGTTGGCCTGATGCCCATCTCAACGTAAAGCAATGGGCATGAGCAATGCATCTAATCTAGGTGACTTGAAGAACGCAGGAGCGGTAGGAACCATCGAGGCGATACATGGCGACGAGATACAAGTATGCGAGGACACCGAAGAATCAACCAGCGAAGAAGTAAGGCCGATGGCTTCTGATTCTTCGCACAGCAGCTTTCCCGGTAAAGCGTGGCACTAGCGCGTAATGAACGAGTAATACTCCAACAACAACGACCAATCCTAGCAGTTCCATAACGTCTCCGTGATCTAAGCTTCCATTGAATGCCTGATCACAAGATTACCGGGGTAACGTTTAAAGGTCCGCTTCTTGCCGCTCCATCCACATTACTTTAGGACCGTGGTGCCCCCACAACTTCCGCGATACCTTCCTCGAAGGTACTCCCATCGAGGAACACTCAATGAAACGCCGGTTGACCCTCGCTATTCTTTTACTCACAAGTGCCTCTGCCTTCGGCAAGACCGCTCCGCTGAAATCCGCGAAGGAACTGGAAACTACTTGTACCACGGCAATGAGTGTGTTCGAGCATGCCAACGACACGGCGCCTTTAACTCAAGAGGCGTCAGCTTACGGGCAATGCATTGGCTACGTAGAAGCAGTTTTGGACTCAATGAGAAGTCTCAAACAGATAGGCAACGACGGCAAGACGTATAAGTTCCACCTGCATGGAGACGGATTCACGACCGAGGACGCCATCGTTTTCTTCTTAGACTTCTGCAAGAAAAACAACAAATCCGATCAAAACGGGCCAGCAGCGGAGATTGTGATTCGAGCGTTAACGGCCAAACACCTTGTTACCACTTCGGTGGTTGACGAAAGACCGAAACATTAGAACCACACTAGAGGCACGATCTCTGGATAAAACGATGAGTCAAAAGCTATGAAAGTCAAGTTTATCGGGGCATTGCTACTGGCCATCTGGAGTGGGCTCTATTCTGTAGCACAGACTGTTAGTATCAACAGATTGTCTTGTGGTGCCGCAGAGCTACGTTTGGGAATGCCAGAGAGCGCGGTTTACACGCTCCTAGAATCGAACGGCTATACACAAACTTCTTCGATAACTTCAGTGGGCGTGAAAGCGTTTTCTAATGAGGGCGGAGGGCCGACCTGCCACGTCGAGTTTGACAAACACAGTCTAGTCTTCGTCGCACGCTACTGGACTCCTCCAAGTGATGAAGCACAGGCTGCTATTGAGACGGTTATCGACATGGTTCAGTCCGTGACCAGGAAGAATACGGTGGAACATTGTGAGGTATTTCCATACGAGAAAAGGGAGCCTGACCAGCGCATTAAATATATAAGTATCAAGTGTAACGGCCATCTGATCGGCATCACGATGACTCATGATTTTAGAACTAAAATTAACTCCTTTGACATCGACGAAGAGATAGGCATGCGTAACGAAGAACGGAACGCTAAGCAGAAGCGATGAACGAGGACTATGGCGAACTTTCAGTCTGCCTTGACAAGCACTTCTGTGCCCTCACCTGCGGCCTCCTGTCAAGGCACTCTTGTATCCGTCGGTTATCGGCTGCGTAACATCTCCTCAACTGTCTTATCTCGTTGCGATGTCTCGTCAGGTCTTTTCGCCCAAGCTGGTCACACCCTGCTGTGTTCGCGATCACAAAGTTCGCGGCCTGCTTAGTCACAGCATTAATGCTCTTTATGGAACTCCGACCCTACCAACAAGACGCCTTGCGCATCATCAAGGAGAAGTAGGGGCAAAATGTCACACGACAACTGGTCGCGCTGCCCACAGGTACGGGAAAGACAGTGATCTTTGCTTGTCTCCAGTACTTAGGTATCTGCGGACGCACACTGATTCTCGTTCACAGACGGGAACTTGCAGATCACGCACTGGCAAAACTTTGGGAGTCCAGTAGTAACCTGCGAGCGGGAATCGAGATGGGGTCTGAGGAAACATGGGGACATCACCGTGTCGTCATTGCGGGAGTTTCGACTATCGGTCGCGAGCGATCGAAGGAGAGGCCCAAACCCACGGTTGCTCCGACTCAACGCGGACGACTTTGACCTAATCATTTGCGATGAAGCCCACCACAGCGTTGCCCCGACCTACGTCCGAATCTTTGAGCATTTTGGTCTACTAAAATCTGGCAACAAGAAACTTCCAGTTGGGTTCACTGCAACGCCGAATCGAGCAGACGGGCAGGGGCTTGATAAACCTTCGGCCCTCCTTCATTTGATTTCTAGCCGATCACCAAAGTGCTAGGAATCTGGACCTGCATTGACTCCTGAACGGGGTTCTAAAGCCGATGTTATTCAGCGGAAGACTTTCTCGATTTCGTTATCTGTCCGTCCCGTACAGCAGTTGCTTCCGCACCCCGGACTGAACTAGGGAAGCCTAAACCTCCCGACCCTCCTCCGATTGATTGCCTGCAGATCACCAAAGTGCTATTGTCGGCGGCGCATATCTCACCCCGACCAACCGACTTGGAGAGCGCGGGGGTATGGGAGCAGAAACACCACGTGCGGGTTAGCTGCGCGAACCAAACAAACACGCCAGCTTATCTCGATCATGCCACGACACTTGCCCACTATAAAGAGCGTTGAAGTTACTAGCGTAATCTTACGTTCCCGATGAGAAATCGGCATACTTCGCTTCAGAAATGAGATGTGCGCGGTCTTTGGCTCCAGCTTCAAAGCCAGACGCCCGGAGGCTGCTGCATGAAAATTACATCGGTTTGCATACTGATGTCACTGTGTCAACTGTTTGCCCACGCCTCAAGTCAAAAGGGCACGATGGAGGTAGCTCGTACCGATGTCACGACATCGTTTGGAAGTATTTATGTCCCCGGCGTGGCGCAGCGCACAACCTGCGACCAGTCTGGAACCATCAACGATGTTGGGCCAACCACCAGTGTTAACAGTACGACGACCTGCACCACCACACCGGGTAGGCCAGCACAAGAAGTTCCGGTCGCCCACCAATCTGCTGATGTTCGGGTAATTATTGACGATCAAAAGTTGGTAATTGAATGCTCTGTAGGATGGCGTCGGTGTGTGACTTTGCAACCCGGGATGTACAACGTGGAATATTCGTTGAAAAAGGAAAATTGGAAGGATATTTGGGTTTTTGGGAACGACACAGTAACCGGAAAGGCGGGGAGGGTCAAATACCGCGTCGTAGGTGAGTGGTAAAGCGGGGGAAACCAATATTTGATTTCTCACAGTTGATTTTCATGTTGAGATGTCAACATGACATATTAATTCCGACGAAAAAGCCCCGATGACCGCGAATCTTGCTGACCTTCTGGAACTCTCTTCAACCAGACGACGCGTGCTGGCCACCGGACAAAAGCCTGCTGAGATACCGGACGACTTAAAGACAGCTATGCTGAAGATTATCTCCGAGTAAGCAGCGCCCGAATATCGTCTAATGGCTATCAGGTCAAGGGTCGATACTGCTCTCGTATCAATCACAATCTGTTAACAAATGGGTCGGATAAAAGCAGTGACGCATAATCGGCTGCGCGGAACACTTCTCGATTCTGAAAACTCCTTGTTCCGTACAGCAGGAGCAGGTCGCTCAAAGGTCGAAACTAGGAAGCTCTTTCGTCCGATCATCCCGCCAATAGCTTAGGTAGACTCTCAAAAAGAAGCCTGCCCTTAACATAGATGGTTAGGGCTTAGTCACCTTCGTGCCATTGAAATCTGTAGCGACCCCCTTATAATCCACTCAGCATCACGAGAGCGGTCGGTTTAACCCGATCCCGGCAACCTGCGAGGAGATCGTAAGGTGCCATCAGCCGCAAGGCTGGATGTGACGAGGAAACTCGTAACGGAATCTCCACCGAGACTCGCCGCCGATGCTGGCGGCATTTCTTTTGCTCGGCTCTCGGGTGCGTGTCTTTTTGAAGGAGCACGTATCCATGAAAGGCTCGTCAAACATTGTTTAGATCAATCCAGATATTTTCGTTCGAAACGAGGGAACTCTTTTTCTTTTTTGTCCCCTAACCGTCGCAGCCAAACAATTTATAGACGAGAACGTTCAGTCAGACGCCGTGGGTTTGCGAATGCTTTGGTGGTTGAGCATCGCTTCGCGTGGATCTCGCGCTAGGCATGCAAGATGCGGGATTGGTGCTGGCTTGATAACAGACGCTTGGAGAGAAGAGATGACAACAAAACGAGTCGCTTTATATGCGCGGGTGAGCACCTTGAATCATGGGCAAGACCCTGAGGTGCAACTACGCGAACTGCGTACTTACTGTGAACGTCGTGGATTCGAGATCACAGCCACCTACACCGACAAAGGTGTCAGCGGATCGCGTGAGCGTAGACCTGCCCTAGACAAACTCTTAGCAGACTGCCGGAAGCGACTCGTGGATGGCGTAGTTGTCTATCGCTACGACCGCTTTGCGAGAAGCCTGCGACAACTTGTAAATGCGCTAGAAGAGTTTCGTTCCCTCGGAGTCGACTTCATCAGCCTACATGAAGGCGTGGATACGTCCACAGCGAACGGTCGGCTCGTCTTCGGCATCTTCGCCAGCATCGCAGAGTTTGAGCGAGAACTCATTCGTGACCGTGTGCGGTCTGGACTGGCCGCAGCAAGGGCTAGGGGTAGGCGTCTAGGGCGTCCCCGGGTCGTAGCAAACGCTCAAGAAATTACTCGTCGACGAAATTCGGGTGCTTCGTGGCGCACGATCTCACGCGAGATTGGCGTCAGCGTCAGGACAGTGCGGCGGCTTGCGGCAGGGTGTGGCAAAGACCTCGCTGAAACGCAACGGCTAAATCCTTAGTTTTCAGAGTTCGATTTTGGGGTTGCCGGTTATGGCTAAAACAACTGATTCTGCCACAAGGAGGAGAATATGGAATACCTCTTCGAGTTCGGGTATATAGCGGTCATCACGTTGCTAGCGAAGGTCGGCCACAAACTGAAGCGATCGAAGTCGGCTGCTCGAGTGAGTCAAGTGACAAAAAGCCCCCGGCCCGATGGTCTGAAGTTGACGCGCTTCAGCAAGAACCGACCAACCGAATTAGAGGCTATCGCAGAGTTGTTGTGGTTTGGGGATGAAAAGTACAAGCGCGGAGAGATTATCTATTGGGACGAACTTCCCACGATCCGCAACAGCCGTGGCATAGAGTGCTTGGTCATCGTTCGCACCATTCACTTTCTTGCTTTTTTGGCTGAGAGTGGAGAATTACGTCGACGGAACGCTATTGTGCTTGAGGTGCCACAACCAAATGCGTAGGTAGACGCAGATTGGTGGCCGAAGCGTTGGTTATTGATGGAGACCGCGCACAAGCCGCACGAAAGGAACGCCGAACACCTGACAGATACGTAATAGTCTCTTTACTGCTATCGGGCGTACCGCTTCGATCTGTCGCCAGTGGCGTGCGGAGAAGCCCCTGCTAATCGTTTCTTCCCGAGTCCAACCTTTACGCTGGCGTAGATCGTCCCGCCCGGCCTAGAACACGAAAGAATTGGGCGTCATCGGCCACGCCCTCTTTCTAGAGGACCACAAGCAGAAATACCACGAGCAGAATAGGTGTCCCGTACTTGGCATCGCTGACGGAGAGTGCTATGGCTAAGCCTTTGAAGGCAAAATCGACGTACGTGTTTGGAGTTGTATCGCGAGGAGGAGGCGACACAAATTTGGTCTTTATTCCAGAACCGGAAGCGCGGAGGCTGGCCGCAATTAACCAAGCCATTTGCACTTCGAAGACATGGTTCGACTTCACCAGACAGATGCCAGCCGATGATCTTCAGGAGGTCGTCTGTCGTTTCATCGAAGATGACGAACCGCTCCCAAACAACGAGGACAAGTTCGTTGTTGATTTCGCTACTCTGAAGTGGCCCCACTTCGATCGTTACATTTGGCCCCACCGCTAACCGAACAATCGGCCTACCCTGTGTGCGCAACGGACGGGGAGGACGATGGACAGGAGATGCAAGGTGGAGCTATTCGAAGAG
>JBBRNA010000001.1:0-378594 GCA_038230575.1 Terriglobales bacterium | reverse complement strand
GGCGAACCCGTCGAGATTCATGAGCGAAATGCCGTTGATCGTGGTGCGGCTGATTTTGACGATGCCACGGAGACCGGGCAAAGCCTTCTCATCGATCTGCTCGTGCGCGAAGAGCTCTGGATCATAGAAAAAATCCCGCAGGAACCAGCCGAGCTTCCACATGGCCTTTTGGGTGCAATAGAGCCGGCCAACTATCGGCAATCCGGCCAGACTCTCGGGCTCAACGATCGAGAGCCGAAGTATGTAGAACGGTTTGTGGGCGTGCCAGCGGAACTGGGCGCGATCGACACGGACGAGGTAAATGCCGTCGGGGATCTCGGGGCGAGAATCGCAGACAGTTTCGGCAAGGCCTGGGAGTTGGCGCTTCATGCGATCCTCTCTTCCTGCTTTGGAGGCAAGTAGCTATTGAGCTGGCAGACGAGAGCACTGCGATCTTTTTCCGCCCATTCGGCCAGTCGCTGGACGAAGGCTTCGACCTGCTCGCGCGAGGCATCCCGGAGAGTTTTGGTGCCGCAGGAATCGACGGCGTAGGCTTTTACTAGTTCAGGATCGAGCTTGTGCTGGCGGATGAGTTGGCAGAGACGGTCGCGAACCTTTGGGCCTGTGCCGTTTCCCTTACAGTTTTCAGTTGCGCTTTGCGGAGGAATCTTCTCAGCTGGAATTGCGACCCTCCCGATTTCCTCTACGGAGCAGAGTCCAATCGCATATGCTTTTCGCAAGGCGCGATTGACGGCGCGTGTTTCCGCCACTCGCATCTCCGCGCCACGCACTGATGTGGAAACGTTGGATGGATCGGCATCGCCATAACCGACAAAACCATTAGAATTCTTGGATGGGAAGACCGTCGCCTTCAACACGAAACGGTTCGCTGAGGAATCGCACAGCGAATCGACGGCTTCCACTTGAATTCCGCGACACTTCTTGCGACGAGCCAGGCCAAGAAGCCCGGTATGGGTTACATACCAATTGCTATCCAATAGGAGTAAGTCGCCTCGCAGAATAGAAAACTTGAACTCTTCAGTTAATCTCCCTAACAAGCCTTCAGTTCGTGCTGTTAGAGTCATTCCCAATATATTTTTCGCAGCGCTGCGGTTTTCTCTGAGAAGATTTCGCCCTGGTAGCGGGACCACGAAAGGTTTTCGACTCGGTTTTCGCAGGTGGGCCATGATTTCCTCCGTTTTTAAGTGCGTCATTGTCATCCATAGGATGACATAAATGCATTAGCTTCGTCAATAAAGAAATCCGCTTTCGGATGGTAAAATCCGCTCAAGATGAGCGTTAAGGATACGAGACTTACATTTCGGGTTCGCTCTGATCTCAAGAAAAAGTTGGAGTCTGTGGCGGCATCCGAGGGCAGAAGCGTTGCTCAGATCTGCGAAACTTTTCTTTGGGGAGCATTGGCGACCTATCAAAAGGAAGGAACAAAATACGTCCAGCGCTTCGTATCTCGCGACGAGTCTTAGTTTGCTAACGGTGTTCGTTCCAAAATTGCATTACGAGACTGGCCAGTCAGAATGTTGGGGTAGCTTTCCCACGCGGTGCCCTGGTTGTTCTCATCCCGAGGCGCCCTCGCGGTCAGCGTCAGGTTTTGAGGCCGCAATTGTTATGCCGGATGTGGTTGGCGATAAAGTGCATTCCGAATAAATGCTTTGACGCTTCCATGGACTTTCTTAACGAAGAGAAGAAATTACTACGCAGTTCGCCCCGATAACCGGCGAGCGGCATAGGACTTTCGCTAACAGTAAGAATTGGCAAGCGTGGATACGATCTCACAATTTGCTCGGCCCGTGGACCACAGATAAGAAGTAGGCTTTACGATTTCGGAAGCGCCCTAAACCAGAACAGTGATCGAAAATGATTTTCTTGGGATAGCTTTGCCACTCGTTTTCCGGCTTTTCAGACGTCGAAATCGGGCTTCTTCACTTCCGCGCCGCGAAAATTAATCGGGTCCGGAAAGACGGAACAGGCCTAAGGGCCGAATATGGCCAGCGGCTCGTGTGTCAGTTTCCCAAATAGTGCTCATGGCCACGCCTTACATTGTTTGCAAGCACTTTCCTGGTTTCGGAAGCCACAGCTCCTCGTAGCCAACCTAAATACTTCACCCTTGCTCGCATTTTCCACCGTAATCGACCGACCAAGGATCCAGTAGCCCAGTTACACTCTCCATTTCCCCCGCGTGTAACGCGCGAGGTCCTTAGAGAGTGTGGCCATCTGGAAATGCCGGGCATTAAGGATTACAATTTCCAAAGGATCAAGATTAGTAATGTGTCTCTGTGAACGTGCCCAACTCCTGCACGAGTTGAGCGCTAGCAAGATTGTGACATCTGGCACCGCAATTTTCGCGGGCCACCTCGGCCAAGTCGGTCCAAAGACGGGTGACATTGTCGAATTCGGTCTGTCATCAACGTTCCACCTGCAAGATACGTTGCCATAATTAAATCAGTTCTGAAAGTCTGGAACGTTAATGACACGGACTCTAGACCCCCGCGGAACTGCGCCTCGGCCTACCGCCTACCTCTGGCTTATGAGGGACAAATGGTCCGCTTGAAAGATACTGACCGAGGTTGCGCTAAAGATTTATCGATTTTGGCGCTGCGACAGCAATGCCAGGCGAGCGCAGCCCGCTCCACAAAGGTTGATATTAAAAAAGTTCAGCTGGAATGTACAAAAGCTTACTTATTTTCGCCGCGCGCGTCCGTACCCCGCGCACCCTCTCAGCGGGAGCGGGGGCTTGGCGTAAAAACGTATCTAGAGGAAAGTAGAAAGTACCGCGCGCTAGTAGAGTCGGTGAGGCAAGCTAGGACCCGTCGGGACAAGCTCTGGACCATGGCGTGGTGGCTGAAAATGGAGAATGTTTGCGAGCCGGAAGAAATACTTGGCGCGGACGAACTGCGGCGACTGTCACAAAAGTATTTTGGATTCATGTCTGCCCCCGAGTTTCGGTACGCGGCCATTGTAAATGCCTGGTTACCGTATTTTGAGAAGCTACTAGGGGATTACCGCGCCAAGGGAAGCACGTCGAAACTGATTGAGCAAGGATACGACGCTTCCGCCGTCACCGCCGTTCTCGATAAAAGAAGCGCAGTTCCCGCGGTATGCCAATGGCTTGCTGGTCGGGCTGCCCCGACGGCGAACGCTTCGTCCTACGCGAATGCCTATTCCCGAATTTACGGAAAAAAGCAACAACCCTCGCTGCAGCGATTTCTGTAAACCTGATGCGTCTTCTTTCATAAAATTAATAAGTTGAAATTTTGAAACAGCTGCTGTTGTCGATCGGGATACTGGGCTAGAGGACACTTCCGACCGGACAAAAACGATGACAAAAAAAACCATTACCGAACGCGTTCTCGCAGCTAACCGCCAGAACGGAAAAAAAAGTCGTGGCCCCCGCAGTACCGCAGGCACGCGCTACAACGCCGTCACTCACTCCTTGCTTGCGAAAAAGATTCTTTTCCGCGACGAATCCGAACAAACCGAATTCGCCAAACTGGCCGTGGAGCTCTCACGCCATCACGATCCTATTGGACCAACGGAACAGGCGCTCGTTTCCGAGATGGCGATCGGGTTGTGGCGTTTGCATCAGCTTTACGCCTGGGAATTCTTGGAGGTCGGTAATCGCGAGAATGCCGCAGCCGCGATTTTTCAGGGCTTGAGAGAAAATAACGATGCGCAAGAACTGCCCCTACTCGCCGCGACTCAAAGCGGGTGGGCGGCTCAGGAGTTGACCGTGCGGACTGGCATGCGCAGTCGCGGCGATGAAGAGTCTCTGCTCGACGAGAAGACCGAGAAGGCGGGCCACGTCGTCGTGGAGGCGAAACTCACCAGTTCGCTCGAGACGCTCCTTCGCTACGGCGCCTCGATACGGCGAGACTTCTACAAGGCCCTCGGCGTTTTGCACGAACTTCAGGACAAGCGCCTCGAGCTCGACGATTCGACGTCGAAAGGAGAAGCCGATGAATAAAAATCCTACCGTACCGCCCCCAAATGAAAAAAAATCGGCGGCAGGCCCGGCCTCACCCTCAATCGCAACGGAAGCTACGAGTGTTTCAAAGGAATCCCCACGGGATGCACTTCTCGAGGTCGTCCATGGTTTGCGGCGCCAGGGAGTAACCGAAAAAGATCTGGTTGATGTTTTAGTCATGAAACTATTGATGCGAATTGACTGCCTGTTCGGCAGAATCGACGAAGCCTTTTCGGGACAGCCATTCAATCCCGAAGTGCCACCAGACGCGGCGGCAAATCAACATCGGGTTAATGCGTATATCGGGAACTTTGCACAGGCTACCAAACTCCTCGGATTTGCACTCGAGTTGGCTAAGTCTAGCGGCAGTATCGGAGGTAAACCGAACGACACGTCATCGGAAAAACGCAGTTGAGGACGTACCTCCATGCGGCCCTAGAATTTCTTCCCTCGGTCTCGGGCTGGAACGTTATGCTTGTTTGTTTGTTTTGCGAAACGAAGCCACCAAGTTGTTTATTATCAGCGGGTGATGTAGCAATAACGCTGTTGGGGTGCTATAAACTGGCCGCCCACCCCGGCTATCTTCGGGTTTACACGGAGCTGAAACGCGGTTCGCCGGGCTCCCGGTGCGATGAGCCCGCCAAACGCCAAGCTGCATATGCCGCTCACCGACCGTAATATCGCAGCCTTTCGGCGCGCGCTGCTGCGCTGGTACCAATCGCATAAGCGCGACCTGCCTTGGCGCAGAACGCGCGATTCGTATCACATCTGGGTGAGCGAGATCATGCTGCAACAGACCCGAGTCGCTGCGGTACTGCAGCATTACAAAGATTTTCTGGAGCGCTTCCCAACGGTTGAAACGCTGGCTTCGGCGACGGAGCCTGACGTGCTTTCTGCGTGGTCGGGGCTTGGATACTATCGCCGCGCCCGAATGTTGCACCGGGGCTCGATTGAAGTTGTGCAAAACCGTAGCGGTCAATTGCCGGAGAATTACCTTGGTCTGCTCGAGCTGCCCGGAATTGGACGGTATGCGGCGGCTGCAATTGCAAGCATCGCATTCTCCGAACCGGTAGCGGTCGTGGACGGCAACGTCGAACGCGTTGCCGGCAGATTGGCGGGTTGCGACATGAGCGCGAAGGAGACTCTGCAATGGGCGCAAAGGCACTTGGACGAATCGCAGCCCAGCAATTTCAACCAGGCGATGATGGAATTGGGCGCGACCGTCTGCACTCCGCGATCGCCAGATTGTTCCGCATGTCCCGTTCGAAAATGGTGCGCGACACGGGGCGAGCGCCCACGTACGGGTGCGCGGGCGATCCAATACAAAAAGGAGCTTTGGTGTTCGCTCGAAGAACGCGAATGCGCCGGAGGTGACGGTCCTGCCGCGGATCTCACGGGTGTAAGAGAGATCCGAATGGTGCAGCGCTCGAACACGCAGTCGCTGATGCCGGGAATGTGGGACCTCCCTTTATCATCCGATGCGCCGGTTGATTATCCTGAGGCAGCGCGGTGGCGAACATTTCGGCACTGCATTACGGTGACCGATTACAATGTGCACGTCCTACGAAATTGCAAGTGGGCCAGCGGACGGAACCTGTTTGAGAAACCGAGAGGCAAGTGGATTTCCAGCGAGCGCATTCCGCTCATGCCAATCACTGGATTAACCCGAAAAATCCTCAAGGCAGGCGGCATCATCTAAAGAAAGAGAGGCATTTCAGATATGAAGTGGCTCGATCGAATTTTCGGAGGCTCAAAAGACATGGCGGCATTGCCAGCCGGAACCAAGGCACCAGATTTCTCTCTATCCGCTCTCGATGGCGGTAAATTTTCTTTGCAGGAGGCGCTTCAAAAAGGGCCAGTGCTTGCAGCTTTTTTTAAAGTGTCGTGTCCGGTGTGCCAGTATGCGTTCCCTTATCTCGAACGCATTTACAAGGCGCACGGAGCGGGAAAGACGACGATCGTCGGCATCTCACAGAATAACCAGCAGGAGACGGCAAATTTTCTAAAAAACTTCGGGGTCACGTTTACGACTCTGCTCGATGATCCGAATGGATATCCCGCGTCGAATGCTTACGGCTTGACCAACGTGCCGTCATTATTTTTGATTGGGCAGGATGGCGAGATCGAGGTCAGCAGCGTGGGCTGGGTGAAGAAAGATATCGAGGACATTCATCGTAGATTGGCCGAAGGGCAGCCGGCATCGTCTTCGGTGCAGCTATTTAAGACTGGCGAGGACGTGCGCGACTTCCGCGCTGGTTGAGGGTCTAGAAACTGATCCCGCGGTCGCGGGACTAATTAGTGACGGTTGATTAGCAGCGGTCCAGTGAGCGTTATTCTGCACAGGTCAAACTGAAAGCTCGAACTGGTGCGCTACCGGCGGTTGGGGCTTTTAACCACGGGGTACACAGAGGAACACAGGGTAAATCGGGTCGTCTGGTTCACCACACAATTTCCAACCCGCAATGAATGAGACGGATCGAGAGGCAGACGCTTCGCTGTCTCGGTTACTCCAGTATGATCCTCGATGTGTGACTTGATCCGTATAGTTTCCGTTTACAATTCCCACAGTTCACACAACACTTTCAGTTCGAGGCTCGCGCATTGCTCATTCGCAGAATCGCCCTGCTCGCCGTCATTCTTTCGATCAGCCTGATTTCCTCAAAAACGCTGGCAGCCACCGACAAGCCGCGCGCGCAAGCGGAAGAGCACGTCAATACGCACCTGCCGCCGGCCGCGATCGCAGCCATGCAGAGCATTCGCCCTGACAATATTGAAACGCATGTGCGCTTTCTGTCACATGATCTGCTCGAAGGTCGCGGCACAGGCCAGCGCGGCGGAGACATAGCGGCCGAATATATCGCGGCGCAGTTTGCCCTATATGGATTGAAGCCGGCGGGCGACAACGGATCATATTTACAGCGGGTGCCGATGGTGGGAATTACGCCCGGGCCTGAAACGCGCTTCTCGTTGGTTCCCGCTCACGGTTCAGCGATCGATCTTAAATTGCTCGACGAGTATGTTGCATACGATCAAACGCAGCAGCCGGAATCGATGGTCGACGCGGACATTGTCTACGTCGGTTATGGAATCGAAGCGCCCGAATATAAGTGGGACGACTACAAAGGCGCTGACGTTAAGGGCAAAGTTCTGCTGATGCTGGTGAACGAGCCGCCTTCGGATGATCCGAAATTTTTTACCGGCAAAGCCCTGACCTATTACGGACGCTGGATGTACAAGTACGAAGAGGCGGCACGAAAGGGCGCTGTGGGAGCGATCCTCATTCATAAGACGGAGATGGCAAGTTATCCATGGGAGGTCGTTCGCAATTCAAACTCCGGGGAGAAGTCGTTTCTAAAGCTTGACGGCACTCCGAAATTAAAGAGCGCGTCATGGATTCAACTGGAGGTGGCGCGCAAACTGGTTGCGAATTCCGGCCTTGACTTAGACAAACTGATGGCCGACGCCAACACGCGGGAGTTTAGGCCGGTTCCCTTGAGCGCGCGGCTTTCCGCGCGCATGAAGAGCAAGATTCGTCCTTTCGAATCGAACAATGTGGTTGGCGTGCTGCCAGGTACCGACCGGGTTTTGAAGGATGAGGGCGTGATGTATACGGCGCACTACGATCATCTCGGCATCCGCCCCGATATGCCGGGAGACAATATTTACAACGGCGCGATGGACAACGCCACGGGGTGCGGAATTCTGCTTGAGATTGCGCGAGTTTTCTCGGCATCTTCGCAGAAACCTCGGCGTTCTATTTATTTCGCTTCGGTGACCGCGGAGGAACAAGGCTTACTGGGATCTGAATATCTCGGGAAGCATCCGCCGATCGCTGCCGGAAAAATTTCGCTCGATCTTAATTACGATGATGTGCCGCCTCTAGGGGCTCCGGAGGAAGTCGAGGTTTCGGGGGCGGAGCGGACGACCTTCTATTCTGCAGTGGAAGCGACGGCGAAGGATTTTCGATTTACGATCCGTCCGGACGCGCGCCCAGAAGCGGGGCACTACTACCGCTCCGATCATTTCAGCCTGGCACGCGTCGGCATTCCGGCGTTTTCAATTAACGAGGGGATGAAATTCAAGGGGCACGACGAAGCCTGGGGGCGCGATCAGGATGCCGACTATACGACCCACCATTACCATCAGCCGAGCGACGAATATCATCCGGGGATGGATTACACC
This sequence comes from Terriglobales bacterium, assembly GCA_038230575.1. Taxonomy (GTDB): domain Bacteria; phylum Acidobacteriota; class Terriglobia; order Terriglobales; family Acidobacteriaceae; genus Acidiflorens. The sequence continues at coordinate 370,451 of JBBRNA010000001.1, read as the reverse complement.
TCGGACGCGGCGATGGCGCGCTTCGGCTTCGCGCTCGGCTGGGAGGCTTCGAGCCAGGCGTCTCGTGTCGACTGGAAGAAGGGCGACGAATTTGAGAAGGCGCGGCTTAGCGGGAAGTAGTCCGCAGACTTCTCTTTGTTGCGACGAATCGGGGAAGGGCACTTTGGAGCATCGTGAGAACTCCCTGCGGCAGCGATTCTGCAGCCAGCGATGTTGGGGTCTTTCGACTTCATTTGATGCCCGGCTTCGCGGGGCATCACATTCCGCTCAAGATGGCAGAGCTTTTGGCGCTTCTTACGAGGTATAGAGGTGCGCTTGTGGGCTCGTCGTGAGCGGCGGGCGAGACGCCCGCCGGACAGCCGCCGGGACGGCGGCGCTACACTTTGGAACGGCGCTACGCTTCAGAGCGGCTGGCCATTTGCCGCACACGACGGTAACTTTCGACCCTCCAAACGCCATGCTAGGCTGAGGTTTCGTAAGTAATTTCAGCTACTTACAAGCAGTCGCCAAGGACAATGCCCAAGCTCCCGATTTTTCGGCTGCGTAGCTCTGAACCGCCGCCTAGCCGTCCCGACCTAAAATTTTTCGGGCCGTCTTTGTCCTTCTCGAATTTGCAGTTGGGTGTCGACAATCTTCGCTTCGACGTTTTTCTCAGCGCTCGGGTCACCGCCGATTTAAGTTTTCATCTTGCCCGTTACATCGCCAAGTTTGGAGAAGTTGAATCCCTTTTCGAGGCGGAGGCCGCCTCTGCCCCACAGGCCAAATTCAATCTTAGGCCAGCGAGCGCGGCCAAATCCAAACCGGGGGCGGCTGATCTCAAAAGTTTGCTGGTCTCGATTCATCTCGCGATCCTCAACCGGGCTAAAGCGGAGGGGAACCCGTCAATCGATCTGCTCGGCCGTCTCGCGGTTTTGAAATTTATTCGTACCGAGCTGCAAGCCCAGTTCGGGCGCATCCTTGAGCAATGCCGACGAAAAATGAAATCGATGGAAGGCATGCAGGCAAGGATGGTACAGCGGCAGGAAATAGTCTCTTCTTTTCAGGTGCGGAAAAAAATCATCCTGCGCCGCGCCGGGCAAGAGATGTTTCGCCTGCTGCGAGAGGTGGAAAAAGAAACGCTGGGCCGCACGCGCCGCTCGCTGCTTGGCGAGTTGCCGGCTGATGTCTACCGGCTGTTTCTAAATCCGCTGATTCTCACCGAAGACGGGCGCGACGACTATCTTTGCGCCGAACACTATTACATGTTCGGGAACTTCGATAAGGATCCGGATCGGTTCAGCGATCTTCGGCAGTTCGCGCTTAACTTTCTGCGCGAACTCGGCTACGGCGAGGGCATAGAAGACGATCATCTGGAACAAGCTCTCAATGTTCCTGAAAACGCCAACGTTCTTGTAGGCACCGCGAGTGGCGAAGATTTGACGCCCGAAGACCGCAACCGCAAAGACCGCCTCGACATCTGGACGCGAATCCTGCAACGGGAAGGCGTTCTCGCACATGTGGTCGCCTCGTACGAGGCGGTCCCGCTTTTGAGCGAATACGCTCCCAGGGTAAATCCGCAGCAGATCAAGAACGCTTTGATGTTCCGCGAAGAAGCGGTGCGCGTTGAAAAAATGGTGGCTGAGAGCAAGCTGAGTTCGGATCGATTGTTTGCCGCGATTGGACGGGTTGCCTCGTGCCGCGGCTCCGAACGCAGCCGCTTTGCGGCGCGACTACTGCTCGACCTGTTTTGCTATCACCGCGATCTGCGCGGGCTGGAAACGGTGAGCGCGGGTTTTGACAGCATCAATCTGGTTACAGACCCCAAGGTGCGAGAGCTTTCGACGTTGAACGGCATGCTCTACGAATTTCTTCCTCCAGAAGATCAGAAGCCGGCAGAAAATCGTGTGGTGCATCACGTCATCTTGAAGGCCGACGTGCGCGATTCTTCGAAGCTCACGAAGTCGCTGATGGAAAATGGCATGAACGCCGCCTCCTATTTCAGCCTTAATTTTTACGATCCTGTGAATAAGCTGTTGGCGAAATATGGGGCGACCAAAGTCTTTCTGGAAGGCGATGCGATCATTGTCGCTTTGCTGGAGCGCGAAGGCGAGGCCATGCTCAGCGTGGGACGCACCTGCGTGCTGGCTTGGGAAATCGTCAACCTGTTGCGCGAATATAACGACTTACTGCAGCGCTCCGGGCTACCGGCGCTGGAAGTCGGGCTGGGCATTGCGTATCAGGATTCAGCGCCGCTTTATCTCATGGATGGCGAGCACCGCATTATGATTTCCGACGCGATCAATGACAGCGACCGGCTCTCATCCTGCAACAAGCAAGTTCGTAAAAAAGTTGCGCCTGACGCTGGAGTGTTTCAGGTCTACTCCGTGGTAGTGGGAGGAAGCAGCGCAACTGGAGCGAACGGAGATGGTGCAACCGAGGAAATGCGGCTGAACTACAACGTGGGTGGAATCTGCTTGAGTGAACCCGCGTTCCTGAAATTGCAGCAAGAAATTTCGATGGTGCCATGGGAAGGCGACAAGGCCGAGAGCGGATTCAACGGTCGCTGGGTCGACGAGCACCGTGAATTTTTTGTGGGGACGGTTCCGATCGCAAACGGAATTTTTCGCAAGGTCGTGATCCGCAAAAATCGAATGGCGCAAGTTGATGTGCGCGATCTTTCAATTCTGCGATGGACGGATCGCTACTATTACGAAGTGTGCGCGAACCCCGCTGTTTACGCGGCGCTTCCCGGAGAAAAATCGGCAGCGGCATCGAAATAGAATTTGGCGTTCGGTTCCCTGTCGCGTTTAGAACGTGCGCCGTACTTAGAAATTGCGCCGTACCTTAAACGGAATTCTCACCACAGCTTCCAGGGCAACCGGCTTTCCCGCTCGTTCGGCTGGAGCAAACTTGCAACGGGACAGAGCTTTCGCGGCAAAGGCGTCCAGTCGATCGTCTGGGCTATTCAGCACGCGGACGCTGGCGACATTTCCATCGGCCCCGATCACGGCATAGAGCGTGACCATGCCGTGCACGTTCGAGCGAATCAGTTCCAGCGGATATCCGGGATCGGATTTTTCGGTGGCCACCGGCGCCAACAGGTCTCCGGCTTTTCCTCCCGATCCCACCTCGGCGAAGCGAATCTCCCAACTGCCGGTCGAAGAATTTAAATTCGGCATGTTCAGGGTCATCGCATAGGGACGCTTGCCGCCAAAAACTTTTCTATCTTCGTCGGTAATCTTGTCGTCGGAAATTTCGGAAACTGAGCGGGCGCCCCTGGTCGACCCGGGCTTGGTATTGGTCGCAACTTCCCGACCTTCCCTCCCGGCGGAATCAGCAGCGCCCACGTGCAAACCAGATGGCAGCGAGTTCGACGTGCCTTTGTTCCCGAAGTTAGTGGCGCTTTGATTCGTACCGATAGTTTGAGGAGTTCCCGAAGCGCCGGGCCGACCCTGAGGATTCGCCTCAAACGCTCCCCTGCGATTCCCTGAAGGAACCGCCACAGGCCCCGTTGGAGAAACTGGATGAATTCCTAAGGCGACCAACCTTCCACCCGAATTCGCGTTTCCCGATGCCGAGACCGCGGGGGCGGGAGCGACCGCTTGCACGCTTCCGCCGGGTACGTGCCCGGAACCGCGACGCGCGACGTGTTGTTGCTCAAGCGCAAGTTGTGGAGACGGAGCTACGACCGCGCTTTGGCCAATGTCGAGGGTGCTCGCCCTCCCTTTCGCTGACCGCGCCAGATCGGGAGGTGGAGCGATCACGGCCGCATCTGGTCCAGCGATGCCGCGAGAACTTTTCAAAGCGACATCCGGTGCCGGAGCAATCACGTCCGTCTTCATGGCAGCATTTACAACCCGGTCGCGAGTGGCTTGCACATCGGGGGCGGGCGCAATCACCTGCGCATCGGGCGCAACCATGCGCGAAGGGTTGCTGCGCGTTGCATCCAGCGGAACGGCCGGGAGAATCGCTCCGGCGGCCACGATATTCGGCATGGGGACATCTTTGTCGAGCGCGACATCGGGTGGAACAACGACAGTTTGCGCTTTGCTATTCGCCTCACGGGGCACGGAAAGGATTGGCTGCCTGGCGTAAGCGGGATCGCCGGGCTGCGATTTTGCAGGCTGTGTTGTTCCGGTATCGAGCGGCGGCAAATATTCCTGTGGCGTGTAGGTGATCACCGAGGCCTTGTCAAAAGCAGCGTGCTCGAGAATTTTCTGCTGGCGCACCCACGATACTGAGGCGATGTAAATCAATACCAAGGCAGCGGAGTGCAATCCAACCGACTGCATGAACCGCCCCCAAGGCAGAGGCCGTTCGACAAAAACATCGTGCCAGAGATTGTCGGTCTCCAGGTGGGTCGGCGCGGTAACAGACTTATGCAATTCGTTTTCTACAGACGGGTTCAAAAGGTCGCTTTTCATTCGTGGCCGTGACGTTCCGCAGTGCTCTTCAGACTCACTATCGCAAAGGCTTATCGGGAAGGCAGTTCCCGGGGTTAGATGCAGCACGCCTCAAAGCGCTGGAGGGTGTTACGTTGACGGTAATTATAACTGACTACTGCCTGGCAACTGCCAGCGGAGACTTCGAATGAGAGCGCGCGAGCATTATACTTAGGGCCGAGGAGATGCCGATGCTTCGTTCGCGTCTTTGCAGTTCGCGTCTAATTACTGTTCTGCTTGCGCTTGCAACCTTGGCCCTGGCGCAAGCCCCGCCTAAGTCAGACCAAGGCTACTCGGGAATGTATGCTTTCTTGCGCGAAGGCGAGTTCGTCCAGATCACTGTAGAAGGTAAAGGCCACGTGAGCGGGTTTGTTTCGCGATTCGGCGACTCCGACAGCGATCGCGGGACATTTCTCGATCACTTCTTCAAGTCAGGAAGGCTCGACGATAATCAATTGACTTTTACAACCGAGACAGTTCACGGCGTGTGGTTTGAGTTCCAGGGATCGATTGTGCGCGGGCCAGGCAAAAATCGCGGAGATGAGGCGTATTACGTTCTAAAGGGAAAGCTGACGGAAAACAGCAGCGATGAAGCCAAGAAGACATCGTCGCAATCGCGCGAAGTCGCACTGAAAGCATTTCCCCAAGATTTGACGCGTTAAAGATTTGACGCGTTAAAGGCTTGACTTCTGGCGGTAATGGCAGCAGAATATCGCCAATTCGGGCCATTTACATATCTCCCCTCGATCGAGAGCAAGATTCGAGATCAAGATTTTTAAGTTATGACGCCGAGCCAGCCGTCCCAGTCACCTCAGAAACAAGCCGTCCCACCCGCCTGCAAGCACCCACGCGTAGAGATCGTTTCACGCGATGAAGAGTCGGAGTACGTTGAGTGCAAGGAATGCGGGGAAGTCTTCGAAGCGCGAGAACTAAAAGATATGGCGATCGAAGAGCAAAGAAAGAAAGAAGAGGAAGAAGAGTAAGACACTCGGTCAGATACTCACCTATCGGAAGCCATTTCGAGTATGACTATCTGAATTGCTTCAAATTTTGATCACGAGATTTTCGGCATCATCGACCCGAAACTTTTTGCCCGGCGGAACAACAGTGGTCGCGCTGTACTCCGTGATCACGGCTGGACCCAAATACACTCGCCCCTGCGCGAGGTTGCCCCTGTCAAGGATTGCTGCCTTCGCCGACTTACCCGCAAACATTACCCGAGCGTGATCTAAGACGCCGTCATTGCCCGCGCTACTTCGATTGCTCGGGCTTTTCTTCGGCCGAGGGACCTGCAGCGGCAGTGTTTTTAACGTAGCCCGTAAGCGCAGAGTGACGAGTTCGATGGCGCGATCAGGGTGATGGTATCCATAGCGGTTCTGGTGTTCTTCGTGAAACTTCGTGGCGACGTTTTTGGCATCGTGAATGTTGAGTTCGTAGCCCTGTCCGCGATATCGCAAATCGAAACTTCGCTCAAACTCGGGAGTTCCCTGCCACTGCTCTTCGCGAAATTCTTTCATCGCCTGCTTCTCCAGCTTCGCAAATTCTCTGGCGACTAGGGCGCGATCTGCTGCCGCGGCAAGGGGAACCAGCACGGTTCGCGAATATTCTCTGACGACGTCGCTCACGAGAATGCCGAAGGCCGAAAGCGCGCCAGGCCGGGCGGGAATGACGACCGTCGGAATAGCCATCGCCTCCGCCAGTTCACAGGCGTGAAGGCCGCCCGCTCCTCCGAAGGCTACGAGCGCAAATTTACGCGGATCATATCCGCGCTCAATCGATACGACGCGCAAGGCCCGCTCCATATTCGCGTTCACGACCCTCACCACGCCTTCGGCAAACTGCTCCAGCGTGAGCTTTGATTTTGTCTTCTTGAGCCATTGCGAAGCGACGCGTTGAGTCCGCTCGAGATCAAGCGTGAAATCTCCGCCGAGAAAACGATCTGGACGAAGACGCCCGATCAACAAATTGGCATCTGTCACGGTGGGCACTTCGCCGCGCCCGTAACAAATCGGGCCGGGATCAGAGCCGGCTGAATCGGGTCCGACACGCAAAGCTCCACCGGCATCGAAGCGCGCCAGCGAGCCGCCTCCAGCGCCGACGGTGTGAATCTCGAGCATGGGAACTCCGACGGGAAAGCCCGCCACCTCCGCTTGACCTCCCGTTCTGATCCCACCTTGGACTGCGGCGACATCCGTGGAAGTTCCTCCCATATCGAAGGTGAGAATTTTGTCGAAGCCGCTTCGTGCAGATGTTGCTGCGGCGCCGACGAGTCCTCCGGCCGGGCCGGAGAGCACGGTCCGTACCGGTTCGCGGGCGGCAGATTGCACAGCGGTGATGCCTCCGCTCGACTGCATCACAAAAATTCGGGGCTGCATTTGCGTTCGATGGCGACTGGGCCTTTCGAAAAGCTGTTGTGCCCGCGCCGCGAGCTTCTCCATGTAGTTCTGCATCAGCGGTTGCAGGTAGGCATTCACAACCACGGTACTGGTGCGCTCGTATTCGCGAAACTCGGGCAAGATGCGGTGTGATACCGACAATGGCTTGCCCAAGTCCCGGAGAGCTTCGGCAACGGCCAATTCATTCTGCGGATTGGCGAAAGAAAACAAAAACGATAGCGCGATCGCCTCCGCTCCTGAACTCGCTACAAGGTCCTTCAACTGCCGCAAGTCTGCTGGCGAAGGCGATTGCAGGATTCGACCTTCGAAATCCGTTCGCTCGTTGACGCCAAATCGCATTTCCCTGCTCACCAGCGGTTCGACGCGGTCAAAAAAGAAGTCATAAAGCCGAGGACGCGCCTGCCGCCCGATTTCTATTACATCTTTAAAACCTGCGGTCGTGACGAGTGCGACGCGCGCCCCCTTCCGCTGCAATAGCGCGTTGGTGCCAACGGTGGTGCCGTGCAGCAAGGTAAGGGTTGGTTTGACTGAACGTACCGCGGAGTAGTTCAAGCCACCGATGATCGTCTTGAGAGCCTCACCGATGGCGCGCGAAGGGTCATCGGGAGTGGAAAAAACTTTAAGGGTTTTTACGGTTCCGCGTTCTACCCACACGCAGTCTGTGAAGGTGCCGCCGGTATCGATCGCAACGCGCAGCTCGGCGGAACGGATCGCGGTAGTCCGTTTGGGCGGCAGTGGATGGGATCCGGGAGGCATCAACGGGAAAGACTATCATCAAGAAATCCATCGACAAACCATGGACAAAGCGGCCATCGAGCACGCAGCGGACCTAATGTGCCGGAAGCGTAATCGCTAGCGGGCGCAGACTGCCGTATTCTGAATTTGTGACGGGAAGAACCGTGAAAGCGTGGTTGGTTCCGGGCGGCATTCTGCTGGCGCTCGCGGCCTCGCTCGTCAATAGTTCGCTCTTCAGCCAAATCGCCCCATCGCTTTCTTTCTATTACGTTGCCGTTTTTGCGTCGGGATTACTTCTGGCCTGGCGATTTAATTCCACCCGAGTGTTATTTTCGCTGCTCTCGCTTCTGCTTGCGCATCGAGCGGTCACTTTTTTTGCGCTGGGCAATACTTTGTCAGCATCGGCTCGCTCAGGCCCCGGACACACGGCTGCAGTACTCGCGGCTTTGTTCGTGCCTTTGAACTTCATCATTTTCACCCTCATGCGCGAGCGCGGGTTCAATGTCGCTGGGGCTGCGCCTCGGCTCGGCGTGTTGTTCCTAGAGTCGGTGATCTTCGCCATCGCGTGCAGGCCGGAGAACAGCGTCATCGGTCCAGTTCAGGCTGTTAGTCCGATCCCGCTGTGGACAGCTCTAAGCTTTATTGCTGCAATCGCAGTCTTTATTCAAAACTACTTGAAGACCCGTAAGCCAATCGAACCAGGGTTCGTCTGGAGTTCAGCGGCAACATTCCTGTGGCTGCAATTTGCGCAAGTAGGCAAGCCTTCGGATGCGTATGTCGCGACTGCTGCGCTCATCCTCGGGGCATCTTTGATCGAAACTTCGTATGTGCTGGCCTATCACGATGAACTTACGGGCATCCGCGGGAGAAGGGCCTTCAATGAATCGCTGCTCTCGCTCGACCAACAGTATGCGATCGGAATCGTCGATATCGATCACTTCAAAAAGTTTAATGATACCTACGGGCATGACGTAGGCGACCAGGTTCTTTGCATGGTCGCTTCTCGGCTTTCAAATGTCGGGGGGAATGGAAAGGCATTTCGAAATGGGGGAGAGGAATTCGCCATCGTCTTCCCCGATACATCCGCCAAGGACGCGTTTGAACACCTTGATGCGCTGCGACGGCTGATCGAAACTTCAAAGTTTCAGTTGCGCGGCTCGGATCGACGGGCGCAAGAAAAAATTGAGAAGGCAAGCGAGCGGCGAGCCGAACCGGACAGGAGAAAATCACGACGGAAGAAAGCTTCGAGCCAGACAGCCGGTCCGGCGGCCGTTCCCGATTCGCTATCCGTGACGGTCAGCATGGGAGTGGCTGAGCCGAGCACGCGATTGCGACAACCAGAGCAGGTAATTCAAGCCGCAGATCAGGCTCTTTATCGAGCAAAGGGCAATGGCAGAAACCGGGTAGAGATGGCCTCGACTGCCGTTCTGCGTCCGGTCGCAGCGAAACGAGCGAAAGCATCGCGCTCGTGAGTTCGGGGATGGGTTGGTGAGCGAAAAGTTTGCCTTCTGGCATTCGATCTCGCTACACTGACCCAACAGCCATCGACATTTGAGTCGAGGATCGCACTTAATTTCGGCCTCAGGGAAGACGGACAGAACTTCACGGACAGAACTTCGCGAAAAGAACTTCTCGAAAAGAACTTCTCGAACAACAGATTTCGCCTTAATCCCATCCAAACCAACTGAAACCTGGCGGAGATTATTGACTTCACCAATCAAAAACGTTGAGCGAGAGGATGATGAAACCCCAGGTTCCGGGCAAAACGCGCCTGCCGATTTCTCCAGCGTGCAGGCGTTGCGCACATCCATAGAATCGTACGACCGACTTGGCGAAATTCTGGAGAACATTACTGATGGATACATCCGCCTGGATGGGAACTGGCATTTCACCTACGTCAACGCCCGGGCCGAACAAATTATTGCTCCTTTAAATAAGTCGAGATCGACGCTCATTGGCAAAAATTGTTGGAGTGAATTCCCAGATCTGTTGGGCACTGACGTCGAGAAAAGCTGCCGACGGTCGGTTGCTGAAAACACACATGTGGAGTTCGAATATTTTTGCCAGAGCTTGAGCGCGTGGCTCTACATCCGAAGCTATCCTTCAGACGACGGGATCTCTCTCTACTTCCTCGACATTACCAATAAGAAGCGGGTGCAGGGGAGCGAGGCAGAGCTTCGTGCCTTGGCGGACTCCATCCCGCAACTAGCATGGATGGCTCATCCGGACGGCGAAATCTTCTGGTACAACCGGGGATGGTACGAGTACACGGGCACGACTTTCGAAGATATGCAGGGCTGGGGCTGGAAGTCGGTGCACGATCCGATTGTGCTTCCGAGCGTCCTGGAGAAATGGAGTGAATCGATTCAAACCGAGTCTCCTTTCGAAATGGAGTTTCCGCTGCTTGGTTCGGACGGGGTATTTCGTTGGTTCTTGACCCGTGTAAGCCCTTTTCGCGACGATCAGGGACGGCTCACGCGGTGGTTTGGAACCAATACGAATATTCACGAGCAGCGGCAACTGCTGCATTCGTTGAGCGAAGCTCGCGATCAGTTAGAGAAACGGGTTGCGGAACGAACCGCCGCGCTTGCCACGGCGAACGACAGTCTGCGCGACCTCTCGTTTCGGCTACTGCAGGTGCAGGATGATGAGCGCAGGCGGCTCGCTCGCGAATTGCATGACAGCGTAGGTCAACTCCTGGCGGCCATTGGCATTAATGTTGGTATCGTCCAATCTCAGTCGAGCAAACTCGACCCCCGCGGCGCACGGGCCGTCTCGGAAAACGCTCAACTCCTCGGTCAGGTTTCGCGTGAGATTCGCACTATTTCGCACCTGCTGCACCCTCCGCTGTTAGAGATCGCCGGGCTCGCGTCGGCTTTGCGCTGGTATGTCGACGGCTTTGCCGAGCGCAGCGGAATCAAGGTCGATATCGACCTGCCGGATATTTTGGAGCGCTTGCCCAATGACACTGAGCTTGCCATCTTCAGAATTGTTCAGGAATGCCTGACCAATATTCATCGCCACTCGGGAAGCAAGACGGCGAGCATTTCGCTTCGTCATGGAGAGGGTGGGCTTATCGTCCAGGTCGAAGATCACGGCAAGGGCATCTCGGAAATGAAGCAACGTGAATTCTCGAACGCCAATCGATCCGGCATTGGCTTTGGCGGAATGCGGGAGCGGGTGCGCCAACTGGGGGGCACGCTCGAAGTCACGTCCCTCGGGACCGGTACTACGGTTCGCGCGACGTTGAAGGTCAAGTAAAGTTCGCCGGCGGGCCCCTGGCGAGGTCTTTCTCCGCGTGCTGGGTCGATTTTCCCCGTATTTCCTCACTCTTAGCAAGTCTCATTCCTAAGATTCGTACTTCGTTACTTTGGCGTTTATTACCGAAAGTGCATCTCAAATGAGCCGATTTTGTGTGGGTTTTGCCAGCACTGCTGTGATCTGGCTTGGGCTCTGCTTCGCCGGTATAACGAAGACTATGCAGTTCTGCGCCAAAAACGCTTTGCGAGTTTTTCTGATTTCGATACTCGTATTTCCCATTGCATTGGCGGGCCAAAATACCCATTTCCCGAAGCAAAATTCTTCAGCTTCCGCCAAAGATATGGAATCGGAAGAATCAAGCCAAGTTGAAGCAGACCGGGACGATGCCGGTGCATCGTGTCAAGATACGGGTTGCCCCGGGGCATACGCGAGCTATAGCAGCGACTCGGCGATCCTGCGAGTCGCTTTGAATTCTCACCCGCGTTCGGCTCATCTTTTGGATTGCTCGCATTTTGTTCATAGCGTTTACGAGCGCGCCGGACTTCCTTACTCCTACGCCAGTTCATCGGACCTGTATTTTGGAATCAATAATTTTCGGCGCGTTTCCGTTCCGCAGGCGGGCGACCTGGCGGTTTGGCGAGGTCATGTTGGAATCGTGGTTGATCCAGCTGAACGATCGTTTCTGAGCGTTCTACACACTGGCCCTTCCATCGACAACTACGATTCGCGCTATTGGAAGCACCGCGGGAAGCCGCGTTTTTTTCACTATGCCAAGCTGGCGCCTGCGTCGAGATCTTCTGACACCGTTCATCGAGCGAGTCTGACACGAATTGAGCCTGAAGACGCCGCGGCGGATACGCTTGCTGTGGCCGTCGCAAGTGACGACGCCGTGCAAAATACTGCTCCCGACTTCGACGCTTCGGCCGTAGTCGCGGAGCCTCCTGCCTCTCTTGCGTGGGGTGCCAAATTTCACTCGGCCCGACCGACTGCGGCGGAGATACACGTCGCGCTGACGGAAGCGGGCACGCGTCTCGAAACTGGCTTTCGAGGACTTGACTTATTTAGCTTAAATTATCCAGTTGTTGTGTTCGACAATTTTGAGGTTATGCAAGTTCACCTGGCAAAAAATAGTGGGTGGGCTGATATCAAGGTCGATGAAGTAATGCTTTTAGCGAGAGGGAAAGTTCAGCCGCATAACGGCGTCGGAATTGAGCGGTGGATGCTAAGACGAACCGGGAAAAAGTCTTGGGAGTTAAGCCAGCCCACGCAGGGCCTCTATCTCCCTCAGCAAGCCGCTGAGCGGGTCGTTTCGCATGAGCTTGCGCAACTCACAGAAACTAACTCCAGGGCCGCGGGCACTACCCGTCAGAAGGCAGAGCTGGCACGGCTATTGAATATCCTCTTCACGAAATAATTCCTCATCGGCCAGCACCGCACATGGATTGGTAAGTGGCAACTCATTCGTCGATCGAGGCTAGAATTAAGAGAAAAGCCCGGCTCAGATTTGAGCCGGGCTTGTTATTCAGCAGGTTATAAGGTTAAGGATTAGGCTGCTTTAACGTTCGCCCACGGATCAAGAACGACTTTTGTGCAGTCGTCTTTTTTATCGCGAAAGGTCTTGTACATTTCTGGCGCTTCGTCGATCGACACGCGGTGGCTGATAACAAAACTTGGATCGATTTCGTCTTTCTGAATCCGCTCAAGCAACGGCTGCATGTAGCTCATCATGTGAGTCTGGCCAGTCTTCATGGTTAACCCCTTGTTCATGAAAGCACCCATCGGAATCGTATCGGCGAAGCCGGAGTAGACTCCGGGCACCGAAACTGTTCCGGCTTTGCGGCAGGCCTGAATACATTGCCTGAGCACTGTCGGGCGGTCCGTTTCGATTTTTAAAGTTTGCTTGGCGCTATCGACGAGAGAGAGGAGATTGTTTCCGTGCGCTTCCATGCCGACAGCGTCCATGCATGAGTCAGGGCCGATGTTTGCGGTCATCTCTTTCAAAGTCTGGACAACGTCGTCGACTTCTTCGTAGTTGACAGTCTCGGCGCCGCCCTCTTCGGCCATCTTCAGGCGATATTGAAAGCGGTCGATGGCGATGACGCGCTCCGCACCGAGCATGAAGGCGCTTCGTATCGCGAATTGGCCGACCGGCCCGCATCCCCAGATTGCGACGGTATCTCCCGGCTGAATGTCGCAGTTGACCGCGCCATAATAGCCGGTTGGGAAAATGTCAGAAAGAAAAACGACTTTGTCATCGGAGATTTCAGCTGGAATTTTCAGAGGTCCGACGTCAGCAAAAGGCACACGCGCGTATTGCGCCTGGCCGCCGGCATACCCACCCAGCATGTGCGTGTAGCCGAAAAGTCCTGAAGGCGAGTGGCCCATCATCTTTTCCGCCATCCAATAATTTGGATTTGAGTTCTCGCAGCAGGACCAAAGCTTCCTTTGGCAGAAGAAACATTTTCCGCAGGCGATCGTAAACGGCACCACGACTCGATCACCGACCTTCAGTTTGTCTTTACTAATACCGTTGCCGGTCTCGACTACCTCGCCCATGAACTCGTGGCCCATAATGTCGCCTTGTTCCATGGTAGGAATGAGTCCGTTGTAGAGATGGAGGTCCGAGCCGCATATGCAGGTGCTGCTGATGCGAACGATAGCATCGCGGGGATTGAGAATTTCGGGGTCGGGAACGGTCTCGACCGACATTTTATTAGCGCCCATCCAACATACTGCTTTCATGCTGTCCTCCAGGTTTCGTTCAGTGTTTCGGTCATTCGAGATGTGCTGCGCTTCGAACTGTCAGGATCAAGGCCCTCCAGCGCCTTGTCGAATGCTGAGCGCCGGCCATGCGACTGACCTTCGGTGGTAGGAATTTCTCCGGTTTCGATCAACGCCTTGAAGCGGCGCAGATCCTGCTGCATGAGGAAGCTCGGGTCTTTGCCGAGAAGTTTGGCGAACGTGCGCGCCAAATCGCTTGCCGGGTGATCGAAGCGAGTTACCGACGTCAGCACTGTGCCGCGATTTGCAGGCGAGGTGGTGAAGCGAACGGAGCCCTCCATGGTGATGGGTGAGTCAGGCATGGAATGCCAGGAGATCGACTCGCCAACTTTTTCGTCAAACACTTCGGCGTCCCACTGCACGGGAATTTCAAATGGGCCACGCGCCACCCAGCGGTATTGACGTTCTCCAATCTTGGTGACGGACTGAAGATGATGCATGAAGGTTGGTAGGTCTTCGAAGTTGCGATAGCGGCCGTAGGCCTCTTCGGGAGAGCAGTTCAGCAATACGCTGCCGCGCGCGACGGATTCCGTCTGCGCTTCGCTTGTGCGCGAACCGAAATACGCCAGGGCTGCTCCGGCTGCCGCGAGGGTGAAGCCAAAGGCCGACTTGCGGCTGAGCCCGATCAGGGCGAGTGCTCCACCGGCGGCGATCGGAGCCCATCTGCGTGCCGCAGGCGACCAATCACGCGGCAGGACCTGGTTCACAAAATCTTCAATTGAGTCTTCTTGACTGCGAACGTTGTTGTAGTCGGAGCTTCGATTGTAAGAGCTGTCGGAATGATTCATATTGATTCTCCAATCTTGAAAAGCGTTAGATCTCGTTGTTGGCGGCCGCGGCACGCTCGTTCAGGGTTGTGACCCAGGATGGCGACGCAGCCGAGCCGCTTTCGCGGCCGGGTTTAGCTTCGGTCTTTCCGTTTGCAGAGGGTAGAAGTTTGTTGGCAAGGCCGAGCGAGTCGGCGGTCACACCGGGAAACAGGGCATGGAACTTTACGGCTAGCTTTGCCGGTAGCGACAGCACTAGTTCCGCATCGCCTCGCACGCAGGCGTCTACGATCCTCCGTGCGGCCCATCCTGCACTCATGGAAAGCAGCGGGATGGAGTCGCTGGTGCTGAACCAGGCGTACTCTGCTTCGTTGTCTCCCTTGAAGAGCGCGTTGCGCGGACTGCCGGTGCGCATAAGTCCGGGGCAGACGGTTGTCACGAAGACGTTGTCTCTCGAGAGTTCGGAACGAAGGCCTTCCGAGAAGCCGGTAAGGGCGAATTTCCCGACGCTGTATGGGAGGAGATGCGGGACACTCATCTTGCCGCCGATCGAGGAAATGTTGACGATTCTTCCCTCCCGCCGCTTCTGCATTTGCGGGAGAACCGCCATCGCGGTGAAGTATGGACCCCAGAAGTGTGTGTTGATCGAGTCGCGATAGTCATCGACGGTCATTGATGCCATCGGCCCGACGCAGATAGTGCCGGCATTGTTTACGAGCACATCGATGGGACCGAGATTACGCTCGATCTTTTCGATTGCGTCGGCGACTTCGTCCTGCATGGTCACGTCGCAGGCAACTGTGAAAATCTTCGCGCCGGTACTACGCAGTTTGGTTGCTGCACGTTCCAACGCGTCGCGATCGCGAGCAGTGATGGCGACCTGCGCGCCGCGCGCGGCGAATTCTTCCGCCAGCAGAAGGCCCAGCCCGCGAGAGCCACCGGTCACAAAAACAGTTTTGCCCTTCAGAGAGAACCGCTGCGATCGCAGGATTGAGGCTGTAAGTCTGACGACGCCAAGGGCAGCGGCTATTCCAAGCGCCGCAGCACCGACCGTCTTACTTCGCATCATGATTGACCTTAATGAGATGGTAATGTCTTTCGCGGACGCCAAAACGCTGACGCCGAAACTGACAACGCCCCAAGCAAAGTTTGCAGTTGACTGTTCAGATTGTGGCTCCGGCTCAACTTATTCACAATCAACGAACCTTGGTAGTGAGGCGGGGATAAACACCTACGGAGAATTTTGGGCTCGCAGCGATTATCTTTGACAACATCATTATTGTACGCTCGGTTACAGAGTTTCTAAAAAGGATCATCCGCACGCCTTCAGCCCGGTAGACTTGCGACATTTCACGCTCGGCTCGGTGCAATCGATAGTGCATTTTCAGGATCTTGGCGAGGTCTCGGAGCCGTCGCTAGATGCTAAAGTTAAGTATGCATACGAAGAACTTTAGCTCCGGCGTGTGCTCGCGGTTTTTGCAGTGGAAGTCCAATATTGTCTCTGGCGCGATCTCGTGTGGGTTTCCGATTTCGTTTAATTCCAGTTGGGCTAGTGCACCGCTCCTGTCCCACGTTGCCGCTTCTTTCTTCACCATTATCCTGATTCTGACATTGGGCGCGCAAAGGGCTGCGGCCGATGCTCCTGCGTTCGATCTGCCCGGCCCAAAAATCCAAATTAACGTCACGCGAGCGGGCAAGACCCTGCCGATTTCTCAAGTGCCCAATTTGCAGGCGGGTGATCGACTCTGGCTCTATCCGGAAATTCCGCTATCGCAGTCCGTCCACTATCTGCTGATCACGGCGTTTCTTCGCGGGTCGACTAACCCTCCGCCAGAGCACTGGTTCTACAAAGCTGAAACATGGAGCAAGCAGGTACGGCGCGACGGCATCGTGGTCACCGTTCCAGATGAAGCGCAGCAGGCCCTGGTATTTCTCGCTCCAGAAACTGGAGGCGACTTCGGCACCCTGCGCTCGGCGGTGCGCGGCAAGCCGGGAGCTTTTGTTCGCGCCTCACAGGATTTGAATCAGGCGTCGCTTGATCGTTCGCGGCTCGATAGATATCTGGCCGGCGTTAAAGAGATGTCGGCAGCGGAGCCGAAAGAATTGCAGGAACGGTCGCTGCTGTTGGCGCGCAGCTTAAAAATAAAAGTGGATCAGCAGTGCTTCGATAAGCCGACTGAAGAACAGGCGCCGTGCCTGGTTAGAAACACGGATCAACTCGTGTTGGATGACGGCCACAGCCAGTCGATGGTGGCGGTTCTCACCTCGGGCCCGGGATCAGATTTGGTGGGTGCCATCAGCGCAACCAAGTTCGGCGGGGCGGGGGCGTACAGTCCGTATGTCGGAGCGATCGTCGATGTCGCCCGAATGCTGGAGAATTTTCGCACGGCCGGCTATCAGTACATTCCGGCATTAGCGATACCAAAGCAAGACGCACTTAATCTCAAGTTGAATAATCCGCCGTCATTTCATAAGCCGATGTCGGTGCTTGTGGTTGGGCTGCCCGCGATTGAAGCGCCGCAGTTGCCGCCGCTCCGACCGGTCGAACCAAAACAAATTTTCTGCCTCCAGCGTGCCGGACTACTCCTTCCGGTAGAGGGAGCGCCTCTTGTCTTTTCGACGCAATACGCGCACGACGTCGTTCTGCGGGTGCAGTCTAAGGCCGGACTCTCTGCTGACTTGCCAGTTGTGGCTAACGCTGCGCTCGGGGGATTCGTTGTCGATTCCCGCTCTCTTCATGCAGGCGACATCAATACGAGTTTCACGGGAACTCTAAACGGCAGTTGGGGGTTCCAGCATTTTGAAGGTCCCGTTTTTCAGTTGCAGAGCGCGCATCCGGCGAAATGGGTGCTGACCGCCGAGGATTCAGCCTCTCTGATCGTTGGGCGCGAAGATGCGTTCCATCTGCAGTCGGAGAACGCTCCTTGCGTCGACGAAGTCACGATGAAAAATCAGCAAGGCAAGCCTTTGAAAGCCACGTGGAAGCTCCTCAAGGCGGACGAACTGGAAGTGCAGGTTCCGCTTAAAGAAGAATCGGCGGGGCCGGTGCTGACTCTGGTTGCGCAATCGGGATTGACGAAGCCGGATGAAGTTCCAATGCTAATGTATTCCGAGGCCGCGCACCTCGACCGTTTCGTGATTAGCGCTGGAGATCAGCACGGCGTATTGACCGGTACGCGTCTGGATGAGGTTTCTGGTCTCGATCTGGAGAACGCTCATTTCGCTCCGGGCGAGTTGGCGCGCGCCGAAGGTAAAGATCAGTTGCATCTTTCAGCGGTAAGCCCCGTCGCACCCGCTTTTCAAGCGGGCCAAAAGTTAATGGCGCATGTCGCGCTCAAAGACGGGCGAGTTTTGAACCTGGATACCGTGGTTGAAGCGCCACGTCCACGTGTGAGTATCCTGAACAAAAATGTGCAGGCCGGTACATCGGTGATCCGGTTGGGAAATGCGGACGATCTTCCTCAAGATGGTCAGATGGCGATCTTCTTGAAGAGCGAAAGTCCGGTCGATTTCCCTCGCGGCGAGAAGATTGAAGTGGCAAGTGAAGATGGATCGGCCAGCACTTTGCTCAGCGTGTCGGACGGAACTCTGGTCCTGCAAGACTCGCACACTGTGCTCGGCACCTTGCGACCGATGAAGAGTTTTGGTCCATCCGTGTTTGGGGCTCTGCGGATTCGTCCAGTTGGCGAAAATGGGGAGCGCGGGGACTGGCAACCGCTTTCGAAACTGGTACGCGTGCCTACTTTGAAAGAAGTTCGGTGCCCGGATAGTCCCGATAAGCACTGTTCGCTGGTTGGTCAGAATTTATTCTTGATTGATTCGGTGGCGTCGGATGCGCAGTTCGAGCACAACGTTCCGGTGCCGGTAGGTTATTCGGAGTCGTCGTTAAGCGTTCCCCGCCCGAATGGCACACTGCTATACATCAAGTTGCGGGATGATCCATCCATCGCGAACAAGGCGGCGTTGCCGGTATTGCCCGAGTAGAGAAGGCGCTAAACTCCGAATTCGATGCCGCGCTTTTCGCGTCCCAAGGCGACAACGACTGCAGCGAGGGTGAAGACCGTGAACGCCGTTAACGCCATCGCATTGGCGTAGCTGATGTGCTCGGCAAAGGTCGCTTCAACAAAAGGGACCGTACTCGCAAGCAAGACTCCGCACTGATACGCAAAGCCAGGAAGAAATCCGCGCACCGAATCTGGAGATAATTCCGCGAGATGAGCCGGAATGATTCCCCATGCCCCCTGCACCATGAACTGAATCAAGAAAGCTCCCAGAATAAGCAGCCTGACAGTTGGAGCGTAGGCCCACAGCGGAACCATGGCGATGGCTCCGATGAGGGAAGCGATCATCACTCGCCGCCTACCAAATCGGTCAGAGAGAAAGCCCACGAGAGTGCCGCCTAGAATTGCGCCTACCATCGAAATCGCCGTGATTGTCGCGCGGCGATGAACATCCATGTGCCACTGCCGCTGCAAGAACGTGGGGAACATGTCCTGGGTGCCGTGAGAGACGAAGTTCATCATCATCATGAGCAGGGTTAGATAGAGGAACAACTTCCAGTGCGAGAAGATTTCGCGCCAGATGCCTGACCAGTTACGCTGGCGGGTTTTTTCCCAAACCTCCGACTCCTTCACTTTGAACCGGACGAACAGCCCGAGAAGCGCGGGAAGGCCTCCGATAAAAAACATGGGACGCCAGCCCCAGCGTGGAAAAATCAGATAGAAGCAGACTGCTGCCAGCAGATAGCCGAGCGCGTAGCCCTGTTGAAGCAGGCCGGAGAGAAATCCGCGCAAGCGTGGCGGAACTTTTTCCATGGCGAGTGACGCGCCCACACCCCATTCTCCGCCCATGCCGATCCCGAAGAGCGCGCGAAGGATGAGGAATGTGGTGAAGCTATGTGCGAATCCGGTAGCCACTTCAACCACGGAATAAAACACCAAGTCGATCATCAGCGGAAGTCGGCGCCCGTAGCGATCAGCCATCAATCCGAAAATAAAGGCGCCTAGCGGACGGAAGACGAGGGTCAACGTGATGGAGAAGGCAACTTCTTTGTCTGACTTATGAAATTCGTGGGCGATCGCGGTCAGCGATAGCACGACCAGAAAAAAGTCGAAGGCGTCGAGAGTCCATCCTAGAAATCCGGCGAAGAGTGCGGCCCCGTGGCCATCTCTGCGGGGCGGAGTGGGAGTTGCGTCATTCGTCAGAGTTGCGGGGTTGTTGGACGGTGGCGAATCGGCGATCACTGTGTTTTCCCTTTTCTATTTGTACCGCCTTCGCGCGCGACGATCACTATAAACGATTTTTGTTTGGGGCAGTGGCCCTGACGCGCTCTGGTCCGCGGGCGGGACGGAAGCGCGTGTTTACGATGCATTCTTGCGGGACTAGAGTGGGGCTGCTGGAAGAATGACACCTCGGCAAGAGCCCAAGCCGATTCTACGGAAGCCCTCACGCTGGCAGTAGCCTCGGAGGATCACCTCGTCGCCATCCTCAAGAAATTTTCGTTGCTCGCCTGTCGGAAGCGTGACGGGTTCCTTGCCTCGCGAAGTCAGTTCGAGCAGGCACCCTCGGGCTGTCTTCTCGGGGCCGGATACAGTTCCGCTCGCCATCAAATCAGCAGGACGCAAGTTGCAACCATTGCTGGCGTGGTGCGCCAGCATTTGCGCCATCGTCCAGTACATATCGCGAAAGTTGCTGCGCCCTAACATCAGTGGTTGCGAGCCAGCGTCGCGCATTTGAGGAGAGAGCAACGACGCTTCCAACCGCAGATCGAGACCTCCATGGGATTGATCGTCGGGGTTCGTGAGATAAGGCAACGGCCCGGGATCGCCCTGTGGGCGCGCGAAGGCAGGCGCACGGAACGGAGCGAGGGCTTCCATCGTTACCACCCACGGAGATAGCGTCGTGGCAAAACTCTTGCCCAGAAAAGGGCCGAGCGGCTGATATTCCCACGCTTGAATATCGCGCGCCGACCAATCGTTCAGCAGACAAACTCCGAAGATGTGTTCTTCCGCTTTAGCAATTGGAATACTCTCGCCCAGCGAATTCCCACTGCTGACGAAAAAACCGAGTTCTAGCTCGTAATCGAGCGCTTTGCTCGGGCCGAATTTTGGGTCCGCCTCTCCGTCGCGCGTTTGACCGGAGGGACGGCGCACGGCCGTGCCGGAGGGCACAAGCGATGATGCTCGCCCGTGGTAACCGATTGGAATGTATTTGTAATTCGGCAACAAAGGATTGTCGGGACGAAATAACTTTCCCACGTTTGTGGCATGAAAGATCGACGCATAAAAATCTGTGTAGTCGCCGATTTCAGCGGGAAGCAAAAGATCAACCTCGGCTTGCGGGAAGAGGTGCGGTGCAGTGCCTGCGCGGTCAGAGGCTGTAGCATTTTCGCGGAGAATCGCATGCAGACGCCGGCGCAACGAGTGCGTCGCTTTCGCACCCGCCGCCATCAGCAAATTGAGAGAGGCGGTGGCACAGGCAGTTGCGGCTTCTTCACCTGCTAAAAGTCCCCTATGTTGAAGGGCGTACAAGTCGAGGACATGGTCTCCGATGGCGAGACCGATGCGAGCGGCACGGTGCTCGCCGCGGCGCTTGAATACACCGAAGGGCAGATTCTGGATGGGAAAGTCAGAATCGTCACGATTCGCGGATTCGACCCAGCTTCGCACTTTAGGATCGTGGGTTTCGTCAAGCTTGTAGATCATAGGAGGCGAAACTTTATAAGAGTTTTAACGCGCGCAGGTCTTCAATCGGTTCGGTGAAAGAGCATGATCCGAATGAGATCGCGAATTCGGTTCGCGCAGCGGATATTTCGTCGTTCCGCAAATGGTGTCCTCGCCATACAACGCCGTCGGGATCGAATTGGATAGCGTCAGCTGATCGTTCCTTTAATAGTTCCGTCGCAAGTTCAGCATTCAAACCAAAGCGCAAAAAAACCGCCGCAAGAAAAACATTGAGGAAGCCGTGCATGACTCCGGATGGGCTGTCAGCCTGATAAGTGTAGCGGCGGACTGAGCGCAGCGGATGATGAAGACCCGCCGTCGCCTTGAAAGGCACGCCCGCGGCCACGGCGCGTTGCATAAACGCGACAATATCTTCAGAGGTCGGAAATTTTTCGCTGGTCTCGCCTCCGGTGCGAATCTTCGCTCTTCTTCGCGTCGAGGCTAGGGCCGCAAAACAGCTTTCATCGGCTGGCGGGATTTCGAAGTAGGCCTCCAACTCATCCGGAATTGCTTTCGCTTCGCGTTGAATCTCGGCTTCATGAGCAACCTTAATTTCTACCGCTTCGACCTTTGCCGATCGTGGTGTCGATCGCGATTCCATGTCTGCGTTGAAATTTAGTATTCGAGAAACGCCGGTGGATACGTCGCTAGTCAGCAGGAGAGAAAGTGGCCACCTCCTGGATTGCGCGACGCTACTATCGTTCGGCAGTTGATTGAACGCTGCTTCAAACTCACCCAACCTGGCGACCGGAACAATGAAACGCCCGAGCATCCAGTTCCAGCGCGATCGCGAATATTCCTCATAGTTGGCCACCGCGGCGGGCATATCTAACGACGCGGGAGGAAACAGCCCGGCGTAGTCGATGAGATTTCTCAGCAGAAGGGACGAGGAAGTCGAATGTTCAAATTGAGGCACAGTCTGAACGTGGCGCAAGTTCGTTGCGGTCACAACGCTATCCCACGCTGCCATCAAATTTTTTCTTCAGCCCTTGCCAGCACTCGAAATATTGTTCGTCGAGTTCCGAACTCTCCAGGGCAAATTTTGTGGGCTGGCAAACGAAGCGGGTTTCAAACATGAAAGCCAGCGTGTCTTTCACGTAAACCGGCTTCAACTCCGCTCTGCTTGCCTTCTCAAAAGTCTCGGAGTCGGGGCCGTGGCCAGCCATGCAATTGTGCAGGCTAGCGCCGCCTGGAACGAAGCCCTCTGCCTTCGCGTCGTATTCGCCACGGACCAGTCCCATGAACTCGTTCATGAAGTTGCGATGGAACCACGGCGGACGAAAGGTGTGTTCAGAAACCATCCATCGCGGAGGGAAGATCACGAAGTCGGCATTCGCGGTTCCCGGAATCTCCGACGGCGAAGTCAACACGGTGTAGATCGAGGGGTCAGGATGATCGAAGGTAACAGTGTTGATGCAGTTGAAGTTGGCGAGGTCGTATTTGTACGGCACGTAGTTTCCATGCCAAGCCACGACATTGAGCGGAGAGTGATCGATCGACGCGGACCACAAGCGTCCCTGAAATTTGGTGACCAGCTGGAAATCGCCCTCTCGATCTTCAAATGCCGCAACCGGGGCGAGAAAATCGCGCGGATTCGCCAATCCGTTTGCACCAATCGGGCCGAGATCCGGTAGACGAAAGAGCGGCCCATAGTTTTCGCAAACATAGCCCCGCGCTTGCTTCTCTTTCAACTCGACACGAAAACGAATTCCGCGCTGAATAACGGCGATCTCTCCGGGGGCGACATCGAGCAACCCCATCTCGGTTCGCAACAGTAATCCGCCCTGCTGCGGGACGATCAACATCTCGCCGTCGGCATTGAAGAAGAAGCGATCGGTCATCGACTTGTTGGCAACGTAAATGTGAATTCCGACGCCGGAGTGGGTGTGCGTCGTGCCGTTGCCGGCCATGGTGATCAAACCCTCGATGAAATCTGTGGGCTTGGTTGGGATGGGAATCGGCTTCCAGCGCAGCTGATTTGGAGGGGTCGGCACTTCGTCGAAAGGCGCACTACGCAAGTTTCCCTGGCTGATGGGCTCGAACGGTTTGTGCGCGACTGATGGACGCATCCGGTAGAACCAGGTTCGCCGGTTCACGCCGCGGGGGGCAGTGAATGCGGTTCCGCTGAGTTGCTCGGTATAAAGACCGTGTTCAACTCTCTGCGGTGAATTTTGCCCGCGCGGCAATACGCCTTCAACTGCTTCGCTTGCGAACTCATTGCCGAAGCCGGATTGGTAACGCAGTTTCGCGCTCGTGTTTCCGTTTTTTGCGGCGCGTTCGGTTTTTGTGTTCGGTTGCTGTGTTTTGGGCATTGATGAGTCCTAGAGGTTTCCGCGCCGCGCCTGTTCCATCTCGATTGATTCGAAGAGGGCCTTGAAGTTTCCTTTGCCGAAGCCGCGGCTTCCCTTGCGCTGAATCACTTCAAAGAAAACAGTCGGTCGATCTTCCACCGGCTTTGAAAAGATCTGCAAGAGGTATCCCTCATCATCGCGATCGACGAGGACGCCAA
The DNA here is from genome assembly GCA_038230575.1 of Terriglobales bacterium. GTDB lineage: Bacteria > Acidobacteriota > Terriglobia > Terriglobales > Acidobacteriaceae > Acidiflorens. Next base: position 346,859 of record JBBRNA010000001.1, on the reverse strand, counting down.
GGGCGCGGAGATCATCAATCGACTCTTCCACCGGGCCAACGCGCGCCGGAAGGGCTTGATAGTAGGAGTCAGGCACGCGCAAGAAGTCGATTCCATTGCGCTGAAGTTTGGCGACCGTGTGCAAGACGTCTTTGCACTGCAATGCGAGATGCTGCGCACCGGCGCCGCCGTAGGCTTCGATGTACTCCTGAATCTGGCTCTTGTTGCGGGCTGCCGCCGGCTCGTTGATGGGGAACTTCACCGAATGGGAATCATCGGACATGACAATGCTCATCAAGGCGCTGTATTCGGTGGAGATATCTTTGTCGTCAAACGTGAGGTAACGGTGAAAACCAAAAACACGTGTGTAGTAGTCGGCCCAAAACTGCATCTTGCCGAGTTCAACGTTGCCAACGATGTGGTCGATACGAAGGATGCCGCAATCGTCGGCGGCTACGGGAGCGGCGGCGAAGCCGGGCAGGAACGGACCTTTGTAATCCTTGTACGAGATCAGCGAATGAATCGTGTCGCCGTAGGTATGAACCGCCGCTCGGCGGATGGAACCGTGTTCGTCTTTTTCGTCGTGCGGTTCCTGCGCGGGCAACGCTCCTCGCTTCACCGCTTCTTCGAATGCCTGGTCAGCATCGGCGACTTCGAGCGCGATGTCTTTTACGCCGTCGCCATGTTTGCGGATGTGTTCAGCGGCGTCATCGTCGGGCGTAAGCGGCGTGGTCAAAAGAAAATTCGCCTTGCCCTGACTCATGGCGTAGGAAGTTCGTTTGCGCTGGCCCGTCTCTAACCCGCTGTATGCAACTTGCGAGAAACCGAACCCTTTGCGGTAAAAGTAGGCCGCCTGTCGGGCATTGCCGACTAGGAATTCAACGTGGTGGATGCGCTTGAGCTTTAGTGGGTTCTCCATTCACTTCTCCCGGATTATCTTCGCATATTTCACGCCCGGAGTGCCTTGTCATTCAGGCCAAGTCGCGGCGGCTATTCCTGCTGACGCACGTGCTTTACAATCCGGGCGTGCGCATCTTGATCTTGCTTGCCTTCTTTTTTTCCGATTCCGGGCCATCCGACTCGTGGCATGTGCTCACGACTGTCCGTGACACAAATTTGCGCGGTGTCAGCGTGGTGCGCAAATCGGCCGCCAAGCAGCGAGTCGTCTGGGCATCAGGATCGAACGGTATGATTCTGCGCTCGATCGATGATGGGGCGACGTGGAAACAGCTGGCGGTCGGAGGGGCGCCCGACCTCGACTTTCGCGGCATTGCCGCCTTCGACGCGGCCACGGCATACGTGATGTCGAGCGGCAACGGCGATAAATCGAGAATTTACAAGACGCAGGATGGTGGCGCTGTCTGGGCGCTGCAGTACACCGGAACCAGTCCGGCGGTCTTTCTGGATTCTATTGTTTGTGAGTCGGCTACAAGCTGCATCGCGCTGAGTGATCCGGGGGACGGAAAGTTTGTCGTGTTGAGCACTAAAGACGGTTCCCACTGGAAAGATTTACCGCGTGACAAGATGCCAGCGACACTCCCGAATGAGGGAGCATTTGCGGCCAGTGGCTCATCGCTCGCTATCTGCGATGGTGGAGAGAATATTTATTTCGGGACGGGAGGCGCATCGTCAGCGCGGGTATTTCGATCTCACGATCGAGGGTTGTCGTGGACGGTCGCAGACACGCCAGTGGCAAGCGGCAACGCGTCCAGCGGGATCTTCAGCATCGCTTGCGGCCAGGGAATCTTGGTTGCGGTGGGTGGAGATTATAAGGATGGAGAGATGTCAGATCGAGTCTCCGCCTACTCGAGCGATCTCGGCACCACATGGCATCTTGCCGAAAAGCAACCCCGAGGTTACCGCTCTTCGGTCACCCAGATTGCGGACGGAGTTTTCCTTGCGGTCGGCCCGAATGGAGCCGACATCGGCCGCAGCACCTTTAAGACTCTGAACTGGGAGGCCGCCGTGGACGGCAACTTCAACGCGCTGGCTTCTGATGATGGAAAGACTTGGGCAGTCGGGCCAAAGGGAACTATCGCAACTTTTGCTCCGCGATAGGATGGCGCCATAGATGGCGCGATCACAAATTGTTCACGCCGACGATTCTGCTTTTCAACTTCTTAGCGCACTTCTTCTTAGCACTTCTTAGCGCACTTCGATGGAAACCAATTCCCCGCCATTTTTCCCCTTCGATCGGTAGTTGATCGATACCAGCCGGTTCGCCCACTCGCATGAGAACTTGTCTTCGCCAATGACAAGCAGCGATTTGTAATCGGAAGCGTGCAGTGTATATGTGGTCATTCCGCTTAAGACTGTCACCGTTGCTTCAGGAGATTTTGAGCAGTCGCTGCTTACGATTTTTCCTTTCAGAAATTGTACGGGACCGGTTGGCGCGGCCTTTGGGGACGCAGACGGCTTCGCCTTAGCGGTTGTGTCTTCCTCCTCCTCGTCGTTGGTTACCGGCTTAGCGGGGGTGGCCTTTGTAGGCACGGTAGTATTTGCGGCAGGCGTGCTGGCGGCGCCGACCGGAGCCGGATTTTCTCCCGGCCGTTCTGGACGCACGCCGTACTTCTGCACGGTGTCCAGATCGTCCAGTTGTTTTTTCGCCGCCAAGGCTGCGGCGCGATCCGATCCCGACTTCAATCTGGTAAAGACGGTGCGCGCCTGATCCCACTTTTTCCCAGCAACGTAAATTTGCCCGAGATTGAACAGATATTCGGTATTCCTGGGCGCAAGGGCGATGGCTTGGCGCTGTGCTTCGAGGGCTGAATTGATTCCTCCGCCTTCAATTCGCGCCATGCCCAGCATGTTGTAGGCGTCGGCGAAATCTGCATACCAGTCGGCCACTGCACGCAGATCCTGCATCATGTTCGCCAAGCCTTGCATCTCCTGACGAGTGGCCTGCGCTTTTTGATACTTCATCGCCGAACGGTAATACCAGATCCATGCATCGCGCGAATTCAAATCGCCGGCTTTTTCCAGTTCGTCAGCCGCGGCATCAAATTTTTTCTGGCGTAAGTGATCGGCTGCCAGGCCACGATGCGCAATCTCGCTGTCTTTCTCTCCGGTTGCCAACTGCTGCAGATCGCGGAGTGCCTGATCGTGGTGTTCCGGAATGCGCGCCATCACGTCGCCGATCATGGCGCGCGCGTCTTCGTCCTTCATGGCGTTGACAGCCATGCCAATGTCGTCGCCTCCGAAGGGTAGCGGAAAATGATCGGGTTGCGTGGGATCCGTCGGGTCCACGTTCGGCTTTTTTGCCTGATCGAGCGCTATGCCCAGCCCAGAAAGCGATTTGAAGTATGTTTTGACCGCATCTTCAAACTGTGCCGGCGACATGTCAAAGGCTTGAACCATGGCCTTGTTTACGGGCAACTTTTGATTCTGCACCAGATCAAAATAGGTTCCCACCTGCGGTAATTTGTCTTTCTTCAACAAATAGTGGACGACCATCCACGACTGCGCGTAGTAGAGGGTGTTATGGGTTCCCTCGCGCGCACCAGAACCGTCATGCTTCATCGCGAAGAGATCAGACATTGAAAGCCACACCGGAGAACTGAGTAACTGCGTGAGCGATTGCGGCACCTTAGGATCGCGTCGCATCTCGTCGAAAATATCTTCATGCCACTCGGGCGCGAGTTCCGGGTCACCGCCGAGATTGACTTGCCCGCCGATTTGTATGGAGCCGAAATACTCCGCCAGGCCTTCGTCGAACCACCCTGCTGCCGGGGGATAGTTATAGTTGAGGAAATAATGTGCCAGAGGATGCGCGACCGCCCGCCACGGGTCAGGGGTGAAAAGATTGAGTACAACGTAAATGCGGTCGGAACCGGGCACGTACAATCCCGCAGCCAGTGCCTGCTTGCCCGGAGCGACCGATGCATATTGCTTTTCACTTTTCAGCGCGATGATGGTGATGGGCACCGGAACTTTGAGTTTGTCTTTGAGAATCAGTTGTCCAAACATGGCTCGCATCTGCTCCATGCGCAACGCCATATCTCGCCCGCGCTTCTCACCTGCGTCGGTGATAACGGAGAAGTGAGCGGTGTGCACTTCCAACCATTTGGGTTCGTCCTTGGCAAAAAGATATTGCGGTGAAACGGCGAGAAGAATTACAAGTGGGGCAAACAGCAATCTCAAAATCGTTATGGCTGAAAAGCTACGATGCATGGCGGCCATGTCAGGGTTTCATGAATGCTAGCACGATGCAGGGCGACGGGATTTGTTGGGATGAAGGGCTTATTTAAGAAGAGCGCAGTCGGCAGGCAGGCCGAATGCGCTTTCGGAGCGGTCTTTTCAAAATGATGGTAACGAGCAGTGAACGTTATGCCGCATTCTTGTCCGGCCGGTCCGCCGAATCGGGAAGGTCTTCGACGTCTACCTCATCCCGGTTCAACCTGATCTTCGCGCCATCGGACTGGCCATCGAGTTCCCCTCCATCCGAGCCATCGACCGGAGGTAGATCGTCCGGACGCCCGTACTCAAGATGAGTGTGCACAGGGCGCTCGGGATGGTTGGCCGCGTCTTCGATACCATCCACGATGCCGGCTTCAATTGCCTGGTCGCTATCCGTTAATTCTTGAACACTCTGGTCGGCTGCTTCCGCCACCGATGAAAGCTGTTGGCTGTCGCCGGATTGCCCGGCGCTGTCCGGCCCTACCTGCCCCGGGTCGTTACCGATTTCGTCGGGCTGAGCCTGCTCGTCGCCGCGCCGCCTGTTAATCATGATGACCTCCTAAATAGTCCGATGAATTTTCTTGCTCACCTTGGATGCTTCGAGGCGGATGAACATTCGGAGAATTTGCGATTGCGAACGGGCGCGGTGCAAAGCACCTCGCTGGCTATGTTCGGCATCCAACGACCTGATTCAAACCTAACTCTCGAGGCTTACCGTGAAAACTTTTTTGTGCTCCGCTTCGCTCGTCCTGCTGATTGGAATCGCAACTGTCGCGTCCGCCGAAGATCCGGCGCCGAGCGGCTTGTTGACTTCTGACCCGGTGTATCAAAAACAGTGCGCGAAATGTCACGGGAAATCGGCTGAGGGTCGGCATTTCGGAGGACCATCGCTGGTGACAGACCACGCGATGAAGATGTCGAGCGATGATGTGCGAAGCATCGTGACGAACGGCAAGGGACGCATGCCCAAGTACGGGTCAAAACTCTCGGCGGAAGAAATCAACCGTCTGGTACTGGAGCTTAAGGCCACAAGTTCTAACACGCCCTGAGAACTGTGGCTCGCGGCATTAAGTGCGTTGCGCGCCGACATGGTGTACGGGCGTTGCGTTCAATAGCCCCATTGACTCGGTCCTTGAAGCTTGGCTTACTCTGTCTAGCACGGTACACTCTCGTGCGTGACTTCCACCTCACGCCTCGCGTGGATTGACTGGATGCGCGGCTTCGCCTGCATCGTCATGTTCCAAACGCATTGCTACGATGCATGGCTAGGCGGAGATGCACGAAACACCAACTTCCTCAAAAACTCGCAGGTGCTAGGTACTCTTCCGGCACCGATTTTTCTTTTTCTTGCTGGAATATCGTTTGCGCTGGTGATCGATAAGCTCGGGCGGAAAAATATCTCTGCAAATGGGATCGCGCTCACCATGCTTCGCCGCGGAGCAGAAATCTTCGCTTTCGCACTGCTGTTTCGCCTTCAGGAATATGTCATCGCCTGGGGATGGGCCCCCTGGTCGGACCTGTTGCGCGTCGACGTCCTGAACATCATTGGCCTGTCGATGATCCTGATGGCGTTGTTGTGCGGCATCGTTCTGAAGATATGCAGAACCGGGCGACGTTCAGATGAGGGTGACGTTTCCTACGCAGCGATGCCGACTGCCCACGACGTTTCGGAACCGACGCTGCCTTCGGGCGCGCCCTTGCAGAGCGACCAAGCAGCGACGGTGAACGGATGCACGACGGCTCTCATTTTCGCTTCGATCGCAGCCGCCGCATTCTTTGCGCTTCTTACGCCGCCGCTCTACACAACATGGCGGCCGACATGGCTTCCATGGCCCATCGAATCGTACATCGATGGCTGCCACAATCTCGGTACCCCGCTGCCTTATCTTTTCCCGTTATTCCCCTGGGCCGCATTCGCGTTTGCGGGGCTTGCGGCTGGATTTATTCTGTTCAGGAATGTTCCTGCCAAAACTGCGGAAGCGAAAGATGCATTCGCCTCCCGCAGCACAAGAACTCTCGCGCTATTCGGGGCGGCCGGAGTACTTGCAATCTTTGCCGCTCGAGAATTCGACCATTCTCCGTTTCATCTTTATTCCACGTACGATTACTGGCATACCAGCCCGAACTTTCTAATGATGCGCGTCGGACTGTTGCTGGTGATCGCTTTTCTCAGCTACGCATGGTGCCACTGGGGATGGGCGACTCTCGGCTTCAGTCCGATCGTTCAGCTTGGTCAGACTTCCCTTCTGGTTTATTGGGTCCACATTGAGTTCGTTTATGGACGCTTCTCTCTGCTGCCGAAACGAGCCGAGACCATCATGGGCGCAACGCGCGGACTCGTGGAAATCACTGTGTTCATGCTCGCTCTATCTTTGATTCGCACTCGTATCAATTGGACGAAGATTGACTGGAAGAAAATGGCACTTCGCAAAACCCAAACAAAGACGAGCGGGGGAGCGCAGCCTGCTTAGTAATTTCAGGCTGGACGAGATGACAACTGGAGCAGTGCGTGCCCGACAAGTCTGAGTGCAATCTCCCAATGCTGCCGTGCGGCCTGCTCATCGTCGCCATAGCCGTTTACATAAAGAGTGAAATAGAAGCCCTCTTGAATTCCTTCGCTCTTTTCATAGAAACAGCGGCGAACGCATAGTTCACAAGACGTCGCGAGGTCCGGAGCTTTTTGCAACAACTCGATGACTTGTTTGGCAAAGCGCTCATGGGAAGAAAACGCAAAGCGGTTTGGATGCGGATTGCCCATCGGGTCTACGACGTTTAAAGAGAAGACGAGATCAACATAGCTGGCGAATTTGTGCGACGCACCGAAGACTTCTTCGTCCGGTGTCAGTTCTTCGGTCTCCCAGACATCGCACTTTGCTGTCTCCAGCAGACTCGTCGAGGAATTTAGCGCCGACAGAAACTCCCCAAGCGCAGGAAGTTTTGTCGCTTCAACGATTGTCGAAAGTAGCTCTGGATGCTTCTTGATATCGACGTAAGAGACCAGGCTGGACGGATCTTTCCATGGGAAGTCGAGGACCGGGTCTTCCTTGCCGAGTTCGATTGTGTAGTCGGCATCCATCTCAAATTCACTGATTGAACTGGCGCAGAAAGTCGACGATTTGCTGCTCAGCCCAGAAGCCGTCATTGGCACTCTTGTTGTCGGGAGATTTGAAGGGAGTTCCCATGAAGGCGCAATGGCCACCGTCTGTTGTCTCTAAAAAACGAATATTTTGTTGGCAGCAATTTTGCAGCGGGAGGGCTCTGAGATCTTGACAAATGGATCGTTGGCCGCATACATGACGAGTGCGGGCACCGCGATTTGCCCGATCACGTGTGCCGATGATGCGCGATCGTAATAATCATTTACGTCCGCGAATCCGCAATAGAATGCCGTGATCTTGTCGTCAAACTCGCGCAGGCTGCTTATGTCGCGAAGGCGGCCGACATCGAACACGCCAGGAAACAGCCGCGCCTTCTGGCGAAACCGGCGGCGCAAAGCCCAGAGAAAATATTTTTCGTAGATTCGATTTCCGGGCTGGTGCAGAGTGTCCGATGAGAGAGCCAGATCAATCGCGGGACACACGGCTACGACAGCTTGAAACTGCGAAGGTCCGGCGCTTCCCCACTCTCCGGCGAGCTTTAAAACAATATTCCCGCCCATCGAAAATCCGGCGAGGGCCAAGCGGGAAATCTTGTCGCGTTCGATGATGTCGCGGGCTACGACGGCCACGTCTTGCGAGAGGCCGGAATGATAGAGCACGGGTGCGAGGGCGTCTGTGCCACCGCAATTGCGCTGGTTGTAGCGGACGACGTTCATCCCTGCCGCTAAGGCTTTTGCGGCAACGCCCAGCATATATTGCGAATCGCTCGACCCTTCGAGTCCGTGCACAACGATGATGGTCAGCGCGTGCTCGCGCTGGGGTTGCCAGTGGCAATGGCAGAGCACGCGAACGCCGGGTTCGACCTCTATGAGTCGATCTTCGGGGGCAGGCAGGTGAATTCGCCTTGGCGTTAAAAAACTGGCGAGCGTCTGAACATGGCCTCCGCCTAGCCAGCGACGCGGGATAAAGGACTTTTCAAGATCAGGCGGAATGCGGACTCCGTGGAGGGAACGATTTGGTCTTTTGGTGTTTGCGAACGACTGCATTCTGATTTTAAATATGAAAAGCAACTTTCTGCTGCGGAGTTCTTTCATGCCCATCTTCGAATACGTTTGCAAAGACTGCCAGAACGAGTTTGAGGCCATCGTATATGGCCAGCAAAAGGCCGAGTGCCCGAAGTGCAAAAGCAAGAAGTTGGAGACGCAGTTGTCGGTCTTTGCCGTGTCAGCCAAGAGCGGAGGGTCATCGCAGCAAGCGATGCCTAGCGGCGGATGCGGGTCGTGCGGGGATCCACGCGGGCCGGGATCGTGCGCGATGAACGATTGAAGGGCTGGCGCGTTGCATCCGCCCATATGGTGAATCCTCAGAGCTGTCTCTGAGCGGAGCGGCCACTTCACGAAGCGAGAGGGTCGCGGAGCCGAAGAATCCTTCAGGCTTCCCTGGAAATTGTTCTGGCAAGGCATTTTCGCGGTGCTTTGGTTTGATCGCGCCGCCTGTGGTCGGAGAACTCCCTGAAGTTGGAGAGGTCAATTAGCCGTGCTGGAGTCTTTCGACTACAAACTATGTTCCTCTTCGCCGATCATCGTGTTCCGCTCAAGATGACAATTTTGGATTAAGAGATGAAGGCCCTGAGCAACGAATTCAGTGACAATTCAGGTTGTCCGAGTGGAAATTTAGGTTGCCGAGATGACAGTTTGGGTTGCCAAATGGGCATCTTTTGCAGGTAACTTCCGGAACGTGTTGGGGGTAACTGACGTGACGTTTCGCGTTTCGCGCCTGCTCGTTATTATCCAACTTGTTCGCTAGTGGCACGGAAAGCGGCGAGGGCGGCAATATGGATCGGCGCAAGAAGCAAAGAATAGACCTGGAAATACCGGTGCGGATCTGGGGTGTGGACCGCATGTCTCAGCCTTTTTCTGAGATCGTTCGCGCCAGTAAACTCAGCGAGATTGGCGCGGCCCTGAGTGGCATTAAAGCCAGAATGCAAGCGGGACAGGTGCTGGAAGTGAAAAGCGGCGATTCTCAGGCGGAGTTTCGCATTATGTGGACCAACGCCGAAGGAGAGGCTGGCATTGAGGTTGTCGCTGCTGAGGCGCCATGGGACGCGGCGATTCCCAAAGTTCTCAACATAGTGGGGACCCGATAGGTCAAGCCGAACGGCGTTTATCGCCCGATTAACGTGGATTCACGTTGCCGGTCCCCGCTTATTATTCGCAAGAATCGCGCAAATACTTCGTTGGAGAGCAGGCGTCCGCGGGCGGTCAGCCGCAGGACGCTGTTTTGTTGTTCAAGCAGCCCGTCTTCGATGCTCTCGCGGATTGCGGCTTCCAGCGCGCCAGGTAAGTGGTTATCCGCCTCAGCGGCTAAAGCCGCTTTTGCTGGCGCTTCAGCGGCACGACTGAAGTCGTGCCCTTCCCGGTTTTCTCTTTCAGCGGCATGAGTGATGTCGGGCCCCTCCGGGCTTTCGCCCCTAGGGGTGTGACTAAGATCAAGTCCCTCTCGATTTTCGGAGTTTGCCGCATGTTTTTGGGAGCTGCGCAGGCTCTCGAGATCGATGCCCCGATTGAGTCGCAATCCGAGGAAGAACTTTTCTTCGAGGGCCGCTTCTTCGTCCACCGGAGTCAGCGTGTGCGGATCGCGATTCATATAAGATTCCAGCGAATCTGGGGTCGCAAAACGCACGGCTTCATTCGCTGTCGGGTTCACGGAGGATGCCCGCTGGTCATCGGCACGCTGCATCGAGTGAGCATCGACGCCGAAACCGATATACGGATCGCGGGTCCAATATTTCAAGTTGTGGCGTGATTGATAATTCTTCCCGGTCGCCGAATCCATTCGCGCAAAGTTTGAGATTTCATATTGAGCGACTCCGGCGCTTTCTAGCGCCTCGCACGCGGTTTCGTAAAACTCGGCGGTAGTGTCGTCGTCAGGCACGAAATGGGCGTGATAGCGCGCGCCGCCCGCAATCAGTTCGCTGCCGAGGCGGGATTCATCATCGACCTCAAGCATATAAACGCTGGCGTGAGGAACGCTGGTGGCGATCGTTTCGGCCACCGAATACTTCCAGCTTTCACCGGTTTGGTGCGGCAATCCGGCAATGAGATCGATGCTGATGTTGCCGAGTCCGGCATTGCGCAAGCGCTGAATTTCTTCGAGCACGATGGCTCGGGTGTGCAATCGTCCAACTGACTTTGCCTCCTGATCGACAAACGACTGGACGCCAAGGCTTATCCGGTTTACACCACACTGCACGAGCGTGCCGATAAGCGCGGGAGTGATCGTGCCGGGAGCGCATTCAACGGTAATTTCGCAATCGCGAGTGAGAGAAAAGTGTTGGCACACCTCCGCAAAAATGCGGGCCAGTTGCGAGGGCTCAAGAATAGAAGGCGTGCCTCCACCCAGGTAGATCGAGTCGGCCGTGTCAGGCAAAGCACATCCAAGCTCGGCGGCGTGACGGTGAGCGTCTGCAATCTCCTCAATGACCCTAACTACATAGTTTTCGTAGGCCGACCTCGAAAAAACATCGGACGCGAAGTTGCAGAAACTGCATTTGGTCCGGCAAAACGGTACCGAAATGTAAACGCCAACCGGCATACAGGATTATTTTATGGGAGGGAGGGCTGCGGACGCTCCCGCATAGCTTAAAATAGGGTTGTTACTGCGTTTTTGACGAGCAAGAATTCATACACCTGATCTATTTAGGACAATTTATGAGTGATGAAATTACAAGCGACGAAACCGCGAAAACTGACGCCCTTGAGCCGCTTTGCAATGATTGCGATGAGACGTTTTCCGAGTTCCTGAGCGACATGGCTGAGCAAAATGCAAAAGTCGCAACTTGTCCAAAATGCGGCAAGATCCACGGCTACGGGAAAACGAAGGCCACGGAAGATGGCGAGGCGGACGCGGTAAAAAAAGCCAGCTAGCTGCGAATTTTGTTTCCATGCTGAACGCTGGCTCCAACCTCCTGCCGGGCGGCATCCAGCCCCCTGCATTTCTGGGATAATCGTTTTACGGCTTAGATCTCCTCAAAGATTAATCCGCGACATTCATGGCTTCGAATCAGGAAGAAGAAATACTAGGCAAAGCGTACGACGGCCGCTTGATGCGGCGGCTTCTGACGTATCTGCGCCTGTACAAGTGGCAGGTGGTGGTTGCGCTTGTGGCGATCGTCCTGAAGTCCGTGCTGGACGTGCTCGGCCCCTTCCTCACTAAAATTGCGATCGACAAATATTTAGCGAAGTCGCCGAATTCGCATTCGTGGATTGGCGACCGCTTGAGTAGCGCGCCGCTCACCGGAATCGCGCAGATCGGCGCGCTCTATATCGGAATTCTCATCTTCACTTTTTCATTCGAGTTCATCCAGACCTTTTTAATGCAGTGGACCGGGCAGAAGGTGATGTTCGATTTGCGACGGCAGATTTTTCGCCACTTGCAGTACATGCATGTCGGATTTTTCGATAAAAATCCGGTTGGACGCCTGGTAACGCGGGTGACGACAGACGTTGACGCCTTGAATGAAATGTTCACGTCAGGCGTGGTGTCCATTTTTGAAGATGTGTTCGTGCTCGCCGGCATCGTCGCCATCATGCTGGAGATGAACTGGAAGCTGGCGATGATCACGTTCGCCGTACTGCCGCTGATCATCTACGCCACGCTCGTGTTTCGTGACAAGGTGCGCGACTCTTACCGGCGCATTCGCACGGCTATCGCGCGCATCAACTCTTATCTGCAGGAAGCTGTCTCAGGGATGCTGGTGCTGCAGCTTTTCAACCGTGAGAAGCGAGCCTATAAGAAATTCGAGGACATCAATGCCTCGCACATGGAGGCGTTTAAAGACGCCATCTTGTCGTACTCGGTTTACTATCCCGTCGTCGAAATTTTGTCGTCGATCGCCGTGGCCAGCATTATCTGGTTTGGCGGGAATCAGATCATGCGTAGCTTGAACGTTTCCAGCCTGAGCGTCAAAGTTCCCAGGGGTGGCGGTTTTCCGGTCTTCCATGTTATCCAGAGCCCGATGACGATCGGCGTGCTGGTAGCTTTCATGCAGTATGCGCAAAGGTTTTTTCGTCCGATTCAGGATTTGAGCGAGAAGTACAACATTCTGCAATCGGCCATGGCGGCGGGAGAACGCGTCTTCAAGTTGCTCGACACGAAGGTGGAAGTGACTTCGCCTGCGGTCACCAAGCGTCCGCAGGGGGTGGGGCGTGTTGAGTTTGATCATGTGTGGTTTGCATATGGGAGTCGGCCCGCGGCACCGCAGGCTGCCGACTCTTCGAGTCGGCCCGAACGGGCGGGGGCGCCCGTTCCCACATTAGGCACCGACGAGGGTGAGCCTGATTGGATTTTGCGCGATGTGAGTTTCGTTCTTGAACCGGGGGAGACCATTGCCGTCGTCGGCCATACCGGGGCGGGAAAGACGACGCTCATCTCTCTGTTGATGCGCTTTTACGACGTGCAGCGCGGGGCGATTCGCATCGATGGCGTCGATATAAAGGATATGGAACTCGATGACCTGCGCAGCCGTTTCGGAGTTGTGTTGCAGGATCCGTTTCTCTTCAGCGGAACGGTCGAGGGAAATATCAGGCTGGGAACCGCCCGCATTCAGGATGAAGATGTCGAGCAGGCGGCGGAAGACGTCAACCTCGCCGACTTTATTCGCACGCTGCCGGGAGGCTTCAAGGAAGAGGTCCGCGAGCGCGGCTCGACTTTATCGACCGGGCAAAAACAATTGATCAGTTTTGCCCGCGCACTGGCACACAATCCGAAGATTCTGATTCTCGACGAAGCGACTTCCAGCGTCGACACGGAAACCGAGCTTCGGGTTCGCGACGCGCTCAATCGCATGGTAGAAGGCCGCACCGCGCTCATCATCGCGCACAGGCTCTCAACCATCCAACGCGCCGACAAGATTATTGTGATGCACAAGGGTCAGGTACGCGAGATGGGATCGCACCAGGAACTGCTTGCCCAGCGCGGCATCTACTACAAGCTCTATGAACTGCAATACAAAGACCAGGAGCTGACCACAGCCAGTGTGGGGACGGGCGACCCCGCCCGCCCTGCGGCTAAGTCGAGGGTCAGTGCGGACGACTAGCTGGAAACACACAAAACTAGTGTCATCTTGAGCGTAGCGAAGAACCTCTGCTATTTCGCTTCGAGCAGAAGAGTTGCCCAGGTCCTTCGCTTTGCTCAGGATGACAAAATGTTTTCGCGGGCGGCCAGTTTACAATTCACCCGTGCAAGTCCTCATCTCCGCCGGTGAAGCCTCTGGAGAAATGTATGGAGCGCAGCTTATCGAAGCGCTGCGCCGCCGCGATCCATCGCTACATTTCTTTGGCGCTGGTGGAGAGCGCATGCGCGCCGCCGGCTGCGAAATTGTTGTCGACGCCAAAGATCTTTCTGTCGTCGGCATCACCGAAATTCTTAGCCATCTGCCAAAGATTTTGGGGCTTTTTAAGAAGCTGATTCGCGCCGCGGACGAGAGGCGGCCGGCAGTAGCGGTCGTGATCGACTCGCCCGCCTTCAACTGGAGAGTCGCGCGGCAGATGCGCGACCGCGGAATTCCCGTCGTCTACTACGTGTGCCCGCAATTTTGGGCCTGGCGGCAGGGGCGCGTAAAGCTTCTTCGCAAGTATGTCGACAAAGCGCTGGTCATATTTCCTTTTGAAGAAAAGTTCTATCGCGATCGCGGAGTCGATGCGACTTTTGTTGGGCATCCGCTGGCTGATTTGCCGAAGCCGGAAATAAGCCGCGGAGATTACGCGGCCGCAAACCAACTCGATCCGGCCAAGATGTGGATTGCTCTCATGCCGGGCAGCCGGCGCAAAGAAGTACGCATGAACCTGCCCACTATTCTGGAGGCAGCGGAGCGTTTATCGAAGGAGGCTCGCGCTCAGGACCAGTCCTCTACCGGATACGAATTTCTTTTGCCTGTGGCTCGAACGCTTGACGCGGCATTTTTGAATGAGCTTATAGCGCGGTGGCGGGAGACGCGGATAACCGCGTCTCTACAGCTGAGGGTGCATTTGGTGGAGGATTCGCTACCAGCGCTGGCGCTGGCTCGCGCGGGGATTGTCGCTAGTGGGACGGCTACGGTTGAAGCGGCGCTCATGGGAACTCCGTTCGTGATGGTCTATCGCGTATCGCCGTTGACTTATGCTTTGGGCAAGCCACGAGTCAAGGTTCCCTTTTTTGCGATGGTCAATCTCATCGCCGAAGAAGAAGTTGTCCCCGAGCTTGTCCAGCAAAAGTTCACGGCCGATAACGTGGCCTCCGAGATGGCGAAGATTATCCCGGAGGGCGCGGCGCGCACGCGCATGGTGCAGCGGCTGGCTGAAGTCAAAGAACGCTTGCAGCAGGGCGTCGGCGACCCTGAACTTCGCCCCCATCGTCATCGTCATCTTCACCCAGCCGACGCGGCGGCGGAGATCATCTTGGGTTTGGTTCGGGCTACAGGCCACGCAGCTACTGAGTCGGGTAAGCGCCTCCCTGGCAAAGTTCAGGCGGGCAACCGGCAGGCGGAGTAGTGCGCATGCTGCGGATGCCGTTCTTAAGGTGAATCGTGGTCAGGGCAGCCGGAAAAACGAACCAGGTTTTCTGAATGAAGCGGTCTCCGGGAAGCCAGGAATGCGGCTTCTTCAGTTCGTAGGCGGCCAATAATTCCGCGAGATAGATTGCCCCATATTCGGCGACCATCTTACGGTTGTCGGGCACGCTCGTGACCCAGGGAGCGCCTGCGGCAAATTCATTGTCGAGAACTAATTTGTGCGCCGCGAGGCGGACGGCTTCCGCTCCGCCGAGAGATGCCATTACGAAAATAAATTTCTTATCGACGACCCGGGCGTGAGCCGGCTGCGGCATTGGTTTGTTCGGCAGCGCTGTCGCTAAGACCGCGGATTCCCGAGCGATCATCGAGTCTCTGCTCGATCCAACTCCTTCGCTTGCTTTTTCGCCGACACGTTCGCTAACTTCGGCCGAAACTTCTTTCAGCATGTCGTTGGGGCGTTCACTTTGTGCCCACAAAGTTGTGACCGTAAAAACTAAAATCAAGCTCGAAAAAAACTTCTGTGTAGTTGGCAGACAAATCTCCAGGTTGTTTCTATCGCTCGTCCAGTTGGCCGGAGTGCGGAAGCCGCAAATCGCCTGCTGGACGGGCGATGCGCGACGTTCGCTTTACAGAAGTGCAGGAGTCGCTCCAACTACTTTTCGGTTTTGGGAAGGTTGTTTTGAACGAGCTAGTTGGCGGTGTTCCAGATTGGGAGGGGTTGCGGAGAGGGGATGCGCAGATATTTATCCACTTGGACTTTACTTTTTCCTTGAGGGCGGTTCAGCGAAGGATTGCCAGGCCCGCCGCCGTCCCTAGACAGACGACAACTCCATAAGTTGCGGCCGCGGTTTTCCAGGAAATGGTTTTACCCATCACGGAAAGCGAGTACACGCTGATGATTCCGAGCGTGCATAGAATGGCGGCGACGTAGGGGAGCGGCGTGCCGTGCGCCATCAGGATGTAGGCGATCGCCACATCGAATGCCATGGGCACGGGCAGAAAAGCAGAAATTGCTGCCACGGCGAAGATGCCGAGAGCGGTGGCGTGTCCGGTAAGCGCGACCGGAGGGATAAGCTCGACCGCAAATGCGCCGAGAATTGCGGCGAGAATCATCAGCGGAAACGCTACGCGGAAGACGATCCAAAAACTCTTCAGATAAGAGCGCAGGACGGTGATCGCGGCCTCACGCCAATTTTCTGACGGCGAAAATGCGCTGGCAAACTTCGACACCGGTTCAGACTCCGGTTGCCGAGCGGAGATCGCCGGAACAAACACCAGAATCAAGAAGAGAACGCTGCCCAGTTTCATGAGCGCGAGCGATAGCGGGAACAACGAGAACGACATGGCGAGCACGACGACGTTCAACGCGGGAGACGCGAACATCGCCGCCAGCACGGATTCTTTGCTCATACCTGAAACGAAAAGTCCGCGGGCGATGGGCGCGATGCAGTTGCTGCACACTCCTACGGGGACGGCGGCCGCGGCGCCGAGCAACGTATTCAGGTAGCGGCTGCGGGTGCGTCGAGTACGCAGCGTCGAAAAAAATGCCAGTACCGCTGGTCCGAAGAGAAACGAAAAAGTCATGCCAGCGCGGTTCGCGTCGAGCCAGTTCACAGTGGTGCGCCCTACGCGCTGCAGGTAGGGCATGGAGCGGTCCACCTGATAGACGGCGCCAAAGGTGAGCGCTCCAGACGCTTTGATCTGCGTGCCCGCGTGGTAACGCTTCATCAGCGCGGGGTAGCGCGAATCAACCCAGAAATACATAGCGATGGCAGTCATCAGAATCAACAGGAGAGAACGGCTGCGCCAGGTAGCCGACACCGGCGAAACGGCGCAATTCATGTTTAGTGCGGATGCTTGTACGGCCACTGTGGCCCTCCGGAGATTGCAACTAAAAGATTGCCGATTAAAAATCACTTTGGAATTTACAGACTGTCGATCGGTCGGGAAATAGTAGGAAGAGACTATGAGCCGGAGGGTCAAACTATTGAAGGATCCCCTTTCGATCAAGACGCACCCTCGCCTAATCACTTCCTGCTTTGTTGGTAGCATAGCGATGAACTATCAACACGATTCGCTACCCCGCTTTCACCTATGAAGAAGCGTTCGGGCAAATACGGCCATCGTTCTAGTGCGAAGGGTCCGCGGCATCCTCGAGGGTCTGGGGATCTGGTCGTCCTTTACGAAGACGATGCGGTGGTGGCGCTGAATAAACCGCCGAAACTTTTGGCGGTGCCTACGGATCATTCGGAGGCGCCGTCGGCGCTTTCACTTCTTTCTGAAGAACTGAAGGGGAGGCGGCAGCGGGCGTTCGTGGTGCATCGTATCGATCGCTACACGTCGGGGATATTGCTCTTTGCGAAGTCGCGCGAGGATCGGGATGCGCTGGTGGAACAGTTTCGCGCGCACACTCCCGAGCGGCAATATCTTGCGGTGGTTCGCGGACATCTCACCGCGCAGGAAGGGACGCTGGTTCACTACTTTCGGCAGGAAGGGATGTTTCAAAAATTGAGCACGCGGAGCGACTCGAGATCGGCACGCGCTGAACTCCGCTATCGAGTCGAACGGCGACTGCGGGCGGCGTCGCTCGTTCGAGTGACGCTGGTGACGGGATTGCAGAATCAAATTCGGGTGCAGTTTTCGGCGCTTGGGCATCCGATCATCGGGGATAGAAAGTACAACCCGGCGGAAGCGGCGGAGCGGCGGATTACCCGGGTGGCGCTGCACGCAGCCCATCTTCAGTTTCTTCATCCCCGGACGGGGGAGAGCGTGTCGGTTGACTGTGTGCCTCCGCCGGACTTTCAAGCGCTACTTCAGGCGTTGGGGTTACCGAGAAGTAGGGGTTGACGAGAATTTGGCACTTGGTGGACATCTGCTCATTTGGGCCCGGCTGAAAAGCCTTTGGTACATATGTTCGTGGTATCCCACCCTAACGTCGCAAAAAACGCGACGTTAGAATGGGCCACCCTCTGGATTTTATGTAACAAAATCCCCTAACCCTTGTCGGCACAGCATCTTTTGCGGGAAAATTAACATCTTAGAAAAGGTAACGCTCTCCAGGAGAATCACTTGAAAGTTTGTAGCTTTCGACCGGCACGCCGGGCATCACGCAGTGCGGTCGGCACATTTCTTATGTTTGCGGGCTTGTTGCTCGCGATTTCGGCGGTGAACCAACCCGCCCTTGCGGTGGAAAAGACCCGCTTCCGGGCGGACGATTACAAGATCGACGTCGAATTGCTGCCGCAGACGCACAAGCTCACGGCGCGGGCCGTGGTCAAGGTCACCGCCCTTGAGGATGTCAATGCCCTCACTTTTCAGCTCAACAATGAACTGCGAATTACCAAGCTCACCGACTCCAGCAATAAAGCGCTGACCCCGGAACGAAACACGCAGGATTCAACCGTACGTTTTCAGCTCAACAATGATCTGGCAAAAGATGCTTCGGCAACTTTCAACTTCGAGTATGAGGGAACGCTTGAAAGCGCGGACCAGAGCCCGGTGCAGGGGCTGAAGCTTGCTTATGTCGGTCCGGACACGAGCTATCTGCTTTATTCCGGCCTGTGGTTTCCGATCGCAGCCTACGGCGTGAACCGCTTTACTTCGACCATCAATGTGACGGTTCCGTCGCACATGATCGTGATTGGGAGTGGCAAGTCGGAAGCGGGAGCGGCACCTGCTCCGAAAAAAGGCGCTAGCGTGTCTGCCAATTCCAAAACTTTCAGCTTCGTTTCCAGCAAGCCGAGCTTTCCGGGAACCATCATCGCCGGAACTTTCAAAGAATTTAAAAGCGATGACGCTGGCATCGACATGCACGTGTTTTTCAAGCCGAATCATCAGGACTTGGGCACCGAGTACGCGTCGACCGCAGTGAAAGCTTTTACTTTTTTCGTCACTCAATACGGCAATGCGGGATCGACGAAGCTGAATATTGTCGAACTGCCGGATGACACTGTGCCGACGGCGTGGGCACCTGAGATTGCGGCGCTTTCCAGTCGTGCCATCACGCAAAAGACGAATTATCGTTTGCTCGCAAATACGATCGCCCATCAGTGGTGGGGAGCGTCGGTGAGCCCGGCGTCGAAAGACGACTGGTGGATCAGCGATGGATTTTCGCGCTACTCCGAGGCGCGATACGTCGAGAGCGCCGCTGGACAAGCTGGCCTTGAAGAAATGGTGAAAGACATGTCAGTCGGCGCGCTCGCCTATGACAGCGTGCCGCTGTCGAGCGCGGCGAAGCTTGATTATTTTTCTCCGGAATTTCAGTCGCTCGTCACTGATAAAGGCGCGATGATCCTGCACATGTTGCGGTCGGTCGTCGGCGAAAACAACTTTTTGAAGTTGATGCGCAACTTCGCCACGAAATATGCGGGCAAGTCCGCGACCACCGACGATTTCAAGGAACTGAGCGAAGAAATCTACGGGCAGAAGCTGACGTGGTTTTATTCGCAGTGGATGGACTCGACGAGCGCTCCTGAATTCAAGGCGAAGTACACCGTGTATCGCCTGGGAAATAACAAGGGCTTCCGCATTGTGGGCGCGATTACGCAGGATCTCGATCTCTTCCGCATGCCGGTCGACCTGAAAATCGATACCGACGGCAGGACCGAAGAAAAGCGAATTGACGTTGTCGGTACTGACTCGCCCTTTTCGGTAGAAACTTTCGGACGGCCGCGCCGAATTGCGATCGATCCCGATAATCGGGTACTGACAAATTCGAAAGATATCAAGCTGCGGGCGTCGATCGTCCGCGGACAAGGGTTTACGCAGCAGGGCGATCTCGCCGGAGCGCTGAGCGAATTCAATAAGGCTCTCGAAGCGAACAAAAACAGTTCGCTGGCGCATTACCGGATTGCTGAAGTTTTCTATCTGCAGAAAAATTATCAGGCGTCAGCGAATGCCTATCGCGAGTCGCTTAACGGCGATGGCGAACCGCGGTGGACTGAGGTCTGGAGCCATCTGCAACTGGGAAAGATTTTCGATGTCACCGGTCAGCGTGAACGTGCTGTGAATGAATACCGACAGGCGATCCAGACGAACGACAACACCCAGGGAGCGCTCGAAGAATCCCGACGCTACATGCAGAAGCCTTTTGAGCGGGAAAAAGGCAGCTAGCGAGTTGCGGTTCGTAACCGCATAGTCAAACCTTTAAAAAACCTTTGCGCCGCTGCTCGCTGTAGCGATGGAGAGAATCTTCGATGATGGGATACGCCATGCTGGCCGCCTGAATTTCATCGACCTCAACCGACTTCCCTTCCAAAAACTTGTAGTCCTGAAAAAAGCGCCGCAACATGATCGCGCGATGTGGAGGCATCTCCGCCGCCTCGCGGTAGGAGTTGAATTCTGGATCTTCGGTGGCGACCGCAATAATTTTGTGGTCTTTCTTACCCGAGTCGATCATGGTCATGAGGCCAATGGCGCGGGCATGAATAATGGTCAGCGGCACGACCGTTTCCTGGCATAGGACGAGCACATCGAGAGGGTCGTCGTCTTCGGCGAGAGTTTGCGGGACGAATCCGTAATTAGCAGGATAGTAAACAGCCGAGTACAAAACGCGGTCGAGCTTGATTAATCCGCTGGTCTTGTCGAGTTCATATTTAACGCTCGACCCAAAAGGAATTTCGATGACGGTGTTGAACTCCTGAGGCAGTTCGCTGCCGGGAGTGACGTCGTGCCAGGGATGAATCATGAAAGAAGCCTGCCTTTAAGTTTTGCGATTTGCCCAGCCAGTATTGTAAATGCATCGATATAGACACCAAGTTACTTGTGGTCCGCCCATCCGCCGGCGGCCATCCGCACCGAGCTATAATCAAACTGACGCATCTGCTTTTCGGCAATAAAGACGTCCCAACATCGAGTTCACCTCAACCGGACTAAAAGAAAACCATCATTCATGCGGACGTTGGAAAAAAAACAAATCCTTAAAAACGTGGGTTCGAGCTGGTCCGCGCTCGGCGTTAACGTCATCGTCGGCATCTTTCTTTCTCCATTTATTCTTCATCGCCTCGGGGACGCGGCATTCGGCATCTGGGTATTAATTTTCTCGGTGACAGGCTATTACGGCCTGTTCGACCTTGGCATTCGCTCGTCGATCATTCGCTACGTTTCGAAGTACACGGCAACCGACGATCAATCGAAGTTGACGGGATTCATTAATACCGCCCTTTTTAGCTACGCAGGCATCGGCGTCATAAGCATGGCAATCACAACCATGCTGACTTCTTCGGTGGAGCACATCTTTAAGGGCATTCCGCCCGAGATGCATGCGCAGGCCCGTCTGTTGCTGCTGTTGGTCGGTGCATCGGTCAGTATCAGCTTTCCCCTCGGTGTTTTCGGCGGGATGCTCGAAGGGTTGCAGCGCTTCTACATTTTGAACTGGACGAGCATCGGCGCCACCCTGGCGCGCGCGGCCCTGATCGTCTACTTTTTAAACCGCGGCTACGGGCTAATTACGGTCGCGTTATTGACTGTCGGCCTGCCCATCATCTCGTCGATCATCCGCGGCATTATTGTTTTTCGCCTGTGCCCTATGCCCATCGGCTTGCGCTACGTGGATCGGGAGTCGTTCCGCCACATGGCGAATTACGGAGGTACGACTTTTCTGGTGATGGTTGCGGCTCGCCTGCGCTTCCGCACCGATGAACTGGTGCTCGGAGCCATGATGTCGACGGTGGCCGTCGCCTGGTTCAATATCGGCGCCCGAATCGTTGATTACGCACAGGAATTCGTGGCCAGCCTCGCGCAAGTTTTCGTGCCCATGTCGAGCCAGTCCGAGGCCGTTGGAGATCTGGAGCGGGTACGCAAAATCTACATCGCGGGCAACCGCGTGTGCGCGTTTTTGATTTTGCCGATCACGGCAATTTTGATCATCTTAGGAAAGCACATCATTCGCATCTGGGTCGGGAGCCGGTATGTTCCGAATAGTTATCCGGTGCTGGTGGTAATGATCATTCCATTTGCGCTGATGCTGGCTCAGGCGGCATCGACGCGCATCCTGTTTGGGCTGGGCAAACATCAGACGATGGCTGCGGTGACGGTGATCGAAGGCATTGCAAACCTGATTTTGAGTATCGCGCTGGTTCGTCCCATGGGCATCGTGGGAGATGCGCTGGGTACGGCGATCCCGCTGAGCTTCACCTGCCTGGTGTTTCTGCCGCGTCACATGAAGAAGCAGATTGGCGTTCCGGTCTGGACATTTTTGAGAGAAGCCTACACGCTGCCGATTCTCTTTATCTTGCCGTTCGCTGCGATTCTGATGCTTGTAAATCGTTTCTTCTACCCAAGAAATCTCATCCAATTGGCAATCGAGAGTTTAGTGGTGACCTCGTTCTACGCCGCCGGACTGCTCTGGGCTTACAAAACGAACCGCGCGTTTCATGTCGCAGAGCTCGTCGGCAAGCGCAAGCAGGTCGCTATTGAGCAGCCACCGCAAGCGGTGGTGGCGGTGGAATATCAGAACGAGCAGTGAGTGGTCGGTCACCGTCAGCATTGGAAGCCTAGCGGGTTGCAGATTGTTGCACATTTGGAGTCTGCGCCGTGAAGCTTACACAAGAATATTCGCAACTGGTGCTTTAATGGACTTTAGTGGACTTGGGCATGCGCAGGAAATCGAACGGAATTTAAACTGTTTTCCGATCACTATTCAGGATAGTTTTCGCTGTCGAGGGATCTGCAAGGATGCGTGAACTGTACGTTGTCGGAGGCGTGTTACGGGCCAGCTTTTTTAAGCAGCTTCCAGAATGGAATTATTATCGCAAGGCTCTCATTTTAAGAGTGAACCCGGCTTCAAAAACCGCTGAAGTTATAGTGGATTACGAGTCTCGCCCGGATAGCTGTCCCGCTGAATCGCCTTCCATTTTGTTCAAGTCCTCCAGTTTGGTGGGAAACAAGCTCTACGCCTGTACCCAAACTGAGGTCATGGTCTACAAGCTCCCCACCTTCGAACTGCTGAATTATGTTTCGCTGCCCTGCTTTAACGATGTCCACCATGTAACTCCGACCGCACAAGGAAATTTGCTGGTAGCGGACACGGGCTTGGACCTGGTGCTCGAAATCACTACAGCAGGCGAGGTGCTGAGGGAGTGGAGCGCAGTCGGGGAAGAGACATGGAAGCGGTTCTCCCGGGAAGTTGATTACCGCAAAGTGCTTGACACAAAGCCTCACATGGCTCATCCCAACTTTGTTTTTCAACTGGACGATGAGGTGTGGGTGACACGATTTCATCAGCGGGACGCGATTAGTCTCACGCGACCGGGACGGCGTATCGAAATCGGGGTCCAGCGGCCTCACGACGGGCATGTAGTCGGAGATTGGATTTATTTCACCACGGTGGATGGCCACCTAGTAGTCGCAAACCGCGAAACTTTGCGGGTTGAAGAAATTTTTGATCTGAGCGCTATCGACAATCCGCACAAACACCTTCTCGGCTGGTGTCGTGGAGTCGCAGTGTTGGAGAAGGAAAAAGTCTGGGTAGGGTTCACGCGTATTCGAAGCACGAAATTCAAGGAAAATCTGTTGTGGGCAAAGCAGGGCTTTGAGGCTAAGAATAAACCCACGCACATTACGCTCTATGACTTGGCGAGCAAGCAAAAGCTGGATGAGGTCGATCTCGAACCGTACGATCTGGCGGCGCTTTTCAGCATTCATTCGATACCCGAGGGAACTACCGATCGAACTACGGCCCAAGTTGGAGCGGTAAAAATTGCGAAGTGAAATTACTGAGAGCGGTGAGCAGCCAATGATCACTTCTTTCTCAGTTTTTTTTGAAACATCCGCGGGGAACTGCTTGAAAACAATTAGCGCGATCTACACATAACCACACTTTCGATGGTTACCAATCCACTCAAACTCGTGATCTTCACCTCGGTGCCGCCACAGCGCGTTGAGCGAATTATGACGCGCCTCCGGCGCGACGCTCCGGAAGCTGAGGTGGTTGGCGTACTCTACGCGAAGTTTGCTCGAAAGAACCTGCAAAAGCGGATGGAAACGTGGCGAAAGAAGATGAAGCGGCCAGTTTATTGGCGCTATGTGTTGCATCGCATTTCCGCTGCTGCCGGCAAGAAAGTGGGAAATGTCGGGGACTCAATCCTGCGACTGATTCACGCTGGCCCAAAGAATCCCAACGGCAGCCATGATTACGGACGCGACGATCTCGCTGCTTACTGCCACCGAAACGGGGTTAAGTTTTTAGTCGTGGACGACATCCACTCCGAAACGGCGTTGGAGTTCGTGCGCGCTCTCGACTCGGACCTGGGCCTCGTTTTTGGAACTAAAATACTGAAACCCGCGCTTTTCACAATTCCCAAGCAAGGATCGATCAACATCCACAAACGTAAGGTTCCCGATTACCGCGGAGGCGGAGCAGTCGGACTATGGGAACTCCTGGACGAACAGAAGGAAATAGGCGTTACGGTTCATCGCGTCGAAGCAAAGGTAGACGTCGGCGCGGTTATCCGTTCGGCGTTGATCCCAATCGAACCCTTCGATGACCTTGAAAGTTTAGCGCTAAAAGCTGACGTGGTTGGCGCTGACATGATCGTTGCAGCGATCCGGGATTTCGCGAACGGAACCATCTCTGAAATTGCCCAGGTTGGACCAAGCAAGCTATTCAAAAATCCGGCCGCCGAAGATTTGCTGCAGTTCAAGAGGAAGCTGGTTGCGCAACGAAAACGGTATGGCACTCGTCTTCGTCGTCCGCGGTGGAAACTATTCGTCAAATCGCTCATACACGCCCCGAAAATTGCGCTCAGGAGCCGTCGCTACAAGCGTGAGGGGAAGTACCCAGTGATGATCCTTTTTCATCACCTGGTTACAGATCGCCCCCATCGCTTCGGGGTTTCAACTGCATACTTCCTGCGCCAGGTGAACTTCCTCCTACGGCACTATAAGGTGGTGAGTCTAAGTGAAGCCGTGGCACTGCTCCGCAAGGGCGAAGTCAAGCAACCGACCGTCGCTATCACTTTTGACGATGGGTACGCCGACAATTTTGTGAACCTGCGAGCGGTGACAGAAGAAACCGGAATACCAATCGCCTACTTTATCTCGACGGCGTACATCTCCAGCGGAAAAGAGTTCGCGCACGACGCTGAATCAAATGAGCACGGATTTCTACCTAATACCTGGGAACAAATCGAGTTTCTAAAGCACAGCGGATACGAAATCGGAAGTCACACTCGGAATCACGTCGACTGCGGCGCGACCGATCAAGCGCTATTGCGCGACGAAATTGTCGGATCTGCAGAGGATATCTTGAATCGGCTGGGGCCGACTCCACATTTCTCGTTCCCCTACGGTTTCCCGCAAAACATCTCGGAACCAGCGGCCCAAATCGCTTGCTCCACTTATCCCAACGTGTTCGCAGCTTACCGAGGCGGAAACTATTGCGGCGACGGGCGACGAATTCTAAAGCGTGGAAACTTTTCCCACTCTGTCTGGGAGCTTGAACTGCAGCTACAGTCCGTGCTCACCAAGGACGCCGAAGAGCCGCCCCACCTAAAGTAAAATCCAGCAGAGTCTGCAACGCCCCAGCGCCGGGAGAAATCTTTAACCTCGCATCATACCCGAAGGTTGCAATTTGCTTCACACCGTCCAAGCGTACCAACGAATCTTAGCGTAAAATCGAATTAGATTAATGATTGCAATGATTTGCCGGTGTGCCTCGCACGGGTCTTCGGAAGCGTAATTGCTCCACCTTTCGGTTGGGAGCAAACACGCACACGATCATGGAGACCAGCCAACGTCGAGTAGAGAATTGGGTTCGGCCCCGCAGTTGTATTCCGCACGATCAGGCAGCCCTGGCAGGCAGCTTAAATGGGCCGTTAGCAGGAAGGGCGAGCTTTCGTTTTATCTCCCCACGCTAATTTTATCTGCACACATGTTTCTGCGAATTTTCGTTTTAAACAACTTTGATTAATAGAACTTGGAGGAATACTGATTTGAGCGCAACAACCAGTCACCTGATAGCCCCGCATGGGGGAGAACTAGTACAACTGCAAGCATCCGACGCGCGCGTCGCGGAGTTGAAAGCACAGTCGAAGGATTGGCCCTCGTGGGACCTGACCGCCCGGCAAGTTTGCGATCTCGAGCTTTTGATGAATGGCGGCTTCTCGCCGCTGCGCGGATTCATGAATCGCGCCGATTATGAAGGTGTCTGCAAAGACATGCGCCTGGCTGACGGCACACTCTGGCCGATGCCGATCACGCTCGACGTAACCGAAGATTTCGCGAAGAAGCTTACGGCAGGCAGCAGCAAGATCGCTCTACGCGATGGCGAAGGCGTCATGCTCGCCGTCCTGAGTGTGAAAGACGTCTGGCAGCCAGATCGCACCGAAGAAGCGAAAGCAGTATTCGGGACGACCAGCGCGAAGCACCCGGGCGCGGACTATGCCATCAATAAATCCAACCCCTGGTATGTTGGCGGAGAAGTGGAAGGCGTGCAGGCTCCATCGCACTACGACTTCCGCACGCTACGTTTAGGGCCGGCCGAATTGCGCGCCGAGTTTGGGCGCCTGGGATGGACGACCGTCGTTGCCTTCCAGACTCGCAACCCCATGCACCGTGCCCACGTCGAATTGACGATGCGCGCCGCGAAGCAAGTTCAGGCGAATCTTCTCATTCATCCCTCGGTTGGCATGACCAAGCCGGGAGACGTGGATTATTTCGTCCGCACCCGCTGCTACCAGTTGCTGCTTTCTAAATATCCCAAGGGCACTGTCGAACTCGCCATGTTGCCGCTTGCCATGCGCATGGGCGGACCGCGCGAGGCAGTGTGGCATGGCCTGATCCGCAAGAATCACGGCTGCACCCACTTCATCGTTGGCCGTGACCACGCAGGCCCTGGTAAAGATGAAAACGGCAAGAACTTCTACGGCGCCTACGATGCCCAGGAGCTCTTCAAGAAGCACGAAAAAGAGATGGGCGTGATCATGGTTCCCTTCCAGATGATGGTTTATCTCGAAGGCGAAGACCGCTATGTTCCGGCAGACGAAGTTCCCAAAGGGGCGAAAGTGCTGGATGTTTCAGGAACCGAATTGCGAGAACGCCTGAACGAAGGACGCGATATTCCGGCGTGGTTTACCTATCCGGAAGTCGTGCAGGAACTCCGTCGCAGCTATCCGCCCCGCGACAAGCAGGGCGTCACGATCTTCTTCACGGGACTATCTGGTTCCGGCAAGTCGACGATCGCGAATGCCCTGATCACCAAATTTCTGGAGACAGGCGGCCGTCCGGTCACGTTGCTCGATGGCGACCTGGTGCGCAAGAATTTGTCCAGCGAGTTGGGCTTTTCCAAGGAGCATCGTGACATCAACATTCGCCGCATCGGGTATGTTGCGTCGGAAATCACGAAGAACGGCGGTATAGCGGTTTGCGCTCCCATCGCGCCATACGAGGCAACCCGCAAGGCTGTCCGGGAAATGATCGAGCCCTTCGGCGGCTTCATTCTGGTACACGCGGCCACCTCAATCGATGTTTGTGAACAGCGCGACAGAAAGGGACTATACGCAAAGGCCCGAGCCGGCATCGTAAAGGAGTTCACCGGGATCTCCGATCCCTACGAAGCTCCGGTCAACGCTGAAGTCGTAATCGACACCGCAAAGCTGAGTCCCGAGGAAGCAGCGCAGACCATCATTCTGCACCTCGAGCGCGAAGGCTTCGTGGGGGCTAATAACGGATAATCACTCCGGTTTCTCCGTTTCTTAACCTGCTTCTGTTGAACTAGCTGCGGGTAGCGGGAACTGAGGACTGGAACGAAGACGGCATGGAATTTCTGGCGCTAAAGATATTGATCGGCTTCCTGGTGGGAACGCTGATCGGGCTAACGGGACTGGGCGGCGGCGTATTGCTGCTGCCCATGCTCATCTTTGGCCTGCACGTTCCGGCGATCATTGCAGTCGGCTCTGACGCGCTCTTCAATTTTTTCACCAAAATTCCTGCCAGCATCATGCATTTGCGCAAGGGCACGGTAAGGCGCAAAGTCGTGCTTGCCATGGCGGTAGGAAGCATTCCGGGGTCATATCTTGGAGTGACGTTCCTTCAGCACTTGCGCCACGTTTATGGGGCAGGGGTGAACGACTTCATCAAGTCGGCGGTGGGATTGCTCCTGGTACTGATTCCCACGCTTTTGATCTTTCAAGGACGAATCGAAGATCATCTGGCACGCCGGCAGCCCACGCTCAAGTCTTTTGCGGGGATGAGTGTCATTGGGCTGGTCGGCGGATTTCTGGTCGGCATCACGTCGGTGGGGTCGGGCAGCATCATCATGATGATGCTTTTACTTTTCTATTCTTTTGCTCCGAAGGTGATGGTCGGCACCGACATCGTCCACGCCGTTATCTTGACGGGCGTGACCAGCCTCCTGCACTGGAAAGCGGGCAACGTGGACCCGCATCTGGTCGGGTCGCTGCTGATTGGTTCAATTCCTGGCGGGATTATCGGATCGCATCTCAGCACGCGAGTACCGGTGCTTTGGCTTCGACGCATATTGTGCACGGTGCTGCTGATGACCGGCGCCAGAATGTTGTGGGCGTGATTATTTGTCGATTTCAATATACGTAATCTCCCTGTAGAGACGGGGCTTGGCCCGTCTCACCCAATGCAGCGGGGATTTTGACGACGACAGACACGTGACAGGCCGCGCGGGGACGTGACAGGCCGCGCGGAGACGCGGCAAGCCGCGTCTCTACGGAAAATTTATTTATGGTTTCTTTGAATATGACTGCTTCAAACTCTAGAGACATTTTGGAACGCATTCACGCCGGGCTCGAAGCGGCTCGCGAAGTCCTCAACCGCTTTACGCCAGGGGCGATTGAAACCGAATACAAAGTCGGTCACGATCCCGTGACCGCCGCCGATCGTGCGGTCGATGAAATTCTTCGCAAAACGCTTATCCGCGGCGATGAAGGATGGCTTTCCGAAGAGACGGTTGATGACTTCACTCGCCTCGACAAGCAGCGCGTCTGGGTGGTTGATCCGCTGGATGGCACACGAGAATTCGTGCAAGGTATTCCCGAATTTTGCGTATCGATCGCCTACGTCGAAAATGGCGTGCCTGTCGCCGGCGGAATTTGCAATCCCGCGACGGATGAGTTGATTCTCGGCTCGCGCGATACCGGTGTGACGTATAACGGCAAGCCCAGCCAGCCTAGTCAACGCACGGATTTGCACGGCGCGCTCGTCCTCGCCAGCCGAAGCGAAGTGAAGCGCGGCGAGTGGAAGCAGTTCGAGTCTGCCGAATTTAACATTAAGCCGATGGGCTCGGTCGCCTACAAACTAGGATTGGTCGCCGCGGGCCGCGCGGACCTGACTTTTACGCTCGTTCCGAAAAACGAGTGGGATGTGGCGGCTGGCGCCGCCTTGATTGAGAGCGCCGGAGGCTGGGTGCTGAAGCTCGATAATTCTCCGCTGCGTTGCAACCAGAAAAATCCATTGATCTCGGGCTTGCTGGCGGGAGCTCCAGCGCTTCGCGATCCACTCCTCGCGCTACTCGAACGTCACGCCCAAACCGTAAGCTCCGAAAAGCAATAACGATGTTTGTAGCGCCGGCGTCTCGCTGGCTATCCTGAGGACGACTCGCCCTCAGTGTGGCATGCGAGGGCGTACTGCATGCCTGGGTGGCGCTATGTGGTAACAACACACGCTACCAGGCAACGGGCGCGGCGGGCGAGGACGCCCGCCGGACAGCCGGCGAGACGCCGGCGCTACCAAGATCAAATCCATTTACAATTTCAGATTGAACTTCATGGCATCTTCTTCTTCGATTGTCTTTTTGATGTACCACGAGCTCGAGATCCCTGGCAGAGGGTTATGCCAGTCAGAGCCGGGGTATGTGCGTTACATCTTGTCGATCGATGCTTTTCGAGCGCAGATGGAGTGGCTCAAGCAGAACGGGTGGACGGGCTTGAGCGTCAGCGAAGCGCTCGACTATCCTGCCGGGCAGAATGTCTGTATTACGTTTGACGATGGATGCGAGACGGACCTGATCGCTGCTGCACCCATCCTGAAGGAATATGGGTTCAAAGCGACCTCGTTCGTGACTGTGGGATTCATGGGGCGTTCCGGTTACCTGACCGCGGGGCAACTTCGCGAGCTTGACGCTTCGGCATTCGAAATCGGCTGCCACTCCATGACGCATCCGTATCTATGCGATTTGCCAGAAGCCGAATTGAAGCGGGAAATGATCGATTCGAAGTTACAGCTGGAGGAGATTCTTCGTCATCCCATCGCTCACTTCTCTTGTCCGGGCGGTCGCTATGACCAGAGGACGCTCGCGGTAGCTCGCACCGCCGGTTTCGTCTCGGTCGCGAATAGCCGCTTTTACGCCAACACGGCGCAGACCAATAGCTACGAACTAGGACGAGTAGCGATGCTTCGCAATCTTTCTCTAACTGACTTCGCTCAGACGTGCCGCGGCCAAGGTCTGTGGAAAAAGAGGGTAAAACACCAGACGCGAGAAAATGTGCAAGAGTTAATTGGAAATCGGGCTTACGATCACTTGCGCGCGCTGCTTTTAAATCGTAAACACCGGTGACAAGATTACTTTGGTAAGAATTAACGAAGTGTTTTTGTTACCAGCGGAATTCATTAGAAAAATTTTTCACTTGAAACTTAATCGTCGAAATGCCCTGCCCATCAAGGCTTTTGGCGATTTGGTCTTGCTGCTGGAGTTCTCACCAAGGCTCGCGCAATCGTTCCTACCTCGCGGTCATGGCCGCAAATGTACTTCCGACACCTAGGAGCCCTACATGAATCACAGTAGAGTCAGCGAGTGGACATCGACTAGTCCCCCAACTTAGCAAGGTCGAGGCGTCGCAATGAAGGTAACCCGAAACACTCCTCTTAACGGACAAGCGATTCTTAAGCATTCCTTCTTAAAGCTGTCTTGCTTCTTAGCCCTTGCGATCGTCATTTGCCTGTTGGCCTCCTCCTGCGGAATGCCTGCTCAGGCGGCAGGGGCGCAGGCCGCCCCGCCTAACAGTTTGGCGGTGCGTGGCAGCTTGCCTCCGGCCAGCATCAATCAGGCTTATAACGCCGTGCTCTCAGTTGGCGGCGGAAGCTCGCCCTACCATTTTTCGGTTAAGAATGGCGATCTCCCTCCCGGCGTCAGCTTGAATCCTTCAACCGGCAGGCTCTTCGGTACGCCAACCACTTCTGGCGAGTATGCATTTGAAGTAATCGTGACCGACGCTCCCCGTCTGGATCAAGGCAGCCAGATGTTTCAGGTTTTGGTAGGCGGAAAAGCCAATAACAATGGTGTGACCGTAAGCGTGAATCCGGGCAACGCAACCATCATTTCAGCGCAGAAGCATCAGTTCTCGGCGACGGTGAATGGCACTGCCAACACGAGCGTGAGATGGTCGGCGTCGGTGGGCGCAATCAGCTCAAACGGTCTGTATACCGCGCCGCGGGTCACGTCTCCGGCTACAACGGTTGTCACCGCCACCAGCGTTGCGGACTCGTCGAAGTCAGCCAGTGCGACCATCGCTCTTAGTCCGAACGCCACAACCAACCTGACTATTTCAACTTCGAACCTGGCAGGCGCAAAGCGCGGAAATTCATACAATGCGGCTCTCTCGGCGAATGGTGGAACCGCTCCTTATAAATGGAATGTTACGTCGGGCAATCTCCCGGCAGGTATTTCTGTTAACAATGCGGGCGCCGTTGCTGGGGTTCCGTCGGCGACCGGCACTTTCAGTTTTGCGGTAACGGTTGCGGACGCATCCGGCACAACCGCCAGCAGCAACCTGAGCCTCGCCGTTTCGAGCGCCAGCAACGGTGGCTTCGATGGACCGGCAGAGCTGCCGCGCGTGACGATGTCCAGCACAATGTCAGATTCTCCGGCGCCGGGATCGATCATCAGCGTGAATGCTGGCGGCAATCTTCAGGCTGCATTCGACAACGCGAAGTGTGGTGACACAATTTCGTTGCAGGCAGGCGCAACCTTTAGCGGGCAGTACAGCGTCCACGCCAAGGGCTGCGATTCCGGTCACTGGATCATCATTCGTACGAGCGCTCCAGACAGCGCGTTGCCGGCCGAAGGCCAGCGAGCGACGCCTTGTTATGCCGGCATTCATTCTTTACCCGGGCGACCGCAGTACAGCTGCACGAACGGGCCGAACGTGATGGCAAAGGTACAGAACAACGTGCTCGGCAACGGTCCCTTCAAGCTTGAAACGGGAGCGAACTTTTACCGCTTCGTCGGTCTGGAAGTCACCCGCGCTGCTGGAACGGCAGCGTCGGGCCAACTCATCTCCGTCAAAGGAACGGCCGATCACATCATTGTTGACCGGTCCTGGCTGCATGGACTTACGCAAGATGAAACTCAGCTCGGAGTCGCGCTTTCAGGAATGAATCATGTCGCGGTGGTGGATTCCTACTTCAGCGACTTCCATTGCATCTCGAACACTGGAACCTGTACGGATTCTCACGCGGTCGCGGGAGGTCTTGGCACCTCTCAAGACGGTGTGTTCAAGATTCAAAACAATTTCATTGAAGCTTCGGGTGAGGGCGTTCTCTTCGGCGGCGGTGCGGCCACGACGACCCCGACCGATATCGAGATTATTGGGAATCACTTCTGGAAGCCGTGGCAGTGGATGCCTGGCCAGCCGGGATTCGTCGGCGGCGCAAACGGGCATCCATTCATAGTGAAGAATCACCTTGAGTTGAAGAACGCCTCGCGCGTGCTGATCGATGGAAATCTGATGGAAAATACCTGGGGCGGGTTCAGCCAGTCAGGCTTCAGCATCCTGCTCACACCGAAAAATCAGCACACGTCAAATGGAGACATTTGTCCCATTTGTGAAGTGGTCGACGTGACCATTCGCAACGGACACGTCTCGCATGTGGGCGGCGGAATTCAGATGGCGACCGCCATCTCGGGTAACGGTACGAACGGCTCGATGGCTGCGGCCGGCGCGCGCTGGAGCATTCACGACATGATCTTCGACGACGTCAACCGTAAATATGTTGGTGGTGGAGCGTTGTTCCTGATCATGAACGTGTGGACAAGAAATGCCATCAATTCGGTTTCTATCAATCACGTGACCGGATTTCCTGACGCCGAGAGCCACGTTCTGGAGATCGGAAATATTCACTACACGACCGCACCGATGTACGGCTTTGTGTTCACCAATAACATGGTCGGAACCGGCCGATACCCGGTTTGGAACACTGGCGGCTCCGGAAGCTGTTCCTACGCGGATGTTCCGTTGACCACGTTGCAAAAATGTTTTGCAACCTACACTTTTGCAAACAACGCTCTGGTCGACAACCCTTCAGCCTTCCCAGCTTCGGTTTGGCCGGTTAATAACCTCTACCCGCAGACCGGGAACGCAGGTTTCATGGATTACAGCGCGGGAAATTACGAACTGGTGAGCGGCAGCCCTTACAAGTTTAAGGGGTCGGACGGCAAAGACATTGGAGCTGACGTCGCTGCTGTCTCTGCGGCGCTCGCGAACGTCGAATAATCCTTAAATCCTCAAGAAAAGTGCAGCAGAAAAGGTCCGCTTAAAATGCGGACCTTTTCTTTCACTCCAAGATCTCGCTTCGCGGGCTCTAAACCCGGAAGTGCCTCTCGCCTCGACCCATCGCCTTATCGAAGTACACTGTAGACGGCGCTTCTGGTGGCTCGAGGAGGCGCTGGCGGTACGTTTACGCGCTAGAAAGTGAGTTATGACCCTGACATCTTCGCTTCCAGATTTTTCAGCGAGTCGCTTCCAAGAATCGTTTATCAGGCTTGCCTGCTGTCGGTTATTCCTTGGTTTCGTTGCCGTCATTTGTTATTCGCAAGTTGGCTTCGCCGCTGCGCCGCCGACGGAAGAGAACGCTTACTGCGGCAAGGGCAACGTCGCTCAATTTGGAGACAAGGACGGCGTCGCCGAACTACCCAAGGCCTGCTATTACACCGGGCTCGACGGAACGCCATCTCCCGGAAAGCAAATTCGCCTATCGGCCAATGCAAACCTCGCCTCCGCTGTCAGCGGGGCAAAGTGTGGCGACACGCTTCTGCTCGCGGCCGGGGCTTCCTACGAGGTCATGCAGCTCGCGAACAAGAAGTGCGACGATCAGCATTACATCACGATCCGCACCGATACTCCTGACTCCAAACTTCCTGCTGAAGGTAAGCGCGTTTCTCCGGCTTGGGCCGGAGTGCAGAGCCTACCCGGCCGTCCGCCATTCGCACAGCCCGAAGGCGGGCCCGCAAAATTGCTCGCTACGATCGTGGCGAAGCGTCCCTCAGGCGTGTCGGTAGGCGACCATGTTCGATTCGTAGGTATCGAGTGGACGACAGCCAGCGGCGGTCCGGAAATCAGCCGCGTGGCGGTGGTAGAGCATGGCGATCACGTAATCTTCGATCGCAACTGGATTCACCCGGCGGAAGGCGCAGAGGTGGGACACGGCGTTTCCTTCGTAGACGGCGCACAGATGGTAGCCGTTATCAATTCCTATATCAACGGTTTTTACTGCGTTGCGCGCACCGGCAAATGCACGGATGCAACTGCGGTCAGCGGCGGTAAAGGCGACGAACCGATTGGTACGATAAAGATCTACAACAACTTTCTCGAATCCGCGGGCGAGAACATTCTATTCGGCGGAAGCGAAGCGACGCAGGTTCCGACCGATCTTGAAATAAGGCGTAATCATCTATTCCGCCCTATGCTTTGGAAAGAAGGACAGCCCGGCTATGCCGCATCGCCTTCGGGGCAGGCATATATCGTCAAAAATAACTTCGAGCTGAAGAGCGCTATACGCGCTCTGTTTGAAGGGAACTTACTGGAGAATACCTGGGGAGGATTTAGCCAGACTGGGTTCGCAATTCTCCTCACTCCCAAGAGCCAAGCCGGGCAGTGCCCGATTTGCCGGGTTAACGACGTTACGATCCGCTACAACCGAATCAGAAACGTCGCTGGAGTGTTTCAATTTGCCGACGCGCCCGCCAGCAAGGGCGGCGGGTTTGCAGCAGATGGCGGTCGCTACAGCGTTCATGACGTCATTGCCGACGACATCCATGACCAGGACTACAAAGGCCAGGGACATTTCTTGATGCTGATTTCATGGCAACCGCCAATGCACGACGTTCAGATCGATCATGTCACCGCGTTTGTGACTGGGCGTTTGCTGACGGTCCTTAATCCTGGCGCAAAGCTTAAGAATTTCTCTCTGACTAACAGCCTCTTCCTCGTCGGTGCAGATCGACCAATCGGCTCGGCTGGGGGAGGCCCGGAAAGCTGCGCCGGTAAAAGTCAAGCAATGGGCGGTGAAGCGGTCGTGGAGTCGTGCTTCGAAAGTCCTAAATTCGAGAACAATTTGATCATCAGCGAGCGCGGATCGTTTCCCAAACAAAATATCGTCGTCTCGTCTGCCGCAGATGCGGGCGTTCGTGACCTGAAAGACACGGTGGCTAAAGATCCGAGGCTTTGCGGCGAACGAGAGGCGGGGTGTTCTAAGGCATCTAGAGGAGTAAAGGCAGGTAACGATAAACGCGACATCGGCGCTGATGTCGATGCCGTTGAGGCCGCGGTTTCCGGGGTGGAGTAGCGGGGTGGAGTAGCGGCGCGGAGTAGCGAGGTGACCTCCGTAACCCCTGATCTGACGGGCGTTCCCGCGAACCGCGCTTTAGTGCGTGATAAAATTTTTGAAGTGTCGAATTCCAGCACAACTGCTCGTAAATATGCGCCCGTCTTCGTGATGGGCTGCCACCGGTCAGGGACAAACCTGCTCTACGACATGCTCCTGTCGTCGGGCGGCTTCGCGATTTACCGCGGATATCTGCCGATTTACAAGACCCTGATCCCGAAGTATGGATCAATGGAAAATCGCGCGAACCGCGAGAAACTTCTGCATACGTTTCTTCGCAGCAAGGGATTTCGGCGCACCGGCCTCGACCCGGAAGAACTATCTTCACACGTGCTGGACGACTGCCGGAGCGGCGGGGATTTCATTCGCGTCGTGATGAACGCCGTCGCCGCCAAACAGAACATGCAGCGATGGGCGGTTTATGATCCGGATAATGTTTTGCACGTGGAAAGCGTGAAGCGCGATATTCCGAACGCGTTGTTCGTACACATCATTCGCGACGGACGCGACATTGCTCTTTCCCTTAAAAAGATGGGCGGCTTCGCGCCTTTGCCCTGGGATCGGGGCCAGACAGACAGCCTGGTTGCGACCTCACTCTATTGGGAGTGGATGCTTCGAAAAGGCCGTGAGCATGGCAGCAAGTTCCCTGCCGACTACATTGAGATTCGCTACGAAGATTTGATCACCAGCCCTGAGGCTACGCTCGGCAAGCTTGGTACCTTTATCGACGAGGACCTGAGCTACGATCGAATTCAGCGCGCGGGTTTGGGACGTCTATCAGAAACTAACTCCTCGTTCCGGGAAGAAGGGGCGAGAGAGCAACTCAATCCTCTGGGTCGTTGGAAAGAGCGCCTAAAACCGGCGGAAGTGGCTGCCATCGAAGGAACGGTGGGCGATTGTCTGAAGGAAAATGGCTACGAACTTTCCCTACCGTCGAACGAGCGGCAACGCAACATGCGTTACGCCTCGATGCGCGGAGTGTATCCGGCATTTCTCAACAGCAAGCTTTGGTTAAAGTTGAATACGCCCGTTGGACGGCTTTCCAACCTGTCAGCGCTGGAACTTGAAGATGAGTCAGTGCCCGCCGCTGAATCCGTAGCCAATTAGCGCCCGCTGAAAGATTACGATGAGCCTGTCAACTCAAGAAACCGCGCTGAAACCTGCTAACCCAACGCGAACTGCGCGCTCAACCGCGCCGGTGTTCGTGCTCGGATGCGGGCGCTCAGGCACAAAATTTCTTTACCACACGCTGCTCTCGGCCGGAGGCTTTGCCGTTTATCACGCGGAGAGCAATGCATTCAACCTTCTCGGTCTGCGCTTCGGAAGTCTCGCTCACCGCGGAAATCGCCGCCAGTTGCTCGATGCCTACTACACCAGCAAATTGTTTCACCGCACCGGCCTTGAGCCAAAAGATATCGACGACCGCGTGATGAATGATTGTCGCAACCCGGGCGACTTTCTCCGCATTGTGATGGAAACGATCGCCAAGAAACAGGGCGTGGATCGATGGGCTGAATCGACTCCATTGCACATGCTCTACCTGCCGTACATCAAGAAGGTGATTCCGAACGCGCTCATCATTCATATTATTCGCGACGGGCGCGATGTGACCGCATCCCTTCACCGCATCGGATGGATTCGCCCGTTCAAATGGGATCGCGCACGCGACTTCCTGGTTCCCGCAATTTTCTGGCGGTGGATCGTAAGCAAAGGCCGCAATGCCGGCAAGAACATGCCTGGCGACTACCTGGAAGTTCATTACGAGGATCTGGTGCAAAGCCCGCGTGAGGTGCTGGCACGGATCGCACAGTTCATCGAGCACGATCTTGACTACGACCGCATTCAGCAGGTGGCCCTCGGGTCGGTGAATAATCCAAATTCGTCGTTTCGCGGAGACGGTACAGAAACCGAAGCCAACTCGATTGGCCGCTGGCAGCGCATGTTTACCGCACCACAAGTTCGCGACATTGAGGCCAGCATCGGAAATCTTCTTGTTGCTACCGACTACAAATTAGAAACGCCCGCCGCAGATCGTCGCGAGACCTTCCCGGTTCGTGTGATGAATTTCTTGTATCCGCTTTACTTCGATTTCAAACTCTGGCTGAAGTCGGCTACTCCGCTGGCGCGGATTGCAGACAAGGGACGTATGGGGATCGTTGCGCAAGAAAGCGATTAGATTAGTGGAAAGACCCGCCCCTTGCTGAGAAGCGCAAGGAGCGGGCCACCCTCTTGTTTTTTTATCGGGAACTGTATAGAAAAATGGTTTCTCTATTTGTCGATCAAGATATCCGAATAACTCACCATCCAGCGCGAGGCCGGAGTGTTTACCTTGGCCCACTGTTTAAAGTCGTAGTAGTTGTTGTACTCGAGTCGCATCGCCGCCACCGCCGCCCGCTTTTCTGTAACACTTTTCGGATGCGCTAGCGTGTACCCCAACTCCAACAGATATTTTCCGACTAGTCTCTCGAACCAGATCAATTGCTTCTCGGGGAATTTGCTCTTCCATCGTCCAACGGGAGAGAACTTCCCTTCCTTCAGCTCGTCTTTGAAAGCTGTTAGCGGCTTATTGATCGAGCCGATCTTGCCCTTCTGGATGCGGTCGTAACTCAGATCGTGGCTAAGAAACTCGCCGAGTCGCTTTAGGGACGGCTCTGGATTCTGCGCCAGGTCCTCGTAGCGAACCTCCATGTACCGTGGACCGAGATCGACCCCATGTTTGCGTCCCTTACGAATGATCCATTCCCAATAAATTCCCGCCGCCAGCAAGCTGCGTTTCTTGTCCCAAGGTAGAGGGCGACTCCATTTATGCTGATCGAGCGAGAGCGCCACGTCTCGTCCGTCGCGAATGATGTGGACGAAAAGGGCATCGGGAAAATCGCGGCTGATGCGCGGCATGTGCGGAATATTGGTCGGAGTCGAATCGATCCAGCGGTCCACTCCCTGTACGCGGGCGACGTCATCCATGACAATGCGCATGAATTCGCTGCCGTCATTGCAGGAGGCCATGACTTTCGATTCAAGCTTGGCAGCGTTCAGACCGGAGACGTCAAAAGCCTTGCTGCTCAGCCATTCCCGCATCATCTTCTTTTTGTTTTCCGGTTTGCTGAGGTCGCCGAAGATCGGCTCAAGCACATCGAACACATTCATCTGAGTGTGGAATTCGGCGAAGCCTCCCGCCGAGAGCAGGAGATGGTAAAGAAAGCTGGTTCCGGATCGGGGGCAACCCACGATAAAAACAGGAGGTTTCATTGGCCCCGAACTCATCGATTCCACACTATCACGGAAGCACGCGGGCTGTGGAGAGAGCTGAGCCTGCGCGATGACTCAAGTTTTAGCAACGGTACGCAGCCTCTAGCACGTGTCTATACTGGCACCGCCGTCTTGCGTTTTGGATTGTAGAACGGAAGCGGAACCACGGTCGCGGTGGTTTTCTTGCGCTGGGCCTCAATGGTCAATTCCATCTGGAGTTTCGTACCCGGCTTCGAATATTCGGTGCCAACGCTCGCTAGAGCAATCAATTTCTTAAGCAGTGGAGAGAAGGCAGTGGTAGTCGCTTTACCGACATGTTTGTCGCCATCGTAAACCGGAACCGCTACACGCGAAGCCTGGCTGGGCGCGGCGGGGGACAATCCGAATTTATCGAATTGCTCTTCAACCTCGACCCAATCAACTTCCAATCCAACTAATTGTCTTTCCACGCCGTGCTTGTTGTCTTTGATCAGCGCGCGCTTGCCGATGAAATTTTCTTTATCGAAATGGACCATCTTGCCAAATCCTAATTCGTACGGCGAAAATTTCTGCGATGGAATCAACGCCTTCTTTGAGCTTGAGTAGTCAACCTCAATCAACAGAAGTCCCGCTTCTACGCGAGACACGTCCAGA
Organism: Terriglobales bacterium; assembly: GCA_038230575.1. Taxonomy (GTDB): domain Bacteria; phylum Acidobacteriota; class Terriglobia; order Terriglobales; family Acidobacteriaceae; genus Acidiflorens. Next base: position 307,607 of record JBBRNA010000001.1, on the reverse strand, counting down.
GCTAGCATGCCCGCGGCGTGAATATCGAACTGCTTGCCCGTCTCCATCAAGGCGTCCCAAACCTTGACCGCGTCATTCCAGGGAATCCAGATTTCGTATCCGAGATCGCCGGTGTATCCGGTACGGGAGATATCGACGGGAACGCCAGCAATCGTGCCGCTCGTCTTGCGGAAATACTTGAGATTGGTGATGTCGGCCTCGGCTACTGCCTTCAGCAATTTGGCTGAAGTCGGCCCCTGGAGCGCCAAGGCGGCGGTCTGCTCGGAAATGTCTTCGATCTGAACATCCATGTTCAGCCCATTTTGCCGGAACCAGCGCAGGCTCGGATCGGCCGCTGTCCAACGATATTTATTTTCTTCGAGTCGGGTGATCGTCCCGTCGTCGATGACCTTGCCTTCTTCGTCGCACCAGCAGGCGTAAATTACCTGCCCGATCGCGACCTTGTTGATGTCGCGCGTGATGACGCGGTTCACCAGCTTCGAGGCGTCTTTACCAGTGATCAGATATTTGTAGAGCGGCGAAATATCGATGAGCGCGCACGCGTTGCGAATGGCGTTGTACTCGTGCTCGTGATGCACCTCATACACGCTGACGGTGTAATATCCCGACCACTCGCGATAATTCAGGCTCTGGCAAAGGGCAAACGTTCGATCGTGAAATGCGGTTCCGATGGGCAAGACGACCTCGCACGGCTCTTCTTGGACGCGAAATTTTCGTGAAGAGCCCGACGCCGGATTATATGCATTTGAGGCGACGACTCGCAAGCTCATTAGTAAATTGACCAAGGGTCAGAAAAAGCACGTAAGTAGTGACGCAATGGTAGTTTCTCGATATAATGGCGAGTCATTTTGTGACGATTTCATCGCGTCTGTTACGCTTCTCGCGACGTGATTCCAGGTCTTCAATATGCCTACTGCCACAAGCAATAAGAAGTACGACGTTATCGTCATCGGGGGCGGCCACAACGGCCTCACCAATGCCGCTTATTTGGCTAAGGCGGGGAAAAAAGTTCTGGTGCTTGAACGCCGCCACATTCTTGGCGGAGCCGCTTGCACGGAAGAGATTTTTCCCGGCTTCAAATTTTCTGTCTGCTCCTACGTGGTGTCGCTGCTTCGGCCGGAAATTATTCGCGACCTTGACCTCCCGCGACATGGCCTCGAGATCCTGCCACTGGATGGCACTTTCACGCCGATGCCGAATGGCGATCATCTTTGGCGCGTAAATGATCATGGAAAGACGCATCGCGAGATCGCGCGGCACTCGCGGGTCGACGCCGAGGCATACGACGAATTCGGCAAAGCAATGCAGGCGATGTGCCGCTTCGTGAAGCCGATTCTGAGCATGATTCCGCCGGATCCCGCGACGCTTAATCCAAAAGAATTGATGAAGCTTCTGTTCATCGGACGCCGTTTTCAGGGCATGTCGAGCGAAGACAAGTACAACCAGGTTCAGTTGATGACCATGAGCGCGATTGATTTTCTCGATCAGTGGTTCGAGACCGATGTGCTCAAAGCAACGATGTCTGCCTCTGGAATTATCGGAACTTTTCTTGGGGTTCGCTCGCCCGGCACGGCCTACGTTTTGCTCCATCACTACATGGGCGAGATCGATGGAGCCTTCCGCGCCTGGGGATTCGCGCGCGGCGGTACCGGAGCAATCTCAAACGCAATCGCGGGAGCGGCGCGCGAAGCAGGAGTGGAAATACGCACGCAAGCTGCTATTGCAAAAATATTGGTGAAAAATGGGCGCACTCACGGAGTCGTGATGGCGAATGGCGACGAAATTTATGCTGATGTCGTTTCGTCGAGCGTCGATCCGCGGCTCACGTTTAACAAGATGATTGAGCCGGGACATCTTCCAGAAGATTTCATGGAAGGCGTGAACCGTTACAAATTCCGCGGCTCCTCCGGCAAGGTCAACATGGCGCTGGACGGCTTGCCGAATTTCAAATGCATGCCGGGAGTGGGCGCTCACTTGCGCGGCGCAATGTCGATCTCGCCGAGCGTCGAGTATATGGAGAAGGCTTACGACGAGGCGAAGTACGGGCACTGGTCTTCGCATCCTTACATCGACATGGTGATCCCGACGCTAACCGATACGTCGCTCGCGCCGCCGGGAAAACACATTCTTTCGTGCTTCGTGCAGTATGCGCCGTACAAACTCGCTCCGGGCCTCGACTGGGATACGGAGAAAGAGAAGTTTGGCGACAACGTCGTCAATACGATCGCCGAATATGCTCCGAATATTAAAGACATCATCCTGCACCGGCAGGTGGTGACTCCACTCGATCTGGAACGAGAATGGGGCTTGACCGAGGGCAATATTTTTCAGGGCGAGCTTTCGCTTGAACAATTATTTTTCCTTCGTCCGGTTGCGGGATGGGCGCAGTTCCGGTCGCCGATAAAAAATCTCTATATGTGCGGATCGGCGACGCATCCGGGGGGCGGCATCATGGGCGCGCCTGGAAGATTAGCGGCTCTTGAAATTTTGAAAGATGGAGGCGCATAGACCATGGCCGAAACGCGCGATGTGATTATCGTCGGCGGTGGACACAACGGACTGGTCACCGCTTTCTATCTCGCCAAGGCAGGCTTCAAACCCCTCGTGCTCGAAGGCCGCGCCCAGGTCGGCGGAGCGGCGATCACGGAAGAATTTCATCCCGGCTTTCGTTCTTCGACGCTCGCGCACAATGCAGGTCCGCTGCGCGCCGACGTCGCGCGCGACATGAATCTGGAAAAGCACGGGCTCAAGTTGACGACTCCGGACGTGAATACGGTTTCACTGACTCAGGATGGCAGGGCGCTGATTCTGTACTCCGACCGCAAGAAAGCGGCGGAGGAAATTGCCAAGTGGTCGCAGAAAGATGCCGCTGCCTATGAGGGATTCGGAGTGGCCTTGGGAAAGATCGGCAAGGTCATTGGCGAGGCGCTGGTGCTGACGCCGCCGAACATCGACAGCCCTAACAGCGGCGACTTGTGGGGCATGTTGAAGACCGGGCGATCGATACGAAATCTTGGCAAGAAAGACCTGTATCGCGTTCTTCGTTGGGGACCGATGGCCGCTGCTGATCTGGTGGCAGAATTTTTTGAGAGCGAACCACTACGCGCCACGATCGCTGCGCGCGGAATCTTCGGAACATTTCTTGGCCCTTGGTCTGCGGGCAGTTCCCTGGTGTTGATGCTGCGGGCTGCAGGCGACCCGACTCCGGCAGGGAGCGTGCAGTTCCCGATGGGCGGCGCGGGCGCAATCACCGCAGCCATGGCCGCCGCGGCGAAAGAGGCTGGCGTTGAAATACGAACCGGCGCTCAAGTCGCCGAGATTCGCGTAAAAGATGGAGTTGCGACCGGTGTGGCTTTAGCTTCCGGAGAAGAAATCTCGGCCCGAGCGGTGGTATCGAACGCCGACCCGAAACGCACGCTGATGCGCCTGGTTGATCCATCGCACCTCACTCCCGACTTCGTGCAGAAAATCAAGAATTACCGTTGTATGGGGACGGTTGCGAAGATGAATCTGGCGCTCTCGGCGTTGCCGGAGTTCACTGCACTCAAGGCGCAAGGCAACGGAAATCTACTTAAAGGGCGCATTCAGATCAGCCCCGAGATCGACTATCTGGAGCGCGCTTTCGACGAATCGAAATACGGCAATTTCTCGCGCAATCCATTTATTGAGATGGCGATTCCGTCGCTCTCCGATCCTTCGCTCGCGCCTTCAGGCCAGCATGTGATGTCAATTTACATGCAGTACGCGCCCTACAACTTGAGGAACAGCGATTGGGATACGCAGCGCAATCTGCTGGCGGAAGAAATCGTGAAGACAATTTCGAAGTACGCCCCGAATCTGTCGCAGACGATCATCGGCCATCAGATGATCACGCCGAAAGACCTGGAGACTACTTACGGTCTCACCGGCGGCCACATCTTCCACGGAGAACTGGCTCTGGATCAATTCTTCACCATGCGCCCGTTGCTCGATTGGGCGCGGTATAACACTCCGATCGAGCGCCTGTATTTGTGCGGAAGCGGAACCCATCCCGGAACCGGGCTTACAGGTGGGTCGGGGGCTAACGCCGCGCGCGAGATTTTGAAGGTGCTGAAAAAGTAACTCCCGTTCGACGTCGTTTCGCGAGCGAGAACTATTTTGCGGAAGCGTCCGATCACTATGCAAAACTCCGCCATCCTGCTCATCTCGTGCCCGGACCGTAAAGGCGTCGTCGCCTCGATCGCCGATTTTATTTTCAAGCACAACGGCAACATCCTGTTCGCCGACGAGCACGGTGACGAAGCTACCAATCTCTTTCTGACCCGGGTTGAGTTTGATCCCAAAGACTTCGATTTTGATCTGGCACAGTTTGCCGAACGCTTCGCTCCCATTGCTAACGAATTCCAGATGAATTGGCGTCTCGCTCACTCTGGAGACCGCCCGCGAATTGCGATCTTTGTTTCAAAGTACGATCATTGCCTGCAAGACCTGCTCTACCGCCACCGCAGCGGCGAACTGCATTGCGAAATTCCGCTGATCATCTCAAACCATCCAGACAACCAGCGTATAGCCGACTTCTATCGCGTTCCCTATTTCGTGGTGCCACTGACTAAGGACAGCAAGCGCGCGGGAGAACAAGCGCAGATCAAGTTAGTACGCGCACACCAATGCAATCTCGTCGTGCTCGCCCGCTACATGCAGGTGTTATCGAACGAGTTCATCGAAGCATTCGGCTCAGAAAATCTGATCAATATCCATCATTCTTTTCTGCCCGCGTTCGTCGGGTCAAAGCCCTATCATCAGGCCTTTCAGCGAGGCGTAAAACTCATCGGCGCGACGGCTCACTACGTTACTCAAGTACTCGACGATGGCCCCATCATCGAGCAGGACGTTGTTCGCATCCACCATCGCGACACCATCGATGCCCTCATCCAAAAAGGGCGCGACCTTGAGAAAGTAGTGCTTTCACGCGCTGTTCGATGGCACATCGAAAATCGCGTACTACTTTACGACAACAAGACCGTCGTCTTTCAATAAGCCAGCTCCCGTAAACATCGTTAGCGGCGTCACTTACGTAACCAGCTAACTAATTGCGTCTTAGCGCGGTTTCGGCTTTACTAACTAAAGGCCGATCCCGAATTTTCGGGCGCATTCAAGGAGTAGAAGTTGGTTGAAGACCCTACATGGGAGCTCGCCCTGCTGGCGACGGTACAAAGTTTTTACCAGCGGGTACTGAGCGAGCAACTTGGCGGCGTGCTGCCGGCTCCGGCAGACCTCGCGCCCGACGCCATCAGCCATGCTGAGGACGTTCGCGGCACCCTGGGCCAGATGCAGCTCTGGATTCAACTGTTGGACATGGCTATTACTCCAGCTATGCTTCGGCGCGGAGTTGAAACCGACGATCTTGATCCTGAAGTTGCGGAAGCGCTACTGCGGTATTTTGCCCGCCAGCGGGATGATTCTGGGTCCAATCGCGACAAGACCGACTTAATTGCAACTTTTCTGTTTCGCCACCCGCGCGTCGCCGGTCAGTGGGAGCAGCATGGCTACGGCTTGGACGGCTCGATTCCACTGTCACCATTCGAGATTGCGCTTTTAGAAATTCTGTCTGAATCTGACGCACCGATTCTTTCGGAGTCAGATGTGCAGTTGCTGCGTGAATTCGGTCCCCTGCTCGATCAGGCGAATCGCTTTCAGGACTTCAGCTCGCTCATGGACTCGGGCATCATTCCGCGTGTTCGACAGTTAAAGACAACTCTCGGCGAGTCTATTTACCACCCCGGAGTTCTGGCAACCCTTGCGCCGTACAACGCGGCGTTTGGGGATCGCTTCAATAAGCTTTTTGCGGCCGCAACCGAAGAAATCAAAAGCTTCGCGAATCAGCTCGAAGAACTTGGTGGCAGCATCCTCAGCACCGTCGACGGTGTGGAAGTGACGGTCGAGCACGTTACCGCTCTCGACAAAGAAGCCATGCTGAAAATTGATTATGCGGCAGCCTTGGATAAGTTTAGGCGCGTCGCCAGCCTGAAGAAAGAATTGGAACGCCGCCCTCCGGTAAGACGTACTTCCTCCAGATCGGCTACTGGAATACGCAAGGGTGGGAACGGCGGAACGGCTGTCGCGACTGCGCCAGCTGTAAAGTACGTGCCGGTGCCGGTCACCGCCCAAGCCCTATCGCTGGAAGAAGCAAAGTTGCGAAGGGTGGAAGAATCCATCCGCGTTTTTGTGCGCGTCGCAGATCCTAAATTTCGCCAGATTGTACCGATGCGCTACTTCAACCTCATGCTCACGCCGGGCGAGGTTGAAGCCTACACCGCCGACTATCTTGAGCAGTCAAGCCCACGGGCGGACGCCGCGCGCATGCTCATTCGCGTAGTCGCGGTAACCGCGCGGCTCACCACTGAGATGGAAGAGCTGAAACGCTCACGGAACTCGCCGTCGGTCTGGAAACTGCACGCAGACGCTCTGGTGGCGATCGTCGATCTGGGCAACACGCTGGCCGCTGCGGTTGAGAGGTTAGGCGTTGTGACGAACGAGCAATCGGAAGCAAAATCGAGCAACGAAGACCTTCGCACATCGGTAGAAAAACTTCGCCAGCGCACCACGGAAGCGGGAACACTGATTGCCGAAGGTTAGTTCTGGTCGGCAATCCTAAGGGGTCGTCACTTTTTCTGCGATCGCGCCACTCAGCCTCCTAAAATCAGAAACGTCCCAAGTGTATATTTTGGTCGCACGCGCCTTTAGGGCGCACTTGCCTAATAGCGCATCGTAAATCAGCCCGCCAGTGATGCCTGCATCGGCAGCCTCTCGAATTACGGCGATGTAATCTTTGAAATCAAGAGCGACAATTTCACATCGTTCTTCAATCGATTCGACCAACAGCATCGCCTGGTCTGCATCCAGACGCCGCTTTCCGGGCATTCGCGTCAAGGTCGAATAAACTTCCGCGAGCGTGTGTGCGGCGCAGCACGTATTTTTGAGACCAGCTCCGCTGAAAAGAGTAAAACTCGGCTCGTGGTGTACGTGATCTTCCAGGAAGGCTGCTACGAAGACTGAAGTATCGAAGAACGCTTTCAAGCTTTCTGACCCAACATTGACGTCTCTCGCTGTTTGCGAGACCGGAGGATTACGTCCCGCACTTCTGAAGCTTTAAGTGGCGTGCCCGAGGAACGAACAACCCAAACGCCGCGCTTCTTGTACATCGCGCCCTTGGCGCGCAACGGCCTCAGAACTACGTGATCCTCAAACGACTCCAATTCGAGAGACTCACCAGGCTGTATCTGGAGTTGGTCGCGAATGGGTTTGGGAAGAACAAGACGCCCAGCGCTGTCTATGGTCAAAGTAGCATTCATAATGGTATTTTACCATGACAAATACCATTTTGAGTCTTTCCGTTTCGGGGGTGGCGGCAAAGGAAAAAGGGATAAGGCGTCCGCCTCATCCCTTTTCACGTTCCAGGTGTCCCAATGCTGTTAGTGAATGTCGAACTGCTCCTGATGGAGCGCCGGGTCCGACTTCACGATGATGGTCTTCTTGGTGAGTTCTTCCATCTCGTTCAGCAACTTGGCGTTATTCACCTTGAGTGCTTTCGCAACTTCCGGATTTACGCGCAGCATTACGTCGCTGTGCTCGAGGTGGCTTGAGATCTTGCGCATCTCGACATAGACCTCGTTGCAGATCGTGCCCACCGACTTCACAAAGCCAGTCGATTGACAGTACGGGCAAGGAGTTCCAATGGTCCGCTCGAGTGACTGCTTCACGCGCTTGCGGGTAATAGCTACGAGTCCGAAATCGTTAAACTGAAGCACTTTCGATGGTGCACGATCCAATCGCAAGGCTTCTTCTAGAGCCTGCATGACCTTCTGGCGGTTGCGACGTTCATCCATATCGATGAAGTCGATGATGATGATGCCGCCCAAGTCGCGCAGCCTTACCTGGCGCACGATTTCTTTGATGGCGTCGACGTTTGTCTTGACGATTGTGTCTTCGAGACGCGCCGTCTTGCCGACATATTTGCCGGTATTCACATCGATCGCGACCAAGGCTTCGGTTTGGTTGATAACGATGTAACCACCGCTCTTCAGCCACACTTTCGACTTGAGAGCTTTGTTGATTTCTTCGTTGAGACCGAACTGATCGTAGAGCGGCGTTTCTTTGGTGTAGAGTTTGACGCGCTTCACGAGGCCCGGCTGGAAACGATTGGCGAATCGAACAATGCGTTCGTATTCCTGCTCGGTATCGACCCATATTACCGAGAAGTCGGAGCTAACCTGGTCGCGTAGCACGCGTTCGACGACATTCAGATCGTGATAAATCAGAGCCGGAGACTTGCTGGTGTCAGAACGCGTCTTGATCTCGTTCCACAGATTTTTGAGGAAGCGGATGTCTGCTCGCAACTCTTCATCTGTCGCGCCCGCTGCGGCGGTACGAACGATGAAGCCGCCGCCCCCGTTCTCACGCTCACTTTGAATGATGCGCTTTAGTCTCTGCCGCTCTTCTTCGGATGAAATCTTGCGCGACACACCGGTGTGGTTGACGGTCGGCATGAAGACCAGAAAGCGCCCGGGGAGCGCGATGTGACTGGTGATGCGTGCGCCTTTTTTCCCGATTGGCTCTTTCGCAATCTGGATCAGAACTTCCTGACCCTCTTTGAGCAATTCGCTGATTTGCGGCACGACGCGATTCTCGCGTGTCTTGAAGCGACGTCCGCCGCGGCGTCCACGGTTTCGGTCGATGCCACCACGTTCCGGCCCCCGGCGCTGTGTACGCTGCAACATCGCCTCCGGAGCTGGGCCGCGTACTTCTGCGCTCGCGTCCATGGTGCCCCCACCGATCGCTTCGGCTTCGAGCAACGCTTCCGCTTCGGCCTGCGCTTCTTCCAACTCCATTTCTTCGGCTTCGCGCTCTTCCGCTTCCAGCACCGCTTCCGGGACGGTTTCCGTGCCGGGAACCGCGTCTGCGCTCACAACTTGTTCGCCGGTTGCCGGCTCGATCGCCGACTCCGAAACTGGGATAGCGACTACATTCAAATCGCTCGAGATCTCGTCGCTGGCGGCGCGTGTCTCTTCCTCGGTTTCGAGGAACCCCTCATCATCCCCGGACTCTTCTCCGTAGGAGGTCAGATCGGCTTCTTCTTCGACAATCTCTTCTTCCTCCACGTATCCGCGGGCATTAGGGGAAGCGCTCTCGCGTCCTGCGCGAGAAGCATCTTCTCTCGGATCGCTGTATGAACCCTCGTGCGAAGCACCCTCCGTCATCAACGAACGCCGAACTCGCTCGCGCGCTTCCGATTCCTCGTCCAAAAGGGCTGGCTCGCCGCCGCGCAGTTCATGATCGAGTCGCGATTTTTCTGCGCCAAAGGTCTCCTCTTGAGCTTCATGGCTTGATACGTGATCATGCTCTTCGTGCAAAGGCTCGGAGACGCTAGACGCGAAGATCGGTTCATCGTCGGGGAAACTCGCCAGTAGTGACGCAGGCGTTGGTTCTTCGGTGGCACTCGTTCCAGAAGACTTGTAAGTTCGATTTTCCGCGAGCGGCTGGGGCTGGGCCTGCTTCGAATACTTGGAGATCGACTCTCCCGGCAAAAGAATCGGCTGGTACCCGGGAGGCGGTCCGTAGTCGTAATCGCCGCCGGTTCGCGGAGCGGAGGGAGCCGAACGCTGAAAGCGCGAGTCGGAGCGCCCACGGCCGCGATCGTTACGATCATTGCGACTGTAGCGGTCACCGCGCGCTCCTCCGCGCGAGTCGTTGGTGCGCACGTCGTTGTTGCGCGTGTCGTTGCGTGAGTCGCCACTTGGTTCGGTGTGAACGTCGTTGGCAGGCTCGCTGCCCGCGTCGTTCCGGGGCTCGACCGGTGCGTTCGTACGCATCTCAGAGCGTTCCGGACGGTCGCTGCGCGGGCGGTCGCCACTTTCTCCCCGGCGGCCGCGACGGCGACGCCTGCCGCGAACGTCGCGCGATGAAGATGTGGATGCGGATGAAGATGATCCGTTGCCTGCGGCCTCGCCGCTTGCAGCTTGCTGTTGCTCTCCGTCATAGGAGACAGAATCGCCTTCGCCGGCAATTCCAGCGCTTACGCCGACACCAGCAGCGTCTTGACCGCTTCGCGGACGCGATTCATGGGGCGGGCGATTCGCGGGGATGGCTTCGTCCAAATCTTCGTCCTGCTGTTCCAGGTCCATGAAGTCGGAGACATACAGGAAGGCGTCGCGTTCGAGGCCGATATCGACGAAAGCCGATTGCATGCCTGGCAGCACGCGCGTCACACGGCCTTTATAGATGGAACCCGCTAGGGTGTATTCGTTTTCGCGCTCGAGATAAATCTCGGCAAGTTGATCGTCTTCGGTGATCCCCACTTTTGTTTCGTGGGGGGTGGTGGATACATACAATTCCTTGTTCATTTCTACTCCGGTCTTTCACCGGAACAGAAGCGCAAGGCGGACCGAGGGATTGATAGCGTTCAGCGCCGTTCCGGGTAGGAGCGGGCGCGGTCCCGGTCATTTGACCGGGAACTGCACTGCAGGGGCTTGTGAATATTCGTCTGCACTGTTCGCGTAAAGCCGTCGTCAGGTCTGTGGCCACTAACTCGCGTATCGCTGAGGGGGCCGTTCCCCGCCTGACCGGGCTTCAATCCTGTCCGGCTTCGACTTCTGCCGGCATTCTGCCCTCCTTTTTCGCGAGGGCCTTCGTAATCTAAAGTGCTACCTAAATTTTATTGAAAGCTCGAATCTTGTTCACGGCGCCGTTCTCAACGGGCGCCCCAACTGCTGCCGACCGTGTCAGTTCACGAAACGGCGCATGCGGACGTTCATCACCATTCCGAGCGCCAAAAACATGAAAAGAACGGAAGACCCACCGTAACTCATGAGCGGCAGAGGTATTCCGGTGACGGGCATAAAGCCAACCACCATGCCTACGTTGATCAGGATGTGAAAGGTGAGCACAGCCACCACACCCATCACCAGAAAAGCACCAGCGCGGTCGGGCGCTGTTTGTGCGTTCTGGGTCAACCGCATCAGCACTATGAAGTATAGCAGTAGTAGACCCAGTGCTCCTATAAAGCCGTGTTCTTCGGCGAAAGTGGCAAATATGAAGTCGGTCTGCGGCTCCGGAAGAAACGATAAGTGTGTCTGGGAGCCCTGACTGCTGCCAAAAATGCCTCCCGAACCGACCGCGATCAGGGATTGATTGACTTGGTACCCCGAGCCCTGACGGTCGGCATCGGGACTCATAAAGTTGGTTAGACGATCTTTCTGGTAGGGCTTCAGAACCTTTACCCAGGCGATCGGGACGAGACACCCCATGATGGCCATTACGATGAGCGCCTGTTTCCATCGTAATCCTCCGAGAAACAGGCCCATGATGGCGACGGGCAGGTAAGTAAGCGCGGTACCCAGGTCAGGTTGTGCCAGCACCATGAGCATGGGGAAGCCGACGATTGCTCCCGCTTTCAGGAAGTCAGTCCAAGAGAGTTCACGGTCATGAAGATCGGCGAAATACTTCGCTACCGCCAGAATAAGGATCAGCTTGACCCACTCTGAAGGCTGGAAATGCGCGCCCCCCGGCAACTTTACCCAACGTCGCGCGCCCAAGGACTTTTGGCCAAACAGAATCACCGCGATCAGCGAGGCCAGCGAGGCGATGTAGAACCAGTGAATTCGCTCCAGCAGAGCCTGATAATTTAATACGCTAACCAGAAACATGGCTCCAAGGCCACCAAGTACCCAGTAAACCTGCTTGATGTGGGCGCCGGCGAACTTGGTATGTTCGGTCGCGCTATGAATTTGCCAGATGCCCAGCCCGCAGATCATCAGGACAAAGATGAGCAGGAACCAGTCGAAATCGCGATAGGAAACGTAGCGGGACATGGATTCAGTCACCCACCAGCGGCTTAATAATGGAGCACTGACTCCGGGCGGCTATTGGGCGTTACCGTAGAAGGTAAAGTTAGAACGATTTTTCAGCAAGATTACTTAATTGCAGGGAAAAGTTCGGCAATCGGGACTTACAGGCTTTTCGTCTTGAAGCAGAAGCCAGATTCCGACTCCGCCAACTATTCCGGACCCCACAACAATCGCAGTCGTGGAATTGAGAACCCCGCCAACCGCGGCCGGTGCGGGCCCGCCAGCTCCGCGACGCCGCCGTTTCTTCTTCTTTTCCGTGTCAGCTGTATCGTCAAGAGTGGTTTGCTGGCCCTGGGTCACGGTGGTCGTCCCCTTGTCGTCCTGAACCGAGACGTCGCCCTTATTGGCGGCGATTTGGACTTGACCGTTTACGTCCGTCACCTGGAATTCAGTCCATGAATTAGCCAATGGCTTGATGGTCACGTCGCCGGCGCGCGTCGCCAGTCCCCGAGAAGTTGCTACGCGAACAGAACCGTGCTCCAGTTCGACCGCCAACGGCCCTTCAAACTTGACCATGGAGTCGGCTAGGACCATAACCTTGGAGCCAGTCGCCTGAATGCTCGCGGTCGAGTCCGCCCGCGTTTGCAGGTGATCCCCTGCGAACACGGCTGAGGACTTGGGCACATCCGACCCGTTCAGCCAAGCCGAACCATTGGTGTACAACATAGCCGAAGGCGTCTCTCCCGCAAACATTATGTGCGCGGGAAAGCAAAACGCGAGAAATAAACAGACAGAAGACCGCAGACTCGGGCTTGTCATGGTTTGAAATTGTGAACCGATGGTTTCGACAATCGTAAGCCGTAAACGATTTCAGGTCAATCCGATTGTTGCAGCGTGAACTTCCTATGTCACGCCCGACGGGCGGGGCACATCAACCTACATCTCACGGTGCGAGGGTCGTGGAAGCAATTCGCGCGCTTCTGCTGCTCCAGCAGGCGATCGCTTCCGGAATCGTAAACACACTAATCTGTAGAGACGCGGCTTGCCGCGTCTCCCGCTGCCGGCGGGGAGACGGAGCAAGCCCCGTCTCTACAATTGTGATTAATTTTCGGGCGTTGTGGCGGAGGAACCATTTTTGACGAGATTTTAGGTTTGTACGAAAGAAATCAAGCCCTGGTTATTCTTGCTAGGAACAGACAGGGTGCACAGCGGAGCGGTCAGGCTGCACGGGCAGGGGTCGCCAGCAGAACTTCATCGTGGGCCGACTCGACCTCGACGTCAAACCAGCGGTTCGCTTCGTGATTTCCAGCGATTCTGCTCTTCAGATAATTGTCGGTCAGCGCCTCCGTAAACTCGCGGTTGCCAGAATGTAGCGTGATGGCACGCAATTTTGTTCCAACCAGAGATCGCATGAAGGCAGTCTTTTTCTGAGCACCCAGGTCGCGCAAAATTTGATTTCGTTCGCGAGCCACCGAAACGGGAACCTGCGCAACTGCGCTAGCCGCAGGTGTGCCCGGACGCCGCGAGTAGGTGAAAACGTGTAAGTAGGTGAGCGGCAACTCTTCGATCATGCGATGCGTCTCCGCGAATTCTGCTTCCGTCTCGCCCGGGAAGCCGACCATCACATCGGCGCCTATCGCTGCGTCTGGCATCGCTTTTCTGATCTTCAAGATTTTTTCGCGATAGTGCCATGGGCGATATTTGCGATGCATGCGCCGCAACACGCTATCACTTCCGGATTGCATGGGGACATGCGCATGCTTGGCGATTCTCGTCGAACTGGCGACCAGATTTATGAGTTCATCGCTCCAGTCCATCGGTTCGACGGAACTGATGCGCAATTTTTCCAGAGAAGTCTGGTTGAGAATAGCTCGCAAAAGATCAACAAAGCGTGTCGCTGTCATGGACGTTGAGTGAGAAGCAAACTGAGAGCTGATGGCTGAGAGCTGAGAGCTCTTCCCAAAATCCCTCCCCCATCGTCCAAGATTGATTCCCGAGAGAACGACCTCGCGGTAGCCCGCTTCAACTAGCGCAAGCACTTCATCGATGACGCGTTGCGGCGGCATTGATCTGCTCTGCCCGCGCACGGACGGGATCACGCAAAAGCTGCAGCGGTTATCGCATCCATCTTGCACTTTCAGGTTGGGACGAGTTCGATCGTTCGCGGCTTCGAAGACCGGCGCGGCTAGCAATTCTGTGTGCGCGAAGATGTCTCCAACAATGATCTCAGCGGCGGCCTGATTGTTGGAGAGGAGTTGCAGGGGAACGAATCCCGGTGCCGGAGTGACATGCGACTGCGAGCGCGCGGAGACGCCAGCTCCACGCTGGTTGGGAAAAGCCAACAAAGCCGCCTGTGCGGGAAGCACAGCGTGTGTTGACGAAGTCGCGATTTTGGCTACTTCGTGTTTGTGCGAGTTGCCGACCACCCACTCCACCCCCGGCAGTGCCGCGATTTCTTCAGGGGCACGCTGGGCATAGCAGCCGGTAACGAGGATGCGGCAATTCGGATTGAGCCGCTGCAAGCGACGAATCGAAGCCCGTGCATCTTTGTCGGCGTTTTCGGTCACCGTACACGTGTTGAGCACCACGATTTCGGCATTCCCTGCTTCGTTTGTGCGCCGGACGCCCCGGTCAAGGAATTGCCGCTCGATGGCAGCTCCGTCTGCCTGGGTGGCGCGGCAGCCAAAATTCTCTATGTAGAAGCGACTCACCCTCCTATAATAAATGACGGAATGCGTCGAAATGACGTGACGCGGCTTGGGTTTAGGACGACTCGAATCCGAAGAAGCCGACATCGCGCACAACGGATGACTTTCGAATCGCAGAAAGCCCATCCGGATCCTTCTCGCCCAGAGTGAGTGGCCCGTGGGGAGTAACCCACGGGGAGTAAAGGCAGGAGTGACTATGAAGCGCCGCATTCTGCTTGTCGATGATGACCTCGCCGTTCTGCTGACGCTGAAGGCAGTGCTTGAGTTGCACGGCTTCGAAATCCAGACGGCGAATGGTTCTGCTGAAGCTTTTGACCGGCTGGATTCGGGCACCTACCACATGGTCATCAGCGACCTTCGAATGGAGAAAGCAGATTCCGGACTGGAAGTGCTGCGTGCGGCGCGTCGCCAGCCTTACAATCCGGCAACTGCGCTCTTGACTGCCTATCCGCCCGATGGTGAATTTGAAGAGGAAACTGCCGGAACCTCGAGTTCGCTTCTGATCAAGCCTCTGGGTATTAAAGACCTGCTCCGCCAGGTCGAGGCTCTGCTAGTGACGCACGCCGATAAGGCGGCGCCAAAGCCGGGTTTGAAGCACAAGCCCGACAGCGACCGGACCAAGTATTTGCCTGCGACGCAGAAGGGTACGCGCCACGCCGGATAACCATCCTGCGGAGCGGTTGCACTTCCCAGAATCGCTTGGTTTTAAGCAGTAACGGCTTGTCTGCCGTGCTGGAAGCATTCCCGGCACAGAACCGGCCGCCCTTGCGTTGGCTTGAAGGGGACCGTAGTTTCCCTTCCGCACTGCGAGCAGTTGGTCCGAGTCTCCGTCTTTGCGTAAGAATTTCCACGCATCGCACCATGGGACGGATTTGCGCCAAGCACCGACACTCTTTTCCCCTTACAGTTCTTGCATCGCTTCGGTTCGTTCTTGAACTGTTTGTCGTGGAAAAATAGCTGTTCACCCGCCGTGAACACAAAATCAGTGCCACAATCGATACACTTTAAACTCTTGTCCTGGTAATCCATTGAAGACGCGCTCCCATTCCGCGCCCTGCGCTTCACGGAGAGACCCGAATAGGGAAGGATCCGGTTCACATCGTGGGCAGGAGATATATATCCCCCTCGTAACCCCTGGACTCGGCCCGCCATGCGATGTGGGTTGCATGGCACTGCTCACGCCATTTTAGAAAGGATGGTCTTTACTTCTTGAACGTATGGCTTGCTACTTTTTCGGCAAAATCGAGTGTGAGGAACCGGGCCGCCGCGAATTGCGAACGGCCCGTTTTTGCTTTGGTGGTTAGTCCTGTTCCTTACGTGCTTTCTTCCGGCTGCGCTTGCGAGCCAGCGCTTCTTTTACGCGCTTTCTCTCGCCGGGCTTCAGGTAAAACGAATGACGTTTTACTTCTTTGATGATGTCTTCAGTTTGTACCTTTCGTTTAAACCGGCGAAGTGCGTTTTCGAGGGATTCTCCCTCTTGAAGTCGAACTTCTGCCAAAGGACTACACCCCCCTACTCGCCCAAACGGGACTCGATAGTTATGGCAAGCATTGCCCTGTTAAGTCAAGCACATTATGAAAGGAATTTCATTTGCGCTTTAAAAGCTGAGCCGCATTGAAACTTGCACTTGTCGCGGCGCGTAGGAACTCGTCGGCTTCGTCGGATTTGTAGGCTGCTGATAATAAGCAGGATAGTAAGTACCTCCTGCGGTTTGACTGTACTTTATGAATTGCCCGGCGGCGTTATAGAACCCTTGATCGGTCAGCCCGTACCTCTGATTATCGCGATTAAAAATATTGAAAGAATCTGCGGCCAGTTCCAGGTGGAGGTGAGAAGAGAGATCCACCTTTCTCAGCAGTCTGAAGTCCGTGCTCGCATAGTCGGGGCCGATCAGCGAGTTCCTCCCCACTCCAGATAAGCGATCGTTGCTGGTATTGCCATCCTGATTTGGATCACCACTGACCGTGACGTTGGTTGGGCGGCCGCTCCCGTAGGTTGAGACCGCTGAAATTTTCCAATGATTGAAAACGGTCGCGAGCATTCCTCCGGCAAACGGGTTGGGCTCTTCGATGACGGCAAGAGTGAGTCTTTGTCGTTGATCGGTGACGCTCGAAGCTTTCTCGCTGTTCGGAGAATAGGAATTCTGCACCGTGCCGGATTGGCCGGTGACCAAAGCATCCTGCCCGTTATCGATCGCGTGCGCCCACGTGTAGGCGAGTCGAATGTAGGTTCCCTCCGCCATCCTCTTTTGCAGCGACACGGTCATGCCGTGGTAAATGCTGAAGGCTGCACTTTCGAATTGATTGATCGATCCCAATTGCGAGATCGGACGATCAAGCGTGTTGATGCACGGCGGAAAAGGGCAACTGATGCTGTAGGTGTTCTGCCAGGTCGAAAAGGACTGAACGGTGTACAGAGCGTTTTGAAAATTAGTGTCGCTCGAATCGTAAATGGGATAGCTGTAGAAAGTCGGAGCGGGAAGGTTCACATCGCGCGCTCGAATCATGTCCACGCCATGCACGTAGAGATAGGAGATCGTGCCCGTGAAACCGCCGGGTATTTCTCGCTCCAGGCTCACACTTCCCTGCTGCACTCGCGGAGTTTTGAACGCAGGCGAGAATGCCTGCACTTCGCTCGTCGCGAACTGCTGAAGTTGCGGCGGCAGGGTGCAGGCGACCGGGCCGCGGGCGCAAGCAAACGCCAAGTTCGGATAGGTTGGGAAAACCTGGTTCTGGTAGTAATCGGTGTTATCCAGGAAGAGGAAACTATCATTCAGGCCATTGTTATTCGTCACCGCCGACTGGTAAATCTGCGGAATGCGGGTGAAGAAAAGTCCGAACCCTGCGCGAACCATGAGCGGATGTTCGTCGCCCAACGAATATCCGACGCCAACGCGGGGCGCGAAGTTCCTGCCTTCGAGCGGCATTTTTCCTGAGGATGGCCAAAGTGAATTAGTCACCATGCCGGATTTCGAAAACGTTTGCAGATCGTAACGCACTCCCGCACTCAAGCTGAGTTTTGGCGTGAGACGAAAGGTGTCTTGGAGAAACGCAGCGTAGTCGTTGCTGTCAGGATGGGAGACTGGGTTTCCAAAATTCTGCAGATAATATCGGGGAACATTGTGAGCCCAGGCGCGAAGCGGAGTGAGGTTCAGCCCCCCGTGCTCAGGCGCAAAAGTGAATGGGTTCACCACGATATTTGTAAACAAATATTCGCCCCCGAAAAGCGAAGGGAAATAGTTGTAGTCCCAGGTCATCAAGGCGTCGCCTCCGAATTTGAATTCGTGACGCGCCCGGCTCAAGCTCATCGTTTCCGCCGCGTGAAGCCGGTGCTCTCGAGTTTCTCTCGGCAAAATCGACGATTGCCCAATACCGTTGAGCAGGCTGTAAATGTTGGTGCGGACGTCCGTAGAATTCGGAAACGACTGCTGCAAATCGCGCGAGAACTGCAGACGCAGATGGTTGGTCAGGCGTGGCGTGATGTTGCTTACCAGTCCAAGCGAAGCGCTCTCGGTTGCCACCTTTTCTTCGCCGTTGCCGCTCATGGCGTAATTCGTAATTGGGCTGCCCGCATCGAGAAATACATTGTTGGTTCCGTAATACCGCGAGGTGCTCAAACGAAGCGAAAGATGTTCGCGCGGGCCGAGCACATGGTCGACTTTCACAAATCCAGCATTCCCCAAGAGCTTCGCGGGAAAGGCACCACCCAGGTTGGAGAGTTGCGCCGCCGACGTAAACACTAAACTCTGATCGCAGGCCGCCCCGCCAATCGCCGGATTGCAGATTTCGTAGTCGCCCGGCGTTGGATAAATTCCCAACTGAGGCGTCAGATACGTTTGGCCATTCTGAAACTGCACGATTGCCGGCACGTAAAATAAATGCTGGTCGAAGCCGGCGAATACGAACGTCTTGTTGCGCTGGATCGGCCCACCAACGGCCCCGCCAAATTGATGTTGCTGGTCGCTCGGATTGAAACCGACGAAGGCGGGCGAAGCCCCGCCGAATTGGCTGTCTTTCAAAAAATAAAATGCGCTGCCATGCCAGTGATTGGTGCCGGACTTCGTCACGATGTTGACCACCGCGCCTCCGGCACGCCCCGAGTCGGTGCCGTAGCCATTCGACTGCACGCGAAATTCCTGGACGACTTCGTCCGAAAACTGGTAGGGAGCGCGGTAGCGTCCTCGCGCCTGCGCGAAGAATCCGTTGTTGTTGTCGCCGCCATCCACCAGAAAGCTGTTGTTGTATCCACGAATGCCGCCGTAAGAGAGATCTCCATTCGCGCCGGAGGAGAGCCCGCGCGGATCCTGCGTGACCCCTGGCATGAGCAACAGCAGGTCGGTAAAACGCCGTCCGTTCAACGGCAGGTCTTTGATAGCTCGTTCGTCGAGCAACGCCGAAACTGAACTGGGATTGACTTCGACCGTCTGCGGGGCGTCGGAGACGGTTACGGTTTCTTTCGGCCCCTCAACTTTCATTTTGAAAGTCAGGACTGATGCCGCCCCGGCATCCACCCGGATCGTTGGGGAAATCTGAGGCGACATTCCTTCCGCCCAGGCACGCGCTGAATAATCTCCGGCAGGAAGCAAGTCGACGACGAAACGTCCGGCTGAATCGGTGGCTGCATGGTAGCGGATGCCGGTATTCATGCGAATGGCAACGATGTCGGCGTTGGTGATAGCCGCTCCTAGAGTGTCGACGACAGTACCGCGAATCGCGCCGCTCGATGCATCCTGAGCCCGAGCGACCGGACTTGTGAAGATGAACGTAAGGAAGGCGAAATGAAGCAAAGAAATTACCCTGAGTTGAGGGCTGAGAATTCTTCGAACAACGTGATGTGCGCGGCGCATACGAATCCCCTCGTGTCCAGACTTCGGAATCGGAGGGGATTCCTGAAACCCTAGAAGCTATATATCAAAAGAAGAGGCGGGAGAATGTGATGTCCGACCCGGCTGAATGTTTGGTTTTGCCGGGCGTTGTCGAAGCTCATGACGTCTCGGAGAGGATGCTTCAATAAACGGGGGGGACGTGCGCGGGTGGACGGACACTTCCCTCGGGCGCTAAAGCGCGATTCATTTTTGAGCGATTAGCGGCACGAGTGGAACTCGTGCCCTTCCCGAACCCAACTCTTCCCGAACCCAACCCTTCCCGATTCCAACTCTTCTCGATTCCAAATCTTCCCGATTCCAACTCTTCCCGATTTCACTCTTGCCGTACCACTAGAATCTTGAAAACGTTTTCGCAGTCTGTGGAACTCGTGCCCTTACCGATTTCTCCGCCATCCAAGGGTTTATTTGCCGCTGGCGTGCCAGATTGATCCGGGAGATTGATAATTCAGGCCTTCGCCCCACACGACCTGGGAGTCGCCGTGGTTGTCGATGGTGAGGCCGAAGTAGTCTCCGAAGGGGAAGCGGAAGCCTTCACGCGTGATATAGCGGTAGCCAGGGACGAAAGTGGAAATGCGAAGCTCGTCTCCCCAGGTGGCGCCGCCGTTGCTCGAACTACGGTAGTAGGTGTTCCAGACCCGCGAGTTGCGAGTTGAATTGCGGGAGTCCATCCAGGCAATGCGAACGTCGCCGCTGCTGCCCGCGACGATCGCAGGAAAAGCGTGTTCGACGCCCGGAGAAGCTTGTGAAACGCTGGATCGGGGCAGCCAGTTCTCGCCGCCGTCGGTGGACGATGAAAAGTAGATTCGCTGCGCGCCCAGCGTCGTGCGGCCTGCGTTCCAGAGAGCGTAAAGGGTTCCGTCGGAATCAGAGGCAAGCGAGATCTGAGGGCCGAGATAGGCTTCGCCACATTGTTCGTTGCGGCAGCCGGGTGCGGCTGCGGAAACTCCCAGCGGCTTCGTGCTCCACGACTTGCCCTCGTCGCCGGATTTGGCGACATAGAGTTGCACCGGGCCACGGGCTCCGGCTACTTTGGTGTAGGACGACCATGCCAGGTAGGCATTGCCGGCGGCGTCCACGGTGGCAGCGCCCAACAGAGACCATCCGGGGCGACTTTCGCTATTCACGCGGATTGGGGCAAAGCTTCGTCCGCCATCCTGCGATACGGCTGCCCAGACTTCTTCTTCGTGATTGAATGCCACGTAGACACTCTGGCCGCGGACGGCCAGCGCCGGCTTGTCGAGCTCGACCTCGCTGCGAACAGCGATGGTGTAAGTCCAGGTCGCTCCTAAATCAATGGACTTCGCAAGCATGGCGGCGCGCTTCCCATCCTGCAACCACGCGGCGTAGACGGTATGCCCATCGGCGGGATCGACCGAAATTTGCGCGTCGAATTGCCCGGAGCGCGATTCCAGCATGACGCGCGATGGTGACCAGGTTTTCCCATTGTCAGCGCTGGAAGTGAGAAGCATGGTCGGCATCAGGCAACCATCGCATCCGGCTACTTTGCCGTATTGCGGATACAGGACGTAGATATGACCCGATCCATCCGCCGCGATTGATGGTTCCCACTGATCGCCGGTCGTCATCCCCACGCGGACGGGGGCGGAAAAGCGCAGGCTGGCGGCAGCGGCTGCCGTGGATAATGCCGTTAGCAGAACGAAGACGATCACACCGAGGCGCAGTGCGGTCCGAAGTCGCGCAGGCTGGCAGTCTTTGCCCTGTGAATAACTGGACTTCATCTGAATCATCGCTAACTGGCAGGAAGGGAGTGCGAACCTTCGTTGTCAAACTTTATCGCGAAGGCAAGCCGGGGTCAATGTAGTTTGAACATGGTTGTTTGAACATGGTTGTTTGAACGTCCTCCGCAGTTGGTGAGCAATGCCCGCGACCTCCCAAATGGTCGGGGGTAACGCAATGAGATTGGATGGCGCAATGAAAGCAGCTCGATATGCCAGCGCGCACTGCGCTCGGTAGAGCTTTCTATGGAATATGCGGCAGTGAGACGCGGCGAGCCGCGTCTCTACAGTGGGCGCTACTTCAAGCCCATGCCGCAGTTGAAATGCTGGATGACGGCATAGCACTCGCAGACAATTTCTTCCAGACTTTTGCGGTTTAAGATCTTCACCGTGCCGCGCAGATTTTCTATGAGACCGGCATTCTCTAGAACGGCGGTCGCCAGGCTGACGCTGGGGCGTCCGGCGCCGAGCATTTGTGCCAGAAATTCATGGGTTAGAGGCAGCATGTCAAAGTCGACCCGGTCCTGGCACATCAGCAGCCAGCGTATGAGGCGTTGCTCGACTTCATGAAGCCGGTTGCAGGCGGCGAGCTGCGCGACCTGCATTCCATGCATCAAGGCAAACCGGCCCAGTTCCGCACGGAGCACGGGCGAGGCCTGCAAGATTTCCTGGAATACGTCGGAGCGCATCCGGACGCCGTTGCCGGACATTTGCATGATGTCGCGAAACGCTCCTTGCCTGAGGCCGACAGTCAGAGACATGCCAACCATGCCCTCTTTTCCGATGATACCGACTTCAACACTACGGCCATCGCGACTGAGGGCGACGATCGAACACATGCCCTCATTCAAAAAATATACGAAGTCAATTTTCTGCCCAGGCTCATGCAGAATTTGGTATTGCGGGAGCGTCACTGATTCGAGATGCGGCCGCAAGAGGTTGAATTCAGAATCGGGTATGGAAAGCAGGATGACGTTCGCTATAACTTTTCCCGCAGCATCGCCACGTGAGCCTACGGGCAGCGGGGATGGTTTGAACGGCTTGATCGGCCTCCGCCCGTCAACCCCATCTGTATCTTTATCTTTGATCTTTGCTCAGGGTTTGCTTTACATTCCGGGCGAATCTTTGGTAAATGAACTCATAGGCGGTTCGATGCGTCGTCGGGGCTTGTTTTCCATCGGCAAAGCTGTAGTCCCAGCCGAAATCTCACGGATAATTGCGGCGATCTGCGGGTAATTACTTGTCTTAGGTTTGACCGTCTTCGGAAGTCGAGGAGAGGTCAGCGTTAAACGTCTTGCCTTTCGCCGAGAGAAGCCGGTTGAGCTCTTCGCAATGTTGGAGAAATTTGGCGCGATCCTGCTCGACCGCAATCAGCGAGCAAAGTTCCTGGATACGCTCACTTTCGGCCTTTGTCATGCGCGGGAAGTATTGCAGTCGCAGCAATTCCGCGTATGTTCGATGCCGAACGCTACATCGCCAAGCGTCGTTTATAAGGTGCCGGATTCTTGGGAGTGCCGGGGCTCGGTACGCAATGGACAAGTCGCAAGTAGCCATCGCAGGCGCCGCATATGTTGAGCACTGCAATCTACTGGGTATAAGCGTTAAGGGTGATCCGCCGCCCGTTGAATGTCCGTGTGATCGTGGGCAGGGCTTCGAGCCATCTCTCCTCCGGATACTCGGAAGCGCAGAAATATCTGGAAGGAGATAGGGCTTCTGCCATAAACGGGGTCAAGTTCAGCAGGCTTGGAATAGAACGTGAGGTCGCCACCAGCCGCCATCTTCCATAGCCGGCTTTCGATCAGGTCATGCGAGGCGCCCACGGTGAAAGCGCCGATACGGAGGGATGGCGCTTGTGTCTGCAAGGGAAACAACTCATCTTTGTCCACCAGTTCAAGCCGCGAAAAAACGTAGTTTCGCGATTTGAAATTTGCCGTCGTCTCGAACAGATAGCCGTTCAGGTTGCGGTTCTCTAAAACTTTGTGTACACGCCCCCAGACAATCGAAGTCGCCCACCATCCCTGACTAAACGACCGCGTGTAGCCTACAGACGCGGTCTGCCTGCGCTGGCTGCCCGGTTCGAGAGCCTCCGGCCGCTCCAGCCGTCCATAACTGTACTGCGCTGTCCAATTGCGAGTGGGTGCAACACTCAGCCGCCCTGACCAGGAATCAAGCGCCGCGAACTGGATGCCGTATCGAGTTTCATCCGGCTCGCGGCCGTTGAAGGCGGAGGCCTCGACTTTCATTCGCGAGATTTGCAGGCCCGCAGTGATGACGCCAAAGCTGGTATGGGTTGAATCCTGCAAGTGATGTGAAAGGGGAGCCATGGGCAGCTCCGACGCAGAAGCGCGGTGCATGAAAGCGACTGGCCCAAGCGCGGGCTCGCCCGCAGCCGCGCCGTAGAGTTCCCATGAAGCGAGTTTCGAAAGCGACTTCGTGTAGACCACGGAGAGTTCCGAGAAGACGTTGTGCGGATGCTGGTGATCGATCAACGGCCTCCCGTGATAGGTCTCCCCGGTTTGAAAGAGCTCGGGAAAGCCGGGATGGGGCGAAGTCAAAGATTCCGCCGAAAACATTTCGCGTAGTAAAAGCGAGCCCCCATGCACGGAGCGTTGTTGCATCAGCATCAACCAGTTCACCGATTCGGCCTTCCCTGCCCCGCGCGGCCCTCCCGTCTGGTTGTAGTCGATAAAAACGACGCCATGCGCCATCAGGTCCCAACCATGAGTTGATTTCATCCACATCTCTTCCGGAGTCGCCGCGGGCTGCCATCCCGTCCCGGTTGCAAGGTGCAAAGAGGGCTGCCAGTCGGGTAGAGCGTTCGACATATTCATGGCCGGCATATCTGAAGTCATATCTGAGGCGCTTTGGTCTTGCTGGGCAGCGGGAGGGCCGTTCAAGGCCAACGATTCCGAAGCGTGCAGATTGAAGCTGGAGGCGAGAAGGATTAGACAGCCGACTAAACCGACGGTATGCACAAGGGGCTCCGTTTCCGATAATGGTTGACACGAATTTCACGACAGCCGTAGCCGCTAGCGCTATCTAGCGAGCATTGCGCGCTCGAAATTCGAACCCAGGTGATAACAGGGACGAGCTACGGCCTAGGAGTGGATGTCGGGTAATTTAGATACGGATTGGGAGTGAACTCGCTGGCCCCGAGGATTCAATCAACGCTATCTGGCGGGCTTGGGCTCGCGAGGCAAAAGCAAAACGCTCGGGAATGGGGACATTAAGGCATTCGGCGGGAGGGGTATCGAGTGGAAATCCTTGCACGACCGCCGTGTCATGCCCCACTAAGCAACATCTGTAGTTTATGGGAGGGTCGGGAACCGACGACTGTTGGGTAGTCTGCGCGGCGTGGCCGATTGAGGTGGGCATGCGGGTCCCATGGCAGCTTGCTGGAGCCTTTTCAGGAGCCGCTGCTTGCCCTAACGAATGCGCGCTAGCCTGGGGAGCAGCGGTCGAGGCAACCACAATCGCGATCAAGAGCAGCGACAAGAGTTTCGACATCACCTGGGACACCGCTTCGGACATAAACTTTGACCTAAATCCGGCATAGCTTCTGACTTCTGAGATGCAATGTGCGGGTTGCGGAAGGCCTACGATCCCGTAATCTTTACCCGTAATTCTTCCGGCAAGCGCTCGCGAATTTCTGCGGGAAGCCGGTCATGCACCCGACGTGCTCCAAGCTTCGCGACGTCAACCACCGCCATTGGCGCTGGCGTTGCGACGGCCACGATCAGCCAGATCAGGGCGGAGAGCGCGAATCCGGCGAGCGCTCCAACCTCAAACCAGAAAGCGTGGCGCGGACCGAAATAACGGATGACGGCAAAGGCGAGAAGAAACACCGCAGCCGAAGCCGAAGCTAAGGCAATCAGCGAGATATCGATGATGCGGTGAAGTTTCTGGCGGCTGCGGCAGTGCTCGCATTCGGCAAAGTGCTGCTCGTAGTCCTCGCGCATCTCGGGTGCCAGGCCGGAGATATCGTAGCGCCAGCCCGCAAGGATCTTCCCTACGATCGGTTCCACACACTCACTCATAAAAGGCACGACAAAAGGTTACGACAAAGGTTACGTCTAAGGTTACAACTATGGCTACAGCCGGATGGGTTCAAGCGCTTCTGTCTGCGATGCCAGGAGGACGCGGTTGCGCCACAATCCCTGCCGCGCTCCGAGGGCCCGTTCTGCCGCCGCCCGCGCGATTTCGGGATGATTATTATGCTCCGACAAGTGGGCCAGAATAACGTATTCAGCTCCTCCATCATAGTCGCTGGAGAAGAATTCCGCGAGCGCGTCATTCGAGAGATGCCCCACCCGGCTCATTACGCGCTGCTTGACCGACCACGGATAAGGCCCGGAGCGCAGCATCTCAACATCGTGATTCGATTCCATCAACAGCACGTCACAGCCGCGCAGGTGGTTGCGCACGCTGACTGGCATGTAGCCCAGGTCGGTGGCAAAGCCAATTTTGACGCCTTCGGCGCGAAAGGTGAAGCCGACCGGATCAATAGCATCATGCGGAATGGTAAAGGGCATGACTTCAATGTCGCCAATGCGAAAGCCGCGTCCAGCGGAGAAATGCTCGCGCTTGGGCAGTTCGGGGCCAACTCCGGCCTGGTCTTTGATGAGGCTGACGGTATCGCGGGAAGAAGCTCGCATTGCTTCACTCGCACTCCGCTTCCAGACTTGATGGGTAGGCGCGGTGATAAAGACGGGCACGTTCAGCTTGGTCGCAAGGCGGTACAAGCCCGCAATGTGATCGCAGTGTTCGTGGGTGATGACAATGGCACAAATGTCGTCAATGCGTTCGCCGAGCGCCCGCAGACGCTTAAAGGTTTCACGCCCGGAAAGGCCGGCATCAACCAGAATGCGGGTAGAAGTGGTCGCAATGAGGGCACAGTTCCCACGGCTGCCGCTCGCGAGCACCGACACAGTCACTCCCATATATGGGGCAAGCTTACCCCCAACCACTGTGGAAAGGGGAGGCTATTTTCAGAAACCGGTACCTTTGGGGAAACCCGGCAAGATCCGCGCTCGGCAATTATGACCGCTTGGCAAAAAGGTTTTCGACAACTGTGCGCCCAACCGACCCGCCATAAGCGCCTGCGATTCCGGGGACGAAGGCGAGAAAGGATTCGTAGATTTGCGCCCGGTCAGGCTTTTGGGACAGGAAAAAATAGGCGAGCCATTCGACCAGCGGCACAAATAATCCCACCAGCAGCACCCAGCGCCAGGGATGGCGCGGCCGCAGCAAGCCTAAAAGCATGTTTGCCATGAGCACGACCATCGCGGTCAGCAGCAAATCGGCAACGCGGATATCGACCCAACCGGCAAAGGCTCCAAAGCCAGCTGCCAGAAAGTAGAAAAAGCTGTCACCGGATTTCTTGCTCGTCGTCTCGGCTATCGGGGCGATCATAGAAGTCTGACTTTGAAGGATTTTGTAGCGCCGGCAACTTGCCGGCTGTCCCGAGGGCGTCTCGCCCTCGGCACGGCGAGCAGCGCTTCAGCGTTCCGGGCGCTGACGGCACGGTGGGCGAGGACGCCCACCGGACAGCCGCTGGGACGGCGGCGCTACCTGAACCCCGCGATTTTAAGAGTATTTATAAAATCCGCGGCCGCTTTTGCGGCCGAGCCATCCGGCATCGACCATTTTTATCAATAGCGGGCAGGGACGATACTTTGGGTCGCCCAGTCCATCGAGCATGACGCGCATGATATCGAGGCAAACGTCGAGGCCGATAAAATCGGCGAGCGTCAGGGGCCCCATCGGATGCGCCATGCCCAGCTTAAAAACTTCATCGACTGCTTCGGCGGTCGCGACACCTTCCATGACCGTGTACATGGCTTCGTTCAAGAGCGGCATCAGGACACGATTGGAGACAAAGCCGGGAGCATCGTTGACTTCGACCGGCGTCTTCTCGAGCTTCAGCGCGAGATCGCGCACGGCGTCGTAGGTGGCTTGCGACGTGGCCAGGCCGCGAATGACTTCTACCAGCTTCATCACCGGAACCGGATTGAAGAAGTGCATGCCAATGACTTTGTCGGGGCGCTGGGTAAGCGCTGCGATTTTCGTGATTGAGATCGAAGAAGTATTCGAGGCGAGGATCACTTCCGGCTTCATCATGCGATCAAGCTCGCGAAAGATTTCTGACTTGATTTCAAGCTTCTCGGTAGCGGCTTCAATCACGAGACCGCATTCCGCAAGCTTTGCGCGGTCAATAACGGCGGTAATTCGCCTCAGCGTGGTGGCCTTGTCTTCGCTCTTGATCTTGTTTTTCGCCACTTCGCGGTCGAGATTCTTGCCAATGGTCTCGAGGCCGCGATCGACGAAGCGCTGCTCGATGTCGCACAGCACAACGTCAAAACCGCTGCGCGCGAAGACGTGGGCGATGCCGTTGCCCATGGTCCCGGCGCCGATGACGCCAACTTTTTGAATTGCCATAATGCCTCTTTTCTCGAATGCGAAACACGAAGGATTGCCTAAGAGTTAGGCCATCAAGTTGATGCTACAGATTGAAAGTCTAGCCGGTTAACTTTCGCGATCTTTGAATGCTACAGGACTGGACGATGAGAGAACGGAGGACGGCTTTTCGAAATAAGTTGCTGGCGTGGTTACTGCGTTTCGGCGAGAGCAATTCTTAGACGAGACGTCGCCCGCCGAAATACGCAGAGTTAATTTTTTAAGACTTCTCTTTGGCAATGCTCAAGCGCGATTCGGCGCGATGCAGAGCGTCTTCGGCGCGGGTGTAGTCAACTTGCGGGTCGTTGCTCTTTAAGCGCTCTTCGGCACGTTGCTTTGCTTTTTCGGCTCGGGCCGTGTCGATATCTTCGGGCCGCTCTGCGGCCTCGGCGAGAACCGTCAGCTTGTCGGGCAAAGCCTCGGCGAAACCCCATGCCACTGCTAGAGTGTGGGTTCCGCCACCCGACTTGTAAGTGATGGCTCCAACCCCGAGTTCAGTGATCAAGGGTGCGTGGCCGGGCAGGATGCCGAGATAGCCATCGAGCCCAGGAAGCTGCACTTCTTCCGCGTCTTCTTTGACCAGAAGCTTTGTCGGAGTAACGATTTCGAGTTGAATGGTGTCTGCCATTTTTGTTGATCAAGGCGAAGGCGGTTAGGCCGCGCTCTTCATCTTCTCCGCTGTCTCCAGCACTTCGTCGATCGTGCCCTTCATGTAGAAAGCCTGCTCGGGGATATCGTCGTACTTGCCTTCGACGATGCCACGGAAGCCTTTCACCGTGTCGGCGATTTTCACGTAGCGCCCTGGAGTGCCGGTAAACTGCTCGGCGACAAAGAAAGGCTGCGACAGGAACTTCTGAATTTTTCTGGCGCGCGAGACAGTCACTTTCTGGTCTTCACTGAGTTCATCGATACCGAGAATGGCGATGATGTCCTGCAAGTCTTTGTAAGTTTGCAGCGTCTTCTTGACCATTTGCGCGACATCGTAGTGCTCCTGCCCAACGATGCGCGGATCGAGAATGCGCGAGGTTGATCCCAGGGGGTCGACTGCCGGGTAAATTCCAATCTCGGTCAACGCACGTGATAGCACGGTGGTTGCGTCAAGGTGAGCGAAGGTTGTGGCCGGAGCGGGATCGGTAAAGTCGTCAGCAGGCACGTAAATCGCCTGCACTGACGTGACCGAACCTTTTTTGGTCGACGTAATGCGCTCTTGCAATTCGCCCATCTCGCTTGCCAGGTTCGGCTGGTAACCGACCGCGCTCGGCATGCGGCCGAGCAGCGCGGATACTTCGGATCCGGCCTGCGTGAAGCGAAAAATGTTGTCGATGAAAAGCAGCGTGTCGCTGCCTTCCTCATCACGAAAGAATTCGGCGACCGTAAGCGCGGTCAAGGCAACACGCAGGCGCGCGCCTGGAGGCTCAGTCATCTGCCCGTAGATAAGAGCGGCTTTTGATTCGGCCGGCTTGCCCGGCTTGATCACACCCGACTCGCTCATTTCGAGCCAGAGATCGTTGCCTTCACGAGTGCGCTCGCCAACGCCGGCAAACACGGAGAAACCGCCGTGCTGCTTGGCGACGTTGTTGATCAGTTCCATGATGACGACGGTCTTGCCGACGCCGGCGCCACCCATGAGCCCAATCTTTCCACCTTTCAAAAATGGCTGGATAAGGTCGATCACCTTCACGCCGGTTTCAAACATCTCTGCCGCGGTCGATTGCTCGTCGAACGCAGGCGCGAGGCGGTGAATCGGCATGCGCTTTTCGTAGGCGATAGGGCCAAGATTGTCGACCGGCTCTCCGATAACGTTCATGACGCGGCCAAGCGTGCCGCGGCCTACCGGGGCGGAGATGGGTCCACCTTCATCGAGCGCCTTCATCCCGCGCACCATGCCTTCGGTTGCTTCCATGGCAACGCAACGCACGCGCCCTTCGCCGAGATGCTGTTGCACTTCTAGAATGACGTTGATCGGCGAAGGAACTGTGAAGCCTTCGCTGACTACGCGCAGCGCCTGATAGATGGGCGGCATAGCCGACTCGGTAAACTGCACATCGACGGCTGGTCCGGAGATCTGAATGACGTGTCCAACATTTTGTGGCATAGATTTCTTTGCTCTCTGCGGTTTAGCTTTTGACTCTTAGCTTTTGACTCTTAGCTTTTGGCTCTAGCTAAGAGCTAAAAGCCAAAAGCTGCTCTACTGCGCTGCTGCTCCGCTCACGATTTCGATAATTTCTTTTGTGATCTTTGCCTGGCGCGCCCGGTTCATGACCAGGGTCAGCGATTCGATCATGTCGCTGGCGTTGCTGGTCGCGGAATCCATTGCCGTCATACGGGCGGCATGCTCGGCCGCGACCGATTCGAGCAGCGCATGAAAAATCTGGGTCGTAATATATTTCGGCAGAATGTCGCGGAAGAGTTGTTCCGGCTGCTGCTCGTAAATGTAGTCGACGGATTCGGTGCCAAATTTTGACGCAGCCTTGTCGATCTCGCTCGTATCGGATGGGCGCACGCTTACGCCCGCAGTCTTGGCTGCTTCGGCGCGCTGCTTCTTCTCGTCCTCTGACGCTTCTTCCGCCATCTGGACATCGACTTCGCCAATTTCTTTCACCGGCAAGATACGCTCGGCGACCAGTCGCTGTGAAATGACGGACTTGAATTCATTGAACAGGATGTAGACCGCATCGATCTCTTCATGCATGTAGCGATCAACGATGCGCTTCGTGATGCTGGCAGGAAAGCGATATTCAACCTTGCCGAGAACCCCAACGTACTCTCCAACAATCTGCACGCGCCCTTTACGCTCGGATGAGTTGCGTTCTTCGGCTTGAGTAGGTGGTGCGCTTAACGACGCGTTACCGTCCTTCTGCGTGTCGACTTTTTGTGTGTCTGCGGTCTCAACCTGATGGTCGGTTTTCAACAGCGCCAGCGGATAGCGGCGGCGCACGAAGTCGCGCCCTTTGCGCCCAATCGCCTCGATATCGATATTGGCATTCGGCTTGGACTGGATGAATTTCGAAACCAGCTTCAGGATATTCGTATTGAACGCGCCCGCGAGGCCCTTATCTCCGGTGACAACCAGCAGGAGAATGTTGTTCTCGGGCCGCTCGGCAAGCAGCGGGTGACGTGGTCGCCCGGTATCGGGATCGAACGTATCCGCGCGCGACATCAGAGACTTCAGGACGTTAGCCAGCATCTGCGAATAAGGGCGCGCAGCCATGGCTCCCTCTTGCGCGCGACGCAGCTTCGCGGCCGAGACGGTCTTCATCGCCTTTGTAATCTGCCGCGTGTTGACCACGCTGCGAATACGGCGCCGGATGTCGAGAATACTTGCCATTTGCTAAATTAGCGTCCCTGTTTCTATTTCTTCGATACACCCGATGGCTTGCTCATCGAGCATGATTCGATTTTGGTAGCGCCGGCATCCTGCCGGCTGTCCTGAGGGCGTCTCGCCCTCAGCGCGGCGGGCGAGGACGCCCGCCGGACAGCCGCCGAGACGGCGGCGCTACGGTTTAGTGTGCGGCCGCTTTTTCTGGTTCCGGTTTTGCTTGCTGCTTTTTGTCGCTGCTGCTGCCGTTGTTTTCGGATTTGTTGTTGTCCTGCTTCGCGTCCTGCTTATTGGCCGACTGCTTAGGATCGGCTTTCGCTTCTGCCTGGCGCGAATCGACAAACCGTTGTTTGGCTTCTTTGATAACGCGTGTCATCTCCGCTTTCAATCCGTCATCGAGAACTTTCTTTTCCATGATGGTGCTCAAGATGCCGGGGCTGGTGGTGTCGACATACTTGTAAAGCGCCGCTTCGAAAGCCCGCACTTGATCGACCGGAAGGTCATCGAGCACGCCACTGGTTCCGGCAAAGATGATGAGGATCTGTTTTGAGAACGGGAGCGGGCTGAACTGTGCCTGCTTCAGAAGTTCGACGAGACGCTGCCCGCGGCTCAACTGCTGCTGCGTGGCCTTATCGAGATCGCTGCCGAATTGCGCGAAGGCCGCGAGTTCGCGGTACTGCGCCAGTTCGAGTTTCAGGGTTCCAGCAACCTGGCGCATGGCCTTGATCTGGGCGCTGCCGCCGACGCGGCTTACGGAAAGTCCAACGTTCACTGCTGGGCGAACGCCTTGATTGAACAAGTCGGTTTCAAGGTAAATCTGGCCATCGGTGATGGAGATGACGTTCGTCGGAATGTATGCCGAGACGTCTCCCGCCTGGGTTTCAATGATGGGGAGCGCGGTCAGCGAGCCGCCACCGAGTTTATCGCTGACTTTTGCGGCGCGTTCGAGCAAGCGGGAGTGGAGATAGAAAACGTCTCCGGGATAGGCTTCACGTCCGGGCGGCCGTCGCAGCAAGAGAGAAATCTCGCGGTACGAGGCGGCGTGCTTGGAAAGATCGTCGTAAATGCAGAGCGCGTGGCGTCCATTATCGCGGAAGAACTCCCCCATTGCGCATGCGGCATAAGGCGAGATGTATTGCATTGGCGCTGGTTCGGATGCGGAAGCGGCAACGACGATGGTGTATTCCATTGCGCCAGCATCTTCGAGAATTTTTACAACCTGCGCAATCGAAGAGCGCTTCTGCCCGATCGCGTTATAGATGCAAATCAGGTTGTTGCCCTTGCTGTTGATGATGGTGTCGAGCGCGACGGCTGTTTTGCCGGTCTGGCGGTCTCCGATGATCAACTCGCGCTGGCCGCGGCCGACGGGAATCATGGAGTCGATCGCTTTAAGTCCAGTCGCCATCGGTTCGCGAACGGGCTGACGATCGATAACGCCGGGAGCGAGGCGTTCAAGGGCAATGAATTTTTCGGTAGCGATGGGGCCCTTGTCGTCAATCGGCACGCCGAGCGAATTCACCACGCGCCCGATGAGGGCGTCGCCGACGGGAACGCTCATGATGCGTCCCGTACGCTTGACCTCGTCGCCTTCCTTGATCTCCGTGTATTCGCCGAGCAGCACGACACCGACCTGATCCTCTTCAAGGTTCATGGCGATGCCTGAGACGTTGTGCGGGAAGTTGAGGAGCTCTCCAGCCATGACCTTATCGAGGCCATAGACGCGCGCAATGCCGTCGCCGAGGGTGATCACCGTGCCGACTTCGTCGACAGCGATCTTCGATTCGTAGTTGTCGATCTGCTCGCGGAGTAACTGGGTTATTTCGTCTGCTTTAATTTGTGCCATATAGTCTGCTGTCTCTTCTAGCTCTTAGCTTCTAGCTATTGGCTTTTAGCTAAATCACAATTGCTTAGAATTTAATCTCGGCTAATTTTCTACTAGTTGTTCTCTGATTTTTTCCAGCTGGCCTTTGACTGAGCCGTCGTAAATTGTGCTACCTACCTGGACTACAGCTCCGCCTAGAAGTGAAGCGTTCTGCTCGTAGCGGGCTCGCACTTTTTTGCCGGTCAGCTTGGCAATTTCTGCTTCCAGCATCTGACGCTCGGAGTCGCTCAATTGGCGGGCGCTGCTCACTTGCGCTTCTGCGAAGCCTTGGCGTTCGTTCAGTTCCAGTTCTAGCTGCTTCAGGATATCGCCGAACAATGGGAGACGGTGATGATCGGCCAGAACGGCCACGAAATTTCTGACTTGCCTGGCAGCGCCCATGCGCCCCGCGATGGCATCGAGCACGGCTAGCTTGCGATCGCCGGGGATGGATGGATTCTCCATTACCCGCCGCAACGGATCGCTCTCGTTGAAGAGCGCCTGGATTCCATGCAACTCCTGCAGCATTCGCGCCGGGTCGAGACCCTTCTTCGGGTTCATGGCAACGTCAGCAAAGGCGCGGGCGTAGGTTCCGACGACGGAGGCCATAGGTTAGCGCCCGTCCTTTCCGCGACCGTTGCCGCCTTGGTCTTGCTTGCCCTGGTCTTGCCTGCTTTGATTTCGAGCGTCGTTCGAGGCGAGCGTGGAGGCGAAAGAACGTACCAGCATCTCGTCGGTGTTGGAGTCGATTCTGATTTCTTTGCTGGCGAGCGAGATGGCTAGTTCCGCGGTGTGGGCCGCGAGTTCTCGGCGGACTTGCTTGGCAGCGGCGGCAATCTCCTGCTCCGCGCTCTGCACTACTTTGCGAATGTCTTCTTCCGTGGCCTTTTGAATGCGGCCGTCTTCGGCGTCGCCTTCTTTTTCGGCGTTGGCCTGCATCTGCCCGATCTCGACGTCGAGTTGCCGCAGGCGATTCTCGATATCGGAGAGGCGGCGGTTCGCGTCCTGGCTGGCAGTTCTTGCTTCTTCCAGCGATTTTTGAATCGATGCGTTGCGCGCCTGCAACATTGGCGGAACGTACTTACGCGCCGCCCACAGAACGACGGCCACGATAATCGCAAAGTTGATGAAGAGTGCGACCAGGTGCGCCTGATGGATGCTCAGTCCAGTCTTACGCGCCATCCACTGAATCGCGGAGGCATGCTTCAGATTGGAATATTCCTCTTGATCTTCACCGGTCGATTCGCGGGTCTCTTCGGCCAACTCACCGGCCATGCTTTTGTGCTCGGAGCCGGCATCTTTCGTTTGTTCGCGATTTTCCTTGCGCGGCTCTGTCTGCGCATTTGAAGCAGTTCGCTGGGATGATTGCTCTTGCGCGAGGAGGACCGTTGCGCCCGACGCTAGCAGCCAAGACGCTAGCAGCAAAGTCAATAACACAGCCGTTATCAGAGGCGCGCGACTTGACAGAAATTTCATACGCGACCCGCTTGGCTCGGAGCACTGAGTGGACGGAGCACGGTGCGCACAATCTCAGTCGCCAACCGTTGCGCGTCCGACTGCAGCTTCGACATGGCTTGCTGCTTGTCCTCTTCCATCCCGGCGCGAGCCTGTTTCACTTGCTCTTGGGCTTTCGAGCGGGATTGGGTGACGGCCTGGCTGCGCAGTTGGGACGCTTGCTGGCGCCTGGCTTCCTGATTCTTAAAAATCTTTTGGCGTGCTTCGCTGAGGCGTTGCTCGTAATCGGCGGTACGGGCCTCGGCGGCGGCTATATCAGCTCTTGCCTTTTCCATCGCGCCTTCGGTGCGGCTGCGCCGCTCCGCAAGGACTGCAGTTAAAGGCCGATACACCAGTAAGTTATAGAAAACATACAAGACTGCTAGCATCAGGATCGTAGGTACCGCTCCGAGCAGTAATTCGCCTAGTTGTCGCAGTATCTGGTCCATTTTCTGATGATAGA
Organism: Terriglobales bacterium; assembly: GCA_038230575.1. Classification (GTDB taxonomy): domain Bacteria; phylum Acidobacteriota; class Terriglobia; order Terriglobales; family Acidobacteriaceae; genus Acidiflorens. Next base: position 272,863 of record JBBRNA010000001.1, on the reverse strand, counting down.
ACTGACGATCGATTCGTGCCGGCAGAGCTGAAGAAGAGCCTCGCTAAGACTATTAAAACTAACATCCTAGCGACGAGAGTGTCAACGCTCGCAGCGCTTCTGGCCAGCGCTTTTCCCATCTTGAGACAGGATGATTAATTTTTGAAAGAATTGGGACTTACCGGGAGTTCCGCCTTGACATTCGAATCTGGAGGTCTAGCATTGAACTATCACCTCCGATCCCAGTCCGGATCGAATGGGCCGATAGTCAAGGAAGAGTCACCGCTTCTTGGCTGGCGGCCCATTTTAATTTTATTGCTTGGAATTTATTCAGAGACGCAGCGGGGGTCCCCGCAGATGGCACCCTTGGAGCCGCTGCTTGTCGAAAAACGAAGCAGCGGCCCAAGAATTCTAGCCCGATTAAGCTAGTCAACGTCGATTACAACTTTGAACTCAACCAGGAGATCGATTAGCGCGCCGCTACGGGTTGCAGCAGGCTGGCAATTTTCTCCAGGATTCGGTTCATGCTGATGGTGGGATCGACCGTGGCATCCACTTCGTGATGATGTCCGCCGGCGTGCATTACCAACACCTTGGTTCCCTGATGCGCCTTCTTCACCATGTAAGGCAGGTGGTGGCGATCTTCTTTTGAAACGGTGGAGCCGAGAATTACGAGGTCGAAGCTCTCTTTCTTGAGCGCTTCCATCACGGCTTTACGACCGACGGCGGTCGTAACATTGTGACCCGCCTTCTTCATTTCGGCGGTCTGGGTTCCGATTTCCTTTTCTTCCGACTCGCTGTAAAGAATCTTGATTGAAGCTTTCGACGCGGCTACTGGCGCCATTTGCTGTGCTGTTGCGGCCAAGGGCCCTCCTAATGACTCATCTGCAGCGTAGCAACTGGGAGGCGTTCTTCGAAGATCACGGAAGAACAGGTACGTATGGGCGAAAAGCCGCGATTGGGGCCGGAAATGGCGGGTTTTCGGTCCTTTTAGCCTTAACAGATTACCTGTAAACACCGCCATCTTGAGCGGGATGTGACTTGCCTGGAAAGAGCATTGGCGCGGGCTGGGCGGACGAGAGCGTCCGCCCTACACGGGCATTTTTGCTGATCCGGGAACTCTCGCGCGTGTCGCCGACGCTTTGTGGATAGCGCATCGTGAGAACGCCTTGCCTTGTCTATCTTGCAATATAGATTCGCGAGATTCTTCGACTGCGCGACCGCTTCACTTTCGTGAAGGTTTCGCTCCGCTCAGGATGACAATTGCGTGGAGGGAGAGCGCACTCTAGAAGCTGTGGCCTACTAGCTGTTCCGCTTTCTGACTTGATTGGGTGAGGTTTTGGGATAGTTGAGCGGCTTTCTGGTAGGCGTTCTTTGCGTCTTGTGTACGACCGGCTTTGGCGAGGCTGTGCGCTAATAAAACATAGCCGACGTCGTTTGGATCGGCGTCAACGAAACGGCGGTAGTATCCGACTGCTCGCTCCCAGTCTTCAGATGAATTCGCCGTGCGCTCTGCGATTAGACCCATGTCGAGCAGGGCAATTGGGAAAGTTCGTTTCCACTCTCCCGCTAAATCGAAATTGCGCATCGCCTCGGCGTAATTGTTCTGCTGGAAGTAAATAGTTCCGAGATTGGCGTAGGCGGAGGCTCGCAGTTGAGTATCGACGGCGAGTTCCAGGACTGATTTGTAGCGCCACGTCGCCTGCTGCAAATCGCCGTGCAGTTGGGCATAGATCCCGAGATTGAGCTGACTCACAGGATCTCCCGGTTCGATATTGGCCGCGGTCTTGAAGTGAGCGATTGCCTCGTCGGCATGGCCTTGTTTCACCAGCGCCTCGGCATAATTATTTTCGGCGACGAAGTTGTCGTGGGTGACGGAGAGTGCGTGCGACCAGAGAGACAAATCGTCGTGCCAATATTTGATCTGGGCATGGGTCAAGAGCGAGAAAGCAAATAGGATAGCAACGACGGCGACTGCCAGGGTCTTCTCCATCGAAACTGCGGTCGAAAAGCGACTCGCTTTTGCAAAGTCAGAAACACCCCAGACGAGCATGATGAACAAGCCAATCGCCGGCAAGTAAACGTAGCGGTCCGCCATCGCCTGGTTGCCTACTTGAATCAGACCGATCATCGGCAGCATGGCGCCTAAATACCAAAGCCATCCGACAGTGAGGTACCTGCGGTCGCGATGTCTGACGACGAAAACGGTAACGGCAATTAGAAGGGCTATCGAAAGCAGCACTTGCCACGCGGCCAGGGCGCGCGGGAAGGGATACAAAATAGTTAGGTGCGATGGCCAAATCAGCTTTTTGATATAAGCCGCGTAGCTCACGACTACGTTCTCCAGAGGTAGTCGCCAGCCCCGATGGACGTTAGCCAGGAGCGCGCCTCCGCTGCGCTGAACGATCACTGTGATTACGGCGCTGCCTGCCGACAACGCTAGCAATGGCATTTTTTCTACACACAATCGCCACGCTGGGTGCGGAGCGCCGGTGATTTTGTTTGAGCTTGTGTCAGCCTGAACGAACGAACCGATGCGTTGCAGAGGCCAGAAGTCGATCAGAAGAAGCAACAGGGGGAACGTGATCGCCATAGGTTTTGACATCAGCGCCATTGCGAACAAGATTGCAAGCGGCAGATATCGCGCCAGACTTGGCTTTCGGACATACCATCCGTAACTGGCCAGCGCCAGCAACAGAAAAAACATGCTGAGAACGTTCTTGCGTTCGGCAATCCAAGCGACGGACTCCACGTTCAGCGGGTGAACCGCAAAGAGCGCGGCTACGATGAGACTTCTCGGGAGAGACGCGGTGAACCATTGCAGGATCAAGAAAAGCAGCACTACGTTCGCAGCGTGGAGTAAAACGCTGGTGAGGTGGTGCCCGGCTGGATTGAGACGAAATATTTGGCAATCCGCGGCATGCGAGAGCCATGTCAGCGGGTGCCAGTTAGCCTGTTCGGTTGACTTGAACGCCCAGGCGACGGTGCGCCAATGCAATCCGGCGGTGACGTTGGGGTTGTCGGTGACGTAACGGTTGTCGTCAAAATTGATAAAACCGTTACGCGAAGCCGGATTGTAAAGAGCGAGCGTGGCCGCGAATAGAAAGAGACTGCAAAGCAGTGTGCGCTGGCGGGGGGAATGGAAGATGCGGCTTCCCTTCGTAGTCGCTGCTTCCGGTTTGGCCGCAGTCACGGGCATTCCTCTTCAAGTTTGCGGTAGAGTCTGGCCGCTTGCAACGCGAAATGTGCACCGGGGGTTAACTACTGAAACTTAAGTGATGAAAGAAGAGCCGACTGCCCGATCGAGCTTAGAATTATGCGTAGAGACGCGGTTTTCCGCGTCTCCCGCGGGTGAGCGAGACGGGGCAAGCCCCGTCTCTACAGCAAGATTTTTAGACGCGGGGGCCGAAAATCCTAGACTCTAGCGGATTTCGTCATCTCAGTGAAGGATGGGTCAGTGAAGGATGAGTCAGTGAAGGATGAGTCAGTAAAGTATGGGTCTGTGAATTATGGATGAATTGGAAAGATTGACGAGCGATCCGCGAGTCACAGTCAGGCGGTCGGGTGCGCCCGATCCGGACGGAAGCTGCGTCGTTTACTGGATGCAGCGGGCACAGCGAGGAGTGGATAATCCCGCGCTGGATGTGGCGGTAGAAGCAGCCAACGCGCTACATAAGCCCGCGGTCGTCTTCTTCGCGCCGGTGCCGTTTTATCCGCACGCCAACCTGCGGCACTACAAATTTCTTGCGGAGGGAATTGCGGACATTGAAGACGCACTGCGCGAACGCAACATCGGCTTCGTTCTCCGGCGCTTCCCGGAACACAGCCTGGTGAAGTTTTGCCAGGAAGTAAAAGCGGCGCTGGTGGTCGGAGACGAAAACCCGATGCGGGAGCCGGAATCGTGGCGCCGTACTGCCACGAAGAAACTCACCGTGCCGCTCTGGACGGTGGACGCCGATGTGATCGTCCCCTCAGTTTTGCTGGAGAAAGAGCAGTATGCGGCTCATATCATTCGCCCGCGTTTAAAAAAACAGTTAGCGCGCTTCCTCGTCGCCCCGAAAAACACCACGTCTAAGCTTGCCTGGAAAAAGCCGCGCGATTTGGCGTCGCTCGACTCGCACTTCGACATTACGGAAGATTGGAAGCTTGATCGATCGGTCGCTCCGGTGTCGGGATTTCGCGGCGGAACGAAAGAGGCGCTCAGACGCCTCGATGAATTCGTGAAACACGGGTTAGCGGACTATGGCACGCAGCGAAACAAGCCTGAAACCAGCGGCACCTCGAGCCTTTCTCCTTATCTGCATTTTGGCCACATCGGACCGCACACGGTTGCTCTCGCGATCGAAAAAGCTAAGGTATCCGAGGCCGACAAGGAAAGATTTCTCGATCAGCTGATTACGTGGCGCGAGCTGGCGATTAACATGGTGCGCTTCAATCCAAATTATGACAACTTCGAGTGCGGAGAAGGCTGGGCGCACCGCTCGCTGGCGAAGCACTCCAAGGACAAGCGCCCGGTTTTGTATTCCGCAAAGCAGTTAGAGAACGCCGAGACCTATGACGAGTTGTGGAACGCCGGACAAATGCAAATGGTGAACACCGGCTGGATGCACAACTATATGCGGATGTATTGGGCGAAAAAGATTCTCGAGTGGAGCCCGTCTGCGGCGCAGGCTTTCGACGTCGCGGTCTATCTCAACGACAAGTATTTGCTGGATGGCCGCGATCCGAACGGTTATATGGGAGTGGCGTGGTCGGTGGTTGGCAAGTTTGATCGTCCATGGTTCGAGCGGCCGATCTTCGGGCAGATTCGCTACATGTCCGGGGCGAGTACGGGGAAGAAGTTTAACAGCAAGAAATATATCCAGCAGCAATCGGGGTCGCAGGAGAAGCTTTCGTTCGGGTAGGTCGGCAGTTTTCTAAATGTCATCTCGAGCGGAGCGGGGTGATCGGCGAAGCCGATTGCCGTGTCGAGTCGAAAGACCAAAAACATTCGGTCACAAATCGCTGACGCGGGAGTTCTTTCGATGCTGCGTCGCTTTCGGCTGATGCAGTATTGCGAGAACGCCTTGATTTGTCCTATTTAACGCTTAGAGCCGGGGGGTCCTCCGACTGCGCGAGGACTTCACTTGCGTGAAGCCCTCGCTTCGCTCAGGATGACAGGTTTAGCTGATTCCCTGGGCCGAGTTATCTACCTGGCCCTTTCTTCTCTTCATGCGGCGGCGGTTGCGAGTGGGCTGGCGCTGCCTGATGTGCTGGAGCTGGCTCACGCGCCGGAGCTGCCTGATGCGCAGGAGCGGACTGGCGTGGAGCTTCCTGCCGCGGTGCGGGCTGCGGACGCGGCGCTGGTTGCGATCGCGGCGCACTTTGGTGTGCCGGCGCCTCGGCTCGCGGCGCGGGCGCGGGGTGGCTGGCAGGGGCAGAATGAGTCGCACTTGGCGGACGAGTTGACTCGGTCTGGTGGCGGGCAGGCGCTTCGTGTGTGGCTGGCGGTCTGCTTTCGGTCTGGTGCGCAGGACGCTCGCTTGACGACGGTGGCCGGTTTGTCGATCGAGACTCCGCCGGGGGACGCGTCGATTGGGTGTGACCGGCAGCTTGCGAACGCGATCCGGATTGAGCGCTGGGTGGCCGATCGGAGCGCGGAGAAGCGTTTCTGCTCTCCCTTGCAGGGGCAGCATTGTTTCGTGTGCCTTTGGTTTCGGCAGAGCGCGCGGCACCCGGACGATTGTTGGCCCCGCCCTCGTTGCGGGCAGCGGGTTGCCGAGCAGGCGCATGATACGGAGCGCCTGCCTGACGCGCTGCCACGATACCGCGGCCGCTAAACTCGCCCGGCCTCGCAGTCGCGGCGATGGCCGGACGCCCGTGGTTTACCGAAGCCAGCAAAGCGCGATTGGAGCGCGCCGCAGTAACTTGTCGCGATTGCATCGCGGTGGCACCGGTTTTACGGTTTCTAAGAGCCGCCTCTTGGCCTGAGGTTGGACGCGCCGTAATTCCACCCCTTCCACCGTTGTAACTGATGTGATTGGTCGTCCTATTAATGACGGTCTTGTTGTAAACGTTGTGGATATTTGTAACGTTAATATTGTTTACGGAACGGTTGTAGTAGAAGGCTCCGTTGTTCCAGTACCCGCCCTGGTAGCCTTCTCCGCCGTAGCCGTAGCCGTAATTCACGCCACCGTAGAAGCCGACTTCGGGCCCCCAGTATCCATCGTTAAAAGCGTACGAGCCATCGTTCCAGCCCCAGTAGCCAGGCGTCCAAAGCAAGCCTCGCTCAGGAGCTTCGACCCATGTGCCGGGCACCCAGTAGTAGCCTTCATCGCCGTAGGCCCAGTAGCCAGGCGTCCAAATATAGCCCTCACCGGGCGCGACCGGCTGCGTGTAGATCGGCAGCGCGGGAGGAGCGATGGAGATTGAAATACCGATCTGCGCGAAAGACGCAGCAGAAATCGCAGTCATTGCGAGTAGTAACAGCAAACGGATTTTGCGCATTGTCGTTTTCACCTGCCCTATAGATTCCAAGATCTGGTCGTACGTTGCTCAAAAGAGTGTGAAGTCGGGTCGCAAATCGGTGCATATGACTCGCTTCCCTGCTATACAACTTACTCTTGCACGTCTACAACTCCAATGGATCAAACACCAATGCCGAAGATCGGCGCGGGTTTCAATCATGAGCTGAGACCCACTTGACTCAACCCTCAGTGCGGTGGAAAGTCGCGCAGAGATGCACTACGGGCGCGCGGCTAGCACATCTGTAAGGTTTTTCTTCACCGCGTTCCACTCGCTGTCGATGATAGAGAAATAAACTGAATCGCGGATCCGTCCAGTATCCATATGCACATGTTTACGAAATGTGCCTTCTTCTGTCGCTCCAATTCGCAGGATGGCGCGACGTGATTTTTGGTTGAGCGCGTCCGTCTTGAATTCCACGCGCATCGCGCCGAGGGTTTCGAATGCATGCGTCAGCAGTAGCAACTTCGCCTCGGTATTGGCGGCTGTTTTTTGATGCGATGGGATGACCCAGGTCCAGCCGATCTCAAGCCTACGGTGCGCCGGTACAATATTTGAATAGCGAGTGCTGCCGATAACACTACCATTGGCTTGGTCGATGATTACGAACGGTAAGGATATGCCTTTTTGCATCTCATCGAGAGCTGTCGAGACGTAGGCGCGCATGTCATCCGCCGAGCGCACCTGCGTCGGGATGAAGCTCCACAATTCAGGATCGAGCCCGACACTGGTTAAAGACTCCAGATGAGAGATGTGCAGCGGCTCAAGCCGCACCTTCTTGCCGGTCAGAACGACAGGATGAATTTCCATAGCCTCCCCTTAGTGCGCTAGCATTGGCACGCACACCATAGTCAGCTTAAGCTTCCCGGGCAGATATTTCGAATGAAGATCGACCTTCAAACAAGCTGCCGAACGTCAAAGCGAACTCTGAAGCGCACTCTGAAGCGCACTTTGAAGCGAACTGCGAACCGAACTCGCGCCCATGATTGAGACGTTCGACAAATTGCGCGCGATCCTCTGGCGAGACCTGCTTACGGCCGTCCGGCACCGCAGTGGGTTTGTGGTCACGATCGTCGGGGTGTTCACCGAATTAACAGCTTTCTATTTTCTTTCGCGCGCCATAGGGCCGTCCTTCCGGCCAGGCGGAGAAGACTATTTTCCTTATCTGCTGGTTGGGACAGGGCTTTACACCTTTTTTGTGATGAGCGCCCAGGCGTTTTTCAGTTCCGTGCAGGAGGCACAGCAGACCGGCACTTTGGAGGTGCTGATGACTACATCCACTGCGCCAGCCGAACTCATCGTCTTAAGTTCAATTTCGTCCTTCGCCGGAAATTTAATCCACCTTTTGATTTTCGGCTTAGTGGGCACCACGGTCTTTCGGGCTGCAACTCGCGCGAACTGGACATCATGCAGCATCGTGTTGGTCTGCTGCATCGCGATTGCTCTGGCAATCGGAGTCGCCGCGGCAGCACTGCAAGTCGCGTTTCAAAAGGGCACGGCTCTCATATGGCTTTTGAGTTCTGGTGTCTGGTTCTTGAGCGGCACACTATTCCCCATCACGACGCTGCCGCCCGCACTCCAATTCATTGCGCGGAACCTTCCCCTGACCCACGCCATCGACGGCATGCGCAAAGCTCTACTGGATGGTCAGCCTCCGACTTTACTGCGCACCGATCTTTCGATCCTTGCTGCATTTTCTGTCACCCTGTTGCCGTTATCTCTTCTGGCGCTTTCGTTCGCCTTGCGACGGGCCCGTCAGAATGGAACGCTGTCCTTTTACTGAGCACTTGCAGGTTTTCGGCCTGAAACGCAGAACGCGAGGAGTGTTTCACAAGGCCGACATTGCAACCGCAGCCAGCGAGAGGAAATTCGGGGTTGGGAGTTTTCTAGAGTTTGGTTGCGGCGGCTGCCTTATGGCTGCGGTTCAGATCGACTACGGCTTCTGCGGAAGTCAATTGTTCCACAAGCCGTTGCAGAATGGCGCGCGTTTCGTGGTTCACTTCGCTGAACTTGATCGCGGCTCCAATACCCATATCCATCCGGACAACTTCACAGTCGATCAGGATGGTGACATGATCGTGGGAGAAATTCAGCCGGAGATGGGACCCGGGCAGCAACATGCCGCTGGTCTCCACGTAACATCCACCTAAACTCAAATTGGTGACGATGCCAAGCGTGGCGACGGCTTGGCCGCTTGAGGAAATCTCTGTGGTCAAGCGGCCGCGAACGCGCGGATAGAGGCGGCGATTCTTCTGCCCGACCTGGCTCTGCTTCTGGAGATACATTCTCTTGTCGGCTTCCGAGAGAATCTTTTCCGCGTCCATGCCGTCTTCGGGATAAACCGACTTGCCCACGCTGAGCGAGAGAATGGCTTCGTTACAGACTTCAATTCCAGCCTGTTGGGCGAGCGCGCGCATCTGTTCAGTTTTGCGAGCGGTGGCTTCGGCGGTAAGACCGGGCGCAATCACAACGAACTCATCGCCGCCCATGCGGGCCACGTAGTCATACTCGCGGCTGGTTTCTTTTAGTGCCTGGGCGAACAATCGTAGGACGCGGTTGCCTTCGAGGTGACCGAAGCGATCGTTGATCTGCTTAAAGCCATCAAGGTCGGCGACCATGACGGTGAGAGTTTTGTTATCGCGTTTGCAACGCGCCAATTCCTTGTCGAGTTGCAGGAAGAGAGAGCGAGCGTTGGGCAGGCCGGTCAGGAAATCGGTGACGGCGGAGCTTTCCGCTTGCTCGTACTTCAATGCGTTCTCGATCGCCAGCGCCATCTTGGAGCTGACAGCAAGCAGTATGCGTAAATGGTCGGAGGTGAAGAAATCTTTCTCCGCGTGATACAGCGCGACCACACCAACTACACCCTGCAAGCCCTCGAGAGGCACGGCCAGAGCGGAATTCAGGGTGCTGTACTTCGAAGAATCGTTCAGGTAGCCAGGCTCCACGGATGGATTGCCGTTGAGAATGGGCTTCAGATTTTGCGCCACCCATCCCGACAACCCCTGACCAATGGGGATGCGCAAAGATGCGAAGAGGCGGAAGTTGTCTCCGTTCACATATTCCGGAACGAGTTCATCGCCGTGCCGCACGTAGATTGCGATGGCGTCGTAGGGCATGGCGCGACGCAATTTGACCGCGAACACGGAGAGCGTTTCGCCGAGGCTGAGGGAAGCGCCCAAGTCCTGGCTGAGTTCAAAGAGAGTCTGCGCCTCCTGGCGAGCGGCTGCGATTGAGCCGAGGAAGCTGCGCTCCGGGCCCTGCCGCTTGCCCTGGGTTTCAAAGCCTGCGTCCGGCTTAATCGTCGGCTCGACGGATGGATCTTGATCTTTTACCTCGGTAGATAACTTCTGCTTGTTGAGATTGTCCGTTTTCTGATGGACCAACTGCTCAAGTTCCACGTATTTGCGTTCCAGAACTCTGACGACTTGCGGATCGAATGACTTTCCAGATTCGTCGCTCAGGCGCGCCATCGCTTCTTTCAGAGGCAGCGCGCGGCGGTACTGGCGATCGGAAGCGAGCGCATCGAGGAAATCGACTGCCGAAAGGATACGTGCTCCGATCGGGATATCCATGCCTTTGAGTCCGTTCGGGTAACCGCTGCCGTCAAACTTTTCGTGATGAGCGCGCACGATCGGAACGACAGGATAGGGAAAGCGAACGCGCTCCAGAATCTCAGCGCCCACCAACGGATGAATCTTCATCTTCTCGAATTCTTCCGGCGTCAAACGTCCGGGCTTCGAGATGATGTGTTCGGGGATCGCGAGCTTGCCGATGTCGTGCAGCAGAGCGGCAGCTTGCAAAGCTTCCATCCCTTGCTTATCGACGTTCAATTCTTTTGCGACTTCGACCGCGTAAACCCGCACCCGCTGCAAGTGATCGTGGGTCGTCTGGTCCTTGGCTTCGATGGCCAGCGCCAGAGCTTCGATGGTGCGCATGTGGAGATCCGCCATCTCTTCCACGTGCCGCTTCTCGTCTTCCAAGCTTCCGAGGTAGAGACGGTAAGAGCGGTAGATCAGATACACCACCGGCAAGGTCAGCAACGACGTCTGCCAGTCGGTGAAGCCATGCAGCCAGCTCATCATTCCGGCCATGCCGGCGCCGACGAGATAATAAGGGAAGCTCCAGAAATAACAGCTCGACCAGACCTTGCGGAGTGATACGGCTTCGGTCAATGACGTCATGATCGAAACTGGAAGCGTGTTGGCGACGAAGTAGCCGCACGCGGCCAGGAAAAGCAGCGTGGACGGGTTATTGATCCCACTGTACGAAGAAGCAACTCGGTAGCTGGTAAAAGTAGCCACGATCGCCAGAGCCGTGGCGCAAACGTTAAACGCAACTTGAATGGGGGTTGGACGCTTGCGATCCAGGCACTCGACGATGGCCGCGGCGCAGCCGAGAACCATGGCCTCAGACAAACTCAGTTCGAGCACGCCGAGCAGCAAGAAAAGAAAATTTACGGATGTTGTTCCGCTGATGCCCGGCAGCTTTACCTTCAGTCTCGAGGCCGCCAGGGCGATGCCCAAATAACACAAAAACTTCAGCGGATTTTCGCTTTTGCCGTACCAGATGGAATGAAAAAGCACGACCGTGCCACAGAGCAGAATCACGCTAATGAAAAGGCGTGGCTTCGCGCTCAGTTCCCGCCAAGCTAAGGGGCGAGTTTTCATTCAGGCATACTCCTAGCTCGGGACGCACGTCTACAGTTCCCGCGGCTCAACTGCAGGGATATCTATAGATAGCAGGGCGGGGATGGGCAGCAAAGCATTCGCCGGTTCCGCGGCAAACTTACGTAATAAGTAGGGTGACTTAGCAGCGCAAGAATTCCACTTGAGAGCCGATGTGCATACACTTGCTAAACTATTGAAAATAAGGGCTTAGTTTCCGAAACGATAGTCAGAAAAGAGTAAACCTTAAGTAGCGCTGCTGACATGTTGCTAGAGGTAGGGACGGAGTCAAGTCCGTCCCCGGCTGCGCCTCTAAAAGTGGTACCCAATTTGGGCGGTCAAAGTCCGCGGCGTTACGTAGTGAGTGCCGCTAAATGTCGACAAAAAATTATAAAGAGTCAGCTTGTTTGCGAGATTTATTACCGTCAACTGGGCACTCCATTTGCGCTTATCGCCGTGAAATAAGTTGTCGTCCCCGAGCGACAGATCAAAGAGGCTTCGCGACTTGATCCGTTGCGGATTGTGGTCGTCATTTTGGGTGTTGGGGGCAGGGATACTGATCAGGGAAGATCCAAATTCGGACGCGAGGCATGGCGTCGGCAACGCCTGGGTAACGGTGGCGCGAACTCCGTTGCACGTGAAGCCGGCCTGAAATTCCTGATCAGCCGTAAGCGGCGTTCCAGTAATCGTGTTGATGAGGTTGATCGCCGGTTGGCCATTGAGCGTGGTCGACGCATCAGCACAGGTTACGGTGGAGGGGTTGTAGCAGGGAGTTGCGCCTGCAACCGATCCGCTGTCGAACCTCCAATTGAAGCCGAGCCATGGAGAATTTTTCCGGGGCTGATATTGAATGTGCGTCGTCTGATTAAATTTCTCGTCGTGATCGATGCGGAACACGCCGGTCGCGGGAGGCACGATCGGTAGCCCCGCTACCTGAGGAAGAAAGAACCGGGCCGCCACGCTCGACATGGCTACAAAAGCGGTGAGGCCGTGGTAGTTCGGCACACTGACGCGAGCCGTGAATCCAGGAATTTTTGCGCTTCGCCACTCAATCGGAAAGGTGATTGGCGTATTCCCCAACACTCCGAAATCGTAGCCGTTGTGGGTGTACTTCCAAATATATTCACCGTCGAAAACGAGGTAGCGTCCGAGGGCTTGCTGTAATCCGGCGTGGAACTCGTTTCTGTACCCGGCGGTGATTGGGCCGGAGTTACAAGGAACTCCGAAGGGCGGTACGAGCGCAGCGAGGAATGGGATGTCGCATCCCGTGCTTGCGATGACCAGATTTTCGTTGAACGGCGACTCCAGGGTTCGCGCATAGGAGACGCGCAACACGGTGTTGGTCGGTTTGAAGTTGTAAGCAATTCCCACGCGGGGTTCAGCTTGCCGGGCGATGGATATTCCGTTGTAGATGTCACCCCGAATTCCCAGGTTGAAAGACCAGCGGCCCTTCGTGATCGTGTCCTGTATGTAGAGCGCGGTTTCTTTTACGTCGGTGTGGCCGTGGAAATGAAACAGCGATCCACCGCTCGTCAAGTCGTACGGATGCAACGCCGCGCAGGGAGTGCCGGGAACTGGATTTCCGAACGAGTCAGTGCAGTTGTAGAACGCAGCCGCCGCCGGATAAAAAGTTGGATCGACAATGCCGATCCCTTCATTCTCGGTGAGGAATGTGTGTTGATGTGACACTCCTGCCTTGAGATTGTGAATGCCTTTTGCGTAGGTCACGTCGAAGCGAACTCCAGCATTGGTCAGAGTGCGCGCCTGCTGCACGGTTTCGCTCTGCAGGTCCGGCGAAAAATCAGAAAAAGGATTTCCACTTGGGTAGTAATCGTTGGCATCGCGGCGCAGGAAAACGCCGAAGGTCAGAAGACTTGATGTATTGAGAACGTGAGTCAGAGTCGGGGCGATGTTATAGGTGACAATTTTTTGTCGCTGGTCGGTTGCGCCGAGCGGCTCGCCGGTTACGGGATTGGTCAATCCAAAATGAAATTGCTGATCGAATGAATTCGGGTTTTGGAACCAGGAGCGCGAGAACCCGAGATTGAGGTGTAGAGAATCGGCGCTGGAAATCTGATAATCAACGCGGTCAAAAAAGTTTTCTTCGTTGCCCTTGTCGTGCATCACCGCGAACTCCGGCGCATCGAGAAAACGACCGGTGTTGAGCCCAGACAGCGAAACGAAATTTCCCCATTTTTGGCCGCCATAGGCGACTTCGAACGCAGTGTCGGCAGATCCGAACGATCCATAGGAGGCGGTAATGCTCCCGTGGGGCGTGGTCACACCCTGGCCTGAACGCGTCGTTGCAACGATAACGAGACTTGTCTTGCCTCCGTATTCAGCGGGCGGCGCGCCTTGAATCACTTCCAGAGATTGAATCGAATCCATCGGAATCTGGTTGGAAAAGACTTTGCTTTGCTGATCGGTGATGGGCTGGCCGTCGACTGAGAACGAGTTGGAGCCATGGTCTCCCATACCGTGAAAGAGGCCGTTGGAATCCGCGGCAACTCCGGGCGTGGCTAAAGTGACCAGAGAACTCACCGATGACGAAGCGCTCTCCTGCGGAATCTTGTCGAACAGTCCGCGATCGACATCTGTATGCGTGGTCGAATCGGTTTCTACTAGATCGACCCCAGCCTCAACCGTTACCGTGTCAACGCTGCTGGCCACGGTAAGACTTACTTTCACAGTGACGCCGATCGCCGAGCGAATTTCCACATCCTGCGTGGATTGCCCGAAGCCTTGCGCCGTGACCGTCATGTGATAGGGATTGAATGGAACGTTGAGAAAGGCAAATTTGCCATCGGCTCCGGTGGTCGTAGTGCGGTCAAAGCCGGTGACCGCATTATGAATTTCTACGGCAGCATTCGCGACCACGGCATCGGAAGGGTCAACGACGGTTCCGTTGATCGAACTGACGCTTGACTGCGCGCGCGCTTCGCCCACCGCGACAACAAGGGGAAAAGCCATCAAGGCTGCCGCCAAGAGGCGGCGTTGAAATAAGGACATAAACATCTCCATAACATCGGCTCTGGAGCAAAATAACGAAATAAGTAAAGAAATATAGTTCGAGATTAAGGCTCACGATGGCGATTGGCAGGTGTGCGTTCTATTAATTTCTGGCACAGCCTTCCGCGTTGGAAGAAGTTTAGCGAGGTGGCGGACGAATAAATTGAGTGACGCGCGAACGAAAGATGGGAGACGATTCCGGATCAGAACTGACCAGTGCTGCGGACGCCATGACCGTGACCGCAGTATTGGTCTGCGTATTGAGGCCTGCATGAGCAGCGGCGCAAATGGAGCAACTATGGTGAGAAGCGGAAGCGCTGTCGACATGGGAGTGGGTAAACTGCAAGAATCCCATTACGCAAATCAGGCCAATGCATAGCACGCATAGAACTCTGAATAAGCGACCCGTCTTGGCTTGAAGCTCCATATTGCTTGAGTACATAGTATAACCACTCTGTAGGATGCGGCGGAGAGTGAATTCTCGACCAGCAATTGGCTGATTTTGCCGCAACTCGTAAAATTTGTTGGGCCACGTTCTCCTGAAAAATGCTACGCCAAGGAGTAATGGCATGAGATTTCTAGCAGTTTTATTGCTCTGTCTCGGACCAGTCGCCGCGCAGAGTGCCAATTCGAATGCCGATCGCAGCATGCTGGTCGCGTTAGAAAATGCGTGGAACCAAGCGCAAATACATCGCGACGGCAAGGCGTTGGAAGAACTTCTGACTGACCAGTTTATTTATACCGATTGGGACGGCTCGATCATGAACAAGTCTAAGTTCATCGCCGACTCGAAAGATACTTCGGTGCAGACGACGCTGGTCGCAAACGATCACGTCGAGGTGTTCTTTTATCCCGGCGTCGCCATCGTGGCAGGAGCCTACCACGCCAAGGGGACGAATCAGGGAAAGCCATTCGACCATCACGGCCGCTTCACAGATACATGGGTTCCAGTGGGCGGCGCGTGGAAATGCGTTGCCAGCCATACCAATTTGATCAAAAAATAAATTCTTTCGCCCGCTGTTAATGGCAAACTCGCAGACCCGCGCGTCGCCCTTGGTATACTCACGCACGCATGCGCACCCTCCGCCTCGGTTTGATCGGATACGGTAACGTCAATCGCAGCTTCGTCGAGCTTCTGCACAAGAAGAATTCCGAATTGCGCGACCGCTACGGCATTGCCTGGATCATTACCGGGATTGCTTCGAGACGCATCGGTTGGCGTTCCAATTCGCAAGGTTGGAAAGTGTCAGATCTCTTGCACGCGAAAAGCGCTGAATCTTTGACAAACGTGGCTGGAGTTGCATGCCACGATTACAAAGGGTGGCTTGATGCGTCGCGGCCCGACGTCGTCTTTGAAGCCACGTCACTGAGTGTTGAGGCTGGGCAACCTGCGGTCGATCATATCCGCGGGTCGCTCGAGTATGGAGCACACGCCATCACCGCCAACAAGGGGCCCGTTGTCCACGCCTATGCGGAACTGAAAGAACTCGCAAAACGGCGCGGCCGTCAATTCTTGTTCGAATCGACGGTCATGGATGGCGTTCCCATCTTTTCTCTCTTTCCAAACTGTTTGCCAGCGTTGGAGGTAACGGGATTTAGGGGAATTCTCAACTCCACCACGAACGTGATTTTGAGTGGCATGGAGCAGGGACTTAGCTTCGCCGACTCGCTGGCCCGCGCCCAAGCCATGGGTGTGGCGGAGACCGACGCGAATTATGACATCGACGGGTGGGACGCAGCCGTAAAAGTCTCGGCGATCGCGACGGTGGTAATGGGCGTCCAGCTTCCTCCGTTAGAGGTGCAGCGCGAGGGCATTCGTGGCTTGAGTGACGAAGATGTACGCGATGCGCGGAAGGCGGGAACGCCATACAAACTCGTGTGCCGGGCACATCGTCAAGTCACGGGAGTGATTGCTAGTGTACGACCGGAGAAGATTGCGCTCAGCGATCCCATGGCACTGGTTGACGGAACATCATCCATCATTCAATTTGAAACCGATATTTTTCCTGGGTTGACGATCACGGAAGAAAATCCCGGACTTTATGCGACGGCGTATGGAATGCTGGCCGATTTCATTCGCGCCGTGAATTCCTGACACATAGTTTAACGAAGGACGACAACGTTATTGGCAACGAAGCCGCCCTCGCCCGCGATCATGAGGCGCATGGCGATGTGTTCGGCCTTGTAGTGGTGAGTCTGGTGAAGTAAATAGGCGACTCCCATGGCGCTGCCAAAGCCGATCGCGGAGCCAGCCGCTTGACCGGCGGCGCCCCGGGTCACGAACGGGCGCATTAGCGGATTCGCTTCGCGGTAGCCCTGGCTGAGCCCGCTCTGTGTGGTGATGGCGTCAGCAGCCACCAGGCCAGCCAGAATGCCCGTGTCGACGCGAGTGCCAATAGTCCAGAACGGGGTTGTCGGCGTTTTGGAAGGTGATCCGCTGCTGGAAGTAAAGTTTTGGCCTTGCGCCACCAGGCTTAATAAGAGAACTACTAAAAGAGATCGCATTCGGCCTGCCTCGCCCTGTCAA
Organism: Terriglobales bacterium; assembly: GCA_038230575.1. GTDB lineage: Bacteria > Acidobacteriota > Terriglobia > Terriglobales > Acidobacteriaceae > Acidiflorens. Next base: position 256,180 of record JBBRNA010000001.1, on the reverse strand, counting down.
TCACAGAGTAAGACGGACGGGACACTTTCGGACATGGCCCTAGGTGGGTAGAGAGTCGCCAAACGGTAATAGTTACTCGCCAATTTGGAAAAAGAGGCGGCGGGTTCCCAAGTCATTGATTAGCGTAGTACTGTTCGTCGCAATACGTTGCAAAAGCTGGATTTGTGTGTAAGATGGCGCCATTGTTGAGTTGTACTTCCTCACGCCGGGGAGAAAAGGTGCCTACATGGCTACCGAAACTGAGTCTGTAAACTGCACGATCTGCCAACGCCCCCTCACCCTGCTTCAGCCTGAAACCTGCACGGACGACAAAGGAAAAGCCGTCCATTCCGATTGTTATGTGAAGATTCTGGCGCCGGACAAGCCGCAATCGCCCACTCTCGCGGCTTAGGCTGACTCGTAGGCACGACAACATTCTGTCAGCACGTCTGTCGGTTAAGACGGCGTCGGCTTAGTGTTTCGCTAGAGCGTCCAGTGCGGGGGAGTCGCCCGCACCCACACTGTTCATTCGCGCTACGGACTTGACTCCTACTTCATCCCCTCGAAAGTAGCGGCTCTTCGCTGCCTTCATTTCAGGCATGGCGGTGTAGGGCTTGGAATAATCGTTGTTGGCATTCCAGAGGAGGAAGCCGACTCCACCCTTCTGCTTGGCTGCTTCGATCTGGACCTCGACGTATTGCGGCGAGTAGGTCTTGGTTCTCCAGGCGAAGGCTTGTAACCAGGGGCGGAGAACAACGCCGCTATCTTTAGTGATCGCCCGGAATCGTTCCATCGACTCACCGATGAAGTGCTCAGGCGCGTCGCCGGGATGGGCAATGCCATCCATGCCGAAGAAGTGCGAGGGATAGATCATCGGCGAGAGCACGTCGCAGTGCTTCGCCATGGCGACGATATCTTGTCCGGTATGCGAAAGATCGACGGGGCGCTGCCAGGCCATGATCCCGAAGACATCGAGTGAAAGCAGAACGCCGCTGGGATGAATTTGTGCGTAGGCGCGGTCGAGGAAGTTCGCGATCACGTCGGAGCGCTGCATCCCGCGCGGTAGCGCCGTGGCGTGATGGGCTGTCGCCGCGCGCTTTCCTTTCATGCCGTTTTTCTTAGCGTTATCCGAGGGAACATCAGAAGGAGCCTCCGCGACTGGCGCAGCAACCGCGTCAGCCGCTGGAAGATTCGCCTGATACGCAAACAGGGCGTCTTTCTGATCACCTTCGGCCGGGAATCGCACGTAGTCGAACTGCACTTCATCCACTCCCTGCTGGGAAACGAACTTAGCTAAAGCGATGTCGTAATCCTGAACCTGAGGGTTTGAAGGATCGGTCCAAACCAGCTTGCCATTCTCGCGCCACGGTTGCCCGGTCTTGCGTGATTTGATGGCAAGTTCAGGGTGCGTCGTCACCAAATGCTCATCGCGGAAGATGGCAATGCGAGCGATAGCGTGCATATTCTGCGAGTGCAGGAAGCGGATCAGCTTGGGCAAATCTGAAATATAGTGTTTCTGGCCAGTGGCGAGAGGGTTGTCGAAGGCAATGTTAACGATGCCATCGCTGTCCTTGATGTCGAAAACAACCGCGTTACCGCCAACTTCACGCCAGTGGCGGATGATGCGCTCGCCGTGTTCGCTGCCAGCCATGACTCCAGTCAAATAAATTGCTCGAACTTCGAAATCTCTTGCAACCGGGACAGATTTTTCTACAATAGGCGCGTCCAGAATTCCGGGGATGATGATCTGCTCACCGGCTTTCAGGAAAATCCCCTGTCGATTGCGGTTGGCTTCGCGAATCGCTTCCGCCAGTTCGTTTGAGGTCAGATATTTTGTGCGCTTCAGATTCTTGCGTGCGACGGACGGAATACTATCGCCGCGCAGGGCGACGTAGACTTCCGATCCAGCGGGAGCTACCAAGGCCGCCCGCGGTTGGAGCGATGGAGCCTTCGTCGCGTCAGCCTTCGTCGCGTTAGCCTTCGCTTGCAGCAATTGCGCTTTGCCATGATTCTGGACGGCAGCGGCGTTTGGATGGAGCAATCCGAAGCCAGCGACAGAAACGCGCAAAATGAGCGTTACGAAGCTGGAGACGGAAAACCAGGGACGGCGCACGGCTGGAGATTCAGCCCTGAAAAGCTTGCTATCAAGCGTTTTCGCGGGAAAAAGGACGGCAGCGAGACGAGGTAGCGAGAAGTGGGGCAAGTTGTTCTCCAGAGAGCGAAATCTGCAATCCGATTGTCGTTTGGAGTACCCGCTACCGCCAGTTACGTCGGGCCAAGCGGGGCGAGATTACGGGACATGTGCATCCGAGGTGATCTGCTGTTTCGGAGTTGGGGTGGGGGCGTTGCTTGAAAGTTCCAGCAGTCTGCAAAGAATTGCTCCTGCCGGTTTTGGCCAGGTGCGTGGGGAGCGTGCGCGATGGCTCGAATTGGGCATCTAAATCGATGAAATGCGCGGAGATCTAGCCGATTTTGAGATGGCTAGCGGCTTGCACTAGGGCATAGTGGGAGAGCAAGGTAGTTTGCTCCTAACGGATAACAAAAAATGAGCAGTTTCGCCGAAAACCTGCAGTTTGGTGAGAGGAAAAAAGGGCCCGAGACGATGAGAACGAACCTTGCAACCGTGCTGGATCCCAGCCGCCGTAGCAATGACGCTCGCGATTTTGAGACCGCTCTTCGCCGGAAGATTGTTGGCCAGGATCAGGCCATCGAAAAAGTCGCCGAAATTTACCAGATGTTTCTCGCCGGGCTGAATGCGCCGGGGCGTCCGGTAGGTAATTTGCTGTTTCTTGGGCCGACTGGATCAGGCAAGACGCGTGTGGTTGAAGCCGTCGCGGAGTCCCTTTTCGGCGACTCTAAGGCTTGTATCAAGATCGATTGCGCCGAGTTCCAGCATTCTCACGAAATCGCAAAACTGATTGGCTCGCCTCCGGGATATTTGGGACATCGCGAGACGCACCCTCTTTTGACGCAGGAAGCGCTCAACCAGTGGCAAACGGAAAAGTTGAAGCTGTCGATCCTGCTCTTCGACGAAATCGAAAAGGCTTCTGATTCGCTCTGGCAACTGCTGCTTGGAATTCTGGACAAGGCGACACTGACCCTTGGCGACAACCGCCGCGTCGACCTCTCCAACTGCATCATCATCATGACCTCGAACCTTGGGGCGGCTGAGATGAATGGGCTGGTAGATGGCGGCTTGGGATTTGCTCCGCGAGCTGTCCAGGTCGATAACGCGCTTGATGACAAGATCAACCGTTCTGCTGTGGATGCGGCGCGGCGTAAGTTCGCGCCGGAGTTCATGAACCGCATCGACAAAGTCGTGGTGTTCAAAACCCTGCGCTCGGAGCATTTGAAGCAGATCCTGGAAATTGAACTCGGTATGGTTCAACAGCGCATCCTGATGGCAGCTGGAGCACACCAGTTCGTATTCAATTGCACGCCTGCGGTGAAGAATTTTCTTCTGGCAGAGGGTACCGATCCTAAATACGGGGCTCGTCACTTGAAGCGCGCAATCGAACGTCATCTCGTGTTTCCTCTGGCCAACCTCGTGGCCACCAGTCAAGTGCGGCTCGGAGATTTCATCCGCGTCGACATGATTGGTGAAACCAAGCTGACCTTCGTCAAAGAAGCGGAGGGCGCGATGGTGCCGGTGCTTCTCGAACGCTACGGAGCGGCCACTTCGATGCCGGCGGCTGCGGCGGCGAAGGCGGCGCGTCCGATCGTTCAACGCAAGGAATTTGGAGCAGAAAACAAGTAGGATCAAGTTGCTGGTAGGTAAAGGGGACATCGCACCCAGCGATGTCCCCTTTTTATTTCATGAACTGTTTTTATTCCAGGAAGCAGAGCGCGACTGGGAAGTCGGCGAGAGCGTCGGACAGTTTGATCTGACTATCAACTTCAAAAATCTGGCCTGTGAGGACGTTGCGGCATTTTGCTTTTCCACCGTGCGGAAGCAAAACATGGGTCTCGCCCCAGATATGCGGGCCCACCGGGGGCTGATCCAAAATCGACGCGTTTGCAGCTCCCGACGAGTCAGTCGCCGATCCGCCAGTCAAGTTTGCTTCGTTGATTAATCCAGCAACCAGGCGCGGGACGATGATCACGGCGGTGCGATCCTGATACTGTCTCGCAAAGGCAAGCACCCGGTCCGTTTTCGCGCCAGCTACGCCTAGCACCAGATACTCTCCATCGCGGAAAAGATCTGGATGCTCTTGACGGAAGCACAAAGTTTTCCATGTCAAGTGCATCTTCAACCTTCCGTCCTCTGGCGTGTCGAGAAGGCGTCTGAGAGATTCGGGGTTCGAAGCGCCTTGCTTGCGGAGCGTTTCAAAGGCTTGCCGTCGATGCTGATAATCGACGGGCCGCCGATTGTCAGGATCGACCAGGCTAAAATCCCAGATTTCGTTGCCTTGATAAATGTCCGGCACTCCGGGGCACGTCAACTTCAAGAGAGTTTGTGCAAGGCTGTTCCACACTCCCAAGCGCGCCACTTGACGCTGGAATGGGAGAAAATCGGCGAGGAAACGATTCTTAGGTCCGGGTTCGATCAACGCCTTGACAAACGAAATAACGGCATCTTCGTAGTCGACACTCGGATTGATCCAGCTTGTATTTCTCTTGGCCTCACGGATCGCCTTTAGCATGTAGGCTTCGATCCGATCGCTAAATATTTTGATCTCTTCGTGGCTGCTGTTTTCGTCAAGCCCGAATGGCCATGCTCCGACCAGCGTCTGGTAAATCAAATATTCGTCGTTCGGGCGCGGTGAGGGCCGTCCGCTCAGGCTGCGCCGACGGGTTCGATTGATGCGACGCCACTCCCGGACTCGAAGCCGCCACAACCCAGAGAGTTCGGAGAGCACGTTGATGCGGCAGCGCACATCTTCCGAGCGCTTCGAGTCGTGAGTGCTGGTTGCGAGCATGGCGTGCGGCCATGAAGAAACCCGTCCGCGATTGGCGGAGTGAAACTCCGAGATGGGAACTCCAAAGCGATGCAAATCGCTGCCTACATCGTTGAGCGAGATCAGGCGATTGTAGCGGTAGAAGGCAGTATCCTCGATTCCTTTGGCCATCACCGGACTCGTGAACTGCTGAAACTTCATGGCGAAGTTGATGACCGAATTCTTGTAGGCAGGATTCTGCGCGTCGGCGATGCGCGTGAGAATAACATCACCGATGAAATCAAAGATGCTGGTATCTGCCGCTGGGCTGCGCCATTTCGCGGCGTCGACCGCTTTCTGAATGTAACGGGCGTCATATTCGGATAATCCAGTTTCATTGACGTAGGTTCGATAGACAGGAAAGCTCGCCACAATTTCGGTGAGTGCATCGCGCAGGCTGTTGGTGGTGAAGTCGCATGTGCGGCGGCGGGAGAGCGCGATGCGGGTCAACATATTTGCCAGCACATTCAGTTCGCTCACCAGCGCCACGCGGATAATCAGCTTGCGGGTGGTGTAAGCGAGTTCCTCAAAATCGATTTCGTCGGAAATGAAATTGCGGTAGATGCGCTCCATGCGCATGACAGCAGAAGAATCGACAAAGACCCCATTCACCAAATTGGAGAAGTCGTAGCCAGTTGTGCCATCCACGGCCCATTCCGGAGGCAAGCGTTCCGCGCCGGTGAGAATCTTTTCAATGACCACATAACGTCGATTAGTTTCGGAATCCTTGCCGTCAGAGGTGGCGTTGACTGCAGCGGCGATTCCGGTGCGCAACCGTTCGAAATATTGCACTGGATCATAAAGTCCGTCTGGATGGTCGAGTCGAAACCCGTCAACCTTGCCTTCGGCAATGAGTCGAAGCACGAGCCGGTGCGACGCTTCGAATACTTCCTCTTTTTCGACGCGAATTCCGGCGAGATCGTTGGTATCGAAAAAGCGGCGGTAGTTGATGTCATCGGATGCGACGCGCCAGTTCGCCAGGCGGAAGGCCTGCGCTTTGATGATCTCGTGCAGTTCTTCAAAGCTAGGCGGGTTTGCAGGATCGCCGTTGATCGAATCGATCGCGAAGTTGATGCAGTTTGCAATCTCGGTAGAACGACTCGCCAGTTCGGATAACCGGCGCTTATGAATTTCCTTATCCCGGTTGCGTTCGGCGATGCGATCGCCGATAGCCTCCTGCCGCGATGGCAAATGTCCAAAGGACGTGATCAGGCTTTGCAATTCGAGGACGTCAGGACTCGGCTCTCCTCCACCGCTGTTCGCGCCGGCACCCGCATCACAGCGCTGCAGAATACGTGGATACTCTTTCGGGTCGAGTGGAAAACGGTGCTCGTGAAAACTGATGTCAAACTCGCCGCGCTCCTGATTAAAAATGAGTTTGAGATCTCCCGCTTCGAGCACGACTCCGTAATGATCGTTCAAGACGGGGATCAACACTTTCCCATGCAGTTCTTCTTTTAGCGGATGCCAATCGATATCAAAAAACTCAGCGTAGATCGAGGCTTGCCCGTTTTCAAGCACATCGAGCCACCAGGCGTTATCGCTTCCCATGATGCCCATGTGGTTCGGGACGATATCCATGATCAGCCCCATACCGCGCTCGTGGAGAGTAGCGACAAAGCGATTGAATTCTTCTTCCATACCAATTTCAGGATTAAAGGAATTGTGATCGACGATGTCGTATCCATGCATGCTTCCGGGGCGGGCCTTCAAGCACGGAGACACATAGCAGTGGCTGATTCCGATGTCACAAAGGTAGGGGACGATCTCGGTCGCCTGCGCGAAGGTGAAATCTTTATTGAGTTGCAGGCGGTAGGTCGAAACCGGGATACGGGAACGCGCGTTCATGACTCAAGAAACCATACCACCGACCAGGGTGAGAGTCCGCCGCTTGTCGGAGAACTGCCTTTTGGCGCATCGGTTTTATAGAACGGCGAAGCGTCAGGGAGAGAGAAACCTGATACCGGACGATTCCCCAAATTCGCCGCTACCGATAGCTTCTGCGAGCCTGCGAATCGCCACGTCGCTGCGATACCGGAATTCCCAATGATTTTGTATTCGCTGTCGACATGGCAACCAGATTTGATAAGCGGGACGATTTTTTCGCGGCGAATTTTTAGAAGACTACGATAAAACGCCAACCACGATTGATGATTTCGATCATCGAGCGCTTTCCAAGTCAACCGCGACTTGGTGAACGTGGATGCGGCTCCTGGATCGGGGATGCGCTCCCGGGCGGCAGGATCTGAAAAGGCTGAGAAGTGAGCGAACTCGTTGCGCCTTCCATTCGTTACCGCGGCTGCTAAATCTTTCTCGAAGTCGCAGAAAAAGAGAAATGGACTTTCGGCCGCGAACTCCTCGCCCATAAACAACATTGGCGGTGACGGGGCGAGCAGTATGACTGCCAGGGCGGCGCGAATCGCGTTTCGGTCTGCGATCTTCGTGATGCGCTCCCCGAAAGCTCGATTGCCAATCTGATCGTGGTTTTGGAGAAACGAAACAAACGCTGCGGGTGGCAATCCTTCTGTGGCCTCGCCTCGCAGGGCGCCATCCCTATGGGCGGATGCTTCGCCCTGATAGGCGAACCCTTCCGTCAAACAACGCCCAAGCTGAGCGATGGGAGAGACGGCGTAATCTTTGTAATATCCGTCGCGCTCGCCGGTGATCAGCACGTGGAGCGCGTGGTGTATGTCATCGTTCCACTGGGCGGTGTAGGTCTCTGGCTGGCATTGGTCTTCTGTAGATTTCGGGGACTTTTCTTTAGCTGACTCACTGGTGGACGGGCGGGGTCGCCCGTCTCCACACGTTTGTTTATCGCCGCTCTTACGTTGCAGATAGCGAGGCTGGTTGCTGTCGTTTTCGAGAATCAGGTGGACGTGGCGGTCGGGGGCGACTGCGGCTCGTACGCTCTGTGCGATTTCTGTCAGGATGTCCGGATTGGAGTTGTCGGGAATGGCATGCACCGCGTCGAGGCGCAGTCCATCGAAGTGATATTCACTGAGCCAATAGATCGCGTTGTTGATGAAGAAGTCGCGCACGGCGCGGCTCTGCGGGCCGTCGAAATTGATGCTGTCTCCCCAGGGAGTTTTGTGGCGATCGGTGAAAAATTGGCGCGCGTAGAGATTTAGATAATTTCCTTCAGGGCCAAAGTGGTTGTACACAACGTCGAGCAAAACCATCAGGCCGCGCTGGTGAGCACTTTGAACCAGCCGCTTCAAATCTTCGGGCCGACCGTACGAGCTGTCGGGAGCGAAGTGGGAGACTCCGTCGTAGCCCCAATTTCGTTTGCCGGGAAAATCCGCAACCGGCATTAATTCGATCGCAGTCACGCCTAATTCGGCGAGGTAATCGAGACGTGCTTCAACTCCGGCAAACGTTCCCTGCTCGGAAAATGTTCCGACGTGAAGCTCATAGATCACTGCTTCTTCCCAGGGACGGCCGCGCCAGTTTTGATCCTGCCAATCGAAAGACTCGGGATCGATGATCTCGCTCGGCTGGTGCACGTCATTTGGCTGAAAGCGTGAAGCGGGATCGGGGGCGGTCTGGCCCTGGTTGACGCGAAAACTGTATCGATCGCCGGGCTTCGCGGCGGTTACTGCCTCGAACCATCCCTGATCACGCCGTTCGAGTGGAACGGTCTGTTCTCGATTCGCGCCCGCTTGATTTGCTTCTGCGAGAACCAGATCGACTTGATCCGCAGCGGGAGCCCACAAAGAGAAGCGAACCCTTCCGTCGTCTCGGCACTCCGCGCCGAACGGCATTTTATGCAGGCGCTTCACTCGACGCTTCCTTGCCGGAATTTTCCTCTTTGTTTGCAGTTTCTTTCTTTTCGTTTTTGCGGCGCTCCATGAGCACCACCATCGAGCGTTCCTGCAACGGATAGGTCTGGCCGGCCTCATAAGTTTTGCCGGCGCGCAGGCCCTTATCGAGTGATGTGTCCATCCAGGCAATCCATCGTGCGACCGGATGAAACGCCGGCAGTTTGAACGGAACGTCTCCGTGATACGCGTTCAAGAGCAGAAGAAAATTCTCGTCGCTCAATTTTTTTCCGCGCTCATCAGTTTCATCAAGGCCTTGCCCCGACAGGAACATTCCTAGGCAGTGGAACGATGGGTCACGCCACTCGTCTTCCGTCATCTCGGTACCGCTCGCGCTCAGCCACAGCACGTCTTTCACCGTAGCGCCCTTGATCGGGCGTCCCTGAAAGAAATGGCGGCGATGGAAGATGGGGTGTCTTCGGCGAAGATTGATGATGCGCTGTACGAACGCCAACAGGTCGCGGTCCTGAAACTCCGAGCTCCAGTTGATCCACGTGGTTGGATTATCCTGGCAGTACGCGTTGTTGTTTCCGCTCTGGGTCTGACCGACGGGGTCGCCGGCATAGATCATTGGAATGCCCTGCGACAGCAGCAAGGTCGCAAGCATGTTCCGTCTTTGCTTCGCTCGCAGCGCTTTGATGTCGGCATTTTCGGTGGGGCCTTCCACGCCGCCGTTCCAGCTCAAATTATTGTTGCTGCCGTCGCGGTTTTGCTCGCCGTTGGCATCGTTGTGTTTGTAGTTGTAACTGACGAGGTCGGCGAGCGTGAACCCGTCGTGGGCAGTGACAAAGTTGACGCTCGCATACGGACGGCGACCACTATGCGCGTATAAGTCGCTCGAGCCGGTGAGCCGATAGGCAAGATCTCCAACAACTCCGTCATCGCCCTTCCAGTACGAACGGACGGTATCGCGGTAGCGATCGTTCCACTCCGCCCATCCAACCGGAAAGTTGCCGACCTGATAGCCGCCTTCGCCGAGGTCCCACGGTTCGGCGATGAGCTTGACCTGCGAAAGAACCGGATCCTGGTGGATGATGTCCAGGAACGCGCCGAGCCGGTTTACTTCGTGAAGCTCGCGCGCAAGCGTGGCAGCGAGATCGAAGCGAAAGCCGTCGACGTGCATCTCCAGGACCCAGTAGCGAAGGCTGTCCATAATCAACTGCAAAACGCGCGGATGCTGCACGTTCAGGGTGTTCCCTGTACCGGTATAATCCATGTAATAGCGTGGATTTTCGGCGATCAACCGGTAGTAGGTGCTATTGTCGATCCCTTTGAAGGAAAGCGTCGGGCCGAGATGATTGCCCTCGGCGGTGTGGTTGTAGACCACGTCGAGAATGACTTCAAGACCCGCCGAGTGCAGGGTCTTGACCATCGTCTTAAATTCGCGGATCGAGTTGGTAGAAAGATAGCGCGGTTCGAGCGCGAAAAATCCGATGGAGTTGTAGCCCCAGTAATTGCGAAGGCCGCGCTCGACGAGTTGACGATCGTCGATGAAGCTGTGCACAGGCATGAGCTCAATTGCGGTCACTCCCAGGCGCGTCAGGTATTCAATCACCGGCGCAGTAGCGAGGCCGGCGTAGGTCCCGCGCAATCGCGCAGGCACATCGGGATGACACATCGTAAAACCTTTGACGTGCAGCTCGTAGATCAGGGTCTCGTGCCATGGGATGTTAGGCGGAGCATCGGCCCCCCAGGTGAACGCGGAATCGATAACCTTGTTCTTCGGCATTCCCGCGGCGTTATCGCGGCGGTCGAACGATAGATCGTCCTGCTTGCTACCGAGGCGGTAGCCAAAATGCGAATCGGTCCAGTTCAGCGTCCCTTGAACCTGCTTGCCGTAGGGATCGAGAAGAAGTTTGTGGTGATTGAATCGTTGGCCCCGCTCGGGAGCGTACGGGCCGTAGACTCGATATCCGTATAACTGTCCGGGGCGTCCCTCGGGCAAGTAGCCGTGCCAGACCATGTCGGTCTGCTCGGGCAAAGGAACGCGCTGGATTTCGCGCTTGCCCGACATGTCGAAGAGGCAGAGCTCGACTTTTTCAGCGTGTTCAGAATAAAGGGCAAAGTTGACACCCTCGCCGTCCCACGTTGCTCCAAGTGGGTAGGGACGGCCCGGCCAGACAATAGGTTGAGCTTGATCTGCCATCTACTTTTCTAGTTCCTCAAATAAATGATGTTGAAGAAAGACTCTATCAAAGGCGGGTTGGAACCGAACGGGGCGTCCAACTAAAGACAATATGGAGAGAGACTGTAGGTCGTATATACGGGAATGCCTGTAGCGAAGGAAGAATCGACTCTTACCAAGTCGCTTGTGCGTGTAGAGACGGGGCTTGCCCCGTCTCCCGGGCTTGTCCCGATTCCCGGGTTCGACGCCTTCCGCCACGCATCAGTGGCGGGAGACGCGGAGAACCGCGTCTCTACAAGATGCTATTGAGGATTTCATGGGCGGCGCGATTGCCGCTGGCGATGGCGGCGTGGACGGTGCCGTTGTGGCCGGTGGTATCGGTGGCTTCGCCTGCGAAGAAGAGGGTGTCTTCGATCGGAGCTCCTAATTCTTTTTGTGCGCCATCGGACCCGACGGCTCCGTAGCTGTACGCCCCCAGCGCAAATGGATCGCTCTGCCAGTCGTGGAGGTAGGCCGATTCCATCAAATCGGATACTTGGGCTTTGGGAAGGCTAAACAGCTTCGCCAACGTTTCCAGCGCTTGATCGATTACAGAAGATCGGCGATTGCCTGCGAGTCTTTCGGCGCAGTCATCTGGAGCCCATCCGGTAATGATAGGTAGTTTGTCAGGCATCGCGGTCCACCAGGTGGGAAAGAATTCGTCATCGGAAAAAATAAAGTTCATGTCGGCAAGCGTCTTTTTGCTACGCGAAGGAGAGATGTTTTCCCAGAAGCGCTTACGAAATCGCAAGACCACACGGGTTACTTTGCCCATTACGAGGGTTTGTAGAGCCTTTGACTTGTGTGCGGCTAATGATGGATCGAAGCTTACTGCGCCTTCCGCGCCGGCTGAAGCTTGCAGCACCCCGAGCGGCAAGGTGATTAGCACGCGGGAAGCGGCGAACTGAGCGTCAGTTTCTTGCCTGCGAGCCGCGATACGGACAGCTTGCGGCTTCCAGGTAACGGAACGAACCACAGTTTGATTTAGTAGCTCAATGTTTGCTGCGATAATTTGGGAACGAAAAATTTCGAGTAAATCTTCGTATCCATTTTTGGAGCGGAAGGCGCGATCGCCTTGGATTTCCTCTTCCGCCTTCATGCCTTCCGCAAGCCAATGCACGCCGACGCGGTTAGGGTTGGCGGCGTTGAAGCCACGCACGTAGCCTAGCGCGTGTTTTCTCGCTTCTGATACTTGTGGACTGGATTTCGAATCTGGAAATACTCGACGCAGGTAATGCGAGAAGGTTTCATCTGGCGAAGTGGAATCCATCTTCTTGAGAATCTCGTCGACGCCTAAAAAGAAATCGCAAGGTATCAGGCCACCGTTTCGGAAACACCAGGGAGTGCCGCCGACTTCTTCGACCTCGATTTTTCTGGATTTTAATGGCTCCCAAATTTCCTGCGGGAAGCCGTGAATAAACTCGGCGCCTAGTGCGATTGGTTTGGGGAACGCGGGATCGTGGTGCATGAGAATGCGCCCGCCGATCCGGTCGCGAGCTTCGAGAAGAGTGACGGACAGGCCTGCATTCGCCAAGCGCACGGAAGCCGAAATCCCCGCCGCGCCCGCTCCGATCACGATGACCTTCTGCTTTTCAGGCATAAAAAAACCGGCGGCAAATGCCGCCGGTCATTATGATGCAAAGCCGTGCTGCAAGGCCATGATGCAAAGCGATGCTGCATTGCATGCAAAGCTAAGGCAATGCAAATTGATGGCGCTCTGTTCTCTACTAGAAGCGCAGCTGAGGGCCGAATGTGACTTTCAAATTGTTATGAGCCCCGCCGTCAAAGTAAACCTCGTCGCCAGCTTCTAAACGAATTCCGATTGGACCTGCGAACGCCTCGACGCCGACACCAGGGTAGACAGCGAAATCAGTTTTACCGCGATCGAGTCCAATTGCGCTGGAGAACCCGACGGGAGCGTTTCGGTTGTCAACCGTGAAATTGTCAAAGCCGACCTTCCCGGTGACGAACAATCGAACCGGTCCGGATCCCGTCTGGAATTTCGGTCCAAAGAGGCCGTGCAAAGTCCGCAAGCTCGAATTCACCGTGGTCGAACCGATGCAGTTGATGTCATTGGTCGAGCAGATGTTGGTGAAATTGCGCTTGAAGTCGTATGCCATCTCCCCTTCAAGTTGCACATTGCGATTGAGGTTGAAAGCGGCGCGTGCTCCGAGGCCGAGAAAATTCTTGACCGGATCGGTCGCTCCAAATCGGAAGTAGTCAGCAAATACTCCAACCTCGACGTGATCCGAATGGGCGGAGATTCCTTGTGCCATCACAACCGGCGCTGCCGCGAAAAACAATGCAGTCGCCATCAAACCGAGACAACGTTTCATACAATTTTCTCCCTTAAAAATTGACATCAATACGCCTCCAGGTCACAGTGTGAGTCGAACGCTGACTAGGTAGGTTTGTCAGTGAGATGTGAGCGTAGATCGCTTGGTTGGCTCCTCAGCGTCAAATCGTCGAAATAGAAAAGCATTTAAAATCAGTAACTTGAGCGCAACCGTGCAAGCTCAGATTGAAGCAATGCGAGCCGTGAGGCTATCACCGCTGCGTCAATCCAAGATTCTGCGAAACTACATCATTAGAAACAGCGAACTACACATAAAGTTGCGATGGAGTGGCAGGAGAATTTGCTTCTTGCAGCCCGGAAGAGCGCCTCTTTTAAAAGGCACGCGGGACGACACTAAATTTTTCAAGTGCGTCGATACATCGCTAAGGACAAGTACACGTGCGGCGTCGAACAAAGTTTAGGGAATTCATTCAGAGGCCAAATAGGCGTAACGAAGGCAAAACAAGGCGGTGAGTATCCAAATGAGAGGAGTCATCTCGCGAATCTTACCGGCAGCAATTTTAACCACGGTGTAGGAGATAAGCCCGAGGCTCAAGCCGGTGGCAATGCTGAATGTAAGCGGCGTCGCGAGGATCGTGATGAAGGCGGGGACAGCTTCGCTAAAGTCGCTCCAATCAATTTTGGCGATGGACTGAGTCATGAGCGCGCCGACAAGGATCAAGGCCGGAGCAGTTGCGTAGGCTGGTATCGCAGTGGCCAGGGGAGAGCAAAATGCTGCGGCGATGAAGAGAGCGGCGACCGCGACATTGCTCAATCCGGTTCGAGCACCCGCAGCGACGCCCGCTGCGCTCTCAATGTAACTGGTGACGGTTGATGTTCCGGTGAGCGAACCGAGGATGGTTCCGACAGCGTCAGCGGCCAGAACTCTTCCCACACGCGGAATTTTTCCATCTTTAATGAATCCGCCCTGCTCGCACACACCTACTAGAGTTCCAACGTTGTCGAAGAGATCCACGAATAAAAATGCAAACAATATTTCGAGGAGGCCGAGGTGTGTCGCTCCGCGAAAATCGAGTTTGAGAAACGTAGAGGAAGGATGAGGCAGCGAAAAAATGGCTGCGGGCAAGTGCGTGATGCCTCGGATTATTCCCAGGGCGGTCGTCCCTACAATCCCCAACAATATTGCTCCATTGAACCTTCGCGCCATGAGGACGAGGGTCAGAACAATTCCGAAGCACGCGGTTTGCACCTCTTTATCTGCAAAACTTCCCAAGCCTACAAATGTGGCCGGATTGGCGACAACCAGCTTAGCGTTGCGCAATCCGACAAACGCAATGAACATTCCGATACCGGTGGCGGTGGAATGTTTCAGGCAATCGGGCATTCCGTTGACGATCTGCTCGCGCACGCGCGTGACCGTGAGGACGAAAAAGAGCACTCCAGAAAAGAAGACGACTGCAAGCGCGGTTTGCCACGGAATATGCATGCCCAGACAGACGGCATAGGTGAAGTACGCGTTCAATGACATGCCGGGTGCCAGCGCGATCGGATAATTGGCATACAAGCCCATGACAAGGGTCGCGGCCGCCGCCGAGATACATGTGGCAAACACGACGCCATCTGCGGGCATTCCGGCCTGGGCCAATATCTGTGGGTTGACGACGATGATGTAGGCCATGGTCACGAAGGTCGTGAGGCCGCCCAGCAACTCCCTGCGGATCGTGGTCTGGTTTTCGTTCAATCGAAAAAAACGGTCGATCAAGCTTCTCCTTCAGATTGCTGTGACACGCGCTTTTGCGGCGTTCGCACATCCCTGCAGTGAACCAACTTCGTCCTCTGGTTGGGTACTTTCGTAATTCTCAGCGTGGCTGGCGAAGGCGGTATTCTAGGGGCAAATCTCGGCTGTGGCCAGTTATTTCATGGTCAAGTCGAGTGCGGCTAGTCACCGTAAGGAATTTGCTATGGCGACCATATTCAACCGGTTCGAGATACAAAGCGAGTTATCCAAGTCGGATTCCGCCTCGATTTATAAGGCGCTCGACAGGGAAACGAATCAAGTGGTGGCGCTGAAGACGCAGAATCTTGCGCCGCTCGGCGACCGCGCTGCCGCGTTTGTGGATGCCCTGATCGCTGAGGGCCAGAGCACGCGTAATCTTGCCGCGCAGAATATAGTTCCCGTTTATGGCGCCGGCGAAATTGAAGGTCAATTTTCCGCCGCGATGGAGTACATCCAGGGCAACAGCGTAGCTACGATGCTGGCCCGCAATGAAGGCTTTTCGATCTGGGACATTCTCGATATCAGCCGCCAACTCTGTGCCGGTCTGGAACAGGCTGCGACACAGGGAGTCGCCCACTCCTCGCTGGAACCGGCAAAAATCATGGTGCAGTGGGATGGCATGGTCAAGATCCTGGGCTATGGCATCTCGAAAATGAGCTTGCTCGGTGCCGAGTCAGGGAATGGAATGGGACGATTGACGCCCTATTGCTCTCCAGAGCAACTTCGCGGAGAAGCCATCGACTCGCGGTCGAACCTGTTTTCGCTGGGAGCGATTCTCTACGAAATGGTGGCAGGACGCAGGGCCTTCAATGCATCCGATACGGGTTCGCTGCTCAACCAGATTGAAAATGAAATGCCCGCGAGCCCCACATCGTTGAATCCCAAGATCCTGCCGGCTGTGAGCGCTTTGATTCTGAAAGCGCTGGCGAAAGATCCTGCGGCCCGCTATCAGCATGCGCGCGAGTTGCTCGAAGATCTCGAGAGATGCAAGGAGACGGGTAAGAAGTCGGTTACGGAGCCTAAGAAAATTACGCCTCCGGCAGGAGTCGCGGTCGACCCCGCAATGCGCGCGAGCGCAGCCGATAAGTTTGCCGCTTCCGGATTGCCATCCGGTTCGGGCGTGGGGAACTCCGCGCAGCCGAAACCATCGGCGCCGACGCTTGCGCGACCGATAGCGCCGCCGTCTCTGAACGAAGCACGAAGCAAGGCATCAGCCGCGGCTGCATCCGCATCCGGCGGGGGTAGGGGCGTATCTGCGCCGACAGGTTTCAGCTCCAACGCGAACTCGGGAGCGAGTGTGATCGGTGAATTTGAAGTGAGTGCAACCGCCTCGCCGACCCAGGCTCCGGTGCAGCAGGCGTCCCCGATAATGGTCGATCCCATGATGGCGGAGTCTGCAACAGCCTCGCCGTCAGGGGGGCGCAGCTTCTCTGACCTCGCCGAGATGCCTCCGCTCAAAGAGCTGGTTTACGTACCACCGGTTCCGCAACCGGTTGAGCCTTCGCATACGGTCACGATTTATCCGAAGAAAGACAACAAGCCGAAGATGCAACCGCGCGAAGTGGCGGGAAAGGCAATCAAAGAGCTTTCGACGGTGCCTCCGCGATTGATGCTTTACGCCATCCTCGGGGCAGTCGGCCTGATACTGGTCGTCGCAGTGGCGCTGTTTTTCCACGTGCGCTCTGAAGATGACGGATCCACCGCCGCTCCGCATGCTACAAAAGCCGGGTCGAGCGCGAAAGTGGTTGCGCCCGTGCAACCGTCAGCTTCACCAACTGCGCGGCCAACCCAGACGATCGCAGTCGGGGAGGAAGATCGGCCAACCGTGAGCGTGCGCCAAGCCGAAAATCGCGCCGCCAGAAAGTCCAAGCGAACACCGGCACCAGCTGAGGCTGCGGTCGTGGCAGTGGGGCAAGCGCTGATCGATTCTGATCCGCAAGGAGCGCAGATTCAAATTGACGGCAAAAACGATCCGGCGTGGGTCACTCCGTTCAACGTCGCCGGGCTCAGCGTCGGCAAGCACATCATTTCCGCAAGTAAATCGAGTTACTCGCCAGACATTCGTTCCCTCGAAGTAGTGGCTGGGGCTAAGGCGTCGTTGAGTTTCCATCTCACACCAATGAACGCTGTACTCGCTGTGTCGAGTACGCCTGCGGGAGCCGCCATCACCCTGGACGGCAAGCCCACGGGCAAATTAACTCCCGCGCAGTTTTCGACCGAAAAGGGCGCGCACGCCATCGTATTGCGCAAGAATGGATACCTCGACGAAACCGTAACCACCGATCTGGCGGCGGGGCAGAATTTTCAATTTGCTCCGACCCTTAAAGTTCTCGGCAACGTTGACGACATTAAGACCGTCGGCAAAATGAACAAGCTGTTCAACCGTGGCAGCGAGAGCACCGCCGGGATGGGAGCTGTGACCATTCACACCCAGCCCAAGGGCGCACAGGTTGTGATCAACCAGCGAGTGCTGGATAAAGTGTCTCCTGTGGAGATCATGCTCGGCCCCGGAAATTACGTCATCGACGTCACCTTGACGGGATTCAAGCCGCTCCACAAAGTGGTGACGGTCGAGCGCGGCAGTAAAGCGGCGATCGACGAAATTCTCGAACGACAGTAGCGATTGTTCCTTTGATCGTGGCGCAATGCTTAGGGCGACCTCAGATTCCTGCGACATCCCTCTTCTGCCCGATGCCTGCCTCTTGGGTCTCTCTTTCAATCACTACATTCGGTGACAGCCGTCACATCTCATCTTTAATCATGAAGGCAGAATGGAAGATGCAAGCTTAGGAGCAATCACGAGTGTCTTCGCAGCCATCATCGGGAGTTCCCGCCGCCAGCAGATTGAGCGCCGAGTTGTTGCAGGCGATGAAACAGATACAGTCGCCCTGCAGCTTCTCCAAGGGAGAAATCATCTTCAAGCAGGCAGCGGCGGTGAGAGGAGTCTACGCGCTCGAAAAAGGCGAGGTTGGTATTTCAATCTGGAGCAGCCACAGCCAAAAGCAACATCTGGAAATCCTCGGGCCCGGAACCATGCTTGGGTTGGGCGAAAGTATATGCGGTGCAAACTACCGCGTTACTGCGGAGGCATTCAGCTCGGCGACGATCGCGTTTATTCCGCGAGAAAAGCTGCTCAGGCTTCTGCGGGACCATCCATCTTTCACGATGGAAATCGTTCGCCTGCTGAGCGAAGAGTTGCATGGGCTCTACAACAAGTTTCGCAATATCAGGGCCCATCCGGGACGACCGCGGCGTCGCGAACCAGACCTGCATCTCAATTAAATTTCGGGCGGGAGAACTGTGCTATGCGGCGAACAACGACCCGCGCGCGACGAACGACGCGCGATGAACCGCGATAGTCGAGCGACGATAGTCGAACGACGATCGAAGATAGGCGGGCGACGATAGAAGCCTGCTGGAGCTTGGATTCGCTAGCGAGAGGTAAGAATCAAGCGGGCTCTTTGTGAGTCCCGCCCTTAGTCGGCCTTGAAGTTAATCGTAATCTCAGTCTGAATTTCTACTGGCTGGCCGTCAAGATAGTAAGGCTTGTAGCGCCACTGGCGGACCGCTTCCATGGCAGCGTGCGCCAGAACCGTGTCGCCGCGGACTACCTTGGGATTCACAACCATCCCTTCTTTGTTTACGGTCGCCTCGATGCGAACCTCGCCCTGCGTATGCGTCGATCGTGCTGCGGCCGGATATTGTGGGGCTACGCGCTTGATCAGGAGCCCCTGCGACACGCCTTGCGAGACTCTTACGTTCGCGAGCGCAGGCTTGGGAAGGCTCGCCGACGTCGAAGCCATAAGACCGCTCAACTTATTGTCACTTGTGGCTGCGAAGGAACTCGACGATGGAGGCGCAACATCTTCAGTGTTTGTGCTGGCAGCGGCGTTCGACTTCACATGTACGGGTGCAGGTGCCGTAATTTTCGCGGCCAGTTCAGAGTTTGCCGGCTTATTGGCCCCGGGGTCGGCAATTACCCTCACCGTGTTCTCAGCGACTGCGGTCGAGGTCTTGGAAGGAGAATTCTTACCACTCGGCGCGGCATGAGCGCCGCTGCCAGCGGTTAGAGCGGGCGCGGGCGCGGAACTCGCAGGCTGCGCGGGAACAGGCGCCTGAACAGAAGGCTGCACTACTGCAGCTTGCGAAGCCGCAACACGTTCTGTGGCCGTAACGGTTGGGCGATTTCCCTCAACCGTCGCTGAACCTGAGCCGCCGAACTTCTGGTAACCGAAATAACCCAGGACTGCGAGCACGACCAGGCAAGCAGCAATCACGAATTTCTTGCTTCCCTGTGAGCCGGTTGATTCAACTTCAGCGACCGCACCGAAGGTCGGAGCCGGGCTGGTAGCCTGCGAGATCGCTACCGCTGTCGCGCCGGTTGGAGCTGATTCGTAGGCTTCAAATTCGGGCGCGCTGTGCGCGGCATTTCTAAAAGAATTCGCGGCTCCGGTTTTGTCGTCATGCTTTGGCAAGTCAACTTCAGGAGACGCAATCTTCGACGGAGCAGGAGCAACGGCCGCGGCGGACGCAAAAGTCGACGCGCTACTCACTTCGATGGCGTGAGCAGCGACTGAAGATGCCGTCGGTTTTGGCGTTAAGGTTTCCACCGCTGGTATTTGCTCGATTGGCGCCGCTGCAGCCGACATCACTGCACTGGCAAACGCGGGAGCCGCCGGGGCGATTTTTAATGGTCCCGTTTCATAGCCTGAATTTATTGGCGCCTCAGCAGGGATTTCCGCAAGACGGGTCTCGACTGGCGCAGACTCGCGCCGGGGCGCGGCAACTGGTTCTGAAGCCTTGATTGCAGTCGGTGCCGTCGTTGCGCCGATGCTTGCGGCAGCATCCTGATTTTTACGGAGCAGCCCTCGGGCGACTCGCAAGGTGCCCTTCGCTTGTTCAACGTTGATGGGCTTGGTGAGTACGAGATTTGCGCCAATTCGATATGCTTTCGCGACCCCGGCTTGCCCCTCCACTACGGCGATGGCCAACGAGCTTTGATTCGAAGATGAGTTGCGCGCACTCTTGAAGAGCAACGAAGCGTTTTGCTCGTTCTCGCAATCGACGACGATGGCGTCATAACGCTGCGCCATCAGTTTTTTGACGGCGGCAAAAGGCTCATGAACGGGCTCGATGGAGAAATCCAGTTCAGTGAACACCTGGCTCACTACTCGCGCCAGTTTTTCGTCGGGGCAGAAGAGTAACGCTTGGTAACCCATAATGAAGTCATCGTAGGTAATAGCGTGGGTACCAGCAAGTTACGGCAGTAATTGAAGACGGGTCTGCACGGACTCTACGAGCCGGAGCAAAAGCTTTTAACCACAGGGGGCACAGGGGACACAGAGAGTTCTAGATTCTGCTTGCTCCCTGATGCTCTGTATGCCCGTGATTAAGAGCGTGCAAATGTGCAGACTAGGTTGTCGGAGTTACTGCTTCGGGGCGTCAACGATAACGACGGTCTGGAATGGCAAGGCCTTGCCTTCGCGTTGAAGAGGGCGATAGCGCCACTGCTTCACCGCCTCGATGGCGGCTGAAGCGTATGCGGGACTGCCTTCGACCAAACGCACGTCGGCGACGTTGCCATCATTTTTTACGAACGTCTTGAGAACGATCGAACCTCGCGTTCCATGCGCTCGCTCTTCCGCCGAGTATTGTGGCTGCACACTGTAGACGAGGCGCTTTTGGGCACCCTGAGAAGAGAGAACCAATGAATTGTCCGCGTGATCTCGTGCGCTGCCAGAATCGCTTTCTTTTTTAATCTCGGCTGGCTTCGAAATTTCTGATTTCGTCACACTTGCTTTGTCCAGATCGGCGGATGCGGCAGCGGATGATGTCGCGGTTCCCGATTGTGTCGCGGCAGACGCCGATTGACTAGCGCCGTCGGCAATTGCCGCAGCAGGAGCAGGTGAAGCCACTCGTGCCTCGCCATCTGTGCTCGTACTGATGACAGGCGGCGCGGCGGCAGTCAGGTTCGCAGGGGACGCCACAGACTTCGACTCGCTTGCGGGTCGATCTATCGAATTCGGTACAACGGCGGGTGCAGCCTTTGCTGATCCGGCAGACTTCAATCCAGAAGGTACAGAGACACCTAGCGTCCTGAGCGCGCGATTGATCTCCCCGTTTGCCATCGCCTTGAACCCGGGTTGATAATTCCACACCGCGTAAAAGCCTCCGCCAGCAAGAGCGAGCATCAATGTGCCCACCAGCATGCCGTTTCGCCGCCTCTGGCCGGGCTCATGAACCTCCGGCGAGAGGACTCGGTTGCCGCGTGTATTTTTACTAGTCTCGGAGCTCAATTTCTCCGCTGACAATTTAGCGGATTTCGATATCTCAATTTTCTTTTGTTCTGCTTCCATCTCCGTCAGTTCAAGCTCTGCCAGCACGGGATCGTCAGAAGGCTTCATTACCGCCCTCACTGTGTTTGCGGAGACCTCCGCTGAAGAATTTAGCGACGGACTCGGTGCCTTAGGCCGCTCCAGAGGCTTGTCTTCCGCCTTCGCTTCTTTGATGTATTCGATAGTCGAACGCGAAATGGCTGCTGCGGCGGCGGACGCCGCACCTGTCGTTGCACTCGTCGCTGTCGGGCTCGCGGCCGAAACAATGCTCGGTCCGGCTTCGGCATAGGCCGTGAGCTGAGGGGCAGAGTTGCTGCTTGGGCTTTCCGTTGCAAAATCCAAAGGAATGCCGGTTCCGGTCATCGCCGCGCCCATCAAGGAGTCTGGGTTATCGTCATTGCTCTCGCCAGAGTGAAGCTGGCCAACGCTGGTTGCGATGTGCTCCGCTGCAGGGGTTTCTTTTCGCACACGGCTGACTGCCGTACGAATGGTGGTGCGGGCCTGGTCCTTCGCTACCGGCTTGGTCAAGATCAACTCTGCGCCCAATCGAAAAGCGGTTGGCAAACCCGCACGGCCATCGACAATAGCGATGGGGACTGGATTATTGCCTGCCTTAGCGCGCCTGCACACGTCAAAGATCAGCTTTGCCGCCGGCAAATTTTCACAATCGACCAAAACCAGGTCGAAGCTCTGAGAATTAAGTTTTTGAGCGGCGGATACACCATCCAAAGGGCGCTCGCAAGTTACCGACATTTCTTCTAAAACGCCAGTAATCGCACTGACCGCCTGGTCGTCCGGGGATAGGAGCAAAGCATGAGCCATGACTTCCTCATGCTAGAAACCTGCGCCGGAAGCCGCAAGTTACGTGGGTAAGCGCGGCAACTTTCAACAGTGTCGAAAGTCGTAAGGGAGCGACTCTCAGGGAATTTTCTGATTTTTTGCGATTGCCGACTGCGGGTCGGGATAGGCAATCCCTCCCCGAAAGCTGCTTTTGTCGGCTGGAGCATAATCGGGGAATGGAAGATTGTGCGAATCCCGCCAGTGCTGGACTTCCTGCTCCGCCGCAGAAGCCTGATCGCGATTCAGGCCGTGATCGCGGGACAGATAGAGAGTTTGCGAAGGCAGCGCAAAACCGCTGCCGGACTTCTCGACGATGTCCATGATGCGAAATAATAGATCCTCGCGGACGGCGGCGAACTCGTTGGAGTCGCGCGTGACCACGAAACTCGTGATTTCCACTCGCAAAGCGCTGGCATCAAAACCGGCGAATCGGATATTTGCGCTGTCGCTCCCGACTTTCGGATGTTCGTATAACATGCGGCGAATCTCAGCCAGCACATAGCGCAGTTGATCGCCGGTGGTTTCCATTCTTATCGATAGCACGGGATTGAAAAAAATCTTGTCGCGGCGCGCAAAGTTTTCGATGTTCATTGTCGCCAGCGCGCCGTTCGGGATTGAAAGCTCGGTGCGAGCGTCAGTACGCACGCGCGTTGAGCGAAGGCTGATGTCTTCTACGGTGCCGGTGCGATCGCCGAATCGGCAGTAATCGCCGACACGAATCACTTCATCGGCAAGAACGGAGATGCCTCCGAAAAGATTCTCAAGGGTCTTTTGCGCGGCGAAGGCGATCGCGATACCGCCGATGCCAAGGCCAGCAAGCACTGTGGTGAGATTGAAGCCCAGCACTCCGAGGATTGCGAGAATAGCGACGATTACGATGAAGGCGGTGAGTAGCCGCTCGCCGAGCACCATAAGCGTACCGGTGCCAATTCGTCCTGAGCGAATGGCTCGCGAACGCAGGCGTTGCATCGTCACGCTCGTCGCGCGAAGCAAAAACCAGAAGAAGCCGAAGCTAAAAATGACACCAATGATGCGGTAGTAGTAAAGGCGACTCAAGAGCGGCAAGCCAAGATAGCTGGCCAGAGCGCGATGCGCGATGACACTAAAGCAAATCAGCAGAGGAGTAGAGGCGGCCGCGCGATAGGACTGCAACTCCGGACGCTTCTTGTATTTGAGCCAAAGCCGGTGCGGGATGGCTAAGAGCAGAACGCAAGCCCACCCGATCGCGATAGCTAGAGGGATAGAAAGAAGCAGCGCCAGCCACTGCCACAGCGGCATTCCAAGCAAAGAGTCGCGCACCAAAACCTGTGGCAGCTTGTTTTCGACCTGGTGAGCCTCGACGGTATCGTACAAATCCGGAACTCTGCTTAAAGTTTCGGAAGAGAAAAGCCAGACTTTGCCGGAGTTCGGAGAAACCGCCTGAACCAGAACCACCGGCACGTCGACGTCGCCTACCGAGAAGGTTCCGATCGCCTGGCGATCCGAGGTTCCGTACTCGGCGCTGCCTTCGCGGTTAGTGCTTAATCGTCGCAGGCTGCCGACGAAAGCGCGGTCGAGGAGAAGCTTTAATTTTTCGGCGAGGTTGACGCCTTGGGATTGACGGCGGGTACCGCTGATCTGCAAATATTCGGAAGCGGTTTTGTAGTCTCCATCTTGCGCAGCCTGCAGAAATCGCAGCACCGTTTCAGAAGGAGTGTCTCGTCCCAGCGGATCGTTGGCCGCGCTCGCCTCTTGCTTCGCCCCCGGCTTCAGCAATGAAGAGGCGGATTGCGCGGTCGACGAGGAACAAGAAAAGCTCAGGATTAGAAATAAGAGTGCGAACTTTTTCATGCGATATCCGATAGTCGTAGCGGCGGCACTTTCGTTGCCCTATAACTCTTTTCTGCGGCGGGCGAGGGCGCCCGCCGGACAGCCGGCGAGACGCCGGCGCTGCTAACGCTTTGGACGATAGATGTCGGTGGCCTGGCCGTAGAAAACTTCTGCCCCTTCCATCATTGTTTCGGAGAGCGTTGGGTGCGGGTGGATGGTCATGCCAACATCGGCCGCGAGGGCGCACATTTCGATGGCGAGAACGCCTTCGGCAATCAGTTCGCCAGCTCCAGCTCCCACGATGCCAACACCGAGAACGCGTTCTGTTTTCGGATCGATCAGCAATTTCGTCATGCCTTCCGGGCGGTCAATTGTGACAGCTCGGCCGGACGCTGCCCACGGGAATTTGGCGACGGTAACTTCGCGGCCCTGTTCTTTGGCTTGCGTTTCGGTGAGTCCAGCCCACGCGATTTCCGGATCGGTAAAGACGACAGCGGGGATTGCGTTCGGCTCGAAGGCAACTTTGTGTCCAGCAATCGCCTCGACGGCGGTCCGGCCTTCGTGCATCGCTTTGTGGGCGAGCATTGGTTCTCCGGCGACATCGCCGATCGCGTAGATAGTTGGTTCCGCGGTTTGGCGCTGCCCGTTGATCTCGATGAAGCCTTTCTGATTCACTTTTACTTTTGTCTTATCGAGTCCTGCAATTTCTGAGTTTGGACGCCGGCCGACCGACATCAACACGCGATCGAAGACTTGCTCTTTTTCTTTTACGTTCGGGCCTTCGAGCGTGACGCGGATTCCGTTTTTTTCTTCCTTGAGCGCTTTTACTGTAGTGTTGAGCAGAATCGCGGAGAAAAGTTTTTCCAGGCGTTTATGAAGCGGCAAAACTAAGTCGCGGTCGGCTCCAGGCAAAAGGCCGGGGAGCATCTCGACGCAGGTCACAGCCGTGCCGAGTGTGGCGTAAACCGAGCCGAGTTCGAGTCCAATGTAACCGCCGCCGATAACGAGCAAAGTTTTCGGTATGTCCGGAAGGTCGAGGGCGCCGGAAGAATCCATCAGGCGAGGGCTCTCGATCTTCAGGCTCGGAACCATCGTTGGGCGCGAACCGGTGGCAATGATGATGCGATCGAAGGTTAAGTTTTCGTCGCCGCCCGCGGTCTTCGTGACTTTCAAAGTGGTGCCGTTAACGAACGCCGCCTTGCCTTGCACGTATTCGACTTTGCGTTGCTTGGACAATTGTCCGAGTCCGCCAGTGAGTTTCTTGACGACGCTTTCTTTCCATCCGCGCAGCTTGTTCAGGTCGATTTTTGGCTCGGAGAATTCGATGCCCCAGTTTTTCGCTTGTTCGGCTTCTTCAAGAAGCTTGGCAACGTGCAAAAGTGACTTGGAGGGAATGCATCCGCGATAGAGACACACGCCGCCGGGATTGACCTCGGGGTCAATCATGGTAACTTTCATGCCCAGGTCGGCGGCGAGAAATGCAGCGGCGTATCCGCCGGGACCGCCGCCGATTACGGCCACACGTAGATTCGAAGATTCAGCCATTTTTCACTTAATCCTTATTATGAGATTTCATTTAGGTGTGGAGCGAACACTCCTGTCCGCTGCTTTTGACTTTGCTTCAGGTCCAAATTTAAAAGCGGGCGGACAAGAGTGTCCGCCCCACACGACTAACCTTGTACTGACAACAAAAACGGCTGCTCGAAAGCCTCGGCGATCCAGCGCAAAAAACGCGCAGCGTCGGCGCCATCGATCAACCGGTGATCGTACGAGAGGGAGAGTGGAAGAATCAAGCGCGGCTCGAATTTGTTGTTCACCCACTCCGGCTCCATGCGTGAGCGGGAGAGGCCGAGAATCGCGACTTCCGGATGGTTCACGATCGGCGAAAATCCGGTGCCGCCAATGCCTCCGAGATTCGTGATGGTGAAGGTCCCGCCCTCCATCTCTTCCATCGTTATCTTTTTGTCGCGCGCCTTCTTCGACAGCTGCGTCATCTCTACCGCGAGCTCGACAATATTCTTCTTGTCGACGTCGCGAATTACGGGCACCAGCAAGCCGCGATCCGTATCGACCGCCACTCCTATATTGATGTACTGCTTGTAGATGATTTCCTCTTTGCTCGTATCAATCGAGGCATTGAACTGAGGAAATACCTTGAGGGCGGACGCGCACACCTTGAGCGCGATCGCGGTTACGGTCATCTTGCCGCCCGCTTCTTCGGCGCGCGGTGAAAATTTCGAGCGCAGATGCTCAAGCTCAGTGATATCGGCGCGGTCCTGCTGCGTTACATGTGGAATCGTGTTCCAGGCGTGGCGAAGATGCTCAGCAGTTTTGCGCCGGACTCCGCGCATCGAAACGTGCTCGACCTTGCCCCACTTTCCGAAGTCGGGCAATTCAGGATCTACGAAGCCTGCTCGCGGAGCCTGCGCCGCAGCAGCCGCCTCCATCAAAGCATTCTTCGCGGCGCGCTTAACGTCGTCTTCACTGATGCGTCCACCAGGGCCACTGCCTTGGACGCCGTGAATGTCGACTCCGATTTCGCGGGCTAATCGACGTACGTGAGGCGCGGCTGGCACGGGATCGCGGTGCTCGGTGCCCGCAACTTTGCCGAGTTGCACCGGCATGCTGAAAGTCTCTTTTTCGGCAACCGGCTGATCTGGAGGCAGCGCCTCCTGCTCGGTCTTGCCTTCGGCCCGAATCGCTAATTGAAAAGAGAGGCGCGCGCTTTGTTGGCCAGAACTATGCTCTACGGGTTCGTGTTTGCGAGTTGGCTCAGGCGCTTGCGTGCCGCCTTCGAGCGTGAAGATGACGTCCCCAACCTTCACCTTCTGCCCCTCTTTGACTTTCACCTCGCGCACTTTTCCGCTGACGGAAGAAGGGACTTCGACAACAGCCTTATCGGTCTCGAGTTCCATCACCGGCTGCCCTTCGGCCACGGTAGCTCCGGCCGAAATCATGAGGCGTACGAGATCGCCCGAATCGATGTTCTCGCCAAGTTCGGGCAACTTGAATTCGCTCGGAGTCGCGGCGGCCGCCGGCTTTCGGCGTTCGACGCGGGCGCCGGATGACTCTTTTTGCGCTGGAGCAGGTGCCTCTTTCTCTTTACCTTTATCTTTACCTTTATCTTTATCCTTATCTTGAGTTCCCGGTTTGGGCGCTTCTCGTATTGCAGTCGTGGGTTCGTCAGCAGCTTTATTTCCCGATGCTGATTTGTTGGGCGCGGGAACTTGCTCGTCTTCGTCTACCTGGACTGATTTGTTCGAAGGAGCGGTCGGCTGTGATTTCGTTTTAGATTGCGCCTCAGTACCAGCACCGTTTTCAACCGTAAAGATGACCTGGCCAACGCGCAGCTTGTCGCCTTCCTTGACCCGAACTTCCCCAATTTTGCCTGTGACCGACGAGGGCACCTCGACGACCGCTTTGTCGGTTTCAAGTTCCATCACGGGCTGGCCCTCGGCGATATCGGAGCCGGGCTTGATCATCAGCCGGACCAGATCTCCGCTTTCGATATTTTCGCCTAGCTCGGGGAGTTTAAATTCTGTTGGCATCGATCCCTATCTCTCGTCTCTCAAATCTATTCTGCTCGTCATCTTGGGAAGCGAACGAACTGCTTTTTGCGGCCTCGAACAAGTTGCATAGGTCCTTCGCTTCGCTCAGGATGACAGGCAGTGAAGAGGCGGCAGCGCACTAGCTGATCGCCGGATTACTCTTTTCTGCATTGATACCTAAGTCGCGAATCGCTTTCTCCAGCAACTTGGCGTCGACTCCCTCGCCTGCGTCCCTCTTATCTTTAGCTTTATCTTTATCTTTGTCGTGGATGTTCCCTGCCGACTTCTCTCCCGCGAGCGCGTGCAAGGTCGCGAGCACGATATGTTTGGCATCGACCTCGAAGAAATCTCGAAGCGATTCGCGATTCTCGCTGCGGCCGAATCCATCGGTGCCGAGCGATACCAGCCTTCCGGGAATCCACTGCGCCAGACATTCCGGAAGAATCTTCATATAATCCGATGCTGCGACGAAAGGACCGGATGCGTCTTTCAGTGTCTGTGTAACATACGGTACTTTTGCGGCCTTGGTCGGATGCAACATATTCCAGCGCGCGCAGTCGTTTGCATCCCGATACAGTTCTTTATAGCTCGTGACGCTCCACACATCGACCGCCACGCCGTAATCTTTTTCGAGGATCTCTTGCGCCTTCAACACTTCGAACATAATGGCTCCGCTGCCGAGCAGTTGGGCGCGAAGTTTGGTATTTTTCTTTTCGGAAGTTCGGTAGCGATACAATCCTTTTAGAATTCCCTCACGAACGCCCGGCTGGGCGGGCATCTCGGGCATCGGCAACGGTTCGTTACCGACAGTCAGATAATAGAAGATCGATTCACCGTCGACATACATGCGCTTGATGCCGTCCTGAATGATGATGGCTATTTCGTAAGCGAATGCTGGATCGTACGCCATGAGATTCGGAACAGGCAGCGCCAGCACATGGCTGTGCCCGTCCTGATGCTGCAGGCCCTCGCCGGCGAGTGTCGTTCTTCCCGCTGTGCCTCCAATGAGGAAGCCTCGGCAACGCATGTCTGCTGCAGCCCAGATCAAGTCCCCGATGCGCTGCAGGCCGAACATCGAGTAATAAATGAAGAAGGGGATGGTGTTGATGCCGTGATTCGCGTAGGCCGTGCCAGCGGCGATGAAGGAGCACATCGATCCCGCTTCGGTGATTCCCTCTTCCAGAATCTGGCCATTTTGCGCCTCCTTGTAATAAAGGAGGGTCGACATATCGACCGGCTCGTAGAGCTGCCCGACGCTTGAGTAAATGCCGACCTGGCGGAAGAGCGCTTCCATTCCGAAGGTTCGCGCCTCGTCGGGCACAACGGGCACAATGAGCGGGCCAACCTCGGGATCGCGCAGAAGCTTCGAGAGCATGCGGACGAAAACCATCGTGGTCGAAGCTTCGCGCCCGTCGGTGCCTTTGTAGAACTCTTCAAAGATGGCTTCCGATACCGGCTTTAGAGGTGTCGCTCGAACTTTACGAACAGGCATGTAACCGCCAAGTTCTTTGCGGCGCTTTTGCATGTACTTGATTTCGGCGCTGTCGTCATCGGGACGATAGAACGGAGCAAGGTGCAACTCCGCATCTGGGATCGGAATACCGAAACGCGAGCGGAAGATTTCCAGTTCCTCATCATTCAGCTTTTTCTGCTGGTGGGTAATGTTCTTCCCTTCACCAGCCTCGCCGAGTCCGTATCCTTTAATAGTCTTGGCGAGAATGATTGTCGGAGAGCCGGTGTGATCGACCGCCGCTCGATAGGCCGCATGAACTTTGATCGGATCGTGGCCGCCGAGACGCATGCGGGCGAGTTGCTCGTCCGACAGATGCTCGACCATTTTTAAGAGGCGTGGATCGGTGCCGAAAAAATTCTGCCGGAAGTAGGCGCCGCTCTCGACGAAATACTTCTGATACTGGCCGTCGGTGATCTCCCCCATACGCCGAATAAGCAAGCCATCGCGATCATTCTCGATTAACTGGTCCCAATCGCCGCCCCAGATGACCTTGATTACGTTCCACCCGGCTCCGCGGAAAATGGCTTCGAGCTCTTGAATAATTTTGCCGTTGCCTCGAACTGGCCCATCGAGTCGCTGCAAATTGCAGTTGACGACGAAGATCAGGTTATCGAGACGCTCCCGCGACGCAAGAGTGATTGAGCCGAGCGACTCGGGCTCATCCATTTCGCCGTCGCCAAGGAAGGCCCAGACTTTGCCGCCAGTCGAGGTTTTCAGGCCGCGATTCTCAAGATACTTAATGAAGCGCGCGTGATAGATGGCTTGAATGGGACCGAGCCCCATCGAAACAGTGGGGAACTCCCAGAATTCTGGCATCAGCCACGGGTGCGGGTAAGACGACAATCCGCCGCCCGGCTTCAATTCGCGCCGAAAATTCTCTAGCTTCTCTTTTGGAATGCGGCCTTCGAGATAGGCTCGAGAGTAAATTCCGGGCGCCGCGTGCCCTTGAAAATAAACGATGTCGCGATCTCCAGATTCCGTGGATGCCCGGAAAAAATGATTAAAGGCAACTTCATAAAGAGTAGCCGCCGATGCGAAAGTCGAAATGTGCCCGCCAATTCCCTCTTGCAGCTTGTTTGCGCGAACCACCATGGCAAGCGCATTCCAGCGCACCAGGCTCTTGATACGTCGCTCCATCTCCTGACTGCCGGGGAATGGCGGCTGCGCATTGGTGAGAATTGTGTTCTGGTAGGGCGTGGTCGCGGTGAAGGGGAGGTTGACGCCGCCACTGCGGCGCGCGTGCAGGGCAAGTTGTTGCAGCAGGCGCCCGGCCCGATCTGGGCCTCCCTGCGAAAGGACGTAATCGAGCGAGTCCAACCACTCTCGCGTCTCCAGAACTTCAATTCCGTTGCTCTTGTGCGTCTCGGCCACTATGACTCCATCGGTGAAAAACGATGCTTCCATCATAAGCAATCGTGAGGAATTTTGCTGAAGGCGAGCAGAGCGAACGCCCTCTCCCGGGCGCGAAGGGGGCGCGATTTATCCGAATCTTAAGAAGGGCATTGGCGAGCGGACTAGCATTTAGCCGATCAAGCATCCTTATTAGAGCTATTCAAGCGTTACGGCCTTCACCAGATTGCGGGGACGGTCTACATCGAGCCCGCGCTTGGCGGCGACGTAGTACGCGAAGAGTTGCAGAGGCACGATCTCCAGAATTGGAGACAATAACTCCGGACACTTAGGAATAAAGAAGGTGTGGTTCGCGATCTTCGGGACTTCAGCGTCGCCTTCGGTTGCAAGCGCGATCACGGTTGCACCCTGCTTCTTAAAGCCTTGCATGTTGCTGACATTTTTTTCGTAACGTTTTACAGAGCCAGCATCATTCTTATCGCAGGTCGCAATCATCACCAGCGGAAGCCGGAAATCGATCAAGGCATTCGGCCCATGTTTCGCTTCGCCCGTCGGATAACCCTCCGCGTGAATGTACGAAACTTCTTTCAGTTTCAACGCCCCGTCCATTGCGATTGGATAGTGAATCGCGCGCCCGAGAAACATAAAGTCATCGACGCGATAGTAAAGCTCGGCCAATTTTTCTACCTGCTCGGCAGCGGCGAGAATAGCCTCTGTTTTTTGAGGAAGGTCCCGCAGCTCCTTGATGTACCGCTTCGCCAATTCCGGCGATGTCGTTTGCTTAATTTCGCCCAGATAAAGCGCGAAAAGAAACAGGCATGCCATTTGCGACGTAAAGGCTTTGGTGGACGCGATGCTGACCTCGGGACCCGCGTGCGTGTAGATGAAGCCGTCAGCTTCCCGCGCAATGGTGGAGCCTTCCACATTTGATATGGCGATTGTGCGCGAACCCTTGTTGCGGGCCTCGCGCTGGGCGGCCGTCGTGTCGGCGGTTTCTCCGGACTGAGTAATAAAGATGCTCAGCTCGCCGCGCCCGATCATGGGATTGCGATATTCGAACTCGCTCGCGTAATCAATTTCGACCGGGACGGCGGCCAACTCCTGCATCATGAACTGCCCTGTCATGCCGGCGTGTCGACTCGTCCCTGAAGCCACGATATTAATTCGCTTAAGCGCGCGCAATTCTTCGCGCGCAATGCGAACTTCGTCCAGCCGAACCAGGCCATCCGAGGGAGAGATGCGCGGTTCGATCGTGCGTCGCAGCGCATCAGGCTGCTCAAAGATCTCTCGAATCAGGTGATGCGGGAATTTGCGCGACTCAACCATCGTTCTTCTTTCCAAAAACTTGATTGTAGAGACGGGGTTCGCCCCGTCTCTCCGGCAACGAGAGACGCGGCAAACCGCGTCTCTACTGGAAGCTTACAGATTTCTTCCAAGTTTCATCGTGCCGCCTCTACGCCGCCGACAAAGCTTCGCAATACCTTTCCGTCTCTTGTTAGCACCACAAAATCGGCGTCAGCTCCGGCGAGTAGATTGCCTTTGCCCTTAAGTCGCGCTGTCTGAGCCGGATTGCGACTCGCAGCCATCACCGCTGCCGCGAGGTCCCACTGCGCAAATTCTGCCAGATTTCGGACGGCGCGATCCATGGTCAGAACGCTCCCTGCGAGTTTGCCCTCGGTCGTGCATCTGTCGCCCTTGACTTCGACCTCGAGAGAGCCCAGGCGGTAACGGCCATCCGGTTTTCCAGTAGCCGAAATCGCGTCGGTGATGAGGACGGTGTCGTTTGGTCCCTTTGCCTCCGCAAAAAGTTTGACGATGCTGGGATCGAGGTGCACCCCATCGGCAATTATGTCTGCACTCAGGCGCGAATCGGTGAGCACAGCGCCAAGAATTCCAGGAGCACGATGATCGAGTGGACGCATGGCATTAAAAGTATGGGTCGCATGGCGAGCTCCCGCCTCAATGCCACGCACGGTGGCTGCAAAGTCCGCGTCGGAATGGCCCAGGCTAACGCAAACGCCGCGCGACGTTGCCTCGGCAATGACTTCGAGCGCGCCTTCAATCTCCGGAGCTATGGTCATCATACGAATCTGCCCGCGCGCGGCCTGCCAGAACTGTTCGAACATCGCAAGCGTCGGCGGAATGAGGTTCTCGGGCGGATGCACTCCGCGGCGGGCGTGGCTGATGAACGGGCCCTCGAGATGAATTCCTATCGGTATTGCTGTAACTCGATCGGTGGGGCTGCCGTCATTCTTGTTGTCTCCGGCGTTGCCGTCCGCATTTTGCTTTTCTGCTATCTCAATCGCAGACGCCAGCCGATCGAGTGCGCGCAGGCTGGAATCGAGCGCAGCAGTAACCGTCGTTGGAAAATAACTGGTCACCCCATGACGAGCCAACATGGTCCCGATCGCCGGCAGCGCTTCAGGGCTGTCATCCATGACGTCATAGCCTGCGCTGCCATGAATGTGAAGATCGATGTAGCCCGGAGCAATGATTGCGTCCCCGAAATCAAGCATGGAGACTGGGCTGCCTGCGGGGCGGGTCGCGCCGGAGGCGACCTCGACGACGCGACCTTGCTCGACTAAGAGCAGCGGATCCGAGATAGTTTTAGAAGCCGAGAATAACTGCGCGGCAGTGAATGCGAGCATAAAGATTGCGACGAAAGTTCTCGAGAAAAACAGCAACAGCCGCAAGGATTGTAGCAGTCCGATCCGACTGAACTTGACGAGACGACAGGTGTGTTCGGGATTAGCCAGCGCCCGCAAGCGCAGACAAACCAGGCTGCATTTCGAACGGCGATCAAAAAACGTGGCCAAAAACTGGCGTGCTCCGATAAATTCGGCCCCCTCGCCATCGAAAGAGTGGCCGGACCAGAATGCTATACTGTTCCAGTTCGCGCCACTGCGCAGTAGCGCCGTGGCCGCAATCCACCACCAGTCGGGGAGTGGCTCAGCCTGGTAGAGCACCTGGTTCGGGACCAGGGGGTCGGAGGTTCAAATCCTCTCTCCCCGACCAATCTTTTCAAGCCTTTGACTCGACAACTCGCTTGCCCACCCGTCGTTTTTCTGAACTCTATTGCTGAAGCGGCGGGCCCTTGCCCCATGGAACCAACTAGCGTATAGGCTGAATA
Organism: Terriglobales bacterium; assembly: GCA_038230575.1. Classification (GTDB taxonomy): domain Bacteria; phylum Acidobacteriota; class Terriglobia; order Terriglobales; family Acidobacteriaceae; genus Acidiflorens. The sequence continues at coordinate 222,684 of JBBRNA010000001.1, read as the reverse complement.
CGACTACAGGTAGGGTGACCATGAAGCGATTTATTGCCGCGCAATTGAGGAAGCCTTCGGGCTGGTTTGGATCGCTCGTTATGATCCCGCTTCTCAACCGGGCGAACAGAACGCTCGTGGAGAAGACGCTGGCGGTGTTGGGAATCGCACCGGATCACATGGTATTGGAGATCGGCTTTGGTGGGGGATCGGCGATCGAACTGGCAAGCAAAGGAATGGCTACCGGAGTGATCTGCGGAGTGGACTTCTCCGCAGACATAGTGCGCCAGGGCCAGCGCCGTTTCCGTCGCGAGATCGCCGAGGGACGCGTTCGTCTGCAACTGGGCGATGTCTCACAATTGGAGTTTCCCGCAGCGTCGTTCGACCGCGTGTTCACCATCAACACCATATATTTTTGGCCCGATGCGATGCAGGGAATCAGCGAAATCCGACGCGTCCTAAAAGATGGCGGGCGCATTGCGGTGTCTTTGCGGCCGAAGGAAAAGATGCAGAAGTTCGCAGTCACCCAGCATAATTTCCAGCTATACCATCCAACGGATGTTGCCGGGCTACTGACTCGTGCTGGATTTCGCGACGTCCGGGTACACCACGAGCCTTCCGACAAGTTCTACGACGACGTTGTGGTCGAAGGAACTAAATAGCGAAATTATTCAGTGAGAAGGCCTCGTTGCGCGGCCTGCCATTCTCGAGGTTCTTCACCACCAATTGTTCGGAACGGCTTGCCGGCGCTCGGTTACGCAAATGTTCCGGCTTGATATTGCGGTGAACGATGCCTTTCGCCTGTGCCGCTTCAAGCGCGTCGCAGAGCTGAATGGCCCACTCAAGCAATGGTTCGATAGCGATAGGCTTTCCAGCAATGCGGTCCTGAAGAGTGACGCCTTCCAATCTTTCGTGCTCATACCGGCTAACCCTGTAACTGCCTTTATTTGGCATCCACAAACTTCAAGGGTAGGGTAACCGGCGTCGGGAAACTGGGCTCCCGAATCTCCAGATCGGCAAGTCCGGGAGCGTCAGCCTGATACTCGACATCATACGTCTCTCCGACTGAGATTCTGATATTAGCCGTAGAGGGTCGCAACTGTGCTGGAAGCAAATCCGCGCCGTCTTTCGCAATCACCTTCCACTGCACCGGCACGCCCTGGTTAGTAAGTCGCACCCGCAGGTCTGCGATACCATCGGTAATGTTGATTAGCCGCAGCCGATATCGGGTGAAGGGATGCAATTCGATAGGATCCGGCTGAGGATGGCCGTTCACCAGCATCAGATATCCAAACGGATCATACTTGCCCGTGCTGAAAACGAATGTTCGGTCATGCTCGGCGTCATATTTCTGTCCCGGCTCGAGGACGATCAGAGGACCGTACAATCCATTCCGCAACTGTGTTACATCGTGCCAATGGGTGTGATAGATAAAAGTTCCTGCCCGCGGCGGAGTCATACGGGCGATGAACGAGGTTCCAGGAGCAACTGGCGGAGAAGTCTGCTGGCCGGAACCGGTCCAGCCCGGAACACCATCGTAAAAACTCTCCAGTTCAATCCCGTGCCAGTGGATCGCAGTAGGGCTGCTGGTCAGATTCTTGACCTCGATCTCGGTTGCTTCTCCACGCGTGAGCAAGATCGGCGGCCCTAATAAGCTTAGCGGCTTGTTCTTATCAGACATCCCCGGTGCCAGCGGGTCGTTCAACTCAACCTTGTATAGGGGGATCTTGCCAGGATTATCGGAGATTACGAGTTTCAACTGGCGCGGTGGCCCGGTGGCGACAGAGACCGGGGCCAAGGTCGCACCCGGAAGCACGGTGACGCCAATCACCAGCCCGCCCATACCCGCGCTGTGATCGTGTGCCGGAGAAGAGGCGACAGGTTGGGCCTCCTTGGGATGGAGCGTTTCGACAGGCAAAATATGCGTCACCATATGGCAGTGGAACAACCAATTTCCAGCGCGCTCCGGCGTCCATGTCATCTCGAATGCATGGCCGGAATCAATCGACTCGGTCACACCAATGCGCCGCTGCTCCTTGGGATAGCGCTGATACTGTTCGCCATCCCCCTCCCCTCCCACCGTGAAAAAGAACCCGTGGAGGTGCATCGCATGTACTTCAAAAGATGAATTGATCACCCGCCATCGGGCTGTCTCTCCCATGTTGTATCTGAGATGCTCGGTGTAAGGCCAAGACTTCCCATTGATAAAGGGGATCGCTTCTTCCTGCTCCGTCTGAAACCCTTTGATCCAGTAACCGATGACAAAGATACGGTCATCCGGCTTCACTCCATCTCCGTCGATCACGATTGCCCCGGAAAGCATAGTCTCAGCGCCGTCTCGATGTTCCAGGGACCTGTCTGACGTTGTAGCCCAGTACATGAAGGTACCCGGTTCGCCCGCGAGGAATCGCAACTTGCGTGTCTCGCCCGGCGCCAGCTTTAGTACATCCCTTGCATCTCCCGGATGACGGTGCAGGCCGTAAACTTTGGCCTCCAAAGGCAGCTTGTTGTGGATGGAGGCGTGGACTTCCGTCCCTTGTGGCACTCGGATCAGCGGGCCAGGGCTTTCTGGTGCATGACCTTCTTCTGCGAACGCGTATATATCTCGATGACCACCGCCCTCATCCTCCGGATACCAAACCCCAGCGCCGAGTTCCAGCCGCAAGTCTAAGACACCGTTCTTGAGTTGCCCGGCAGAGGCGCGATTGTCGTTTGCTGCTACTACCGCCCTAGCCGCATTTTCAGCGGGTTTCGCCAATGCTGCTGACAACAGAACGAGCAATATAATTCCGAAGTGACCCGCATGCCTCATGGCTCTCCTTGACGCGCGAACTCCCTCAAGACAAACCGCCGATGCGTGATGATAACTTACACCACATGTTGCGCCCGGGTTCCGACGATTCTAAGTTGATTTTTACAGCTAGGAAGTTTGCATCTGAGAGGTTGGAGAGCAAGCCCCTAGTTGGCGCGATAAATCGCGACTAGACACAACGAAGTGTTTTAATTCAGCATTGCAAAAATGAATTGGCACCTATTTTGTTCCCGGGAATTTGCGTTCAACCACTAGTCCGTAAGCGATGCCCCGGGTCTGTCAATCTGATCGGTGCGTCAATCTACGAGAGAGATCTCGTCGCCTGGTCGGATAGTCCCTTCGACCAAGACGGCGCCATAGATTCCCGCCTTGCCTTCGTGGTTGCGAGCTAACTGCTTGATCAATTCTGGATTTGGTTGTGCCGTCTCGGGATCAAGCGTGATCATCTTGCAGCGGGAGTCGCGTGCAAGAACCGCGACTGCGGCTCGATCTCCGATCTGTAGAGTTCGGCCCACGAAGTCGTCTTCGCCAAAAGCACCTCCCGATTCAAGGTCGACGTAAAGGTTGGCGCGAAATCGGAGCTTGTCCAAATCCACTCCAAGGTCTTTGCTCAACTTTCGCACCGTTTGCATGGAAAGTATCGAAACCGGGCGGCAATCGGTCATCGCTCTGTGAGATCGAAGTAGCGTCAGTTCATGCCGATCGGCGAGGCCATCGCGCAACATTGCTATCAGCCGGGGATCGTCAATGGCGAGTCGCTCTCCTTCCGGAGTTTCAACGTCGACTTGAAAATCGGAGAGGTCAGCGTAAATCGGGGTGAGGCCGGAGCCGATCGCTTCCGCCTCTGCGAGGTTGCGGGGCTTCAAAGTCCGCTCGGGATAGCGGTAACTGGGGCGATACAGCAACATTTTTTCCTGCTCGCGCCCCGTGAGATATGGAAAGCATTTCGGAGCAGCGGCGCTCTCGAAGGCATAAAGACGATCACCGTAGACTCCCGGGAACCCAACAAAGGCCTCGCGCAGTTCTTCACCTCGCATGCTCTTGACCGGATAGCGCCACAAGCTTTCAATCTTTCCGATGACTTTCATTCCGCCTCTTCACCATTCTAGTGTGTTCCACGGATCGAAGAGGCGAGTTGCCGAAAGAGCAACGCTTGGGGTGTTGCGAGCGCGAGACTTCAAGACTCGGAAGATACTGAAAAACGACTTTACCTCGGAGATTTATCTATTCTTGACCCGGCAGAATCGGCCGATAGTTGCTCAGTCGTCAGACTTGTGTCGTTTCTTGTTGACGAAACTGATGCAGTCGCCCTGATTCTTGAATTTTCTCGGAACACTAAAGCCGCGCCAGCCCCCATCTTTGCACTGATTTTTGTTGGTTGGCGGTCCAATTCCGCGCCCGATCGCTATCGCAGTGGGCCCAACCCCAACATCGACTGTAGCAATCACGGTGTTGGTGGCGGTGCTGATGACCGATACGGTGTTGGAGCCATTGTTGGTGACGAAGGCACGCGTGCCGTCTGGCGTGATGGCGACTGCGGATGGCCTTTGACCAACGGGGATAGTCGCAATAATAGTGTTGGTTGCCGTATCAATGACCGCAACCTGGTTCAGGGCATTGATCGTCACGTACGCCCGAGATCCATCGGGCGTAATGGCAATGCCAAACGGATTCTGGTTCGCGCCGAGTGAAATGGTATCCACGATGCTATTGGTCGCGGTGTCGATCACCGAGACCGTGCCCCGCCCGGGACTCGTTACGTAGGCACGAGTTCCGTCGGGAGTTATGGCTATGCCTGCGGAGCCACTAACTGGGATTGTGGTCACAACTTCGTTAGTGGCCGTATCGATGACTGAAATGAAGAAATCCTGCTGGTTAGTCACGTAGGCGCGGGTTCCGTCGGGGGTGAAAGCGACTGCGACCGGGCCGCGGCCCACAAGAATAGTTGCGACGATAGAGTTTGTCGCAGTGTCGACTACAGAAACAGTACCGTCGCCGTTGACCAAAGCTTGATTGACGACGTAGAGCAGGCTTCCGTCTGGGCTGACGGCCAGCGCAGTTGGAAATTGCCCGGACGGAATCGTCGCAATTACGCTGTTGGTTGCCGCGTCGATGACGGAGATGGAATTGAAAAGATTGGCGACGTAGACTCGCTCGCCATCAGGCGCGACCGCAATCCCGGAAGGAAATGTTCCAACCGGAATCGTCGCGATAACTTCGTCATTTGCGGTGTTGATGACTGAAACCGTACCCGACGTATTCGCTACATAAGCTCTGGTTTGAGCGTTCGCCGGAACTACGAGCAGTGGAATCCAAAGTAAAACTAGTCGGCACGCGACTCCCAGAACTAACCCAATCAACTTCATACAGATATCCCTATTTTCAGTCAACGAGTCGAGAAACAACTTCATTTCAAGTGATGACTTCGCTCGAGGCCAGAAGAGTATAGCTGAGTTCGTAAGTAAAGTTTCGTAGTCTTGCAGACGGAACGGCCCCGACGGCTGAAGCCGAACAATTCTCAGGCATTTATGGCCCGAGTGGAACTCGGGCCCTTCCCGATTTTGCGTTTTTCGGGATTTCTTGCGGCGCGAGTTCAGTCCTTTCCGGATTTTCCGGCCCGAATCTCGTCGTTCGTGACGGTGGACGGGTGAGGTCCGCCGCGCTCCATCGCCGGCAGAAAATTTCGCAAGCCGAATTTAACTTTCCTAACAACTCATTGCCTGTAGAGACGCGGTTCTCCGCGTCTCTTTTTACATGCCGATACTCGTGGCCAGGGAGACGGGGCGAGCCCCGTCTCTACAGGCAGGATTACTTTTAACTTTCCTGACCTGCGAAAGCCGGGTCTTGATGCAACAAGACGATGTCGTTCGGGTTGGAAGTGGGCGGAGAGGATTTGCGCTTGTCCCTAGGCGCAAGAAGCCTGGTCAGCCGCCATCCGATCGCATTCGCGCGCAAAGTTGTCGTACCAGCTGCGGATGAATTCGGTCACGATGGCGCGAACGTCACCGCCTTCAAGGGTTGAGGTTGTCCCCATGAGTTCGGCCCACGTGCGTACTTCGGTTAATCCGTTGGCGAGGGTTTTGAAGTGGACCCATTGCTCCATGGTGTTGCCGTGGGCGTGGTCGATCCAGGCAACGTAATTCGTCGGCGAGCAAGCGGTGATCACGTGATCGAGCTTGGCTGGAACCGGCTTCACCAGTTCGATCTGCAAGTGGCTTCCCGGAATCCAGGGCTTGCCTGCCATCCAGCGAATCTCGCCATAGATACTAGAGAATCTGTGCCATAGGCTGAAATCGGTAAAAACTTTCCAGACCAGGTCTCGATCGGCTCGGGTGGAGACGACGTAATCGATGCGGAGGAGTTGAGGCGGCCGTACTTTTGGTTTCACTGGTTGGACTCCGAATGAAATGGTCCTCTAACGGGGCCTCAATACTTATTATTTTCTCACGTTCACGCGAAATGCGATCCTGGCAACGCGCGCAGCAGCGACCGATTTCATCGGCAGGAACCGTAAAATCGAGGAATGAGCGAGGAGTCTAACTCGTTGAAAGAGTTGTCCTTTCTGTTCGACGTTAAGCTCAATAAACTTCCGCCAGAAAGTAACTTGAAGAGCGCCGGCTGCGGGACTACCTTTTCGGCATGCCTGAAGATCCGATTGGTGAGGCAAAATCGGTACCCGGCGTAACTCCCGATGTGGTGGCAAATCCATCGGACGAAGAGGTCGTTCGCACTCTCGTCGAAATTGAGAAGAGTTCGGCTGCTACTCCGGCCGTGGCCCCTCCGCAGCCTCCACTGGTTCCTACTCAGGAAGCATCATGGATCGCAAGAAATCAGACTGCTGGAAATTGGGCGATGATCTGCGTCGCGCTCTTGATGTCAATGTTTGCGGCATACGTAATCAAGCGAGCGTTCACCAGCGTGACTAGCTTCAAGTCTCCATCCGTGAAAAGCCGCAGTTCTCGCTTTGCCGGCAAGCAATCCTACAATGCAGCCGCACAATCGGACGCCGAAAGGTTGTTGCAACGTTTAGCCTCCGGAGACAAAAGATCGGCGGACGAAATTTCATCCCAAGTCAGTTCGTGGATCGGCAGGGTGAGGCGCACTTCCAAGACTGACCAGTTTGTGACCGCAGCCATCAATCTTCCCGACATGCGAGCACGGCAGGCAGCGCTCGAAGCGGAGTTGGCGATCGATGGAATTCCGCAGAGTGAAGCGGGATTGCAGGTCTTGAGCAGCGCGTCAGGAAATCCCGAGCAGCGAGCTTGGGCATTGTGGCTGATCGGCGCCCTGGGAAACCGCGGGATCGATCCGGTGCACACTGCACAAATTCTGGAATCCTATCTCAGCGACCCTAATGTGAACGTGCGGGCATCGGCGGTAAATGGCTTGTCACTGATCGCGACCGACGAAACGATTCCGATGTTGCTGGACCGATTTCGCAACGATCCATCGCCCGTGGTTCAGGAGCGCGTCGCCTGCGGCTTTGCTGAGTCTGGAATGTATACGCACGAACAGCGTCTGGTTTCGGCAGCAAGTTTGATCAACTGGCTCGATGACCCTCTGCTTACCGGGCAGCAACGAACTTGGGACTTGCAAGCGCTCGGCGACATCACCGGCCAGCATCTCGGCAACGACACCGCTGCGTGGCGAAACTGGATGGAGAACCACCGCTAATTCGACGCGAACGTGTTGCACTGCTTCATGTCGCCAGTGGTGAATCCTTTCTGAAACCAGCTCATGCGCTGTTCTGAACTTCCGTGGGTGAAGGTTTCAGGATTCACCGTGCGCCCGGATTGTCTCTGCAGACGGTCATCGCCAACCGCCGCTGCCGCTTTTAACCCCTCATTGACCTCGCCTGGGTCAAGCAGCTTCCTTTCATCTGTGGTGTGCCCCCACACGCCCGCAAAGCAATCCGCCTGCAGTTCGAGCATTACGGAGAGCTGATTGCCTTGCTGCGGATTACGCTCTTGCGCAGCGTGAACCTTCTCTTCAATACCCGTTAGCTTCTGCACGTGATGTCCAAGTTCATGAGCCAAAACGTAAGCTTCCGCGAATTGGCCGGGCGCACCGAAACGAGTTCTCAATTCGTCGAAAAAGCTGAGGTCAATGTAAACCTTCTGGTCTTGCGGACAATAGAACGGTCCGCTGGCAGCCTGCGCGAGACCGCATGCCGAGTTGATACGGTTTCTAAAAAGAACAAGCTTCGCGTGACGGTATGGAACGCCCTGCTGACTGAGTATCTGCGTCCAGGTTTTTTGCACGTCGTCGAGAACGAAAGAGACAAACTGAACCACTGGCTCTTCTGCCTTGTCTTGCGGAGTCTCCGGGCCTCTTTCACGCGGTGCGTCGGGTCGACCCGTTTGCTCTGGCCGGCTCATTTGAGTGGTGGGAGCGCCGCTCTGAGTTCCGAAGCCGGCTAGCGACAGAAAGTTTCGCTTAAAAATCAGGCTTAGGACCAAGAGGAGCAAGAATCCCCCGATACCCAGATGCATCCCGCCGAAGTTAAAGCCTCCCCCACCGCCCCCACCACCGCCTTGGTCACGATCATCTTCGATATCGTTGCTCTCTCCACCTGGTGTCCAGCGCATGGGTTTTCTCCTTAGGAAGGATATTGTTCGGCTTTAGCGAAGAAACGGGCTGTGATATTTGAAAACATAAACCAGCAAAACCACTGGGGCCAAAAACATTAAACAGATTAGCAGGCAGGCACCGATCACGAATAGCCAGTCCTGCCAGGTATGCCGCCGGTGAGGCTGCTGATCGCGAACCAGCAAATTGTAATTTCGGCGATTCGCCTTCCAGCCAACGTGCGCGAGGTCACCAACGATGGGTATCGCGCCCAGCATGCTTTCGAGAAATACGTTGAGCAGCATCCGGATCAGCGTGATGCGACTGGCTCCGCGCTTCCATCCGGCGAAGACGATAAAAACCGAGGCAAGCGCCGCCATAGCGTCGCCGATACCCGGAACCCATCCGACGAGCGCGTCCAATCCAAAGCGAATCTTGGTGCCGGGAATTTCGAAGCGGTCATCGAGCCACGTGGCGACGGCATTGATTTGCTCATCGGATGTGTTTTCAGGCGATGTGTGTTCAGGAACGGCGGAACTGCCGTGCGGAACCGGCGGCAGAATCTCTCCACGGACGTAACCAGCTCTAGGCATCAGGAATCCATTAGAGTCGGCCCGGCACTCTCAGGTTGCTCACCAGCGCCGCTTCGCAGAATTACTCCCCACTTCTATAATCAATGTTCGTGCCGAGTTTCGATCATTCCGCCATGCTACGAGTCGCTTTGCAAGAGGCACGCAAAGGCCTTGCAGAAGGCGGAATTCCCATCGGCGCTGCCATTTTTGACGCCAAGGGCAAGCTGATCGGTTCGGGCCATAATCGCCGCGTGCAGAATGGCGACCCATCGATGCACGGCGAAACGGATGCCTTTCGCAATGCCGGACGGCAGCGGAGCTATCGCAATCTCATCATGGTGACTACGCTAGCTCCGTGCTGGTACTGCAGTGGTTTGGTGCGCCAATTCGGCTTTGGCACTGTGATTGTCGGAGAGAGCCGCACTTTTCAGGGCGGCATCGACTGGTTGCGCTCACTCGGAGTGAACGTGATCGATCTCGATTCTTCCGAGTGCGAATCTTTATTGAGTGAATATATCCGTAACAATCCCGCAATCTGGAATGAAGACATCGGAGAAGCAGAAGAGTGAGCGCTCCTATGCCGGAAGTTCGCGAGATCGATCAGAAATTTATGTCGCGCGCCATTCCGTCTTTCTGGAGAATGTAAGCTCTGGGCGCGGCGGCCCGCGTCGGTGCAGCCTATGCAGAAGTTCTTGCCGCGGGGCACTGCTCGCCTGACTCCGCCTCGCTGATCCATTCCCAAACCCGGCGGCCGCGGTCGTTACTCAAACTGCGCGCTTCACCGTAATCGACCAGGCGATTCAGCACGGTCGTCACTGAGGCGAGCGGATCCTTGTGGCGGGCCATGATGGTTGGCGCGTAACGCTCTAATTCGATGCAAACTTCGCGAGCGCCCAACGGACGTCGAACTTCCATGAGCACGCGCCGGCAGGCCTTGGTGAAGCCGGGCTGACGGCCAGTCGGCTTGCGGTCGATCAACTCCAGCAGGTCGTCGTTTAGCACTTGATCGCCAAAGAGATTGGCTAATCCGGCAATCGTCTGTTTGAGAGTGCCGATACGCTTCATCACTTCGGCACGCTGCGACATCAATAGCAGCAATTCCTCGTGTGCCGCTCTTGCCACCTGTTGCGCGGAAATGCTATTCGCCTCAGCCACGTACAAACCGTTTCCGTTGCTTTTCACGACTTCCATAACGCCTCTCCGGTTAAACGCGGTAGAACCGCTGTCTTGTACTACGACAAACTCCCCGGCAAAGTTCCCTGGCCGGAAAACACCTTCACATTCACACTCTGTTGGACTAGTTAGACGCGGAAAGGTTATCCAGCGAGGCGGGGGTGGGACGAACGGAACGCCCAGCGGGATGAATGCTTGGGCGCTGTCGACGACGTCAGCGATTTCGGCGCGCACGAAGAGGTGGCGCGCGGACGGGAGCGTCCGCGCCACATGTGGATCTAGCCCATTACGGTAGTGTGCTCGGGTCGGATTTTGTAGAGCACGCGCACTTCGCCGGGCTGAGAGTAGGGATATTTGTCCACCCCCATATATTTTTTTGCCATCTTATTGATATGGGCGTCGGCCCCTTCTTCGGTAATTTCGATGACGGTCCCGCGAATTTCAAGATAGCGATAGGGATTATCGGGATCGATGATTGCCATGGCAACGTGGGGATCTCGGCGAACGTTTTTGTCTTTCTGGCGCCCGCGGGCGGAGTTGAAGATTACGCTCTGCCCGTCGTAGTCGCACCAGACAGGAGTGACCTGAGGACGGCCATCGGGCATGATGGTGCTCAAGCTCGCGAACGAACGCTTCTGAAAAAGGTCTGCATATTTTTCTGGAATGACGTTAGACATTTATAGCTCCCTTTAACGACGGCCATCAGAATTTGTATCGACCCGATTATAGATGCCGAACCGCAAATGTTGTTCTCGTCGCTCAGACGAAGTCGACGCTGCGAATCAGTTTCCCGCGACTAACTCCTTGGCGATGCGAGGGAGCACCGCTTTCAAGAGTGCTATGAAATGACCCATCACTCGACGCCCCACTTCAAGGACCTCATCGTGGTTCAGCGGCTGGTCGAGAATTCCCGCAGCCATGTTGGTGACGCATGAGATGGCTAATACGTTGATTCCCATGTGACGCGCGGCGGTCGCTTCTGGAACCGTCGACATGCCGACGAGGTCCGCTCCGATTGAGCGCAGATAACGAATCTCTGCTGGCGTTTCGTAGCTCGGGCCCGCCAACGCCGCGTAAACTCCTTCACGCGGTGGAATAGAAAGTTTTTTCGCCTCTTCGAGTGCGATCTCTCGATAGCGCTTGTCATACGTGTACGTCATGTCGGGGAAACGTGGCCCAAAGCGCTCGTCATTTGCGCCGCTTAGCGGATTTTGTCCTTGGAGGTTGATGTGATCGCGCACTACAACCAGCGCCCCTTGCCCGTATTCAACGTTGATGCCTCCTGCCGCGTTCGTGAGAACCAACGCGCGAATCCCCGCGCGCGCCAGCACGCGTGTCGGGAATGCCACTTCCGCGGCCGAATATCCTTCGTAAAGATGGGTGCGGCCTTGCATCACCGCTACCGGAATTTCTCCCGACTTGCCGATCACAAGTTGGCCAGCGTGTCCGATGGCCGTCGAGCGCGGGAATCCGGGGATCTGTGCGTAGGGGATGCGCACGGCGTCATTCAGATCGTCTGCAAACGATCCCAGGCCCGAGCCAAGCACGAGTCCGATCCGTGGACGCAGCGTAGTCTGCGACAAGACGAAAGTCGCTGCGGACTCGGCGCGGGCGAAGAGATCAGTGGTCATAGGCGGCTTAAAGTTTCGTTCAGCGTCTCATATACGATTTGTCATCTCAATACGATTTGTCATCTTGAGCGCAAGCCAAAATTACACCTGAGTCGCGAACCAGTGTACAAGCCAAAATTAAACACCTGTCGCGCACCAGCGTAGGGCGGACACTTCTGTCCGCCTGATGGGGGCGATAGTCGCGGCTGGGAGAGACTGGGAGAACCCCCGCCGGCGGGAGTTAGCCTCTCATTGGTCGACGACAACTCGCTGGCGGCGGAGGGGACAGGAGTGTCCGCTCTACACGGGCAAACGACAAGGCCTTGAATGGATTGGGGACTGCCTTGCTTATGACGCTTCGAAGGGAGCCGGTTGGGTGGTAAATAGAGTCAAAAACGCGGGCAAGCCCAAAATTACACCCGTCGCGCACCAGTGTGAAGCAAAAGATCCACGTAATTTGCATGCAGCGGCGGAGTTGCATAGGTGTTTCGCTTCGCTCAACGTGACAGCGTTTTGGAAGGTTTAGAAAGTTTTTTCGAAACCCGCCGAATTTCCTTCAAAGCTCGCGAAAGCTTTTTCAAGCTGCCATTGCAGGCGAGCCCTTTCGCTTTTTTCCAGAAATCTCTCGCATCCCGCTGATGGGCGATCCTCGTGGAAATTTTCTTTCTCGCATCCGCCCGCAGGGTGGAAGTTGCGGCTACCGCTCCACAAGCTGTCTCCCGCGATAAAGCTGTGCTCAAGACTGGCGCGCGTCATGCGCTTCAGATCCGGGTAAGTCAGGCCCTGATCTTCAACCCCGCGCAGGTATTCGTGCGTCATGTCGGTACGGGAAACGCCCTCGTCGTCGGTGGCGAGAGCAACAGGAACGTCGTACTTCAGGTACTCGCGCAAGGGGTGGTGCTCGCCGCTGATGCCGAGAATCGCGTCATTGGAGGTCAGGCAGATTTCGACCAATACATTTTTCTTCGCCATCTCTCGCAGTAAGCCCACGGGATCATCTTCGCTCATCACCGAGACGCCGTGGCCAATCCGCTCCGCGCCGCCGCGCTCGATCGACTCGCGAATGTGAAAGCGCAAACCTTCCGGCGGCACCAGCCCCATCCATAATTCGTCGGCATGCAACGACACATGAGTCTTGGGATAAAACTTGTGCAACGCTTCGATGATCCGCATGTGCAGATCGAAGTCGTGCATTGGAGTGTAGTAGTCTTCCGGCATCACGAGGTTGAAACCAACGAAGCGCGGGTCAGCTTTCGTCAGTTCGAAGCCCAGCAGGATTTGCGCGAAGACCTGTTCTCGCGGCATACCTCGCAAGACCTGGTAGAGGTATCGCACGACCACGCCACATCCCGCGGAGGCCTGAGGCGTGCCGCAGTGCAGCACCTCTTTCTCGCGCGCTTCATCGGCGTCTAACTGGCTGCGAGCAGCTGACACTACCTCCGCCATGCCGGCTTCCAGCAACTGAGACTTCAGCTTGGTGAAGTCGTCGTCCCAACCAACTTTTGTGCCCAGAGCCCGCGCTTGCCCGTGATCGGCGCCGTGCATCAGCTCGACGTAGCGGAGATTGTCGGCTGCGGCGCGTGATACCACTTCGGCGAATTCCTCGCCGGTGTGCCGGTCCAGGGCGGGATCAAATTTCTCGAACGTTCCAAAGAAGTGATCGTGGCCTGATTCTTCCTCTCGATGCCAGTTGCGCATCGACCAGGCATCCACGAGTTGGTTGTAAAGGATGTGATCCTGGTAGGCACAACGCACGGACGGCTTGTTCGTGTAAGCCTCGCAGGAATCGCACGCCGCCTTGATCAACTTCGAGGTACTGCGATCGACGCACAACGCGTTCTCGGAGGCCCAATCGACCATGCTTTCGGCATAGATTGCTCCGCTCAGGTGAACGTGCAGATCGGCGCCCTTTGGCATCTGCCGCAAAAACGCTTCGAGCAACCCGGGCTGATGCCGAATCGACTCCATGTATTTCGCCGTCTTCTCTTCCGACGTCTCTGCCGAAACGTGGTGCGAGAGGGCTCCCGCAATCAGAAAAACGGTGGTGAAGAGCGTCCAACTTTTTTGCATTAGAAAAGAACCTCGATAGACGCACGAGCAGTGTAAAAGATTTTTTGCGTATCGAGAAAGTACGCTACTGCCCCAGGATTAATGGCAACCCGCTCTTAGCGCCGCCAATCACCACTACTTTGGCGTTCGCACTCTTGGCTAGGAGTTCGGTGGCTTCTATTCCCTTCCATTCCAGTAACTGCGGGCTGATGCCTTGCGCCACGATCTGCTGGAAATCGCGGACACCGGCGGCCTCGATCCTTTTGCGATCAGCCTCCTGCTTTTCCTTTTGGAGGCGGAAGCTCATCGCAAGCGATTCCTGCTCGGCCTGCTGCTTCGACTCGATGGAGGATTTGAGAGTGGCTGGCAGCTGAATATCACGAAGCAAGACGCTTTCCACCACCAGGCCACGCTGGCCAAGCAGGTTCACTAGTTGGTCGAAGATTTGCTTGGCCACCATTTCGCGCTCGCCGGTGTAGAGCGCGTTTGCTGTGTGCGACGCTGTCGCTTCACGAATGGCGGCGCGAAGATTTGGTTCGACTAACACCTCTACATAATTTGGACCAATCTTCTGGAAGACCTCGGCCGATTTGTCGGGATTGAGATGGTAGATCAGAGAAGTGTCGAGGCTCATGACCAGGCCTTCGCTCGAGGGAACGCTTGCTGTCTCTTTAATCTCCTGCGTGCGGATGGAAAGTTCGTGACTCGTCTTTAGGGGGTTGATGAGGTGAATGCCTTCCGGAAGTTCTTCGCCGGTGACCCGTCCAAAGAGCGTTAGGACGCCAACCGCTCCTGAATCGACGCGCGTAACAGCGGAGAAGATAAGGATCACAACCAACAGCCCAATCACTACGACTCCCAGAAGCCGAAACATCGAGCGGCTTTGCATGTCTAACACTCTTCCACCGGAGGGAGGTTCGTAAATCGGCATCGTGATGGCTCCTTTATCGAATTTGATTCTAGGGAAGTCGGCCGATGGACATAAGTATCTCGGGGAGAACCGCTGTGGAGAAGTAGAACAGCATCGCAGAATTGCCGGTCTGCCACTGCCATCTTGAACGAAACGCCGAGGTTGTCCGAGCCGATTGCTGTGTCCAAATCGAAAGATCCCAAACACTCGCCTCACAACAATTCGGTGGTGGGATCTCACCGCGCCCGCAGGAGCGAAGCGCGTAGCGATCACTCCTAACGAGGTCTATTTCCCGGTCGAGTGAGCATCTGACCCGGCTTGCCCCCAAAAGTTTACCCTCGAATGAAGAGTTTCCGGGGATACGAAAGCATGATTTCATGCGGACTGGACGGGGATTTGCACAAAGGAGAGGCCGCAGAATCAATGTGTATGCTTTCGCCTCGCACTGATGAATGGAGATCTTCCAATTGTCCTCGCTCTGACTAAATGCCGTTTTGCACAACGATCGGGACACCGGCCTGTGAACGGCTTGCACCGGATTGATTTTAAAGCAGTTACGATCGCGTTTATTTCGTTGACGTGAAAAGCAGGCGTGTTAAAACCGTAATCGTTCTTTGACACGTTCTGAAGTTTTCCCGGTTGGTGCGGCGTCCGGGGCTCAAGCGAAGTCACTCAAACAATCGCAAGATTAGTTTGGGAGGGCAAGCAAGGGTCTATAGCTAAGCGCTGGTCGAGGCGAACAAGAGCTAATGTTGAAGGCAGGATAGAGTCCCGAGGCGTCGAACTGGTTTATCCGGTTGGCGGTGAGCCCGGAGCCCGAGCAAAGATCGGCTTGTAATGCACCCGTAAGGGAGTTACAGGATAAGGTCAGCGAGGGTCTAAACGCGAGCTACTGGCCGAGAGGAATGAGTTCGACATCACCTCGGGACTCTCTATTTTTGTTTGAAATGTTCTTACATCATCTCCCCCCGCCCGAGACGTTCAAAGTTTTCCTTCTCTTGCATCGATCAAATTCTTGACCACAGGGTCGAGAGACGGTTTCAAATCACGTGGTCTCCTGCCTACTTTTGGTTAAAAGCATCGTTTACAATCAGACTTCTCTTTTCACTCTGACAACCACGTTCTGATTGGAAGACACTCGCATGCATCGCTGGTCACAACTTTTTATTCCCACCCTTCGCGAGGCTCCGGCAGATGCCGAGGTCGCGAGTCACAAGTTGCTGGTTCGCGCCGGATATGTTCGCCAACTCGGCGCGGGCATCTATTCGTTTCTTTTTCTCGGCAACCGGTCGACGCAGAAGATCATGAGGATCGTCCGGGAGGAAATGGACAAAATTGGGCAGGAGTTTTATTTGCCTGCGTTGAATCCACGCGATCTCTGGGAGGAGAGCGGGCGTTGGTCCGTGATGGGCGAGAATATGTTTCGCCTAAAAGACCGCAAGGGCGCGGACCTCTGCCTGGGTATGACGCACGAAGAGGTGATGACCGACATCGCTCGGAAAGAACTGCGCAGCTACAAACAACTGCCGCAAATCTGGTATCAGATCCAAACCAAGTTTCGCGATGAACCGCGGCCTAAATCAGGATTGCTGCGCGTACGGCAGTTCATCATGAAAGACGCCTATTCGTTTGATATCGATGCCGCGGGACTCGACGCCTCCTACCAGAAGCACTACGAGACTTACTGCCGGATATTCGATCGTTGCGGCTTGAAATACATGGTGATCGACGCGCATTCGGGAGCGATGGGCGGAACTAAGTCGCAGGAATTCATGGTGCGCACGCCAGCGGGAGAAGATGAAATCGTTAGCTGCGAGAAGTGCGATTACGCCGCGAACATGGAGAAGGCTGCGTCGAAACTAGATCCGGTCGAAGATCTCAAGACGGAAGGCGATGGTCAACCGCTTGAGGTCCATACTCCTGGGCAAAAGACGATTGAAGACGTAGCGCGGTTTCTGGGCGTTTCTCCCAAAAACAAGATCAAGACGCTGGCCATGATGATGACCGAGAGCGACGGGTCCGCGAAGGCACCGAAAGTCCGCCAACGCGCGCTTGTGTTGCTGATGCGTGGCGATCACCAGATGAACGAAGCGAAGCTCTCATCGGCGGTTGGGGGCAACGAGACGCGTCCTATGCAGGAAGATGAGATTCGCGATCTATTCAAGTCTCCAGCCGGATATCTCGGTCCTCTGGGTATCGATTGGGCCAAGGATCTCAACGATCGAACCAAGCCGATTTTGCTGGTCGATAAGGCGCTCGAGGGCCGCAACAACCTGATTGGCGGGGCAAATAAGGAAGACTTCCACGTAAAGAATTTGACGCCGGGCCAGACATTTCATCCCACGGCTTACGTTGATCTTCGCAGTGTCGCGCCCGGAGAGAATTGTCCTAACTGCGGTTCACCGTTGCGCATTGATACGGCGGTCGAAATCGGACACATCTTTAAGCTGGGATACAAATACTCGGAATCGATGGGCGCGCGGGTTCTCGACCGTAATGGCAAAGAGGTCGCGCCCATCATGGGTAGCTATGGGATCGGTATCGAGCGCATTTTGACGGCGGCGATCGAGCAAAGTAATGACGAAAATGGCTTTTGGCTGCCTGCCGCGATCGCGCCATTCGACGTAGTCGTTGTCTCCACCAATCCGAAAGACGAGCAGATTCGATCCGCCTCGGAATCGATTGCAAAGTCTTTGGAGAGTGCGGGTTACGATGTTTTGATTGACGACCGTGACGAACGGCCTGGAGTGAAGTTTAAGGACGCGGATCTGGTTGGTATCCCATTTCGAATCAACGTGGGAAAGAAAGTTACCGAAGATACTGTCGAGGTCGTTCGGCGCTCGACTCTGGCACGCGAGGACGTTAAGATTTCTGCCATAAGCGATTATTTTCGGGCTTTGAAGTCCACGTAGGCTTGGGCTCCGTCGTAAGGCTGAAAATCTTCGAATGAGTTTCGCAATCCGCGATTGCGGATCGGTGCCATATGCCCACACTTCGACTCATCTTCGGTTTTGCTATCTTCCTGGGAGTAGGGTTGATGGGCTTTAAGCTCGTGCCTCCCTTCTTTTCGAACTACCAGTTTGAAGATGCCTTAAAGACCGAAGCGGTCAACGCGACCTATAGCACCCGCACCGAAGAAGATGTGCGCGAAGATGTGATTAAACAGGCGCGCAGCTTTGACATTGCGCTCACGCCCAAACAGGTTTCGGTGGTTCGCATCGGCGGGCAGGGGACCGGCACGTTATCGATTGAGGCGAATTACAGCGTTCCAATCAATTTGCCCGGATACACCACAAGCCTGGATTTTCATCCTACTTCGAAGAATAAGGGTGTTTACTAGTCATCCCAACTTTGGCGCCTTAAGTGTTCTGTTGGGCGATACCCTGTCCACAGTTAGCCACGCATCCAAATCGTAATGGTGGTCACCTCTGATTTAGAATCGAAACATACATAAAATCAAAGTGATCAGAACAACCGGAGTCGTTTCCATTGGAGTTCTGCGTTCGGAAAATGCCTAGCTCAGGCCATGGCCATTAAGCTCAAAATCCCGTCAGCTCGAAGCGGTCGGCAAACCAGTGCCCGACGCGGCAAGGGCGGCTTTTTTGGCCGAGACCCGCTGGTGCGAGTGTCTCTCGTTCTGTTTCTAACTTTGTCGCTTTTCATCGTCGGCTTTTTTGCTTATTGGTATGTGAAGTACGACCGCATCATCGAGCAGCGATTCCGCGGACCCGCATTCTCGACCTCTGCCAAGATTTTTGCCGCTTCGGAACTAGTGCGAGTCGGCGAGAAGATGACTATCGCGGAGATCGGGGCGCAGCTTCGCCACGCAGGCTACTCGCAGACTGAAAGCGACACTCCTATTGGCAGCTATCGCGTGCATGGCGCTTCCATCGACGTGATGCCGGGGCCGCAGTCGTACCACAGTCCGGAACCTGCCACGATTACGGTTGCGGGCGGAGCGATCTCCTCAATCAACAGCAGATCTTCCGGAGAACTCGCAGCCTACGAGCTTGAGCCGCAAGTCCTCACGTCGCTCTTTGACGCCGAGCAGCGTTCGAAACGCCAGTTGGTAAAGTACGACCAGATTCCCAAGATTTTGGTGGACGCAGTCACCTCCATCGAAGACCGCCGCTTTTTCCAGCACAACGGCGTCAACTTCCTAAGGCTTGGCGAAGCGGCCTGGATTGACTTTACCCGCCAGCGACACCAGCAGGGTGGTTCGACAATCACAATGCAGCTCTCGCGAGCGTTCTTTCTCTCGCCGGAGAAGACTTTTCGGCGCAAGCTCATCGAAATGCTGATCGCGGTCGAACTGGAACAGAAATTTTCCAAACAGCAAATTTTTGAGTTTTACGCCAACCGCGTCGACCTTGGGCAACGCGGGTCGTTCACGATTTCAGGCCTGGCGGAGGCGTCGCGCTCCTATTTCAACAAAGACCTGAAAGACATCACGCTTCCAGAAGCTGCCCTGCTGGCAGGCTTGATTCAAGCCCCGAGCTATCTTTCGCCGTATCGCCATCCGGAGCGCGCGCAAGAGCGCCGCAATACCGTGCTTGAAGCCATGCTAGAAAACCGCGCCATCACCCGCGATCAGGCGGACAAGGCGAAAGCGACTCCACTCAAGCTGGCGCCGCCGAACGTCGAAGCGAGCGATGCGCCCTATTTTGTGGACATGGTGCGCGACACCATCGTCAGCAAGCTCAATGAGCGCGAAGTCAACGATCAGGAATATCGCATCTACACGACGCTTGATCCGGAGTTGCAGAAAGTAGCGGCGCAGGCAGTTGAAACCGGGATGAAGCTGGTCGATGATCAGATCACGAAGTTGCGCACCAAGAAAAAGAAGATCGGCAAGAACAAGTACGAGACGACGGTCGCGCCCGGTCCGCAAGCTCAAGTTGCGGTGATCGCGATGGACCCGCATACCGGCGAAATCAAGGCGCTCGTCGGTGGACGAAATTACGGGGCCAGCCAGTTGAACCACGCGCTTTCGAAGCGCCCGACTGGTTCCATCTTTAAGCCATTTGTCTACGCTGCCGCGGTAAATTCCGCGCTCGATGGCTCGACGGCCGTGATCACTCCGGCATCGACCGTTTCGGATCAGGCTTCGACCTTCTCCTATGGCGACCAGATATACGAGCCGCGCAATTACAAAGAGGAATATCACGGCGACGTGACGCTGCGGTATGCTCTCGCGCTATCCCTGAATAACGCTACCGTGAAACTTGCGGAAGAAGTTGGCTACGACAAGGTGGCTGACCTGGCAAAATCCGCCGGTATCTCTTCGGTGAAGGCCACTCCAGCAATGGCGTTGGGCGCTTATGACGCGACTCCGGTCGACATGGCCGCTGCCTACACTACTTTTGCCAATGGCGGCGAGCGCCTGTCTCCGGTATTCGTAAATTCGGTGCGTAATTCAAAGGGCGACGTCGTCGTTAACTTTTCGGCCGACAGGAAGCAAATCCTGGATCCCCGAGTGGCATTCGTGATGACGACCATGCTCGAGGGAGTCGTCAACTTCGGCACGGCTTACGGCGTACGGCAACGTGGATTCACTGCTCCGGCCGCGGGCAAGACTGGCAGTTCTCACGACGGCTGGTTTGCCGGATATACCAGTAACCTGCTTTGCATCGTGTGGGTTGGTTACGATGACTACAGCGATCTGCATTTAAGTGGCGCGCAGACGGCGGCCCCCATCTGGGCCGAGTTTATGAAGAAGGCCATCACTCTTCCGGAGTTTTCGGATGCCAAGCCTTTCAGCCAACCGCAAGGCGTGATTGACGTCCAACTGGACAAGCTCACCAACCGCCTCGCGACGCCATCCTGCCCCGACGATTACACGATCGCCTTCGTTGCCGGAACCGAACCTCGAGATAACTGCGACCAGCAAAGTGGAGGCGTGCAGGGGTTCTTCTCCCGCGTATTCGGCGGCAAGTCTGAAAGCGCTTTGCCTCCTCCGACTACGAACGGTGCAACGAACGGGAACCAAGGCGGGTCAAACGGTGTCCAAACTAGTACGGGCAATGAAGAGGAAACCAGGAAGAAGAAAGGTTTCTTCGGCAAGATCGTAGGTGCCTTTAAAGGCGACGGCAATTCCCAAAAGACGGACGGCAGCAATGACAAACAATCGCCGGCACCGTCTAAAGGTAGTGACGGCGGCGGCCCGCCGCAGTAGAATGCTTTAGGTTCGGCCGGGGGTGGTGTATGGTGTCCTGGTTCCGTGTCTCTTCCGCTTCTCTTCTTTTCTTATCGCTGTCTTTTTGTTCCGCCGCAGCGAAGCCCGCAGAATCCCAAACCAGCGAGCAGTTGGCGGTTGCGCCGCTGCCCATGCATCGTGTAGAGCCACCCGCCCCTGGCGCGGCTCCCGATGAACTCGAGAAGCGCGGCGATGAATTGCGCGTGGAGAAAAATTTTCTCGACGCGGTCGACTTCTATGCCGCCGCCCTTAAAAGCGATAAGTCGAGCGCTTCCCTTTTGAACAAGATTGGAATCTGCCACCTGATGACGCAGCGCTATAAAGAGGCAAAGAAGAGCTTTGAGCGCGCCATCAAGGCCGACCGCCAGTATGCCGACGCCTACAACAATCTGGGCGTCATCTACTATCAAGCGAAAAGCTATGGTGGAGCGATCCACCAGTACGAAAAAGCGATCGCGATTCGGAGCGATGCCGCGTCGTATTACAGCAACCTCGGCGCAGCCTATTTCGGCAAGAGGCAATTCGAAAAGGCGGTGCTGAATTACTCGAAAGCGGTGCAGCTTGATCCGGACGTGTTCGAGAGAAGTTCTCACGCGGGAGTGATGGCGCAATTGCCGTCTCCTGAGGATCGCGCCCACTATGACTACGTACTCGCCAAGCTATATGCGCGGTCGGGAGTGCCCGAGCGTTCGCTGCACTACCTCAAGCGCGCGATGGAAGAAGGATACAAAGATATCAACAACGTTTATCGGGACGACGAATTCAGCAGCCTGAGGAAAGATCCGCGGTTCGGTGAACTTATGGGAGCCAAAACGCTGGCGATCTCGAATTAGTTGACCACCGCCGGTCTTTAAAGTGTAGCGATGGAAAATAGTTAGGAATTTTTGGTTGTGGCGCAACTTCTTGGTACCCTCTGGGTTTTGACGAGTAACCGCTCCTGAAAGCAACAGGGTGAGTAGGGAGAGAATAAAAGCACCCGCCGGCTGCAACCCGAGCACGCCCCAAGCACGCATCCGGCGGGTGATTAGTCTTCGACTGACTTCGTAGCGCCGCCGTCCCGGCGGCTGTCCGGGGGGGCGTCTCGCCCGCCGTGGTGCTGACGGCGAGACGCCGTCAGGACAGCCGGCAAGATGCCGGCGCTACCCGATTCGTCGCGTCAACTTCGCTCTGAAATATATTCTTCGACCGCCTGCTTCCACTTCCCCTGTGCCTTGAGGATGTACTCGACGGCGTCGCGGGCCGCACCATCTCCGCCGCTGTGAGGAGTAATCCAGTGAGCCTCGGCTTTAACCTCGGGGCGTGCGTTTTGAACGGCAATCGCCAATCCGCAGCGGCGCATTGCGGGAAGATCGATGACGTCGTCTCCAACAAAAGCTGCCTGATCCGCGCTGATCCCGTCTTTTTTTAAAATTTCCAGAAATACAGTGGCTTTGTCTTGAATGCCTTGGTGCACGTGGTCAATCTTCAGGTCGCGCGCGCGCAGAGCTACAGTTTCTGAAATTCGCTTTGTGATGATCCCGGTCTTGATTCCTGACAGACGGGCAAACGAAATCGCCGTACCGTCGTGTGCGTGGAATCCCTTGGCTTCGATGAGGCTTGCGCTGTGCAATCCGAAACCGCTCTGCCCGTGCTGGGCGGACTTTTCAAGCACGCTTGGGTTGGCCGTGCCCGAGCCGCCGGGGGCCGGGAAAATCCAGATCTTGCCGTCGGTCAGGACGCCATCGACGTCGAAAATAATGAGTTTGATTTTGCGGGCGCGTGCGGTTGCAGAGGGTTTTGCCATCGCCCGCGATTTTAGCAGGGAAGGCGAGGGGTGGAGTCGATGCCTACGAGTTGACACTAAGGCAGATCAAAATTCTCCACCTTCCGCAGTTAAAGTAGTGCCATGAAACAAAAGCGGGATCCGAGATTCTGGCAGCGGCATGCGCTCAGCATAGCTTCGCTTGTCATCGTGGTCACATTGATCGTGCTCTACTATTTTTCCAACCAGGACACTCATCTCGGTTCATTCTTCGGGAATGCAATTGCGGACTGGACCGGCGTTCTCGTCACCGTGCTGATGACCAAGCACCTCTATGAGAGAGGTTCGGCGGAAAGCAAGAAACCGAAGGGCATTCTGCCCTCAGCCGTGATGGAAGCGCTACGCGAGCATTCGCTCACCATATTTCTAGTGATCACCGGCATTGGGTGGATTGTGGCATTCCATGCCATGGACCCAACCAGCAAGTGGGGTCAGGTGATAGGAAATATAGTTTCGGAATGGACGCAGATTTTTGGCCTGGTTTTGCTGACTAAAAAGCTCATCGAGGCTGGATCGAAAGAGTCGAAGTAGTCGCGCATCGGGTCGCGACCTATTCAAATCTTTACTTGCACAGATTATTGTGTAGCACTTTACACATGCCAACACACCTAGCTCTCGATGATGCACTGATCGAAGAAGCGCGCCTCGCTGGAGGTCACAAGACCAGTGAAGAAGCGGTGAATTCTGCGCTCAATGAATATGTCCGGGCGGCGCAAGCAGAGAGAAATTTTAAAGGCATTCGGGACGGTTGATTTTTACCCTGCCTACGATTACAAGACCCAGAGAGCGCGACGGATTCGAGTTCCCAAGAATTCACGACGGTGTCCGTAGACATTCCTAACTAGCATTGCACCGACGTGAACCTCGTAGCCACCCAAAAGCGAACATTTTACGAAACTCCTGATTTTAATTACAATCTCCGATCATGCCTCCCGTCGTCTCCCCTTCCTTGTCCTGGGCTCATCCTCTGGTGCAGGAGTGGTTCACCGAACGCTTCTCGACTCCGACTGAGCCGCAAGAGCAAGGCTGGCCGCATATTCTCGCAGGGCACACGACGCTGATCTCGGCGCCCACGGGTTCGGGTAAGACGCTGGCGGCTTTTCTTGCCTGCATCAACAAGCTCGTCTGCAAGGCGCTGGCCGGGGAACTCTCCGATCGCACAGAAGTTCTTTATATTTCCCCGCTCAAAGCTTTGGGCAACGACATCCAGAAGAACCTCGAAGTGCCGCTCCGAGAAATTCTGCAGATGGCGGGCGAGCGCGGGCTGCTGATGCCGGAAATTCGGACGGTCGTACGTACTGGCGATACGCTCATGAAAGATCGCCGGCTGATGTTGAAGCGTCCGCCTCACATTTTGGTCACTACGCCGGAATCGTTCTACATCTTGCTGACGGCGGAGAAGAGCCGCGCCATTCTGCGTGACGTTGAAACGGTCATTGTTGATGAAATTCACGCGGTCGCCGACGACAAACGGGGAGTGCATCTTGCATTGTCGCTCGAGCGGCTTGAAGTGTTGACGCACCGTCGCTTTCTTCGCATTGGGCTATCAGCGACGCAGAAGCCAATCGAAGAGGTAGCGCGCTTCCTTGCGGGAAATTCCGACGCGGATCATCCGCGGCCCGAACCTGTGATCGTAAACATTGGGCACAAACGCACAATCGATCTGGGAGTCGAAGTCCCGTCCACTGAGCTTGGGCCGGTGGCCTCGAACGAAATGTGGGATGAGATTTACGAGCGTCTCGTGCAACTTGTCAATGAGCACCGGTCGACGCTCGTTTTTGTAAACACACGCCGACTTTCCGAACGGATTTGCCACCTGCTGGGTGAGCGGCTCGGTGAAGAGAACGTCGCGGCGCATCACGGAAGCCTTTCGCGCAAGCTCCGCCTTGAGGCCGAGAGAAAGCTCAAGGAAGGCCAGGTAAAAGTTCTGGTTGCCACCGCCTCTCTCGAATTAGGCATCGACGTGGGCACGGTTGATCTCGTATGTCATATCAGCTCTCCGCGGTCGATTGCGGTGGCGTTGCAACGCGTTGGGCGTTCTGGACACTGGCGTGGGGCGGTTCCTAAGGGGCGATTTTTTGTTACTACTCGAGACGATCTTGCGGAATGCGCGGTGCTCGTGCGTGCAATTCGCCTGGGAGAACTTGATCGGCTGATTTTTCCTGAAGGCTCGCTCGATATCCTGGCGCAGCAGATTGTCGCCTGCTGCGCTGCTTGTCGTACGACGGTTCCGGCTGCTGTGGGCGCGGCTGATTATCCTCAATTTAGATTTAGTGGGGTCGCGTTTGGAGGCGGCGAGGACGCCGCCTCGACAGCCGGCGGGGACGCCGGCGCTACGAAAGGCGGGGCGAGCGTTCGAGTTGCCGAGAACGATGCTGCTGGCGATGGGTGGGATGCGGATGAGCTGTTTGCTTTGGTGAAGCGCGCCTACCCCTACCGTAATCTTTCGCGTGAGACGTTTGATGAAGTGGTGACGATGCTCTCGGAAGGGATCGCATCACAGCGCGGGCGCTACGGGGCTTACATCCATCACGATCAGGTGAATCGCAAGCTGCGCGCCCGGCGTGGGGCGCGGTTGGCTGCGATTACCAGCGGCGGGGCGATTCCGGATACTGCCCTTTTCTCTGTGGTCGCGGAGCCTGACGGGGTGAATGTTGGGACTCTCGACGAAGACTTCGCGGTTGAAAGCGCGGCGGGAGATATCATGCTCCTCGGCAATACGTCGTGGCGTATTCGTCGTGTGGAGACGAAGACTTCTCGCGTGCTGGTGGAAGATGCGCACGGGGCTCCGCCTACAGTTCCCTTCTGGCGGGGTGAAGCGCCCGCTCGCACGGAAGAACTTTCCATGCAGCTTGGGCTGTTGCGCAAAGAGATCAGTGATCGGCTGGCGAGTGTGTTGCCCGTGGCGGGATGGCGTAATCTTCCCGAGGTTTCTGAGGCGGTGAACTGGCTGCGCGAAGAATGCGGGCTCGATCATTCCGGGGCCGAGCAACTGATTCAATACACGCTCGAAGGACGAACCGTTCTTGGAGACGTGCCCACGCAGCAAACCATCATCGCCGAAAGATTTTTTGACGAAGGCGGCGGGATGCAGTTGATCATTCACGCTCCTTTCGGCGGCCGAATCAATAAAGCGTGGGGATTGGCGCTGCGCAAGCGTTTCTGCCGCGGCTTCAATTTTGAATTGCAGGCGGCAGCGACCGACAACGGTCTCAACATTGCTCTTGCCGAACAGCATAGTTTTCCGCTGGCCGATGTCTTCCAGTTTTTGCATCACGAGACCATGCCGGAGATTCTCCAGCAGGCGTCGCTTACCTCTCCTATTTTTCAGACACGCTGGCGATGGGACGCGACGCGAGCACTTGCGTTGTTACGCTTTCAAGGCGGAAAGAAAGTTCCTCCGCAAATTCAACGCATGCGATCGGACGACTTGCTGGCGTCGGTTTTCCCTGATGTGGCGGCATGCCAGGAGAATATCGAAGGCGACATCAAGATTCCGGATCATCCGCTGGTCCGCGAGGTCATGAAAGATGTTCTCACCGAGGCCCTTGACATCGATGGCCTGGCGCAGGTGTTGCGGGGCATTGAAAACGGAAGTATCAAATGCATCGCCGTTGATACGCCCGTGCCTTCGCAGTTCTCTCACGAAATTTTAAATGCGAATCCTTACGCGTACCTGGATGACGCTCCGCTGGAAGAGCGGCGTGCGCGCGCCGTCGAAATGCGGCGCGTGTTGCCGCAGTCGGTGCTTGAGGAAGTCGGGGCGCTCGATCCAGCGGCGATTGCGCAAGTGCAATCGGAGGCGTGGCCGGATGTTCGCGATGCGGATGAGTTGCACGATGTGCTGCACACTCTGATCGCCGTGCCGATACCGGAGGATAGGAGCTCTCAGCTCTCAGCTTTCGGCTTGCAGCACGATCGCTCGAACACCGTTGCTCGATGGGCGCTCTTCTTCGAGCAACTGCAACATCAAAATCGCGCCTTCATTGCCGAAAGCGACGGCCGCAAATACTGGGTAGCCGCGGAGCGTCGCCCATTCTTCGAAGCTATGCATCCTGCGGCAATTCATTCTGAGGCAATTCATTCTGTAGAGACGGGGCTTGCCCCGTCTCCCGCGGCAGACTGCGAGGGCGGCAGTGTGGTGGGAGACGCGGCTAGCCGCGTCTCTACGGTGAGGGTTGATGAGGCTCTCTTGGCGGCGGTGCAGGGGTGGATGCCGCATCTGGGGCCGACTTCGGCTTCTGAGATTGGGGTCGTTATTGGACTGCCTGCTTCGGAAATCGAGAAGGCGCTTCTTCGCATGGAGGCTAACGGATCGATTTTGCGGGGCAAGTTTCGGAGCAGCAACGGTCGGGGCCGAGCTTCACTTGGCTTGGACGAAGGGGGTCGCTCGTCCCCACACTTTGCAGAACACTCCCCAGAACAGCTTTCTGAACAGCTTTCTGAACACTTTTCTGAGCGCGTTCCAGACCTTCCATCTCCACCGATCGCGACCGAGTGGTGTGAGCGGCGGCTGCTCGCACGTATTCACCGGTTGACGGTTGCGACCCTGCGCAAGCAGATTGCTCCGGTGACCGCATCGCAGTTCATGAATTGGCTTTTGCGCTGGCAGCATGTTGCTCCGGGGACGCAGGTTCGCGGGGAACATGGAACTTTGGAAGTGATCCGGCAATTGCAGGGATTCGAAATTCCCGCAAGCGAATGGGAACGTTCGATCCTGGCGCGAAGAATTTCCGACTACGATCCCGCTCATCTCGATCAACTTTGCTTGGCGGGTGCGGTTGGGTGGGGACGCCTGTCCCCGCATCCGGCCACTCTCGAAGCAGTCGGCAATGCGGAAAACGGGCGCGAGAACCGGCGGCGCGTCATCCCTACCCGGGTGGCTCCGATTGCTTTCTTCGTTCGTGAAGATGCGGACTGGCTTTGCCCGCGTCATCCGGGGGCGGATGATTCCACGACTTCGTTTTTGAGTCCAGTTGCGCAAACCGTGCTCCGGATCTTGAAGCAACGAGGGGCACTTTTCTTTCCGGATATGGTTCGCGCGACAGACCATCTCAAAGCAGAGATCGAAACTGGGCTCTGGGAGCTGGTCGCGGCCGGTCTCGTAACGGCTGACGGATTCGAAAACTTGCGAGCGCTGGTCACTCCGAGTCTCGTAACAACGAAGACCGCGGTTGGTGGCCTGGCGAGGGTGAGGAAGCCGCGACATGCGGCGGGGCGCTGGTCGATACTTCACGCTGAGGGCGCAGATCGTGACGGTTGCGCTGAATCGTGTTGCTGGATGTTGTTGCGCCGTTACGGAGTAGTCTTTCGAGATTTGCTTGCGCGAGAAACAAATCTGCCGCGCTGGCGAGAACTTCAGATCGCGTTTCGCCGGCTCGAAGATCGCGGAGAAATCCGCGGCGGCCGGTTTGTCGATGGATTTCTGGGGGAGCAATTCGCGCTTCCTGAAGCGGTCGAATCTTTGCGCGCGCAGCGGAAAGTGGCAGCGAACTCTCATGCAGAGCGAGTCGTCGTTGCTGCCGCTGATCCCTTGAACCTTGTGGGCATCGTCGTTCCGGGCGAGCGTATCCCCGCAATTTCAGGACGGACGCTAGCTTTCCGCGGCGGAGTGTGGGAAGCGGAAGAAGCCTTGGCAGTTTCCAGTTTTTAATCGCGCAGGCTTTAGTTGGGTAGGTTCAGCTTCAGTAAGGCTTGCGGATCAAGATAAACACCCTGCCAACGCACCGCGAGATGAAGATGCGGGCCAGTAGCGCGGCCGGTGCCGCCACTCAATCCGAGTTCTTGCCCCTTCTCGACGTCATCGCCTTCTTTGACAGAAAATTTTGACATGTGCAGGTAGAGACTTAGAAGTCCTTGACCGTGGTCGATCACGACACAATTACCTTCAAAAAATAACGGTCGAGCGAGAATCACGTGCCCGCGATTGACGGCTGAAACCGGCGTGCCGGTTGGCACTCTGAAATCCAGACCCTGGTGCGTACTCTGCACGGTGCCGTTGAACACGCGTTGCACTCCGAATACGTCAGAGATGTCAGCAGTTGCAGGACGAGCGAACGAGCCTCTCCACTTGCGATCGGGAGTGCTGGTCTTAAAAATGTCCGCCTTCGTCGCTTTATCTTTCAGGATGGCGGCTTGATCTTCGGGATTTGGCGCCGTGTACTTTCCGGCGACTTTCAGTGGCACCTGAGGGTAGCTCTGATGTTCGACCCGAATTTTCTTTTCGAAAGAAATGGCTTGTCCTGCGGCTGTCTCCGCGTGCAATTCCACCGGGTAAGACCCAGGCTTGGTTTCAAAGCTCGTTCCCGCGAGAGCGAACCAGTCCTTGGCAGCGGCGTCGTAGGTAAATTCGAGAGTGTGATTCAACCAGGTTCCAGATAGAGATCGGAAATGTTTCTGACTGGTAACTCGAAAGAGCACCGGTGTACCGTTGCTCAATTTCGAAGGCTCGCTGGAAACAGTCCATGCCGCGGCCCTCGCCGGAAGGCTAGCCGCTAACGCGAAAATAGCGAGAGCCAGCAGCATTACGGACTTGGCAAATTTTAGTGGCATCGAGCAAATCAAAAGGCTGGAGATTTGGTGGACCTGGTCGGGATCGAACCGACGACCTCTTCCATGCCATGGAAGCGCGCTCCCAGCTGCGCCACAGGCCCACTTGTGCGAAGACAGTTTCTTCAATCAGTTGCTGTCCTTCAATTCTCGCCTAGCTTTGACGTGCCGTCAAACTCAGCGGCTGAAATTGCGATCTTCTGTTTGCAGGCACGACGCCGCGATTTAATATCATCTAGGATAAACTTGATCAAAATTCAGGGACTCAAAACATGTCGAAGGTGCAATTCAATCTGGTTCGTTCTTTCCTCTTTACCGGCGCGCTCGCGCTGGCGGCTTCGTTTCTGCCTGCACAAACGGCGGATGCGCCGCCTGTGGCCTATTCATCGGTCAACGAGCTGACCGGCATTCTTACCGAGCTCCAGCAGACCGCACAGAGCATGCAGGCCGACTTGCAGAAAACACGCGTCGAGAAATGGAAGACAGACGGCGCGACGAAACGACAGACGCAAAATAACGTCGAGTCCCTGAAGCGTAATCTCCAAACGGCGCTCCCCGAAGTCATTACCCAACTAAACGCCGCTCCAGAAGACACGGGCTTAAGCTTCAAACTCTATCGCAATCTCGATGCGCTCTATGACGTGTTCGGATCGGTCGTAGAATCGGCCGGGGCATTCGGTTCGAAGGACGAATTCCAAAGTTTAAGTAATGAGATGAGCGCCCTGGAGAACGCGCGGCGAACTCTTGGCGAGCGTGTACAAAAACTGACATCCGCCAGAGAAGACGAGGTCAAGCACTTGCGGGTTCAAGTCAAAACTTTGGCGGCCGGGCCTCCTGCCCCGCTGAAGAAGAATGTAATAGACGATACTGAACCGGTGAAGAAGCCGGCCGCCAAGAAGAAGACTGCGAAGCCGAAACCAGCTCCAGCAGCGGCCGACCCGGCAGCGGCAAATCAGGCGAAACCCCAATAGTTGCGCGGCATCTACAGAAATCGCTGTATATGCCTGAACTCCGAGCTGCCGCTAGTATCAAAAATCTTCAACTCACCTTCGGGTGTAAAGAGCTCCTTTCGGCTGATGATCTTGCGCCTCGTATTGTCGCCTGCTAAAAGGTCACCCGACCTTAGCGCCAACTCCACAACGGAAAATCCCATCTCGCGCAAGACTGAAATGATGACCGAGAATGCCTGATCGAATTTTGATCGTCGACGATCACGATGCGGTCAGAAAAGGAGTGCGTACTCTTCTCAGCTCGCGTCCGCAGTGGGCAGTTTGCGGCGAAGCAAAGGACGGTCTCGACGCGATCGATAAAGCGCGGGCGCTCCAGCCAGATGTAATCCTGATGGATATTTCGATGCCTCGTATGGATGGCATCGAAGCGGCGCGAATAAGTCGACGCGAAGTGCCGGAATGCAAAATCATCTTTGTCAGCCAGAACGATCCCGCGACCGTAGGACGGCAAGCCGAAGCCGTAGGCGCTTCAGGCTATGTGCCTAAGAGCGATTTGGTTCGGGTTTTGTTGCCTCTGTTAGAAAGTCTGAGAAACAAACGCCACACGTCCGAAGATGCTGAGCGTGCCGAAGAGCGTAGTGGCGAAGAGGCTAAAAAGGGTGCTGAGTCTCGTCGACCTGATCCTCGTCGATCTGACCCTCGTCAACCTGACCCACAGGGATGGCTGGCGGGCGGTGGTGAACTGGGGCAGTTGATCCGACGGCACGACTGGTCGAGTACTCCGCTTGGACCAATCGAAAACTGGCCCCAGAGCCTCAAGACATCGCTCAATCTCATCCTGAATTCTCAACATCCGATGTGGGTTGGTTGGGGGAAAGAAATCACCTTCCTCTATAACGACGCCTACATTCAGGTGCTGAGTATGGCCAAGCACCCGACGGCCCTTGGAAGACCGATCACAGAAGTCTGGCCCGAGATCTGGGACACCATCGAACCACTTGCCCGCAAGGTTTTTGAAAAGGGTGAAGCTTCCTATATCGATGAGCTTCGCCTGTTCATGAACCGGGGTGATTTTCTCGAAGAAACGTACTATTCATTTTCGTACAGTCCGATTCGCGGCGAGCATGGCGAGGTAGCAGGTTTGTTCTGCCCGTCCTCGGAGGTCACTCCCAAGGTGATCAACGCGCGGCGTCTGGCGACGCTGGCGGAACTTTCAGCAAACGCGCTCATTCAAAAAACTACGGAGAAGGCCTGCGAGTCGGCTGCTAATACACTGGCAAAAAATCCGGCAGACGTTCCCTTTGCTTTGCTGTATCTGGTTGACGAAGAGAAGAAAGAAGCGCGCCTGGAGCAGGCGTGTGCGGTCCCCAAGGGGGTGAAGGATCTGACCCCTGGGGCCGTCAGCCTGACGGAGTTCGAAAATCAAAAAGTTTTTTGGCCCGTCGCGGATGTCGCGCAATCGGGAAGATCGCAGATTATTCCCGTGCAAGGTTTGAAGGGGCTGCCTCTCGGCCCCTCGCAACAGCCGCTCCGCGAAGCGATCGTTCTGCCCGTGACTTCTCACGGTGAGGATGGGGCAGTCGGCGTCCTTATCGCTGGTGTAAATCCAACGCGCAAATTAGACACCGAATATCGAACTTTTTTCGAACTGATCGCCGGGCAGATTGCGACGGCAATCCAAAACGTCCGCGCAGCGGAAGAAGAACGAAAGAGGGTTGAAGCCCTCGCGGAGATCGATAAAGCAAAGACGATTTTCTTCAGCAACGTAAGCCACGAATTTCGTACGCCGTTGACTCTCATGCTTGGCCCGGTCGAGGAGTTGCTGGCGAAAAGTCACACGAATCTGTCTCCTGCGGCGAAGAGCCAGCTCGAACTCGTCAATCGCAATGGGTCACGCCTTTTGCGGTTGGTCAACACGCTCCTCGACTTCTCGCGTTTGGAAGCGGGGCGTATGCAGGCCGTTTATCAGGCGACCGATCTTGCGGCATTCACCGCCGACCTGGCTAGCGTGTTCCGGTCGGCGACTGAGAAGGCTGGACTTTCGTTGGCATTGGATTGTCCGAAACTCGCAGAGCCTGCGTACATCGACCGCAACATGTGGGAGAAAATTGTTCTCAATCTTCTCTCCAATGCTTTCAAATTCACCTTTGAAGGCGAGATTGCGGTGAGTCTGCGGCAAGTCGGCGATCAAGCCGAGTTGCGGGTGAAAGATACCGGAGTAGGTATTGCGGACGAAGAGTTGCCGATGCTATTCGATCGTTTCCACCGGGTTGAGAACACTCGAAGCCGCACTCACGAAGGCA
The DNA here is from genome assembly GCA_038230575.1 of Terriglobales bacterium. GTDB lineage: Bacteria > Acidobacteriota > Terriglobia > Terriglobales > Acidobacteriaceae > Acidiflorens. Next base: position 190,212 of record JBBRNA010000001.1, on the reverse strand, counting down.
GTGGCATCGGCTTGGCGTTGGTCCTAGAGCTCGTCAAGCTTCACGGCGGATCGGTGAGAGTGGAGAGCGCCGCAGGCAAGGGCACGACATTTATCGTGAGTGTGCCGCTTGGCGTCGCACACCTGCCGGCCGACCGAATCGGCGGAACGCGGAGCTCGGCGACAACGGCTTTGGGAGCCGTTCCGTATGTAGAGGAGGCCTTACGCTGGCTGCCGGAATCGAATGCGGGCGATTTCGACGAGATTTCGCCGCTTCACGACCTGCTGCCGGTTCCGGCGCAGGAGGCGCAAGGTGACAGTCGAGCGCTTGACCGTCCGTTGGTTTTGATCGCAGACGACAACTCCGATATGCGGCAATATCTCACTCGTCTTTTGAGCGAGCGCTATGAGGTGATGGCCCTTCCTGACGGAAGAGCGGCGTTGGAAGCGGTGAAACAGCGTGCTCCTGCCCTCGTATTGAGTGACGTCATGATGCCGAATCTCGATGGCTTCGGACTTCTGCGCGAGCTGCGAGCCGATCCCAGGACGAAGACCATTCCCATTATTTTACTTTCCGCACGGGCCGGCGAAGAAGCCCGCGTCGAAGGTATGGACCAAGGCGCCGACGACTACCTGATCAAGCCATTTAGCGCTCGCGAATTGCTGGCGCGCGTGCAAACGCATCTGCAAATGGCGCAGGTGCGCAGCCAGGCGCAAGAAGCTTTGCGGCAGCGTACGCAGCAATTCGAGACTCTCTTCAACGAAGCTCCGCTTGGCGTTTTGCTGGTCGATCAAAACTTCCGGCTTCGCGAGATGAATCCAACAGCGCGCGGCGTATTTGCCGCGATTCCTGACGCGGCGGGTCAAGACTTCGGGGAGCTTATGCGCACCATGTGGCCGCCGGAGGATGCCAAAGAAATCACCGAACGATTCCGGCACACGTTGGAGACGGGAGAGCCTTATTTTGCGGCAGAGATCATTCTGCGGCGCAATGGCAGTTCCGGACGCGAGATTTATGAGTGGCAGGTCAACCGGATTCCCCTTCCCGACGAAAGTCACGGAATCGTTTGCTATTTCCGCGAAATCTCTCGTCACGTCGAGACTCGCGAAGAGATAGCGGAATCAGCAGAGCGGTTGCGGCTCGCGACCGAAGCAGCCGAGCTAGGCATCTGGCATTGGAGTATCGAAGATGACGTGATGAGCTGGGAAAATGACCGGCCTTACGAAGTCTTCGGCCGCCCACGCGAGCAGGGGCCAGTGCCCTCGAGCGAATTCAAGGGTAAATACCTGCACCCAGACGACGTGAAGGAATTCGAGCGATCGATTCTGCACACGGTTGAAGAAGGAGCGCGCTTCTTTTTTCAAGGCCGAGTTCTACGGAAGGGTGGCGAAGCCGGGTGGATGGAGTTCACCGGCCAATTGGAATCGAAGCCCGACGGATCTCCCTGGCGAGTGCTGGGAACGTTAGTCGATATCACCGAACGTAAGCGCGTCGAAGAAGCAATCAGGAAGAGCGAGGAGCGCCTTCGGCTTTCGCAGAGGGCGTCTCATTCGGGAACCTGGGAGACAAATCTGGAAACCGGGGAGCTCATCACCTCGCCTGAGGTACAGACGCTCTTCGGGCTGCCGCCGGAAGACACGACCGGAGATCCTGATCGATTTCGTAGGCTCATTCATGCTGAGGACCTGCCGCGTATCGACAAAGTGCTCGCAGATTTAATCAAGGCGCATGGCAGCGAATATCACGTCGAATTTCGAATCACCCGAACCGACGGATCGTTGCGCTGGTTTGAATCCATGGCTCACCTCAGTTATGCCGAGGATACTGGGAAGCCGCTGCGGGTCACGGGCGTAACCATCGACATCACGCAACGAAAGTTCGTCGAGGAGCGCGAGCGGCAGCATTCCAGCGATGCGATTGCGGCAACGGCGAAGTTCAGGGCTGTATTCGAACAGACACCAGTGTTCGCTGCCATCATGAGCCGTGAAGGCAGAGTGATCGATGCCAATCAGTTATGCCTTGAAGCCTGTGGATACACGGCAGAACAGGTTCTCGGGAAATTCTTCTGGGAAACGCCGTGGTGGCGTCACGCTCCTGAAGCGCAAGCAAAGATACTAGAGGCGACTAAAGCTGCGAATGAAGGCATTCCTTATCAGGAGTCGCTGACGTATCACTGGTCCGACGACACCGAACGGATAGTAGATTTCAGACTTCATCCAATTGTCGACCGCGAGGACAATATTCTCTTCCTGCATCCCACCGGCATCGATATCACGGAGATGAAGCGCGCCGAGGAAAAATACAAGGCTCTGGTAGAAACCCTCGACGGAGAGGTTCAAGCCCGCACCCGGGAATTGGAGCAGAGCAACGTCGAGGTATTGAAGCAGTCACAACTCCTGCGAAATTTCTCGCAGCGGTTGATGGAGATCCAGGACGAAGAAAGACGTCGTATCGCGCGGGAGCTGCACGATAGCGCCGGGCAGATATTGACGGCACTCGGCCTCAACCTGGCGCGGGTTGCGCAACGCGCGCACAAGGATTCGCCAGCCCTAGCTGCTGACGCCGAGGATAGCCAGCAACTGGTGCAGCAATTGAGTCAGGAAATTCGCACCATGTCCTATCTTTTGCACCCTCCGCTGCTCGACGAAGTTGGGCTGTCGGAGGCGCTGCGCTGGTATACGCAAGGGTTGATGGAGCGCAGCGGGTTAGAGCTAACCCTAGCGATTCCTGAGGATTTCGGCAGGTTGCCTCGCGAGAAGGAACTGGTAATGTTTCGGCTGGTTCAGGAGTGCCTCACCAACATTCACCGCCACAGCGGCAGCAAGACGGCGACGATTCGAATAATGCGGAATTCCGACTCAGCATCGTTGGAAGTTCGCGACGAAGGCAAGGGTATCTCGCCGCAAAAACTGACCGAGATGCAGTCCCGAGGAGCGGGCGTGGGCATTCGAGGAATGCGCGAGAGAGTGCTTCAGTTCGGCGGCGACATGACCATCAAGTCAGACGAAAAGGGCACAACGATTTTCTTTACCATCCCGCTGGGCGAGCGCGACAGCGCAACTCAACCAGGAAATGAGCAACTTCAGACAGCCGGATGAACCTGATTTCGGGCATAATCTTCTGAGGTATTCCCATGCGAATTCTAATAGCCGACGATAACGCCGGGGTGCGAGCAGGCATCGCCGATCTGATTTCATCTCGCCCTGAGTGGGAAGTCTGCGGGGAGGCCCAAGACGGTCCTGAAGCTATTGAAAAGACCAGCGCTCTAGCCCCGGATCTTATCCTTTTGGACATCAGCATGCCTGGAATGAACGGACTGGACGCAGCCCGGCTCATACGAAAAGCGACGAATGCGAAGATTTTGGTGATGAGCCAGCACGACCCGCTTGTGCTAGCGCCACGTGCCCAACAGGTCGGCGCCCAAGGCTGCTTGGACAAGAGCAATCTGAGCTCCGAACTCATACCAGCCATTGAAGCCCTATTTCGGAACTCGCCTTCGTCCGAAACCCCAGTAGCGAGCTAGTTTTACAAGCAAATCACCCGGGAACTCTCCCGGTTGCCGCGGAGTCTAATTAAGTAAGACTCGAGCGGTATCCGGTGATTTGCTGACTGTAATTAAAAATTTCGCCCGGGACGAACTGACTTTATAATCTAGGAGCGACGCCAGCATGGCGGGAGCTACCACATTGGCCGATCTTGCCAGCGCTATCGGAGTTCGGACCGCGGAAGCCGCGGTCATCGCCGAACTTAAGGCGGGTTCCGAAGAAGCCTACTGTTGGTTGATCGGGCAATTCCACAAGCCGATATACGGGCTCATCTATCGCATTGTTAACGACCCAGCCGACGCGGCGGATACCACTCAAGAAGTATTCCTCAAAGTGTTTCGCGGCATGAAACATTTCCACGGTGAGTCCAGTCTAAAGACCTGGATCTACCGTATCGCGTTGCACGAGGCGGCGAATCGCAGACGCTGGTGGTTTCGGCATAAAGCGAAGGAAACGCCTATCGATCCGATCAGCAGTGGCGAGAACGAATCTTTTGGAGAAGAACGGCTCCTGGATCGCGGAGAGTCTCCGCTTGAAAAATTCACTCACGCCGAAGTTCGAATCGCGGTCGAGAATGCGCTCCGACAGGTCTCTGAGCCCTACAGGACGGCCCTGATTCTTCGCGATATCGAAGAAATGTCATATGAGGAGATTGCTGACGTGCTCTCGATCTCACTGGGAACGGTGAAATCCCGCATCACCAGAGGGCGCGCCGCCTTGCGTCGCAAGTTGACGGCATATGCGCGAGAGGTGGCATCGGAATTGGGGCTTATCGCTCCTGCGCTCGATAACGCAGAAGAAGAAGCTACTCGGGACGGTGCAAGCCGCGGCGGCAAGCTTGAGGCGACATCATGACCTTCATAGGAAGAATTTTTGCCAAAAAAGCTTTGTCGGCGAAGGCGGGCGAGATCCTTTGCAGTGACGCGAGAAAGCTGTTCTCTGCCTACCTTGATGGCCGGGTAAGCGGCACTGAGATGCGTCTGGTCAATCGCCACGTCGAGGAGTGCGCCCCTTGCCGTCATGAATACGCAGCCGCACAACGCACACAGGAAGCGTTAGCCAGGCTGGGGCCGAAGCGTCCCCCAGCGGACCTGGCGCTCAAACTGCGGGTCGCGATTTCTCGCGAGGCTGCGCGTAAGAAACGTTCGCGGTATGAAGGCTTCACGGTGCGACTGGAGAATGCGCTTCGAGCTTTCATGGTTCCGGCTACCGCCGGCCTGGCGAGCGCCGTGCTCTTTTTCGGATTGCTGCTCAGCTTCTTCACTTTGCCGGCGGAATTACGGGCCAGCAGCGTCGATGTCCCGCTGACGCTCTACACGGGACCGCAACTCGAGGAATCGGCATTCGGCACGACTTTGGGAAACATGGGAGATGATGCGGTCGTGGTCGAGGCTTACGTCGACGCCAACGGGCGCGTGGAAGACTACCGCATCCTGTCCCAGCCCGACGACGCCCAGGCCATATTGCCGCAACTCAAGAACTTGTTGATCTTCACCACGTTCCGGCCTGCGCTGTCGATGGGACGCCCTACGGCGGGTACAGCGGTGCTGTCCTTTTCGAAAGTCAGCGTAAAAGGATAACTACGGCTCCTCATTGAGATGTCTGTATCTGCTCCATTCATGCCCCGCGCACGCTTTTCGGCCTTCCCCCTCTTAGCCCATTCACCCGCGCCGCCGTCTTCTTAGCGGCGCTTCTCGCGGAACCTCCAGTCCGGCCGATCTTCGCCATCCATAAACTGTTGCCGTATACTCCTGCGAGCAGCGCAGGAACGTAAAGATCAACGTCAAGAGACGGCCAATGCAGTCCAGTCCCCCCGCCGAGAATTTCAACACGCTCAACCTGCTCCTCTGTTGCCGATTCAAAACCCTGCAGGTTTTCGCGTGGAATCACATGCCGCCGTCCGTCAGTTAATTTAAGGATGAGCAGGTCTAAGCCTGGGCCCTTCCTGTACTCCACGTCGGATACAAGTGGCTCGCGTCGCATCGCCTTGGCGCGCTTTAGGGCGCGCTCGATCTCGGCATTCGTGGTGACGATCCTGTGTCGAACAGTTTTCTTTTCGGCAACTTTAGTTTTCGCCATGAGTGCTCTCCCACAATGCCGCTTTTTCTCAAAGTGACGGGCTGCGACCCTCATAATTTTCTTTACGTCTGCTCGCTTGGCCTTTGCAGGACGAATCGCGTCTTTACGTTTTGCCAACGATCGTTCGAGTAGACGACGAAGCGGACGCCAGCAATTCGAAGCGAACGCACGGAAACAGTATAACCCAAGCGACGCTTGGGTTATCGAAATTCATGGCCTTGTCAAAGCCTCTAAATTTTGGTCAAGATCCAATTGCTTGAATGCCACGCAGGCTATGATAGAAAAGGCAATTTCGTCTTCCCGAGGTGCCCATGCCCAAAGTGAACATCGCCGAAAAGTTCTCCCGGATCAACGAGCACTGGAAGCCGCACATCGCCGCCGAACTCAACGGCCAATATGTGAAAGTCGTGAAGCTTAAAGATGAATTTGTCTTCCATCATCACGACCACGAGGACGAACTTTTCCTGGTAGTCAAAGGCCGCTTCCGCATGGAGTACCAAGATCACCAGGAATGGATCGAGACGGGAGAGTTCGTTGTGGTGCCTCGGGGGGTCGAGCATCGTCCCGTGGCCGAGCAGGAGTGCTGGGTGGTTCTGTTTGAACCGGCTACCACGCTCAACACCGGCAATGTCGAGAACGAGCGCACCCTCCACGAACTGAACAAAGTGTGAGAGCGCGAGGCAATTAGTTCCCACTTTCGTAATCTCAGACTCACGAACCCTTCCCCAATCCAGAGCATCCAAGCCAAGACCTTAAAATTATGGAAATCACCGTCTATTCCGCCCCCTGGTGCCCTGACTGCCGCGAGGCCAAGCGCTTTCTGGATCAGCACAAGCTCCCTTACTCCGAGATAAACATCGAAGTGACCCCCGGCGCCGCCGATGAGGTCGTGAAACAGACCGGAAAACGCGCCATCCCGCAGTTCGTGATCGACGGGGAATGGATACAGCCCTACCGCCCCGGCGAGGGCTTTCTCTACGACGAAATGTCAGAAAAGCTCGGCATAAAAGACTGAACCCGTTGTAGAGACGGGGTTTACCCCGTCTCCCCTGCCCAAATTCCAGTTACCATAGGCCGTTTGCCGCCCGACTTCTGTACCCTGTTCATCCTTCCGCTTATCGGTGAGGATAGTCATGTCACCCGGCACCCCCGCCATGCTGGGCCTTGGGCCATGTTCAATCAAGAGAACGTCGAAAACGAGTTAGTCGACACCTGGCAGGGGTTTGTGCAGGGCCTGCTCGGCGTCCTGGCGCTGGTGGGAGCCCTTTTGACCGCTCACTACTACGCTCCGCCGGAAACGGCCGGACTCCAGCTGCAGGTTCACCAGCTCACCCAGCAAGTCGCCGATATGCAGCAGGAGCGCGACGCCCAGCAAAACATGCAGCAGCGCAACCTGACATTCTCAGCCGTAACAGTCGATCAGGCCCGCGAATCAGTGGCATACATCTATGGCATTTATCACCTCTCGGGCAGGCCGCAGAGCTTTCGCGCTCGCGTCGCGGGGACGGGTTTTGTAGTAGCCCCGGGGCTGATCGCCACCAATCGCCACGTGGCTGAGCCCTGGTTTGGGGATCGTGAGGTCGCAGTCGAATTGCGCCAAGGCGGAATCCCCGTTCTGGAAAAGCTGGAGGCGTACTTCCCCGGCTCGCCGATTCCGGTGAAGTTAGAAGCAGCCGCGATTTCCGATCACGGTGATCTGGCCGTTCTCCATCTTGAGGAAACGACCTTTACCAAGAAACTCAAGCCTCTTACGTTGGCACAAGCTTTGCCGCAGGTCGGCGAGAGTGTCAGTGTGCTCGCTTACCCGATGGGAGTTACAGGGATGGTGGCGAAGTCTCCGGCATTGGTCTACGAGCGCCTTTCGTCGCATCCGGACAACGCAGAAACGGCCGGCGAGTTAGCAGCCTTATCTTTGATTCGTCCATCCGCAACTTTCGGACACATCGGCGATGTCAGCGGAGACAAGCTCATTTATGACGCTCCAACAGCGCGCGGCGGAAGCGGCGGCCCGGTGCTGAATTTGCGAGGCGAGGTGGTAGGAATTAACTCTGCGTACATCGATGGCTTCTCAGGCGGTACCCTCGGAATTACCGCCGAGCAGTTGCTTCCGTTGTTGGCGATTGCTAAGAAAGTCTCGATGGAAACGGCGTCAGCCTCTGCGCCGCAAGACTGACTTCACAGCGTCCCTCTAAGTTAGATCGAATCGCAGCATTTGTTATGTCCAACGGTGCGATTGCAGGTTCCTGCCCAGGTTTCCCCGCCATAATTGACTTGAAATCGCGCAAATCGAACTTACAGTGTTAGTGTCACCTGTTGGCGGCACTCACTTGCGGCAAGCTTTCTTCGATTTGGAACAACCGAGATCCCCGATTATGATGAAGAAAATTGTTTTTGCGCTCGGATTGTTGAGTCTCACCCTCGCCGCGAGTTGCGCTAAAGGCGGCAACGGGACTGGCCCTCCATTACCCACCATACAAGTCGCCCTCACTTCGCCGATCACAGTAAATCCAACTTCGCTTTTATCCCACTCAAACTGTAACGCTAACAGCGACGGTCTTTAATTCGGCTAAGACGGCAGTCGTATGGAGCGTCAGTGGCCCAGGAACGATCACTCCCGTCCAGCCGGCGACCACTCCGGCGACAGCGGTCTACGTTGCAGCAGCATCTGCCGGGACCGCGACGGTCACGGCCTCGTTGCCTAACACTTTTGGATCAGGCGCGATAATCCTCAAAGTTATCGACATCACCACCAACGTGGCGCCAACACCATTGACGGTGGCGAACGGTTTGACGCAGCGCTTCGCTACGTGGGCGGTGCCTGACGATGCTCCGCAGACGTTCTCTTGGACCTGCACTGCAGGCGGCAGCGCTTGCCGCAATTTTGTCTCAGATACTTCCGGCTTGGCTACTTATACGGCGAATGATTCCTGCGCTGGAAATTGCGTCACCATCTCGGCCGTGTCGTTGACCGAGCCCACTGGTTGCATTACCAGTTCGTGCACGAGCGCCAGAATCCAGCTCGCGCCTTCGCGACTGAACGGCCCCTACGCTTTTCAATTTCATGGATATGACAGCAGCAACCATCCGGTGGAGGTCGCGGGAACTTTCATTGCCGCGAATGGGGTCATTTCAAGTGGTGTCGAAGATTCGCTGACCGTTTCCCCGGCGCGCTATAACATCACTGGCGGTTCTTACACTCCTAATAACGCCGACCCTAATGACTCCAACAACATTGGAACTTTGTCGCTAACTTTGCCGGCCAATGTTTATCCAAATTCTTTTCAGGCTGTCCTCGATGGCACGGGCGATCTTCAACTGATCGAAGCGGACGGACATGGCACCGGATCCGGCATCGCGCAGAAGTCAGGCGGGCCCGGGCTTTTCGCGGGAACCCAGGCCTATGCTTTCGGATTTACAGGTACGGATGTCGTCGGCAGCCGCGTCGGCTATGCAGGCGTGCTTCCGACGAATGGCAGCGGTACTATCTCCAACGGCCAGATCGATGTGAACTACGACGGAAACAGCAGTAACAGCGTTTGCTCCACCGCGCCGTGTACCTTGACCGGAACTTACTCTGCAGACCCGACCGTTGCCAACATGTGGCATATGAGTTGGAACTTGCCGGGCACAACGCCATTGCAGTTTGATATGTTTCTCGCCGCCGGGCAAAACGAACAAGACGAATCCGCTGACGCTTTACGCCATCAGCAATCCGTCCGACTCCACTCATCCCGCCGTCTCAGGAACGATGGTGCTCCAGGATTCCACCCTCATCTACAACAACGCTGCATTGAACGGAACTTCAGTCTCGGCAGTGACAGGAAAGAATGGAAGCAATTCGAACGTTGCGCTAACGCTCGGAACCGCCGACGGAAATGGCAACTTCTCCGGTCAGTTCGATCAGAATAATGCCGGAACGATCCTGTCCAGCATTCAGTTCCCTCCTTCCGGTTCGAGCTACGCTTATGCTGCCAGCGGGACGAGCGGGCGCTACACTATTCAACTGCTCGGCAACCCGTCAGCGTCACCTGTAGTGCCTCCATTACCTTTTGTGCTCTATGCGGCCGGGGCGAATCGGGGATTTCTGCTCGACCAGAGTAGTTCGGCCGTTATGACCGGACCTATGTATCCGCAAGGCAGTGGCAACGGGCTACTGGCTCCTTCAGAGATGCCGGGAACCTACGCCGCCGCAACCACTATCAGCGGAAGTCCGGCAGTAACTCCGGTCGCCGCTAACCTGCTTTTGACTTCGCCCGGGGGAGGCGTTTTTAATTTGACTGAAACCACGCATCCGTCGGGAACCCCACAGACGGCAACCGGCACGTACTCAGTTTTCGATTTCGGAGTTGGCAACATTGCGCTGCCCACGCCTCCGGCCCGCAACTTTGTCTTCTATGTGGCGGACACGACGGGATGCTCAGGCCAAGGGAGGAATTGCTCTATTCAAGATTTCTTCATGATGGATGTGGACAGCACGGTTCCGAATGCCTCTATCATCTTCGCCAAGCAGTGAGCTTGATCGTTGCTTCTTCCCCGCTCGTCTATGGCAAGAAAAGTGGTGGTGTCGGTCAACCTCCTACCGCGCGCGAATCAACGTCTTCGCTGTGGCAAGGTTGTCATAGCGGTCGTAGACGCGCACAACCACCACGTGGTCTTCTCCAACCGCATTAGAAGCGGGCGTCTCGTCATGCTGGGCCGGAACGCGAAAGTCATACTCCTCCGACTTCGAATCCGATAGCTGGCCCACCGGTTCAACAAACTGCCAGTCTCTGCCATCGATCGAATACTCTGCCCGCTTTACCGTAGAAAAAGCATCGTTTGCGTGGAAGCGGACGTGAATGCCCTTTCCATCAGGCGTGGCTGTCAAGCCTTCAATCACGGGAGAGGTGCTGTCGATTTCAAATCGGCTGGAGAGACGCTCAGCTTGTAGCGAATCCCCGGGCGAATGCGAGGGTGCGTCTGACGCTATTACTTTCACCGTGTAGCCTCCGTCGGGCAGGAGGCTGGAGTCGAACGAATAGAAACGGTCGGTGAGGTTATTTTTCAGCAACAGCCAGCGCGATTCTCCATCGCCGCGGTAATAGACCTGATACACGAGTTGATCGTCGTTATCGTCATGCGCCGACCAGCGAATGCCGACGGAGTCCTTGTCTTTGACCGCCGGAGGGGGCGCTTCGGAATGTGAGAGTCCGGGGGTGGCGACTTCGATCGAACTTGCATGCGCGATTGCCTGGAAACGAAACCCCGGCTGCACTACAACTTCGTCGATCTCGGGAGCGACGTTCTTAGGGAGGTAGTTCAGCACAACCTCGTCGACACGAGGCGCAGTATTTCCCGCATGCAACATGGCCTTCCATTGCACAAAGCGGGCGGGAGGAACTTTTAGTTCGGAGTCGGTCGAGACATCGACCAGAGCCCATCGACTCCAGTTGCGATCGGGATTGTCCACATTTCCGCTGCGCGCGGAAAGTTCGACGTTGCCGGACCCTCGAATGGTGGCTCGACCCCACTTGGAAAAAATATGAGCGTCAAAAACATCGCTCTCGTAGTTGCCGTCCGCTGCAGTCGCGGGGCCCAGAAGAAAGACTTTCCCGAGGTTGCTGCCTGAAGCGTAGAGCCCGCCATCAGGAGCGGGCGCGAAAGCTGTGACCTGAGTTGTGCTGGCCTTGACCAGATCGGTGTAGTCATCGACTCCGTTGATAGCGAAGATGTGGCCGCGGTTGCCGGTGCCCGCGAGCAGGCGGCCGTTGTGGTCGAAACTCAATGCGTAGACAAGATCTTCGTGCGAACTCCACCATCGCGACGGAGCGCCGTCGGGAGAGATGCGGTAGATTTCTGAACCGCCGGAGGCGCCGACTCCCGGGGCGGGAAAGTTCGATGCGCTTAAGAGAGGTGTGGATTGCGAACTGCCCGCGCCCGAAGTGGTCACATTAATATTTCCGCCGAGGGCAGGCGAGGTCTGCGTTGGAGTTGTGAGAGTGATCGTCGGAGTTGCGCTGCTCGTGCTTCCTCGTTTTTCTCCGGCGGCAGCGGCATAAATATTGCCGGACTGATCGATGGCAAGCGCGGTGATTTCTTTTTTGGGCGCGCTGTAGAGGACGAATGCATCCCCGTTAGGAGCGATGCGGTATATCAATCCGCTTCCATCGGAGCCGGCGATGAGGTTTCCCTTCGGGTCGACGGCCAGAGCGCGGATGTGTACCTCATCACTCTTGAAGAACAAGCTGTTCTGTCCGCCTGCATTGACCTTGTAAATTTCGCCATGATCGCCGGTGGCGACGTACAAAGTTCCAGCGCTGTCGAGAACGATATCCCAAATATATTTTGTGCCCGGATCGAAATAAGGTGTGGCGCTCCACGCGCTCTTTTCGGTTGACTGGGCAGTGGCTGAGTTTTTGCCTTCTCTTGCTGCGGCGGGCGCAAGCCGGTACACCTTGCCATCTGGAGCCGTCGCTGCGTAGAGCACGCCGGACTTCTTGTCGACCACAACCGCCTGTACCTGCAACTCTTGCGGTTCGAATATCGTAGTCACTTCGCCGCTTGGAGCGATGCGATAAACCCGCGCCGGCGATCCGGCCGCGGCATAGACATTCCCCATTGCGTCAGATGCTATCGACCAGATATACGTCGAAGGCGTCGTCGCGATCGCTTTGAACGACGGCGCGAGTTCCAGGCCACCCTCACTGCGTAACGCGACTCCCTTCGGAGTTCCCTTCAGCAAATCTTCAAAGCTCGACTGTTCCCAGGTGCGCGTGCCGTCCGCGCGGCACATGGTCAAAAAAACGAGCGCAACCAGAAATGGCACGGAGACACATAAGCGCGTTCGAGAGAGAATGCTCATACCCCTAATTTAATCCGCTGAATAGCATTTGTGGCGACAATCAGGCCCGGCCGTTCCTGGTCGAAGCTACTGCTGTTAACCAGGAATACTTGTTGCGTACGCGGAGCGCAGCGAGCGCATTTTGGCGGCCGTGAGATACCTAGCTCGTAACCACCGTAAATCTCTCCGTAGAGACGGGGCTTGCCCCGTATGCCGTCTCGAAAGCGGAGGGGGAGACGCGGAGAACCGCGTCTCTACAGCAAAACTGTGTTTTGCATGGCGATGAGATCTGGGCCCCGCCAGAGACCCGGGCGGAGTAAGCCGCATTTCAAGCGATGGCGCGAGCGAACGATATTGGCGGTGATGCCAATCTATCTGACGTTGATCGTCAGCATCTGTGCCCCTGTTACTACGTAGTCGAGCGGCCCGGTAAAGGCTTCGCTCACCGACGATTCGCCGAGCACGACCATGTCTTGCGTGCCTCGCATGTTCTCCATCACGTTCATCACCGACAGCGGCAGCGTCGGCATGACCTTGTCCGCGATCATGGCCTCCGGGTCGGATTCGATCAGCGAGACGTAGATTCGATCGTTGGCGCGCTCCTTGTTGAGCAAAGCAATCGTCGGCGCGAGCCCGAGGCCGTGGTTCATCATGGGGGTGCCACGATGGACGCGATCGAGCGTGTCTCCATCGCTGACCAGAATACGCAGCGTTCCCTTCGAAGTTGAAGTTGGAATCTTGATCGGAATTTGCCGCACCAGTCGCTCGCCTCGATACGGACGAATTACGGTTTCGACCATGATCTGATCGCCAGGTCGGGCTTCCGTCATGTCTGTGCGCGAAGCCTCAAGCCGCGCTGAACGACGCTCACGAACCAGATCGAAATCCAGTTTCACACCTTGTATATCTGGGACGTCAAATGCGTTGGTGTAGATGCGCCCGAAACGGTCGCCGATCGTAGCCGCAGCCGTCGCCGCCGCAGGCTGGCCGTTGTCTTGAGGAGCGAACATGTTGCTCATGATTACATCGTTATAGCCGCGCACGCTCAATACTCCATTCATGCGGTAAGTAATGTCTTCGCCATATTCGTTGGTGCCGTGCAGGGCGTTAAATACGGTCGCCATCATGGCGAGTGGGCTGAGCTTCGCGTTATTCAGGATCTCGTAGTGAAATTCTTTGATCGCTGGACCGTTGTGCATGGCGACGGTGACAGGAATCATCTTGGAATCACGACCCGGTACGCCCATGATTCCGGATTGGCGGTCCTGCACGAACGCGCCAATTGTTTCAGTCGTATTCACGATTTTGAAAGCATTCATTGGCGATGGCAGCGTGGCCAGCACCGTCGCTTTCGTCATCGGCAAATCGACGTCGCCGAATTGCAAGAGTGGATGTCCGCAGGCAAGCAAGCGCTGCGGATCGACGTATGTAACCGTGCAGGTGGCGGCAATATCCATGTCTCCGCGAACCAGCACTGCGCTCACGGCCGAACCGGCCTCGATTGGCTCCGGTTGCTTGCGATCGCTCGACGAGCCAATGCCCATGACTGGGACGATCCCCGCCGCCGCAAACTGTGATGAGTAGCGCTGCAGAGTCGCTTCCGAGAAGCCGTTGAATACCAGTGGCGTATCGATCGGTGTTAGATAGTTGTTCAGCTTGCGCGTTGGAAGAATCGCATTTTCGACTGCACTCGAAGTTTGCTGCGATTCGCTGTGATTCGCACTTGATATATCGTCGCCGTCTTTCCCACCCACGGCTGGCAACTTTGCCCGCGACGGCGGCGGACGGCGATCAAGTGCGTTGATCTCCAGCATTTCTTCAATCGGAGTTACCCCGGCAATCGGCTCTTTCGAGAACTCTCCAATGCGAAAGGCGAGAGCGCCCGCCAGTTTTCCGTCAAAATAAACAGGACTGCCACTCATGCCCGCGACCACTCCGGTGTACTCCGGCTTCTGGCCGCGAAGCCGAACCAGGATGATGTCGCCCTTAGGACCATTCGTATTGCGCATGACGCCCAGAACTTCGACGTCCATGGCCTCAGGCTTGACGCCCTGAAACACGGTCAGCGCCGTCCCCTTCATGCCTTCATGAATCTGGCTAAGTGGCATGATCAATGGGACAACAGGCGAAGGAGACCCCACAAAAAGCAGCGCGCTGTGCGATTCGTTTTTGGCCGCAGGATTTTGAGCAGAAGTAAACGCGGAAGACACTAGATAGAAAAATACGCTGAGTGCGAATGCAGCTCTACCCATGCAATACCCCGAAAGGTCACAATAATGACCTTGATTTTTGCGTTTGACTCCGCGCGCGATGAGAGGATTTTTGCCAGGTGAAATGACCCGCCAGGCCCGCAAAATATCCCAACCGCAGAGTTGTTGCATCTATACTAGCATAGGAATTTTTGAGGTCTTCCCATGCATGCTTTTACCTGCGGCCGACACCGGCGGTTGGCAACTTATGCTCGCAAGTGGCTGATAACGTTTGGCTTGGCGAGTTTGCTGGTAGTTACTAAAGTAACTCCGTCGCACGCGCAAGACACCTCCCAGCAGCCTCCGCCGAACCCCAACAAGCAGGATGCGCCGCCTGCAGCAGGCGGGCCGCAGAACGACGTCGGGCCGTACGTCATTCCTAAGAAAAAAGAGGAGCCCCCTCCGCCCGCGCCCGAAAAGCCGAAGAAAATTGAGAACATGCCCGACTACTCGATTCGGGTAGAAGTGCCCCTCGTCAACCTCGATGTTCTCGTGACGACCAAGGATGGGCAGACCATACCCGGATTGCATAAAGAGAATTTCAAAATCCTGGAAGATGGCAATCCGCAGACAATTTCAAATTTCAACCAGACCGAGGCGCCGATTACCGCTGTTCTTTTGGTTGAGTTCGCTTCGACCAACTACACCTTTGAGGTAGAAGCGCTCCGTGCTTCATACGCGTTCGCAAGCACCCTGAAGAAGGATGACTGGGTTGCCGTGATCTCGTATGACATGAAGCCCCAGATTCTTGCAGACTTCACGCAAGATAAGGGTGCGGTTGTCGCAGCACTAAACCAGCTTCGAATCCCCGGTTTCTCGGAGACTAACCTGTTCGACGCGACCTTCGACACTTTGGATCGGCTCGACCGCATCGAAGGCAAGAAGTACGTGATTCTGGTGACGACCGGGATCGACACATTCAGCAAAATCAATCTCGATAAGATTCTGAAGAAAATCAAATCGACCAAAGACATCACCATCTATCCGATCAGCGTAGGTTTCGTGGTTCGGGAATACTGCGAAGTGCATCACTGCAATACTCGCGGAATTATCCCGGTAAACAACCTGGATTACCTGCAGGCGGACAACGAAATGAAAACCTTCGCCGCCCTCACCGGTGGTCGCGCATACTTCCCTCGCTTCCAGGGTGAACTGCCGGAGATCTTCCATCAGGTTGGCGACGATATTCGTAATCAATACAGCCTCAGTTACCATCCGACGAACGCAAAGCTCGACGGAACCTACCGCAAGCTTAAAGTCGAACTGATGGCGCCCGACGGCAGCCCGCTGAAGATTCGCGACCAAAAGGGCAAGGATGTGAAACCGGTTATCTACGCCCGCGAAGGCTACACCGCGAAACACACTGTTGAATAACCAATGGAGGACGGGCGAGCGCCCGGCCTCCACCACCTTCTCCCGCCATGCCCGGCTCCCATAGGGCAGCGGCACCCTCTCTGATTTACAATCCACTGTTCTACTCGAGGAGAATCTTTCGTGATTCCACGCTATACCCGGCCTGAGATGGCCACGATCTGGAGCGACGAAAACCGCTTCCGTACCTGGCTGGCGGTCGAAGTTGCCGCTACGGAAACGCTCGCGGCTGCCGGCATCGTCCCAAAAGAAGCCGCCAAGGCGATTCGCGCGCGTGCCGACTTCAACGTACAGCGGATTTTCGAGATCGAAGCCGAGGTCAAGCACGACGTCATTGCCTTCACCACCGCAGTGGCTGAGATCGTCGGGCCGCACGCCCGCTGGTTTCACTATGGGCTTACGTCGAACGATGTAGTCGATACCGCACAAGCACTATTGATCCAGCAAGCTTCTGCGCTGATTTCCGCCGACCTGCAATTGCTCTCTGGCGTGCTGGAACGCCGCGCATGGGAATTCAAAGACACGCCCATGATCGGCCGCACGCACGGAATTCACGCCGAGCCGATCACGTTCGGCTTCAAAATCGCCAACTGGTATTCGGAAACGCAACGCAACATTGAGCGCTTCAGGATGGCGAGCGAAGACTTGCGCGTCGGCAAGTTTTCAGGAGCCGTGGGGACGTTCGCGCACCTTACTCCGGAACTGGAAGAGCAGATGTGCGCCCGGCTCGGATTGAAAGCCGCCGCCGTGTCTTCGCAGGTCATTCAACGCGACCGCCACGCATTTTATCTCGCCACCCTTGCCACCATCGCATCCACACTCGATAAGATCGCAACCGAGATTCGCCATCTGCAGCGCACCGAAGTGCGTGAGGCTGAAGAATTTTTTAGCGAGAAACAAAAAGGCTCGTCGGCCATGCCGCACAAGCGCAATCCCATTACCAGCGAACAGATTTCGGGGCTGGCTCGCGTCGTCCGCGGAAATGCCCAGGCGGGGTTTGAAAACGTTGCTCTCTGGCACGAGCGCGACATTTCTCATTCCTCTGCCGAGCGCGTCATCATCCCTGACTCGACAACGCTCACCAACTACCTGCTAAACAAGACCGCCAACTTGATCGATACCATGTTCGTTTACCCTGAGCGCATGCAGGCGAACCTCGATAGCACTCGCGGCTTGGTTTTCAGCGGCCAGTTGCTTCTCGATCTTGTGGAGAGCGGCATCTCGCGTGAAGACGCTTACCGGTTAGTCCAAAGTCACGCGATGCGCGCGTGGCGAGAGAATCTGAACTTCCACGACCTGATCGTCAACGATCCCGAGATTGGCGGACGCGTGCCTCGCGCCAAGATCGAGAAGGCTTTTGATCTCAAGCGGCAATTGAAGAACATCGACAAAATCTTTGCGCGAGTTTTCCCTAAGAAAACGGCTGGAAAGAGAAAAGCAGTTGTCGCCAACGCCAAAGGAAAGCGCCGACGCCGATCCTGATTATTCAGAAAGCTCTCTAGAAGACCACGCCTCACTGTGGGGCTTTGCCGCCGTTACGAACAAGTTCTAGAAGTGCGGTCAAGCGCGCCAGGTTCTCCTGGCTGACATGCTGGAGCATCGCGCGCCCTTGCTTGTCCAACGGGCCATCGATCTGACGCAAGAGCTTCTGACCGGCGGGAGTGATGATTCCGCAAATCACACGCCGATCATGTTTGGCGCGCATCCTTCGGACCAAGGCCCGTTCTTCCAGTCGATTAAGGAGGCGTGTAATGTCAGGATCATGCGTGATCATGCGGTCGCCAATCTCGCTGCACGGCAAGCCTTGTCCGCCCGCTCCGCGAAGGATACGCAGCGCGTTGTATTGCGTGCCGGTGAGTCCAAATTTCTTCAGCCACTCCTCAACTTGAGTCTGTAGGGAATCCGCGGTGCGCAACAAGGCGAGATAGGCTTCCTCTTCGCGGCTGCGAAATGGGACGCTTTGTTTGAGTTCGGCTAGCAAACCACCAAGCATGATGGCGAGATTATTCGTTATAACGAGCAGTTGTCAATCGCTTGATTCACAATTGCGATACAAGAATGTTACAAACCGAAATAGCCGCTTGTAATAGTTTGTAAACTTTCTCCCGCACCCGCATCTGGAGCGCCTCCGACGCATCTATCTATATACAACGTAGTTTTGAAAACAAGAATTAAAACGAAGGGATGGCAACCATGAAAAAGCAATTTACTGCGTTCACAATGGCTTTGCTCGTCCTGCTCAGCATGACTGCAATGGCCGCAACTGGCCGTAACGATCAGCAGATTCAGCAGGCCGTCAGCCACAAGCTTCAGAGTGACAAGCACCTGCAAAAGGTGAACTCCGCCGTGGAAGACGGCATCGTCACCTTGACGGGAAGCGTCGATCTCTATCAAGACAAACTCGATGCAGCTAAGAAAGCGAAAAAGACTGACAACGTCAGTGGAGTACGAAATGACGTCATCGTGACTGGTGACGAAGTGTCGGATGCGCAACTCCAGGCAAAACTTGCCAAGAAATTGACTTACGATCGCATCGGGTATTTCGATAACGCATACAACTATGTCGCAGTGAACGTGAAAGACGGAGTCGTGACTTTGACTGGGGATACCATGTACGACGTCCCGAAAGATTCCGCTTTGGCGATCGTTGCGCGAACTCCGGGAGTCAAAGACGTTGTCAACGATGTGAAGGTGCTGCCCGTGTCAACGTTTGACGATTCGATCCGACTGCTAACGGCGCGCGCAATTTATCGCGACACGGTCCTGGGACGCTATGCAACGGATCCAGCCGATCCGATTCGCATCGTCGTCAATAACGGACATATAACGTTGTACGGCTCGGTAGAGAACACGATGGACAAAAATCTCGCCGGAATGCGCGCGTTGTCTGTGCCAGGCGCCTTCAGCGTCGATAACAAGTTGTCGGTCGACTAAAAGTTTTGAGCGAACTAACCTCCTGGGCGCGGCGAAAGCCGCGCTCTTTTTTTTGCCGCGTAGATTTTTAACGGAGGTCCGATTCGAGACCCCGAGACTTTTCTCGTTTAGGCCGCTAACAGGGTAAGTGAAGTGAAGTGAAGTGAAGGCTAGTTGGCTTTGCGGTTCTGCACTAGCTTCAGCGTGTCTGCTTGTAGAATGCGAGCGATCTGATGCTTTGCGTGCACCGTCCATGGCCCCGCAGTGTCAAGCTTGACGTACGCGCGCCAGTGCTGCAAAGCCTTGCGGGGCTCGCGGATTTTTTCATACGCCAGCGCGATGTTGTAATGGGCATCCGCGTAAGTTGGCGCAAGCTGGATCGCCGTCTTGTAGGTGTCAATCGCCAAGTGCACCCGTCCGGTTTCGTCGAGCACATTACCTAAATCGAAATGCGCCAGCGCGTAGCGGGGATCAATCTGGATTGCCGACCGGTAGTGGCGCTCCGCGAGCGTGTAGTCCTGGCGATTGTAGTAGAGGGTTCCGAGATTAATGTGCGCGGCCGCGTGTAAAGGGTCGGTAGCGAGAACTTTCAAATAAGTTGCAATCGCTTCGCTTTGCGTAGATGGATTCTCCTCCAGCTTGATCCCACTCGCAAAAAGTTCAGCAACATCGCTGATTACAAGCTCAGGACCAGCTTTGAGCGGCCGGTTCATCATTCTGTTTTCTTCCGCGGAGAAATCAAACATGAACTGCCCGGCTATCGGCTCCAGTAGCCGGCCCTGGTGGCGAAAAGCGACCCGCTTCCCACTCTGGTAGGTACCTGCCTCGAGCAGTGGATTTTCCATGCCCGAAACCTGCTTCTGCATGGCTTGAAGCGATTGCCGGATGACGGCGGGACGCACGCGCTGGGCGCAAAGATCGCGGACTTTCTTAATCTGCACCAGATCGAAAAAGGAGTAGTCCTGGCTCGCGCTCACCAATCCCGCCTTCTCCCAGGTCTGAAGCTGGCGAGGAGATAAACGCAAAATTCGCTGCAAATCCGCTCGGCTATAGCGATACACGGCTGTTAACTCTCTGGTTAGATTATCAGAAAGCTGTGTACCAAAACGCAAGTGTCAAGCAGGTGGAACCTGTGGAGAAAAGGGTAGGAATGGCACGAAGGTGACCTGCTCGCGCTGTCATCGAAAGGCGAACCTCCATAAGTGGAGGGAGTGGACGGGCCGCTCCGGGCCCGCCCTCTCGCGAAGAAATGGTCAAGCAACTTCTACATGCCCGGCTTCTCCCACCGAAACAGCGCCGCCTGTCACCGCCGCCGCGACGTACCGAATACCCATGATGATCTTGCAGCTGTTCGCTTCCCAGTATTCGCCTTCTTTTATATCGACGCGCAGAACCGCAATTTCTGATCATCCTTGCCACCTGGAAACCATGCTTTGAACATCGGATTCCACATCTTCTCGATCTTGTTGCGATCACGACTGACGGATGCGGTCCCGCGAAGCGTGATGTATTTCGAATCGCTCGGATCGGCATAATCGAGAGTGACCTTCTGGCGATGCTGAATGTCGCCAATTTTCTCGGACGTGCTTCGTGTCAGGAACCAAAGCGTTCCATCGAAAGGCTCGTTTTGCGTTGCCATCGGGCGACTGTGAATCTGGCCGCTCTCATCAATCGTGGACATCATCGCAATGCGAATTCCTTTAACCAGATGGGCGATCTTGTCCAATCCCTCTTTACCGCTTAGCTCGTGAAAGTCCTTGCTATGTTTGTCATCTTTTTCGCTCATAAATAATTGCTCCTTTTAGAAACTTTGATTGAGATGCGTGGCAGCGCGGGAGCGTTTCGGCAGATGGAAACGAATGCCATCCAAGGCAAAAATTAAGTCTGCTTTTGACTATCAAGCAAACTGTGATCATCGCTAACAAAAGTTGAAAAACAACGACTGTGCAATGCCCCAGGACATACCTTTGCCCATTGTTGCGACCCCGACTCCGAGCCGACGATACTCCGTGCGTCACGTATGTGGGGCTAAAGAGATTAAGCGGCGCACGTGAGGTCAATCCACGATGTTGTTGCAACGAACCCCCGCAGGTCTTACCATTGCTGCGATTCTGCAACAGTAAGAATTTCATGATCTATGGTTGACGAAGGCGAGCCGCAGGCGATTTCTAATAACGAAGCTGTGAACTCGTTTGCCATCGGTAAAGTGGTCGCCGGCAACTACCAGATTCTCGCTCATGCCGGTGCGGGCGGCATGGGAGTCGTCTACCGCGCCCGCGATCTCAAACTGGAGCGCACCGTCGCTCTCAAGTTTTTGCCTCCGGCGTTAAACGCCAGCGAGAGGGATAGCCAGCGATTCTTAAAGGAAGCCCGGATCGCTTCTTCCCTCGATCACCCCAACATTGGCTCCATCTACGGAATTGAAAACAACGCGAACGGCCAGACTTTCATCGTCATGGCTTTTTACGACGGCCCTTCATTAGCCAACCGGATCGGCATGAGAGGGCCGCTGCCTCCAGCCGAGGCAATCGATATCGCCGTGCAAATGGCGCGCGGTCTTGGCGAGGCGCATTCACACAACATTGTCCATCGTGACATCAAGCCTTCGAACGTAATGTTTAGCTCGACTGGACTGGTAAAGATCGTAGATTTTGGTCTGGCCTACGTCAGTGAGCAGACCGCCACCTTTACCAATGGCACATCGGGAACGGTGAGCTATATGCCTCCAGAACAGGCGCTTAACAAGGGAGTCGATCAAAGAGCCGATATCTGGGCGCTCGGAGTCGTCCTTGCTGAAATGCTGACGCGGCAGAATCCGTTTAAGCGGGACACCATGCCCGCAACGCTCTTAGCCGTCCTGAATGACCCTCCCGCATCGCTGGACGGCCTGCCATTCGAATTGCAGCGCGTCGTTTACAAAGCGCTGTCGAAAGATCGGTTGAAGCGGTACCAAAACTGTTCCGAGATGATGCGGGACCTCGAAGCGGCTCGCACGACGCTGGCCTCCACCACTACGGTTGCGGCCCCGTCTGGTTCCAGGCGTGACATTCCCGACGGAGAATTGCGCCGTAGCATTGAAGAGGCTTCGCGATCGTCGTTGTCGATTCCAGTCAAGCAATCACGAACACCGCTGCTGGCGGCGGTCGCCGTGATGGGCATCCTTCTAGTCGCGTTAGGAGGCTTTGTCTGGTTCAAATCGCGCTCCCGGTCTCAGCCCTCTGCGATTGCGGCAACTGCAGTCGCCCATCAGATACCGCAACTCAAAGTGCTCGCCATTCTCCCTTTCGCTCCAGTCAGCGGCAATCCGCGACTTACGGCGATCGGGCAAGGCTTGGTCGAAAGCGTGGGCGCAAAACTTTCGAGCCTTGCCGATAATCGTTCGCTGGAGATAATCCCAGAGCGCAATCTGCGCGAGAAAGGTTTCACCACGCTGAAAGAAGCGAGCCAGCAGTTCGGCGCCAATGCCGGCCTGTCTGTGAGCCTGGAGCAGACCGGCGACCTCGTGCGCTTCACCTACTCGTTGGTGAATGCGTCCAACGGCAACTCAATCGCAGGAAATTCAGTTACCGTTCCGGCCGCAGACGTTTTTTCCGTTGAGGACGACGTGGCGCAAGGCGCAGCAGAGGCTCTCCAAATCAAGCTCCGGCCCGAAGACCAAACTTTACTCAAAGTTCATGGCACTACCATTCCTGCTGCTTATAACTATTATCTACAGGCACGTGGATACCTCGTCGACTACACCAAGCTAGAAAACCTCGACAACGCCATCGTCATGAACAAGGAGGCACTCAAGCTCGATCCGAATTTCGGCACTGCCAAAGCCAGTCTGGGCGAGGCTCTCTGGCGCAAATATTCACTTACCAAAGATAAGCGGCTGACCGATCAAGCCAAGGCCGAGTGCGAAGGCGCCGTGACCCTGGGCAGCGCAGGCGCAGCAGGCCACATTTGTCTGGGCCTGATCTATGGTGGTACGGGCAAGAATCGCGAGGCAACAGAAGAGTTCCAACGCGCGGTCGAACTCGAACCTGGAAATGAAAGCGCGGCGATCGGACTAGCTTCCTCTCTGGAGCATCAAGGGAAAATCGAAGATGCCGAGAGCGCGTATCAGCGGGTCGTTGACGCCCATCCTCAAAGCTATTTTGCCTACAACAATATGGGCGGTTTTTATTACCGGCGCAGCCAGTACGAAAAAGCCATCGGGATGTTCCGCAAAGTGACAGAGTTAGCTCCAGAAAACTATGCAGGCTTTGTAAATCTCGGTGGGACTTACAATGACCTTGGTCGATATCTCGAAGCTATTGCACCGCTTAAGAAATCAATTGCGCTGCGTCCGAGCTACGGCGGCTACACAAATCTAGGCACGTCTTACTTCGGATTGCAAAAACTGCAAGAAGCGTCGGCAGCTTACGAGCAGGCGGTCAAACTCGATCCCAAACAATACGTTACATGGGGCAATCTCGGTGCAGCACAATACTACGCGGGAGCGAAGCCGCAGGCGTTCAACTCGTATCGCAAGGCGGCTGATTTAGCGACTGCCGATCTGAAAGTGAATCCGCACGACGCCGATGTCTTGAGCGATTTGTCACAGTATTACGCGATGTTGGGCGACAAGAAGCAGTCGTTGGATTATCTGGGTCAGGCCTTGCAGTATGGGCATGGTGAAAAAGAGCTGCTGGCAAGTGCCGCTGGAGTCTATAATCAGCTCGCTGAAACCGGGCTTGCTTTGGAGTGGATGACGAAGGCCACGCGAGCTGGATACTCCGCCAGCAAATTTCGCGACTCCATTGCATTTCATAATCTGGTCGATAACCCGCAATATCAGGAGATCGCGGGCAAGAGTCAAGCCTCACATTAGTCGTCTTAGTCGTCGGGCTTTTTAAGAAAGCGGTCGGGCTTCTACTAAAACAAATTTCCAATGCAAAGCGTCGAAATCTCGGCGGCTCAATCGAAAGGAAACTTATGCCAGGCGGCGACAAGGAAGTATGCAGTCAATCGTGGACAGGAGTTCACGACACGCCAATCACCCTCAAAAACGAAAATGTGGGAGCTGTCACAGTCTCGCCATCTCCAGATACCAACATAGTCTGGCCGTTTTCGACTCCGGCTGGCTCCTTCACTGTGCCCGGCAAATCTGGAAGCAACCCTGGGACCTACACGACTACTCTCGTAAATACGCCTGGCACTAGTTACGGCTATGCAACCAGCGGTTGTCACGGGGATGCTCACCGCACTTTGACTAACCCGAAGACCGTGATCATCACGTAATCCCAACCGTCTTGTGCGGCGGCGCGGGCGTCACCAAGCAGGCCGCCGCATTCTACTTACCTATTAGACTGTTTCGTCTGTCGGCGCTCGGCTAGTCCTCAAGCTTCGGCAGAGTCTTCAAAACCTCAGTTGCATTTGGTCTTTTCAATACTGGCTCGTCTTTCTTAATCTTCCCATCGCGAAAGATGAGGATACGCTTGGCGAATTCGGCAATGTCTGGTTCGTGTGTGACTAACACGATGGTGAGTCCCTGATTGTTCAAAGTTTGAAAAATTTCCATGATCTCTACCGATGTACGGCTGTCGAGATTTCCCGTGGGCTCGTCGGCAAGAAGAATAGATGGACGGTTCACAAGCGCACGAGCGATGGCCACACGCTGCTGCTGCCCTCCGGACATTTGCGATGGAAAATGGTGCGCCCTATCAGCAAGCCCGACCATAGCTAAGGCATCCGAAGCGCGCTTGCGCCGCTCGGCCTTGTCGACTTTCGTGTAAAGCGCGGGCAGTTCGGTATTTTCAAGCGCCGTAGTGCGAGAGAGAAGGTTGAAACCTTGAAACACAAACCCTAACTTCTGATTGCGGATGAGCGCCAGCGCCTTCTTGTCGTGCGACGAGACATCGATTCCTTCCAAAAAATATTTCCCCGTGGAGAGCCGGTCCAGGCACCCCAGCGTGTTCATGAAAGTCGATTTGCCGCTTCCGCTCGCGCCCATAATGGCCAAGAATTCTCCGCGCTTGATCTCCACGCTGACGCCGCGCAGTGCGTGGACGCGAGTCTCGCCGAGTTCGTAGTATTTGTGCGCCTCCTCAACTCGAATGACCGTTTCGGCCTGGGAAACGGCGGACGTTGTACCGGATTGGTTGATGAGCGGTGCGGATCCCATGACGATTTTCGTTAGGAAGCGAGTCTAGTGCTTGAGAGTACCGGGAGCGTCAGTCTTGGGCAAAACAGAACGAATGATCACGTCGTCTCCCTCTTTCAGATCTCCTTTGATGACAGCCATTACTTCCGTGAAAGCGTGATCGGTAATGCCGAGCGATACTTTCACAGGCTCCATGGACTTATCGGCGTGCAGTTTCCATACCACTGCAGACTCCGCTTTAGGAGTTCGCGGCAGGTTCTGCGCCGAGGCCGCCGTCGTGGTCTCTTCTGCCGAGGCTGGCTTAATCGCAGCCCGTTGCTCATCCGTTCCGTCGATTCCATATTGCTTGTAAAACGCGAGAACTTCTTCCGGCGCAATTGGCGGCTTGTAGCGCAGAGCTGTATTCGGGATTTTGACTACATTCGGAGCGGTTGCCACCGGAATGGTCACGTAGGCCGTCATGCCAGGAAACAATTTCAGCTCGGGATTGGCGAATTCGATGATGGTGTCATAGGTCACCACACTGAGAACCATGGTTGGGTTCATCCGGACCTGGCTCACCGTTCCCTGAAAAATCTGCTTTGGCAACGCATCAACCTTGAAGGTGACGGTCTTCCCCACTTTGATGTTGTCGACATCCGACTCATCAGTTTTGGCATACACCCACATCTTCGTGAGGTCCTGCGCGATGGTGAAGATGGTTGGAGCTTGCAAAGATGCCGCGACCGTCTGGCCGACATCCACGTTGCGAGCTACAACTGTTCCGTCGATCGGAGAACGAATTACGGTGTAATCAAGATTCGTTTGGGCGACCGAGACCGCAGCTTCCTTCTGGCTGATCCCGGCTTCCGCCTGAGCGATGTTGGCTTCTGCGCCGCTGACTGAGGCGTTGGCACTGTCGTAGTTCGATTTCGCCAGGTCAAGTTGTTGCTGGCTCATCACGCCGTCGCGGGCCAATCCAACAGCCCGGTCATAGTCGGCTTTCGTCTGGACGAGGGCTGCTTTCGCCTTTTCCAGACCTGCGCGAGCCGCGACCAGATTCGCCTTGGCATTTTTCAGATCTGCAGCAGCTTGCAGCAGAGCACCCTTGAACAAGGCCGGATCGATCAGAGCGACAATATCGCCTTTTCGTACGCGCGAATTGAAATCAGCGTTCAACTTGGCAATCGTTCCCGAAACTTGCGACCCAACCTGCACGGTGATGACAGAATTAATCGTGCCGGTCACTTCAACAACATCATGAATCGCTCCGCGCTCGACCTTCGCGGTGAAATGCTGCGCTTGCGCTCCATGCCTAAAGCGGAGCGCGACGAAAACACCCGCTGCAATCAAGATCCCGGCGACGATCAGCCACTTACTATTTTTCATGAATACCTGACCTACTCGTACCGCAACGCTTCTATCGGATCAAGCAAAGATGCTTTGCGTGCCGGGTAGTATCCAAAAAACACGCCCACCGCTACCGAGAAAAGAGCCGCCACCAGAATCGACTCCAGAGACATCTGGATGGGCCAGCCCAAAGTTTGCCCGACCATGTAAGAACCGAGAACCCCGAAAAGCACGCCGGCCGCTCCTCCCACCAGGCTCAGCATGATGGATTCGCCAAGAAACTGAAGTTGAATGGCCTGTTCCGTTGCACCCACCGCAACTCGCACTCCTATTTCACGGGTGCGCTCGGTGACCGACACGAGCATGACGTTCATGATTCCAATGCCGCCAACGATCAAGGAGACGGAAGCAATCGCAATCAGCAGAATAGTTAAAGTTTTGCTGGCTTCGAGTTGCGCTTGAATAATGTCCTCCGGGTTGCGGACGTTGAAGTCGTCATCTTCTTCCGGACGGAGGTGGTGGCGATCGCGAAGCACGGCGCTGGCCTCCTGGCCCGCGATCTTCACGGAATCCTGCGAGACAGCTGAGCACAAAATATCGTCCAGCCAATCGACGCCCTTCAGTTTTTTCTGCGCGACGGTGTACGGCAGGATGATGGTGTCATCCTGATCCTGACCGGAAAGCGAGAGGCCCTTCGGATGGAGCGTCGCAACCACCTTGCATGGAAGGCCATTAACCCGCATGACCTTGCCAATCGGCGGTTCGACGCCGAAAAGCTGATCGCGGACCGTCTTACCGATCACACAAACATCTGCCGCGCGATCGACGTCATCTTGTGAGAAGGCCGCTCCCTGATCGACATACCAGCGCTTGATGTCGAAATATTCCGGCGTAACTCCGCGATAAGATGTGTGCCAATTCTGATTGCCGTAGACCACCTGAACGGGATCGTCGACATTAGGCGAGACGCTTTTGATAAGCGAAACCTGGTTCTTGATGGCTATGGCGTCAGCCATCACGAGAGTTTTGGTGTCGTGCGTGCCCGTGCGGACGCCGTTGACAGCGCGACCGCCGGCTTCGATCCAAACAAGGCTGTCTCCGAGGTTATTTAGTTGCTGCTGGACTCTTGCCTGTCCGGCGTTGCCTATAGCCACAACGCAAATGACCGCGGCGATGCCAATCGTGATACCGAGAACAGTCAAGATGCTGCGCATCTTGTTTCTCAGCAACGTCAGCACCGCCGATCGGAAAAGAGCTCCGTAGTTCACAATTTCTTACGCCTCCAAAAAATCGGAACCCTTCGAAACTCGCTGAGAAACGGGAGTGGCGATCGTTCTCTAATCGAAATTAGTCTTCAGCCTCGAATGTCCATACCTGGGCGGGATCACTTCCCTTCGCTGGAACGCCCGTGTAGAGTCGATCGCGCTTGGCATAGAAAAATCCGGTGCGGATGCCGATCGCAGTCGGAACTGCCGAGACCAGTTCGTAGTGATCAGGATCATTCTGCTGAAACACACTGATGAAACCCTCGGCGCCAATCACATAAATACGTTTCCGGGATTCGTCGAAGAAAACGTCATCGCACTCACCAGCGGCTCGCAGGCGCGCGATTTCTTTGCCGTTGGTCGTGTCAAGAACAACCATCATGGGCGTCTTGCGCGTGATGGTGAAAAGGCGATGGTCAGCCTCATTCAGCGCCATCGCGTAGTTCCCTTTCAATCCTTTGAGCGGCCACTTGGTCACCGCGCCAGTTTTCCGGTCAATCGACTCCACGACGTTCCCTGCGTCCGGAACGTTCGCAAAGACGTGCTCACCCGACGCCTCAACCTGAAAGGACTCAGGGTGGCCTTCTGTCTTCAGGACTTCGCCGACGCGCTCGTCGGTCGCCGGGTCGATCATAGCGATGCCGCCATCCTCTTCACCAAAACCGACGAAAACTTTTTTGCTAGCCGCGTCGTAGCGTAGATTGTCGGGATCTTTACCGAAATCGATCGTCTTCTTCAAGGCGTAGGTGGCGCCATCGAACACTCGCACTTTGCCGTCTTCAGCATTGGCAACGTAAAGCTTGTCGAAACCGGGAACATACAAGGGCCCTTGCGGTTCACGAAGTCCCGGAATGCTGTGAATCACCTTACCCTGGAAAGTATCGATCACTTCGACAGTGTTGTTGCCCAACCCAGAAACAAAAAGACGCTTACGCTTTACGTCGGCACTGAAGTGATCAAGGCGCCCAGCCACGTGTGGGACGGGAATCTGCTCTTCCAACTGAAGCGCCGATAAATCCCGTTTTGCAGGAGCGTCGCCGCTCTGGCCATGCGCAGAATAAATTGCAGCTCCACCAACCACGACGACAGCAAACAAGAGGGTTGCGAGTTTCACCGTGTCTCCTCGGAATCAAGTGTCAACTGACTAAGTCACAAAGCTACGGCTCCGCTTCAAAAACTAAAACATCCGCTGGCTCCGAATCGTGGGCCGGAGCGCCCACGTAGAGACGGTTGAATTCGGGCACCCAGAGCGACGTTCCAGCACCTTGACGCGTCGGAACTTTCCCGACCTGCTCATAGTGGTCGGCATCCTTCTGCCGGTAGATGTAGACGAATCCGACCTCGGCATCGCGTCCGCCGGAAACATAGACGCGTTTGTGCCTGGCGTCGAAATAAACTCCATCCATCCCATCGACCGTAGGGAGACCCGAAACTTCCTTGCCCGTATCCGCGTCCATCGCAATCATCTGCGGCGGCTTGCGAGTCCCAATCAGCAGGCGATTCGTGGCCGGGTCAAATGCGGCATCGCCGGGCCGTTCACTGCTCACCGGCCAAGTAGCGATGACTGTTCTTTTTTCGGTGTCTATGACGTCAATTTTGCTGCTGATAGATACGAAGCAAAATAATCGCTTCCCTGATTTATCGAGCAACAGTTCAGCCGGGTGCGCATTCACTTTTATCTCAGCAATCACCTTGTCGGATTTTGGGTCAATGACCGCGACCACGCCATATTCTTTCCCGGCATCTTTTCCGCCATAACCGACATACAAGAGAGATTTTTCGCGGTCGTACAAAACGCGATTGGGGCCGACATCAAGATCGATCGTCTGAAGAAGATCAAGTGAATCGGCGCGAAATATGCGCAGTTTCCCATCGTCGCCGCTCGCGACAAACACCTTGTTAAGCGTGCCGACGAATGCAATCCCCTGCGGCTTTTTGAAGCCGGGGATGCTACGCAGAGACTTTCCTCCTTTTAGATCGACCACTTCGAGCGAGCCATTCTCGAGGCCTGCGACGAAGAGGCGGTGCCCCTTGACATCAACATCCATGTGATCGATGCGGCCGTGAACGCCGGGCATGGGAATCGTCTGCACCAGTCGCAACGGCGCAGTCTGCGCCGCGAGCGAAGATTGGAGGGTCAACGAGAGCGCTACCGAGAAAGCGTAGATTGGGAGTCGATTGATCATTCGGATCGCCTTAATTCATTTATTTTGAATGGCGCCTTAGCTTTATCCAGCGCAGAGCTCGATCAAGGTTCGCATGTCTTCTAATGATTCAAGATTCTTCACGGTTTCGATGATCTTGTGCGTGCGGTCAACGGGCCACTCCGCGTATTCAGCGCAGCCCTGAAATTTCTCGGCCACTTCTTCATAGCTCATCGGATTGGACGGACTGCCTTTTCCGAAATCAGCGCGGCCTGAGACGACTCGCCCATCTTTCAGGTGGATCTTGAGGATGGTCGTCATCTTGTCATAGCCCGCAGCCTCGGCCACAGGATCGGTTCCAAAGTGGATGCGGTCGATCATCGCCTTTACGTCAGGACGGTTGACGACAGCGTCAGTGAACTCGCGCAGTCCCGCTTTGCCATCGACAAGAAGAATAGCCATACAAAATTCCATGCTGAACTTCGCCTGCAGGTTGTCGGTCGGATGATGGTGAATCAGGGCATTAGGGATATTCCTGTTCGTTCCCACTTCGACGAAATCCACGTCGGCCGCTTTGATTTTCTCCGTGCGAATCAGGCGTTGCATCTCGGTCATTCCTGGATGCGTCAGCGATCCACAAGGGTACGGTTTGATCGAAACGCCGGGATCGGCGAACGTCCAGGGTTTGCCGAGCTTGTGAAAGATTGCTGCTGGATCATAGCCGCCGCCAAAGGCACGAAAGAATCCACGGTCGGCTTCGAGAATTTGCTGCGCTCCCGTCCAGCCCATCGCAGCGAGGTCGGTCGAGAAAATTCCCACCTCAGCCGCGTGTCCCGCATGAAACGATTTCATCATCGTGCCGAAATTTTCCCGTAAGCCCGCACCTTGACTGGCGGCAATCCCAAACGAGCGCGCCATCTGCTCATCGTTGAAATTGCGCAATTTGGCGCACGCACTGGTGCTCCCGTATACGCCGACAGTTCCGGTTGTGTGAAATCCGTCCTGGTAGTGCCGTGGCGAGATCGCTTCGGCAATCTTGCACTCCACTTCGACTCCGACGTGGTAAGCCACAAGAAAATCTTTGGCGCTGGTGGCGGCCCCTTCGCTCAATGCGAGAACAGGGGGAAGCACCGGCGCAGTGGGATGAGTGAGCAGCCCGTAGACGCGATCTTTGGCGACCGCAAGTTGGGTATCATCAAAATCTTCCACGTGGATCGCTAGCGCATTAGCAAACGCCGCGAAGCGCGGAGTGAGCTTACTCTTCGTCCCCATCACCGTTGCACCGCGATCAGGGAGCCCAAGACTAGCCGCATATTTGCGGAAGATTTTGCCGTTCGCGGCGCGTGCTCCGGCAAGCGCCAGCCCGAGCCCGTCGAGAATCGACTTTTTTCCCAGCTCGATTACATCCGCCGGAAGGTCGCTGAATTTTGTGGTGCGTACGAATTCGACGATATATTTCGTCAGCCCGGGGGTTTGAGGAAATGAAGCAGGAGTGCAAGGCGCGCTTTCGACAGCCGCAAGCGCCGCAGTGGGGACGCCGATAGTTGTGATCGCAGCCCCCACCGTAGCGGAAGATCTCAGGAAATCTCTTCTTTTCATCTTCGCCTCAATCGCTCCTGCTTGGTTGCCCGCGGTATTTACTTCTTGCCGACTGCGATCATTACGAACGAGTTCGGCAATGGCATAGGCCGTCCACGCGGGTTTTCAGTACTTGGTTTGGGTGCTGGACCAAGGTCAGCGCTCGCCGTGAGAAAGTTATTTGTCGACGGATCGAAAGCGATCGTGCGCGCCCCTTTTTTGGTGGAAACAGTTTCCAGCACGGCGTACTTTCCGTCCTTCTTGCCGACGAAAGTCATGTTGCCTTCGCCGTTGGAAGAAACCGCTACCTTGCTCTTCGCGTCGTAAGCCAGACCGTCACTCTCATCTCCGATGGCAACAGTCGTGATCATTTTGCCGGTCTTGGCATCGACAATCGCCATCACCTTGCTTCCGCAGGACGCAAATAAAACGCTGTCATCCCGATCCATATCCAAACCGGTCGGCTCATCACAGCCTGCCATCGGCCACTCGGCGACCACTTTATTCGTCTTGACGTCGACGACCGCGAGAGAGTTTTTATCTTCAATGTTGATGTACATGCGGCCCTTGCCGTCGGATACCGGCGTTTCAGGCTTACCGCTCAGAGTGATCGTAGCGACCACCTTTCGAGTTTTTGGATCGATCACCGATGAGCTCTTACCATGACCGTTCATGGTGTAGACCATTTTAGAAAACGGCTCATAGATGATCGCGTCAGGACCTTCCCCAGTCTTGACCTTCTCCGAGACCTGCAGCGTCTTCGGATCAAACACGCTGGAGGAATTTTCGCGGCCATTGCTGGTAAAGCCGATCCCGAGGTCTGGAACGATCGCGACGCCGTGCGCGCCTTTGGTGTCAGGAATGTCGCCGACAACTTTGCCCGACTCAAGATCTACGACCTGAAAATGCGTCGCGCGCGCGACATAGGCGCGGTGCGCGGCAGCGTCGACATAGATGTAATCCCAACCACCGTCGCCGCCGAGCGTCATGGTTTTTACGACCTGATAGCCGGACTCCGCCATCGCCGGTTGAATCGCGAAAATGCAAGCACAGGCGGCAATCAACAGCGCCAGGCACAAGATTGATTTTGTAAATTTCATATTCATAAGCCTCCAAAGCGATTGTGGGACTTAAAAATCCCGTGAAAATTCTTAACTTGTCACTTCGCTAGTCTGCAATTCGCTAGCGTTGGCGCTGCGTTCTTTCAGGCCGCCGGTAACAAAGAAGTAGACAGCCGGGGTGATCACGAGAGAAAGCACCATCGAGATCACGACGCCCCCGATCACGGCAATGGCCAGGGGCTGCAACATCTGCGAGCCCGCGCCGATCGCGAACGAGAGTGGGAGCATCCCGGCGAGCGTTGCCAGCGCCGTCATGACGATGGGGCGTAGTCTTCGGCGGCTCGACTGCAGAATCGCTTCTTCCGCCGAGAACCCTAATTCGCGGAACTTATCGTCAGCATCGAGCAACAGAATTCCGTTCTTCGCGACGATGCCGATGACCATGATCATTCCCATGAATGAAGAAATGTTGAAGGTCGTGCGCGTGATCAAGAGCGCGATGATCACGCCCGACGTCGAGAGCAGGGCCGACGAAAGAATGGCGACCGGTGCGGCCAGAGTTCCAAACTCGAAAAGCAAAACGCAAAAGACGAGCACGATGGCCAGCAGCAATACTAGAACCAGATCTTTAAAAGACTTCTGCTGCTCCTTATACGTTCCGCCGTACTCAACCCTCACCGACGGAGGGATGTGCAGCTTTGCGATGGCGCTTTGAACTTTGGAGATAGCGGTCCCAAGATCGGTGCCCTCTAGTCGAGCAGAGACAGTTACCTGGCGTTGTAAATTATCCCGGCGAACTTCGGTTTGGCCCGGGATCGAGACAACGTTTGCGAGAGCGCCTAGCGTCGCGGTTCTTCCAGTACTGCTCGTGATCATCGTATTGCGAAGCGCTTCAATCGAAGATCGGTTCGCGTCCGGATAGCGGACGCGCAACGTGTAGGCATGGTCGTTCGCGACCACTGGGATTGTCGACGGCTCGCCCTCAACCAGCGCAGCGGCGGTGGTTGCGATCTCCTCCGGGGTAAACCCGGCGCGCGCAGCCACTGAAGGGTTTATCTGAAACATCACCGCCGGTCCACTGATCGTGTTATCGATACCGTTCAGCACGTCGACAACGCCCTCAATCTTGGTGATCGAGTCCCCGACCTTCGGTCCCCACTCAGCGAGCAGCGCTTGGTCCTGCGAGAAAAGTTTTATCTCGACCGGCTGCGGCTCTCCTGTCAGGTCAGAGATCATGTCCTGCAAAGTTTGCGTGAACTCTACATCCAGCGCTGGCTCTTCTTTCTTGATGTCGCCGCGCAGGTCAGAGATGATGTCGTCGATTCCGCGGCTGCGTTTGTCTTTCAGCTTCACCAGGATGTCGCCGTAGTTCGCTTCCGTCACCGCAGCCAAACCGAGTTGCAGACCAGTGCGCCGCGAAGTGCTCTCAACTTCCGGAACTTCTTTGAGCATCTCTTCGACGTGGGAGACGACACGATTCGTTTCTTGCAGAGAGCTGCCGGCGGGCATCAGGTAATCGAGAACGAATGCACCTTCATCCATCTCGGGAAGAAGGTCAGACCCCAGAAAACGATAGCCCGCATACGACAGCACGATGAGCGCAAGACTCATCACGGCAAGAGTCTTCGGATGCTGCAGCGCGCGGCGGAGCCACTTCTGGTGAAAGTTAATTACCTTGAGAAAGAATCCGCTGACAGATGCTTCTTCCGCCGCAAGCAGGCGAGTCATCTCATCTCG
Organism: Terriglobales bacterium; assembly: GCA_038230575.1. Classification (GTDB taxonomy): domain Bacteria; phylum Acidobacteriota; class Terriglobia; order Terriglobales; family Acidobacteriaceae; genus Acidiflorens. The sequence continues at coordinate 156,015 of JBBRNA010000001.1, read as the reverse complement.
CTCGGAAAGCGGCTCGCCGGTCGTAGTCGTGTCATTGCCGGCATTCTTGTGTTGCTTGATAAGAAATTGGCTTAGCGTCGGAGTCCAGGTCAGGGCGAGCGCGAGCGATGTGAAAAGAGAGACTGCCATCGTAACCGCGAGCGCTCGGAAGAAAGTCCCAGTAACACCCGCGATCGAGATCAGAGGCAAGAAGACGACGACCGGAGTGATGGTCGATCCGATCAAAGGTTTAGTAATTTCCGCCAGCGCGCTGCGGATGGCTTGCAAGCGATCCTGCCCAGCATCGCGATGCAGGACGATATTTTCAACAACAACGATGGCGTCGTCGATTACAAGGCCGACTGCCGCTGCCAACCCGCCGAGCGTCATCAGGTTGAAGCTCTGGCCTAAGATTTTCAGCGCGATAAAAGTTACCGCAATGGTCACAGGAATGACCAAGCCTGCGACGATCGACGTCCCCCAGTCGCGTAAAAACAGAACAAGAATGATCGAAGCGAGCAGCAAGCCGATCAGGATGGCATCGCGCACGCTGGCGATCGACTCGTGCACAATCAGCGACTGGTCGTAAAACGGCTCAATCTTGATGTCTTTAGGAAGGCTGGCACGAATGCGATCCATTTCAGTGTGGATCTCGTCAGCGACTTGCACCGTGTTGCTGTCGGGCTGGCGATTGATATTGATGAGCAGCGAGGGCCTACCGTTCGCGGTAACGATTGTGTAGACGGGCTTCACCGCCGGCTCGATGCTGGCGACATCTCCAACTCGCACAGGAACGCCGGCCGTAGTCGTCTTAACCACGACATTTGAAATCTCTTCGGGTGTGTGCACCTGACCGTTGATGAGGGCTAATACGAGCTGGTGATTTTCTTCGAGCAGCCCTGGCGAATCGATCAGGTTGGTACGTCGAACCGCTTCTATGATGTCAGGGATCGTTACCCCCGCGACCATCAACTTCGACGGCTGCGGAATGATGTGAAACTCGGGCTCCTGCCCGCCTTGAATAACGACTGTCGAAACGCCATCGAGCCGGTTCAATCGCGGCTTGATTTCGTAGGTCGCCATCTCCCAGAGTTTCGTCGGCTCCATCGAACTGGAGGTCAGGCTGTACCCGATGATGGGAAAGCTGGCGAAGGTCATGCGATGGGCTTCGATCTTCGCCGACGAGGGAAGTTCGGTCTGCACGCGAGAGAGCGCCGCGTTCACGTACTGCAATGTCTGGAACATGTCGACGTTCCAGTCAAAAAAAAGATCGATTTCCGCCGATCCGCGGCTGGTGACGGAGCGGACATTCTGCAGGCCAGGGACGCTATTGACCGCTTCTTCCAGCGGACGCGTGATGGTTACCATCATCTGATCGATGGGCATCACGCCGTTATCGACGCCGATCAGGATGCGCGGAAAATTGGTAGCTGGGAAAACCGATACTGGAACCGTGAAAGCAAGATAGCCGCCTACAAGCGCAAGCGTAACGGTCAGGAAGATCACCGACCGCGACATGCGCGCAAACCAGAACGATGAAGGATTGCTTCCCTTGGAGGTCACTTATTCTTTGTCCCCTTTGTCGGAACCCTTCGCTTCAGGCTTTTCGCCAGCAGCAGGTTTGGCGGCGCTCTTATCGCTTTTATCTTTTTCGTCGGCTTTATCTTTGTCGCCAGCCTTGTCCTTGTCGTCTGCTTTGTCGCCCTCTTTCTTCTCTTCTTCCAAAGCAATCTTGGTGTTGTCGGGGAGACCAAAAGCTCCGCCCAGCACCACGTTCTGCCCTTCTTTCAATCCTTCTACGATCTGAATGTTGTCTTCCTGTTTAATGCCCGTCTTCACCGCGGTCTGGTGTGCCTTTTGATCGGGCCCGATCACCATGACGGTGGTAGCGCCATCCGGTCCGGTTAATACGGCAGCGGCCGGAAGTTGCAAAGCGTCTTTTACGGTTTCGGACACAGCCGCAATGCGCACGCTGGTGCCAGGTTTCAGCTGCTGCTTTGCATTCTTCGCCTGCACCCAAACTTCAACCGTAGTGCTATTAGGATCGAGCGCCGGACTGACCAACGTCACTTTTCCCTCCGCTGGCTTGTCCAATCCGGGCACCTCGATCGATGCTTCGTCGCCCACCTTTAACAACGCTGCTTCTTTTTGCGGAATGTGCGCCCGTGCCGTCACGCTCGATACGTCCATCACCGTAATCAATGGAGTCCCGGCCGCGGGCATTTCTCCCGGATAAAGCGGCCGATCGGTTACTACGCCGTCGATGGGACTGTGAATTTCGGAATAGCCATATTGCGCCTCAGCCCCCATGAACTTGCCTTTGGCAGAGGATAACTGACCCTCGTATCCCTTCAGCGTTTGCTGCTTTACGACTGAATTCAGAGAGTCGAGATGGCGTTTCGCAATTTCATTCTGCGTCCGGGCTTGGGTAAGGGCTACTGCAGCCTGATCCAGATCCTTCCGAGGCAAAGCGCCCTGCTTAAATAATTCCTGCCGCGCGTCATAGAGTTTTTTCTGCGCGTCGTACTGCTCTCTGGCATTTTGCTCATCGGCGGTGGCCTTCTGGATTTCTTCCGGCAGCCCCGCGGAAGTGCTGGTCACGTACTGCGCCTCGGCCTGCTGGTAAGCGCCTTTACTGTCTTCCTTCGCAGCAGCCAGATCCTTATTTTCGAGCGTCGCCAGCAGTTGGCCCTTGCGGACTTTCCCTCCGCGCTTCACGTAAAACTGCTTCACCGGCGCAGTGATCTTGGGGACGATGGCAGCCTGCTGCAACGGATACAGCACGGCGTCGGCCTCGACCACTTTTTCCATGTCACCTGTCTTGACCTTGGCCGCTGTCACTGTCACGACCGTCTCTTCCGGCTTTTCCTTAGAGCAGGCGGTCGAGAACATGGCGATCGATGCGGCCAGGGAAAGCGACGCTGCAACCTGCGCCCAGCGTGGGGTTCCGGCGCTCTTCGTGAGATCAGTCCGGATTGAAAGTTTTTCAGTATTCATTTTGTTTTAGAAATCTTCCAGTTCTCAAATCTCGTTGGCTCTCCGCTACCTCACTTCAAATCTTGCGTCGCTCATGGCCTGCCAGTAAGCGTCTGCAGGTTCGCGAGTGCAATGCGAAGCCGCACTTGCCCGTCGTCGTAAGCATTCGTTGAAAGCGTAAGCGTATTTTGGGCGTCCACGACTTCGAGAACTGTGGCCTCACCCGACTGGTATCGCAAGGTAGTAAGCCGCAGACTATCGGTGGCGAGTTGCACGGACTGGTTCAATAAATCCAGTTCCGAACGTGAAACTTGCGCCTCGTCGTAGAAAGATCGCAAGTCCGCGAGCAAAGTTCGCTGCGCAGCGCTCAACTCAACCACAGCCTGCTTTTTTTGGAGATTGGCCTGCTTGATCTTGCTGAAGTTCGCTCCCCAGTTCCAGATAGGCAATTGAAGAGTGGCTGCCGCGGAACTACCCAGGTTGTTGGTGTGATCGGGGGCACGGGCAGCAAACTGGTTAGCGTCGATGCCGTACCAGTAGTCAAGCGTAATTGAAGGCAACGCTCCACCCCAGGCTCCAATGACCTCGTGACCAGCCTGTCGTAGAGCCGCTTGTGCGGCGCGTATTTCGGGATTGTTGCGCGCTCCTGCAGCCGCAACTTCACCGATTGTCGGCAAAGGGTCAGGGGCGGTCGAGAATTCATCGGCAACAGTAAAGCTTTCGTTGAAATCCTTGAACAAGAGAACCGCGAGGTCGAGTCGAACTTTATTCAGTGCAAGTTGCGCTTCCTGCAGATCGCGCTGTTGTTGGCGAGCCTGAAGTTGGGCCTTGATCACGTCGGAATGCGCGACCTCTCCACCGTTTTCCAGCTTCGTCGTGATATCGAGGAAGCGTTGCGCTTCTCCATTCGCTCGTTGCGAGGTCGTAAATTTCCGCTGCGCCGCGAGATATCCGTAATAAGACTGCGCCACCGTGACCGTCAGACCGCGTATTGCGATTTCCGCCCGAGCACGCGCGACTGCCTGAGCAGCGGAAGCACGGCTGTAATCCGCAAAGTTCTGCAGCGATAAATTCTGATGCACGTTTCCCTGCGCGGTATATTCGTGCACGCCATTGTTCGCAATAAACACCGGGTTGTGAGTGATCGTCGAATTCGACTGCGTGTACAGGAATTCCATGTTGTAGTTGACGTTGGGAAGCAATGCGGCGCGGCTCTGCACCACGTCCTGATGGGCCACTCCCAGCGCTGTCAGCGCGGCTTGCGCCTGGGGATTGACCGTCCTCGCCCGCTTCAGCGCCTCGGCAAAAGTAATCGCCGTCGGCGAGCCTGCCGCGGAGGCCGCCGTTCCCGGCTGCCCGGTCATAACTTGTGCGCTCGCGGACGGATCATTGGATTGCGCGGCAACTGTTGTCAGAAGCAACGAGAAAACCACAAGAACCAGCAAAGCGGCAAGCAGCGGCAGTTGCAGTGTGCGGTAGCACTTTCGCGATTTTTGCATACTAATCAGCATTTTCTTTTACCGATCGCTGTCGCGCAAAGCCGCAGTTCTGGCCACAAATAGAAGTACGCGCAGCAGATTAAAGTGCCCTGAAAGATGGATAAAATTGCATTCAGAGTGAGTGAGTTCGCAGCGCCGGCTGGTCCAGTGTATTTTCAGACACGCTTGCAAGCGGTAATTCTATGGTGAATCGGCTTCCCCTGCCTTCTTGGCTTGATACCCTGATTTCTGCGCCGTGCGCGGTGCAAATCGCCTTGACAATCGCCAGCCCCAAACCGGCGCCTCCAGAATCGCGCGAGCGCGCCTTGTCCGCCCGGTAGAAACGCTCAAACACGTGCGGCAGAGCTTCGTTTGAAATGCCAACCCCGTTATCAACCACCTCCAGCAACGCCTTGCGACCGCTGGAGCGGACAATCACTTCCACCTCGCCAGATTCCGGAGTGTAGTTGACGGCGTTAGCGACAAGATTGACGATCACTTGCTGCAACCTCGGCCTATCGCCCTCCACATAAATATCTTTGCTAACGCTCGTGCGGAACAGAATTCCCTTCTCCTCTGCCAATAACTTCATTTGCTCCGCAGTTGACGCCGCAAGTTGGCCCAGGTCGAGTTGCGACAGGTTCATTTTCGCTTCGCCGGCATCGAGCCGCGAAATTGCGAGAAGGTTCTCGACGATGTGCGACATGCGGTGAGTCTCTTCGAGAGCGCTACCGATCTGGTCGGCCAGGGACGAAGTAAGAAGATTGTTTTGCGCGATTCCTTCCAGCTCCAACTGCAGAATCGTCAATGGCGTGCGAAGTTCATGGGAGGCGTCAGCAGAAAAACGATGAACATGCTGGAACGCCCCGTCCAACCGCTCGATCATGCGATTCAATGCTTCCGACAGCCGCTCTAGCTCATCGCCGGTGCGAATCACAGGCAGCCGCTGGCTCAAGTTCGTGGACGTGATGCCTTCCGCCCTTTTTGTGATCTCGTCGACCGGCTGCAGAGACCGCCTCATCAGCCAGTAGCCACTCACAACCGCCAGCGAAATGATGAAGGGCATGTAGACCGCGAACGTCACGAGCAGGCCGTGAAGTACGACTTCCACCTGGCGGTATGGAACTCCGCTCTCGACCGTGAACTTAGCTCCGTCATTCGCCGCATACTGCACCGAGTCGACAAGCAACCGGCCGGTGCTCAGCGTCGCCTTTCTGGCACTATTTTTCTCGGCGCCTGTGGGTACGGGCACTTGCGATGGATCAAAGGTGCCATCTTTCGGAGGGCCTGAAACGTAAATCACGCCTACTCCATCCTGAATCACGCGAATGAAGTGATTGTTGAGTTCGGGAGAGTACGCCTCCTCGATTTCAGTGTTGAGCCAATCGGGACGCTTGAAAGGACGCTGAGAGAGCAGCTGATTGGAGATCGTGCGGCAGTCTCCGCCCAGTGATCTTTGCAGGTCTCCATACAGATAGCGCTCCAATCCAAGATAGACAGAGACGCCAAATATGAGCAGCGCGCCGGCGAGGAGTCCCGCATACCAGGCGGTAATACGAAACCGCAGCGATCGGAAATTCACGAATGCGCTCCATTGCCGATGCTGTAGCCGACGCCGCGGACCGTGTGAATCAATTTCTGCTCGAAGGGATCATCGACTTTGCTTCGCAGGTGGCGCACGTAGACGTCGACGATGTTGGTGATGCCGTCAAAGCTCTGGTCCCAGACATGCTCAATAATCATCGTCCGCGATAAAACCCTGCCAGCATTCGACATCAGGTACTCAAGCAAAGAATACTCTTTAGAGGTCAGATCGATACGCCTACCAGCTCGCTTCACCTGCTGAGACAGGCGGTCGAGTTCCAAATCTCCCACTCTGACAACGCTGCTACGGCTTACCGGGCCGCGGCGAAGCAGAGCTTTCACTCGAGCGAGCAATTCGGCGAAAGCAAAAGGCTTGGTGAGATAGTCGTCAGCCCCCGCTTCAAAATTACCAACCTTGTCGGCAACCGCATCGCGCGCGGTAAGAATCAGAATCGGGACGTTGACATTTTGACTGCGAAGGCGACGAAGCACCTGCGTGCCATCCAGTTTCGGCAACATTAAATCGAGAATGACGAGGTCGTAGCTGTAGGTGGTCGCGAGCTCAAGACCCGCTTGGCCATCCGCGATCACATCAACGGCGAACCGCTCCGCCATAAGGCCGCGTGCCACAAAGCCAGAAACCTTCGCTTCGTCTTCGACTAACAGGATTCGCATCGATTTTACCGCGCCACAAGTATATTGCCGGGAGTAGATGAATCGCACACAAAGCGAGGATTAAATGTTGTTCAGAATGGGTGGATTCGGGCTGGCGCCGGCCCATCGCATGCGTCGCAAAATAGAGCGCCGCCAATCTGAACAAAGTTTCATTTGGCCTTCATTCCGGCTTAATGTTTCCAAACGACCATCGGAATCCGCTATGCATAAGAGAAATTTCGCTGCTGCGGCGCTCCTGTTCGTAGCAAGTCTGTTCGCCTTCCCCCAGACTCCTCCCCCAGATCACCTGCCGCCCTCCCCCGATCACTGGACCGCAATCCGCGCTGGAAAGCTGTTCGACACAAAATCCGAGAAATTCGTGAACGATCAGGTTGTGCTAATCAAGGGCGACCGTATCAGCGCGGTGGGGTCGCCTGACAAGGTCAAGATTCCCGATGGAGCAAAGATCATCGATCTCAGCCACGCCGCCGTGCTTCCCGGCTTGATCGACGCTCACACTCACGTGTTTGGCAATAGCGCCGACACTGAGACCGAAATCTTGCGCGAGTCATACCAGTACAGGACTCTGCTCGCCCTCGCGAACGCGCAGCGGGATCTGTTGGCCGGGTTCACGAGCCTTCGCGATCTCAAGACGCTAGGGGCAATGTATAGCGATGTCGATCTCAAGAACGCGATCAACCAAGGCATCGTGTGGGGTCCGCGCTTGCAAGTTTCGACTCGCGGAATCCAGGCCACGGGCGGCTTCGTCATGAACGGCTTCTCAGAGGAAGTGCCGGTTCCCATGGCGCTTCAGGTCGTGGATTCGCCGTGGGCCGGCCGGCAGGCCGTGCGCGAGCAAATTTCAAAGGGCGCCGATTGGATCAAGATTTACGCCGCTTATCAATTTCACTTCGATGCGGATGGCAAGATGGTCGTGCCTCCAACCTTCACCGCGGAAGAAGTGAATGCAATCGTTGACGAAGCTCACCGGCGCGGCCATAAAGTTTCCTGTCACGCCTTCGGCGGAGAGGGCCTGCGCAACTGCATCAACGCGGGGGTCGAATCGATCGAGCACGGCGTCGATCTCGACGACGCCGCAATAAAGCAGATGGTGCAGAAGGGCATCTATTTGCTGCCGACGTTGTACCACTATCAGCTTGATCGCGAGGAGAACGAGAAAAAGTACAGCGGCCACAGCATCGCTGAGGTTTCGGAGAAAAGTTTTCCCAAAGCCGTAGCAGCAGGAGTGAATATCGCTTTCGGATCGGGTGCCGGGCCTTTTCCCCACGGTACGCAGACCAAAGAATTTTCCTACATGGTAAAGTTCGGCATGACCCCGACAAAAGTCATTCTGGCCGCGACCAGCGGTGCCGCGCAACTCATGGGCTGGCAAGATCGTGTTGGCTCTCTCGAAGCGGGAAAATTCGCAGATGTTGTCGCGGTCTCGGGCGATCCGGTTGCCGACATCACTGAACTGGAGCGGGTAAAGTTTGTGATGAAGGGTGGAGAAGTTTTCAAGAACGAGCTCAAGTAGTTCGGCCACTACACAACTCGCAAACCATTCTCGCGAGAACTGAGGACTTTTGAAAAAATACAAGATAGCAGTCATCGAAGGCGACGGCATCGGGCATGAAGTAGTTCCGGAGGGCATCCGCGTACTGGAAGCTGTCGCGCGCCGATTCGACATTTCCTTCACCTGGCAGAATTTTGATTGGAGCTGCCAGACCTACGCCAAGACTGGCCGCATGATGCCCGAAGACGGACTTGATCAGCTGCGTCCCTTCGACGCAATCTTTCTGGGAGCGGTCGGATACCCTGGCGTTCCCGATCATATCTCGCTGTGGGGACTGCTGATTCCGATTCGCCGGACTTTTCAACAGTACGTCAACCTGCGCCCAGTACGGCTTCTGGAAGGCGTGACTACTCCCCTCGCTAACCGCAAGCCGGGAGAAATAGACTTTTGCCTCGTACGCGAGAACAGCGAGGGCGAGTATTCGGAGATCGGCGGCCGGCTGCACAAGAATACCGACCACGAGATGGCGATTCAGGAGAGTGTGTTCACGCGCCAGGGTTGCGATCGAATCATGAAATACGCTTTCGAATTAGCGAGAACTCGGAAGAAGCATGTGACATCGGCGACTAAGTCAAACGGCATAATCCACACCATGCCTTACTGGGATGAACGCTTTGCGGAAATTTCAAAGCATTATCCTGACGTGAAAACCGATCAATATCACATCGATATCTTGAGCGCGCACTTCGTCAGCCGTCCTGACAAATTCGATGTCGTGGTTGGTTCAAATTTATTTGGAGACATTCTCTCGGATCTAGGCGCAGCTGTGGTTGGGTCTATGGGGTTAGCACCGGCAGCTAACCTCAATCCAGAGCGTCAATATCCGTCGATGTTTGAGCCCGTGCATGGCTCAGCTCCGGACATTGCCGGGAAAAAGATTTCCAACCCAATCGCACAAATCTGGTCGGGTGCGATGATGCTCGACCATCTTGGCGAACCGAAGGCTGCACGCGCAGTGGAAGACGCTGTCTTTAAGATATTGGCGCGCCGCGATCCGCTTACGCCCGACCTTGGCGGAAATGCCAATACGGAGATCATGGGCAAGGCCATTTCCGAAGAAGTTGCGCTCGTGCCATCACAGGTCTGAGCAGAGTAATAATACAAAACCTAACGACATACGCCCACGCCGCACCTCACCGGAGCGTGGCGCGTTTCAATGTCCCGTTCTTAGGTTAGGGTTAGCCCAAGTTAGTCCATAGGCTGAAAACAATATGGGCATTCTTTCCGAGGAAAGAACGCCCACGTTGGCCATGCCTGTTGCAACAACTATCGATCCCGCCCGGGGCTAATCAACCACGTTATAAACGCGCAGTTCGGCGGACTGCTTTTCGTGATGCGGAACAGCCAGGTAGAACTTATTAAGTTCAGGAACCAGCACTCCCGTCTTCGCGCGAAACGCAGTTGCAATGTGACTAATATGCTCGTAGTGGTCTGGATCTTTCTGCTGGAACACGTCGGTAAACATCGTGCCGGCAAAAATGACGCGCTTGCGCTTTGCATCCCACGCCATATCGTCGACCATCGCAGCCGCAGGCATACTGGTCACAACTTTTCCCGACGTAGTGTCGATAACAACGAACGTTCCCGGATCCCTCGGCCCGACAAACAGGCGATGGCTGTCTTCATCAAACGCAATGGCAGTCGGCTTCTTGCCCGCGTCTCCCAATGGCCACGTTGCGTCCAAGGAAAGTTTTTTGCGATCAAACACTTCAATGGCATTCTTGCCGCGAATCACAACATAGATGCGCGGGCCGGATTTCTCGATCGCCATGCCTTCAACGTCATTGGAGTCGATTTTGATTTCGCCCGTCGTCTTGCCGCTGCTGGTGTCGACTACAGTGATGTACGCATTCGGCAACTTGGCGTCTTTGCCGCCGTTTACTACGTATAGATATTTGGTCGCGGGATCGTAAGCTGATGCGTCGGCACCTTCCTTCAACTTAATACTGCCTGTGGCCTTATAAGAGTCGGTGTCGTAAACCTTCACCTCGCCTAAGTCGCTGTCAACGACGAAAAGCTTCTTTAGGTCCGCGCGGTATAGCAGGGAGTGAGGGGCTTTCACGTCGGTGATCGTGTGAATGACCTTGTTCGTCTTCAGATCCACGACCAAAACCTTGGAATTCTCTTCCGCCGTCACAAACAGACGATTGCCCTCAACATCCGGCGTAAGATGGTCAAAGTCGCCATCCTTAAGCTCTGGGAGAGGGGTCGTAGCTGTGAGTTCCAGGACTGGCTTCTGTTGGGCCCAGACTCCGGTTACCAGGGCGAGATAGACAACAAACGATAGCTTTACTGTCAACTTATTCACAATTACCTCCAGAATTGAAAATCTAAATCATAATGGCGGATGTATTTCCACAAAGAGTCACAAACTTACATTAATCAGCGATGATGAAGTCCTCATTAAACCGAGATTAAAAACGATTCGCGTGATCCCCACCGCGACCAGCCATCGGCCAGAATCTTTCAGCTCTCACTTAATCACCAATGTGTTCATCCGCTTGGGCACTTCTCCCACCGGAATCTGGGTGACCTCTTTCAGGCCTTGGGCGTCAATCACAGAAACCAATCGCAAGGCTGAGTCCGCCACGTAGACAAATTTGCTATCTGGCGTGAACGCGATCCAGTCGGGGATCGCACCGGTGGGCGAGTGATTCACCGGATGCGCGACTGGCAATTCGACATGGCCGACGAGTTGAATATCCGGAAGCGAATATTCAAAAATCGAATTCGCCAGGGTGCTGTTGATCCACAACGTCTTTCCGTCGGGAGCAACAGCTATTCCGTGAGATGGCGTTCCCGCGCGCCCCTCCGCACGCCCGAATCCACTAGGCTGATCCGGCAACTTGATCCGCGCGATCTCGGCTCGTTTTGCAAAATCTACAATCGCGAAGCCATGCACGCCTGACAGTTGAACGAAGATTCTCTTAGTCGAGCCATCCGGATTTGTATCGAAGGTCGTTGGCCGCACGGGATGATCGAATTTCACCGTCCACACCATTTGCTGGCTCTGCAAATCGACTACGCTCATGACGCTGCTTTCGAGCGAGCCACTAACTGCGTACTTGCCATCCGGCGTAATGAAAACGTTATGGACGGGACCATCCACCGAAATACTCTTCACTCTTTTCGAAGCCACAGTGTCGATCACGTCGAGCGCGCCGGGCTTCTCGCGAATACCAACCAGCAAGCGCGCTCCATCTTTAGTGATGCCGAGATTGTTGGGGTGCCCACTCAACGGGACTTTGCCAATGATGTCTCCGCTCTTTTGATCGATAACATCGACCACGCTCTCCGACTCGTTACTCACATAGATGCGTGCACCATCTGGAGAAAAGACGATGCCGTGCGGCAACTCGATTCCGTGGATAACCTGCACAACCTTATTAGTGCCGGGATCGATAGCATCGATCGTGTCGCTGGCGCTGTTAGTCACATAAATACGAGTTAGCGGCCCAGCATGCGATCCGGACGCGCTTTCGCTACTGATGCCGTGCACCCACTCTGCCATCACGCGCCAGTCCGGATCGTTTTGCGACGCGAACTGCCTGCCGCCGGAGTGAAATGGATCGCCTCCCGCTTCCGGCGCTAAGGGGTGAAGCAGAAGTTTGCTGGCAAGAGGATCTTCGCGATTTACAAGTTCCTCAACTGTCTTGAAGTTCTTGTGCGATTGCTCTTCGGTCCAGTCGGTGCTTCCCAGCGAGAGCGGCTCAAGACGAAGGATGCGATTAGAGAGAATGTGGCAGCCATAGCAGCGCGCGTGCCCAGGTCGCTCCTTGAGGAAAATCGGCTGGATCTTACTCTTGAAAACATCGTAGCTGAGTTCGGCCTCAGGAGCCGCATTCGCTGCGTGGACGGAGGACGAACTATTGCCGCTCAGCGCCACGAGCGTCGCCAATACGAGCGCAACGCCGGCGCCCAGCAGAATCGCCGATCTTCCAGCGCCAATCATTTTGCCGCTTTCTTGCTCTGCAATAATGGACGGAGTTCACGGATATTTTTTACCTTGTCGAGTGCCAGCACGCTCTCGATCAACTTGGAGCAAGCAGTCTCACCGAGCACCGGGTTCATGAGTTCACGCGCCTTGGCCACGACTTCTTCACGGGTCATCGGATTTTCCGGCGTTCCGCGAACATGCTCTACGCGGTCCGACAGCACCGTCCCGTCATTCAACGTCACCTCGACGATAGCCACGCGCACCGGAATCAACTTCTCTAGCTCAGGGTCAGGAACCAACTGGATCTTGGCTCGCTCCCGTTGAATAGCAGCGTCCTGCATTCGCGGCCGGTCATGCGCCGCTCGAAACGACACGGTCTTATCAAGCAACATCACTGCGACAAGATGCTGAAGCGAGATGTCTGGCATGTCGCGGTTGTTCACCGTGTAAGCGGCGCTGGTAGCCGCGCGAACGACGACCTGCTTCACCTGGTCTGCCTCAAACGGATGCTTCCTCCGAATATTTTCGAGCGCGTCAAGGGGCGCTTGAATCGGGCCGCCCGTCGTCCACTTCTTGAGCGTGGTCTGCACCACCCCATAGGTCTCGCCCAGCCCGTCGATCATTCCGGATGGATCGGCCTTTGCGTTGTAAGACTCGATAAAGTTGTTCGGGCCAGACAGCACATCGTTCGCGCCCGTCCATCCCGCATGCACAACCAGAGCGGAGTTCGTTCCGTTACGCGCGCCCATGCCGCCGAACACAAACGCTTTTTCGATGTGCTCCGTATCGCGCCGCCACGAGCCGATTCCCGCGCCCGCCTGCTGCGCCGCGTAATCGAGCAGCCAACGCATCTGTTGCGCACTGAGGCTAGCAGCGCATCCGCCCGCAGCCGTCGCACCCATAGTCCCCACCATCGGATGCGTCTCCTTCATTGCCACTCCGACCGTCTTCATCGCCCTGAAGGCAACGTCGTAGCCAAGCGCCACCGCTCTCATGAAGTGGGTGCCGCTGATTCCAAACTGCTCGCCGCATGCAAGCGCGGCAGGAACGAGCGCGCACCCCGGATGCGCTCCACCGGTAGTAAAGTCGTCATCGGTCTCGTCGGAATGCGCCAGTTGTCCGTTAGCAAGCGCCGCTTCGATCGGCCCGCACACAATGTCGGATGCCACGACAGTCGCGATCTTTTCGCCCCCGTAACTGCGGGCAAACTCCAGCGCCAGCTTTCCAGGCTTGAGTTCCGACCCAGAAATCATCGCCGCGAACGTATCGAGAATGTGATGAGCCGTCTCCCGCGCCGCCGCTTCAGGCAACTCGCGGTTGCGAGCCTCCGCCATATAAGCGCTGAGCTTCTCCATCACCGGACTGATCGCAGAGTTGGAGTTGGAGTTGGAGTTGGAGCTGGCGTTGGAGCCCGGACCCGCCGCGGGCGCGGAATCTTGTACCAGCCCCCAAGCCATCCGCGGAACAGACGCAGCCGCAGTAAACACCGTGGCGTGCCGTAACCAGTCCCGCCGGGTCAGCCGCGGCGAACACGCCGCAGCCTCTTGTTCATCCTGTCGTTCCTTATGCACACATCACCCAAGGACTGGACTTAAAAAATTACCTTCAGCGCGAACTGGATTTCACGAGAAGTGGTTGTGGTTCGCGTAAGTGCACCCACGATCGGCGAACTGGTACCGCCGGATATCTGCCCCGTGCCGTCGAAAATGTCGGTGTTAGTCGGCGTAGTTGGAGGGGCAAAGTTAGCGTGATTGAGTATATTGAAGATCTCAGCGCGGAACTGGACATTAAATTTGTCGGAGATTCTCGGGACATAATTATTCTTGAACAGAGAGAAATCAAGCGACGTTAATCCGGGGCCAGTCAAAATGTTGCGACCAGCATTTCCTCTCAAATTGAAGCAAGGCAAAGCCGGAAGCCAACCTGCCCCGTCCAGAGCAGGATTCGTGGGGTGAGCGATCACGATCTGGTTTTGCTGCCCGTCCACCAAACTGTTTGGCATCGGGTTACAGTTGGCATTCCAATATGCCAAGTCCGGCGCCGTCGGAACCTGGAAGCATTGCGTCTTGATGTAATTGTTGACGCTGCCTGGGTTGGTTAGAGTCTTGCAGCCCGGACCGCCGAGCCGGTTGACATAAGCCCAGTCGTCGCCGCTGCTGGTGTTCGCCGGGTCTGACCCGGTTCCCCATGTAGGAGTAAAAGGAACGCCGTCACTAGCCGTGAAAATGACGCCAAGTTCCCACCCACCGAGAGCGTACTTCGCCGGCCCCTCAAACTTCGGAGTCGGAATTTCCCACGTACCGTTAAGCACAAACGTTCGGCCCACGTTGAAGTCGGAGAGCCCACGGCTCAGCTTTAGGTCAAACCAATCAAGACTCGATATGGAATTGCCGAAGGTATCGCCGGCAACCGAAGCCGAACTTGTATCAATGCTCTTGCTCCAGGTAAACGTGCCCTGCAACTGAACACCGTGGCTCATGCGCTTTGCCACCTGGGTCTCAAGTGCGTGATAACTCGAGTGCCCGTCGTAGAACATGCCTCGTATGGAACCAAACTTAGGATTTATCGGGTCGAGTGGTGCCCCGTTCGAGGGATCGAACGGCCATAAATATCCAGGAGCAGTTTTTGTAGGGATAGTGAGATTTGCATCGTCGACGCGGAACGGCTGGTGCACGCCGCTCGATCCAACATAGGCCACCATGGCAGCCACCGTTGGAGTAAGTTGCTGCTGTACGTTGAGATTCCACTGCGTCACGTAATTTCGCTTTGGGTTAGGATCGGCGTAGGTTGTGCGAAGACGGTTCGCCGGGAACGTAATGTCCTGCCCTCCGAAGTTGTAGAACGGGTTCGGGCAAGGATTGAGGGCGGGGCAAACCGAAGGGGGGTCTTTAACGACGGTGTAGGAGAAAAACGGTACGGCCTGAGTAGCGAGCAGTATGAATTGGTACGGAAGTGGGTGAACATCGAATAATCCAATACCACCACGCAGAGCAGTTTTTCCATTCTTAAACACATCCCATGCAAAGCCGACCCGAGGCTCAAAATCCTTCACCGTGGGGTTGTTGAAGAAAGGATTCCCGAGATGAGCGGTTACATCAGTGATATTCCTCAGGTTCGCGAATTTCCCATTAACTTCCTTTACTACACTTGAAACTTCGTAACGCAAGCCCAGATTTAAAGTGAGATTCGATTTTGCGTGCCAATCATCCTGGATATAAGCACCAAAGAGATTCTGGCGCATATTGCGCGGTGAGAGAGTACTCGCGATTCCGCCTTGAAACTTGGTAGGCTGGTTCTGAAGAAATCCTGCCAAGTTATCGAAGTTCCAAATGCCGTTCGGATCGGTATCCGCCAAAACGTTGAGGAACATCCGCTCAGCCGCAAAGCCGAAGCGAATGGAGTGGTTCCCCTTGTTATAGAAAGCGTCATCATAAAGCTGAGCCGAATTCCAGTGGTAGTAGTAGGTCGGGCTGCCACCGATTCCGCCGGTGAAGTCGCTCACTCCTCCAATTAAGACTTGAGCGGCTCTTCGTCCGGCAAATGCCGATCCACCCACTCCCAGGCTCACATCGGACGCAGCCGGATTAAGTGCCGTAAGACTCTGATTATTGGCAACGTTTTCGTGATTCCCTCCGATTCGGAATGAATTCGCGAAACGCGGATTGAAGATGTGAGTTTCCTCGGCGGAAAAGAATTGCCTTGAGGTGAGCGTAGTGAACTCGACGTTGTTCAAACCATCGGGGGCGGAATACGGCGTCTTGTCGTACATATAGGAGCCGAACAGACTATCTTTGTCGGAAAACCTGTGATCGATACGAGTGGTAAAAAAGTTTTCACTGACTTTCTGCTGCCCGGCGAAAGTGTAGGTTCCAATGTCACCGGTGACGACTTGTGGAAGCGGATAAAATACTAGATAAGCCGCCGCAGCCGGATCCACCGTCACGTTGCCGGTGCTAAGAATTCCGTTGCGGGCATTCGGGCTCGGAACGAAGGCGACCTGACTTATTCCCTTCGACTGCCGAATCCCTTCGTAATCAGCGAAAAAGAAAGTCCGATTCTTGATGATCGGCCCGCCTACTGCCGCGCCGAACTGATTGCGCCTGAAAGGTGGCACGCCTTGACCCGGGGCATCGAAATAATTTCGCGTGTCGAGCGCGCTGTTACGCAGGAATTCATATACGCTGCCGTGAATCTGGTTGGTACCGGAGCGCGTTACGGCGTTGACCACTCCACCGGAAGTCTTGCCGTAATCCGCTGAATAGTTACTCGTCAGCACCGAGAATTCCTGAATCGCATCGACGCCGAGACTTCCTCCCAACACGCTGCCGGGAGCGCCGTTCGCGTAATCGTTGAGGCTGACGCCATCCAAACGGTAATTATTCTGCTGTGGGCGCGCGCCTGAGATGGTGAGCTGTTGTCCGAAGCCGCGATTGCCGCGATCTGTTCCTTGCGAGAAGTCGGGCTGCGTTTGAATTCTATTTACGCCGGGTTGCAGCGTCGCGAGATCGGTCCAACTGCGTCCGTTCAAAGGCAATTCGCGGACCGTGGTCGCATTGACCACCGCGCCGATATCGGAGCTCGCGACTTGCACATCCGGAGCCTCCGTCTGCACCTCAACCGTTTCACTGGTGGCGCCGATTTGCATCGCCATGTTGATGGTAACGGTCGCGCCGACTGATAATTCGATCTCGCGCTTCTCTTCGCTCTTAAATCCGGGTGCAACAAATTTCAACACGTAAGTCGCGGGCACCAGGTTGGGAGCTATGAAAAGTCCGTCTTCGTTCGTAGTGACCGTGCGGTTGATGCCGGTGGCCGTGTTAGTGATGGAAACCGTGGCATTCGAAATCACTCGCTCACTTCCGTCGACGAGTGTTCCTGTGATCGTTCCGCCAGCTACCTGGGCGTGAATCTCAACTTGCAGGCCGACACCGAGCATCAATGCAAAAGCTATTACTGCAAATTTCCCGTAAGTAAAGGAACGCATCATGGAGCCCCCTCTTTGTGCGCACGAAGCTTAACTCACAGAAATCCAATTGCCGCACATTAATTTTGATTCATGGATTAAATTGCTTTCATTAAAAAATCACGCGTATCGAAACGCCCAGTGCTGGAGCGATCTTTCACTAGGCCATCGTTGACGAAGAAGCGTCACTATCTGGATGCATCGCGAACATCATCTTCGCGTGCGGTTGGGCATCAGTCGCAGTAGATCGGACAATCCTTTGTGAGATTTCAGCAGTTGATACTATGGTCCGGCAGGTTGTAACACGTGCGCACAGACTGGTATCGAAGGATTGGACCAAACAATGAGCTCTGTTTGCTATTCACTGAAAGAAAGTCGCTACTTTTGATTCGCCGAACTTTTCTCCGTAACATCGGCGGAGCGATGGCTGCGAGCGTCCTGCCAATGCGCTTTGCCTGGAGTGCTTATCACTGTTATGCTGTTCGCTCTAACGACTCGGTGATCGGAACTCTGAGCGCGTACATGGCGGCCGCTGGTACGCGAGCTTTGCCCGAAGATGTTCTTGAAAGCGCTAAAGTGCATCTCCTCGACACGCTTGCCGCGATGATTTCTGGCACGGTCCTTCCGCCGGGAGTCGCTGCTCTCCGGTTTGCACACGCTAACGCGGGAACGCAAATGGCGACGGTCGCGGGTTCGAATATATTATGCGGCGCGGTCGATGCTGCGTTTGCCAATGCCATGCTCGCTCACGCCGACGAGACTGACGATTCGCACGCCCCGTCGCAATCGCATCCCGGATGCGTGACCATACCGGCGGCGCTTGCCGCCGGCGAACAGTTCGGCATTGATGGCTCCCGGTTTCTGCGAGCGATCGCGCTCGGCTACGACGTTGGAACACGAGTTACATTGGCATTCGGCGGCGCAAACTTTCAGACTGACACCCACCGCGATAGCCACGCCACCGCCGGAGTATTCTGCGCATCTGCCGCAGCAGCCTGCGCGGCCGCTTTGAATAGCCAGCAGATGCGTTGGGTTCTGGATTACACCGCACAGCAAACTGCAGGCATTGCTGCCTGGAAGCGCGACACAGAGCATATCGAAAAGTCTTTTGTGTTTGCGGGCATGCCGGCAAAGAATGGCGTGATGGCGGCGCTGCTTGTGCAGTCGGGATGGACAGGCGTCGACGACATCCTGTCGGGGCCTGACAATTTCCTGATGGCATTCGATCCGCAAGCGGATCCGCAAGTTCTGATCGACAAACTCGGGGAAAGGTACGAACTTCTGCGAACCAATATCAAGAAATGGTCGGTCGGATCTCCCATTCAAGCGCCCTTAGACGCGATGGAAGCATTATTGAAGAAGCATTCATTTCGCGCCGACCAAGTGAAGAAGGTCACGGTACGGAGCGCGACGCAGGAGGCCGTCATTGTGGACAACCGCACCATGCCCGATCTCTGCTTGCAGCACATGATCGCGCTGATGCTGGTTGATGGCACCGCTACATTTCGCTCGTCACACGATCAAGAGCGCATGAAAGACCCTGCAGTAATGAAAGAACGCGCGAAGGTCGAATTGGTCGGCGATGCGGGGCTCGACCGAGAGCTGCCAAAGCGCATCTCGATCGTCGAAATCACGCTCAACGATGGCACTCACTTCACAGAACGGGTAGACGCAGTTCGCGGCACCGCCGAGAATCCCATGACGCGAGATGAAGTCATTGCTAAATGCCGTGACCTGATCGCCCCTCAACTCGGCTCCGACACTTGCAACAAACTCATCGCACAAATCTGGAAGATCGAAAGTCTCAAGAATATTCGGGAGCTTCGACCACTTTTACAAAAAGCGTGACCGCAACGCAGCGCATACGTTTGCCTGCCAGTCAGACTTTTGTGCTCAATGCGAAATGTCTTCCAGCGCCAGGCCACGAGTGCGCGGACCGAAGATTCCGATCGAGAGCATCACCATTAACATTGATGCCGCGATAAACGCAAACACGCCGGAAACTCCGAAATCGCGCAGAAAGAAACCAATGAGAAAGCTTGTAAAGATCGCGCTCAATCGGCTCCACGAATAGACAAAACCCACGGCCTGGGCCCGCACCTTCGTAGGGAACAACTCCGGCTGATAAGCATGGAACGCCATCGACATCCAGTTATTGGAGCACGTCAAGAGAACGCCGCACGCAATCAGCAAAGTCGATGACGTTTGTCTCGAAAATAGCAGCCCGAAGCTTCCAATGCAGAACGCAGCGGTAACAATTTGCCATTTGCGCTCAAACTTGTCCGCGATTCTCATAGCGAGTAACGGCCCGACCGGCGCGGCGATCGCGATGATGAATGAGTATCGCAAGCTGCTGGTCGTTGTTACTCCCGCAGCGATCAAGAGCGTGGGAACCCACGAGGCAAAACCGTAGTAGCCCACGGTCTGAAAAAAGTTGAAGACCATGAGCGTCGACGTGCGGCTCAAGTATGGTGGCTTGAAAATATCGAGAAAATGTCCGTGGATTTCTTCCACAGGATGCGGATTCGCCGGCGGCAGCGGCTTCCCATATTCTTTGGCGACTTGAGCTTCCATGGCCGCCGTCGCAAGTTCTGCTTCTTCCAAATGTCCGCGAGAGATCAGCCAACGTGGACTCTCGGGTACCCCCCGCCGGATGAACCACACGAACACGGCGCTCAAAGCGCCAATCCACACCACCCAACGCCAACCATCGATCCCGAGCGGACTGCGTGGAACCAAGACCCATGCCAGCAATGCAACCACAGGGACTACGCTGAACTGTATGACCTGGTTAACCGCGAAAGCTCGCCCGCGAAGATGCTTGGGCACAAGCTCTGTAATGTAAGTATCGATCGTGACCAGTTCTACGCCGATGCCAATGCCCGCAATCAGCCGCCAGCTGATGATTCCGAGGGAAGTGTGCTGCAGAGCCATGACGACCGTGGCGACCGTGTACCAAAGCAGAGAGCAAGTAAAGATTAAGCGGCGTCCGAACCAATCGGCCGCGAAACCGAAGAGCATGGTCCCCAGAAAAAGTCCGGCAAATGTTGCGGCGACAAAACTGGCGAGGCCATTGAAACCGAAAAATTTTGCGGAGGCGCTTGAAAAGAGTCCACTTCGCACGAGACCGGGACCAATGTAAGCGGTGAAAAAGAGATCGTACATCTCAAAACATCCGCCCAAGGAGAGCAGCAGCACCAGTTTCCAGACATATCGCGTAGCCGGAAGCCGGTCAAGGCGAGCGCTGATCTCGGCCGCAACGGTCGTGTTAATGACTTGTGTCAATGTGAACCTCTCTCTTCCTGCTCTTCCTTCTTACTCGCTAGAGTTCCGGTCGCGAGCCTCTTACTCGCGATCGAAAATGCCGGACATACCTTTTCTCAATGTACTGTCGAGCAATGCCACGTTCAGTTTGTGCAATTCTCCGGGAAGAAGATCGCCAGCCTTCGTCGCCGCCTGCAAAAAACGATCACCTTGTTGCGGATCAACAACGTCTCGCGTCAAGACCTTAAATTTATTGATGTAGTCATCTTTGCCGAAAGGTCTCTTCCCCAGGGGATGCGCGTTGGCCACGGCGATTTCGCCTTCGAGCTTTGAGCCATCTCGAAAGAAAATCTCCACTCGCCCCCCGAACGCTTTGTGGTTCGGATCGCTCGCGTGATAGAGAGCGGTCCACGTCGGCTCTTCACGGGTCGTGATAGAGCGCCAGAGTTGTAGCGTGCTCGGGTGGCTACGTCGTTCTGGAAGATAACTATCGACGTGATGCCAGGCGCCATCCTCGAGGGTCACCGCAAAGATGTACATGATCGAATGATCGAGCGTCTCGCGCGTGGATTTGGGGTCGAACTTTTGCGGATCGCCTGACCCGGTGCCAATCACATTGTGCGTGTGCGCGCTGGTATGAATCACGATCCTCTCAACCTGCGAGAGATCCTTGATTTCCGATCGCATCCGGATCGCGAGGTCGATCAAGGCCTGCGCCTGGTATTCGGCGCTGTGCTCCTTGGTAAAGCTCTCAAGAATCGCGCGCTTGGGTTCGCCCGGCGCCGGTAGCGGAACTCGATAGTGTGCCTGCGGCCCATCGAGCATCCACGCGATCACGCTGTCTTCGCCTTCATAGATGGGGCTAGGCGCGGTCTCGCCGCGCATGGCGCGATCCACCGCCTCAATGGCAAGCTTGCCGGAGTGCGCCGGGGCGTACGCTTTCCAACTGCTGATCTCGCCCTTTCGCGATTGTCGAGTTGTAAAGCTCACATGCACCGCTTGCTGAACTGCCTGATAAATCGTCTCGATGGGCAAGCCCAGCAGAGTTCCGATTCCCGCGGCCTGTGCTGGACACAAGTGCGCGATGTGATCAATTTTGTGCTTATGCAATGAAATACTTTTCACGAGATCGATTTGAATCTCGTAGGCGGTGGCAATTCCGCGTAATAAATCGTCGCCCGACCGGCGCATTGTCTGCGCAACCGCGAGAATCGGCGGAATGCTATCTCCGGGATGAGCAAAGTCGGCGGCAAGAAACGTGTCGTGCATGTCGAGTTCACGTACTGCAGTCCCGTTTGCCCACGCCGCCCACTCCGGGCTGAAGCGGCGATCAGGCAGAACTCCGAATATGGTCGCTCCTTCGCTCCTCGCGTGTCCGAGCGCCATCGCGCGAGCCGAAACTACCGGAGGCCGGTTGATCGCCGCGATTGCCACCGCCGCGTTATCGATGATGCGGTTCACGATCATCTCTCGCACCTCGGCTTGCAGCGGCACTGCATCAGCCGCCACCTCCGCAATCTTCCAGGCAAGCTGCTCTTCGCGCGGAAGAGGTGAGGTCGACGGATGAACTTTTATTTCGTGTACGAGCATTAGGTTCGAATGCGCTTATCGCGCCGAGTTACTTACTATCACTTGCGATCACGATCTCCCGAATACTTCTGTTCCATCTCGTCGCATTCTTTTTTCTGCACCAGTCGCTGACGCTCCGTGAAATTGACGACCGTTTCGCTGGTCTCATCGAGACGTCCGCGTTCTTTCAACTCGCGAAGGGCGTTCTGCATGCCGAGAATCGCGCCCTGTAGAGCGGCGTTGGCGTAGAGCACGATTGCAAACCCCATCGCCGAAAGTTCGGTCGCGTCTAGAATCGGCGTCTTTCCGCCCACCACCATGTTGATAACCTGTGGGACGCGTAAGAGCTCAGGGATGCGACGCATTTCTTCGACGCTCTCGGGAGCTTCCATGAAGGTGACATCGGCTCCCGCTTCGATGTAAGCAGACGCCCGGTCGATGGCGGCCTGAAATCCGGCTACCGCTCGAGCGTCAGTGCGGGCAATGATCAGAAAAGTTTCGCTGCTCCGCGCGTCGACCGCGGCGTGAATCTTCCCAGCCATCTCGTCAGCAGAAATCACACTCTTGCCCTTGAAGTGTCCACAACGTTTCGGAGAAACTTGGTCTTCCAGTTGGATCGCGTTGGCTCCCGCGCGCTCGAGCACTCGCACGCTATGATGAACGTTGACCGCATTTCCAAATCCTGTGTCTGCGTCAACGATGACCGGCACTTCAACCGCATCACGAATCGCCGCCGTATGATCAGCCAGTTGCGTGAGGTTGAGAAAGCCCAGATCTGGCAACCCAAGATTCATGTTAGTTACGCCGGCACCTGTAACGTAAACAGCCTCATAGCCAAGATCGGCGATGATGCGCGCGGATAGAGCGTTAGCCGCTCCCGGAACCAGCATCGCGCGGCGCGTCTTTACACAGGCCTCGATGCGGTCGCGCAAAGACACAAAAGTTTTTCGAGCGTCGCGATTATTTTGCGCTCCGTTCACGACGCGCCTTTCATATCGTGCCTTCGGAGCGCAGCGCTTCGATCTGTTTCTCGTCGTATCCCAATCGCCCAAGCCAGCTCGCGGTGTGCTGCGAGAGCGCAGGCGCCGGAGCACTTGGCACCGTCGCCTCGCCGTCGAGTCGAAAGCCTGTGGCGGTCACATGCTGGTCTTCACCGCATGAGTTGAGGGCGTTATCAAACTTCGTCACAAACTTGCGCTGCGCGACGTGCGGATGAGCAAGTATTTCCGGCACGCTGAGTACCTTCCCGGCGGGAATTCCAAGCGCGACCATTTGCGGCTCCCATTCATCGGCGCTGTGCCGCATCAATTCTGGTTCAATTTCCGCATTCATCGCCGCCCGATTATTTTTTCTCGTTTCGCGATCGGCAAAGCGCGGGTCGGTCTTCAGATCGGGCCGCCCAATCAAATCGCACAAATTTCGATACTGAGAATCTTCGTTGGCAGCAATGTTCAGCGGACGATCAGCGGTGCGAAATGTTCCTGACGGCGACGCCGTAAAATTTTCGTTCCCCATCGGCTGCGGAATCACTCCGCAATTCAGATAGTTCGAAACCACCCATCCCATCGTCGCCAGCGACGAGTCGAGCATGGAGACATCGATCATTTGCCCTTTGCCGGTGCTTCGTGCGCCCACCAGCGCGGCACTGATCGCGAAGGCCGCGGTGATTCCGCCGACTGTATCGCATACGGGATAGCCGACGCGTAGCGGTGCGCTCGTCGCCCCGCCGGTCACGCTCATCACGCCCGCCATGCCCTGAATCACCTGATCGTACGCGGGACGCATCGCCAGAGGCCCTTCCTGACCGAAGCCGGAGATGGCGCAATAGACGAGGCTTGGATTAATTTTCGCAAGCACTGAATAGTCGAGCCCCAGCCGCTTCATCACTCCGGGGCGAAAATTTTCGACGACCACTTGCGCCTGCTCCGCGAGCTGCCTGAAGATTTTCTTTCCGTTCTCATGCTTGAGGTTGAGAGTTAACGATTGTTTGCCTGCATTAACTGCGACGAACGACGCTCCCATCAGCTTGCCCGTCTGGGCTGGATCAGCGCCGAGTCGGCGCGCGAGGTCTCCCGTGCCGGGCTGCTCGATCTTGAGGACCTCAGCGCCTAGAAGCGCCAATTGATAGCTGCAAAAAGGACCGGCCAGCACGTTCGTGACGTCCAAAACGCGAATGCCGGTAAGCGGAAGAAACATGAACGCCCTAGCTGGATTTCACCTGAGAGGTATTTACCAAACTTGGGCTGCCTGCAGAATTCGGGCCGGGCGCGCAGATCGCGGCACGATGCACGCGCAACAGATGCCCCTGATAGTCCCGCTGGGTAAAGTGGCTGGCGAATTCGGCCGCCTCGCACAGCTTGTCAAGATCGATGCCTGTTTCGTAGCCCATGCCGTGCAGGAAATCGACCAGGTCTTCGGTCGCGAGGTTGCCGCTAGCGCCCGGGCAATAAGGGCATCCGCCCAGGCCGGCGGTGGCGGCATCGAACTCCCGAACGCCGCCGTCAAGGCCGGCGAGCGTATTAGCCAGACCTCGCCCGTACGTGTCGTGGAAGTGCAATGCCAACTCCGTTGCTGGCAGCTTCAGTTCGGTGGTTGTCAACGAAACCGCTTCACGCACCTGGTCCGGAAAGGCCATGCCATCGGTATCGCAGATCGCAACCCGCCAAGGCGCAACTTCACGCGCCGCCTTCACCACTGCAAGCAACGCCTTCGCGCTGATCGTTCCCTCAAACGGGCAGTGAAAGCTGGTGGAGATACCAATGCGAATCGTCACACCATCGCGCTCGGCTGCACGGCTCACTTCTTCGAGCAAAGTCAAAGACTCGGCCAGAGTGCGATTCAAATTTTTGCGGTTGAAAGTATCGCTCGCAGATAACACAAACTCGAGGTATCGCACACCGGACGCGATCGCGCGCTCGTATCCCTTGAAGTTCGGCACCAGCGCGGAAAAGCGCACGCCCGGAAAGTCGCCGAAGCTCGACGCCAACGCCTCGGCATCCGCCATCTGCGGAACCCACCGCGGATGTACGAAGCTGGTCGCCTGAATGTCCTTCACCCCCGCCGCGACCAACTTCCTGATGAGCTCAAGCTTGTCAGCTGTCGAGACGGGCCGCGGCTCATTCTGCAACCCATCGCGCGCTGAGACGTCGAGAATATTGATCTTTTCGCCCATCTTACAATTCCGGTTCCATAGGACTGCGGAACTCGACTAAGACTCTTTGCGACTCCAATTCCATCACTGATAAAAGACGCAACCAATCATCGAAACGATTCAGCATGAATAATGTTCGGTGTGCCCAAGCCAAGATGCAGGCGAAGGGTAACTTCAGAAGAGCGACTACGGTAAAAATAAAGAGGCAAAGATCGAAAACAAACTCCGACCTTTGCCTCCGGTAGTTTAGAACGCCAACTTTAAGCCCAACTGAATCTGTCGCGAGGTACCGTTGGTGGAATCAATAGCGCCGGCGCCCGTAAGCGTGCCGTCGATATAGTTCACACCGGTAAACGTGTTGTTGTCGACCGGCGCTTGAAAGTTAGTGTGGTTGAGCACGTTAAAGAATTCTGCGCGGAACTGAACGTTAAACCGCTCAGTAATGTGTGTGTTTTTGAATATTGAGAAATCGACGTCAACATACTTGGGACCGTACAAAGAGTTCCGTCCGTTGTTGCCGAGGACAATCCCGCCGTTCGTGTTTGGGGCCATTACGAAGCAAGCGTTGTTGATGTAATTCACCTGTCCCGTAATCGGGTTACATCCCGGCACTCTGTTTGGATAGTCAAAACCCGAATCGGTGTAGTTTTGGCCGAGTGGATCCCCAGCCAAGATTAAGGTAAAGGGAACGCCGCTGCTGGCGGTGATAATTCCGCCGACTTGCCAGCCTCCGGCAATCCACTTTGCGGCCCCGCCCCAGTTCGGTGTAGGCAGCGTGTAAATGTAGTTCGCTACGAGGTTATGGCGTATGTCGAAGTCACAAGCGCCTAACCGCTGCGCCTTATTGAACCACATTAGGGATGTGAGCGAGTTCTGGAATGGATCGCCCAGTTGGGCTCCAGACCCTTCGTCCTTGCAACTGCTGTAGGTATATGCGACCTGTGCTTGAAGGTTCTTCATACCGGTCAACTTCACCTGAGACTGCAAGCCTTCGTAAGACGACGATCCGTTGAAGAAGATTGGTCGAACAAAACCCACATTAGGATTGGCGCGAGGATTGGTTCCCAACGGGTCGCATAAAGTGTTCCCTGTTTGGGTCGCGCCGCAAGGCCACGTGTAAACCCCGTTAACCTGCGGTGGAATAACTTGGTTGGCGTCATCTGCAGTCGTAGCGTTGTGCAGCGTACGGGATCCAACATATCCCACCATCACCGCAACTTTCGAAGTAAGCTCTCGCTGAATATTCACATTCCAGTTAGCTGCAAAAGACCGCTTCGGACTGCGGTCGATGTAACGGGAACCCGCGGTGTTCCCAAAGTCGACAGAAGCCGGTACCACAGGGAATGCACCTTGGGGTAGGGGGTTTGCAGGAGTACCTGCGCTAGTCTGCAATGAGAAAGGAAGCGTTAGCGAATCGCCGATAGTGTAGACATAAGGCAACGGCAGGATTGAAAAAATACCAGCTCCTGCGCGGATTGCAGTTTTTCCGCTGCCGGTCGGATCCCAGGAGAAACCGATACGTGGATCAAAGTTGCGGGTCGTCGGATTGTTGATAAACAAATTCTTTGCATTCGGCGTTAGCGGTGGAGGGCTGGTAAAGAAATTTGCCAGGAATCCAAACCCGTTGCGGGCTTCTGTTGGATTCGTAAGCATCTCGTAGCGCAACCCGAGGTTAACAGTCAGCCTTGGTCGAACGCGATAGTCATCCTGAATGTAGACGCCGAACAAGCTGTCCCGGCTCTGCGTCTCCTTGCGAATGTCAGGGCTTAGCAGCAGTACACTTGCCGGCTGATTGGTCAAGAAGTTTTCAATTCCGGATGCGGTCGACCCGTTGATCGTTGTGAAAACAAAGTTTCCATTGCCACGAACTTTGGAGAGGACGTTATATTGCATCCGCTCGAATGCAAAGCCGAATTTAAGCGAGTGTTTCGCTTTTGTCAGAAAAACGTCGTCATTTGCTTGAAAGCTGTTGTAGTGGTGCCCGAAGTACGACAAGTTGCCAAGGCCACCGGCTGCCGTTAGTCCGTCGATTTGTATGAGCGCAGCTGGTTGGGGAGTTGGCGTGCAAACCGTACAGAGGGCAGGATCGCTCGCGGCAGGGTTAATCGCCGAGACAGGAGAATTGACCAAGCCAACCACGTGACTGTAACCGAACCGGAGAGTGTTGCCCAACGCGGAATTGAAAATGTGGGTTTCACCTACAGCGAGAGTGTGGCGCTGCGTGAAAACTTGGTGGATGACGTTGTCCAACGAGTCCGGATTGGTCTGCGGAGCCTTGTCATAGAAGAAGGTTGCGTAGAGGCTGTCGCTGTTCGAAATCTTGTGGTCACCCCTTACTGTGAAATAGTTTTCATTAAGAATTTTCAGCCCAGACGTGAGGAAGTTGTCGGCGTTGCCGTTTGAGCTAGCGATAGGGCCCGTATCGATTCCGTGACCTGGCATCCACAGTGGCAGAAAAGGCGTTACTAGTGGATCAATCGAGATTGTATGGGGAGTACATGTGGCACCGGCCGCGGGAGCCGAGCAGATATTCCCAGCAAGCGCAGCCGGAGAGAAAATTTTGTCACTAAAGGTGAGACTCTGGCTTTGACGCACTCCCTCATAGTCTCCGAAGATGAAAGTCTTGTCCTTCCTGATTGGACCGCCGATAGAGCCCCCGAACTGGGTGCGGCGAAAAGGCGGCGCAGACTTCGTCGGGTCATCAAAGTAGTTACGTGCGTCGAAAATCTTGTCTCGGTCAAAGAAATACCCCGTCCCGTGCACCCCGTTGGTCCCTGACTTGGTGATGGCGTTGATGACCGCGCCCGAGGTGCGTCCGTACTCAGCCGTGTAGTTCGTCGTCACGACCGAGAATTCCTGAATGGCGTCGACACCGAGGCTGGCGCCAAGCACGCTGCCGGGTGCTCCGTTCGAGTAGTCGTTAATGTTAATGCCGTCGACGCGGTACGTGTTTTCGTTCGGACGGTGGCCGCTATCGGAAAGCTGGTCGCCGAAGCCACGGTTGCCGCGGTTGGCGGTGGCCCCCGTCGAGGCCTGGGCGCGCACGCTGACGATACCCGGCTGCAGTGTCGCCAACTGGGTCCAATCGCGACCGTTCAGGGGCAACTCGACAACTGTCTTCTGTTCTACGGTCGCACCGACCGTCGAGGAGGTGGTCTCGATCGCCGGCACCAGTTCGCTGACTTCGACGGTCTGGCTGACCTGCCCAACTGTGAGGGTTATGTTGAGCGCCTGCTCCATGCCCACGTTCAGATCAATATTTTTCTGCTCGGCGCTGCTGAACCCGGCCGCTGAAACCTTCGCGGTATAGTTCCCCGGCTGCAAATTCGGTGCGCTGTAAAGACCGCTGGAGTTCGAAGTGACCTCGCGAACCTCACCGTTCGCCGAGTTCATGATCTCGACCTTGGCGCCTTCGACCACGGCCCCAGACTTGTCGGTGATGATTCCGGTTAATGTTGCGCCTGCGGTTTGAGCGTTTGCCGGTAGGGATAGCAGTATCCCAACCATGACGACCAACGCCAGAATGCATAAACGAACGCTACCGCGACTTTGCAAGCTCATCACTCACCTCATCCTTGGGTCTTTTAACTTGGGTCTCTTGAGTCTGCTGCCGTACACCGCCCGATCGCGACGAATCAAGGCAAGGGATTCCTTGACGTCCGCTTTTGGTATACACTTTCGCAGAATTTGGGTTCCCTGTGGTTCCACAGTATTCGGAGTGGAGTAGACTTTAGCGATCGAGTCTTCGGGCGTCCTTAAGGATCGCTTGAAAAAGTTTTAAGAATTTCTTAAGACGAGTTATGGACAACGTTGTCTGTTACTTATACGAGTTCGGGCGTTTCAGACTTGACCCCGGTGAGCGCCTCTTGCTCCGCGACGGGCACTCAGTTCCCCTGGCTCCAAAAGCCTTCGATGTCTTGATGGTCTTGGTGCAGCACAGCGGCCGACTGGTCGAGAAGAAAGAATTGCTGGAGGCGGTCTGGCCTCACTCCTTCGTCGAAGAAGGCAATCTTTCGGTGATGGTCCACGCGCTCCGCAAAGCCTTCGGTTCTGAGATTGGGGACCCCCACATCGAAACGGTTTCGAAACGAGGTTACCGCTTCGCCACCGAAGTGAAGCTGGTTGAGTACGTTCCTTTCGAACCGCCCCGGGTTCGCGCCTCCGAGCGAGGACGGATTTCGTCCGTACCCCCGAGAATGGATGCTGCCGGCTCTGCGGCGGCTTCCGAATTGCCATCCAACGGGCCGTCCGACACTCACTCATCCGACCCCGTGTCGTCCAACCGAATCGAGCCGTCTTCGCTACCACTGCCAATCTCCCCGGCTCAAAATCTCCCTAAGCGCAACCGATCGCTCTTTCTGGCGCTGGCCTCGGTGCTGCTGCTCATTTTCGCGACCTTCTTTTATCTGAGACTAGCGTCGCACTCCGAGCCCGGCGCATCAGCTTCGCAACTCATGCTGGCGCACTCCATCGCAGTCCTGCCGTTCACGGCGATTGGCGATAACAGCAACGACATGTACCTTGGCTTGGGAATTTCGGATGCCGTGACCACGAAACTCGGCAACACCCGGAAGCTAGTGATCCGCCCCACCAGCGCGATGGCAAAGTACGTTGGCGCGGCTCACGATCCCGCAGCCGCCGGGCGGGAACAAAAGGTTGACGCCGTACTCGATGGCCGAATTCAGCGCTCCGGCGACCTCATTCGATTGACCGTGCAGCTGATTCGGGTCAGCGACGGCAGTCAAATCTGGGGCGATACGTATGACGGCAAGTACACCAACATCTTTGCCGTCGAAGATTCAGTCTCCGAGCAGGTGGCGAGGTCGATCCGTCTTGAGCTCAGCGGAATAGAGCAGATGAGACTGACGCAGCGTCCGACCGAGAACAGCGAAGCCTCCCAGGCCTACGTAAAAGGCCGCTATTTCTGGAACAAACGAACCACCGAAGGCCTCAACAAGGGGTTGGAATATTTTCAAGAGGCGGTTGCTCTCGATCCCACGTACGCCCAAGCCTATGTTGGGATGGCTGACAGCTACGCGCTCCTGGGCCTTTACACGGTAATGCCTCCAAAGATTGCGTTCCCGAAAGCAAAAGAGGCGGCGAACAAGGCTTTGAACATCGATCCAGAACTTGCCGATGCCCACGCGACTCTCGGCTTCGTCGACTTCTATTACGATTGGAATGGGCCCGCTGCGGAGAACGAATACCGACGGGCGCTAAGAAGCAATCCCAATTACGCGATGGCTCATACCTGGTACAGCTTGAGCCTGGGAGTAATGGGCCGCTTCGACGAAGCCATCAGCGAAGCCAAACGAGCGGAAGTCGCGGACCCGCTGTCGTTGACGACCAGTTCCAATATCGGCTTCATCTCTTACCTTGAAGGGCAAAACGATAAAGCAATCGAATATTTAAAGAAGACAATCGAGATTGACCCGAACTTCCCGCGCGTCCATTTCCGGCTGGGGAATGCATACCTCCAGAAAGGACTCAACCAACTGGCGCTCGCCGAATTTCAAAAGGCGGTTCAATTGTCAAGCGGCGGCGAGGACAATGGTGACCAATACTATGAAGCTGCCGTTGGTGAGGCCTACGCACTCTTGGGAAACTCCGTTGAGGCCCGTAAAGTTCTGGATCTCCTGCTAGAGCGGTCCAAGACCAGGTACGTCCCCGCCTACGCCATCGCACTCATCTACGCCGGGCTCGGTGAACGCGAGCGCGTGTTTGAATGGTTGCAGAAAGCCTCCGACGAGCGATCCACCTCAATGGCGTACCTGAAAATGGATCCCGCGCTGCGAACATTTCGTTCCGACCCAAGATTTATAGCCATGGCGCGGGCGATTCACTTTTAGACAGTATCTAAATTATTGATCTGGATCTATTTGACGGATCCGCGTTTGCGCAGTTTAGCGAGTTATCTTGAGGCGGTAATTCTTGGCGGGTTAATATCTCAAACCTCCGCCACTTAGCAAAATGAAAGCACCGCCTCCCCAAGCCGATAAGCCTTTTGATCTGGCCATCGCAGGCGAACTGAACCTCGATCTGATCCTGTACGGCCTTCCTTTGGTCATGGAGACAGAGCGCGATCTCCTGGCCACTGGCTTTGTTTCAACGCTCGGAAGTTCGTCCGCGATTGTCGCTCATAACGCTTCGATGCTTGGCCTCCGCGTGCGCTTTGCGACCTTAGTAGGCGATGGCGATTTCGGTAGGCTGGCTCTGGATCGCCTGAAGCAAGCAAATGTAGACACCGCCGACGCGATCGTAGATCCTTCCGCCACGACCGGCGTTACGATCCTTTTGCCGCATGGAGCCGTTCGTCACAGCCTGAGCTATCTCGGCTCGATCTCCGCTCTCACCGTCGACCATTTAAATCGCGAGCATCTGGCGCAGGCTCGCCACTTTCATCTTTCATCTCTGTATCTACAGACCGGACTGCACCCCGGCATTGTCGACCTTCTTCAGTATCTGAAGAAAGCGGGACTTACTATCTCGCTAGACACGAACGATGATCCGTCCAATCAGTGGGGACCGCCGCTGGACGAGATCTTGCCCCTGGTCGACATTTTCCTGCCCAACGAGAGCGAGATTCGCCGCATGGCAGGCGACCTCTCTCTCGACAAAGCGCTGCAGATCATGGCCGAGAAAGTCCGCACGATCATCGTCAAACGCGGACGCAACGGCTGCCGCGTCAAAGACGGGGACCAGATCGCCGATCATCCCGGCGTCAGCGTAAGTCCGATCGACACCATCGGTGCAGGAGATAGCTTCGATGCCGGATTTCTTTGCGCCTACTTAAACGGCATGGACATCGCTACCTGCACTCGCGCAGGCAACATCTCCGGAGCGCTCTCCACTTTAGCGACGGGAGGAACGGAAGCGTTTCGCAATCGCAAGCTGCGAGAATCTTTCCTAGGCGAGCACGGCTTCCCTGGTTACTAGAAGATAGATTCTGTAATCGCTCATTTTCGTGATAAGGCCGGCAGCAACTGCCGGTAGCAATTTGAAATTAGCAACCTAATTGTGTTCTGCATTACTCCGTTTTCATGAGCATCCAAGACACGCATTAACGGCTTGCGCCATTAGCGGATCACTCAAGTCCCTTGCCAACGTGCCGGCAGAATAATGCCGAGGGGGATACCTACTGCCGCGACTCCACGAACCGCGCGAAGCCAAATACGATTTCGGACGAAACGCACATAAAATGCGCTTCCGGCACGCGGATTTCTTGGCTTGACTTTGCTCCCTCTTCCGTAGTATTTTTCCCGCGCCGTCGACTATCCACACGAGGTCACGTGAAAAAATCCCTTCTCGCTCTGATCATCTGTACATGCCTCGCGGTGGCGCTTAGCGCCCCCTCGCCCACATTCGCCCAATCTCTACAGCTAACAGTCTCTACCGACGAGGGCTCCTCTGCACACATCCTGCCCACGGAACAGAACGCCGTGGACCTGCGGGCTCAAAACGCCGCCCGCACGCCCGCGGCAACGGGCGCGCTCTCCTACCACGGCGGTCTGGTTATAACCAAGGCCAACACCTACGCCATTTTTTGGATTCCCGCCACCGGCAAGCTGCAGAACGGCAATGCCACCACTATGACAGCGCACTACCAGACAGTATTGACCAACTTTCTCAAGGATTACCCTGGGCACGGCATCGGCAACAACAATACCCAGTATTACCAGGGCTCCACCACCAAGACCTACATTCAGAATGCGGGAACATTCGGCGGCAGCTACGTAGATACTGCCTCCTATCCCGCCTCCGGCTGCACCGACTCGGCCACTCCCGGCAATTGTGTGTCCGACGCTCAGCTCCAATCGGAAATTGCTAGAGTGATGAGCCTCAAGGGCTGGACCGGCGGGAATAACAACGTATTTTTCATCTTCACCTCGAGTGGAGAGGGATCCTGCGTCAATAGTGGCAGTTGCGCATTCGTCCAATACTGTGCGTATCACAGTCATTTCTCAAATGGAGGGCTGAACGTCATCTATGGTAACGAACCATTTGGCACAACCAACGGCTGCGCTGGAAATCCCTCTCCAAATAGTGACCCCCCTGCCGATTCGGCAGCCACTTCGCTGAGCCATGAGCTGACCGAGTCGATCACGGATCCCTTTGGGAACGCCTGGTTCGACAGTACAACCGGAGCAGAAATCGGCGACCTCTGCAACCAGTACATGGGTTACCTTGGCTACGATCTCGGTAAAGCCAACGAGTTCTGGAATGGTCACTACTACGCCGTACAAACGGAGTACGACAACTATCTATCGAACACTCACGAGGTCATAAACGGACTGAGCGGCCCCAGCGGCTGCTTCAACGTTGGTCCAGAGCTGTGACGGGATAATCGCGCTTGCCGAGGAAAGGCATGCGTTGCTGCACAGACGAAAACCTCGATTTTTGGCGTATCTGTACTACAAACTCCGTCAGAGCTACGGCGATTGTCGAATTCCTCCATGAAGCGCCCGGCCATCTGCTTCTCGGCCAAGAATCCGAAGACTGCCGTCGTCTCTACAGCTTGCTATATTGAATGTGTGGGGCGGATACATCCTGACTCAGGCCAATTCTGTAAACGTCTTCTTCAGCCATTACGAATACATCGATTTCTTTGCCGTGATCGATGAAAATGTCGCAGGAATAAGGAAAGAGTTCGGGACAGCCGAACATTAGACGAGTAGTTCATGTTCCAGGTTGACCGAGCCCTCGCCTTTGGCGAATCCTTCTGGTGCTAATGTTCTTAAATGCGTTCCGATTTCATTTTCCGAGTGCACAATCACGTTAGTGCTGCGTGGAAGTGGTCTCTGTCATTCCTGAAGCGCGACTGGAAGCTATCTGATTACCCGATTGCGGTTCGTGAACATCAAATCGACCCTGCTTACGCAGGCACTCGACTTAAGCAGCATCGATACTCCGCCGCCACAGTAAACTGGTGGGTCATGAGTGGTGGGGGTGACACGAAGCGGCAGGCGCTTGAGG
The DNA here is from genome assembly GCA_038230575.1 of Terriglobales bacterium. GTDB lineage: Bacteria > Acidobacteriota > Terriglobia > Terriglobales > Acidobacteriaceae > Acidiflorens. The sequence goes on along the minus strand of JBBRNA010000001.1, from coordinate 121,914 downwards.
AACTGGAGAAGCATTTTGCAGCCCAAAAAATTGAAAGAAGCAAGGCCGGAAAGCCACTTCCTCGACCGGGCACACCCGTACAAATTGAGTTTGCATCACAGCAACGAGTCAACGCTCATCCCGAACTAACCGAAGACTTCATACGACGTGTTCTCAATGTCGAGGAAGCTTGGATATCCGATGATTCAAGTCTGTGGGACTTTCATTTTTCCGAAGACAATAGGGCGTTAATTACGAAAGTCAAAGAAGTCTACGAAGTGGACGTGTCAGACATTGAATCGGCCAACTTGTCAGAGATCTTGGAACGAATAGCCTCGAACAGGAAGGGCGTGAGATGAGCCACACGATGCCGCTAAACCAGGAGAACGTTGAAAAGAAGTTGGAGCCGACGACCAGAGTTGAACTGGTGACCTGCCGATTACGAATCGGCTGCTCTACCAACTGAGCTACGTCGGCCTCTTGGGGTGAACTGCTCTAGTTTATCAAACTGCCGCTTTCGGACGAACAACGTTCGTGGGATGGCACACGCTAGCGCGAAACAGTTAACAAATTCCAGCTTGCTTTCACTACCGCTTAGGCTTGGGGATCTGCCGGAGACGCGGCAAGCCGCGTCTCTACAATGAGCTGCTGAAAGATCCGACCTTCATTTAGCCGCGTTCTGCGAGCTCACCAGATCGCGCGACGTCTCTTCGTTCCCAGGCTTCAATGGGAACGTTGCAGTCACTATTGTTCCCGAATCGCTTGATCGCACTTCGAGCGATCCATCAAGCTGGTTGATGCGTTCGCGCATGCCTCGTATGCCTACTCCCTCCCGCACCGGCGCCGTCGACTCATCTCCCGCCTTTAGTCCTTTGAAACCTTTTCCGTCATCTTGCACCTCGACGCGCACTTCGCGAGAAGAGCGCGTAATCCTGATCCGCGCCCCATGGCCATTTGCATGGCGATGGATATTGGTAAGGCATTCCTGGATGATGCGGAATACCGTCATTTCGAGCTCGTAACTCAGGCGGCCGAAATCTGGCGAGATTTCCAATTCCACGTTGATCTCGCTACGTTCCGAAAAGCCTTCCACGTACCAGCTGATCGCGGCAGGCAGCCCCGCCTCGTCCAGCAGCGGCGGATGTAGCAGGTACGACACGGTTCGCAGCTCTTTCGAAAGCTGGTCAATCATCTCCAGGCTTTGTTTGATACCCTCACCGAACTCCGGCTTCAATTGCTGGACGTCCTTCTCCATCGGAGCAAGCACCATCTGCACGGCCGTAATCAACTGGCCAGCGCTGTCGTGCAGTTCCCGTGCAATACGCCGGCGCTCCTGGTCCTGGCTATGCATGAGTTTGGCGGAGATATCGCGTACCACTTCGGCTTGCGCCGATAACGCCCTGTTTTTCTCCGCCAGTTCACGCGTACGCTCTTCGACTCTGCCTTCCAGTTCATCGCGCAATTCTTTCTGCTCAGTGATGTCGAGGCCCGTGGCCACAATCATGCGAACCTTGCCGTTCTCCATTACCGGACTGAGCGTGCGATCGCCAAACCGCCGGGTGCCATCCGCCAGGCAGAAATAGCATTCGCCACGAATCGACTCGCCGGCTGCAACTCTTGTTATTGCTTGCTTCAAGATCTCTACTTCATCCGGCAGCGGAGACCACCACGGTTCCCATACTTTCCGCCCGATGACTTCTTCGCGTGTGCTGCCGGCGGCTTCCAGCGCGGCTCGATTGGCTTCGATGATGGTTCCGTCCGGATTAAGAAGCAATAAAAATGAATATGCCTGTCCGAAAGCGGCACGCAGGCTCGACTCGCTTTTCTGCAACGCCTGCACGATTTTTTTGCGATCCGTGATATCCGTGTGCGTGCCAATCAGACGCAGAGCCTTGCCGTTCTCGTCCCGATGGATGCTCCCGTGCGACAGGATCCATCGGTTGTCGCCATCCGATCGAACGGTACGAAATTCAAAGCTGAAGCGGTCGTTCCGAAGCTCGTCTAGCCAAGAGCCCGTTTCTTTCAAAAACCTGGAGCGGTCATCGGGATGCACCACCGTCTGCCATTCCTTTTCGGAGATGTACTCGCCCTCGGGGTTAAAACCGTAAATAGCGGACATCTGCTCGTCCCACTTTCCTCTCCGGCGAGTGACATCCCAGTCAAACATTGCCGTTTTGGAAGACTCAAGCGCCAGGGCGAGTTGCTCTTGCCCGTCCAGCAATGCTTCCTCAACTCGCTTTCGCGCGGTTATGTCACGCGCGATCTTGGAAACCCCGATGATTTGACCGTTGCTGTCGAGCACGGGAGAGAGCGAAAGGGAAACGCTCATCCTTCGGCCCGACTTCGTACAACGTTCGGTTTCGTATGGCTCGATGCGCTCTCCGCTGCCGAGTCGCTGCAGAAGTTGCTTTTCCTCCGCAATCAGGTCTTGCGGAATGATAATCGTGCCGGGTTTTCCAACGGCTTCTTCTTCCGTGAACTCAAAGATGCGCGCCGCGGCAGCATTCCAGCTGGTGATAATTCCCTTGAGATCTTTTGAGATGATGGCGTCATCCGACGATTGCACGATGGCGGCGAGTCGCCCCTTCAATCCATCCAACGTTCTGCGTTCGGTGATGTCTTGCACCACCGAAATGTAGTGGCGGAGCTTCCCGCTTCCGTCCCTCGACGCCGAGACCGTCAGATTAATCCAGACTGGCGATCCATCCTTGCGAATGTATCGTTTCTGCATCACATATCGGTCGACTTCACCGTTCCTGATTTTCTCAGCCTGCACCAGATCATTGGAAAGATCGTCGGGATGAGTGATCTGCTGAAACGTCAGCCCCATCAACTCTGCTTCGGTATAGCCCAGGATTTCACAGAGTTTACGGTTTGCCCTGATCCAGCGCCCGTCCGGGTTTACGTGTGCAACCCCAACTCCGGCCAATTCGAAAGTATTGCGGTAAAGTTCCTCGCTCTCGCGTAAAGCTCGTTCCAGGGCTTGGCTTCTCTGCAGGACCTCTTGCGCGTCGACATGACCGCCCTTATCGCTTACCACCTCGAATGCGGGATCGACAAAAGATTTTCTCTGCGCAACCGATTCGAGCGCCGTCAGCAGATCTCTTGCGATCGAGGACTTAACGACGTATCCGCGAGCTCCTGCTTTGAATGCCTGCTGCACGATTTGAGGAGACTCATGCTGGCTGAGGATGAGAATTTCGCACTTGGGAAGAATGTCGTGGATCAGAGGAATAGCCTGTAGCCCGTTCATCTTGGGCATGCTGATATCCATGACTATGACGTCTGGTTGTAGCTCCCGGGCTTTTTCGATGGCATCCTGGCCGTCCACCGCTTCGCCGCAGACATCGTGCTCCAGAGAGACCAGCGACCGCACGCCCCGGCGTACTATTTCGTGGTCGTCGACGATGAGAACCCGCATACGTTCGTTAACTAAGACGCTGGGAGCGTCGACTCGAAGCCGAAGAAATTTTGGCTTCAGCGCTGGGAGCGTCTATTCAGTTGGTACCAAGCGCATAAACATCTCAACGATAGCTCGACGCCGACCATTGCCCCATAAGGTCAAGCTAGTAGATGGGAGGGCCGTGATGCAAGGCGCTAACCTGGCGGGGAAACTGGCTTCCCCCACGCAAATATCGTCTACGATTTGACCGCTGTTGGGAGGCAAACGAAAAGGCCACCCGGCAACTTTGGGCAGCCTTTTCTTTCAAGGGAGAATAGCCCTAACGGAGTTCTCATCCATCAGAACTTTCTGGGGGCATCTTATGAGCCGCAAATCCTAAGTGTCAAGCTAAATTTAAGACTTAAATACCCCTATTTTCAATGACTTACGGAAAAATGTGCAAAGCACGGAAACATCTTAAAAACGGCAAAAATCGATCAATTTTCGCCGGTAAGGACATTCGATTGAGCCACTTACCGTTTGGCGGGTAGGCTCGGGGAGCCTTCTTCGAGATGTAAAGATATGATTTCCACAGCTTCTTTCCGATCAAAGACAGAATCAGGCAAAAAGCGTTTTGTGAGGATCCGAAACCCGCCAAAAGCCACTCCAGCCACGAGCATCACCCCCACCACAATGCCGCAGAGGACGATCGCATTAAAAAGGAAGTTTCCCAGATTATTCTTCTTGGTGACGTAGGTGTTCTCGTTCCAGGTGACGTCGGCCTCGTAGCTAATCCCGGACATGAGAGCTCGCGCATCGCTCGGCGATAAAGGGCCGGAAGCGATCACGATGATGGGGCCCGTGCGCGCGTCGAAAAAGGGGCCGACGTCAAGTATGGTCGAGACGCCCGGCTTCTGCTCCGTCATGTGATGAGAGGCGTCGATCTGCCGCAACTTCTCGGCCGCGATTTGCGGCGTGGGATACTCAATGAGCATCACGGTCGCATCGCCCGCATTCACCTCGTAGCGGGACATAACAACTTCCGCTCCCGAAGCGAAATCGACCATCGAAATTGGCAAGGGCGATCCAACGCGATTCAGGGCAAGCGGCCCGAGCACATACTTGGTGGTATTTCGTTCGGGACGCCGCTCCGCCGATGCCCGTGGCAGGTACAACGGCAGATTCGGAGGATTGCGTTTGCTGTCGTCAGCCTGAGGAAGCAAGCCCGCGAGCTGACGCAGTTGCGCGGCTGACATCACGCTCACTCTGTCGAACACGGCATCGACAAGCACGTTCCCCTGGTAAAAAAGCACGCGATTCTTCGAAGAGGCCGCCTGCGCCCCAATCGTCTCGGTCCCCATGTCGGGCTGCTGATAGTAGGTGAACGCGCCATAGGCTCCGCTAGCATCATCGAAAACAGCCGCCCTGATAACGAGGTTGCGCCCGTCGTCGCGCGTGTACGACGCGTTCTCTAATCGCTGGAAGCCGTATTCTTTTAAGATGGGGCCGTTTGTGGTGTCAGCAATCGCGGGATCGTTACTTTTCTCGACCGAGCCTTTCACCTGCCATCCGGCAAACTCTGTCGGCAGAACGGGCGCAGTCGACGGCGTTGAAGTGGTCACGGCAGTTTTAGGCGACTGCTGATCTGCGCCGGACGCTGGAAACGCAAGGATTGCACTGACCGCGAGTACGGCCGCTGAAATGCTAAATTGCTGTCGAGAAAGAATCATCCGATGGGACACACCTACTGAACTTTAGACTACCGGCGAGCGGAGAAAGTTTCCAGCCTAGGCACGATTTGGATGACGATCGACCCGAAAACGCCGTGGTCCGTTCAATGATGATCTCGATATTGAGAGGATCTATTGCCCTTCGGCTTTTTCGATGCGGCTTGCCACCTTCACACCGCTTAGTCCGCCTACGTACTGCGACACACCGTGGAATAGCGATTCGGCGATCCGCTGGCGGTGCTCGGCAGTTTCCATTTTCTTGGCATCGGTAGGATTGGAAACGAAGGAAATCTCAGCAAGAATCGATGGCATATTGGCGCCGATCAGTACGATAAATGGCGCCTTCTTGATTCCGCGATTCCGAATTCCCGCGTTGTTGAGCGAAAGTCCGCCGTAGAGAGATTGCTGGACATCTCCGGCAAACTCGCGAGACTCGCTAATCTTCTCTTTCAGCGCAATCTTCTTTACCAGGTCCTGCAGCTCGTGGATCGACTTTTCCGACACGGCATTTTCGCGGGCAGCAACTTCCAGGGCCTCAGGAGATGACGTGAAATTCAAATAATAGGTTTCGACCCCTCGCGCGTCGGCATCATGGCTCGAGTTGGCGTGAATCGAGATAAAGAGATCGGCCCGTTCGCGGTTCGCAATGGCGGTGCGCGTCTCCAGCGGAATAAAAGTGTCATCGTGCCGGGTATAAATGACCTCGGCCCCTAGTCGTGCCTCCAGCAGCTTCCCTAAACGCTTCGCCACATCGAGGCAGACATCTTTCTCCAGGAGGCCGTTCGGGCCGATAGTTCCTGTGTCGTGTCCGCCATGACCGGCATCAATCACGATCTTTCCGATTTTCAACCCCAGCGCCCGAATCAGGGATCGGTCTCCCGCTGAGGTCGGCCGGGCTTCGCGCGCTATGTCGCGAGCAGAAAGTCCGCGTTCGGGGTTAATATCGGCATCGGCAGTGGCATCGACAGGCTCATCGGCCGACTTCTTAAATTTGACTTTACCGTGAGCAACCGTCGCAGTTTTCGAGGGCGCCTGATCTTCCGCCTCAACGATCGTCTTCGGAATGCGATGACCGACGCCTTTGACTGCGACTGTCGTCTTCACCACCCCAATTCCATTAACCGGCTTGCCCGCTTCGCCTGCTTTTGCGGTTGGAGGTATCACCGCCGGCGGCAGATCCATCTCTACCAAGCCTGTGCTAGCAACCGTCGAATCTGAATCGTTTTCCGCTACAGAAGCGGCACCGGTTGCTGAGGCTGGCACAGAGACAGCTTTGGTCGCAACCGCATCCACCTTTGGTTCATTATTATTATTGTTACCGGCAGCGCTCGGGATCGTAGAGAGATCGGCAGCCGATGCGTCACTTGCTGCGTCGGAAGTAGTGAGCTTGCCTCGACGTTGAGCGCCAACCTTGCCGTGAATGTCGATGATCAACCGATACGGATCGGGCAACAGAAACGCGTCATAGCTTGCTAGATCATCCACTTCAAGAACGACACGCGTGCGTCCGGGTTGAGCTTCGGCCACTCGTATTTTTTTCAGGAAGCCATCGTCAACGTCGAATGTCTTACCGATCAAAGTAGAAGCCAGCCGGGTATCGCGCAGATCGAAGAAAATCCTGTCGGGATGCGAGATACGCTGCGAGCCAAACTTCACTTCTCCCTCGACGTCAATGGCAACGCGCGTGTAGTCAGGCGTCGACCAATGCCGCACTCCGGTTACGCGAGGCAGAGCCTCACGCTGAGTGTCCACCTTCGCGACCGCGGGAGGCGCATCGATCGGTGGACTCGAAGGATTTGCATTTCCAGCTTGAACCGTATTCGGCTTTGCATTATTCCGGGCTGGGGCCTTTCGCGCTAGCTTCCGTGCAGAACGCTCGCGCGCCTGTGCCTCGGCTTGTATCTCTTGAACTGCCGCCCGTGCATCGTCCGTCAGCCGGTTCCGCGGATAGCGTCGGATAAAGTCGTCAAACGTGGCTCGAGCCTGTTCTGAATCGTGCAGGTCGTCCTTGAAAATCTCACCGATCGTGAACAGAGCGTCGAAGCGATATCGACTACCCGGATATTGCTTGCACAGAAAACGGTACTGATCGATCGCATCGCGAAGAACCTTGTCATCCTCAAACCGGCGGCCCATCTCGACCATAAGCTCGGCGGTCGCTACCACGCTTGGGTCTGCTTTCGAAGACCCAGGCGAACCCAAGTAAACGCGGCGATAAGCATCGATGACGCGCTGGTATCCGTGGCGAGTGCGTTGTGTCGCGGGGCGTCCGTTTAGCGCTTCGCGCATGCGCTCGGCAATAGAGAACTGCTGGCGAGCCCAGCCGTCGCTATTATGAGCGACATGATGAGTGACGCGGGCTTCAGCTGAAATTGCGGGTATAAGGACGAGCAGGAGCGCGGCGCCGAAGCGAAAGGCGCGGCTACCTCGAATTAGGGTCGTGGAAGCCTGGGTTCTCACTGCCGTTCCGTGATGCCTATTTTACAGCCAGTTGTCCACCCAGAATCAGGCCTATTTGCGCCCTCGCATTTATCGGCAACAGGCAGGCAAACTGGGCGCGGACTTTTTCAGCCGGAAGTCTAGTATCAGCCGAGGTACACCCGCGCTTTAGTTGGAACCCAGCGTCCTGGAGAAAGTTGCCTTATTCCGTATTGCTGATGAATAAGACGCCGCGAGCGTCGCGCTCGACGTGGACTGGCTCATGGACCGCCCCAACGCTCATGAAGGGATTCGTCGCCCCGCCCGCGTTGTAGAGGGCGGTAATCCGGCGAACATAATTTTGGGTTTCCTTGAAATGAGGGACGCCCGCGCTCCTGGCGACAGCGCCCGACCCCGCGTTATAAGCCGCCAGGCTGAGCCGGACATCCCCGTTGTAGGTATCCAATAATCGCCTCAAGTGCCGGACCCCGGCGTCAACGTTCTGCGCCGGATCGAAAGGATTGGAAACATTAAGTGACCGCGCCGTTGAAGGCATCAATTGCATGAGCCCCATCGCGCCCTTATGGGAAACCGCGTTAGGGTTGAAATTCGATTCCACCTTAACTACCGATCGCACGAGACTTGGATCCACATGATGACGGGCCGCAGCCTGATCGATTGCGGCATCCACATCTTGTTGAGTAAATGGACGATTAAGGGATTGATGCCTCTCGGCCTTGTCGTCAAGGTAGTTGTTCACTTCGTAGGCTGCGGTACGCGCCGCACGAATCGTTGCTCCGCTGGTCGGAACCGGCTTGTACCGGTGTTCCTTAGCGCTCCAGTAGACAAGAGTTGACCGCGGGCTAGCCGCTTCCTTCGTCGCAACGGCCGCTGTCGGATTCGGCGAGCCGCCCTCTTCGTTTACATAAATCTTTCGGCCGCTATCGTTCGAAGTGGTAATGGCTGCGTGAGGAGTGCTGGTTTCCGCCCGGGCCGATCCCAGCGACAGAACGATCAGGAAAACTGCAAGACCTGAGAGCAGCGCGGATTGCGAACCTTTTCGCATAATGGCCTATCGGCCAATGGCACGTTTATTCCACAACTTGTTGCGCAAAACCAGCTTCTAAAGCCCTTGAAATCACAAGCATGGTAAGCGCGCACCACGTGAGAACGCCAGCAAGCTCCAACACCCCGATTATAGGGTTGCTAGGATGGGCGGGCAACGTATCCGGAGGGCGTAGCCCCACCGAAGTAATCGACGTAAGTGACTGAAATCACTTGCCCTTTTAATCCATGCCACCAGCTCCTAAAGGGCCGCATTGCCTTTATGCTGCGGTATCGCTAAAGCGATACCCTGATACAAGGCAATTGGTTTAGGTTCCGTATCAGGGCAGATGCAGAACATGGAATTCAGGGTTCGCAAGGTTCGTATCAGGGCGTCGCTTTAGCGATGCCGAAAGCGGACCAAAAAAAATCGGCTTTAGCCGCTGCGGGCCAAAGCCGATTGAGTTCCTGGTCCTTCCGCGTCGAACACGACCTACCAGACGCGACAGGCGTTCTGATTGACCATCGCCGCAGTCGCGGCGCAATGATACGCCTCGCGGAATTCCGGCATGTTCGAGACGGTCCCATTCACCCGATACTTGGAGGGCGAATGCGGATCGACCGTGACCAACATACGCGACATGGCATCCGTTCGATGCTGGCACCAAACGTTGGCCCATCCGAGGAAAAAGCGCTGCTTCGCGGTCAGGCCGTCGACATCCGCCGGCTCTTTCCCATTCAACGTGCTGAGCAACGCCATGTACGCGATGCGCAACCCGCCGTTGTCGGCAGCGTTTTCGCCGAGAGTCAATTTGCCGTTCAGCTTGAGATCATCGACCGCAACGAAATTTCCGTATTGATCGGCAACGCAGCTGGTACGCTTCTCAAACTCTTTTTTGTCCTCCGCCGTCCACCAGTCGCGTAAATTGCCTTGCGCATCGAACTGGCTGCCCTGGTCGTCAAAACCGTGCGTCAGTTCGTGCCCAATGACGGCGCCAATCCCACCGAAGTTCATGGCGTCATCTGCACGATTGTCGTAGAAGGGCGGCTGCAAAATTCCCGCGGGGAAGGTGATGTTATTTTCCAGCGGATTGTAACTCGCGTTGATTGTCATCGGAGGATACGGCCAGTCGCGCTTGTCGAGCGGCTTGCCAATCTTGTCGATGCGCCGCTGAAAATCATTTTCATTCGCACGTTGCGAATTCCCCAGCGCGTCTCCACGGACGACCTTTAGCTTCGAATAGTCACGCCACTTGTCGCTGTATCCAATTCGATTGGTGATGGCGTGCAACTTAACGATGGCCTGCGCCTTCGTGTCCGCGCCCATCCACGGCAGCGTGTTGATATCTTCAGCCAGGGCTTTTTCAAGATTGTTGACCATGGCTAGAGTGCGCTCTTTGCCTTCTTCGCCAAAAGTCTTTTTGACGTAAATCTGACCAACCAAGTCTCCAAGATCGTCGTCGGCGAAGGCTACGCAGCGCTTCCAGCGCGGACGCAGTTCTTTCGTCCCCTGCATGGTGCGGCTGAAGAAATCGAAGGTCTCTTCAACGAACGCTTTCGGCAACACCTGCGCGTTGGCGTGAACCGTGTGCCAACGGAGATACGTCTTCCAATCGTCAAGCGAATGCGAGCTGACCACCTGCTGCATGTTCTTGAAGAATTCTGGCTCAACCACGTTGAGCGAATCGAAGCGCGGGGAACCGACGCCCTCGAAATAAACATTCCAGTTGAAAGCCGGGCTCATGGCAGAGAGCTCCGCGTTGCTGAGCTTGTGATAGATTTTCTGCGGATCGCGCCGCGTGGTCTGGTCAAGCGCGCCCTTGGCGAGGCCAGTCTCGATATCCATTACGACTTTCGCTTCGGCTGCGGCTTTTTCCTGGCTATCGCCCAGGAGAACGAACATTTTGGTCACGTGCTCCACATATTTTTTGCGGAGCTCGACCGACTTCGCATCGTCCTTGAAGTAGTAATCTCGATCCGGCATTCCGAGCCCGCCCTGATCGGCCTGGGCGATAATCTGGCTGGCGTTTTTAAAGTCGGCGCCGGAATCGAAGTTGAATAGAACGTCGCTGCCCTTGCGATGAAGGCGAACGATTTCCTTCGGAAGATCGTCTTTCGATTTGATGGCCGCGATGCTTTTGAAATCGGGATCGAGCGGCTTGGCTCCGCCCTTCTCGACCGCCGACTCGTCCATGCAACTGGCGTAGTAATCGCCAATTTTCTGCTCGTCAGTGCTGCGGTGAGAGCTCTCTTCGGCAGCTTTCTGCAGAATGTCGCGCACGACATATTCACCCCGTTGCTGCAGTTCGTTGAAGCGTCCCCAAGATGATCGGTCGGACGGAATCGGATTTTTCGCCACCCACTTGCTGCATGCATAGGCAAAAAAGTCTTTGCAGGGGTCGATCTGTTTATCGAGCATGTCAGGCGAAAAGCGGACGTCGGCCATCGACTCTGCCGTGTCCGACTGCTTCGCGGACTTGTTCGCCGCCGAACCATCCTTCGCTTGGCCTGAAGCCGCATCTTGGGCGTGTAGCGAAGCGAGTGGCAGAGACAAAAACATCAGGCAGGCGGCAAGCATTTTCACGCGATTTCGCATTCATTCCTCGATTTTTTAAATTTGGTGGGTTTACGGCTGGCGGCGAGTTACACGGGCTCCGAACACACCGCCTCATTCTAATGGACGATTGGCATTGAGAATAGTCAACCGATAATTTTCAGCAACTAATGCGCTCTCTGATAGCGGAAGCAATCGACTGCGTGGTCATTGACCATTCCGGTCGCTTGCATGAAGGCGTAACAGATCGTGGAGCCAACAAAGTTGAAGCCTCTCTGCTTCAAATCTTTGCTCATGGCGTCGGATTCCGGAGTGCTAGCCGGGAGTTTCTGTCCAGTCCTCCACCGATTCACGCGCGGCTTGCCGCCGACAAATTGCCAGATGTAGCGGTCAAAACTTCCAAATTCTTTTTGAATCGCCAGGAAGGCTTTGGCATTCTTGACCGCCGAATCGATCTTGAAACGATTGCGGACAATTCCCTCATCTCCCAGCAGCTGCCGCTTTTTTCGGGCATCATATTTCGCTACTTTTTCAGGATCGAAGCCGCTGAAAGCCGCCCGATAATTCTCCCGCTTGCGCAAAATCGTGTCCCAACTAAGGCCGGCCTGCGCTCCCTCAAGAATCAGAAATTCGAAAAGCACGCGATCGTCATGCTGGGGGATACCCCACTCTTTATCGTGGTAGGTGATGGAGAGTTCATTGCTCGCCCACTTGCAACGCCCCAGTTTTGGGGAGCCCTCAATGGTGGTCTTGTTCAATTTGCTCTCCGTTTGATGGAATCGAGTCGGCCGGCATATCCGTTTATGCTGGACTTTCAAACCATACGCTATTAGCGTATACTTCCCTTACGCGGGATGCGCCAGAGGCGGTTCAATGGAATTCATTGAAGCTCCTATTTTCACTCGCCACCTGTCGAACTACCTGAGCGATGATGGATATCGGAAGTTGCAGGACATCCTGTCGGCTTCGCCACATATGGGCGATATCATGCCCGGGACAGGCGGATTCCGCAAGCTAAGGTGGGCAGATGTTCGCAGGAAGAAAGGTCGTCGTGGCGGACTTCGGGTAATTTACTTCTGGCAACGAGAGCTCTCAGATTTGGTTGATTACGCTCTATGACAAAAGCGAGGCGGTCGATCTGACGTCCAATGAACGAAAACTTTTGAAGGCGGCAATTGAGACGGAGAAGAAATACCGCTCACGGGACTGATCAGCAAAATGGCAAAAAAACGAAAGCTTTTCGCTGAGTTATCCAACGGTATAACGGCAATGGAAGCTCACCGCACGGGCAAGATAACCTTGCGCAGCTACAAAGTGGATTCTCGTTCACTGCCTGCCGTGAAACCGGAGATGATCAAGCGGGTTCGGGCGCGCTTCCGATTTTCGCGCACCGTCTTCGCCCGCAAGCTGTTCACAAACGAAAGAACCTTAGAAAAATGGGAGCAAGGGCGCGCCAAACCTAATGCGCAAGCCGTAGCGCTGCTGCTGTTGGCAGCTAAGTATCCCGATACTTTCGAGCGCCTGGAACAATTAGCGAAGTAATGCTGGCAAGTAAATGCTTCCGCTAGCTAGCGTTGAGAACGCTGTCGATCTTCTTCAATTCCTCGTCCGCAAATTTCAAGTTCTTCAGCGCGGCCACATTGTCGTCGACTTGCGACACCTTACTCGTTCCCACAAGGGCGCTCGTAACACGCGGGTCGCGCAACACCCACGCGACCGCCATTTCCGCGAGACTCTGGCCGCGGTCGCCGGCGATTTTGTTTAACGCGCGAATTTTGGTTAGCTTTTCCTCACCAATATCTTTTGTCTTCAGCGCAAAGTTTTTGGCGGCACGCGAATCCGTTGGGATGCCGTTCAGATAACGATCCGACAGCATGCCTTGCGCCAGCGGACTGAAGACGATCGATCCCACGCCCTCTTTGCCCAGCACGTCGAGAAGCCCTTCCTCCGGTTCGCGAACGAACATGGAATATTTCGGCTGATGAATCAGGCATGGCGTTCCGAGAGAGCGCATGATCTTGATCGCTTGCGCCGTCTGCTTCGCGTCGTAGGCTGAAATTCCCGCATAAAGCGCTCGCCCCGAACGCACGGCGGTGTCGAGTGCGCCGAGCGACTCTTCCATCGGAGTTTCAGGATCGGGGCGGTGATGATAAAAAATGTCGACATATTCCAGCCCCATGCGCTTCAGGCTCTGGTCGAGGCTCGCCAGCATATATTTGCGCGAACCATGATTTCCATAAGGACCGGGCCACATGTCCCATCCCGCCTTCGACGAAATGATCAGTTCGTCGCGGTAGGGAAGAAAATCTTTCTTTAAAATCTGGCCGAAAGTCTCTTCGGCTGATCCGTAGGGCGGGCCATAGTTGTTGGCCAAGTCGAAGTGGTTGATGCCGAGATCGAAGGCGCGGCGCAGCATGGCGCGCGAGTTCTCGAAATTATCGTCGCCGCCGAAGTTGTGCCAGAGGCCGAGAGAGACCGCGGGAAGCTGGATTCCGCTCTTGCCGCAGCGGCGGTATTGCATGGAGCCATAGCGCTTGCCATCAGCGACGTACATTCGATTCCCTCAGCGCCTGAAGGCGCGTCCACGTTTCATGCGATGCGGTATGCCTGAAGGCATACCCTGATACGAAATGCTTTTCCCGGTGTTTTCGTAGTGGATCTCAATCGTATTTTTCGTAGCGGATCGAAGTTCTATCCCATCCCAGACTCTTCAGCAGATCGCGGTTGGCTTTGACCATCTTGTCCAGGCCGCAAATGTAGGCGTGCATGTCGGTCCGCATTCCGACGATTTCGCCGAGGTGTTGTTGCACGTAGCCGCGCAGGCCTTTCCAGGTCTCGGGAGCGCGGCTCAAAGTCGGCAGAAAATGAAAATTCGGATGCTTTGCGGCTAGCTCTTCGAACTCTTTTTTGTAATAAAGATCTTCTTCCGCCCGTGCTCCGAAAAGCAGCCAGAATTGGTGGCCCCGATGTCGTTCTTCGTCTGCAAGTAGCCAGTGCAACATCGAGCGAAAGGGAGCGACTCCGGTGCCGGTCGCGATGAACACGGTATCGCGCAGCGGCGGGCGCAGAATGAAATCACCAAATGGTCCCTGGAAGCTAATGGTCGCACCATCTTCCAGGCCGCAAAGGTAATTCGACATGAAGCCCTCTTCCACCCGGTTGAGGCAGAAGGCCACGTGGCCGTTGTCTGTCGGAGGCGAAGCGATTGAATATGCGCGCGTCATCTCCTCGCCTTCGGGAGTAACCGCTTTCACCGAGAGCCACTGCCCCGGTATGTAGCCGAAGTGATTGACGCCTTCGACTTCCAGTTCAAGGTGCTTCGTGAAATCGCTGAGCGGGATTGAACGCACCACTCGAGCCTCGAAATTCTTAAAATTCGCCATTCTGTAATTAGATGATAATCCGATTAGATGATAATCCGAAGGCGCAGGACGCGCCCTCCCACATCCACGCTCTGTCATCCTGAGCAGCGCGAAGGACCTGTGCAACTCGCCGGCAGCGCAGCGGATCCCAGTTGCACAGGTTCTTCGCTTCTCTCAGGATGAAAATTTTTTCTTTGGAAAAGCTACTCCACCGTAACCGACTTCGCCAGATTGCGCGGCTGATCGACGTCGCAGCCACGACGCACTGCGATGTGATACGCCAGCAACTGAAGCGGAACAATTTCCAGAATTGCCGACAACTCTTCCGGAGCGGGCGGAACGAAAATCACGTGATCGGCTTCTTCCGTGATTTCCTTATCGCCTGTGGTGGCGAGCGCGATAACAATGCCCGAGCGCGCCTTCACTTCTTTCAGGTTCGACATCGTCTTCTCGTAGCGAAGCATCGATTGCGGGCTGTTTTCGTCGCGCGTCGCGATGATAACGACGGGAAGATTTTCGTCGATGAGAGCGTTCGGCCCATGCTTCATCTCGCCCGCGGGATAGCCTTCGGCGTGAATATACGAAATCTCTTTCAGCTTCAAAGCGCCTTCGAGGGCAATCGGATAGTGAATGCCGCGTCCTAAAAATAAAAAGTCTTGCGCGCGAACGTAGGTCTTGGCCAACTCGTCGCAGACTTCGTCCTGCGTCAATATCTGTTCCAGCTTGCCGGGGATGTGCGTGAGTTCCTGCACCGCCGCCTTTGCCTGCTCCGGAGTCATGGTGCCGCGCACTTGCGCGAGGTATAGCGAGAAGAGATATAAAGCAGTGAGCTGGCCGGTGAAGGCCTTGGTCGATGCCACGCCGATTTCAGGGCCCGCATGCGTGTAGACCGTGCCCGCAGCCTCGCGCGTGATCATCGATCCGACCACGTTACAGATCGCTAGCGTCTTCGAACCTTTTGACTTCGCTTCACGTTGCGCCGCAATCGTGTCGGCCGTTTCGCCGGATTGCGAGATCAAAAGCGTCATCGAATCTGCGTTGATGATCGGATCGCGGTAACGCCACTCGCTCGCATAATCGACCTCGACCGGGACGCGGGCCAGATTTTCGATCATGAATTTCCCGGCGAGTCCGGCATGCCAACTGGTGCCGCATGCGGCAATATTGATCTTTTTGAGTGCCTTGAATTCCGCTTCGCTGACCTGCATTTCATCTAAGAAAATGTTTCCCGAATCCTGCGAGACGCGGCCAAGCGTCGTGTCGCGAACAGTGCGCGGCTGCTCATAAATTTCTTTGAGCATGAAGTGCTTGAAGCCGCCCTTTTCCGCCATGATCGGGTCCCACGTGACGCGCTGCGGTTTCCGCTCTACGGCTTTGCCGTTGAAGTCGGTGACCTTTACACCCTGATCGGTGAGCACTGCCAGGTCGCCATCGGCGAGGAAGAAGAGGTCCCGGGTATGGTCGAGCAGCGCGGGCACATCGCTCGCCACGAAATATTCATCTTTGCCTATGCCGATCACGACCGGCGGTCCGTTACGGGCGGCGACGATCTTGCCCGGTTCGTCGATGGAGATCACGACCAGGGCAAACACGCCCGTGAGTTCTTTTACAGCCTTGCGCACGGATTCTTCCAGCGTGGGGCGGTGCCCATTGCCGGTTTGGAAGTGATGCTTCTCGATCAGGTGAGCAATGATTTCGGTGTCGGTTTCGGTGGTGAACTTGTGGCCTTCGGAGATGAGCTTCTTCTTAAGCGACAGGTAATTCTCAACAATCCCATTGTGGACTACGACAATCTTGCCGGTGCAGTCGCGATGCGGGTGCGCGTTCTCTTCCGTGGGGCGACCGTGAGTGGCCCAGCGAGTGTGGCCGATGCCGTAAGTGCCGTCGAGCGGCTTCAGGCGGATCACTTCTTCAAGATTGCGAAGCTTCCCTTCCGCGCGGCGAATCTGGAGCCCGGCGCCATTTCCAGCTACTGCAATTCCAGCTGAGTCGTACCCGCGGTACTCCAGCTTGCGCAGACCCTCGATAATGACCGGAACGACCTCTTTTTTGCCTACGTATCCCACAATGCCGCACATGGATTATTTGCTCCTAATGATGACTTCCCGATCGCTCGTTACGATCACCTCATCGGTGGGGAACCGATTTCCAACTTTCGTAGCTCATCTGTTCACGCCCCAAAAGGCGCGACCAGCCTATGTTTTAGTTGTCTTCGAGGGAGACTCGATATTCTTCAATGACTGGGTTGGTCAGAACCTCACGCGCAATCTTCTCAACTTCGATGACCGCTTCGTCTTTAGTGATGCCGCCGTTTAACGTAATTTCAAAATATTTTCCCTGCCGCACGTCGTGCAAGCCCTTGTAACCGATTTTTGACAAGGCTCCATGGATCGTCTTGCCTTGCGGATCAAGCACGCTCTTCTTAAGCGAAACGTAAACGTAGGCCTTCATCAACTTCTTCATTATACGTCAGCGATCCGTCGGATCGGTCTGCGGTTTTGCTTATGGAGGGTATGTTGAATTTTTCGCTAACTGCCTTCTGTTTCACGAAGGCTGAGCGCTAAACTACTTAAAAGAGGCCAGTTGCTGGTCTAGCTCAGCGATCGACTGCTGCAGCATCTCGCGATGTCGAGGGTTGGTCGCCGTGCTCAATTGCTGAGTAAGGCGCTGCCGTGAAAGCAGCAATCCATCGCGATCTCGATTGAGTTTTTGCTGGTCTTTAGGGATTGGCGCTCCCCGGGGCTTGCGCTGGTCCGCCATTTCTTCTTGCTGCTGCTCGATCGACTTACTTTCCCATCCGCGTGCCATTGAAGGAATTTTACCGCCAAGTGCCAGAGTGACGCTGGAAAAGTACTTGCGTTGCGACTGTAAGTCAGGTTAAAAATGTTCGGTCGGACCAGTTTGCTGGTTTAATACCAAAGGTAAGCTGGAAAGTGCCGCAACCTGAGGGGCTTTCCCGAATCGGGGAAGGCGAGATCGGTTCCCACGCAAAGGAACCCGCCGCGTGCGCGCACTGTGAATTGAACGTGTCCGTGGCCGGGGAAGCCACGTGACCCCGTTCCTGCTCAACAATTGGACAAATTCAACGCACGAACCGTGCGGAAGAGGGTGTATGTCCGACGACAGAGCTGAACAGGAAAGCCGTTCATCTGAGCGCAGCCGGTATCGCCTCCTTTTGGAAATCACGGACCGGTTAAGCCGAGCCGATAACCTGGCTGAGGTATTCACCGAGGTCGCTCCTCCCCTGCTCGATCTCACCGGCGCTGACCTGTTGAATCTTTCGCTGCCTGAACCCCACCGCGATTACATGGCGACGCAATATTGGAAAAAAAATAATGAGAGCGGCAAGTTTGACTCACTCCCCGTGGACCAGGCAGCCAGCGGCTGGGCCTGGCGAAATCAGTCCCCCATTGCCATTCCTGACATCGAGCGTGACAGGCGCTTCCCCGGCATGGTCTATGATCTGCGCACGCACGGGGTGCGCTCCTATACCGTAATTCCGATAAGCACAGCCTCCCGCCACTTCGGAGCCATCGGGATCGGAAAAAGCGTTCCCGAAGCATTAAAAACTGAGGATGTTGAGTTACTCTCTCGAATCGCGCTGCTCAGCGCTCTCAACATGGAAAAAGCGAGAGCGGAACGAGCCTTCGAAGAGCAGCAGAGCTTGGTCGCCATCAGCCGCGAGCTCAGTTCAAGCCTGCAGATAGAAAAGCTCCTGCCAGCCATTTTGAGCAGCCTTCGCGGTATCGCTCGCTATGAGCGCTCCGTGTTGTGCCTGCTCGAAAAAGGCGACGAACATCTCTACCTTCACGGAGATGTAATGGAATGGGAACCGTTCATCAACCATGGCGCCAAAATACCGGCCGAAAGCACGCTGTCTGCGAAGACAATTCAGACGAAAAGCGTGAATTTTTTCGGCCCGCGGGAACTGGGCGAGTTGAAACATCCAATCGCAAAAGCGATGCTCGACTCTGGCGTTCTGTCGGTGTGCAGCGTGCCACTCATCGCCGGCGACCGCATCTGGGGAGCTTTAAACATCAGCGGCATGACGGAATCCTCGTTCGGAAACATAGAGGTTGAGTATTTACAGCAGGTTGCCAATCAGATCGCCATCGCCCTCCGAAACGCGCACGCGTTCAAAGAAATCCATGACTTGAAAGACCGCCTTTTGCAGGAAAAACGCTATCTCGAATACGAGATCCGCAGCGCCAGTCGGTCTGACGACATCGTCGGATCGAGCCTCGCCTTAAAGCGCGTCATGGATAATGCCGCAGTCGTCGCCGGCACGGACTCTACGGTTCTGATTACTGGAGAGACGGGAACGGGAAAAGAACGAGTCGCCCGCCTCATTCATGGTATGAGCAGGCGCAAGGACCGCAACTTCATCAAACTGAATTGTGCCGCCATTCCCACCGGCCTGCTGGAGAGCGAGCTTTTCGGTCATGAAAAGGGCGCCTTCACCGGCGCGGTCAGCCAAAAGCTCGGGCGCCTGGAACTCGCCGACAAGGGGACGCTGTTGCTGGACGAGATTGGAGAGATCCCGCTTGAGTTGCAGCCAAAGCTCTTGCGCGTCTTGCAGGACCAGGAGTTCGAGCGGCTCGGGGGAACGAAGACGATACGAGTCGACGTTCGGGTGATTGCGGCCACCAATCGCGATTTGATGCGCGCCGTCGAAGAAAAACAGTTTCGCAGCGACCTGTTCTACCGCCTCCACGTTTTCCCGCTGCACCTGCCCTCGCTGCGAGACCGACGCGAAGACATCCCGGCCTTGGTGCGGCACTTTGTCGACAAATGCGCCGCTCGCCTTCATAAGCGCATCGATCGGATTCCCGCCGAAGCAGTGAGCGCTCTGGAAAACTGGAAGTGGCCGGGCAATATTCGCGAACTGGAAAATTTTATAGAGCGCTCAGTGATCCTCTCGGAAGGCACTACCCTAAATGCGCCGCTCGCCGAACTCCCAGGAGTTGTTGAGTAAGTCCCTTCAATCAGCTGGCACTCTTCACGAGCACGAGCGTGACCACATTATCGAAATCTTGCGCCAAACTCGCGGCATACTTTCAGGACCAAATGGCGCAGCGACCCGGCTTGGACTTAAGCGCACAACTCTCCAGTACAAGATGCAACGCCTGAACATTGACCGAAGCGATTATTCGTAGCTCAGCCGACGTCCTTTTCGTAATTCCAGCTCGTTTACTGCCGATATCTTGGCGCGCTTGCCGCGCCTCCGGCGTTCTCGCCAGGGCTCAAAACACGAAAACCCTTTAAGTGATTTACAAGTGGGCATTTACGCCATTCGTTAGAGTGGCGCCACGGGTGCAAAGTGTTTAACGGAAAACCACCGCTTCCCCCGGTGAAATGAATCGTCCAAGGGCGTATCAGGTAACCGGATTTTATGGGTATGGCGCGGCGCATCGCGATTCCAAACGACTGCTTGAGTTGCACGCTGAGGCAGAGCGGAGACTTTTGCAATTTCCAGCAGCCTTTGATGAGCACGTTCAATAATCTGGGGCACCTCACTTTTTATCCCAGCAACGCCACCTTGCTTTCGGAAGGGCAGAGCCCGCGGGGCGTCTACATCGCCTGCTCGGGCCGAGCCAAAATCTCAGTGCAGGCACGTGACGGCAAGACCCTGATCCTGACAATCGCGGGAGATCGCCAAGTCTTCGGTTTGAGCACGGTCATCGACGGAGGGGTTTCTCCGGTTACGGTCACGACGATCGAGTTCTGCCAGATCAAATTCCTGGAACGGGACAGCTTTTTGCGGCTGATTCAGCACGATGCCCGCGTCGCGCTCGCTTGCGCAACGATCCTGGGCCGCGAGATCAAGTCTGCATTCGAGGACGTGCACGAGCTCCTTTTGGCACGCAGTTCGACTGAAAAACTCGCTCGTCTTCTCCTGTCATGGGTTTCTTCCGAAACGAAAAACCGTGAACTACGAGTTGAGACCGAATTTACGCACGAAGAGATAGCACAAATGATCGGATCTTCGCGGGAGACGGTCACCCGCCTCTTCAGTGATTTGAAGCGAAAAAATCTGATCCGGCTGGAAGGTGCGACTCTTGTAATTCCCAATCGTATCGCCCTGCAGGCGATTACGAACTGAACGTCCCTCCCTCGGGGGGCGGACGAGGTGGTCTCCGCGTCCGCCCATTTTTTCTTTCCGACGTAGAACTGAAGGAACTCTGGGCCTGCGAAGGAAATAATAGAATTCTCAGAGGTTGAAAAGCTCTCGCAGGCGTCGAGTCTGTGCGCGGCTTACAGGAATTTCAGTCTGCTTCTTGTCATCCATTCGCAGCTGATAGGAGCTTTTAAACCACGGCACAACCTCGCGAATGTGATTGATGTTAACCAAAAATGACCGGTGCGCTCGCCAAAATAGTGCCGGGTCTAAACTGTCAAAAAGCTCTTCCAGCGTTCTGCAGTTCGATTGCCCTTCGAGTCCCGCGTGGCCGGTGGTGGAAACGGTGATGACGCCATCGTCGATGGTGGCGTAACAAATATCTTTCGGATCGGTTAGAAGCAGTCTGCCCGCGGCCTTGATCAAAATCTTCGCCGTCTGCGGCTTCTGAGAACCCAGCATTCTCACTAACGTATCGAACTTCTCTTCCGACCCTGCTCCCGATTCGATTTTCGCCCGAGCCTTCTCGATAGCTAAAGCAACGCGCTTCTTATCAAACGGCTTAAGAATGTAATCAACCGCGTTCACCTCAAAAGCCTTCACCGCATACTGATCGAAGGCGGTGGCGAAGATAATTTTTGGAAGATCGACTTTGCGATCAAGAAGCTTCTTGATTACGCCAAAGCCATCGAGGCCGGGCATTTGTACGTCAAGAAAAACGAGATCCGGATTGTGCTCTTTGATCAGGTTGACGGCGTCCAGGCCGTTTTTGCCCTGCGCCACGATCTCGACATCGCCCAAATTTTTCAGCAGATAAGCGAGCTCGTCCCGTGCGAGTTGTTCATCATCGACGATGACGGCGGAAAGCGGCATAGGAATGCAGTACGGTGAGTATATCGAGCAGGGCGAGCCGAGAGCAATGCGCTAAGGCGCCGCCACTCGGGTGTTGAGATCGAGCGAATCGATGAGCTGGATGGAGTCCGCATTCGAAACTGATACAGCTTGTGGCGCCACAGCGTTTCTGTATCCGGCGTTAGCAGGCGCGTAGGTCCGATCCCGCGCCTTGGCGAGATTCAATCCCCAGGTTTTGTTTCTCACCCGGCAGGCATTTTTCGTGAGGAGAAACATGGCAAAAATTTCCGCACGCGAAGCCATCGACAGTCGCTCTGGACGCCAAGCCTCGGCGTACTCAGCCAACGTTTGGTCGCTGGTCAATCCAGCCAGCACTTCCACCAAGACTCGATTCAGCCAGTGATACGACGTCGGGCACAAGTAAGCGTGCGAACCGTACCAACTCCATTTCTTGCGATAGTCCCAACAGGGCAGCATCGACTTGAGCCCCTCAACACCTTCGTCAAACAAACGTTTGACGGCGGGATCCCCGGTTTCGACGAATAAGTCGTACAAGCCGAGCAGCGAGGTCATGAAGCCGTCCTGAATTCCGGGGACAGACTGGCCGGGCAGTTCGCTGTAAAGAGCTCCTCCGGGAACAGAATCACGCACTCCGCCTTCGCTCACACCCAGAGCAAAAAGTTGGCTCGCCCCCCCCAACAGCTGTAACAGGCGCGGATTTCCTGTCATCCTGTACCCGCGAACCAGCGCGCTGATCGCTAAACCCTGATCGTAAGCTGAAACCCAAGGAGCGCGGAAGAAGGTCTTGCCTTGCAGGCAATCGTAGTTATTCATCCAAACCACCGACCCGTCGTTGCGAACTACAGCGTGCGATTCGAGCCAATCGACCTGTTTTAAGAAAACGTCGCGGCTCGCCTCATCGTGGTGCCGCAAGAAATGCCCGAGGTTTACCAGTCCCCACCAGGCGATGTATGCCGGCTTGTAAACCAGTCCCGAAAGCCGGTTGCGCGCCCGCGGAATCCCTTGCGGGTCCATGCTCATGACGCTCCACGACAATTTTTCGCTGTAAAGGTAGTAGTGAAGAGAATTTTTCGGTCCGGCTCCGGCGTCTATATCGAGAGGGTAATCGAAGCGAAATTGCAGACACTCACGTTGCAGGGCTCGCAGCGCGTAACGCAGCGATTCAAAAGAATTCTTGGTTTTCTCCATACAAATTGTGCGCAGGAATGAAACAAGAAGCGGGCGGAGTATAGCACAGCAATTCGTGGTGGAAATCAGCAGGTATCTTGTGAATAAACGAAAGGGCCGGTCAGGCGGCGCTTTCGAGAGCCAGCGCCATTCCCATTCCTCCGCTGACGCAGAGTGTGGCGAGGCCGCGGCGCGCCTTGCGTCGCAACAATTCGTGAAGAAGTGTCACAACGATGCGAGTGCCGGTGCAACCAATGGGATGGCCAAGAGCTATAGCGCCCCCGTTTACATTCAGCTTTTCGCGATCAAAATGCAGCTCGCGATCGCACGCTAGAACCTGGGCGGCGAAAGCTTCGTTCAACTCGACGAGATCGAATTCTTGCAGCTTGAGGGCATGTTTTTCTTCCATTTTGCGAATCGCCGGAACGGGGCCGATTCCCATGATCCGAGGGTCAACCCCGGCAGAAGTAACGCCGACGATCCTCGCCATCGGCTTGAGATTATTCAGCTGAACAAATTTCTCACTCGCCAGAACGACAGCCGCAGCGCCGTCCGTAATGCCTGAAGAATTTCCCGCCGTAATAGTGCCGCTGTCTTCCTTGCCCTCGGCGAACACGGGAGCGAGCTTGCCCAGTTTTTCCATGCTGGCCTCGAGAAACAGGTGCTCGTCTCGTGAAAAAACCGTAGGTCCCTTTTTCCCCTGAACGGTCGCCGGGACAATTTCCGCATCGAACCGTCCGCTCAATTGCGCTGCTGCAGCCCGCTTTTGTGATTCCAGAGAGAACTCATCCTGTTCCTCGCGTGTGATCTTGTATTGTTCCGCGAGAACCTCGGCCGTCTCCCCCATCAGCATCTGCGCCATTGGACAAAAAAAACCGTCACGATACATTCCATCGACAAGTTCCCGATTGCCGAGCCGATATCCCCAACGCGCCCCATCGAGATAGTAAGGAAGACGCGACATCGACTCCGTTCCTCCGGCGAGAACGCATTCGAGATTTCCGGTTGCGATCTCGTTGAACGCGAGCGCGATGGATTTAAGCCCTGAGGCGCAGGCCTTGTTCACCGTGTACGCAGGGATCTCTTGCGGGATGCGGCTGCGTAGAGAAATCTGGCGAGCAGGATTAGGTCCGCCTCCGGCCTGGCGAGCATTCCCGAAAATCGTTTCGTCGATTTTTTTGGGCTCGACCGAGGACCGTTCGATCGCAGCCGTAGCAGCCACGGTACCCATATCGGCGGCCGAGAGCGAAGCGAGCGACCCTCCAAATTTGCCGATTGGAGTGCGCACCGCAGAGAGAATGTAAACGGGATTCACCTAGCATTTGAGTCTAGCACCGGCAAAATCGACGCAGAAACTGCGCGAGTCGACACTGCTTTCGGGACGAGGTCCGCGTAACAGCGGAAGCACTGCGTTCCGTATCAGGGTATTGCTTTAGCGATACCGCAAGCTCGACACGCTCTCGCCCCTTCAGGGGATGGAGTCCTGTGCGGCGTCTAAAGGCGCGCGCTCGCTATCCTTCCGGCATCGCTAAAGTGATGCCCTGATACGAATCTGTTCTTGCCGCGCAAGATGGTAATGCCGAGAGATGCCAACCTTTCTCCGCTAATCGGCGCTGTAAACTACTCAACGTGAATATTCTCTACGGAATTAACACGGTCACCGAGGCGCTGAAGGCGCGTGGCCGAAACTTCGAATGGATCGGCGTCGCCAAAGAACGCAAAGACATCCGCTTGCGTCGCGTCATTGAAGAATGCCGAAAAATTGGCGTCCCGGTTCGCTTCATGTCGCGGCAGGAGCTTGATGAAGTGGCTAACAATAGCGCTCATCAAGGATTAGTCGCGGCGACATCGGCAAAACAATACAGCAATCTCGATGACATCGTCGCTTCGCGTCGCGGAGATCATTCGCTGGTGGTAGTGCTCGATGGCGTGGAAGATCCGCATAATCTGGGGGCGATTCTGCGCACGGCTGACGCGGCGGGAGCGGATGGCGTCGTGATTCCCGAGCGGCGCTCAGCATCGGTCACTTCTGCGGTTGCGAAAGTTTCGGCGGGCGCGAGCGAGCATTTGCCGATCGCCAAGGTTACGAATATTTCCCGCTCCATCGAAGATTTGAAAGAGAAAGAGCTTTGGATAGTCGGGCTCGATGAACGCGGTCCGCAAACATACGACGCGATCGACTACAAAATGCACTGCGCGGTCGTCCTCGGAGCCGAGGGCAAGGGCCTTCACGACCTGGTGCGCCGACACTGCGACTTTCTCGTCTCAATTCCGATGCTGGGGAAAGTCCCGTCGCTGAATGTGTCGGTAGCGGCGGGCATCATGCTTTACGAAGTAGTGCGCCAGAGGCGGCAGAGCGCATCCAACAAATCATGAAATGTTTTGCTGCGCTGTGGTTGCTGTGCTTTTGCACATTGGCAGCGCCCGCCTTGGACCGTGAAGCATTCACCGTTACAAAATACGACCTCGAAATTCGCCTGGAGCCGGTCCAGCAACGTTTAGGCGCGCGCGGCAAAATCATTCTTCGCAACGACTCCAGTCAACCGCAAAAAGTAGTTGCACTACAGCTGTCTTCATCCCTCAACTGGAGAGCGATTCGCGTTGCGGGAGAGCCAGTACAATTCGTCTCTCAGCCCTACTCGTCCGATATCGACCACACCGGTTCGCTATCCGAAGCAGTGGTCACGCTTCCAGTTGCAATCAAACCCAAAGATTCTGTGGAACTACAGATCGGCTACGAGGGCGTAATTGTCGCAGATGCCACGAGGCTCACCCGCATTGGCGTGCCCGAGGCAATTGCAAAACATACAAGCTGGGACGAGATTGGCCCGTCGTTCACCGCGGTCCGCGGTGCGGGATACGTAGCGTGGTATCCGATCACAACTGAGTCCGCTGACTTCTCTGAAGGTAACAGTCTTTTCGAAGTGACCGATCGCTGGAAGGCGCGCGCGGCGGACAGCGAGTTTAAGCTGATTTTAACCGCCGAAGGCATTCGCTCCGCCGCAGGCACTGGCTCTGAAGACACGCCCACTCTGCTTTGTGGAGCCCTCGTCCCCGAGCCAGCAAGCAGCGCGACACCTCGCTCCACAAAAAGCTCCGCAGCCCGCGCGCAATGTGAATGGAACCCGCTGGGCTCAGTCACTCCGATGTTTGCGATGGCGGAATACACGGACCTATCGAATGCAACACTGAAACTATTTAGTTTGCCGGGACACGAGGAAGGCGCCCGGAAATATGCCAACGCGCTGGAGCCTGCTTCAAATTTTGTGAGCCGTTGGTTTGGCGCTCCAAAAGGTTCGGTTACCATCGCGGATTTCGCCGACCCCCACGCTGCTCCTTTCGAGAGCGGCACAATGTTGATGGCGTCGATGGCGGGCGAAGATTCGAAGCTGGCGGGGATTAATGTCGTTCATGAGCTTGTCCACGCTTCTCTGCCTTCGGCAAGACCGTGGGTTTACGAGGGCCTCGCTCACTTCACTGAAGCCATGTACCGCCAGGAACAAGGTGGCCGGCAAGCGGCAATCGACTTTCTGGGCCTGCACCGCGCAGCATTTCTGGACGCAGAGAAAGAGCTATCGACCGCATCAGCCGAGACGAAAGGCCAGCCGTTGTTGTCAACGTTTGATGAGGTTTATTACCGCAGCAAAGCGGCCTACGTCTGGTGGATGCTTCGCGACATGATCGGAGCGGACGCTTTGAAGTCGGCTGTCGGCAAATACCGTCCCGCCGATGACAACGATCCAAAATATGTGGAGAAGCTGATCGAATCCGCATCGAAGCGGGACTTGGCATGGTTTTTCGACGATTGGGTGTATCGCGACCGCGGGTTGCCCGATTTTAAAGTCCAGTCGGCACATCCTTGGACGACAGAAAAGGGCATCCACTTCGTGACCGTAACACTGGAAAACTCCGGCAAGGCCGGGGCCGAAGTGTCTCTCACGGTTTCGTACGATGGCGGAGAGGTATTAACACGTATCGAGGTGCGAGCGAATTCGACAGCAACCACGCGGGTCGAAGTGCCCGGAGAGCCGACTCAAATTACGGTCAACGATGGCAGCGTTCCTGAAAGCGACCTTAGCAACAACGTGTTAAAGCTCGGCGCACCCTGAATTCTCCCCTGTCGAACTCTAGTCACTTGACACCGGTTCTGGCTGTTGCCATGCTCGATGCTGTGGCGAAGCATCCCTCAAAGCGTAGGAGAGATCGAGCCCCGCGCATTCGCGTCCCAGATCAAGAGCGGGCGTTGTTCAGCATCGCGGGAAGCCCGTTTGTCGGAGTTTTACGGACTCTTTCGACGAGTGGTGGCTCGGCGATCCTGTCACGCGGTCCGATTCATCCTGGCACTGCGGGCGGCGTTACGCTCAAGACGGTTTTCGGGAAAGTAACGGGCGAGGTGGAATTTTTGCAGATGAACGCCGACGGAGTGCCGCTGGCGCAGGCTTTCGTTTTGTCGCCATGGATGACGTCAGTTCGAAGCGCCTTGCCCTCGCCGCACAAAATATGCACAACGAAGGCTACAGCGACAACCAGACCAGCGAATCGGAGAATAAAAAGGGCAGCGATGGCCTCGGGAATCTCCTACGCAGCGTTCGTCAGCTAGCCGCCGGACTTATGCCGGAACCGACTTCCAGAGCGAAATCGAAGAACTAGCAAAGCTACGACCTTTGAGCCTGCACTCCCCCGGTACGGGAACGCATCACTGCAGAAAGGCAACGCTCTGCACGCTGGTGATCTCGAAGCGTTTTCGACAGCGAATATTCTTACAGACCATCATGTCGTCGCGGCGCAGCATGTAGGATTGCGCCTTGGCAAACTTTGCTCGATCGCGATCGTCGGCCCGACCAGACAGGGCCTTCTTTTTTGTGCGCACCAACCACTGAATTTCGTATTCCGCCGACTGGTGGCAACTCGGGCAGCTTAAATTCGCTGGCTTCTTCTCGGTCCGTTCGTCAAAAAACTCGCGTTCATCCATAAATTAGGGCTTCGTAGAAAATAGTTGCGGGCAACCGCCCCGCAGAACCTTACGGCGCGCCGCATTACTTGCAACTTCCAACTTCAAATTATTGCATTTTTGCGGATCGAATGTGCGAAGATGCGAGGATTCACAGCCCATGCCACGCAAACGCAAAAAGAAAGTCTTTTCTGCTGGGAAGATGGTTCGCGAAATGGCGCGCGAACGCGTGGGTTCTCCGAAACCATCAACTCTTGTTCCAGGAAAAAAGAAAAACGGCGACAAGCACAAACCTACTCTGGGAAAGCTGCTGAGCGACGACTGATTTCAACTTGGTTCGGCTTGGCCCCCGATACATCAGGGGCAGTTGGGATCAGTCGGATCATGCACGACCACGGTTCCGAATGCCCGAACGATATTGCTGGCGCCTCCCGTCCCCTCAGGCATGGTGGCCGTGACGCCTGTCGAACCACATCCACCAGTGGTCACGACCAGGCCGCCAGACACCGATACGACCGCGTCGTCCGTTGTCCATACCGCCTGGTCCGTAACGTCGATCGTGGAGGGCGGATGAATGTAGGTGCCTACGGCTCTGAACTGACCGGAAGCTCCAGCAACAGGGGTCGCAAAAGTAAATCCGGAAGGGGTGACCTGAAGGCTGACGAGCTTGCGATCATGCCCGCAGCTCGGTAGGACGAGCACGGCCCCAGTCGTCATCAATGCGGTAAGGGCAAGAGCAGGGAAACTCCTCTTCATACCTTCACTCCTGGAAAATTTGATCTGGCGTCCGGCGCCAACGAATCGGGCGCGACCATGGTAGTACAAATCAAAAAATATGGGGAAGTTTTTTGGGCTAGCCGCTGCAACGAGTAAGGCAGCGGGCCGTCGATCTCCACATTTCTTACGGCCCCTGCACAATCGACAACGGGCTGGGGGTTTGCAGTCGGCGCCTCAAGATCGTGTTTTTCTTCGCAATCTCCGCGATCGCATCGGCGTGCACCGTGTAAGAGCCGAACGGCATTGTATTGCCGAATGGAATTTGCAGATTTTTTGTGCCCGGGTTTAAAGGGAAATGCTGGTAGCCGATGGCTGTTGCCCTGCCGTCCCCTGCGACGGCGACAATAATTACGGTCAGATCAAAAGCCTCCGTTGAACCATTCGTGACCTGCAGCGATCCGTCAATGCGGTTGTCGTGAGCTTTAGGAGCTTCCTGCCAGTCGATTACCAGTGACGAGACCGCACCGATTTTGATCTCTTTGCTGACGACATTCTGCGGTCGATGCGAGTCTTCAATTTTCACCGTTACCGTGAAGCTTCCGGCCTTTTCCGTGCGACCGTAAAGCGTGCCGTCCGGACCGAAGGCAATGCCCTCAGGCAAGTCGCCCTTCGTCACTGTCCAGGCATAAGGGGGATAGCCTCCGGTGGCGTGAAGCACAGCGTGAAATTCGAGGCCCGACTCGATGGAAGGGATTGGTTCGTCCACAATCGCAAGCGGAGGAACTTGTGCCGCCATAAACGTACTGCAACAAAGGCCAACCAAAATTGCGGCCGCCGCGACGCGCATGCTATTAGAAAGACTCATTCGTCTGTTTGATTTTACGCCGGGCACGGCGTAAAAGAACTTCAAGATGCTACTTCGTTTGCCGCGGATGTTTTTCCCATTCCTCTGCGTTCTTTTGTCCGTCGTGACTTTGTCAGACAGGGACTCCAATGCGCAACTCCCGCCTTCGTCTCCGTCAAAACAATCTCAACTTCCAACCACACCTAAGCCCTACGCCGAAGAGGCGGCGGTCATCGAGCGGATCTTGAATCGGGTTCGCTTTGAGAACGACGGCAAGGAAGTTAGCGAGACGGAGGCTGTGGTCAGAATCCAGAGCCAGGCGGGAGTTGAACAATTCGGCCAGCTCGTCTTCGGTTACTCGCCGTCCACGGAAGCTCTGGAGATTGAATACGTCCGCGTCCGCAAGCCCGATGGGCAGGTTGTGATCACGCCATCGTCGACCGCGCAAGATTTCGCTCCCGACGTGCTTCGCGAAGCGCCCATGTATACCGACTACCGGCAGCGTCATATTTCGGTCGCGGCTCTTCAGGCGGGGGACGTACTCGAGTATCGAACCGTGACGCGAGTGGAAACCCCGCTGGCTGCGGGAAATTTCTGGTACGAGTACACATTTCCCCACGGAGTCGTAGTCGAAGACGATCGACTTGAGGTGAACGTTCCCAAGGGCCGTGAGCTCAAGCTCAAATCTCCGAAAAGAAAGCCAGAAGTTCAGGATACCGGCGACCGGAGAACTTATACCTGGGTCGCGAAAAATCTGAAGCCCGGCGACGAACAACCTAGAGACGAACAATCTGAAGATGGACCATCCCAAGAAGACGGAGACCACCCCCACCCTGATATTCAGTTGAGCACTTTCACCGACTGGAAGCAGATCGCGCAGTGGTACGCCAGGCTGCAAGGCGAACGGATGGCAGTAAGCGACGACTTGCGCAAACGCGCTGACGAAATCACGAAAGGCGCTGCAACTCCCGGCGAAAAAACGCAACGGCTATACGACTTTGTCGCGAGAAATATTCGCTATGTCAGTATTTCGCTCGGAGTAGGCCGCTACCAGCCGCATCCGCCGATTGAAGTTCTGCAAAACGGCTACGGCGATTGTAAGGACAAGCACACCCTCTTCGCGGTGATGCTGAAGGCGGAAGGAATTCAGAGCTATCCGGTACTGATCGATAGCTCTCGCAAGCTCGACCCTGAGGTTCCGTCACCAGCGCAATTCGACCACGTGATCACCGCCGTGCGTCTCGCGGACAAGTTAACCTGGCTGGACACGACCCCCGAAGTGGCGCCCTTCGGCATGATTCTTTATCAACTCCGGAATAAAGAAGCCGTCCTCGCTTCTGACGATAGCGACGGGGGGTTGCAGCGGACACCCTCAAATTCCCCAGTCGCGGACTTTCTACGTTTCGGCCTCGATGGAAGTTTTAGTGATACAGGAGCGCTCGAAGCTTCCGTTGAACTGAGCGCGCAAGGGGATCGCGATTGGCCGCTCCGCAGAATTTTCCGTCAGATGTCAGCGGCACAGTGGAAACCTTACGTGAAGTCGCTCTCCGAAAGCTGGGGCCTGGCGGGCGATGTAGAAGATGTTTCACTCGATTCGATTGAAGACACGAGCAAGCCTTTTCACCTGAAGTATCGCTTGTATCGAGAACATTATTTCCAGGTTCCGTCATCAGACGTGAACTTCATGCCGATGCCTCCGATGGGCGCGTCGCCGGGGCGTGAATCTGAACACGGGTCTCCCGACGTTGCAGCGACGCTCGATATCGGCCCTGCGGGCGAGATTGACTATCGCGTGAAACTGCATTTTCCCGCCAACTACACTGTGCGCGCTCGAAGCGGCTTAAAAATGTCTCGTGATTACGGCGACTATTTTTCGACTTATTCGGTCAGCAAAGGCCTGATTGAAGGCGAACGCAAGCTCGTGATCAAGAGCAACGAAATTCCGGCCGCGCGTCGTGCAGATTACGATTCGTTTCGAAATGCCGCGGAGAGCGCGCAAGATCAGACGCTTGCCTGCACTATCGTTGCTCCCACGGGCCACGCGGCCGATACGACAGGCTCGAAGCTCGATGGCACGTCGACAGAGTCGCAGCAGGCGGGAGTAAAAGCGTTACATGACAGGGATTATCTTGCCTCTGTCGATTTGTTCAAGCGTGCCAACGAACTCGACCCACATTTGAAAGATGGACTGTACGATCTCGGACTGGCCTACGCCGGGGCGGCGAACCACGCGAAAGCCATCGCCGCATTCCAACAGCAACTCAAGGCAGAACCCAATCACAAACTTGCGAATGGCGCCCTCGCTTTTTCATTGCAGCAAAGCGGGAATGCCGACGAAGCTGTTGCGGCATATCAACGGCAGTTACGGATTTCTCCGTACGACGCACTCGCGCACCGCGATCTCGGAATGCTTCTGGCGCAGTTGCGGCGCGATCCGGAAGCTCGCACCGAGCTCGAAATCGTAGTCGCGACGCCTCCGGGAGATCCCGAGGCGAGATTGGCGCTCGCGCAGGTCTACGCGCGACTTGGCGAGTCCGCGAAGGCGCAACCGCTGATGCAGGAACTCACGGGCGACGCGAATACGAACGCATCTGCGGACATCTTCGAGTCGGCATTACGGGATGACATCGATCCGTCTCAAACCGAGAGTGAAGCGCAACAAGTGCTTTACGAAATCGGGGCGCAATTCGATGCAGGAGATTTTGATCGCATCGGAGTGGCTGCCTTTTCTGCCAAGCGATTGACGGCCCTGTCGTGGGCACGCATTGGTTGGGCTCGGTTTCGGCGCGGCGAAACTCTTCCCGCCCTGCAATTTCTGAATGCTGCATGGCTTTTGAGCAATTCGAGCGCGGTGGCCAATCGATTAGGGCAAGTCTACGAAAAGCAGGGGCAGGCGGAGAAAGCGGAACATTCATTCGCTCTGGCCCTCGCTTTGGCGCAAGGCTCTAACAAAGGCAAAGGCCTCGATTCTCGCGAACGTCTCAACAAACTCATGAGCGACCCAGCAAAAGCCGATCGCGAAATCGCAGCCGCGCAAGAAGATCTGAAGAGGTCTCGGATCCTCAAGGTTGAGGGGCTGAAGACGAAGAACGGCAGCGCCCACTTCAACCTGGTATTTGACGGCTCCCCGCGCCCAGAGCGGGCAGAATTTGCGGGCGGCGACGAGCCACTGCGGTCGGCGAGCATCCAACTCCGCACGATGGATTTCCCAGTTAAGTTTCCCGATGTATCGTCGGTGAAGATTATTCGTCAGAGTTTGCTGCGATGCTCCGCCTCAGGTTGCAGCATCGAATTGGTAGAGCCCGAAAAATAATTCTTTGTAATAGAGCGGTAGATAGAGACGAAAGGAAAGCCGATCTGCCATGCCTGATCTCAAACACACGGTCGCCTCCAGCCTGAACGCGCGTTACGAAAAAGTGGCGGGAGTCTTGCGCGACCTCGCGAACTCCATTAGCGACGAGCAATTCTGGGCAAAGCCGTTTCCGTTTGGTAATAGTTTTGGCCATCTCGTTCTTCATCTCACCGGCAATTTGAATTACTACATCGGAGCGCAGATTGCCGAGTCGGGCTATGTCCGCGACCGGCCGCTGGAATTTACCGAGAAATCGAAGCCGGCAAAGAGCGTCGTGATGAAAAATTTTGATCAGGCGGTCGCGATGGTAGTGAAGACAATCACCAGGCAGTCTGAAGAGGATTGGTCGAAGGCTTATCAAGCGGTTGGCTCGGACGAAAACACGCGTCTTGCGATAGCTCTGGTTTGCGCTTCGCACCTCGACCATCATGCGGGGCAAGCGATTTACTTATGCTTTGCAGTCAAGCAGTAACAGCCCATAAATCACCATCACCGCAAGCGTCTACAATCATCTCGTGATCTTCGTCCTCGACAATTACGATTCGTTCACCTACAACCTCGTGCAGTACCTGGGCGAAATGGGCGCGAAGGTTGATATTCGCCGCAACGATGAAGTAACCGTCGACGAAGTCGAGGCAATGCGCCCTGAACACATTCTGATTTCGCCGGGCCCTTGTACTCCGCAAGAAGCCGGGATCAGCGTCGAACTCATTCGTCATTTTGCAGGCAAGGTTCCGCTGCTCGGAGTCTGCCTCGGCCATCAGGCTATCGGCGCGGCTTTTGGCGGCGACGTCATTCGCGCCAAAAATTTAATGCACGGCAAAACGAGTCAGGTTGAACACGATAGCAAGACAATCTTCCGTGGTCTCACTTCCCCGATGACGGCCACCCGCTACCATTCGCTGATCGTTTCGGAGAAAAATTTGCCGCCCGACCTGGAAGTGAGCGCGTGGACGTCAGATAAAGACGGCACACGCGTCATTATGGGATTGCGCCACAAGAAATTCCCTGTCGAAGGAGTGCAGTTTCATCCGGAGAGCGTCCTGACCGATGAGGGGAAGAAGCTGATAGCAAACTTCATTCAAATGTGAGTGTTGGTCGATTTACTCTTGCCGGGCCATCTCTACCGCCCGCAACACGCCCCGCGCTTTATTTTCTGTCTCTTCAAACTCACGTTGCGGATCTGAATCCGCAACGATCCCTGCCCCCGCTTGCAGATAAGCTTTCTTGCCCTTCATCAATAAAGTTCTGATCGCGATGCAGGAGTCGAGATTGCCAGCGAAATCCGCGTAGAGAACAGACCCGCCATAGACGCCGCGACGCGTGGGTTCGAGTTCCTCAATAATTTGCATCGCCCGAACTTTCGGTGCGCCACTTAGAGTTCCCGCTGGAAAACATGCGGCGAAAGCATCCATCGCGTTCAGGTCTGAACGCAAACGGCCCTCAAGCGCCGACACCAGATGCATCACGTGCGAATAGCGCTCCACGAACATCAACTTGCGAACTTTTACGGAGCCATACTCGCTCACGCGGCCAAGATCATTGCGTCCAAGGTCGACCAGCATGACGTGTTCGGCCCGTTCCTTCTCGTCAGAAATCATCTTCTTTTCAAGCGCAGCGTCTTCGGCCTCATCGCGCCCGCGGGGATGGGTGCCGGCGATGGGGCGATATTCGAGCTTTCGCCCTCCACCTGAGGCACGCACCAGCATCTCCGGAGACGAGCCTAAGACATGCAAACTCTCTCGGGATTGCTTGCCGCGCTTGTGGTTCTTCGCCTCAACTCCAAATCGCAAAAAGTACATGTATGGCGATGGATTGACAGTTCGCAGGGCCCGATACAAGTCGAGCGGACTTGCTCCGGGCTCGAAGTCCCAGCGCTGCGAGAGCACGACCTGAAATATGTCGCCTGCCGCGATGTACTCTTTGGCGCGATTCACGCTATCCAAAAATTTTCGCTTTGAAGTTCGCGCGGAGACTTTCATCTTCGAGCGCGCTTTAATTTTTCCGGCTGAATTTTCCCAGTGCGTCCGGTTCAAGCCGCCGGCGAGCCTCTTCTCGATGCGCGCAATATCTTTCACCGCACGATCATAAGCTGCTCTAGAAGACTCACGCGAAACGTCGGCTGACGCCACGATGTGAATTTGATGGCGAAGGTGATCGAACGCGAGAACCCGATCAAAGAACATCAACACGCAATCTGGAACGTCCAGATCGTCTTCGGCATGCTCTCCAATTTTTTCCAGTTGGCGAACGATGTCGTAGGCGCAATAGCCAACCGCGCCCGCGGTGAAAGGAGGCAACCCCTCGATCACAGCCGGACGATGCTGTTGCAAAAGTTCCTGAATTACTTGGAAAACGTCTCCCGACCGGCGCTCTAACTTGTTGCCGCGTTGGATGGTGATCGCGTCACCACGCGACTCCAACCGCAAGAAAGGCCGCACACCAAGAAAGGTGTAGCGTCCAATTTTCTCTCCACCTTCGACAGACTCGAGAAGAAATGCTTCCGGCTCTCCCTCGGCCACAGCGAGAAAAGCGGACACAGGCGTGAGCAGATCCGCCGAAATCGATTTGACGACTGGGACTAGTGTTGCGTCCTGCGCCAGTCGCGCGAATTGTTTGTAGTCGGGGCGGATCATGAAATTGCATTGTCCTGCGTTATGGAATTGCTTTGCCGCCCAAGGCTGCGACCGCTTCCGACACGCTGATCACCAGCGTCAACGGGTCCATTGGGGACGGTGCGAATCCGCTCTCCTCGTAGAACTTCACCGCACGCTCGGAGATCGCATGCACCAGAATGGCGCGAATCCCGGCTATGTTCGACGCCTGCAGCGTTCGTAAGACTGCATCACGCAACAACCCCTGTCCGACTTTTTTCCCCTGAAAATCTTTATGTACTGCAAGCCGCCCAAGGATCATGACGGGAATTGGATCAGCCATGTTGCGGCGAACGCGACCAGGAGCCTTCTCGCTAGCAACCGCACCAACCGCCAAAGCATAATAGCCGACTACCTCTTCACTAGTGCAAATCACGTAAGTTCGCGAGGCACCAGTTTTTTCATTTTGAAGAGCACGTCTTTTCAGCCACTCGTCGAGGGAGGGCTCTCCACACTCAAATCTTGAAAGATCGAGGTCGGCTCGCAATCTTTCCGGCGCACTGAGCAGATGGTCGCCGCGGGTCATTTCAATCTATAGCTCCCATGGTGCCTTTGTTCTCAATAATCGGGATAACCTGGCGTTGAGAACGGGGGGCTTATCTAACATTGCGCTAAAGCGCTTGAACTCCTCGTCTGACAGATCAAAGTATCGACGGTCAAGCAGCACCGCTTCTGCTTCTCGACAGGCCGTTTCGAGCATAAAGTCCGAACGGTTCCGTCCCAACGTTTCGGCGGCGCGGTCGATAATGGATTTCTGCCGCTGGCTGGCCCGAAGATTAATGATCTCGTCACGGGTTCGCCGGCTCGCCTTGGCACTCGCAGCGGCCTTTCTTTCTGGGCTTGGCATGTACCCTCCCTGTATACACAGTGACTATACAATATGGTGCCTGTATTGTATACACACCAATCACACGTTGGTCCCTCCCACGCTTGCCTTGCCCCCGGTGCCCCCATATACTTTGCGAGGCTTCTTCTTGAATTTAGGTTAGTTATCGTTATCGTCATAATGCACACCGTTGTGCGGAGATTCCATGAAAACCATAGATCTTGAGCAGGAAACTAATCCTTGGAAGGCGCAGGCCGCCCGCTTCGATTTGGCGGCAAAAAAGCTGAACCTGGACGAGGGATTGTGGAACATCCTTCAGACGCCGAGCCGCGAAATCATCGTTCACATTCCGGTCATGATGGATGACGGGCACCTCGAAGTGTTCACCGGATTCAGAGTGCAGCACTCAATCGCGCGTGGTCCGGCCAAAGGCGGGTTGCGGTACGCGCCCGATGTGAATCTGGATGAAGTACGCGCTCTCGCAGCCTGGATGACCTGGAAATGCGCGGTCGTAAATATCCCTTTTGGCGGGGCAAAGGGCGGCATCATTTGCGATCCTCATAAAATGTCGCAAGGCGAGCTCGAACGTATGACCCGCCGCTATACCGCCGAACTCTTCGATTTTATTGGACCGGAAAAAGATGTTCCCGCCCCAGATGTCAACACCAACGAACAGACTATGGCCTGGATCATGGATACCTACTCCATGCACGCTCGCCAGACAGTCACGGCCGTCGTAACAGGCAAGCCGATCAATATCGGCGGTTCCCGCGGACGCCGCGAAGCTACAGGGCGTGGTGTGCTCATGGTTTGCGATCAGGCGGTCAAAAAATTGGGCCTGGATCGAAATACAACGCGAGTCATTATTCAAGGCTTTGGCAACGTTGGCTCAAACGCTGCCCGCCTCATGGCGAAGGCTGGATACCAGGTGATTGGCATCCTCGAGGTGGGCGGGGGTCTGTACAACCCAAAGGGGATCAATCTTGAAGCGCTTTGGGAGTATCACCAGCGCCAAGGAACAATTCACGGCTTCCCCGGGGCTGACAAACACGACCCGGCTGATCTGCTCTTGCAGGATTGCGACATCCTGATTCCCGCCGCGACTGAAAACCAAATTACCAGTCAGAACGCAGACCGCATAAAGTGCAAGATTCTCGCCGAGGGCGCAAATGGGCCGACCACGGCGGCAGCCGACGACATTCTCGCCGAAAAAGGAGTGTTCGTGATCCCCGACATTTTGGCGAATGCAGGTGGTGTCACAACTTCTTACTTCGAGTGGGTGCAGGACCGTCAGGGCTACTTCTGGAAGGAAGCGGTCGTCAACGAACACCTCGGCGACATGATGGTCACGGCGTTCGACGATGTGGTGCGCTATGCGGAGACGCATGCGGTCAACAATCGCATCGCGGCTTATATGTTGGCGATTGATCGCGTCGCCTACACCATCCGCCAGCGCGGAATCTATGCGTAGCTAGCCCGCAAGACGTAAATCCGAAGATATTCGCGCGGACCTGATTGACCGTTGGACCGTTAAGGTGTATCCATTCTAGCGAAACAAAAACAGGTTACCAGGGTTTACCAATCCCATTGGCAAAGCTGAGGCTTCATGCCTCTCACAACTTACGAGGAAAAATGAAATATCTCCAAAGCAAGATCACTCTGTGGATGCTCGCTCTCTCCTTCACTCTCGCGCTCTTCAGCGCACCTGCGTTCACGCAGTCGACCTCCACCGATACGACAACCGATTCCGCTGACGCCAAAAAATCGAAGAGAAAAGCCAAGAAAGAAAAGGCTGCCGCTGACAAAAAAGCGGCTGACGCGAATAAAGACGCTGCTACGGCCGACAAAAAGGCGGCTACCGCCAACAAGCAGGCGGCGGATGCAGACAAGACGGCAGCAACTGCGGACAAGTCCACCAGTACCGACACGAGCAGCACGAAGAAGTCTCGCAAGAGCAAAAAGGAAGCGGCCGCCGCTTCTTCTGACAGCACCGCTTCCGCTTCCGACAAAATGGCTGCTGGCGATACGGCCGCGACCACTAAAAAGTCTCGCAAGAGCAAGAAAGACGCTGCCGCCGCTTCATCAGACAGCATGACTCCGGCGAGTTCGTCAGCACCAGCTCCAGCTTCGAAGCCCGCTGCAGGTTCAGGCATGGCAGCAGAAAACTCGACTCCCTCAAAGAAGCCGATGTCATCCAGTTCGAAGACGGGCGGCCCTGCAGCTTCCAGTTCAGAAATTGCCTCCGCGCAATCAGGCGGTAAGGTTTGGGTCAACACCGACAGCGGCGTATATCACAAGAGCGGACGCTGGTAC
This sequence comes from Terriglobales bacterium, assembly GCA_038230575.1. Lineage (GTDB taxonomy): Bacteria > Acidobacteriota > Terriglobia > Terriglobales > Acidobacteriaceae > Acidiflorens. The sequence goes on along the minus strand of JBBRNA010000001.1, from coordinate 83,630 downwards.
GGCAAGACCAAGCAGGGCAAGTTCATGACCGAGTCGGAAGCCCAGGCTGCCGGCTTTAAAGAAGCGAAGAAGGAATAACGTGCTGCGGTTAAAAAATATAGAGGAGCCAACGCTATGAATAAAAAAATTCTGAGCAAAATTCTAATTTCACTCTTTGCACTTTGCCTGATCACCGGCTTGGGCGTCGCCCAGAGTTCAAAGACTGCCGCTAAAACTACGACTGCGATGTCGTCAGACTCCGATCTCTTGGACATCAACTCCGCCACGAAGGATCAGCTCGACGCTCTTCCGGGCATTGGCGCCGCCTACTCCCAGAAGATCATTGATGGGCGACCGTACGCAAAGAAAACTGACCTGCTGAGCAAAAAGATCGTTCCGGCAGCCACCTACAAAAAGATTAAAGACAAGATCATCGCAAAACAGAAGTAGGAAACCTTCACCGGAGATGCGCCGCGCAGGCTGGCGGCGCATCGGCCGATCTGCCCCTCCCACCTTCGTGTCGTTGCCTTGGCCCCACTTGTAGAGGATAATCACAACAACCGCTGTCGCGGCCCGGCTCACAACCGCGTGAATCTTCCCAACTCCATCACGCTGACTCGCATCGCTGCCATTCCCTTGCTTATTTGGATTCTCTGCACCCCTCGCTTTGCTGGCGAGCACAACGGGCAACGCGAGATCCTGGCGTCCGCAGTGTTCATCCTCGCTTCAATCACAGACGGCATCGACGGTTATTTGGCGCGCAAGCGCGGGCAGATCACGACCATGGGAATGTTGCTCGATCCCTTGGCCGACAAACTTTTGATCGCCGCCGCGTTCGTCACCCTGGTGCAATTTAATCCTGCTCTCGTACCGGCTTGGATCGCGGTGGTCATCATTGGCCGTGAGTTTCTAGTGAGTGGCCTGCGCTCGATCGCTGCGTCAGAAGGTTTCACCATTCAGGCGAGCGAACTCGGCAAATTCAAGATGCTGGTGCAGATCATCTCGGTGGTGGCCGTGATTCTGGCGCGACGATGGCACGAATGGCCGCTCGGTCCCGTGTATATCTTCCCTGTCTACTGGATTGCGCTGCTCGCTATATGGTTCATGGTCCTGCTCTCGCTCGTCTCGGCGCTCGACTACTTCGTCGCCTTCTGGGCGCGGATCGATCGCAAGTCTGAAAAGCGCCGAAAACGATCCTTCGTGCTGGCCCGGCGGAGAAAAAGCAATGTTCAGCCTGTTTGAAAAGCTCACTGAACCTTCCTCCACCGGAGCGTCTGATCCTCTAAAAGTTAATGCTTACTCGCCCGAGCAGCGACGGTTGTTGCTCGCGCTGGCCCATCAGGCCATCCTGTCGCAATTGGCCCTCGAACCTCCGGCAGAAGTTCCGCCCGAAGAGAAGTGGCTGGCACAGCCGCGCGGGGTCTTCACTACGCTTTACCTTCACGGGCATTTGCGCGGTTGCGTTGGATATGCTCTCCCGGTCGCTCCACTCTTTCGAGCTGTATCGGAAACGGCCTGCGCGGCGGCATTCAACGACACACGCTTTGTAGCAGTGCACACGAACGAGGCTCGCGAACTTAAAGTTATGCTCAGCGTTCTATCTCCGCTTCGGCCGATTCGGGCGGAGGACGTCGTGGTTGGACTTCACGGCTTGCTTATTTCCGACGGATCGCGCCGAGGGTTGCTGCTGCCGCAGGTTCCGATCGAGAATGGCTGGGATCGGCAGACGTTCCTCGAACACACTTGCCGCAAGGCAAACTTGCCTCTGGATGCATGGCGCAGTGCCAACATCGAGTCGTTCAGTGCCGAGGTTTTTGGCGATGGGGATGCGAATGGGCGGCGCATCTAGCCGCGGCCCATTCGATTTCTCATGTCCAGCGTCTGATCTAACTTTGCAGACCCTCAGTGGCGCGCGCGGGCGGAAGCACTCCCATTGACTGGTTCCGCACACTTTTCTACGCCGTCCCCTACGCCGCGTTTAGTGGGGACAGGCCCGATCTGGATTTTTGTAGGGCGGACACTCCTGTCCGCCCGCTGGCGCCAATCATATGGCGTATTTGGATGATGACGCTTGCTTTGCGAGTCTTTTGTCATCGCTGCTAGACAAATCAGATTACCGGGGAGCGGACAGGAGTGTCCGCTCTACACGGACAAAGGAAAAATCCAATCTGATGTCTTAAACCGGCCTTCATTTAATGCCGACAATCACCCGCTCTCGGAAGATTGCCGTTGGCGTTGGGTAAAAAAGCAGAGAGGGGAGATTTCTCTCCCCTCTCCCCTCTCTGCGATCAGTTGTTGGTTTCTTACTGCTGCTGCTCGTCGAGTTCCACCACATCTCCAGCGTAGACATCTTCCAGAGCGAACACCACCATGGCCGACGATGAGGTTGGGGTCACGTTGAGCACCACCACTTCACCGACCGCACGTCGAGGCAGATCAGCAACGTGAATGTCAGGCCCGCTGGTTCGAGTGAATCGTGTCGCTTCGAAAGTCGGCGGATGAAGCTGGGTATCTTCCGAAGTTGAGGCCTTGAACGAGAGCGAATCGACTGGATTCTCCAGGGTTGCGGTGTAGGAGCGCACGACCTTGAAATAGTCTCCTACCTTGACGCCCTGGTTTGAACCCATATTCATATACAGCTTCATTCCCGTCGCCATAAAACCACTGAAATCTTTGCCGAGCAGAATGCGCCCGCTCAACTTTCCGTTCGCCGGTAAAAAGCGGTCAAAATGAGTTGGAGAGCGGAACGCGATCGGAGCTCGCTCCACGAACGGCACCGCGATGTCGCCCGGGTTTATAGGATCGCAGCTGAATTCAACCTGCGCGACTGCGCTACGGCTGCGAATGTCGAGCACGCGAACGCGGCCGATCTCTTCGTATGGCTGCCCTGCGGCCGCCAGTAACTTTCGCTGGCCTTTGTAAACCTCATACGCGTTCACGTCCTTTACCTCGCGGACGACGGAGTAGATCTGACCCGGCTGATAATTTTTGCCGTTCAAATAGATCAATTCCCCGATTTCGAACTTGGTCGAGGTCGGAGTGTTGAGGCCGCCATTGACGTAGTTCACTTTGGGAATTCGCTCTTTGGTTAGAAATCCGGCGCAATATATATCTGCCGCGGTCGGCGTCTGGAAACGTACGAAGGGCACGTTTACAGAAGTGTTTATGATCCCCGAAGCGTCTGGAGTGGCCACCATCGTCGCCTGCTGGGCCATGCCTAGAGTCGCCATTAATAAAACTAACAGTCCTGTTTTCTTCATCTTACCTCCGCCCTCTCCCCTCCCCGGGTCGTCCCGAGCTATCTCTCTGGGAGGACAAGGGTTACAGCCGAAAAGTAGCAAGTGCGTAACACCGGGTCAAGGTTACGAGGGTGTCAGGCCTGTTAGTCGCGAAGCACTTATTCGCCCGGGTTTTGCGATTCATTTGCAGACCTATTCCTTGCATCTGCGCGTGCGCCCCTGTAATATCGCGCCGTCGTTGAAAACAAATGGCCCTGTCCTCGCCGTCCACTGTCGCCCCGTTCCTGCTCTCGACCCGGCTGCCTAAGGTATGTCTGGCCTTAAGCGGGGAGAAGATCGACGACATGCTCGAAGCCGCCGAATCAATGGCGCAGGAAAATCCCTTCCTGGAGTTTCGGCTCGACTACCTGAAGCAGCCCCTGGCTGCGCTTAACAAAATCAAGAGCTTTCTCGAAACCCACCATTACGTGACCGCGATCGGAACCTGCCGCCGAAGCGAGAATGGGGGAAAGTTCAAAGGCTCCCTGGCCTCTCAACTCGAAGTGCTTACGAAGGCCATTGCAGCGGGCTGCCAAATCGTCGATCTGGAAGTTCAGAGTGCTTCGAAGTCGAAACCTGAGGCTGTGGCGCGCCTCCGCAGCCGCGGTCGGCTACTGATTTCGTCGCATGACTTCAAAGCCACGCGAAAACTTGAAGACACGCTCAAATCCATGTTGGTAATCCCGGCGGATTTCTACAAAGTGGTCACAACCGCAACCACCCTTTCGGACAACGTCACCATGATGAAGTTTTTACAAACCAACAGCGACAAGTATTCGCTCGTTGGCCTGTGCATGGGCGAGCAAGGGATCATTAGCCGAGTGCTTAGTGTGCGTTCAGGCAGCGTCTTTACCTTCGGCGCAGTGAGCGCGGTGCAGCAGACGGCTCCTGGCCAGATCAGCGCCCGCGATCTTCGTTCCATCTACCGGATCGAGCAGGTGGATCCTGCCACCCGCATCTACGGCGTGGCCGGCGACCCGGTTGAACATTCGCTTTCTCCCATCATCATGAACACGGCAATGCGCCGCGAGGCGGTCAACGCCGTTTACCTTCCGCTGCACGCTAAGACGCTTAAAGATCTGATGCATTGCATCCGGGAGATTCCGTTGCATGGCCTCAGCGTGACCATGCCCTATAAACAAGCAATTATCGAGCATCTCGACAACACCGACGCTCATACTGCGAAGACCGGGGCGTGCAATACGGTCGTCCGGGGTCAGGATGGCAAACTTTACGGCTTCAATACCGATGTCACCGGTGTGGTTCGCCCGCTGGAACAGAGAATCGCCATCGACAAAGCGAAAATACTGGTTCTTGGCGCGGGCGGTGCCGCACGGGCTGCGGTTTTCGGGCTGAAGGAGCGGGGGGCAGAAGTATGGGTTCTAAACCGCACTGCCGCCACGGGCCAGAAACTGGCTCGGCAAGCTAAGGCTCACAGCATCAAGCGCACCGACTTGAAGAAAATGTCGTTTGACGTCATCGTCAACGCCACCCCGGTGGGTATGGGAAATACAAAAGATTGCCCCTTGAAGGATGATGAGATTCAAGCCAAGTTCGTATTCGACATGGTGTACGACCCGGTCGAAACCCATCTGATTCGTGTTGCCCGCTCCAAGGGGGCCACAATCATCCCCGGCGTAGAGATGTTCGTGCAACAGGCCGCTCGCCAGTTCGAGATTTGGACAGGAAAGCCCGCGCCCACCGGCGATATGCTTCGCGCCGTCACCCTTGCCCTGCAAGAACGCGCAAGCCTGAACTCGTAACCGAAAAATTCCACAGGTTTTTTTTTACAACCAAACCTTCTCCTTTACAGCTCATCATAGCGATGCCTACGAGGGATCGAACTGGTTACTCGGGTCAAGACTGTAGCAATTTGAGACATTCGAGGATGCTCCGACCACAAGAATGGTTGCAAATCGGGAGAACCAGAAGTACTATGTCTTTGGACGTACATTTCGCGTTCGCCTAATAAAACAACCAAAACTTCCAGGTAGAACACGCAGCCCTTGCTCGACCGTAAAATCTAAAGGGGAGCCCCGGCCCCGGTGCAATTCGGAGAGAATGCATGTCGTGGTACGCGTACTGCCTTACCGAACACCAGGCCCTAACTAACGGTGTTCGCGCCCGCCGCCCCTTCCTTTTAGACGGTATTCAAGGCGTCAATTCGGCGCCGGTAATGAGTTATCCGAGCGGAGAATTCGCGGTTATCGTCAGCGAATATGACCGCGCTACGTCAAAACTCAACGAAAAGTCTGTTCTTGAGCACGCCCGGGTTGTAAGCCAGAGCTTCCGAACCGCGACCGTTCTACCCTTCCGATTTGGGACAATTTTTGATACCGAGGACGCCATCCGCCAGGCAGTACGATCCAACCGGCGGACGTTTTGCGAGAGCGTGGCGCGCCTGCGGGGCAAGTCCGAGATGCGCATCAAGCTGACGGTGCGAGATGGCTCGCTGCGTGGCTCCATGGAAGAAATTGTGCTGCCGGATACAGTAGGAAGTGATTATCTTTGCAAGCTGCGCGAGAAGGCATCGCGCGAGCGAGAGCGCCAGACCAATGCCCGAGCGCTTTCCGTTCAGGTCCACAAACTTTTCAACCCGCTCGAAGAAGAAATCAGCTGCAAGAAGGTTGACGCGGACGGCATGCTGCTCGACATCGCCCACCTGATCGACACCAAGTCCATCGAGAAGTATCAAAACCGCTACAGCACCGCCGCCAAGCAGCTCAAAAACTGTCAAATGGTGGTAACCGGTCCTTGGCCGCCTTACCATTTCCTACCCGGCAAGGTTCGAACGGTGGCTGGCGACAGCTAGCCAGCAGCCGTTTCTCTGGGCTCATTCTCCGATCTGCTTGTTATCGAGTGCAGGTTTCTTCACCTGTGCGAGAGAAAGCCCGTGCCTCAAATCCATCATCAACCTAATAAGTGCCCGTGCTTACATCCACTTACAGCGATCGCTTCTCCTCCCAGCTTGTTTACCAATTTGGTTCGGGAAATGCTTACTAAGTAGGCATTGAAGAGGTCGTACTTGATGGAACAACCTCACTCTCGACTCCACTTTGTCCGTTTTGTTCTTCGAAGCGGCGTCCAAACTCGTTTCCTCTGATTCCCGCCAATTAGCCTCTTTCAAAAGGGCGGCCTCGCAAGAGGCCGCTTTTTTTGTTTGCCTCTCTCCTGTTAAACTCGCGTCCAATGACTCACCAAAAGTCCGCTCTTTTGCCGATCCTCTTCGCGGCCATCTTCTTCGTGTCTGTCACGGTAGTTCCGGCTTGTGGCCAGAAGAAAGCTAACGCGTCCGCGCCGGCACCGAGGACCGCTACCGACGATCTTTTGCTGTCCACCATGCAAAAGGAACTGCATAGGGGGCAGACCGAACTTGGCAAGCAGGACCCAGCACCTTACTTCGCGAGTTATAACGTCACGGATGGCGATTCGCTGGTCGTACTAAGCGCGCAAGGCGCAATCCTGAACTCGACTCGAACCCGCACCCGTACTGCCGACGTCAGCATGCGAATCGGCGCCCCCGCCCTCGACAACACGCATGATCAGGAGCGCGCTTCGGGGATTACCAGCGGCCAGCTTCCCTTGCGCGACGACGCTGACGCGATCGCCCGCGTGTTGTGGCGTCTGACTTATGACGAATATCGCAAGGCTCGTCAGTCTTTCGCCACCGTGAAGACGAAGAGCGCTGTTCGCGCCAAAGACGAAGACGACTCCCCCGACTTCTCAAATGAAAAGCCGGCTACTTATCGTGAGCAAGCCCCTTTGCCGGTTTTTCCTGAACAGAAAACTTGGGAAGACCTGGCCCGGCGCTATTCGTCGGCGTTCCGCAAATACCCTCAGGTTGAAGAGTCAGTCGTGTTCCTGCTGGCGTCAGACAGTCACAGCTATCTGGTTTCGACCGAGGGCGCGAAGATCGTGACTGCAGACGCGATCTTCCGAATCATGATCGAAGCTGAGACGCGAGCCGATGACGGCATGCAGTTGATGCGAGTCGAAACCTACCAGTTTACCGATCCAACGAAATTCCCGTCCGAAGCGGAGATCGCAAAGAACGTCGACAAGATGGCAAAAGATCTCAGCGCCCTGAAGGCCGCGCCCCTGGCTGAACCTTACAGCGGCCCCGCTCTACTCTCCGGCCGAGCGTCGGCCGTGTTCTTCCACGAGGTTCTCGGACATCGAGTCGAAGGGCAGCGCCAGCGCGGGCGTGATGAGGGGCAGACCTTCACCAAGAAACTAAACGAAAAAATACTGCCCGAGTTTCTAAGTGTCACCGACGATCCCACCATGCATGTTCTCGGCGGCACAGAGTTGTCAGGTTTCTACCGCTATGACGATGAAGGAACCGCCGCCGAGCGCGTCGAAGTTGTGAAAGATGGCATCCTGAAGAATTTCCTGATGGGGCGGATGCCCGTAAAAAACTTCAGCAATTCGAACGGCCATGGCAGAGCGCAAAGCGGGCTCATGCCTGTCGGACGGCAGGGCAATTTGATCGTGACCTCTTCAAAAACCGTTCCTGATGTTCAGCTCCGAACCCGTTTCATCGAAGAGATAAAGAAGCAAGGGAAGCCCTACGGTCTCTACTTCGAAGACATTCAAGGCGGATTCACACTGACCTCGCGCGACTTGCCGCAGGCGTTTCAAGTGCTCCCTGTAATGGTGTGGCGGGTCTTTGCGGATGGGCGTCCCGACGAACTGGTTCGCGGCGTCGATATCGTGGGAACTCCGCTCACCGTTCTTACTCAGATAGCCGCCACCGGCGACACAACCAGCGTATTCAACGGCATTTGCGGAGCGGAATCGGGCAGCGTTCCGGTTTCCGCCGCCTCGCCGGCCATGCTCTTCTCTGAGATGGAAGTCCAAAAGCGAAAATACGGCGACACCCGGCCCCCGATTCTTCCTCCTCCGCCCGGAGCGACAGATGGCAAGGGAGGTTCGAATTGAAGAATCGATCTGCTTTCCTAAACAAAATGCTCGTAGCGGTTTTGATTGTCCTTTCTGCTTCGGCCTTCGCGGCGAATTCGTCCGACGATGTCGTGTTGCAGGCACTACGCGCGGAGATGGACCGCTCAAAAGCTAAGCTCAAGCTCGATAATGTCGCGGCTCCCTACTACATCGAGTATCGAGTCACAGAAATCGACAAGCTCGAAGCTAGCGCCGTCTTCGGAGCGCTGCGCAACCAGCAGCACGTCCACGCCCGGTTGCTCAGAGTTTCGGTTCGAGTTGGAGATTACAAACAGGACAGCTACTTTGGCCAAGGCGAAGGTGCTATCGATCTCGTCTCGTCGGATAACGATGTCTATGCCATCCGTCACCGCATCTGGCTGGCGACGGACCGGGCATACAAAGCGGCGACCGAAGCGTTTTCTGCTAAGCAGGCCGCCCTCAAGCAGTTAAAAGTTGACGAGCCGGTCGATGATTTTGCCAAGGCTGCACCCGCCGAATCCGTCGAGCCTTTGGTCATGCTTGCGGGCACTGATTTCACTCCGTGGACCAAGTTGCTGGAGGATTCTTCGGCGCTGTACCGCAGCGATAAAGAGCTGGAGAATTTCGAATCGTCCGTCCGCTTTGGGGTTGAGAATCGCTACTTCATCAATTCGGAAGGGACCGTCTCCCGTTCAGGAGCCGGACATTACGTAATTTCCATCTCAGGTTCGACCCAAGCGCCGGATGGAATGTTGCTACACCGCTCGCACGCGGATCAGGGGCATGATCCGAAGGAACTACCAAGCCGGGATGAATTTTTGAAGACGACAGTCAAGATACTTGAAACCCTCAAGTCTCTGCGTGGCGCTCCGGTCGTGGATGAAGAATATCGCGGCCCCGTCTTGTTTTCGAACGATGCCGCTGCAACCGTGGTCAGCGATCTGATCGAGCCGAACGTTTTGGGTCACAAGCCGCGCTTAGGAGAAAATGCCCGCACGACAGGCGCCTGGTCGAGCAGCTACAAGTCTCGGGTTTTGCCAGACTTTATCAACGTATATGACGACCCGAGCCTCTCTGACATTTCAGGGCAGCCCTTATTTGGCAAATACTCTCTTGACGACGAGGGCGTGAAAGGCCAACGCATTTCGGTGATCGAAAAGGGACAACTCGTCGCCTATCTCATCGGAAGACAGCCGATTCGCGACTTCGCCACATCGAACGGGCACGGGCGCGCTGCCGCCGGCGCCGCCGCTTCGCCTCACTCCGGCAATCTCATCCTTCAGTCGGCTTCTCCGCAACCAGACGCAGATCTGAAGAAGAAACTGATCGAGTTGTGCAAGACCCGTGACCTCCCCTACGGACTTTATGTAGAAACCATGGGGCCGAGGCTTGAGCCGCGACTTCTCTATCGCGTGTACACCAAAGATGGCCACGAGGAATTGGTACGAGGCGGAATTTTTGGCGACCTCGATGTACGCGCCCTGCGCAGCCAACTTAGTGCTGCAGGAACTGCGCCTGCTGTAGAGAGTCGACCTGAACCTGTTTGGTATAGCGTGGCCAGCCCAGCGCTCTTGTTTGATGAACTCCAGGTGAAACGGACTCAGGCCGCAAAGCAAAAGCTCCCCGAATATCCTGCACCTGCGCTTAGCTCGGCAGGGAACAATCCCTGAGCTCGAACTCCTAGAAACGACTTCGCAAGGATGACAGCGGTTTCAAAGACGATAAATTTGCTTTGTATTCCGATCCAGCGAGTTTGCCCGGTTTAGACTGCCCCACAGTTGACGCCTGCTCCGTTCCGCGCTTACGATATTTGTTTGGCATAATGTCTTTGAACGTGCTGTGCCTGCCGGGATTATTGGAACCTACACAACCAATCATCTGCGGTACTCATCGTACGCAGAGGCCATAAATTCTGTGCCAGCTGTCAGTAAATCATCGTTATTCGCAGGCTTTAATCATGGAAAAAAAGAAACTAGAAACTTTTCGAAAGAAACTGGAAACTCGGCGTAACGAGCTTCGTACGATGGTCGTTCGCAATCAGCAGGATGGCCGCACCGCCGATGACGAGGCGACGCAGGATGTGGCAGACCGCGCCGCGAGTTCGTACAACAAGGAATTCCTCTTCAGCCAGAGCAACAATGACCGTCAGTTGCTCAACATGGTTGATGGCGCGTTAGCTCGCATCCGTGAGGGCAACTTCGGAGAGTGCGCTTCCTGCGGTAAGGAAATCAACGCGAAGCGTCTGGACGCCGTGCCGTGGACGCGCCACTGCATTGAGTGCCAGGAAAAAGCAGAGCAAGGATTGCTCGAAGCCGCACAGTGATTTGCTCGTATCAGGGTATCGCTTTAGCGATACCGCAAGCACATTAATTGAAACGCCCCTTTTAGGGGCCCTCGACCCGATAGTCAGTTCTCGACTTCTCTCTGCCAATTTCGCGAGGTCCCTCCATGCCGCAAACGCTTCAGGTCTCAAGTCCCTTACCGCTAACCACTCTCACCGACGATGAGATCTTGTTTCGCGACAACGTGCGCCAGTTTGCAGACGACAAGATTCGTCCACTGGCAAAAGAAATGGACGAGAAAGCCGTGTTCGATCATTCCCTCCTCGACCAGTTCTTCCAGTTGGGATTGATGGGCATCGAAATCCCCGAGCAATACGGCGGCGCCGGAGGCAAGTTTTTTGAAGCGATCCTGGCAGTCGAAGAGTTTTCGCGCGCCGATGCGTCCGCCGGAGTCATCGTCGATGTGCAGAACACCCTGGTGGCCAACGCGATTCTGCGTTGGGCCAATGAAGATCAAAAGAAACGCTACTTGACGAAAATGGCCACGGACACGGTCGGCGCCTACGCCTTGAGCGAAGCGGGTTCGGGCTCCGACGCATTCGCGCTGCAAACCAAGGCTGAAATGAAAGGCAGCGACTTCGTCCTCAACGGACGCAAGCTCTGGATCACGAACGGCAAAGAGGCCGGAATTTTTATTCTGTTTGCGACGGTCGACGCTTCCAAAGGCTACAAAGGCATTACCGCATTCTTGATCGAAAAAGATTTTCCGGGATTTACCGTCGGGAAAAAGGAAGACAAGCTCGGCATCCGCGCGTCATCAACCTGCGAATTGCTGCTGGAAGACTGCCGCGTCCCCAAAGATAACGTGCTCGGCGAAGTTGGCAAGGGCTACAAGATCGCGATCGAAACTTTGAATGAAGGCCGCATCGGCATTGGAGCGCAGATGTTAGGAGTGGCCCGAGGAGCTTGGGAATACGCCTCGAAATATGCGCAGGAACGAACCCAGTTCGGCAAACCGATTTCAGAATTCCAGGGAATCCAGTTTCAGATCGCGCAGATGGCCACCGAGATCGAAGCAGCGCGGCTCATGGTTTACAACGCGGCGCGGATGAAAGATGCGGGAGTGAATTTTGTAAAAGAAGCCGCGATGACCAAGCTCTTCACGTCGCAGGTGGCCGAACGCGTGACCTCGCTCGCGATCGAAGTCTACGGCGGGTATGGCTTCACCAAAGATTACCCGGTCGAAAAATATTGGCGCGACGCCAAGATTGGCAAAATTTACGAAGGCACATCGAATATGCAGCTAGCGACCATTGCCAAGTTGGTGATGGGGAAATAAAGAGGCTAGCTTCTAGCCTTTAGCTTAGCTGTGCGTTGCGATCTCCATCATCGCAACCTACACGCACAGCTAATTCAGGCGCGATGATTGTTTAGATTTACTTCTTGAAGTGCGGCAAGACCTCATCGCCAAATAGTTTTGCCTGTCCCGTCCGGTCGTCTCCCCAGATTTCGAGCATGATGTGGGTGCATCCCGCATCCCGATATTCTTCGATCTTCTCAACACACTCCTCCGGAGTACCCGCAATCGGGCACACTTTGCGAAGTAACTCGTCGCTCACGGCTTGGGCAGCGGCTTTGCGGCCGCTCTTCTCCATGGCATCGGCGACCGGTTGCAGTTCTTCAAACGTAATGCCAGCGGATTCGAGGAGAACGTCGGCGGAACCTTTAATGTTTTGTACTTTGTTCGCGAGATACATCGCCGCCTGCTCGCGCGCTCCTTCTTTTCCTTTTTTTGAATCACGCCCGATACTGCCGACAATGACGCATCCGAGAATTAACTTCGAGGCATCGCGTCCCGCCTTTGCCGCTCCCTCCTCCATATTCTTCTTCGAATAGCGGACGAACGCTGGAGTGGTAATGGAAGCGGTGAGCAGGCCGTCTCCAAGTGAGCCGCCCAGTTTCTGCATCGCCGGCCCGGTTCCTGCGACGTAGACAGGGGGGATCTTTCGCGACGTGTGCGCGTCGCTCTTGAGTGCAGGAACGCTGGCGGCGAACACTTTGCCCTGGTACTCATACTTGTCCCCCTTGAGCACGCCTCGGATAATTTCTATACTCTCGCGCATCACCGTGGCCGGACCCACTTTTTCTCCTTCGCCTTCTCCGATTTCTTTCATGAAAATCTTCGACGCGCCAAGGCCAAGCAGGAAACGGTCGCCCGCGAGGTCCTGCATGACCCGTGCTTCCATCGCAATCTCGACGGGATGACGCGTGTAGGGAGAAATAATTCCCCAGCCCAGCTCAATGCGTTTTGTTTGGCTGGCGATCACAGCAAGAATCGCCGTCGAAGAGCGCGCCTCGAAAGAATGCTTCCGCCACCAGGGATACGCTTCGGCGATCCAGAATGTGTCAAAGCCCGCGTCCTCACAGGCTTTTGCCATGGTGACCGTTTCATGAACAGGCTCCATGCTGAGTTGCAAAACTCCAACGTTGAAAGGGATCGACATGATGGCAGCTCCGTAATTTCGTTTTTAGGATGACAACAGCGACAGTTATTTCAGTCAGGATCGGACCAGCCGTGTTCCAATCCCTTCACTAGTTGCCATATCGCTTTGTTGAGCGGCGTGGGCACTCCGGTGGTTTCGCCCCATTTCACGATCGCACCATTCATAAAATCAACTTCGGTCTTGCGCTTCGCCAGGACGTCTTGCAGCATCGATGCCCGGTGCTTGCCCGGAGCGCCCGCTCCTTTTTGCACCAGGGCTCGCGGATCACCGTGCAACTCGATGCCTAACTCGCGCGCGACCGCTTCGCCTTCGCTGATCAAATCATCGAAGAGCTGGCCGGTCGGCTCAAAGCGAGTTGCGGCGCCGTGGTGTAACAGGGTCAATGCTCCGACTGGATTGGTGGCAGCATTGAAGATGAGTTTGGTCCACTGCGCGCCGCGAGCGTCGGCCAGAGGGATCACGTTCATACCAGAACGTGTGATCAGCCCTGCCAGTTCCTCGACCATCGACATGGGCGTGCTGGTTGCTTCGAAGGGGCCGATCCATGTGTCGCCTTTGATATCGAATCCGATGTGGCCGGGAGCGATGGGATGCCCGGCTGGAAAGGTTGTTCCGCGGATCACCTGCTTCACATGCTCAGCAATAATTTCTTCGTTACCGACTCCATTCTGCACCGAGCAAACGGCACTCTGACCGTCGAAAGCGCGAGCGGCCTGCGCGATCGCCGACCCCGTGTGGATCGCTTTGGTCGCGACAATACCGTAATCGCAACGTGGCAATTCAAGAGGATCAGTCGTCGCATTGAGCCTTGCCGTGAAATCGGCAGCACCAGAAATACGCAATCCGTTCTTGCGAATGGCATCAATGTGCTCTTTCGAAACATCGTACGCCCACACCTCCGCTTCACCTTTGTGGGCGAGATGCGCGGCAAAAAGACTTCCAACCGCTCCGCAACCGATGATGCAAACTTTAAGCAAACTTAAATCCCCAGCTCTCTCTGTAGAGACGCGGTTCTCCGCGTCTCCCGAATACACTCTCTAAAACGTAGGAACGCCTAAGCGCCGTCTCTACACTCCCTTTCTTACGCTCTCCCGCGTCTCACCGCCGTTGTAAAACTTCCACGGCACGTCGGCAAGGCATTCTCCCTCAGCCTTTCCAATTCGATAGGTGTCTTGCGTGTAGAGGCAAACCTTGCCTTCCTGATCGACGACCTGTGGATGCAAGGAAAAAATCATATTTTCTTCGAGCAGCACTTCACTCTTCGCGCCAATCGCAGGATATTCAAGCATCGTCATGCCGATGCTATGACCGGAAAGATGACCCAGCGCGAAACCGTGCTTCGCAAATATTTCCGCCACGGTTCGATGGACGTTGGAGGCAAGTTCGCCATGACGCATCAACTTCCGTGCCGACTCCATAGCGTGCGGGTACGCGTCGGCCATGCGCTGCGTAGTCTCGCTCACCTTTCCCTGAATCAGCGCTCGCGAAAACTCCACCCAATAGCCGCCCGCCCCAGTCACTTCAAGCGAATAGAGCAGCAGGTCGTCGCCTGAAACCTTGCGATTGCCGGGCACCTTGAAGAACGCGTTCGCCTCGCCGTGCTCGCCTGACAGCAAGATATTCATCATGCGCGGTCCCGCGCCGCGGGAGAAAAACAGCTCGACAGCCGGCGCCATGATTTCGGCTTCAGTCTTGCCCGGCTTGTAATTCGCGATCAACTCCCAGAAGCCATCGACGACAATGTCCATGGCATCGCGAACCTCGACAAGTTCTTCGTCGCTTTTAACGGCTCGCGCCATGTCGAATTCCTGATCGAACGGTACCAGTTCGAAAGAGCCTTGCATGAGTTCGCGATAATCGCGAACCGCCATGACAAAATTCATGCCGAAGGTTCCAATGCGTTTCCACTTACGTTCGATGGCGCGATCGCGAAGCCATTGCCCCGGAACATCAGGCCAGACCTGATCTTTCACCCATGGCTTTTTCTTGTCTCCGATCCAGCGCGCCTCGCGCGGGAAGACCAAGGTTGGTTCGCCATCCAGCGGAATGACAACGTAGACGTAGCGATGAACGATTTCGAAGCCTGAGGTATAGAAAACCGCGCCCTCGAACCCGGCATATTGGTTGCCGCAGACAATCAGCGCATCCAGTCCGGTCGCTTGCATGCGCGTCCGGATATTCTTAAAGCGTCGGTCGATTTCTTTCTGACTCGGCAAGTAAGTAAACCTCGGTAAATTCGTTGCTGCGCTGGTTGCCGCCTCACCTTCAAACTCCAGGCGCCGCGCGGCAACCGCCGTTCTAGGAATGAACGCCGCAGATTTCGGCAGCGGTCAATGCATATATTTTTGTTATCTCAACCAACGTCTTGATCAAAACTTTCTCTCCATCTTTGTCGCGCGGACCGCTTGAAGGACCGTAATTCACGGTCTCAACTCCATAACGGCTAAGCACGCTCGCGTCGGAACACCAAGTCACGACCTCGCGCTCGGGAATTTTCCCGGTGATGTGCTTGTGATTGCGATCGATGGCCCGGATCAAATCGTGATCTTCGCTGATGCGCGCGCCCGGCACCGAAACATAAGTTTCGAATTCCATCCCCCAGTCCGGATGCTCGCCTTTCAACTTAAAGAACAGATCTTGAATGTCGCGCCGCGCTTCAGCCAGCGGGATAGTTGGCGGCACCCGCACATCGAGAAACAAATTTGTTTTTTCTGGAGTTCGACTGGCTCGCCAGGCATGTCCGCCGGAAATTCCACCCAGGTTTACGATTGCCTTCTTCCCGCCATAGCTCGCCTTCTTTTCCCAGCCTTCAATCCATTTCAAGATCGGCTGCGTGAGTTCCAGCATCCGTCGGATGGAATTCATCTCCTCGCGACCTTCGCAGAAAGCAGTGTGAACGTAAATTCCGGTGCAGGAAATGCGCACCCACATCGACCCAAAGTGTTCGAGCACGACATGCATGTCGGTGGGTTCGCCCAGAATGCAAAGGTCAGGCAAGACGCCGTGATTGACGAGGTAGTGAGTGCCGTATCCGTAACCGCGATATTCCTTACCCTTGAATTCTCCCCATTGCGTCTTTTCAATTTCTCCGGCCACGGCTGCGATCACCACATCGCCTTTGAGTTGAATACCGGCGCGCTGCAAGGCCTTGACCGCATTTGTGTAGCAGGCGAGCGCGCCTTTCATGTTGTAGATTCCGAGGCCATAGATAAAGCCGTCTTTTAGCACCGCATGCGGCTTATAGCCGATGCCGGCAAGAAAATCCTCATCGCCGGTGTTTGACGTATCCATGTGGCCGTTGAACATTAAATTCTTGCCGCCGCCCACGCCCTTCCATCGGCCAACGACATTGGCGCGCGCCTCTTCGACCTCTTGCCAGGTAACGTCGAGCCCGATTTCTTTCAATGCAGACCGCATATACTCCGCCATCTGCAACTCGCTGCCGGTGGGGCTAGGGATATTTACAACGTCAGCGCACATGGAGACGAGTTCGTCTTCGCGAACTTCAGCAACAATTCGCTCGATCAATTTCGGATCGAGCTTAGGGGTCGAGTTAGTTGTGGTGGCAGACATCATCTATTAGTTGGCGGCCTTCACTTCTTCGATCGTTTGTTGGACCGAGCCCTTCGCCAGCCGAAAGTCGTCTGGATCGGTACACAATTTCTCGTTTCCACTTTCAGTTATCCAGAAATTGTCTTCCAGTCGCAAACCACCGCCGCCGGGCCAGTAAATTCCAGGCTCGATGGCAAGCACCATGCCTTTGTTTATCGTTCCGCCACCCGCTTGATGTGCGTAAGGAAACTCGTGGGCCCGCGCTCCAACCCCGTGGCAGATGGGATGCGATGGCTGTCCAGGATATCCGCCCTCGGCGATACGCGCGCGAACCAGTTTGTCGAGTTCGGGAAAGCTGGCTCCATCCCGAGCGAAAGCAACGGCGTCATCAAAAACCTTAAGCAGAAGATCGAGCAGCTTGTGATATGCGGGCGTCAATTCGCCGGGGCATGCGTTTTTCGTCAGGTCGGTCCAATAGCCATCGACGCACACCCAAATCTCGAATAAGGTTGGCTCGTTCTTCTGAATCGGACGATCACCGGTTGCCGTGAAAGTTGCAATTCCCTTGCCCGACCACACTAGCGTGAAAGCGCGAGCCATCTCGACTTTGCCTTTGTAGCCAACCCCGATTCCATGGACGAATCCCTCATACATGGCGCCAACTTCACTCTCTTTCATGCCGGGCCGCATGTGCTCGCGCGTGTAATCCATGGCGAGAGCGGCGAGTTCGTTTGCCAGGCGCATGCGCTCGATTTCCTGTGCGGTCTTGATGGAGCGAGCTTCGTTAAGCAGAGGAGTAGAGTCGACAACTTCGCCGCAAATCTTTTTGAACGACTCGAAATACGACATCATGAATGTCGTTGGCTCGCCCACCATTCGGTCCGATGCCTGCGTGCCCATGTTCAGCTCTATCGCGATCTTGTCGGTCAACCCGCGACTCTTCAAGACTTCGTAGGCGCGATCCCACGCGCGAAACTGCGGCGGCCGCGGATCCCGTTCGTCGTAGCCTTTGAAATACAGAATGTCTTTCGTCCACGAGTTGCGTTCCGCGTCAGCCTGCTGCGGCTCGAGCGCAATCAGAATCGGCTCCCCTTCTTGCGGAAAAACGACCGCATCGTAGCCCTTCATGCACCAGTAATTCGTGAGGTAGACGACATTGTCGGGAGCCCGGCAGACGAGCGCCGACAGTCCCTGCGCTTTCATCAGGTCGCGCAGGCGATCGAGCTTTTTTTTGTCTACCGGCCAGGCCATAGGATTCAGTGCACCGATAACGGCTTATTTTCTTCGCTGTATTTCCAGCCCGCCTCTTTTCCTTTGATCAGGCGATAGACGGCGGTGTGAAGCGGCGCAGTTACGCCAACCCGCTCAGCTGCGCGCGCGATTGCGCCCGAAAGAAAATCAATTTCCGTGGTCGCTTGATGGCGAACATCCTGAAGCATCGAGGGCGGATGATTCGTCATCGCACCTCGGCAATTCATCGTCCAGGGATCATCATGCAGCCGGATTCCCGCGGCTTCGGCGACTCGCTTACCTTCTTCGATCAGCGCATGAAGCAAATGGCCGAGGTCGCCAAACTTGGCTTCGTCTGAAAAATGCGGAGAGTGAGGCAATCCAGTCAGCGCGGAAACGCTGTTCACGGACGAATTAAAAATTAGCTTCGACCATTGTGCGGGACGAGCATCCTCAAGCGGCTCGGCCTTCAGACCCGACTCTATGATGAGGTTGGCGGCTTCTTGCACAACCGCAAAAGGCGTGCCGGTCGGCTCGTACGGGCCCATCCAGGTGGGAGTGTCGAGTTCGTACTGAACATGCGTGTCGCTATGGCGGGTACCGCTCATGAAAGTGGTGCCGCGAATCACGTATCCGCGCGTGAGCGTCGCGATGATCTCCTCACTACCTACGCCGTTCTGAGCCGACAGCACCGCGCCTTTATCGAAGAGGCGAGCGACTGGCTGAAACGATTGCTTGACCTGCGTCGCCTTGGTCGCCACGATGCCGAAGTCGAACTCGGGCAAAGTTTTCGCATCCGTCGTTGCCTTGAGCGCAACCATAAAACTATGGGTTCCGCTCACGCGCAAACCGTCGCGGTTCAAACTTGCAGCATGATCGTCGCGCCGGACGAACGCCCACACGTCCGCAACCTGCGCCAGGTGTGCAGCATACAAGCTGCCGATTGCACCGCATCCGATAATGCAAACCTTTTTCATTTTGCGGACGAAGCCTGCCTGGTTTCCAACTTCACTAACTCCGATCGCTGTCCGGCGTCGCGGGCCTTCAATGCGCGAAAAATGCTGTCGGCATTGTTGAAAGAATCGTTGATCACAATGCCATGCGCGAACAGTGCATCCTGCAGCGCGGCTGAGATGGTATGAATCGGCGCTGCGCCTCCTTCGCCCATTCCCTTGGCTCCGCTATAGCTATGTGGCGACGGAGTGGAAGTGTGACCATATTTGATCTTCGGAATATTCATCGACGTAATGGGTGTGTAGTCGCTGAAAGTGCTCGTGAGCATATTCCCGACTTCGTCGTACACGCAGGTTTCCATAAGTGCGGCGCCGATGCCGTGGGCAGTCGCGCCGTAGACCTGGCCCTCCACAATCGGAGGATTGATTACGGTTCCGCAATCATCGACCGCGACATAGTCGAGAATCTTCGGGACAAATGTGTCTGCGTCGATCTCGACCACTGCGATATGAAGTTGCGAGGCGTAGGTCAGGGTAAGGCTGCCGTATTTCGCTTTCGTGTCGGGAACTTTGAACGGCGCTCGCCACACATAACGGCAATTGAGCGTGACGTCATAAAGGTTTTCAGGGAGCACTGCGCTATTCACGTTCACGATATTAGCGAGGCCCCAATAGTTAATCGATTTCCCGGTGCTCTTCGCCTTGATCTCGGGCCCCTGTTCGCCGACCCCGAATTCCAGGTCGTCCTCACTCGTCTCAAGGGAGAACGAAGCCAGGCGCTTCATTTCAGTCTTCAGCTTCTGCGCCGCTCCGTGCACTGCCGACAATCCTGAGACCGCGAACTGACTGGCGTAAGTGCCCGACATGCCGGTATGCACATTGCGCTCGGTATCGAATCCGGTCCGCACCGTGATCAAGTCCGGGTGAATGTGCAAGACATCGGCAACGACCTGCGCAGCCGTAGTCTCGTGCCCCTGACCTTGAGGACAAGAACCAACCGCAACAACAACCTCGCCATAAATATCGAGCTTGCAGTTTGCTCCTTGTGAATTGCCAGAGAAAGGCGCGTAAGGATTGATGATTTGCGATTGCCCGAAATTGTTCGTCCCTGAATCGAGCGTAGTTCCGATGCCGATGCCGATCATGCGATTATTTTTTCGCGCGTCGAATTGCTTTTTCTTCCACTCGTCCCATCCGATCAATCCCTTCGCCACTTCGAGCATCTTTGGATAGTTGCCGGAGTCATAGACGCAGCCGTTCGGTGTTGTATACGGAAACTCTTCGGGCCGAATGTAGTTGCGTAGCCGAATTTCATCGGGAGCAATGCCGATCTCGTGCGCGCAAATATCGATAACGCGCTCCAGAAACCACAGATGCTGCATGCGGGAATATCCGCGATTTGGCCCTACCGGACATTTATTGGTGACTGCCTGCCAAAAATCAATGCGGGCATTCTTAAACCGATAGACCCCGCAGAAAACCTGCGACCAGATCACGCAGCCTAGCGGCTCATAGCGCGGATACGCTCCGCAATCATCGATATGTTTGGAATCGATCGCGGTGATGACTCCATTCTTATCCAGAGCAACTCGCGTGTCTCGAAATGTACGCTCATTGCCGTGGGCGCTCGAAACCATGTGCTCAGAGCGGGTTTCGACCCACTTCACGGGCCGTCCGCCGGCCTTCTTCGAAGCGAGAGCGCAAACCGCCATCTGCGGATAGCTTGTGATCTTGATGCCGAAGCTGCCCCCGATATCGAAGGTCTGCACCCGGATCTTATCGATTTGAATTTTCAGGTGCGCCGCCAAAAACTGGATGGCAAACGATGGAAATGAATTGTTGCACCAGTAATAAATACGTTCATCTTTCGGATTCCACTCACCGATGATGACGTTAGTCTCGAGCGGAGTTGAGGAAAAGCGATGGAAATGAAGACGGTCGATATTCACGACATAAGCCGCATCTTTGAATGCTTGCTCAACGTCGCCGTATTCCCACACTCCGTTCCAAACGCGGTTGGTTCCGGCGGCCTCATGAAGAATGCTGTGGTCGGTCAGCGCTTGTTCGGCTTCGACAACAGGTTCAAGCGCCTCGTATTCAACGGTCACCAACTCTGCCGCATCTTCCGCGATTCCCGGGGATTCGGCCACCACCGCGGCAACTGGCTCTCCCTGATAGATAGCCTTGTCGACCGCCATGGGAAAATCGCGAATTTTCTGCGCGTGATCGGGACCAATCTCTATAAACGGCTGCGTCTCTGCCGCGATCTCTTTTCCAGTAATCACGCACGCGACCCCAGGCAGCGCTTCGGCAGCGGCCGTGTCGATACTCACAATTCGGGCATGCGCATAAGGCGATCGGACGAAGCGCAGGTAGAGCATTTCCCGGAGCTTGATATCGTCCGCGAATTTGCCGCGGCCGCGTAGCAGGCGATCTTCTTCCTTGCGCGGAAGCGACGCTCCGACCCAGCCCTTGCCGCCGTTCTGTTTTTCTTCCGCCACCTAGTCTCTTGCCTCCGCAAATGTTTGCGGGCGAGGTCGCCCACGGTCACACTTGGTCGCGTTATGACAATGCTGCCTGCAATCCGTCAATTAATTTCTGAACTTGCTTTTTGCCTAGCGGCTCGAGTAGCCCGCCCGCCACCGACGCCAGCCGTCCGAAAATTTGCGCGTCGCCTTGCCACTTCACTCTCGTCCCGTAAGCTGTCGGCGAGAGGTCGAACCCCGCCACCATTGAGACGTTTCCGCCGGCTACTGACCCCTGACCTTTGTATTGCGCGCGCCGCGGACGGTCAGCCTCGGCCAGCTCCATTTTCACGTCGGCGCTGCCTTTGATGTAAGAAATTCCGACGTTCACCTTGATCGTAAAATGGGTTGCGTCCTGCACGGTCAGGCCCTGAAAGTCAGGGAGCAAAGAAGCGAATCGGTTGGGATCGGTGAGAAAATCGTAAACTTCCTCCGGCTTTTTCTTTACCTCGAACTCCCCCGCAAACTTAATCGCCATCGGACGCCTCCTTCATATTGCGACCTGCTAATTCGATGGCTTTAAAGACATTCATGTAGCCCGTGCAACGGCAGGTGTTACCGGCAATCGCTTTACGAATTTGCTTTTCGTTTGGCTGCGGATTTTCCGCCAGCAACTGATGAGTAGAAAGCATGAGCCCGGGCGTGCAGTAGCCGCACTGTAATCCGTAAGAATCGCCAAACGCCTTTTGGATGCCGTGCAGTTTGCCTTCTTTCTCCAGGCCTTCAACGGTGGTGATATCCGCGCCGTCAGCCTGAACCGCAAATACCGTGCATGACTTTATCGCGTGTTGATCCATCAGGACGGTGCAGGCGCCGCAATATGTTGTGTCGCAGCCAACATGCGTGCCTGTAAGATCGCAGGTTTCGCGCAAGAATTCGACGAGAAGCGTGCGCGGCTCAATATTTCGCGCATAAGTCTTGCCATTGACGCGGATCTTCACATCGATCTTCTGAGGTGCAGGGTTCTCAGGCATAAAGATGTGAGCCCTCGACCTTCTCTCCGCGAGCGCGGCGTGCCGCGACCTGAATCGCTTGCTTCACCAAAGCGACGACGAGTTGCCGCTTGTAGTCGACAGATCCGCGCATATCAGCCTGCGGATCAGCCGCGGCGCGAGCTGCCTCAGACGCGGTTGCAATCGTTTTTTCGTCCACGCTCTTACCTCGGAGAGACGACTCGGCTTCGCTGGCACGAATCGATGTGAGGCCGACGCAGCCGAGCGCGATGGCCGCTTCTTTACAGATGTTCCCATCCATCGTCAGTTGCACCGCTACGCTTGCGCTGGGGTATACCGGAGCGCTGCGCTTGAAAGCAATATAAGCGCCACCGCTGCCTTTCGGTGGGATCTTTACTTCAACTTCTTTGACAAGTTCGTCATGGGCAAGCGCCGTTGTATAGGCATCGATGACAAAATCTTTAAGCGGAAGCGAGCGTTCGCCGTTCTTCCCCACGCAATGAACTGTGGTGTCGAGCGTGATCAGCGCGTTTGCCCAATCGCCGCTCGGGTCGGCCTCGGCCAGAGATCCTCCGATGGTTCCGCGGTTGCGGATCTGAACATCGGCTATCCCCGCCGCGCAGTCATGCAGCACGGGAATGGTTTGTGCCAGCGTAGAGCGTTCGATTTCAGCGTGCCGAGTCATCGCGCCAAAACGAATTGCGCCGGAATTCTCGGCAATGTACGAAGTGTTTGGTATGAAATTTAAATCCACCAGATGCTCTGGATTTGCGAAACGTAGTTTAAGAAGCGGGATTAGACTTTGCCCGCCGGCAAGGAATTTTGCATCGGTCCCGAGCTGGCCAAGCATGGTCACAGCTTCGTGCAGTGATCCGGCCCGGTGATAATGAAACGGTCTTGGATACATTATTCCATTCCAACCTTGCGCGGACGGGCGAAACCCCACGCTGTCGCCGCGAGTGCAGTGATGATTAATCCCGACCCTAGAATTGAGAACGCTTTCCACACAAAAGCACCGTGATTATAAGTTTGAAGAAGCACGGCCAGCGGAAACATGATTCCGCCCGTCAACAGCGCGACTGCGACGAATAGCCGATTTGACTCGCGGAAATTTAACCGCCCAAAAATTACGCCCAGCAAAAAGATGAGCATCGCGAGGCCCGTCCAGTGCGAATGCGCGTCGACCTGGCGAACATAGTCATATTTAGTCTCGGCGTATCGTTGAAGCGCCGTTCGCGATTGCTCAAAATTTCGCGAGGCCGCGGCGCTGAACGATTGAGCAAGCGATCCGCCCATCTGATCGAGCGTCTGATGCTCAACGAAGAGCGCGTAGTGTAGTCCATAGAGCATTCCGCAAGCAGCAAGCAGCATTCCGCCGACTAGCAGAAGCTTGTTCGAACCGGCGAAGCGAACTCCAGGTGTCTGACCAGTCGTACGAGTCGGCCCGACCTCCCGCGCCCCGGAGTGCCGAAGGATTCCGACCGACATTCCGATCAGAGCAATCAGAACCATCAATCCGCCAAGGTCGGCGATGCCGCCGGCAACCAACCCAAATCGAACCTCAAGCAGCACAAAGACCGGAAGGATCAGGGACCCGCCAAGAAACATTTTCACCCACCGACGCTTCCATTTGTCCGAAAGCAAAACGGACGATTGCACGAAACTAAGCAGGATAGCCAGCAGTCCGAACTCGATGATGTGCGAATGCGCAGCGATGTTCACGGCCCGCGTGCCTGCCAAATTGCCGAAGTTGCCGACCTCCGCGGCGGCGGCACTTAACTGCCCGGAAGAAGAAGAGTCAATGATCCGCTGCAATATGGAAGTTTCTAAGCTCTCGTGCGCATACAGCATCGTGCCCGCGTAGTACGCTCCCTGCAAGAAACCGAGCAGGATGAGAATCGTACCGCCTGAAAGAAGGGCGCGCCGCGGCATGCCGTCTTCGTCGCTAGCGAGCTCGTATATTCCATCGATCGCGAACCGGCCCTCGCGAAAGTATTTCAAAACTCCCCAAAGTTGTGCGACAAGGACAAAGATTAATAACGCTCCGGCTGAATCTGCAACCACACTCGCCCATCCGATCGCCGCGAATGGACTGCCCGCGAGTCCAACATAGTGAATCAGAAAAATACCGATTGGAAAAAGCGCTCCCGCCGCGATAAACAGCACGGCCAGGATCTTTTTCGTTCGCGCACTTAACAGCACATAAGGTTGCGCCAGTGCCAGGAGTAAAGCCAGATAGCCGGCATCGATCATGTGGACGTGGGCATCGACCTTAGTTCCGCGATCTTCGAGCACGCCGCCGAGCTCAGCAAAAATATTGTTAACTTCGCCGGAGTTCCCAGCCGCAACCGCGCGGGATGCAGCGATCAAAGCCGCTCCCTGCTTCCCTGCATTTTGGTGAAGGATGAACACCGCGAAGATGTCGCCGAACAGAAGACCGGCGGCGATCAGGGCGATACCTGCGAACATGTACAGCCGAGCGGCGCTCGCTGGCTTGACATCGTCTGCCCCAGCGGCAACTCGATAACTAGCGTTCGCAGATTGAGCACCAGCAGGTTCAATGGCCTTGTGCTCTTCCCGCTGCTTTGGAATGACTGGCATGCAAATTCGCTTACATCACTGCTGGTGGCGCCGCGCCATGCAGCCCACGTTAATCTCAGAACATTCGTCGACTGTCTTTTACCAGCTTAAACGAAGTGCAAGTTGAATCTGGCGTGGGTTGAACACCGCACTGGGCGTCCCATAGCTCGGATTCGGTGAACCTTCGCGATACAGGCTGGGAGATCCCGCGCATCCCGGCGCTCCCGCGTCTAATCCGCAAAAATCTGCCGCCCCATAACTCGTGTTGAAGTAGCGCACATTCACGGTGTTCAGCAGATTGAATGCTTCGGCCGTGAGTTGAAGACGCGTTTTTTCGTGAATCGCGAACGAGCGTTCCAGGCGTACGTCCACGGTCTGCAAGGTATCGCCCTTGAATGTATTTCGCGGTTCATTCCCCACGCGGTCATTGTTTCCAAAAACATCCCCGTTCGCATCGAAGCCCGCGTACTTGGTGAAATACTGCGGAGACTGCAGCGTCAAAATGGTGCTGAAAGTGAAGTCCCGTGCCGCTACATTCCAGGTCTTTGGACTGGAGAAGATGGCGTTGCCGACGAAGCGGTGCCGGGCGTCATCGGCTGAACTCGCGCGCTCACGGCTGAAATTGCCGTTGTTGCTATCTTGCGGAATGAGCACAAAGCTGGGGTTGGGACCGTTGTCGATCGAATGCGAGTAGGTATAGCTCACCGCAAAGGAGACGCTGTGAGTCATGCGCTTGTTCAAGTTGATCAGCAAGCCGTCGTACACAGAATCCCAACTAGAACGCGCTTCAAAGAACACGCTGTATTGAGGATCCCGGAATCCAGGAACACCGTTGACGTGCGGCACTCCGGGAATCACCATCTGGGCGGGGAAAGCGGAACAATCCGGCGGAGTGATAGGTCCGCCCGGATTCAACGACGATCCGAAATCGAAATAAACATTCTTGCAACTCGCCTGCCCCTTGGAATTGAAAAGTTGGACAGTTCCAGTGGGATCAGGCTGGTTAACGTTGTAGAAGCTGCCAAGATGAACGCCCCGCAGGTGAATGCCAGTGATGCTTAGCAACGAATCCTTGAACGGTGCGAACTCCAGCGATGCACTCGTCTGGATACCGTAAGGGTTCTGACTATTCTTGTCGAAGCGAACGATGGTTGCGTCCTGAAGGAAGCCGCAACTGTCGAGCGTGCCCGTCGGGCAGAACGGAGCGGCCGTGCCGTTCGGGTAATCACCGCTCGTCAATAAGGAACTCAACGCAAAGTTGGTGATGAACGGAGAGCTGGCAAAACTGAAAAGCCCGGTGGTGGAGTTCAACCCGTTTTCGAACGATCTTCCAGGGTAGGCGGATTGACCACCGCACGACGGAGCCTGGCACATGAGCAAGGGCGATGGAATGATTCCGTGGAATAGCCCAAACCCGGCGCGCAGCACCACGTTGCGCGACGTTCCAAAGCCGTAGGCAAAGCCCAGGCGCGGATCAAAATTCTTCCACTGCGTGTTCAAAACGCGTGAAGGCCAGGTTTCAAACTCCCAACGCACTCCGGCGTTTACAGTCAGATGCTGCGTCGCCCGCCACTTGTCTTGAATGTAAAGACCGTCATAGGTGTGATTGAGAGTTGCGGATGCCTGATTTCGGATTGCCTGCGAAATTGCTCCGCCCTGATACACAGCCGGGTCAAGCGAGCCTTCCGTGAACAACGGATTTGTTGTTGTGCTGAAACGCTCGAAGAAAATCACGAACGGATCGGGACAGGCGACGCCAGGACCGCAAGCAGCACCATCGGTTCCGAGAAAAGCCGGAAGATTCGAGAAGTCTGCTTCGAAAGGGTAAAACAGCGGGAATGATTCGTACGTGCTCACGCGGTTGAAGTTCCCTCCAAAACCAAT
Source organism: Terriglobales bacterium (assembly GCA_038230575.1). GTDB lineage: Bacteria > Acidobacteriota > Terriglobia > Terriglobales > Acidobacteriaceae > Acidiflorens. The sequence goes on along the minus strand of JBBRNA010000001.1, from coordinate 56,987 downwards.
CGTGTGATTTCCGATATTGTGCGTGACGTTGTCAACGAGCTCGAAGCGTTTCTCTTTGTAGATGTCGGGGTTACCGCGGTTAACGCCGACCGCGAAGGTATTCGCGACTTCAAGGTGCGGCTGAGTCGATACGACCGGAAAGTCGAAAGTTCGGTGCGCGTATTGCATGCGCAGATCATTCACCCATGAGTTAGAAAATACGGTTGTTAGCCCTCCGGCAAGTGACTGGTCGCGGATGTAGTTGTTCTTGAATGCGGATGGCAGATCGAAACCGTTGTTCAGCGGAGACTGATTGGTTAAACGATCGTCGTTGATGAAGTAACGCACAAAAAGATTACTGCGCCCGAAGTTTTGATCGAGCTTCACGAGGCCGTTGTCCGTATTTCCGTTTCGCAAAACAAAAAGATTCTCAGCCGGCAATCCGAAGACAGTCGTCTTCACATTGTTAATTGCATCGATATTGCTGAGAACGGTCGAATTGTAGGTGGGCGATTCCGTACGTCGCTGGCCTTCGTAATTAGCGAAAATGAACGTCTTATCTTTTCGAAGCGGACCGCCGATTGCCCCACCAAATTGATTTTGGCGCAGCACATTGAAACCGGGCGCCGAGAGAATGCTGGTCGCGTCCAACTTATTGTTTCGAAGATAGTCGTAGAGAGTTCCATGCAGGTTGTTGGTTCCGCTCTTGGTAATGATGTTCACGATACCGGCGGTCGCGCGCCCGAATTCAGTGGTGTAGTCGGTGTTGATAACACGGAATTCCTGCACGGAATCTTGCGGCGGGGTGCCGCGCTGAATGCCCGATGCCGTCGAAATATCGTCGGCGCCATCAACGGCGATAAAGTTGTAGTGAATATTTTGTCCGGCAAACGAAAGCTTTGTGACCGGCTCGACGATGACATCGGTGCTGCCTGAGGTCGTATTGCCGATCGTGATTCCCGGAGCCAACAAAGCGAAGTCGATGAACTCTCGACCGTTGACCGGGAGATTTTCAATCTTCTGCTGGTCAATAACTTCGCTGACCATGGTTCGGGTGGGCTCAGCGACGTCTCCAACATCTTGGACCTCAACCTGCGTTTGCACTTGTCCCGGCGCCAGCCCGAAGTCAACCGTGCCAGCGGCATCAAGGTCGAGATGGATTTTCTTGGCCGCACTTTGGAAGCCCTGCTTCGCAACGTCGACGGTGTAGTCGCCTGCCGGGAGGCCGCTGATCTGATATTCACCCACGCCATTCGCGACGACCGAGCGCTTCAACCCGTTGTCGGCATTCAAGGCTGTGACAGTCGCTTCCGGAATCACAGCGCCGGTGTTATCGGAAACGCGCCCCTGTAGCGAACTGTTGATGGCTTGAGCGCCGGCCCACGTCGACAGCGCCAGGACGGCAAAGAACAGCGCCGAAGTGAGGACCTGGCGCTGACATAAAGACGAGGACTGACTAGAACGGCTCTTGTCGTATTCGGATTTCACACTAAATTGAAGTGTCATCGAAGTTCCCTCCCCGCGGGATCAATCGTTAGAGCATCTTGGCTGTTCGTAGTTTTCGAAGATCTGTCTTACCGGCGTTTGCACGCATGACCTGCGCAAGACGCGCTTCTGAATCGTCAAGATGACTCTCGAGAGCGGCGGCGCATTGTTTCAGCTTTCCGGAAGCAAGCAACTGCACCAGCTTTCGATGTACCGGAATGAGTGCTCCCGGATTGTCATGACTTCTATCGACCAGCACCATGCCGACGCGAAGCTCGCTCAACATCTTCTTATAAAAAGAATCAAGGCGCTTGTTGCCGTGGAAGCGGATGAGCAAGCCGTGAAAATTCAGATCGTGATTGACGGCACGCGTCCAGTTGCGCTCGCGAACCGCAGATTCGTAGTGCTCCACTGTACTTCGTAATTCGGCGAGCAAGTCAGTCTCCGGATTTCGGGCCGCCAACACTGCTGGCAGTTCAAGCAGGCGGCGCAACTGATAGATCTCCTGCACATCCCGCAACGAAAGCTGCGACACCGCTGTGCCCCTGTGAAGACTGCGTCGCAACAGTCCCTCGATCGACAAAATGCGGATCGCCTCGCGCATCGTGTTGCGGGAGACCCCCATCGACGACGCCAGGGGCATCTCCTGCAGTTGCATACCAGGACGATATTCGCCTTCAAGAATGCGATGACGCAGCAAGGATGCTACCTGGTCCGCCACACTCACTCGGTCAATGTGTATTTGGTCCATCATCGAGAAAAATTAATTTAAGCGGCGGAAAAATTTTGCCGCCGATTGTTCAAGTTGTCAAGTGTTGAAATGTTCACCACTTTAGCAGGCCCACAAACGGAGACAAGCGGTCAGGAGTCCGCTATGATCTTGCAAACGCGGAAGCGGGTTATCATCGCAGAATCGTTTCTTACTTGAGCTCTATGTCGGTCGCATCCCAAAAATCCCCGGACGAAATCCTTGAAAGGTTCGAGGTCGCGATCCAGCCGATCTCAGCACAAGACGCGTGCCAATTGTTGTATGAGAACGACGAATCGCTGCCCGCACTCCTCGCGGCGGCGCAGAAAGCACGAGCGAGATTCAAAGCAGGCGCCATCACTTATTCGCGAAAAGTGTTTATCCCTCTAACAAAACTGTGCCGCGACTATTGCGGTTACTGCACCTTTCGACGCGACCCGGGCCAGTCGGGCGAACATACCATGACTCCCGACGAAGTCATGAACGTTGTTCACGCGGGGCAGCGCCTGGGGTGCACCGAAGCTCTCTTCAGTCTGGGGGACAAGCCGGAAGCAATTTTCCCCGAAATGCAAGAGACTTTGCGGCATTTGGGATATAAATCAACGCTTCATTATCTGGAGGCGATGTGCGAGAAAGTTTTGCGCGAATCAACTCTGCTGCCGCATCCGAATCCCGGGTTGATGAGCGCGGAATGGCTGAAGCGTTTGGCTCGCGTCGCTCCAAGCGTCGGCTTGATGCTGGAGACGACGAGTCGCCGCCTGCTTGAGAAAAATGCGGCGCATGATAATGCGCCCGATAAAGATCCCTCTAAAAGATTGCGGGTAATAGAAGATGCGGGTCGGCAAGCCATCCCCTTCACAACGGGCATGCTGATCGGAATTGGCGAGACGATGGAAGAACGTGTCGACACCTTGATCGCAATACGCGACTTGCACGCGAAGTATGGAAACATCCAGGAGGTAATCGTCCAAAATTTTCGCGCAAACCCGGGCACGCCCATGGCCCATTCAGCCGAACCGAGTCGGGAAGATATGCTACGCACGCTCGCGGTCGCCCGCCTGTTGATGCCAGCCATGAATATTCAAGCCCCACCGAATCTGTCAGACCCTCATTATGCCGACCTTCTCGATGGCGGTATCAACGATTGGGGAGGAATTTCACCGCTGACACCAGATTTTATCAATCCGGAAAAGCCCTGGCCGCATCTCGATGACTTGAAGAAAAAAACGGAAGCCAGGGGATTCGAGTTGCAACAGCGTTTACCCGTGTATCCGGAATTCATCGATCGACGGACCGTGGCCGATACGGTCGCCGACAATTTACTGGCACATCGAATTGCCGCAGCCTCAAATTCCCAAGGCTACGCGCGGAAGGCAGCATGATCACCGTTCTCACAGGCGGAACTGGCGGTGCAAAGTTTGTGGACGGCCTGCGCCAACTAGTCGCTCCTGAAGACCTCACCATCATCGTGAACACCGGCGACGACCTCCTCTGGTGGGGCCTTTACGTTTCGCCGGATATCGATTCCATCATTTATATGCTGTCCGGCAAACTAAGCCCCGAGCGCGGCTGGGGAGTGCGCGGCGATACATTTCATTGCTTGAATGCAATGGGACAACTCGGCCAGGAGACTTGGTTCAATGCCGGCGATCGCGATCTGGCAACGCATATCTTGCGTTCGAAAATGCTAGCCGATGGCAAGACGCTAACCGAGGTGACCGCTGAAATGGCAGCCACGCTCGGAATCGCGTCGCGCGTTCTTCCAATGAGCAATTCCCGCGTTGAGACGCGCGTACTGACTCCCATCGGCGAACTTAGCTTTGAAGAATACTTTGTGAAACGCTGGTACCAGGATCCGGTCGAGTCGGTTCGATTTGCGGGAGTTTCTGATGCCGAGCCCGCCCCCGGGGTGATCGATGCCATACGGTCCGCCGATCTGCTCTTGCTCGCCCCGAGTAATCCGGTTTCCAGCATCGCCCCGATTTTGGCTGTTCCCGGAATTCGCGAAGCGCTGCGCGAGAGTCGCGCCCGCACTGTCGCCGTCAGCCCCATCATTCGCGGCTCTGCCGTCAGCGGTCCTGCTGGAATTCTTCTTGAGGCGCAAGGCTTCGAAGTTTCAATCGCAGGAGTCGCCAAGTTTTATCAGGATTTTCTGGATCTTCTCATCGCCGATTCGCAGGACGAAATAGCAGCAGCCGCTCTACGAAAAGGTGGCGTTCGCGTGCACTGTACCTCGACCATCATGCGGAATAACGCCGATCGAGTCGCGCTTGCGAAAAACGTACTGAATGCAGCTATGCAGCCTCCCGCCGTGCAAAGCAAGTTGGAGCAGGCATGATTCTTGTTCCAATCAAAGAAACGGCCTACGCCAAGCAGCGGCTATCGACCATTCTGACGATGGAAGAGCGCATCGCATTGGCTCGGGCTATGTGCCATGACGTCTTGCAGGCTTTAGCCGGGTGGCACAATCATCCCGAAGTTAGCGTGGTCACCACCGATGCTTTCGCACGCGAACTGGCAGGCCGCTACAAGTTCGGCGTGTTTGCAGACGACAACTCAGGTGAAACGAACGCCATCGCCACAGCGACGTCGCAATGCAAGGGCGGAGGGGCGGCATTCACGCTGGTGATCCCTGCGGATATTCCGTTAATCAGTGGTGAGGAGTTGCAAGCCATTCTAGATGCCGCACCTTCCATCGGATCGGTACTCGTTCCTGACGCTGCCGGGCGCGGCACGAACGCTGCCTTGAGGTCTCCGGCAGATTTATTTCCACTTCGTTTCGGCAATGATAGTTATTTGCCCCATCTCTCGGCGGCGAAGGCCACAGGGCTTCCGTGTGTCACATTGCAGTTGCCGGGGATCGCCCGTGACATCGATCGACCCGACGATCTGTATGCGCTGGCGGCGGCCGGTGGAGAACGCCACTCCCAGAAACTGGTACGGAACTGGCAGTTGGAAGAGCGGATTCTCGTGCAAAGTTCGGGCTCTTCATAATGCCGCGTCAACCGGGTGAGATTCGCATCCTAGCTATGCCGGTGAGCGGAGAAGTACACCCCGGCGATTCCTTGAGCGCGAAACTGCTGGCTGCCATGCAGGAAATCAATCTGCACTTAGAGGATGGCGACATCCTCGTCGTAAAGCACAAGATTGTCTCGAAGTCAGAGGGTGCTATGGTCTCTCTCGACGACATTCAACCTTCGGCAGCGGCAAGCGAATGGGCCCGCGAGCACGCGCTCGATGCGCGGGTAAGCGAGTTGGCGATGCGCGAGAGCAAACGTATTGTTCGCCAGGCGCACGGAGTCCTCATCACAGAAACGCGGCACGGCTTTGTATGCGCGAACAGTGGGGTGGACGTTTCAAACGTTGATGGCGGTGCCCACGCGGTCTTGCTGCCCGCCGATCCTGATCGCTCGGCCCATGCATTGCGGCAAGAATTAAGAGAGAAGACGGGAGTCGACGTCGCCGTGATCGTCAGCGACAGCTTCGGCCGTCCCTGGCGCGAAGGTTTGACGGAGACTGCAATCGGTGTCGCCGGCATGCGGCCTTTAATCGATTATCGTGGAGAGAAAGACAGCCACGGGTACTCGCTGCACGCGACCGTCGAGGCCGTAGCCGATGAGCTCGCTTGTGCGGCTGGATTAGTATGCGGCAAGCTTGAGAACACTCCGGCGTGTATCATTCGCGGATACGAATATCGCAGAGGCGAGGGCTCCGCACGCGAAATGATAAGGCCTGCGGAAACCGATCTTTTTCGCTAGCACTGCGAGATCACGAGGATGAAATTGGCAATGGACGGGCTCATTTCACAACTGGAAGAATTTCCATCTTTGAACTGGAGCGATATCGCTCCGCAGCTTTCTTCCAAGGTTCGAAGCGCCCTTGAGCGTGTGCTCGAAACGCAAGACGGCTCCTGCCTTTCGGACGACGAGCGCTATGCCTTGGCAAGAACCAGCGACGATGGAGCGGATCTCGTTGGGTTGCTTGTAGCCGCAGACACGCTACGGCGCGATCTAGTCGGCAACATCGTCAGTTACGTGGTGAACCGCAATATCAACTTCACCAACATCTGTTTCGTCGGATGCAAGTTTTGCGCCTTCAGCCGCGGCCCGCGAGAAGCGGATTCATATTTTCACTCGCTGGAAGACATGGCGCGCAAAAGCAAAGAGGCCTGGGACCTTGGGGCCACGGAGGTTTGCATTCAAGGTGGCCTGCCACACGGTCTTACTCCGTTTTACTACCGCGATATTTTGCGCGCGGTGAAAGAAGCAACGCCGGGCATGCATATCCACGCATTCTCTCCCATGGAAATTGTTTACGGTGTCGAACTGACGGGGATGCCGGTGCGTGATTACCTGATGATGCTCCGCGACAACGGCCTCGACACCTTGCCAGGCACGGCCGCCGAAATCCTGGACGACGAAGTGCGCCACGTTCTCTCTCGCAACAAGCTCTCTTCTGCTCAATGGGAAGAGGTGATCCGCACGGCGCACGCATGCGGCATTCCCACCACATCGACCTTGATGTATGGACACATGGAGACGCCCGATCACTGGGTGCGGCAGCTAGCTTTATTCAGAAATATTCAGAACGATACCCGCGGATTCACTGAATTTGTGCCGCTCGGCTTTGTCCATCAGAACACTCTCCTGTTTCAGCAGGGACTTGCGCGCACCGGGCCTACGCTCGCCGAACATCTCAAAATTCACGCCCTAGCAAGAATTTTGCTGGCGAGATCGATCGACAACATTCAGGTCTCATGGGTAAAGCTGAACAGAAACCTGTCGCAACTCTGCCTCCAGGCGGGTGCCAACGATTATGGCGGGACCTTGATGGAAGAAAATATTTCGCGCGAGGCGGGAGCAACAGCCGGCCAATATACGAGTCCCGAAGATTTCCAGTCGCTGATTCTTGAGCTGGGCCGCATTCCTGCGGAGCGCAATACAAAATATTCCCGTATGCAAATCAAACTATCTCCCGAAATCCCCGTCGATGAAATTTGCGAGAGCGCACATCCGGAGTTTGCGTGAGTCGTACCATTGCCGTGATCGGCGGCACCGGGTCTGCAGGCAGCGGTCTTGCGCTGCGCTGGGCGCTTGCCGGCGAGCAGATCATCATCGGATCGCGAGATGCAACTCGTGCCAACGAGACAGCGGACGCAATCCGAAAACGAGCCGGAGCTTCATCTCAAGTCTCCGGCATGGAGAACGCGGCTGCCTGCGCCGCCAGCGACCTTCTTGTCCTAACAGTACCGTTCGAAAGCCAGGCGGCGCTCTTGAAACAGTTGAAGCCCGCGATCCGTTCAGGAAGCATTTTAATTGATGCCACTGTTCCACTGGCCGCAAGCGTTGGCGGACGCGCCAGTCGAACCATCGGCGTCTGGCAAGGTTCGGCGGCCCAGCAGGCAGCGGAACTTGTTCCGAAGGGCGTTTCTGTCGTGGCGGCGTTTCAAAACGTTTCTGCCGATGTACTAAACAGTGATGCAGATGTCGAATGCGATGTGATTGTTTGCAGCGACGATCCAAACGCAACTCAACTTGCGATGGAGCTTGCCTCGACAATCAAGAGCGTGCGCGCGATTGATGGTGGCAAGCTCGAGAATGCACGCATCGTCGAACAGATCACGGCGCTTCTCATTGGTCTCAACATTCGGCATAAGGGGCATGGAGGTATTCGCATTACAGGTTTGCCGGATGGCGCGTTCAAAATCAACACTCAGTAAATTCAATTCAAGTTTTGGATGGGCGAGGCCGCCCGTCGCCACACTTTGACTTTTCACATGACCGCCTCAGCCTCCAGCCTTCCCGCACCTTCCCAAGCAGCGATCGAGTTTGATCGCGCTTCCTTTCGCATCGGCGACCGGGAACTTCTGCACGATCTCCAACTATCGATAAACGAAGGCGAGACGCTGGTTTTGCTGGGGCGCAGCGGGTCGGGCAAGACCACTACTCTTAAGATGATCAACCGCTTGTTGTTGCCGACTTCTGGAGAAGTTCGCGTCAACGGCAAGCGCACGACCGAATGGGATCCGATTCGCTTGCGGCGAAGCATCGGGTACGTGATTCAGGATGGCGGACTATTCCCGCACTACTCCGTCGAACAAAATATTGGCCTCGTACCGCGCATCGAGAATTGGGATAGGCCACGCATCGACAAACGCGTGCGCGAGTTGCTAAACACGGTCGGCTTGGGCGAGGACCTCCTCGGACGCTATCCTAATCAGCTTTCGGGTGGGCAGCGTCAGCGCGTAGGTGTCGCCCGCGCATTGGCCGCAGACCCGCCAATTCTGCTGTTGGACGAGGCTTTTGGAGCGCTCGACCCTATTACACGATCCGAAGTCCAGAAAGAATTTCGCGCCCTGCAGCAGCGCATGAAAAAGACGGTCATTTTTGTGACTCACGATCTGCGTGAGGCGTTGCTGCTCGCGGATCGCGTGGCGCTGATGGAAAACGGGCGGCTCGTCGTCGATCTCCCGGTCGAGGAATTTTCGCGCTCCGATGATCCGCTGGTGCGCGCATACCTCGAGGCATTTTCAACGCTCCCGGAAACAAAGCGTTCATGACCATGCTAGCGGCGGCAGAAATGAGGTTGGATTGAATTTTTTCCAGTTCATCAGAGCGAATCATCAACAAGTGCTCGACCTCACACTCGAGCACATCACGCTGGCTGGCGTAGCGACTCTTCTCGCGGCGCTCGTCGGTATCCCGCTCGGCATCCTGATTACCCGGGTGCCTCGACTGAGCAAGGCGGTGCTCGGCGGCGCAAACATTATTCAAACAATCCCGAGCCTTGCGCTCTTCGGCTTTCTCCTCCCGGTTCCCTGGATTGGCGCGCGCGGTGGCCGTCTAGCCATTCTAGCGTTAGCTCTCTACGGGCTTCTGCCGCTCGTCCGCAATACCTATGCGGGCATTCAAGGTGTCGACCCAGCAATCGTCGAAGCGGGGCGCGCCATGGGATTAACCGACGGCCAGTTGCTTTGGCAGGTCGAGTTGCCTCTTGCATCAGGAGTAATTGTCGCTGGGGTGCGCATCGCAACCGTTGTCTCGATCGGATTAGCCACCATTGCCGCTGCTATCGGAGCCGGAGGTTTAGGAGAGTTTATTTTTCGTGGCCTGGCGATGGTAAATAACCAGGTCATACTGGCGGGAGCCGTTCCCGCCGCTCTCCTGGCGCTATTGGTTGATTTTCTCTTGGGTCGAATCGAGCGCCGTCTGGGGAATATGCACTTGAGCACGCAGGGGCCGCATTGAGGTTTTTCATTCTCCGCGCTAGTGCGGCACCGTCTCTTCGCGCGCAACGTTCGTTCGCGCTGCTCCGTACCTTGACCGTTCCCTTGATCATCGCGATGGTCGTTGCCCTGACCTTGCCGTTCACGGCGTGCGGCCGGCATGACGATCGCATCGTCGTCGGCTCAAAAGACTTCACCGAGCAACTCGTCCTGGGAGAACTCTTCGCCCAGATCATCGAGCAGCGCACTCACCTTCCGGTGGAACGCCGCTTTTATCTTGCCGGAACTTTCATCTGCCAGCAGGCGCTGCTCGCTGGACGCATCGACATCTATCCTGAATACACCGGCACAGCCCTGACCGCCGTTCTCAAGCAACAGCCGAGCGGCGACAAGTTAGACGTTGTTCAGCGCGTTCACCAAGCATACGAATCACAATTCAACGTGACGGTAGCTCGTCCGCTGGGATTCAACGACACCTTCGCAATCGTGATTCGCGGCGACGACGCGCGCAAGTTGCACCTGACGAACGTATCGCAAGCCTCGGCGTTCACTCCAAAATGGCGCGCCGGTTTTGGCTACGAATTCATGGAGCGTCCGGATGGCTACAAAGGTCTGGTCGCGAGTTATAACTTAAAATTCGCGGAAGCGCCGCGCATCATGAGCCTCGGCCTCGTCACCCGCGCCTTGAAGGAGCATCAGGTCGACCTCATCGCCGGCAACAACACCGACGGCCTGATTCCGGCGCTCGATCTGGTTGCGCTTGATGATGACCATCATTACTTCCCTCCCTACGAAGCGGTCGCCATGATGCGGAATGAAATGCTGAAGAAGCATCCCGAAGTCGGCGGCGCGCTGGATGCGCTGGCGGGAGCGATCTCCGACGACGACATGCGAAAGCTGAATTACGCCGTCGATGGACAACATCGAGACGCCGCGGAAGTGGTTCGCGAGTTCTTGCGGCAGCGAAAGTTAATCAACTGAGATAAATAGCGGGATTTATCGCTTCTTGGTCTTGGAGACGCCGTCGTGATTAATCTGCTAAGGCTAGCGCTAACAGCGCAGATTCGAAAATAGTCGCATTCTTGCTCACAAAAATCAGATTCTCACAATCATCGGCAATGAACGACTCTGCGGCAATCCACTCCATTTGCTTCCAAAATTCCGTGGCCGGACTTTCTTGATTTCTCAATCCAGAAACAAAGCCTTGCCCATAGTTTACGAGTGCGAAAATTTGTCCTCGCTCCAACGATGACTCGAAAATGTTTCCCCGATCCAGTTGACCTAAGTCGGTAGGCGTGTCAAACACGTACCACTCATCCCACCCACCGCGCTGGGGCAAGGAATCAACAGACTTTATAACGGAGCTGTAGGCGACGCCCTTGCGGCTTTTCCAACCGTCGGCTTTCTCCGAGTCCCCTAGATACAAACAACCACTATCGAAGGACGTAACAGCGATATATTTACCAAGTACGACGCCTGGACAGACGCTGAGCAGCGTGTCGAAGTCGTGAGTCGGCGTGATAAGCCATCGATAGGGTCCGCGTTCGCCGATTTTGATTTCGAATTCAGCCATCGTGAATCAAGACGATTTCGTAGAGCTGTCTCAGCCCGGGAATTAAAACGCGCTCGCTACTCCTCCACCGCCTGAGCGTTCAATTCCTGCGGCGGCTCCCCTCCCGACAATCCTTGCGCCACAATCAGCCGCCGGGCCTCGATGCGCAGATCCGGCAGCGCGCGCCAGAACAGGACCGATCCGATCACGCACGCTACGCCGCCGATCGATACCGTGATGGGCGCGCCGAAGCGGTGAGCCATCGCTCCTCCAAAGAACGCTCCGAAGGGAGCCATGCCCATGTACATCATGGAATAGAGCGACATGACACGCCCGCGCAGGTGATCGGGCACCATCGTCTGGATGAGCGTGTTGCAGCAGCCCATCTGCAGCATCATGGAATATCCCACCGGCATTAACAGAAATGCCGACAGCCAGAATGATGTCGAGAAGGAAAAACAAAACAGGCTCACTCCCAAACCCGCGCAGGTGATTGCCACCCAACGTCCCAAACCCTTGACGCCGTTCTTTGCGGCCAGCGTCAGCGCTCCGAATAGAGCTCCTACGCCGGTGGCGCCCATCAGGATGCCCAGTCCTCGCACTCCGCCGTGAAGAATCTTGTCGGCAAAGACGGGCATGAGCACGGTGTAGGGCGTTCCGACAAGACTCGCGAGGCCGATCAGCAGCAGCAACGCGCGGATGATCTTTGTTTTGCTAACCCAGCGAAAGCCCTCGACGATATCTTCAACCGGCGAACTCTTCGTGCTGCGCGGCCGGCTCTCAACCCGCATCAGCACCAAGCCAACGATGACCGCAATGTAGCTGACGGAGTTGGCGGCAAAGCACCAGCCCTCGCCGATTTTCGCAACAAGAATTCCCGCAACCGCTGGGCCAATCACGCGCGCGCCATTGAACATGGACGAGTTCAAGGCGATGGCATTCATCAGATCTTCCTTGCCCACCATGTCGACCAGAAACGACTGCCGCACCGGAATATCAAATGCGTTCACCACTCCGAGCAGCCCGGCGAGCAGGAAAATATGCCACACCAGAATGTGGCCGCTCAAAGTAAGCCATGCCAGTATCCCCGCAAGCACCATGGAGCAAGTCTGAGTGACGATCAGCAACCGGTGCCGGTTGACGCGGTCGGCGGTGATTCCTCCAAATGGAGAAAACAGGAACACGGGAATCTGGCTGGCAAACCCAACCGTCCCCAGCAAGAGCGGTGACTTCGTCATGTTGTAGACGAGCCAGGCCTGGGCAACGCTTTGCATCCAGGTGCCGGTCAGTGAGATCATCTGCCCGCTGAAGAAGAGCTGAAAATTACGGTGGCGAAGCGCTCGCAGGGTGGTCGCCCACCGCGATTGCGAAGCAATTTTGGGTGCGGCGGGACGTTCTTCCAGCACGACTTTACGTTCTTCGGTCAAGATCCTCTTCACTATTGTAGAGCGGCGGCAGTATAGATCGCATGAGCATAATTTTTTTCATACGCTCCGCGTCGAGGGCGGCCGGTCTCCGCAAAACTTTCTTTTCTCTGCTCTGGGATTGCAAACGGCGGACTGCAATTGCGCTTTTTAGGGAGACGCGGGCAATTTCAGCCTTTCCCTGCATGGAAATCCGCGATACAGTTAGCTTCCACAGGTCCATCCAAGGACCTCGAGGACGGCCATGAACACAGATGCTAACCGCCATGAACGTCGCGGCGCGCAACGTTTCGAAGTGCATATTCCGGTTGCGGTTCATCACGATGGGCGCACCATCCCCGGCTTTACCCAGGATTTAAGCGGCAGAGGCATCTTCTTCTACGCAGAGGCAGACATTAAGGAGGGGAGCGCCGTCGAGCTCACTTTCACCATGCCGTCCGAAATTACGCTGGCCGAGAACATGCCAGTGCGCTGCGGAGGAAAGGTAGTCCGCGCCATGCCCGCCAATGCGGCCCGCCAGAGCGGGATAGCGGTGCAACTCGATGCCTATCAGTATCTGCCCCCAGACCAACCACCATCTCCTTTTGTGCGCGTGACCCCGCCCCGCCCAGCAGGAGATCCGTCGGGGCCGGCAACGAGTTGAAAGCCTTCAAGGTGCCTGGTCTTTCCAAGAGCGGCGGTTTGTCTTATACTCGTTTGAACTAGCAGCCAAGCGGATTGTTAGGCTGGAATCCGTTGGCCACCATGCCGACTCCATCTTCAGCCTCCTTGATGCAAGCGTTACCAGGGTCACTTGGCCCTGTTCGTTTTAGGTCCGTAGTATGTCGATGAGCCGTGAGAATCGAGCTATGCCCGGGATTTCCGTCGCCCTCTTAACCGACGACCGCGAAAAGTCTATCGTGCTGAACAGCCGTGTCGAGAGCACCAACCTCGCGCGCACTGTCATCAGCCACGTTGGATTTCCCACGGGGCCGAGCGACTCGGTTCTGCGCCAGTTGCAGGATCAGCGGGTGGAAGTGGCTTTGGTAGTGATCGATGACCACAACCCCCAGCGCGCGATTCGTTGCATTGAAATGATTCACGGCAGCATCCCTGGTATCACGATTTTTGCCGTTGGCGACCTTAACCAGCCGACTAACATCGTCGGGGCGATGCGCGCCGGGGCCCGCGAGTTCCTCGATTACTCCTCAAGCCGTGAAGCCCTGATTGAGGCCTTTGCCCGTTTCTCGGCAACGCTGAGCCGGGCACAGCGTAGCGCCAGTAAAGCAAGAGTCTTAACGTTCTTGAATGCCAAGGGCGGAGCGGGAGCCACGACTACCGCCGTCAACACAGCTGTCGCCTTGCAGGAAACGCACGGACGCGTCGTCCTCGTCGACTTTGCGTCCATCGGCCACGCCGCCCTGCAACTCAATCTTCGGCCCCAATTTTCAATCGTCGACGCGTTGCAAAACCTCCATCGTATGGATGGCTCACTGCTCGACGGCCTGATGACCCCCTACAGAAACGGCCTTCACTTGCTCGCCGGAGCGCAGCAGCCTCACACCAACGTTCCATCTGCGTCTGAGTTGGCCAGGCTCTTCGATCTGCTGGTCAGCCAATATCACTTCGTCGTTCTCGACTGCTCGGGTCGCATGGATGCGACGACGCAGATGATCTGCGATCTTTCGAACGCTGTCTTGCTGGTCGCTCAAACCGATGTCGTCTCCCTTTGGAGCGCGAATCGGATCCAGGCTTTTCTCCAGGATGGAGCGGGACGGGATCGTCTGCGCCTGGTGATCAACCGCTATAAAAAGATCCCGGGCTTCAGCGACGAGGATGTCGAAAAAGCCACGAATTGCAAGGTTCTGTGGAAAGTTCCGAACAACTTCCAGGTAATTGGACCGGCAATCGATAAGGGAAGCCCCGTCGCGACGCAAACTCACCACGAGATCGCGCGCTCCTATCAGGCCTTGGCGGCGGAGCTCGCTGGCGCAGCCAGTACGGCCGAAGGCGCACTCTCGTTGCAGCATGGGGATAAGGGCAGCGAGAAAAAACTGCCAGCCGGACGCTTCGTCGTCACCCCGCTGCGCGCTGGGCAATAATTCGTCTCAAAAAGTCTCCCTCAAATTCCAGCTCAGTCTTTTTGCTCCCACTGTCGGCTACGCGTGCCCGCCTTTGTTAGAATCGAGGGCTAACGATGATCTCGCCCATCTTCCCTATTCATTTCTATTGCCCGATTTGTAAATCCGCGAAAATCGATGGGATAAAGCCGGGGGGTGGACTCTGAAATGACAAGCCCCTCCAAAAAGCGCGTCCTGAGCGGAATGCGCTCGACCGGCAAACTTCATCTCGGCAACTACGTTGGCGCACTCGACAACTGGGTGCGCATGCAGGACGAGTACGACTGTTTCTTTTTTATTGCGGACTGGCACGCACTCACCACCGATTACGCGGATACTTCCCGGCTCAAAGAAAATTCTGTCGAGGTCTTGCTTGATTGGCTAGCCGCAGGGCTCGATCCCGAGAAATGCGTAATGTTTATTCAATCGCACGTCCCGGCTCACGCAGAGTTGCACCTTCTCCTCTCTATGATCACGCCACTGGGATGGCTGGAACGGGTTCCGACATATAAAGAGCAGAAGGAAAATATTCTCGAAAAAGATCTGGGAACCTACGGATTCTTAGGCTATCCCGTGCTGCAGTCCGCAGACATTCTCATCTACAAGGCCGACGTTGTGCCGGTCGGAGAAGACCAGGTTGCCCACGTGGAACTGACGCGGGAAATCGCGCGACGCTTTAACAGTTTCTACGCCCGCGAGCGAACGCATGTTTTTCCTGAGCCTGCGGCCAAGCTGACTCCAGCTCCGCGTTTGCCCGGAACCGATGGGCGCAAGATGTCGAAATCCTATGGCAACGCCGTCTTGCTCACCGATCCTGAGCCGGTTGTCAGATTAAAGCTGAAGACGATGGTGACGGATCCGGCGCGCGTTCGCCGCACTGACCCGGGCAACCCCGATGTCTGTCCGGTGGGAGATTTGCACAAAATCTTCTCCGACAAAGAAACCATGGCGAAAGTGTATGAGGGCTGCCGGTCCGCCGGAATCGGGTGCATCGAGTGCAAGAGCTGGGCGGCCGATTCGCTGGTGAAGATCCTGAACCCCATGCAGGAACGGCGCAAAAAATACGAGGAGAATCCGGGACTGGCATGGGATATTCTGGAAGCCGGTTCGGCTCGGGCCCGCGAGATTGCCGGTGCGACCATGGACGATGTTCGGAGTTCTATGAATCTGGACTATAACCGGAACGAAAAAAGTTGAGTTCGACAAAGAGTTCCGAGAGGTGACGCGGTTGTCTCAGCCAAGTTCAGAACGGCCGACGGGCGGCCCCGAAGGCCGCAATCCGGGTTTGAAAATCGTCGGCGGCACCGGCTTCGCCGCTTCCGATCCAGCCGTCGCCAACCGAAAAAACAAGAAGGACGATAGCGAGTTTCCGTTCGCCATTGAGCTCGGCGAAATCTACGAAGGCCCGCTTGACCTGCTGCTCGATCTCATCCGCAAGCAGGACATCAACATCTACGACATTCCTATCGCCAGAATCACCGCCCAATATTTGACCTATGTAGAGCGCATCAAGGAACTCGATGTAAACATTGCCGCCGACTTCATTTACATGGCCGCGGTGCTGATTCACATCAAGTCGAAGATGTTGCTGCCGCGCGACCCGCTCGCGCCCGCCGACGCGCAGGAAGATCCGCGTAACGAACTCGTTAACCGCTTGCTGGAGCATGAGAAATTCAAGTCAGCCGCCCAGATGCTGCTGCAGAAACAGCAACTCGAAGACGCGGTGCTCAGTAACCCTGCAATCCACGAGTTCATGGATGCCGAAGGCACCGAGCCCGAACTTGCCGCCGACGTGATCGATCTGGTCAAGACCTTCCAGCAGATTCTCGATCGCGCCCGGACGCGGCCAATCCTCGAAGTGGACGAAGAAGCAGTGACGGTCGGTCAGATGATTCAATACCTTCACCGGCGCCTGTCGCTCGAAGATCGTCCCATTCGCTTGAAACAGATTTTGCGCAACGTTCAGTCGCGACAGGCTCTGGTTTGCATGTTTCTCGCCATGCTCGAACTGGTGCGACTGCAGGCTATCCAAGTGCGACAAGATCATGTCTTCGGAGAGGTTTTGGTGCGAAAGCATTCTCACTTCGAAGAGGTCATGAACGAGCAGGCGGCGGTACGTGACGATTGGAAGTAAAAGACGATTGGACGTAGAACTGGTTACGGCCAGCAAGTGGCGATCAAAAACCTATGAATCTTAAACCGCAACTCGAGGCCATCATCTACGCCGCCGAGACCCCGATTTCTCTGGAGCAAATTTTCTCCCTCTTGAAAGAATCGATGCTGGCGGAAGCTCCCGATGTCGAGGTCGCGGAACACAAATCGCGGCTGCGGGCCACGCTTGAAGAATTGATCTCCGATTATTTAAGCGCCGAACATGGCATCGAGATTCGTCAGGTCGCCGGCGGATACCGCATGTCTACCAAGCCGGATCAGCACGATGTGATCCGTGCGTTTGCCAAAAGCCTGAAGCCGCCGTTCCGGTTGTCGCTTCCCGCGCTCGAAACCCTCGCCGTCATCGCTTACAAGCAACCCGTGACTGTTCCCGAGATCAGCGAAATTCGTGGAGTCGACTCGGGCGGCGTGATTGCCACATTGCTTGATCGTAAGCTCATCACCACCGCCGGCCGCAAAGCAGTAATCGGGCGCCCCATCTTGTACAAAACCAGCAAGGAGTTTTTGCTGCGCTTCGGACTCAAAGACGTGCACGAATTGCCGAGCATGGAAGAGTTTGAAAAGCTGTTGTCAGAGTCGTTTCAAAGCGATCCGATCCCCGGAGAAGCCCTGCCTGAAACAAGTGCGCAATCATCGACTGAGGAATCCGAAGAACTGTCGACTTTCGATGAGTCAAGCAAAGAGGCAATTGCGGTAGGTGCTCAAGCCGAATCTGCTCAATCCGAAGAGTCAGCCCTGGGACACTCAGAAATTTCCTCGGACTCCTCCTCTGAAGAAAAACGAAACGTCAGCTAAACGCCCTACTGGAGCCAAAACTATCCATGCCTGCCGAACGTCTGCAAAAAGTTATCGCTGCTGCCGGTGTGGCATCCCGCCGCAAAGCTGAGGAATTAATCACCGGCGGCCGAGTTGTGGTCAATGGCCAGGTGGTCACGCAACTCGGAACCAAAGCCGATCCCGAGCACGATCACATTCGCGTCGACGGCAAGCTGCTTGAAGGCCCCGAGCGCTTCACCTACGTCGCGCTCAATAAACCTAAAGGATATGTCACCACGGTGAGCGATGAGAAAAAGCGGCCGACCGTAATGGATTTGGTGGGCAAAGTAAAAGGCCGAGTCTATCCCGTTGGCCGCCTCGATTGGGCGAGCGAAGGGCTTCTCTTGATGACCAACGACGGCGCGCTGGCCAATGCGTTGATGAAAGCTTCGTCAAACGTAGAGAAGATTTATGTGGTGAAAGTCGCCGGCCAGCCCGACGAGAGCAAGCTAGACAAACTGCGCCGTGGAGTTTCCATCGCCGAGAAAGGCGGCCGCCGGGTGCGCACAGCGCCAGCAAAAATTCGGCTCATCCGCGAAGGCGATAATCCCTGGCTTGAAGTGACCATCATCGAAGGCCGCAATCGACAAGTTAGAAAGATGTTTGAAGAAGTCGGGCACCACGTGGAGAAGATTCGCCGGGTCCAGTATGGTCCGCTGGCGCTTGACGTGCCTCCCGGAGACTGGCGCAATCTGACGTTGCTCGAAGTCGCCAAGCTGAAAACGGCCGCAACGACAAAAAAGACGTTAAAGCTTTCTGATGCGCCCAGCCCCAAACCAACGAAAACACCTTACCCGGCTAAGGAATCTCGCCCGCCACGCCCCTTCAAATCAGCGACTGCGAAAAGTCCCGCGCCCGTCACAGACCGTCCCGTTCAGCGCCCATCCCGGCCGGGAGTCCGTCCGTTACGTCCTTCTGCTCGTCCGGCCCGGCCCACATCGCGCTCCACCCATTCCGCCCGGCCAGCTTCGAGCAGCCGCCCGTCTCAATCTGCGTTTCAATCTAAGTCTCAATCCAGATCACAATCTCAATCTAGATCTCAATCTCAATCCAGATCTCAATCTAGACCACAATCCAAAAGACCAGTTTCAGGCAAGCGTTCGCGTCCGTCCAATTTCAAACGAACTTAACGCATAGATTCCGGTACCATCGGCAACCGCGCCGCCCCGAATAATCCGGCGTCGCTCCCGAGAAGAGCTCGCGTAATCACAGTCTTGTGCCCCGGTCCCGCTTTCACACGCGCCGATGCCCCTTCATTGCTGCCCACGCCTTCATGAGGAGAAGTTGCCGCATACACCAACGCCCGCCGCCGTAACTCTTCAAAAATGGCGGGAGAGAACGCTTCCCACGCACTCGACACTCCGCCGCCGATCACGTAGATGGGAAGGTTTAACGAGTTCACAAGCGTCGAAAGACCGATGCCGAGACATCGCCCCACATAACGAAAAATTCGCTTGGCATCTTCATCGCCCTGAATCGCGAGATTGAATATCGATTTCGCGTTGAACTCTGCATCCACATGAGCCGCGCTCGCCAGCGCCGATGCTGGATTTTTCGCGATCGCTTCTTTCGCCATGCGAACCACAGCAGTTGCTGAAGCGTATTGCTCCAGGCAGCCAACATTTCCGCATCCGCACGGATGGCCGTCCGGTTCAATGGTCGTGTGTCCGAACTCTCCCGCCATGCCGTTCGCGCCATGCCATATAGCGTCGTGCAGCACGAGACCGCCGCCCACGCCGGTGCCGAGAGTTAGCATCGCCATGTTGGAATATTCCTTCGCCGCACCCAACCACTTCTCTCCAAGAGCAGCGACGTTCGCGTCATTCTCAAGAATCACGATCGTGTTCAGCCGACGCTCAATCTCGGCGCGCACCGGGTATTCTGCCCACCCCGGAAGATTGGGCGATTCACGAAGCAGCCCGGTCTCATTGTCGATTATTCCGGGAACACCGATGCCAATTCCCAGCAACTGTGCGGAGCTCTTATATTTGTCGGACAAATGCTGGATGGCATTGCACATGTCGTCGATGACGTGGTCGCGTCCGAGCGAGACTTTTGTGCCAAGCGTGACTTTCTCAACCAGTGTGCCCTGATCGTCTACGGCGGCTATGCGCAAATTTGTGCCGCCGAGGTCTACTCCGATGGAAAGCTTATTCATGATGAGTGGCTCGCTTGGTTGCTCTCTGGCCCGTGTGCTCACACATACGCGGGAGCCAAGTAATCCTACTATTAAATCGTAATATTAGGGCTATTTTTGGCAATTTGCGCAGTAATGACTGCTGCGGCCCGCCAGAACAATGCGCAGAATCGGATCGCCGCACTCGAGGCAATCCTCGCCCTCGCGCCCGTAGACGCGATGCTGCAGCTGAAAAAATCCTGCTTCGCCATCCGCGTCAACGTAATCGGAAACCGACGATCCTCCGCGCGCGATCGCCTCACGCAAAACTTCGACCACCGATCGATGAAGCTTCGACAAACGCTGCCGAGTGATCGTCGCGGCACGCCGCCGGGGGCGAATGCCGGCGCGAAACAGCGATTCGTCGGCGTAAATGTTTCCCACGCCCCGCAAGAGTTTCTGGTTCAGAAGCGCGCTCTTTATCGGAGTCTTTCGACCTTTAAAGAGTTCGGCGAATTTTTCTTCCGAAATCTCCAGCGGTTCGGTTCCTCCCGGATCAAAACCTCCGGCATGCACACTCAATTTGCCAAACATTCGCGGATCGACAAATCGCAATTCACGTCCGGATGCAAGCTTTGCGATCAGGTGTGTGTGCTTGGCCACTTCAGCGGACGGCTCGCAAACCAGCATCCGGCCCGTCATCCCCAGGTGAACGATCCACTGCGCATTCGCATCGGGATCACGCTCAACAGCTTTCGAGCGGCTCGTTTTGCTTTTCGCCAGGCTTTTTCGTTGTTTGCTCTTTGCTGGCCGACCATTTGCTTCGAGGTCAAACACTATGTGTTTACCCGCACGGTGCACTTTCAGGATGCGCTTGCCCTCCAGCGTATTCGCGATCAGATTTGCGGAAGACTTAAGCGGCTGCTTCCTGGAGCCGATCCATACCGAATCGATGGAATCGCCAGCGACCCGCTTATTCAATCCGTTCGCGATCGTTTCAACCTCAGGGAGTTCGGGCACGTTTCAAGAATACAAGATGCAAGGCGAAGCCAACCTTACGGCGGAGATCCGGTTTGCTCCTGTTGCGCCTGATTCGGTATGCTAGGGCGTACACACAGCGCCGCTGGCCATCCAAAGTTTTCCAGTCTATTCATCCGCCAACCAACTCGTGTGTGCGACCCCGGGGGCGGACGATTGCCGCACAGTTTTCAAGTGGAGCGTGGATTGACCAGAGGTAAAGCGAGCAGAGGCAGAACTGCGGTCATCGTGGGAGCCCAGTGGGGCGACGAGGGCAAGGGCAAAATCGTAGACGTACTGACCCACACCTTTTCGGTGGTGGCCCGCTACGCGGGCGGCCATAACGCCGGACACACCGTCATCATCAACGGCAAGAAATTTATCCTTCAGCTAGTCCCGGGCGGAGTGCTGCGGCCTGAATGCACAAGCGTTATCGGCAATGGCGTCGTCATCGATCCGCTGGCATTTTTGAAAGAAGTCGCGTCACTGCGGGCGGCCGGGGTTAAAGTCGACGGCAATCTTTTCGTTTCGGATCGCGCCCAGGTCATCCTTCCCTACCACCGCATGATGGAATTGGGCTCCGAGAACGCCCCCGGCAGAGTCAAGATCGGGACAACATCACGCGGAATTGGCCCCTCCTACGAAGACAAGATGGGGCGGCGAGGATTGCGTGTCGCCGACCTGCTGGACACCAACCTGCTTCGCACTCACATCGAGAACGCTTGCCGCGAAAAAAATATGATCGCGCACGCGCTCTTCAACTCCGACCCTCTCGACGCCGACAAAATGTTTCAGGAGTATGCCGACGCCGCGGAAAAGCTGCGGCCATTCGTTCGCGACACCGCCGTCCTGCTGAACAAAGCTCTCGCCGACGGAAAATCGATCGTCTTTGAGGGAGCGCAAGGCACCATGCTTGACATCGATCATGGCACCTATCCTTTCGTGACCTCCTCAAGCGCTACGTCAGGCGGAGCGGCCATCGGGACCGGTGTGCCTCCAACGTCAATCGACACGGTGATCGGAATTACCAAGGCATACTGCACGCGAGTCGGCGGCGGCCCTTTCCCCAGCGAACTCTTGAATGAAGAGGGCGAGGACCTTCGCAAGCGCGGCAACGAATTCGGTGCGGTCACAGGGCGTCCACGCCGCACCGGCTGGCTCGACCTGCCGCTACTCAAATACTCCTCCATGATCAACGGAATTTCGTGGCTAGTCGTGACTAAGCTCGACGTGCTCGATCACCTGAAAGAAATCCCAGTTTGCGTTGGATATAAAGTCGATGGAAAAGAGACAAGTGAAATTCCGGCGCAGGCCTCCGGCTACGACAAGATCGAATGCGTTTACAGAAAGCTAAAAGGCTGGGCGACTCCGACTCACACCATTCGCACTCTGGATGGCTTGCCGAAAGAGGCGCGGGATTATTTAGCATTCATCGAGAAAGAGACCGGCGCTCGCGTGGCAATGATCTCCACCGGTCCCGACCGCGAGCAAACAATATTAATCGACGACTTCATAAAAGATTTAGGCTTGAAAACCCAATGAGAAATCTCGGGCGGATTCTTCGTGTGCGGGATATGACTCCCAATTAGCAACGATTTCGTATCACGACATCGCTTTAGCAAGACAAAGAGTTGAGAATCAAGATTCGCATCAGACATCGCTTTAGCGGGACAGGACTGGGCACGAAAGATTCGTATCATTGGCATCTTTTAACGATACAAACCTGCTCGCAAAAGTTTCGTATCAGGATATCGCTTTAGCGAGACAAAGAGTTAAGAACGAAAGTTTCGTATCAGGATATCGCTTTAGCGATATCGCAATCGGCCCATAACGAGTGCCCCTTTAGGGGCTGAAATGATCGGAGCGACGGATGGTGGTATTAGCCGTAACCTGGATGGCAAAACCCGGACGCGAATCGGACGTAATCGCGATCTTCGAAAAACTATCAGCCGAGTCGCGCAAAGAGCCCGGCTGCCTGATGTATCAAGTCCATAAACACAAGACCGACCCACGCCGCTTTTTCGTCTACGAACAATACAAAGACGATGCCGCCCTGGAGGCACACCGCTCCTCGCCGCACTTTTTGCAGTTCGCAAAAAAAGATCTCCCAAAGTTGGGAGATCGCACGGAAGGGCATCTGTTCGAGCCGGTAGGCTAGTTCCTACTGCGCCAGTTCAAACCCGGCAAAGAAAAAGCTCAATTCGAAACGAGCTGTTTCGTCTGCGTCGGACCCGTGAATGGCGTTGTGTTCAATGTTGCTCGCCCACTTCTTGCGGATCGTCCCCTCCTCCGCGCTCGCCGGATTCGTAGCTCCCATCAATTTTCGCAGATCAGCGATTGCATTTTCTTTTTCCAGGGCAATCGCCACGATCGGCCCGCTCGACATGAAATTTGTGAGCGAACTGTAAAAAGGCCGGCTGGCATGGACGGCGTAAAACTGCTCCGCCTGGTGCTGTGAGATTTCAAGCATCTTGATCGCAAGAATTTTGAATCCACCTTTTTCAAACTGCTCGATGATGTCTCCGATCGCGTTTTTCTTGACCGCGTCGGGCTTAACGATGGTTAAAGTGCGTTGTAGAGTTTTCATAGTCAGAAGTTTTTCCTTGCTGTTGCAAAATATTTTGTGATTTCCAAATGCGAGCGCTTATCTTAAACGCGCGTGCCCAAGACCGAAGCTAACGTCTCACCGATTTCAGCCGGAGACTTCGCCACCTTCAGCCCGGCTTTTTCCATCGCCGCCATTTTCTCAGCCGCCGTTCCTTTTCCGCCAGAGACGATCGCGCCGGCGTGACCCATACGTCGCCCGGGAGGGGCGGTCTGACCGGCGATGAAACCAATCACCGGCTTCTTCATATGATTTTTGATGAATTCCGCGGCAGTCTCTTCCGCGTTGCCGCCAATTTCGCCGATCATAATTACGGCTTCCGTCTGCGGGTCGCGATTAAACAAGTCGAGCGCGTCTACAAAATTCGTTCCGATGATGGGATCCCCGCCAATTCCAATAGCAGTCGACTGCCCGATGCCGCGCTGCGTCAGTTGATGCACTGCCTCATACGTCAGCGTGCCCGAGCGCGAGACGATTCCCACGTTACCTTCTTTATGAATTGCTGCCGGCATGATTCCAATCTTGCACTTGCCCGGCGAAATGATGCCCGGACAATTCGGACCGATCAGCCTCGATCGCCGGTTCTGCAGAAACTCCCATGCCCGCACCATGTCAAGCGTTGGGATTCCCTCAGTGATGCAAACGATGAGTTCAATCTCGGCATCGGCCGCTTCCATGATGGCGTCGGCGGCGAATGGCGGGGGCACAAAAATAACCGTCGCATTCGCGCCCGTTTTGTCGGCGGCCTCTTGCACCGTGTTGAAAATCGGCCAGCCCTCATGAGTCGTACCGCCCTTGCCCGGCGTGACTCCGCCCATAACTTGCGTTCCGTATGCCGCACAGGCCTTGGCATGGAAAGTTCCCTCGCGCCCGGTGAGCCCTTGCACGATCAGTCGAGTACGTTTATCAACCAAAATAGACATAGTTAAATTTCCCGTAGAGACGCGGTTCTCCGCGTCTCGCTCTATCGCCTGGGTGGGAGACGCGGCGAACCGCGTCTCTACGATTAATTTCTCGCTGCCGCCACGACTTTGTCGGCCGCGTCTTTCATGGTTTCGGCTACGATAAAGTTGAGCCCTGATTCGAGCAAAATCTTTTTGCCTTCCTGCACGTTGGTGCCTTCGAGTCTCAACACCACCGGCAACTGAAGGTTTGTTTTCTTCGCGGCTTCAACGACTCCCGCCGCCAACGTGTCAACCCGCAAAATACCGCCAAAAATATTAATTAGTACCGCACGTACACTCTTATCGCTCAGCAGAATTTCAAATGCATGCGCGACTTGTTGCGCGTTAGCGCCGCCACCGACATCGAGAAAATTCGCCGGCATGCCACCCGCGTACTTGATGATGTCCATGGTCGCCATGGCGAGGCCCGCGCCGTTCACCATGCATCCCACGCTGCCGTCGAGCTTGATGTAATTGAGGTTGTATTTTGACGCTTCAACTTCGAGCGGGTCTTCTTCGGCCACATCGCGAAGCTCTTTGAGGTCGGGATGTCGAAACAGCGCGTTATCGTCGAAAGTCAATTTCGCATCCAGCGCGAAAAGCCGGCCATCGGTACAGGTGATGAAAGGATTGATCTCGACCAGCGCCGCGTCCGTCTCTAGAAAAGCCCGGTAGAGTCCGGCCAAAAACGGAACCGCCGCATTCACCTGAGTCGGCGTTAGTCCTAGCGCAAAAGCAATCTTGCGCGCCTGGAATGGCTCAAGCCCCATGCCAGGATCGATGTATTGCTTCAAAATTTCATCCGGACGCTCGGCGGCAACTTGCTCGATGTCCATTCCGCCGGCTGCCGATGCCATGAACACGGGCTTGCCTTCAGCGCGATCTACCAGAATACCTAGGTAGAGTTCTTTTTCGATGGGCAAAGTCTCTTCTATCAGCAAGCGGTGAACGATGCGACCTTCAGGCCCGGTCTGATGCGTGACCAGTTTCATGCCCAGCATTTTTCCGGCAAGATCGGCTGCCTCTTCCGCCGATTTTGCGATCTTCACGCCGCCTCCTTTTCCCCGTCCTCCGGCATGAATCTGAGCCTTCACGACGATGCCAGTCGCTCCTGCGCCCATGAGTTCGTTCGCCACTGTTTCAGCCTCTTCGCGCGTTGCAGCCATGGCGCCGCGTGGCGTGGCGACGCCGTACTTCTTCAAAATTGCTTTGCCCTGATATTCGTGAATATTCATAGTGATTTCAAATTGCTTGCTGAATTGATTTCAACCTGGAGGAAACCCACGTGCAGATTATTGGCAGTCCAGCGAACCTTTGATTCTATAAGACGAATGAACAATCGGCAAAGCGAACTCAAACAACCGTCATTCGAGGTTCAACAAATACGACAGAGAAATAAGAGAAATAAGAGAGAGAAATTAAGACAAAGTGTGGAGACGGGCGACTCGCCGTTCTGGGGCGGGCGGTCGCCCGCGTCCACACTAGCCAACGCAATTACTGAATCGTTTACAATTGCGCCGCCGTCTGATTGCTATATGAAGGTGATCTCCGTCAATGTCGGTCTGCCTCGGCTACTTGCATGGCAAGGGACGACCTTCAAGACCGGTATCTTTAAAAGTTCCGTTCTAGGCGGAGTGATGGTGCGCGCCACCAACCTCGACGGCGATCGTCAGGCTGATCTCACCGTGCACGGCGGCCCGGAAAAGGCCGTTTACGCCTATCCATCAGAACATTACCCGGCTTGGCAAACTGAACTTAAAGAAAAAGATTTACCCTGGGGATCGTTTGGAGAAAATTTTACGACCGAGGGAATGGCGGAGGCGGGCGTTTTTATTGGCGACCAATATCGGATTGGTTCCGCGATAGTCAGGGTCACGACTCCCCGTCTCCCCTGCTTCAAACTCGCGGCAAAGTTTAAGAGAGAAGACATCATCAAAAGGTTTGTGCAGAACGGTCGTAGCGGTTTTTACTTTTCCGTAGTCGAAGAAGGAGAAGTTGCGGCCGGTGATGGCATCGCGCTGCTTGAAAGAGAGACGCAAACATTGAGCGTGGCAGATGTAAATCGCCTGTACACGTCCGCGACTCCTGATCGCGAAAAGCTCAAGCGATCGCTTGATGTGCAGAGACTTCCCCAGAGTTGGCGCGATCGTTTTCGTGCCCGGCTCGAAGAGCTTGAATCTCGTTCAGTCTAGCCACACAGTGGCTCGGCTCCTTATCGGCGTTTGAAAGCTGTCCCATCTTTCTATAGTTTGGATAGGTGATCCTCAACGCCCTCGACCGTATCGCCAATCACCGGGAATCGCTCGCGCGCTCAGAGGCAAAAGCGGTGATGACTGAAGTCCTCACCGGGCAATGCACCGATGCGCAAATCGCCGCGCTGCTCGTGGCTCTGCACATGAAGGGCGAAACGGTGGAAGAAATTGTCGGCTTTGCCGAGGCGATACGCGCCGCGGCGGTGCCGCTTGATTTAGGCGAATCTTCTGTTCTGGACGCAAGTGGAACCGGCAGGGACGCGCTCGTTGATACATGCGGCACCGGAGGCGATGCCAGCGGCACCTTCAACATTTCTACCGCCACCGCGTTTGTCGTCGCGGGCGCCGGAGTGAGAGTCGCGAAGCACGGCAACCGCAGCGTTACCTCCAAGTGTGGATCTGCCGACGTCATGGAAGCCCTCGGCGTCAATATCAATTTGCCGCAAGAGAAGGTTGCAGATTGCCTGGCGCAGGTGGGCATTGCGTTTCTGTTCGCCCCCGCCCTGCATTCTGCGATGAAGCACGTGCAGGTTGCACGCCGCGAGCTTCACCTGCGCACGGTTTTCAATCTGTTAGGTCCGCTAACGAACCCCGCACGCGCCACCTGCCAGGTGGTTGGCGTTTATTCCATTGATCTGGTGGAGAAGCTCGCCGAGGCACTCGGCATGCTCGGAGTTCACCGAGCGCTTGTCGTCCATGGGAGCGACGGATTAGATGAAATTACTATCACTGGCCCGACACGGATCGCAGAAGTGCGCGCCGGCCAGGTGCGCAGCTACGAAGTAACTCCCGAAGAATTTGGATTGAAGCGTGCCGCGCTAACCGACATCTCCGGCGGAGATGCCGCCGTCAATGCCGAGTTGATTCGAGAAATATTAAGCGGCAAAAAATCGGCCAGGCGGGACGTCGTCATTCTCAACGCCGCCGCAGCCCTGGTCGCCGCCGGCCGAGCCGACCACCTCCGAGATGGCGTCCCCCTGGCGGAGCAGTCCATCGATTCAAGCGCAGCTAGATCGAAGCTGGATGCGCTAGCGGCATTCTCTCGTTCGCACTGACGAGCGACATTCTCGTTCACATTCACCCTTGAAGAGTTGATCGAGAGGTGACTTGAGGTACAGCTTTCGCGAAAGCAAGCATCGCCCGCGTCAAGAGCAAATTGCCCGCGAGACTAGCACATTGCCACTGCTAGGTTCGTATCAGGGCACGCGTTTACGCGTGCCACAACCCGCCTCATACCCGACGGCTTTAGCCGCTGGATTCCCCGCCCGCTGCACTAAAGCTCGAAATCGCCTAATCCCGTTTCATCGCCTTTAACGCTCGCGGAGTTTATACTAACCAGTTTGGCAGCACCGCCCGAGCTGCCAGAAATGGACGTGACTCTTGAAGATTTTGGTCTGCATGAAGCAGGTTCCACAGAAAGATGCGCCTCTAAAACTAAACGAAGCAGGCACGTGGATCCGCGAAGATGTCTCGTACGAAGTGAACGAGCCCGACGCGTTCGCGCTCGAAGAAGCGCTGCGGCAAAAAGAAAAGCACAGCGGAGAAGTTGTGGCTATTACGGCTGGACCGCCACGAGCTTCTCAAGTTTTGCGCGAGGCTCTGGCCAAGGGCGCTGATCGCGCGATCCACCTCGAAGACAACGCCTTCGTCGGCCTTGACGCCTACAACACCGCCCGGGCCATCGCTGCAGCGATCAAAGATGAAAAGTTTGATCTCATCTTCACGGGACTGCAATCCGATGACTACGGCTACGCGCAAACCGGAGTGATCCTCGCACAGATTCTCGGTCTGCCCCACGCCACCATCATTATGCAAATCGAGAAAAATGACTCCGGCATCCGCGTAAAGCGCGAACTCGAGGCCGGATTCTTCCAATTCGTTGACATCCCCCTGCCGGCAGTACTCACGATCCAATCCGGAATTAACAAGCTGCGATATGCAACCCTGATTGGCATCAAGCAGGCGAAGACCAAGCCCGTACGCAAAGTCACATTGGCCGAAGTGCAGTCCGCCATGGGCAACAATTTGCAGAAGATCGAAAAAATGTATATCCCGGAAAAATCAAAGAATACGCAATTCATCGATGGCCCTCCGGCAGAGATCGCAAAAAAAATAGTGGAAAAATTGAAGAACGAATTGCGCGTCATCTAGGCGCTTCGCTGTAAACAGAATCCAACGTCAAGGCAAAGGTGAAGATTGCCCCGCCTGGCAAACAGATCGGAATCTATGGCTGACACCATCCTGGTAATCGTCGAGCAACGCGAAGGAAAACTAAACCGCACATCATGGGAAACGATCGCCGCCGGGCAGGCTCTCGCTGCCGACACCGGCTGGGCGCTCGAAACCGCGGTTGTTGGCGCCAACGTATCGTCGATCGCGAGCGAAGTGGCACAGAAAAAAGTCTCGAAAGTCTATGATGTCGAGTCCACCAAGCTAGAGCCCTACACACCCGACGGCTTTGCCCATGTCCTGAAGACTTTCCTGGAGCAGCATCCCGCAAAGCTCGTGCTGATGCCGCATACATACCAGGTGCGAGATTTTGTGCCCAAGCTCGCCACCGCCATGGAGACCACTGCCATCACCGATGCAGTCGGATACAAGTACGAAGGCGGAAAGCCCGTCTTCACGCGGCAGATGTTTCAAGGAAAGTTCTCAGCCGACGTGAGCTTTGCCGGTTCTGGTACGTGCTTTGTCACCTTTCAGAATGGTTCGTTTCGAGGGGATAAGGCCGAAGCGGGTGGATCTGCCGCATTGATAGAAAAAGTGAGTATTGAAATTCCTGACGGAGTAGTGCGTAACAAGCCGCAAGAAGTGTTTAAAGAAGCCAAGCAGGCTGTCGATCTCACGCAGGCGGATATCATCGTCTCCGTCGGCCGCGGCATTAAAGAACAGAAAAACATCGAACTGGCGAAGCAACTGGCCGAGGCACTCGGAGGCGAACTCGCCGCCTCACGCCCCATTTGCGATAACGGATGGCTTCCCATGGATCGCCAGATTGGTTCCTCAGGACAAACCGTTGCTCCGAAGATGTACCTGGCGCTCGGAATTTCCGGCGCGATTCAACACATTGTTGGGATGAAAGGCGCGCGCAGCATCGTGGCAATCAACAAAGACGCCGAAGCCCCAATCTTTGAAATTTCAGATTATGCGGTAGTCGGGAATTTGTTCGACATCGTCCCGCCATTAATAGAAGAAATCAAAAAAGCCAAAGCATAAAAAGTGTAGGGCGGACACTCCTGTCCGCCTGCCTGGGCCGATAAAGGGTGCCGGGCGGACAAGAGTGTCCGCCCTACACGAACGTCGCGTCGATCGGAATGACAATCTTTCAGAGAGGTGTGGGACGGAGTTACGAGCCCGTGGCGAAGCCGCCAACGTGGGCCACAGTCAGGCGTAGATATTTGTATGGATTGACCGGCGCGTCGTTAATACGCACTTCATAGTGAAGGTGCGGACCCGTCGAGCGTCCACTGAGGCCGACATATCCGATGGTGTCGCCGCGGTGAATGTATTGCCCGGCAGCGACGGCAAAGGCCGACAGGTGGCCGTAGCGGGTCGTGATGCCATGGCCGTGATCAACCATAATGGCGCGCCCGTATCCACCCAGAAAGTCAGCAAACGTGATCGTCCCGTCCGCTGGAGCGATCACAGCCGAGCCAACGCCCGCCGAGATGTCCACTCCAGAGTGAAATGCGCCCTCTCCATTAAACGGATCGATGCGCTCCCCAAAGGAGCCCGTAATCTGACCTTCAACCGGCCACAAATTAGGCGCTGAATTCGCGCGCACCCAATCCGCAGTCGTGGAATTCTTGGTAAGGCCGAGCGAGATGCCAACGCTGGCTGCTCCGCTCAACGCGGTGCGCTTCAGGGTGTAGAGCTGGTCTAAAGATGAACTGACCTGCGCCGCCTGCAAATCATCGGTAGTGCCAGACATCATGGCGGGATCCGACTTGAGACCGTAAAGCGCGGAAACTTCGCTGGCCAGCGACCCGAGCGATGCGACTTGAATGTCGCGCTCCTTGGCAACTTGCTCCAGCCGCGAATATTTATCTTTCAGCTGATCTTGCTCGGTGCGCAGCTCGTTATAGTGCGCTACCTTGCGCAGCATGCGCGTGTAGGAACTCGCGATTCCGGTAAGGCACAGAGCCGATATCCCCACTCCGGCTACCAAAGCGTACAGGTAGTGAACCGGAATGCTGATCTTGCGAAGCTGTCCAGCTTCGTCGCGGGTTACAAAGAAAATGTAAAAGCGTTTACGCAAAAGCCTACTTCCACCCAATGAAATTTTTGTTGCACTGCCCGCGCGGGAACCATCATGCGAAGGCTAGAAATTTAGAAGTTTACGACTGACAACCTGCTTATGTTGCAAACAGCCCTGCCGTCGATTTCAGCACCACGGTAAAACTCTGTAACGCTTAACCGCTGGCCGAACCCGGCGCAGCGCTTCTTTTCAATCACAATTTAATCTTTGGCGACCTAAACTTAACAAAGCGACTGGAGTGTGTCAACCAACTGGCGCAGTTTCTTACGGTTACGAAGGCAGGGTAACTTGTGCTGCCCTTGTGGGCAAATTACTACCGTAAGGGACAGGTGTACTTCTACGCGCCAGTATTTCGGCGCACGAGCCGCCGCGATATATTGATGCGCATGCCACTTAGCGAAAGAAGGTTGATCGCGCAAATTCGCCGGGCTGCGGGAAAAGGCACATCGCTCGTAAAAGGCATCGGAGACGATTGTGCGGTGCTGCGCGTTCCCGAGGGTCACCAGATGTTGGTTACCACCGACTTCACGATCGAAAAAGTACATTTTCTGCGCCAGTGGCATTCGCCCGAAATCGTCGGCTGGCGCTGCCTGACGAGGGGACTTAGCGACATGGCTGCCATGGGCGGCAATCCTCTCGCAGCCTTCTTGTCAATCGCGGTGGCACGAGACGTACCTCAGGCTTGGGTCAACGGCTTTGTGATGGGACTTCTTGCATTGGCAAGGGAGTTCAAAGTCCCTTTGGCTGGAGGAGACACAGCGCAAGCGGCATCCGGAATTCAAGCCGACATCGTAGTTGTCGGATCGTTGCCCAGCGGTCAAGCCGTTCTGCGCTCTGGCGCGAGGCCTGGGGACACGATCTACGTCACCGGAACGCTTGGCGCTCCGGCTGCGGAAATAGCGGCTATGAAGTCGCAGCCGCATAAGGCTTCCAAAATCCGTCACGGATTTCCACCGAACGTTCTGCGTCCATCTCCGCGATTGCTCGTCGGCCAGTGGTTGCGAAAACGCGGCATCCCGACAGCGATGATTGATATCAGCGATGGCCTCTCCACCGACTTGCACCACATTTGCGAAGAGAGTTCGGTTGGAGCGGACATCATCGCGGAAAATATTCCACTCGGTCACCTACCGTCCACGACATCCCCGGTTGCGATTGCGTTCGCGTTGCATGGTGGAGAAGATTACGAACTTCTGTTCACTTCATCCAAAGCAGTTCCGAAAAAAATAGCCGGAGTCGACATAACGCCGATTGGCGTCACTACAAAGACTAAAAGCATGCGGATACTCAACCACGGAATAGCGCGACGCCTTCCTGTTAACGGTTGGGAACACTTCAAAAACTCTTAGCGGTGTTTATTTACCGTGCGCCATGAAGACCTTGGTCAGTCAGGCCTCTCAGCCACCACCGGGGTAGCTTTTTTTGCGACGTCAATAGGCTGCTGAATATTCGCGGTCGGCACCTGCGGCACGCCGAGCGGCGACACCGAGGTCACTTTTGGATCATGACGACTGGGAGCGCGCTCATCCCACTTTCCGAAAATCATCTTCCCCGCAGTGGTTTGCAAAACCGATGTCACCGAGATGTCGACCGTCTTGCCAATCATTTTGCGGGCATTGTCGACCACTACCATCGTGCCGTCGTCGAGATAGGCGACTCCCTGGTTGTACTCC
This sequence comes from Terriglobales bacterium, assembly GCA_038230575.1. Lineage (GTDB taxonomy): Bacteria > Acidobacteriota > Terriglobia > Terriglobales > Acidobacteriaceae > Acidiflorens. Next base: position 24,622 of record JBBRNA010000001.1, on the reverse strand, counting down.
TTGCCTTCTTTCAAAATAAACACACGCATGATTTCGCCCGGCAGCACGATCGGCTTCAGCGAGTTCGCGAGTTCATTGATGTTGAGCACGGCAACGCCCTGCAATTGCGCAACTTTATTCAAATTGAAGTCGTTAGTAAGAATTTTCCCTTCGTAAAGCTTGGCAAGTTCGATCAGCTTCAAATCAACTTCACGAACGCTGGGAAAATCGTCCTCAACTATTTGGATTTCGACGATCGCTGTCTTCTGCAGGCGCTGCAGAATATCAAGGCCGCGACGACCGCGGTTGCGCTTCAGCGAGTCGGCGGAATCCGCGACCAGTTGCAGTTCGCGCAAAACAAACTGCGGGATCACAATCAGCCCATCGAGAAAGCCGGTCTCAGCGATATCGGCAATGCGGCCATCGATGATCACGCTGGTATCAAGAATTTTGTAACTCTTCTTACCCGTCTTCTCGCCGCCAAACAGTCCGCCCAGCGCCGCCAGGTTGAGCAGGTCACCCTTGTTAGCTCCGACCGCGAGCCCAACATAACTCATCACCATCATGACCATGATCTGCAAAAAGCTTTGCACCGGGCTAGGCGGAATGCTGCTGCGGATGACGAGCGCGAACAGGTAAGCGCCGAAAATTCCGAGCACGCTGCCAATCGCGGCTCCTATGAGACGCTTCAAACTCATCGCTCGCAGGCGCCATTCGAAAAGAATGATCGCGCCCCCAATGATGAGGCCAACAACGCCATCCAGGTTTCTGGGCAGATTAAAGGGATGGATAAGAAAGCAGATAACACCAATTACAAGAACAAACAGACATCGTATAAGTAGGACGTCCACGAAGCCATACCTCTCTTGGGGAAGGTAAGCAGCGCGCTTCCCGCCCCCCGCTGGTCATCTCAGGTGGTATGACTCATAAACCCTGCGCCAGCGTTCTATATCCGGAGCTTATGAAATTACAATGTGCTCCGATTCCGGCTATTAACCGGTCACTGCCAAAAGTATCGGGAGCAGTATATACCTCGATGACAAAGTGAACCAATATTTTGATCGCAGGTTAACTGACGAAGTGGCTATACGGTTTGAGTTAGAGGAGTTTCACTTCGCAAAACGAGTTTACGCGGCGCAAATGGCAAGCCATCTGCAACAAAGTGCAAAACTTCTGCATCACATGCCGTCGTAATTTGGGCCGCCGCCGCCTTCGGGCGGAACCCATGTAATGATCTGGTACGGATCCTGGATATCGCACGTCTTGCAGTGGACGCAATTTGCGGAGTTCAAGCTGATTCGCTTACCGTTCGGAGCGGAAGCGTCGTCCAGCATCTCGTAAACGTTAGCCGGGCAGAAATTCTGGCAGGGATTGCCGAATTCCTTGACACACCTATCGTTGCAGATATTAGTGTCGTGAATCAGCAAATGTGAAGGCTGATCTTCTTCATGCCGGGTGCCTGAGTGATACAGGTCAGTGAGCTTGTCGAACGTCAGCTTGCCGTCACCTTTCGCCGCCAATATCAACTGCGCTGCCGTCCCGCCGTCAGCCGGCAGACTGGCAATCTGTTTCATGTTTTCGTATCCGGCATGGGACTTCACGCGATCGCGCAGGCCGCCATCGAATAGTTCCTGCAGCCCGGTATTGAACATTCCGGCCACCATGCCGTGCTCAAAGCCCTGATGGAAGTTGCGTACCGGATAAAGTTCATCACTAATCCAACTGGTCTCAACGCTGCGCTGGTACTTACTCAAAATCTCGACGGAAGAATTCGCCTTGATCAAAGCTTCGAACGCAGTTTCGGCGGCCAGCATACCGCTCTTGATCGCCAGATGAATTCCCTTGAGTCGGGCTGAATTCAAAAAGCCGGCAGAGTCGCCAACGATCATCCATCCATCTCCGCCCAGCGGCGGCAAGGACCACCACCCCCCGTATGGAAGTGACTTGGCCCCATACCGGATCATCTTGCCACCGGATAGCAAACCAGCGATAAACGGATGCTGCTTGAATGTCTGCAGCACGTGCTGTGGATCGAGTCGTGGGTCGCGGTAATCGAGCCCGGTTACAAATCCGAGCGAAACGACGTTATCTTTTGACCCGTAAATCCAAGCTCCGCCGTATTCTTTCGTGCTCAGCGGATAGCCCATGGTGTAGATGACTTCCCCTGCCTCGATGCGCCCGGAGGGAACTTCCCACAATTCCTTGACGCCCACACCATAAGTCTGCGGGTTGCGATCTTTCATCAGGTCAAATTTCTTGACGAGTTGTTTGGTGAGCGATCCGCGCGTGCCTTCGGCGAGTACAACGACTCGAGCCTTGATGTCGTAGCCAGGTTCGAAATTCGACTTCGGCTGATTTTGCTTATCGACTCCCTTGTCGTCGGTTCTAACCCCGACAACCTGATTGCCGTCATAAAGCAATTCCGATCCGGCGAAGCCCGTGAAAACGGTAATGCCCGCCTCTTCTACTTTTCCCGCCATCCACTTCACGAAGCGATTGATGGAGATCACATAGTTGCCCTTGTCATGCATCGGCGGAGGGGTCAGCGGAAGCTTGTGACGTCCGGATTTCGTTAAGAAGTAGACCGCTTCTTTGTGCACCGTCGCGTCAATCGGAGCTTCGGCCTCAAAGCCAGGCAGCAACTCTTTCATCGAGCGCGGATCGAGCAGCGCACCTGAGAGGCAGTGCTGGCCCGCCTCCCTCGCTTTTTCCAGGACATAGACATTTTCCTTGCTCAACAGCGCCTCGGGATGGCGGACGTTGTGCGCGTCGATCAGTTGCGAGAGCCGGAGCGCGCATGCCATTCCGGCGGGGCCTCCTCCCACGATCACTACATCGGCCGGCATTTCAGGGTGTTGCACGTCGGGAAGAGGCTTGCGAAAGCTGATCGTCATGATTGAGTGGCCAACGAACGAGAAATTTTATTGTACGACGATCGGCAGGCCGCTCACCATTTCTTGAAAATCACTGCGACCGCACACACCATGAGCGCGAAGCCAACAAAATAGTTCCACTTCAGCGGTTGATGAAGGTAGAGAACCGAGAAAAAAGAAAAAACAGTCAAAGTAATGACCTCTTGAATCGTCTTGAGTTGAACCGTCGTGAACTCGTACGAACCGATTCGATTTGCCGGCACCTGAAAGCAATATTCCGCGAAGGCGATGATCCAGCTGATGACAATAACTTTAAAAAGCGGGGTCTCGCGATATTTCAGGTGTCCATACCAGGCAAAGGTCATAAAAATATTCGAGAGCGTCAGCAGAAAAATGGTAGTCATGCCGCTATATTGCCTGATCAGGCGCCCCCGTTGCACGCCGCTATTGCCATTGATAGAAAAGTGGAGATTGTTGAAGCGGGGAGATATCAGAAAGTGTAGCGACGGGCGTCCTTGCCCCTGCTTCCCGGAAGATGGGAGCCGGGAGCAAATCGAGATCTAACCGCGAATCTCCGCGATCGTCTCCCGAATCGCCGCGTGCACACGTCCCATCTGCGACGCATTACCAACCGTCACTCGCACGCATCCATCGCAACCCGGCTGTCCCGAAGAATCGCGAACCAGAATTTCTCGCCGTCGCATCAACTCCACAAAATCGGCAGCCGCAGTTCCAACTCTAACCAGGACAAAACTTGTCTGACTTGGCCAGAAATGCAGCCCCAACTCCTCGAACAATTTCTGGAGCTCCCGTCGCCCCGCTTTGACTTCGGCAACATGTCCCCGAACGAACTCCTGGTCGCCGAGCGCCTCTTCGAGGCAAGCGAGGGCCACCGCATTCACGTTGAAAGGAATGCTAAGCCGGCGCAGCAACTCAATCTGCTCGGGCGGTCCGACTAAAACCCCGAGGCGCAAGCCAGCGAGACCGTAAGCCTTAGAAAAAGTTCGCGCAACGAAAAGATTGGGATGATCTTTTATCTCGCCCAGAAGCGTCTCGCCGCAAAACTCGTAATAAGCTTCGTCGATCAGTACAGCCGCATCGGGAGCGGCCCCGACGACCTGAAGCAGATCGTGCCGCGAAGCAGCCAAACCCGTGGGATTGTTGGGATTCGCAATTGCGATCAGGCGGGTGCGCGACGTAATGCGCTTTAAAAGTTCATCCGCAGGGAAAGCCAGGTCTTTCCCGCTCTCCACCCGCACCACATCAGCCCCCATCGCCTGACCAAGCGTGGGATACATCACGAACGTTGGATCGGCAAACAAAACTTGGCTGCGATCAGGACCGCTCGCTTCCAGGTAAGCGTTGAACAGTAAGAACAACGCCTCATCCATTCCATTCGTCAGCAGCACGCGATCAGGAGACACGCCTAGAAAATCACCAACCAGCCGTTCGCCGCGTTCGCGCTCCGGATAAAACGAGACATCCGCCGCACTTAACGCCCGCAGCCGCGCCAGCACTTTAGGGGAGCATCCGGCGAGGCTCTCGTTGAGATCGAGACTAAGTCCCTCGCGGCTAACAATCGGCGAGCGATACGGCCCAAGTCCAACAATCGCTGATCGCGGTTTCAGCATCCCGCGATGAGTCTACAAGAAGCCGGCAGAAAGAGTGGAAGGCGAAAACAGTCTCGCTGTAGAGACGCGGTTCTCCGCGTCTCCCGTTCCGAAATCGCGGTGGGAGACGGCGCAAGCCCCCCGTCTCTACAGCCAGTCTCACCGCTCGTTACGCCGAATGTATTTCACCACCACAAAGATCAAGAAGCAGATGGCGAAGTCGACCAGCAATCCCCAGTCTTCTCTAAACAGGCCGTGCCGGGCCACATCGGGCAAGTGCGGCATGAGCAGGTAGTAGAGAGCATTCCCGGCCAGCACCGCCACCAGGGCGTCCAGAAAGTTTTTCATCGTTCTGCTTGAAGTTCTGATTGAAGTTCTGCCCCAACTTCCGTTTGAAGTCCCGCTCGATCCCAATCTCATCGCCAAACCGTCACGCGCCACACCATCGGCGCAACGCCAGCGCCAACCTGCGCGCGCATCCTGCTAACATCGCTTTGATGCTGGACCCCTCTACTCCAGTTCAGTTCGTGAAGGGCATCGGACCGCGTCTGGCCGAGGTGCTCGCCGCCAAGGGCCTCGCAACGGTCGACGACCTGCTGCACTACCTCCCGTTCCGCTATGAAGATAGGCTTAACCCGCGCTCCGTCGCCGAGTTGCGCGCCGGCGAAATGGCGACAGTGATTGCGGAAGTTCGCAACTCCGGCCTTTTTCGCACTCGCCGCATGCCGATTTTTCAGCTTACCGTCGGTCAGGGAACCAGCAAGCTGAAGTGCGTTTGGTTCAATGCGAGTTACTTACAGGACAAGTTTCAGCCCGGGCAAATGCTGGCGCTCTACGGAAAGGTCGAGGCTGACCGCGATGGACGTCTTCAAATCATGCAGCCGCAATTTGAAATTCTTGGTGACATCAACGAGCAAGGCGGAGCTGACGAGGCGGAGAAAAAAGCGGCAGCCTCGTTGGAAATTGGCCGCATCGTCCCCATCTATGAATCGACCGGACAAGGCAAGCTCTCTCCGCGCTGGTTTCGGCGCATCATTCGCTGGACGCTTGAGAACCTTAACCCGAACCTTCCCGACCCAGTTCCAGCCGCCGTGCGACGCCATCTCAGCCTGCTCTCTCCAATCAAAGCGTTTTGGGAGGTTCACTGGCCCGATCCGGGCGAGAGTTTTACAGATCTACAGTCGTCCCGGACCCCCGCCCACATCCGGATGATCTTCGACGAATTGTTCTTTATCGAGTTGGGTCTCGAGCTGAAGCGGCGAGAGCAAAAAGCGCAGACCGGAATTGCCTTTCGCCTCGAAGAAAACGTCCGCGCCTCAATCAAAAAAATCCTCCCCTTCCATCCCACCGGCGCGCAGAAACGCGTGCTGAAAGAAATCGCCACCGACATGCAGGCGGCAAGCCCGATGCGCCGTTTACTGCAAGGCGACGTAGGATCGGGAAAGACGATCGTAGCCTTTCAAGCCGCCATCATCGCCATCGAAAACGGATATCAGGTCGCCTTGATGGCGCCGACCGAAATTCTCGCGCAACAGCACTATTTTTCCGCGCAACAGATTCTGGAAAAGACCGGCTACCGCATCGTTCTCCTGACCGGCTCGCTCGACCAGGAACGCAAACGTAACGCGCGACGCCACATCGCGCAGGGCAACGCCCAACTCGTCATCGGAACGCATGCTCTCATACAAGACCGCGTGGAATTCAAGAACTTGGGCCTGGTAATCGTCGACGAGCAGCACCGCTTTGGCGTCATGCAGCGCCTGAAACTGATGCGCCGAGGAAGCATCGAATCCGAAGAAAAAATAAAAGAAAATGTGGAGGCGGGCGACTCGCCCGCCCAGCCAGGCAAGATCGCGCGCCCGCAAACCAAAGCCGCACCCGAGGCTGAACCCGATGTCTTGGTCATGACCGCAACGCCGATCCCCCGTACCCTCGCCCTCACCCTCTACGGCGATCTCGACGTCTCCATCCTCGATGAACTCCCGCCCGGACGCACTCCGGTCGTCACGCGTTCCGTGACCGAAGAGCGCTCTGCCGAAGTTTGGGAGTTCGTGCGCAAGCAAGTAGCCGCCGGGCATCAAGCCTACGTTGTCTATCCCGTGATCGAAGAAAACGAAGAAACGGAAATCAAAGCTGCCAAACAAATGCATCGCCAACTGCGGGAAAAGATCTTCCCCAGCCTCCACGTTGGCCTGTTGCACGGTCGCCTCGATAGCGCCGAAAAAGAGCACGTCATGCGGGAATTCCAACAAGGAAAGATTGAAGTTCTCGTGGCGACTACCGTGATCGAAGTTGGAGTCGACGTCCCCAACGCGACCATCATGGTTGTCGAGCACGCCGACCGCTTTGGCCTCGCCCAACTCCACCAGTTACGGGGCCGCATCGGCCGTGGCGCCGCCAAATCGTACTGTCTGCTAATCCGTGGCAACAAGGTTTCAGAAGATGGAGAACGCAGGCTCGACGCCATGGTGCGATCGAATGATGGATTTCAAATCGCCGAACTCGATCTCGAACTTCGCGGCCCCGGCGAATTCTTCGGCACGAAACAGGCTGGCATTCCAAGTTTTCGCGTCGCCAACATCATTCGCGATCGTGAACTCCTGGAGGCAGCGAAGCGCGAGGCAGCTTTTGTAATCTCCGGCCCCAATGCAGAAGTGTCAAAAGAAGAAATCGATCGCGCGCTGCGAGAGATGCGAGCGCGATGGTCTCACAGTTACGGACTGGTTGAAGTCGGCTAAAACATCTGCTCCCGGGCAATCCCTTCCTTAAGAATTCCCTAACCCGTCAAGGATTTTAGTTTTGCAGCCGATGTCAGTGGAGAGACGTTTCGGCAGCGGTCTTTCTTACGCGGTCTCTCTTACAATGATCGATCAAAAAACCAAAAATCAGCTGATTCTTTGTCGTGAGCTCTTATCGGCGTCTCCGATCCTCTCCGTATCACCCACGGCGCAAATATTGCACGATCTAATTGTTTCCTACGGAGCCGTTGAACTGGCCCTGGCCGCAATTTGCGTCGAACTAAACTGTGTTCCCGATAAGAAAGACCTTTGCCTGCGAGACTACTTCTCCGCACTGCAGAAAGCTTGCCTTCCTGCTTCGCCAATAGCGGGCGCGGAATTTATGGAATTGCTCCACCGTGCTCGCTGCCAATCTCAACTGCGATTTCACGCTCCTGACCGGCTGCGGTTCGAGCGAGCGAAAGAAGAAATGCTCAAGCACGTCTCGGCCTGGTGTCGGCAATGTTTAAGCGTCGATTTTTTAGCGCTGACAATTCTAACTCGCGAGCGCCAAGACGGCGTCACGCCGTCGGCAAACGGCGACGCACCCAAGACGGCCCCATTCGCAGGCCCGGTTGGGGCGCGTTACGCCTGTGTTGGTTCGGCGGACATCCGCTTGTCCCGCTGGGGACAATCCGAAAAAGGGTCCGTCGCCAACTTGAGCATCGGCGGGTGCAACATACGCTCCAACTTTTCCTTCGACGTGGGCGAGAAAATAGAGCTGATCCTCGAGGTCAATGGAACCTCATTTCGAGTTGCAGGCAAAATCGCCCACGTTCCCCCTGAACACATCGCTGGCAACGGAAACTCGATGAACCATGGCGTTGGTATCAAATTTGAGAACATGACAGCGGGAGCGCTCATTCGATTGAAAGACCTGATCAGAGAACTCAACAACAGGCCTGTCGCCGCTCGCTGACTTGATCGGGGCATTGTGGCGATCAGTTGAGCGGTCGCATGAGAAATTCTCATTCTGCTATGATCGCGAAAGGGCCGGAAACATCGCCCGACATTCATCAAAAGGGAGTTTTCATCATGGAAATGCCTGATCTTCCCCTCGGCTCCCGCCGCAACGAAGATATTGCTCTTGATCTCATGAAATTTGTCGCTATGACGACCGGCTACGGTAAGACCGCCGGCGGCGGTAGCGTAGGCTTTCAGGGCACCGGCTCCGCCGCCAAGCCCGAAGACTATGCATCGAACTTGCTAGAGCTTTACGGCCGATGTCTGCAATCGATCAGCGGCGCGAAGTCCGCGAAATGAAGTCCGCGAAATAGCGTTAACTCTTTACCCCTGAACCTCTTCGTTGACAGCCTCGCGGCCGCTAGGGTATCCTTAACCTCTTTGGAAGTCCTGCGGCTGCCCGCCTGGAACACCTTGCGCGTTCTGCGTGGATAGAAATTTTAATCAGGGCACTCAGCAGTCTTCATCGTTACAGCGTTCTTTTAATTCCTGGGAGATTTCCGATGTCAACCTATTTCCCCAAAGAGGGAGATATTGTGCGTAAGTGGTTCGTGGTCGATGCAAGCGGACTGGCGCTTGGGCGCCTCGCTTCGCAAGTGGCCCGCATTTTGATGGGCAAAGAGAGCCCGAAATACACCCCATTCATCGACACGGGTGACCATGTTGTCGTGATCAATGCCGAGAAAATAAAGATCACGGGCATGAAAGCCGATCAAAAAATGTACCACCACTACACCGGATACCCTGGCGGCATCCGCTCGGAAGAGATGAAGAAGCGTTTGGTGCGTAAACCGGAGCTGATCATCGAAGACGCGGTTTCACGTATGCTCCCCAAAAACAAACTGGGCAAGCAGATGTTTACCAAGCTGAAAGTTTATCGCGGCGAAAAGCATCCACACGATGCACAGAAGCCGGAAGCAAAAGTATTCGCATAGAACAAGCTCTTGGCTATTAGCTTTTGGCTCTTAGCTGGTGCAACAGATTCAAAACAGACTTGAAGACTTTGAAAGGTATACTGGCTGGCTGCATTTGCTTCGAAAAAAGCTAGAAGCATAAGAGCTAACAGCTAAAAGCTAACAATGGCTGAAAAAGTTCAATACTACGGAACTGGGCGCCGCAAGACGGCGATCGCTCGCGTTTTTCTTCGTCCCGGTAGCGGCGAATTCAAGGTTAACGGTAAAGAGTGCGATGAATATTTTGTGACGCCCTCGCAGCGTATCGCCGCGAAACGTCCGCTCGTCTCAACGGACCACTCTGCCAAGTTCAACGTGCTGGCAAATGTCTGCGGCGGCGGCGTTGCCGGGCAAGCGGACGCTGTCCGTCTCGGCATTACACGCGCCCTCATGCTCTTCAACGCCGAACTACGCAAGCAGTTGAAGGCCGAAGGAATGGTCACGCGCGATCCGCGTGCCAAAGAGCGCAAGAAGTACGGGCAAAAAGGCGCCCGCAAACGCTTCCAGTTCTCGAAGCGATAATTTTTGTAGAGACGGGGCTTGCCCCGTCTCCCGTGTCTGCAATGGTGTTAAATTCATCCCCCCACCCTTACCGGCGGGGTGGACGGGAATGGTAATTCGGAGCCGTCTAGTCTCCGAATGCAAACCAACTGAGGAGGTTGTTTGGCAAATATTACGATGAAAGAGTTGCTCGAAGCGGGAGTTCACTTCGGGCACCAGACCAAGCGTTGGAACCCCAAGATGAAGGAATACATCTTTGGCGAGCGCAACGGCATTTACATTATCGATTTGCAGAAGACGCTCAAGATGTTTAAAGAGGCGTCGAAGTTCGTGCAGGATCTGGCCGCCGACGGAAGGATCATCCTGTTCGTAGGCACGAAGCGCCAGGCACAGGACGCCATCGCCGAAGAGGCGCAGCGTTGCTCGATGTTCTATGTCAACCAGCGCTGGCTGGGCGGTCTCTTGACCAACTGGATCACGGTGCAAAAATCCGTGAAGCGCTTAAAAGAACTCGACGAAATGGCGACCGATGGCCGCTACGATCTTCTTCCGAAGAAAGAAGTCATTAAGCTCGAGCGCGAGCGCAAGCATTTGCAGGCGAACCTCGCCGGCATCAAAAACATGACGCGGCTTCCCGATGCGATCTTTGTGATTGACTCCAACAAAGAGCAGATCGCGGTAAAAGAATCGCGCAAGCTTGGAATTCCAGTCGTCGCCGTGGTCGATACGAATTGCGACCCGAGCGAAGTGGACTACGTAATCCCAGGGAACGACGACGCGCTGCGTGCAATTCGTCTGTTCACGTCAAAAATCTCCGAGTCGATTGCTGAAGGCGTTCACGCTCGCGACGACAAGCAGATGCAGGATATTCAGGCCGTCGCTGCTCCAGAACCGCTCGCTGCTACTGAAGCCGAAATCAGTGGAGCCGAATTCAAAGGCGAAGCTGCTCCTGAACCCGAGCCCGCGGCAGTCGCCGCCGGCGCTGGAGCAGGAGTCGAAGGCGAAGAGATACGCATGGAAGACGTGCTCGGCAAAGGCACGCGCAAGCGTCCTTCGCCAGCGGCAGAAGATGTAGACGAGTTGCAGGCCGAAACGCGCCGCTTCTAGTTCCTAATCGCAGTTTTCAAGGTTCAAGGTTGCACGGGTTCAGGGTTGCAACCTTGATGGGTCCTATCGTCAGCCCCCGACCGGCTCCACTTGAAACCGAACGCGCAACCGAAACCAAAAACCTTGAGACTTTGCAACGAAAATTCTGAGGCACTCATGAGCACTACTATGGCAAATATATCCGCAACACAAGTGAAGGAACTCCGCGATAAAACCGGAGCGCCAATGATGGATTGCAAGCACGCATTGACCGAAGCAAAAGGCGACGTGGAACAGGCCGTCGTTCTGCTGCGCAAAAAGGGCGTATCGGTCGCCGCCAAGAAATCCAGCCGCGCCACCAGCGAAGGCTCCGTCGGGCACTACATTCACGCCGGCGGCAAGATTGGTGTGCTCGTCGAAGTGAACTGCGAGAGCGATTTCGTGGCGCGCACCGAAGACTTCAAGGAGCTGGTGCACGATATCTCCATGCACATCGCGGCAAGCGATCCGAAGTTTGTCCGCAAGGAAGATGTCACGGCTCACGACCTCGAACGCGAGAAAGATATTTATCGCGCGCAAGCCGCCGCTAGCGGCAAGCCAGCGAACATCGTCGAGAAAATGGTCACCGGAAGAATGGAAAAGTTCTACGAAGAAGTTTGTCTTCTCGAACAGCCCTTCATTAAAGACCAGACCGTCAGCATCTCGCAGCTGATCGCCACGAAGATCGGCAAGCTAGGCGAGAACATCGCCGTACGCCGCTTCGCCCGCTTCAAAGTCGGGGAAGCCAACGCAACCATCGCATCCGTCAGTCCGAAAGCCGAAGCAGAAGGCGGCGAAGAAGCCGCTCCAGTTGCAAAGTAATATCGCATGTAATAGCGGCAGAGATCATCAGGGGCGCCGAGGCGCCCCTTTTTCTCTGCCCGTGTAGGGCGGACACTCCTGTCCGCCCCGGCAGCAAATCCGCTGCCGGCAAGCGGACAGGAGTGTCCGCTCTAAAACTCGACATTGGTAAAAAGCAAAGAATGCGTTTACCTTGACCTAGGGCAACTCCGCCCACTTATAATTTGGAGAATCGATGCCGACTCCTATATTCAAACGAATTCTTCTAAAACTCTCGGGCGAGGCGCTCGCTGCCGGACAAGGCTTCGGAGTTGACACGACCCGAATCCACGAAGTCGCCGCCGAACTCGCGGACGTGCACAGCCTCGGCATCCAGATGGCAATCGTCGTAGGCGGCGGAAATTTCTTCCGCGGCGTAGCCGATCAGGCCCGCAACATGGATCGCGTCTCCGCTGATCACATGGGCATGCTCGCCACCGTCATCAACGCGCTCGCGCTGCAAGATGCTCTGGAGAAGCAGAAAGTCTTCACCCGCGTCCAAACCGCCATCGAGATGAACCAGGTCGCCGAACCCTTCATCCGCCGCCGGGCAATGCGCCATCTGGAAAAAGGCCGCGTGGTCATCTTTGCCGGAGGCACCGGCAACCCCTACTTTTCAACCGACACCGCGGCGTCCTTACGAGCGATGGAAATTAAAGCCGACGCCATTCTCAAAGCCACAAAAGTCGACGGCATCTATGACGCCGATCCCATGAAAGTAAAAGACGCGAAGAAATTCACCCAGCTCACCTACATGGACGTCCTGCGACAAGGCCTGAAAGTGATGGATTCGACGGCAATCTCGCTCTGTAAAGACAACAATCTGCCGATCATCGTCTTCAACCTTAACCAGAACGGAAACATCAGGCGAGTCGTCTTGGGAGAGAAAATAGGCTCGCTGGTAAGCGCCTGATCGCTCTCAGCTGGATCGTTTATAGCTAAATTAGCGATGGTATGAATTTTCGATAATTCTGCGGGTTTATAATCGAAGTTTCGATACGCATCGCAGCGGAGCCCCAAACAAAAATGCCCCATCCTGCACTCAAAGACACCTATTCGATGCTCAAAACGCGCATGGATAAAGCGGTCGAGGATTTCCGCCGCGAGATGGCATCGACGCGCACTGGGCGTGCCAACATTCACATGCTCGACACTGTCACCGTCGATTATTACGGCGAGCAGATGCCGCTCAATCAGGTCTCGCAGGTTCACGCTCCCGAACCGCAAATGATCACGGTGCAGCCCTTCGACACTTCGCAACTTGGCGCGATCGAGAAGGCCATCCGCGGATCGAGTCTCGGCCTGAATCCCATGAACGATGGCAAACTCGTGCGCGTCCCGATTCCGGCTCTCACCGAAGAGCGGCGCAAAGAAATGGCGAAGCACCTGAGCCGCATTCTCGAAGAACACCGCACCGCCATCCGCAACGTGCGGCGCGACGGCAACGACTCGATCAAGAAAGTATTCAAAGACAAAAAGATTTCTGAAGACGACGAGAAGCGGGCGCTCGAGGAAATTCAAAAACTTACCGACGACGAAATCAAGAAGATGGAAGAAATGAGCAAAGCGAAAGAGAAAGAAGTGTTGGAGTTCAAGTAGCCGATTCCATCATCGAAAGTTTGGATTTCGTCATCTAAGCATTGAATGAGTGAATTAAATTCCAGCCAGCCTAGTCTGCCCGCACCCCGCATCGCCATTCCCGTGCCGCATTCCGAGGATCGCGAGTATGCCGGGCGCGCCATTCCGCAATACGAAGAGGCGGTGCGCTTAGCGGGGGGTGAACCCGTCCGCATCGAACTCGACCTGACGACCACTGAAATTCAAAAAGAAATCGAAGCCTGCGATGGATTCCTGCTGCCCGGAAGCAAAGCCGACGTTGATCCGCGGGCTTACGGCGCTTTGCGCCACGAAAAGACCGATCCCGCAGACCCCAAGCGCGATGAGGTCGACCGAGTCTTGTTGGAAGATGCCTTCGTGTCCCGCAAGCCCGTTCTAGGCATCTGCTACGGCCTTCAATCGCTCAACGTTTTCAAAGCCGGTACGCTAATCCAGGATATCGAATCGAAGATTGATCACAGCATCGGACGGGCTGTAGCGAAAGCACATACCATCACGGTTGAGCCTCAGTCGCGTCTCGCCGAGATCGTTGCGACCGACTCTCCCTCTGGAGTTGTGGCTGTCAATTCAAGCCACCATCAGTCCGCCGACATCGTAGGCGATGGCTTGCGCGTCGTGGCGCGTTGTTCCGAAGATGGAGTCGTCGAAGCTCTCGAGGGCACCGCTTCCGATCACTTCGTGCTGGCAGTACAGTGGCATCCCGAGCGAAGCGTAAACGATGCGCCGGAGCTTGCCGGCTCGGCGCGCGCAATTTTTCGAGCGTTTATCGACGCCGCTCGCACGAGTCATCGAGTTCCGGCAGCGAAAAGCGAACCGTCCTAACTCTGCCGCCGATGGGAGCAGGCGAAAAAAAGCATCAACCACGGGGTACACAGAGAACACAGGGTTATACCATCGTCAACCGAATCCAGGTTTTGCTTTACCCCGTGCCCCTCTGTGTACCCTGTGGTTAAAAAGCCCTCTTCAGCAGCACCACAACACTAGCGATCGCGGCATTATCTGTCCCCATGCCCTCCGGAGTCTTCGCCTTAATTCCAACGCAATCACCGGGAATGCCGCACAACTCGGCCACGCGCCTTCTCAAGCTTTCCGAGTGCGGCCCAATCTTCGGCGTCATCAAGATAAGAGTCGAATCAAGATTGACCAGCTCGTACCCCGCGTCTTTCACGCGCTTCAACGCCTCGCGCAAAAACAGTGCAGAATCAGCGTTCTTCCACTGCGCGTCCGATGGCGGAAAGAGCGACCCGATGTCGGGCCCTGCAATCGCTCCGAGCAAAGCGTCGGTGATGGCATGCAACAGAACGTCGCCATCGGAGTGCCCACCGAGCCCTTTGTCATGCGGCAATTTCACGCCGCCAATGATCAGCGGTATTCCTGGCTTGAATTCGTGCGAGTCCCATCCATACCCAATACGCATCTCGGGCTTCAAGATTTTTTCTCGTTTTCGTGTTGCAGATAAAATTCGGCGAGTTCCATATCAGCGGGAGTCGTGATTTTCATATTGCGATGCGATCCCATCACCACCACCACCGGCAGACCGTCGCGTTCAATCAAAGAAGCTTCATCGGTCCCGAGAAAGCCATCGGCCATCGCGCTATCGAACGCTTTCTTCAGGATCGGATAGCGAAAGCCCTGCGGAGTCTGCGCCATCACCACACTTGCCCGCGGAATCGTAGATTTGACCAGGGCGCCTTCCGCTGTTCTCTCCACCTGCTTCACCGTGTCAACTGCCGGCCATCCAGCAATGGCCGCTCCTCGTCGACTGGCCGCCTCGATAACGTTCGTGATGATCTCGTGCGTGACAAACGGCCGCACGGCGTCGTGCACCAGAATAATGTCTTCCGGATCAGCCGGAATGTGGGCGAGCGCATTGTGAACAGAATTCTGGCGATGCTCACCGCCTTCAACGATCTGAAATCTCTTATTCAGGATCTCCGGAAACTCCTTCTCAACCTGCGTTCTGAATCCCGCAATCTCGTCACGCCGCAGGGCAACGACGATCTCGTAAACCTCAGGCGCAGCCGCAAATTTGCGCAGCGTGTGGACAAGGATCGGAACTCCACCCAACTCTTTAAACTGTTTGGTTCGCGGTTTTTTGACTTTGGGAGCCGACGGCGAAGCCATGCGCGTGCCAAGTCCGGCCGCCGGGACGATGACGAAAACCTTCATAGGGGCGATCAGTATAGTATAGCGACCCGATCCGAGGCGTGACTTTGGTTACCTGTCGATGGTGACCCCGCAAGGCTAGAGTAGGAGCATGAGCAAAATATTTCCCCGCCTCCTCCTGGCGCTCTGCGTCGCTTTACCTTCTTTGGCCTTGGCTGAAGCTCCCGTCGAAAATCGCAAAGTGGATGCCGCTTTTGTGCAGGCGCAGTTTGGCAGCGATTTTACAATGCTCCCCGAGATCCCGGCCGTATACGGCGATCTTGACGGCGATGGTATTGAGGATGTTGTGATTGCGGCTCGCTGCAAAAATCCGTTGCCCAATCAGGCTGAACACAACTACACGGTTATCGATCCATATTACGAATTCTTTGGTTTCGGCGACCCTAGAACAACGACCACATTCAGCGAGCCCGATCCAGCGCGGCGCGGCCTGGTTGTCTTGATTATTCACGGCCAAGGACCAAAGGCCTGGCAATCAGAAACTCCCAAAGCAAAGTTCGTGGTTGTAAATCTGCCGTACAAGACGCTCTCGGTGCGGAAGATGAGGCTGAAGAAGAAGACTATCGAAGCCGTCTACGTCGAGGAGCGAACCGAGATGGAAGATAGCTCCGCCCTGTTTTTCGATGGAAAGAAATTCCGCTACGTCCCGATGGGCGGAAGCAATCAATAAAATAGATCTGCAAACGAATCAATAGATGGATCTGCGAACGCGAGACCGTTCCAGTCAGAGTGCCTGACACTCGGGCACTCTCACGCGCGTTGAACTGGCGAATGTAGTACCCTTCCGTCTTGCCTCCCCTTCTAAAGTTCTCCATTCTGCCGCAGGCGTTCGCGATTTGCCGGCTCACTCCCGATGGCGCGATACCAGCATGGGCTCTCCACAGCAGCTTCTTTTGTGTGGCCCGAACTCTCGATGAACTTTCGATCGTGTGCCCGGAGCTTTCCGTGCCCTCCGACGCGACCGCCGACCGTGGATGGCTCGCGCTCAAACTTCAAGGCCCCTTTCCCTTTTCTCTTACCGGAATACTTGTGTCGTTCTTACAACCACTCGCCGAGGCGGAGATCGGAATCTTCGCGATCTCCACATTCGACACCGATTACGTGCTCGTCAAGAGCGCACATGCCGATGCGGCAGTCGCCGCGCTGACGGCGGCCGGACACGAGCAAATCGAGGCTGATTAGATCCAGGTCCCCGCTAACCAGCTATCGCCGTTCAACCCTCGTTTCGCCCCAAATACTGGCCCAAGTTGGTCTAAACAAAGGTTATGTGATGAAATAGGAGTAGTAATGCCCATTGCGTCCAAGCCCGTTCCAAGCTCCGTGAAGCTCCGTCGCCAATTCAAGGCCGCCGAGCGGAACGTCCATGGCGCATGGCAAATCGTGAAGGCGCTGGCCTCGACCGACCATCCTCTTCTCGCTCATCTGATTCCGATCAGGCGCTGCAATCTGGCTTGCACGTATTGCAACGAATACGACGATTTTTCAAAGCCGGTGCCGACCGACCAGATGATTCAGCGCGTCGATCAACTCGGCGACCTGGGCACATCCGTCATCACCATCAGCGGAGGCGAACCCCTTCTCCACCCGCAGCTCGACGACATCATTCACCACATGCGCAAACGCCGCATCGTCTCCGGCCTGATCACCAACGGATACCTCTTGACCCCCGACCGCGTGCAGAAGCTAAACCGCGCCGGCCTGGAGTGGCTGCAAATCTCCATCGATAACGTCAATCCCGACGAAGTTTCCAAGAAAAGTCTGAAAGTTCTCGACAAGAAACTGCAAGTGCTAGCCGAGCACGCCGACTTTCACGTGAACATCAACTCCGTAGTAGGTGGAGGCGTGAGCCATCCGCAGGACGCCCTCACCATCGGCAAGCGCGCTCTGGAACTAGGCTTCAGCTCAACCGTCGGAATCATCCACGATGGCACAGGGCAAGTTCAGCCGCTCAACGAAGAAGAGCAGCGCGTCTATCACGAAATGAAGAACCTCGAAAAGCGCAGCTTCACCCGCATCAATTCTTTTCAGGACAACATCGCCCTGGGCCGCCCCAACGAATGGCGCTGCCGAGCCGGCGGCCGATACCTCTACATCTGCGAAGATGGATTGGTCCACTACTGCTCGCAGCAACGCGGCTATCCCGGAATCCCTCTAGCGAAATATACCGTCGCCGATCTGCGTCGCGAATTCCACACCGAAAAATCCTGCGCCCCTCACTGCACCGTCTCCTGCGTGCACCAAGTATCAATCGTAGATTCCTGGCGAGCCCCCCAACACGCCGCCCCCACCTCCGGCGCCCCGAATGGACTAGTCCACATCGAGTAGCGCGACCCATCCAAAAAAGTGGCGCCCCCCTTTTTCTTCTAATCGAAGCGTACTCAAGTCTGGCTCAAAGCTGCGTGGTTAAAGTTGGCCACCCGCCCTTGACCCCCATCCGCGCTCCTCGTACCATGCCGTCTACCCTGTGCCCGCCACTGACGGAAACCCGCAACAACCGGCTCCTCCCTATGACCGCGAACATCCGCTGCGTCGCCTCCTCAAGTTTGGAGCAGAGAGCCGCAGCGGCAACTTACTTCGCATACTCGGCGTGGGTTTTGGTCTGGCGGTTGGTGTCGGAAGCACTATCGGCACTGGTATCCTCCGCACGCCGGGCGAAGTCGCGGGCTACCTTGGGAATGGCTGGCTGATCTTTGCGGTTTGGCTCATCGGAGGAATCTACGCGCTCCTCTGCAGCAGTTCCGTCACCGAGCTTGGTTGCATGCTTCCCCGCGCCGGGGGCTGGTACGTTTACTCCCGTCGCGCGTTCGGTGAAAAGGCCGGATTCGTAGTCGGTTGCTGCGATTGGACTGTCCAGTCCGTCGCCAACGCATACGTGGCCGTCGGTTTCGGAGAATTCGTCGGCGAACTTCTGCCGGTTTTCGCGGGACACGTAAAGCTGGTGGCGACTCTGGCATTGGCATCGTTCACTGTCCTTAATTGGATTGGCCTGAAAACTGGCAGTCGTGCGCAGGAAATTGCCAGCCTGCTTAAAGCTCTCGGGTTTCTCGCGCTCGTCATCGCCGCATTCACGATTTCCGTCAAGGCAGGAACTGCCTCTTTACTTCCCAGCCACTCATTCGTACACCCGCACCGTATTCTTCTGGGATTTATATTGGCGCTTCAGGGGGTTGTCATCACTTACGATGGCTGGTACGCGCCGATCTATTTTGTCGAAGAAGATAAGGACCCCGCGAAGAACCTGCCCCGCTCCATGATCGGCACCGCGCTGGCCTGCATCGCAATTTTCTTATTGGTGAATGCCGCTCTCTTTCACGTCCTTCACTTGGACCACCTCGCTGGCTCTGCGATGCCAACCATAGATGCCGCGCTGCTTCTTTTCGGGAGCTACGGAAGGCGACTGGTCCTTCTTATTGCTGTCGTTGGATTGATCAGCGCCATCAACGCCGGACTCCTGTTCACGCCACGGATTTTGTTCAGCATGTCCAGGGACGGCTTGCTGCCGCGCAGCATCTCTGCCGTAAACCGGGGTGGAACTCCGTCACTGGCACTGCTGCTTTGCGCCGCCGCCAGCATAGCCCTGGTCCTTATCGGAAGCTTCGATACCTTGATCGCAATCGGCTCGATCCTATTTGTCGCGGTTTACCTGTCAGGTTTTGCTTCTCTGTTGTTTCTCCGCAAAAGCGAGCCAAATCTTCCCCGCCCGTACAAGGCATGGTGGTATCCATGGAGCACCATCCTCGTTCTGTTAGCTTCCATGGGTTTCCTCATGGGGTCCGTCATCGAGGACGTCAAACACAGTTTGTTCACAGCAATCCTGATCCTGCTGAGCTATGTAATTTCGATGGTGATCGTACGCGACAAGAGTCACCAACGAGCCTGACGTCCCACCCAGGTCGATCGAAGTGCCGAGCGAACTCTGACACCCCGTCAAACAATCACCCACGTTTACCATTACCATAAGATGCATGTGCTTCGTACTCTACGCAGGGACAGCGACGCCAATGTCGCGCAACGAATGGCGTAATGATGGCCCCGATTTGTCCGTCACATCGCTTACCGAACGCGAGAGCCCTATTTCCGCACACTTCAGTTTGCCAGAAGTTCAGTGCGTCGGCTCGACCTCCCAGTGCGGGTGCGATTTTCCGCATGTCATGTTTCAGAACGGCGATTGGCCTTGGTTCGAGGCCGCGGACGAAGATGAGATTGATCGCCAGCAAAAAGCGAATGACCAGTACAACCGAGAAGGACTAGTCGCACTACTACGCCAATCGGGCGATTCCGTCGTCGAATTGTACGGAGTCTGGGATGGAAGGTTTGACTTTAAAACCCCACCAGCCGCGCGCGAACACATCCATTTGGAATCAATACTCGACCCCGCCTTTCGCTTTAAAGAACAGGTTTTTTACATGGTGCGTCTGAGGTAGTTACTGATGAATCGCCATTCGACGCATCAAGTCGGCTAAACACTCTCCACTTCCGAGTTGCACTAGATCCGTCCGTAGCGTCGAGGTCTTCACTTGCAATGTCGAATCACTGCGGAAGGGAATTTCCTCTTCGGTAGATTGTCCGCCGCGCGAAAGGGTGGAAGAGCCGGATCGTGAAGGCGTTCTCGAATGTACCGGCGTTTCGTAACTTGCTGATCTTTAACCCAGTACTTAGGATAGCCACGCCCCAAAACGCCCTTCAACATTCCAGACCCGTTCGATGCCGTGCTTGTGATCTCTCCAGAAATGACACTCATTGTGTACGCTCCTCTGATCTTCATTGAGCCACCACTCGAACCCGTGGTACATCCCGTCCTTGAGGTATCGGGCTTCGGACAAATAGATCGAGCCCGTCTCCCCTATTCGTTCGCAGCGCCAAAGGTCGAGGCCCGTTCCGCGCTTCATGTTGTAGGTGCCAATTAAGTCCCCACTCTCGGACCACTGCCTTGCAGTGCCATGAGCAAAGCCATTGGAATGGGGCTCCGACCAAACGACAGCTCCCTGCTCGAAAAAATACACCGTGCCGAGGCGCTTTCCATCCTTTAATGGGACTTCGGACTGAAGCGCGCCGCTATTTTCGAAGTAACGAACGCCGACCACTTTCCTCCCGAGTCTGTATTCCGACTTATACTTTTGCGGGCCCGCAATATAAGTGGCAAGGATGTGCTCCTTAGCGACTTTCGGGATAGAAGATCGATAGCGCCTCATATTCTTAACAACTCATTACCCGTAGAGACGCGGTTCTCCGCGTCTCTCTTTCCATCTCGATGCTCGTGGCCAGGGAGACGGGGCGAGCCCCGTCTCTACAGGCAGGATTACTTTTAACTTCCCAGGCAGAAATCGGTGCCTGCTGTTTCCGATTTGTTCTATCTCGCTGGCACCCGGACCGCTTTGCTTTAGCTTTCTCTTGCTGAACAGCGCGTCCCAAAACTCAAGGGCCTCCCGCTAAGGCTGCAGCCCTACCTTACGCACCAGTTCCCCGAATCGTGGGTCGCCATGCAGCGGATCGAGTAAGAAGTCAGTCTTCAAACCTTCCATCTGTGAATCGCGCTCCTGGTAAGCAGTGTTGAGCCATTGAAAGGCCTGATCTTTCTCTCCCAACCCGGCATAGAGGGCACCAATCGTGTAAGCAGAGGTGTAGCCGGTCTTGCGCTGGGACTGCAATACTGCAATGCCTTTTTTGAGGGCGCCGGTCCAACCCGTTGCGTGAAAACCTTGGTCGAGCGCAGCTGCAAAGTCAGCGATGTTCCGGTCACCAGAAAGCTTGCCGTAGATCTTAAATTCTTCCACGACCTGCGGGTACATGCCCTTGCCCCAATAAGCCATGGCCAGGAAGAAGTGGGCCCGTGAGAACGTCGGGTTTTCATCCGCCACCTTCTGATCGATAGGAATCGCGTCGTTGAACTTTCGCGCGGCGATATACATGCGTCCGACTTCCGCGCTTATGACCAATGACGCCGGATCGAGTTGGTGAGCGCGGTTGATTTCCGCGATCGATTCTTGTTCCCTGCCCAGAAAGGCAATGTCATCTGCGTACCATTGGTGGGCAGTAGCATCGTTGGGATCGAGTTTCAGGGCTCTCTTATACTCAGCTTCTCCACCCGCAAAATCCCAGTCGTATTCCATCTCGTTGGCTCCAAGAACCGCATGAGGATGGGCCAACGTCGCGTCCAACTCCAGCGCCTTCCGCGCGGCGGTATTCGACTTCGGGTAGTCTTCGCTAGGAGTGCCGCCATAAGCCGACAAGACGCTGTATACATCCGCAACACCGGCGTACGCCTGAGCATAGCCGGGATCTTTCGCGATGGCTTGGTTGAAATAGGAAATTGCGGCGTTCAAATCCGCAGGCGTTCGTTTGTTCCAGGAGTACCGGCCTTTCAAATACAACTCGTAGGCTTCCGGATTTTGTGTGCCTTGCTTTGTGACCTGCTGTTTTGCCGAAGTGCTAAGCTGCGATCGCAGCCGCGCCGCGATGTCGCCTGCAATCTGTTGCTGTAGCGAAATAATGTCCGCGCTTTTACCACTGTAACGTTGCCCCCAAAGCGCGGTGTTGTCGCGGACGTCCGTCATCTCGGCGCTCACCTCGACGTTATCCCCTCGCTGCACCACCCGCCCACTTACCAGCGCAGCCACGCCCAACTCCTGCCCCACTTTTTGTGTGTCCACATCTTTGCCTTTGTAGTGGAAGACGGAGTTACGCGACTTCACCTTCAGCGCCGGTACGTGAGTGAGACTATCGATCAACGATTCGGTCATGCCGTCGCTGAGATAGTCGGCGTCGGCATTGCCGCCTCCGTTCGTGAACGGGAGCACCGCCACGGAATCAATCTGGGCCGTTCTGCCAGATCGCATGTACCACGCACCCACTGCCGCCAGCACGATCAATGCGATACCAGCAGCCACCAACCAGAGCTTGTGATGTTTAACGTTCTTCTCAGGCGACAATTGGGCGCCAACCACTCTGCCGGACTCGCTATCGCGCTTCAGTCGCTGCAAGTCCGTTCGCATTTCCGCCGCGCTTTGGTAGCGCAGGTTACGGTCTTTCTCCAGGGCCTTGTCGACAATTCGTTCCAGTTCCGCCGGCAGGTCAGGATTGAGCCGCACCGCTGACGTCGGCGTAGCATCGAGAATCGCCTTGAATATGACCGCGGAACTCTCTCCACGAAACGGCAACGTGCCGGTCGCCATCTCGTAGAGAACGGCGCCGAAAGAGAAGAGATCCGTGCGAGCATCCAACTCTTTAGCCCGAGCCTGCTCCGGCGACATGTAAGAGACAGTGCCGAGCGTCGAGCCCGGACTAGTCAAGTGCTGCTCGCCGATCGTATCCGCAACCGTATTGGCGGAAGCAATCTGGCTCGACGAAATCGCGGCGGCCGCGACCTTCGCCAATCCGAAATCAAGAATCTTGGCATGACCGCGCTTGGTCACAAAAACGTTCGCGGGCTTGATATCGCGATGCACGATGCCGGCCGCATGAGCGGCATCCAGCGCATCCGCGATTTCGATGGCCAGGCCCAGCAGGACCTCGGTTTCGACAGGCTTCCCGTCGATGCGATGCTTCAGTGTCATGCCATCGAGATACTCCATGGCGATGAAAGACTGATCGCCGTGTTTCCCGATCTCATAAATGGTGCAGATATTCGGATGGTTCAAGGCAGAGGCAGCGCGTGCCTCCCGGCGAAACCGTTCGAGCGCCTGCGGGTCCTGCGCCACATCATCAGGCAGGAATTTGAGCGCAACAAACCGGCCGAGATCGGTGTCCTCAGCCTTGTAAACAACACCCATCCCGCCTCCACCCAGCCTTTCGACGATGTGGTAATGCGAAATGGTTTGGTCAATCACGTTCGCGAATCTTACGTGGGCGAACTTGGCAAGTCAACGAAGGCAGGGGGTTATACGCAGTGAGGGGAAAATGCTACACCTGAGCTTTGGGTGTTTTGAGCTGTTCTGGGCGCGTGGAGTTGAGTGGAGTTGAATTGAATTGAATTGAATTTGAGTTGAGCTGAATTAATTGCTGGGAGAGAGAGAGCTCGCGCAGCGCAGCGTTGAAATGAATCGAGCGTTGCAACTGAAGCGCACAGGGATGCCGAAGAAATACCGAGTGCAGAAGACGCCGATGCTGGCGCCTACCTGGGAAGAGCACATGCGGCTCTTTAGGCAGCAACTTAAGGAACGTCTAACTGTCTTTCTCAAACAGGACTCGGGCACCGCGTGGCTTGAGTATTCCGGCCAAAGCACGAACGAACTTCTCTCGCTTGAAGGTAAGTACCGTTGCGATTCGTTGGTCCTTGCATTTGAGGAGGCCATTGGCCAAAAGGCCCAGCGTGGCAGCCGAGAGAGCTTGACCATGGAGGAGCGCATCGTGCTGGCGGTCGAAGCGCTGGAGCGCGAAGTAAACAATGGCGGTTATGACCAATTCTTCATCAACTCGTCTAGGGAGTTTGCGCCGATAATCGTCGGCGTTCTCCGCCGAATCGGCTGCAAGAAAACGGCGACCATCACTCAAAAGGCGATAGAAGCGCTTGTTACAGCGCACCTCGGATCGGACGCAATCGAGAAAGTAATCTGTGCCCGTGACGAGAAGCGGGGCGCCAAATTACGTCTCTGTGACGATTCGTACTACAAGAGTGCAGAGCCGATTGCAGAGCGCCTGTTTGAGTTCATCAAGGCGAATAGGGCCAGCATCAGTTTGTGACTTGATGAAACATCGCGATGGCGCTAACCATTATCTTTAGTCAAATTTCCTCTTACCTCAGTTAATTGTAGAGTCGCCGCAGATTGTGGGCGGGCGTTAATATTGAGGGATGAAACGACGGGAAGAGTGGCGGCCCGTTCTGGACGCGGAGATAAAAAGATGGTCTGCGATGTCGTGCATGCAGCTCACGTCTCAGTTAGCTCACCTACAATCCTACGAGGTCGAATTCGAGTCGAAGAAATATCAGGTTGAGGTGCAAATGCTGGAGAATACCGCCACTTACGTCCACGTGGGGGTCGCCATCGACGATAGCCACTTCTGGCGCGCCATGCGCCCGCTGTCATCTAGCTTTATTTGCAGGAAAGATGGTTAAGAATGATGATTGGCGTAACATCGCGTCTCTGACAACGTCGGCGGTGTCAAGTAGTTTCAAAGCACACTACGGCGTGCACGCATGGAAGCGCGCCATTTCGCTCTCGTTGATGATGTTGCTGTTGCTCTTGCTTTGCCAACTCAGGCTCGCTCGTAATCGGTTTCAG